>MKTJ01000038.1:64371-155257 GCA_001898225.1 Chloroflexi bacterium 54-19
AAACTGACTACTACCCTTTGACCTCTAACTACTATTCTGACTACTATTATTCTGACTACTATATAGAAGGCAAAATAGAAGGCAGAAAATAGGGAATATAAAAACTGATTTCTGGCTACTGCCCTCTGGCTACTGGCTACTGCCCTCCGCCAGTTTTTCGACCCCGACCCGGTGGCGGTTGACCGCCGCCCGCAAGGTTTTGCGCTCGTAGTGGGCGTAAATCATCTTGGTCGTGACCGGGCTGGCGTGTCCAAGCACGTCCTGCACCTCGCCCAGTTGGGCCCCGTTGTTTAGCATGGTGGTAGCCAGGGCGTGCCGGAAATCGTGCGGGTTCACCTCGACCCCGGTTTCCCCGGCCCACTTCTGCACCACCGCCCACACGCTAAAGGGCGACAGCCGGAAGTTCGCGCCCCCGGCCTTTGGCTGGCCCCGGCTGACCCGGTGCTGGATGAAAAGAGGCTGGTAGCTATCGTTGCGGGCCTTCAAATATTCCGAAATCACCTGCAAGGTCGGCCCATCAAAAAAGACCACCCGTTCCTTGTCCCCCTTGCCCGTAATCAAGACTTCTTCCAGCCGCCCGTCCCGCACGTCGGCCCGGTTCAGGCGCGATACTTCCTCGCGGCGCATCCCGGTCGTGTAGAGGGTCAGGATAAGCGCCCGGTCCCGCAACAACTCCTGGCGGCGCAAATTTAGCTCGGCGGGGTTGAGCTTGCGTTTGGCCGCGAAAAGGTGTTTTTGCCAGAGCAGCCTTAACTCATCGTCCGGCCCTTCTTTGACCGTTGCGGCGTCAACCGCCTGGGCTGCGGCCTGGTTCGCCAGCGCGACCAGTTCGTCGGCGGCAGGGACTTTAAGGCGGTACATGAACTCGGCCAGTTTGCGGGTTTCGCTAAAGTCCACCCGTGGGGTCTTGTAACCGCCCCGCCCGACCAGACGGGCCAGGCCCCCGGTCATCTTGGCGTACTGGACGTGGCCGGGGGTCAGGTCGCGCCGGGCCAGGTAGGCGAACAGGTTGCGCGGCCCCGCCATGTAGCCCGCCACGGTCATTTTCTTGGCCCGGCTATAGCGGTCGACCAGCCAGAGGTAATAATCTTCCAGGATTAAGGGCTGCAAGGCGGTCACGGCTATGGTGGAGGGGTCGCCCAGGCCGCTTTCGTAGAGGAAGTACATGAAGATACGGCAGGCCACCCGGTAAGTCTTGTGGGTCTGGACGCTCTGCCCTTTAAGTGTTTTCAGGAACAGGCTGACCCCGCAGGCCACGCTGGTATCGGGCGGGAGGACGGCCAGGCCCGGTTCGAGTTGGGCCGCCTGGGTCTCCCCGGCTACCGTCCAGCGGTCCTTCAGTTCGTCCTCGGCCCGTTTTAAGTCGGCCTCACTCTCGCCAGCCGTAACGGTGCCGACAGCCGCAGGGGTTGGCGCGACCGGACCTGTTTCGCCTGGACTGGGTTCAAAAAGGTTTGTTTCCCCGGCAGGTTCCCCGGCTGGCGTTTTGGCCTGGCGGCGTTTCCCCGGCTCCCGGCCCGGAGAAATCTCGGCCTGGGCGGGGGGTTGGTCCTGGTCCGGGCTGGCGGGGACTTCCGGCGGCGCGGCCTTTTTGCGGCCTCGCTTCTTCGGCTGGCCGGTTGGCTGGCCGCTTTCGGTTTGTGGTTGGTCTTGAGCTGGCTTTCGAACTGGTTCGTGAGTTGGCATGGATTGCTTCCCGCTAAAAAAGAAAATTATTTCAGGTGCTAACTTTATAAGTATCGCCCGCGTCTGTCAAAGGGGCCGGACGCTCCTCATAAATGCAAAGTCGTTAACCGCGAACTGCACTAAATTGTGCTCACAATCCACACGGTTTTAGGTCAAAGCTATATAATTCCTGGAACCCATAAAAAACCGTCGCTGGCCTTTGAGAGTACCAGGACGGTTATGGTTGGTTTAGAAGTCGCTTGATTAACTTTAGCTTACGAAAAGGGAAACTACGGTCGAGGTACTCGGCGCATAAGTATTGTCCCCAACAAACTGGGCTTGCAGGTTGTGGATTGTTAGCCGGGTCTTGTTAGTTGTATCGTAGACGGCTGCGGCTAATCCATTGCTATCCGGGGTAACTTCCGCCAGAATGCTGTTTCCTTCTTTGAAGACCACCTTACCGGTGACCGGGGTATTCAGGGATTTTGTGACGGTCACTCTCATTTGCACCTGGGTGCCACGGACTGCGCTTGAAGTAGAAAGAGTTAAAATGGTAGTGGTTGGGCTCTTAACCGTAACTGGGGCCGGAACCCCAAAGCTATCGTAAGCGCCGATGTCACAGTAGCTAGCGGGGCGGGGTAGGCCCCGTGCGTCCTTACCGCTCACCAGGATACCCTGGCAGACCAGCGGATTTCCAGCCGCTATAGCCGGACTGGCGGGTTGAAGGGCCAGCGTTTGAACGGAACCGCCGTTGGAAATTGGAGTGCTGGTAGCGAACTTGGGGTCGCTATTAACCAGGCTGTGGCTGGTCTTGCTCAGGCCGCAGCTATTAGCGCTTTCCAGGTTATAGCCGCCATCGGTGAAACTGCCGCCACAGTTGCCGCCTGAACCGTTGTTCGCCAGGATGGTGTTGACTAATTTGGCCGACCCTTTGACATAGACATAGTTTGGCAAATAGACAAACCCGTTGGAAATTCCGCCGCCAGCCTGTTGCGATGAGTTGTTGGCAAGGGTGCTGTTGGTAACGGTCAGAGTACCAACATTATAGATTGCGCCACCCGACATACTGGCCGAATTGTTGGCAAAAGTAGAGTTCGCTACGTCAAGAGTGGCGTAATAGGAATTTTGCACGGCACCCCCGCTGTTACTTGTAGCACTATTGCCGGTAAAGGTGGAGTTAGTGATAGTCATTTGTTTGGCATTGAAAATCCCACCTCCCATAGTGCCGGAGTTGGCGGCAAAGGTGGAATAGTCAATTTTAACAGTCCCATTCTGGTTGTTGATAGCCCCGCTATCCTGCCTGGAAGCATTAGTAGTGAAAGTGCTGTTAGTTATCGTGACGTTACCGGCTTCGTTGAAAAGCGCCCCGCTACTGATATTAGCAGTGTTACCCGAAAAGGTAGAATTGTTAATATTCAATATGCCTGTACCCGCGCTGTAGATAGCCCCTCCTTCAAAAGCAGCCGAGTTGCCTGAAAAGGTAGCGTTATTTATATTGACGATTGCGCCCTGGTTGTAAATGGCGCCACCCTCGTAACCGGTATTGCCCGAAAAATTAACATTATTAATGTTAACGGTGCTATTGGCCTGGGCGGTAATAGCGCCACCGACGCCATCCTTACTATTGCCGTTACGCATGATCAGGTTGTTAAAAGTCGCTGTGTAATAGCCGCTGACAAAAAAGAGTTGCGCGGTTGACCCACCACTGAAGATAACTTGCTGACCTACCCCATCCAGGGTCAAAGATTTGTCAATATTGATGTAGCTGCCGGTTATTGTAATGCTGCCGCTGCAACCAAACTTGATGGTATCACCAAGCTGCGCTTTTGAAATTGCCATCCGCAGATCTGTTTCGGTACACCTGGTAAGGGTAGTAGTAGTAGTGGTAGCGGCGAAAGTAGGGCTGGGCGCGAAACTTACCAGCAGCGCCAGTAGCAAAACCAGGGCCCCGGCTAAGTTTTTGAATTTCTCTGAAAAATGCCGGGGTTCTTTCAGGAGTTGTAAAGTTGCTATCATTGTCATAGTCCTTTCAGTCGGGTCAATTTTCAGGGGTAAACCCTAAAATGTCTCTTTGTTAGCCGGGTCAGACTGCTTCAGTTTGGCCGTGGTTTAACTATAGCTCAGCCTTTCGGTTGCCACATCACTAGACTTTGTTATTTGTTTGTGGAATAAATAGGCGATAATGTGAAATAAGTATGAAATTAACCCCAAACTAAAAACACTCCCGTCACTCTGTCCCCTGACTTCTAACTTCTAACTTCTGCCCTCTGCCTACTAAACACTAAAAACTGCCTACTGCCCTCTGCCTTCTGGCTACTGCCCTCTGCCCTCCAAAACTTAGTGAGGAATCTCATACCAAAAAACGGAAAAATTAGTCTATAATTAATCCGAATGGTTAATTGCCATAATCCGAAATTTTGCCAGTTTCCTTTTCTTATTCTTATCTTATTATTTCATACACCTATCGAAGCCAGCGGGCAGGAGTTTATTGGGATGATTACGGAAAACAGCGTCTTAAACACACGCTATCGTTTAGAGAAAAAAATCGGGCAGGGCGGGTTCGCCCAGGTCTACCTGGCGATGGACCAGTTGTTAAAACGCCGGGTCGCGGTTAAAGTTTTGAACTCGGAACTGACCGAGGACGAGAACTTTTTGACCCGTTTTGAAAAAGAAGCCCAGTCTATCGCCGCCCTTGAACATCCCAATATTCTCACCGTTTACGACTACGGCCAGGCCGAAGATACCGCTTATCTCGTCACGCCCTACATCGAAGGCGGCACCCTGCACGACAAACTCCGCAAAGAACGCAAATTCACTCTCCAACAGGCCAGCGCCTACCTGACCCAGGTCGCCGCCGCCCTCGATTACGCCCACCGCCGCTATATCGTCCACCGCGACATCAAGCCGCAGAACATGCTTTTACGGGCCGAGGACGACCGCCTGCTTTTAGGCGACTTCGGTATCGCCAAGGTGTTGAGTTCGTCCAGCGCCCAGAGCCGGACCGGCGTGATGGGCACGATTTCCTACATGTCGCCCGAACAACTCGAAGGCAACGTGGCGGTCGGCACCGACATTTACGCGCTCGGCTGCGTGCTGTTCCAGATGCTGACCGGCGAACTCCCCTATACCGGGGCTACCGAACAGGTCATGATGGGCCACCTCCTGCGACCTATCCCCTCCATTGTCGAGCGGAGCCAGGGCCAGGTGCCGCCCCCGGTCCAGGAGATTATCAACCGGGCGCTGGCGAAAAAGCCGGAAGACCGCTTCCAGAGCGCCGGGGAGATGGCAAAAGCTTTCGCGGCGGTCGCCAGCGGCGGGGCTGTCAGTTTTACCAGCCCGACTGCCGTGATTAACCCGCCTGACCTCTTGAACCGCAATTCGACCGCCGGTTATGGCGCGACCCAGGCCCCTACCAATTTCCAGGGCCAGCCGCAGGGTCCGAGCGGGAGTTTTATCCCCCCGGCCACCGGTTACGACCGCACCCAGGTCGCCGGGCTTTCGGCCCAGTACACCCAGCAGGGCGCGACCGCGACCGGGACCCCGCCGCAGGGCAATTTCCCGCCGGGCACCACCCCACCGCCGGGTTTTGGCGGCACCCCGCCCTATGGCACCGTCCCGCCGGGCGGCACTCCGCCCCAGGGCTATACCAATACGCCAGCCGGGGGTTATACCAACCCGCAGGTTGTCGCTGCCGGGAACAAAAAACCAAATCTGGTCTTGATTATTGGGATTACGGCGATTGTCCTGGTGACTATTGCAGTCATCCTGTCAATTCTCTTGCTCATAAAAGGGCCGCCTGCGCTCCCGCCGACCGCAACCGCCGTCCAGCCGACTGTCAATGTCAAACCCACCAGCGGCCCCGGCCCGATTGCCACGCCCACCACCGGCCCTACCACCGCCGCCCCGGTCACGACTGCGCCGGTAACCACCGCGCCGCCGACGACCGCCCCGGTTGACCCGGTTTCGAACGCCCTGAAGGACGCCTACACGACCTTCTTTACCCAGGGCGACTTGCAGGGCGGCCTCGGCAAGTACCGCAAGTTGAGCATTGATAACCCGTCCAACGCCAAAGTCTGGCGCGACTACGGCCTGGCCCTCTATCTCTACGACCAGGACGCCGGGGGCATCGAGCCGATGGAGAAATCGCTCCAGTACGACACCAAAGACCCGCTGGCTTATCTATACCTGGTTGACGTTTACGGGAACAGCGCCCGCTATACCGACGCCCAGAAAGCGGCCCAGCAAGCCCTTCAGCTTGACCCGAACGGCTGGGTCGGCCACATGGCAATGGCGACCTACTATACCTACGTTTTGAAGCTGGACCAGGCCAGGCCCGAACTCACCGCCGCCCAGCAGGCCGCCGGGAGTTCCGCCACCGACCCTTACTATAACTGGCTGCTGGCGACAAACCTCTCCTACCAGGAGGATTTCCCCGGCTCTGCCGCCGCTATGGATAAAACTATCGCGGCCTGGCCGAACCTGCCTACGGCTCTCTTTGTCCGGGGCGACATCTACCTGTACTCGCCCGGCGACGACGCTACCTTCAAGGCGAACCAGGCCAAAGCCCTCGAGCTTTACCAGAAGGCGCAAAAAATCGCGCCGGACTCGGCTACTACCAACTCGCACCTGGCAAACTATTACCTGGAAGCCGGGGACTATACCAACGCCGAGACCTATGCCAACAACGCCCTGAAGAAAGCCCCGAACAGCAAACAGGCCCTGTACGTGCTGGGGGTGGTGCAGGATAACGACAAAAAATACGATGACGCTATCGGGAATTTCGAGCGGTGTACCCAGCAAGACTCTTACTACGCCGATTGCTACTTCTGGTGGTCTTACACCCTGCTGGACCGGGCTACAGCCCTGGATAAGAGCAACCCGACCCAGGCCAAGGCCGACCGCACGCTGGCCCTGGAAAAGGCCCAGAAAGCCCTGGAACTCTACCCGAGCAGCGCCAATTACAACTGGATTACCGGGTACGTCTATTACCAGCAGGGCGATTACGCCAACTCCATCACCTATATGCAGAAGGCGACCGCTATCGCGCCCAATAGCGCCAACTATTACGGCTGGCTGGGGCTGGCTTACTACTACAACAACCAGAAAGACCAGGCCCAGGCCCAGTACAACAAGGGTATCGCTATCGAGCCGGATAACGGTCTTCTCAAGACCTTGAAAGGGTTGCTGGATAAGTAGTGAGAGGACAGTAGTCGGTAGACAGTAGGCAGTAGTCGGTAGACAGAGGGCAGAAGGCAGTAGTCAGAGGGCAGAAGGCAGTAGTCAGAGGGCAGTAGTCAGAGGGCAGTAGTCAGAGGGCAGAAGGCAGTAGCCGGTAGGAAGTTCTTGCATTACCAGCCCTCTACCATTAGATAGAGGGGCAGTAACCGGTAGTGAGCAGTAGTTGCCAGTCAGTATTTATACTACCTGACCTATGACTTCTGATTTCTGCCCTCTGTCTACTGCCCTCTGCCTACCGGCTACTGTCTTCCGCCTTCAGTTGCCGGATGGCCGCGTCAAGCCAGCTTTCGTCAGCCTGGAAAATGGCGCGCATCCGGTCAACCGCCAGGTCCACCCCGATGCCGAAGCCGTGTTTGGGCGTACCCTGGTAGGCGGCCAGTTGTTCCCGGACCTTCTTTAATTTTTCTTCTAAAAGGCCGATTATTTCTTCCCCGGAAAGATGGTCGATAAACATCAGCCCGATATTCCCACCCAGGCTCAAACGGCCAGTCTCGGCTAAGTCCGCCTTTAGCAACTCCATGAACCTGGCCTGCCCGGACGGGGTAATGCTGTAGACCTTGCGCTGGGGCCGTTTGCCTTCCTGCTCGGAATGGACATCCACAAACCCTTCTTTTGCCAGCCGTTCCAGCACGGCGTAGGCGTTCCCTTTTTTCATTTCGGTGATGCGGGAGAGATTTTTCTCGATAAATTCGTTTATCTGGTAGCCGTGCTGGCTCTGCGTCAGGAGCAAGCCCAGCAGCAATAATTCGTTTTCTTCCATACGCCCCAAACCTTTCTGCAACCAAACCATTTTTCCCGAATATTAAACCAATAATAATCAAATTTGACTAATTTTGCAAACATGATATACTCAAGCCGGATTAGTCATACATGACTAATTGAATGTGAATAATCAGGAGAAAGATATGTTTTTAGCATTTCGTGAATTAAAGCATTCCTGGCTGCGCTTTTTGATGGTTGGGGCGATTATGACCTTGCTGGCCTGGCTGGTCTTTTTGTTATCCGGGCTGGCGACCGGTCTTGCCACCGACAACGCTTCATCGTTCCAGAACATGAAGGCCGATTATATCGCCTTTGAGCCGGAAACGCGGCAGTCCCTTAGCCGGTCGCTACTGGAAAAAGCCGCGGCTGAGCGCATCAGGCAGGTGCCGGGAGTAACGGCGACGGCCCCGCTCGGCGAAAGCATAATAACCATTCAGACCCCGGCGGGCGCAAAGATAGACGTGGCGGTATTTGGTATCGAGGCGGAAAGTTTCCTCGCCCCCAAAATTGATAAAGGGAGCGGCCTTAAGGGCCAACCGGCAGGCAGCGCGGTGGTCGATAAGACATTTCTGGAAAGCGGCCAGCTTGAGACCGGTTCTACCCTGACCGACCCCACCTCCGGCGTAAAATTAACCGTAACCGGCTTTACTTCCGGGCAGACCTACAGTCACGTGCCGGTAATTTTCACCGATATGGCGACCTGGCAGTCCTTGCGGTTCGTGAACGCGGCTTCGAAAAATAACCTGGCCGACCCGGTTAGCGCGATAGCCATCCAGATGAATAAAGACCAGTTGGCCCCGGTCAAGGCCCTGGGCGGGTTGGATGTCGTCAGCCGCCAGGAAGCCATTCAGAAGCTGCCCGGCTACTCCGAGGAAATGGGTACAATCAGCATGATTATGGTCTTTCTTTTCCTGATTGCCTCGTTCATTATGGCCGCCTTCTTCTACGTAATGACCTTACAGAAGACCAACCAGTTCGGCATCTTAAAAACCCTGGGGGCCAGCACCGCGTTCCTGGCGAAAGACCTGGTCGGGCAGGTAATCCTCCTGGCGGCGGCAGGGGTAGTGGTTGGGGCGTTGTTGACCTTCGGCGTGGCCGCCATAATGCCCGCCAGCGTTCCATTTTCCCTCGATAGCGCCATCGTGCTGGGTTACGGGGTGTTGCTGGTGGCGGTGGCCCTGGTCGGCACGCTCCTTTCCTTGTGGCGCATCGCCCGGATTGACCCCTTGCTGGCGATAGGGCGGGCCGATTAGGGTGTTTGTAAAATATTTTGGAGAGAAAAGATGAGTGGACTAATTTTAGACAAAGTTAGCAAGGTTTACGGCGAAGGCGACAACCGGGTAGCGGCCTTAAACGAGGTTTCCTTGCAGGTTTTACCCGGCGAATTCGTGGCGGTGGTAGGGCCGTCCGGTTCGGGCAAGACTACCATGTTAGCGGTGGCCGGGGCGCTGCTCCACCCGACCAGCGGCAAGATTTCTATCGGCGGCACCGATTTGAACAGCCTGCCCAAAGCCGCCGTGACAGGCTTCCGGTTGAAACATATCGGGTTTATCTTGCAATCGTCCAACCTGGTCCCCTATCTGACCGCCCTCGACCAGTTGCTTTTAATAGGCAAGTTGAATAAAGCGGGGGCCAAACAAAGCGAACAGAAGGCCAGAGATTTGCTGGCTAACCTCGACCTGAAAAACCGGCTGGACCATTATCCCGAAGCACTTTCGGGCGGAGAACGCCAGCGGGTAGCTATCGCCAGGGCGCTGATGAGCGACCCTGACGTGCTGTTAGCCGATGAACCTACCGCCAGCCTCGACTCCCACCGGGGGCAGCAGGTGGTAGAAATGCTGGTCAGGGAAGTTAAATCCCGCCAGAAAGCGGCAGTGATGGTCACGCACGATGAAAGAATGCTCGATTTTTGCGACCGGGTCATCCGTATCGAGGACGGTTCGCTGGTAAATATTTAGTAGACAGAGGGCAGTAGGCAGAAGTCAGAGGGCAGTAGGCAGAAGTCAGAGGGCAGTAGGCAGAAGTCAGAGGGCAGGGAGTATAAAAACTATTTACCTACTTCTGCCTACCGCCTCCCACCTACCGCCTCCCACCTACCGCCTACTGCCTACTGTCTGCCGCCTCCCACCTACTGCCGCCTGCCCTCTGTCTGCTTCTACCGCCTGCCCTCTGTCTGCTTCCTAACGACAACTGCCTACCGGTTCCCTCTGCCCTCTGGCCTCTGCCCTCTGCCTTCTGCCCTCTGCCCTCTGCCTTCTGCCCTCTGACTTCTGCCCTCTGACTTCTGCCCTCTGACTTCTGCCCTCTGCCCTCTGCCTTCTGCCCTCTGCCCTCTGGCCTCTGCCTTCTGCCCTCTGCCTACTAAAAACAAGAATTTACACTTTTTAAAATACCCCTTTTCTTTTTACACTCATTTACACTCATTTTACACAGCCATTACACGCCTCTTACCTTATTATATTAAGATAGACCCGGATAAGTCGAAATACGCCCTGTTACCCCGGCTCCTACCACCCCAGAAGTCCTGATTATTTTGTTTCCGGGTAACTAATTTACTGGCTGAGCGTATTAGAATATATTGTGTGATATGGTTATTTCGAGGGAAATAGAATGAGTACCAATCCATTAAGCGACCGTCGCACCCAGGCTGCCCACCTCTTGAGAAGGGCGGGGTTTGGCGGGACTCCGGCGGAAATCGACCAGTTGGCGGCCCTTAGTCACGCCGACGCGGTCGAAAAACTCCTCAATTTTCAAATTGACGGTAACCTGGCCTTTAACCTGGAACGAAAACTCCAGGAAAACGGCTACGAACCGGGCCTGAACGATATTGCCTACTGGTGGCTGCTTCTGATGGCGCGGACCAAACAGCCCTTGCAGGAGAAAATGACCCTGTTCTGGCACGGCCATTTCACCAGTTCTTTCTCCAAGGTACGCGACCCCATGCTCTTGCTTGAGCAAAACCAGCTTTTCCGGGATAACGCCCTCGCCAACTTTAACGACCTGACCAAAAAGGTCTCGCGCAATCCCGCCATGATTGACTTCCTCGATGGACAGTCCAACCGCAAGGGCGCGCCTAACGAAAACTACGCCCGCGAACTGATGGAACTTTTCACCATCGGCATCGGCAATTATACCGAGACCGATGTGCGCGAGGCCGCCCGCGCCTTTACCGGCTGGGGCTACAAAGACCGGGCCTATGTCTTTAACGCCAACCAGCACGATACCGGCAGCAAGACCTTTATGGGGCAGACGGGCAACTTCAACGGCGACGATATTATCGACATTATTCTCAAACGGCCTGAATCCGGCCAGTTTATCGTCAACAAGCTCTGGGAGTTCTTTGTCTATCCCAACCCCGAAGCGTCCGTCACCCAGCGCCTGACCGATGTCTATTTCAAGAACAATTACAGCATCCTGGAAGTCATGCGGGCCCTCTTTAACGCGCCGGAATTTCTCTCGGATAAAGCCTATCACGCCCTGGTCAAAAGCCCGGTCGAGTACGTCATCGGGATGGCGAAGCAACTCGGTGCGACCAATATCGCCAGCAACCTGACCAACGCCGCCGCCGGGATGGGTCAAACTCTCTTTAACCCGCCGACCGTCAAAGGCTGGGACGGCAATTTACACTGGATTAACAGTTCGTACTTTTTCGACCGCATAAACACCGCCAATGCCCTGTCCGACGCCAGAAAGAACGGCCAGTTCCGCTACGACCCCTACGAGCTTCTCGGTTTCAATTCGAGTGGCACCACCAGTGGAGCCACCAGTGGAGCCGCCACCCAGCCCCCCGATAACGCGGGCGCGGTGGTGGACAGGTTCGCCGGGATTTTCCTCGATGGCGAAATTCAGCCGGAAGTCAAAAACGCCCTGACCGATTACCTTAACTCGTCCGGCGCGCTCAAAGCCTCGGACCTGACCGCCGCCGCCAGCGGGAAAGGCACCGCCAAAGCCGTGGACAGCCGGGTGCGCGGCACCCTGCATCTAATTATGTCAACTCCTGACTATATGCTGAAATAATAGTGTTTAGTTTTCAGTGTTTAGTTTTTAGTAGTCAGAGGGCAGAGGGCAGCAGCCAGAAGGTAGTGGGCTGAGTTTACTAGCACTATTTTCAGGAATGATTAAACCGGATTTGATTGAAAAGCAGTAAAAAAGCAATCAGGAAGTAACAAAAGGTAAGAAAATGATTACCCGTAGGAATTTTTGTAAGACTTGTGGCATTATGACGATGGCCGGGGTGATGGCCCCGACCTTCCTGGCCGCGACGGTCGCCGCCGCTCCCGCCAGCCTGGCCGCCGGGAAAAAGGCCCTGGTGGTCGTCCAGATGACCGGCGGCAACGATGGCCTGAATACGCTGGTCCCTTACGCCGACAGCGCCTACCACACCGCCCGGCCCACTCTCGGCCTCAAAGACGACGGTATCATCAAACTGAATGACCAGTTGGCCCTGCATGCCTCCCTTAAAGAACTCAAAACCATGTACGATAACGGCCAGATGGCGATTGTGGCCGGGGCCGGTTATCCAAACCCGAATTACAGCCATTTCCGCTCGATGGAAATCTGGCAGTCGGCCAACCCCGACTCCGCCGCCCGTGACGGCTGGCTTGGCCGCTACCTGAACAATTCGACCGACCCGACCGCCCTGACCAAGCTCGGCATGACCATCGGGAACACCGGGCAGGGGGGCGGCGCGCCGCTGGCTTTCTCGACCGAAAAGACGGTTGTGCTGTCCTTTGGCGGCATCCAGAATTTCCAGTTCCGGGGCGACAACTCGCAAAAAGGGGATAAAGACGCCCAGCTTGCCGCCGCCCGCAAAATCTACGGCCTCGCCACCCAGAACAGCACCGCCGAATATATCCGCACGACCGCCCTGGACGCCCTTAACGCCAGCGATTCCCTGGCTAAAATCACGACCGAATACAAACCGGCGGTCACCTATCCCAAGACGCCTTTCGCGGACCGTTTACAGCAAATCGCCCAGATTCTTAACTCGGACTACGGCACCCGCATTTTCTACGTGGCGACCGATGGCAGCTACGATACCCACTTCAACCAGGCCCTGACCCAGGCCCGCCTGCACCAGACCCTGGCCGAGGGTTTGAGCGCCTTCTACCAGGACTTGCAGGCCCACAACCTGGCCGACTCGGTCCTGACGATGACCTTTTCGGAGTTTGGCCGCCGGGTGGCCGAGAACGGCAGCAAGGGCACCGACCACGGCAGCGCCGAGCCGATGTTCATCCTGGGCGGCAAGAACGCTCTCAAACCGGGCATCTATGGCAAACAGCCGTCCCTGACCGACCTGGACAACGGCAACATGAAGGTCCAGGTAGACTTCCGTTCGGTCTATGGTACCGTCCTGCAAAAGTGGCTGGGGGCCGACCCCACGCCGGTTGTCGGAGCCGGGTTCCCGGCCCTCGACTTTATAAGTTAGCCGGGAGGGAAGAAAGAAAATGCAACTTTTTTATAAAGCGCGCCGCCCCTTCCGCCTGAGCTTGCTGGTCCTCGGCCTCCTTCTTTTAACCCTGACCCTGGCAGCCTGTGGCGAGTCTACGGCCCCGACCCCGACTTCGACAGGCCAGGCTGCGAGCCCTTCAACGAACGCGCCCAGCAGTGGCACCGTCGTAGCCGGGGATACGGCCCAAACCACCAGTGGAGCCACCAGTGGAGCCACCAGTGGAGCCACCAGTGCGGCCACCGCTGCGGCCACGAGCCCGACCCCCGGCGTGTTGTTCACGCCCGGCACCGAGAACACCCCGCCCGCGACCGCCTCGGCCACGGTGAGCGTGGTTGACCCGAACGCCAAAGGGAGCCTGGTTATCTGGGACGGTCTCACCGATAAGATGGCCTCAACCCTGAAGGACCAGGTCGCCAACTTCAGCAAGGCTTATCCCGGTATCAAGGTGACCTTGCAGCATTTCGACTCGGACGACCTGATTTATTCGGTCCAGAACGCCGCCCCGAACGAATTGCCCGACCTGATGGTCGCGCCGGGCGATTACGTGGCCGACCTGACCGCCGCGAAGGCCCTCCAACCCGCCGACAAAGCCCTGGGCCAGTCGTTCCTGGGCGCGTACGACCCGAAGGCGCTCGGCAGCAGCCAGCTAGACGGCACCCAGTGGGGCGTTCCCTATACCCTTAGCGGCGCGACGGTCTTGCTCTACAACAAAAAGCTGGTGCCGACCCCGCCCACGACCTGGACCGACCTGGGCAAAATGGCCCAGCCGCTCTACAACACGCAAAATAAGTCTATCGGGCTGGCGATTGACGTAAACGAGCCTTTCTTCCTGACGAGCTTGCTGGGTGGGTTTGGCGGCACGGTCCTGGACAGCCAGAACCAGCCGACCCTGAACACGCCCCAGATGGTCAGCGCCCTGACCTATATCAACACGCTCCTGAAGGATAAGACCGTCCGCGATACCTCGCGCCTGAAGGATAACCAGATTGAGTACGCCTTCCGGGATGGGCGGCTCGGCTTCTATATCGGGCCGGACGCGCTCATAAGCCAGTATTCGAACGCTATCAACGCCACCGGCTCCGACTCGAAGCTCGACCTGGGGGTCGCTCCCCTGCCGAACATCGACCAGACCGGCAAACCGGCAGTCCCCTTTAGCGACAGCCAGACCTTCTTCCTGGGAGCGCAACTCGGCGGCGACCGTCTGAATACGGCCAAGACTTTCCTGTCCTGGCTGGCTCAACCGGCCCAGCAGTCCAGCCTTCTAAGTGAGGCCAGTCTGCTCCCGCCGACCACCGCCTTCCTGAACAGTGACGCGGTTAAGGGGAACCCGGTCTGGAGCGGCCTCTATAGCGAACTGCAAATCGCCCAGCCCCAACCGGCGACAATGGCGATGCGGGCGGTCTGGGCCGCCCTCCGGCCCAATCTCGAACAGGTCGTGGCCGGAACCGCCAAACCCGCCGCCGCCGCCCAGCAGATGCAGCAGGACGCCGTGACCGGGGTCGCCAAACTGGCAACCAGGTAAACTTTAGCCTTAATTCTTTCAACCCAAAAAGAGCGTTCCAATTGCCTGGCCGCTCTTTTTTATTTGAATTTATGGGGTAGAAATGCAAAGTTTTAGTTTTTTTGTGCTCAGTTATTAGTGTAGTTATTTCCCGCCCGCTGGGTGTGCCACTATTCTGGTTTGTGTCATGTGGCAACGATAATACTCGTATTTGGTGTTATAATTCAAAAACAGGCATAAAATTCAGGCAAAAGGTGTTTAGTTGTGTTAACCTACGACGAATTACTCAAAGAAATACGGCTGCGTTCGCCCGCCGAACAACTGGCTTTACTGGAAGAACTGGCCCATTCTTTGCGGGCAGAATTGACGCCCGCCCCCAATACCCCGCCAAAAAACCCCGAAGAATTAGGCTGGCCGCCCGGCTACTTTGAAAGCGTTTACGGCAGTCTGCGCGATACCAATTTCGAACGTCCGTCCCAGGGTGATTATGACCTTCGGGAGGATTTGGACTAGATGCTTTATTCACTCGATACCAATGTCTGCGTGAAGATTCTCAGGGGCAATTCACCCAAACTCTTAGCCAAAATTTCTTCAATAACGCCTGGTGAAATTTTTGTCTGTGCCGTAACCAGGGCCGAATTGTTGTACGGGGCTGAAAAGAGTAACAGGCCGGTTGAAACCCTCGAAAAACTCCTGGATTTTCTAAAACCCTTCTCTACATTACCTTTCGATGACAAGGCCGCCCAGGTGGCCGGAATCGAACGGGCCAGGTTGGAGGCCATCGGTCTGCCAATCGGCCCTTATGATTTGTTAATCGCCTCAATTGCCCTGGCGAATGACGTTACCCTGGTTACCCACAACACGCGAGAGTTTAGCCGGATAGTCGGGTTAAAGATTGAGGACTGGGAGGAATAACTTTCCTCCCGGCCCGGCCTTACAAAAGACCCATGTAAAAAGCCTTTAGCAGGGCTGTAAGGGTCAGGCCGTCCGGGATGGCGTCTTTATCAATCAACTCGCGGACCTCGCCCACCTCGAACCAGCGCGCCCGGATAATCTCGTTAGTGTCGGTAATCGGGGCGGTCTGCTCGGCTCCCTTCGCCAGGTACAGCACGAACAACTGGTTGGAACTGCCGTTGCTGGGGTGATTGCGGGTCAGTAAGGTCAGGTCACCGCCCGTACAGCCGCTTTCTTCGAGCATCTCGCGCCGGGCTGCCGCCTCGAATTCCTCGCCCGCGTCCACGCCGCCTGCCGGGATTTCCCAGCCCCGCGTATCCGTGATAAAACGGTAGTGGTCGACCAGCATCACCTGGCCCGCCGCGTTGACCGGGACCACCCCGACCGCCTTCCGGGGATAATCCAGCACGTGGTGACCTTCGATAACGGAGCCGTCCGGGAGTTGGACCCAGTCCTGGTAGAGATTTATCCAATCGCTGGTGTAAACTTGTTCCCGGCGCAATACTTTCCAGTAAGGGTCGGTCTTCTCCTGTTCGTCTGGCATAATTTTCCTTGTTCTATAAACAAACTAAAAAGGAATACCGGGCGTCATTGCCGAGGTATTCCTTCTGTTAAAGGGCATTTAGCCTATTTCAACCACTTGAGCGGGTCGGTGTAAGCCCCGTTTACCAGCACTTCAAAGTGGACGTGGCACCCCGTGGAGGCCCCGGTCGTCCCTTCGTAGCCGATGACCTGGCCCTTGGCGACCTTCTGGCCGACACTGACCGGCGGCAAGCTCATAAAGTGACCGTAGCGGGTCTTGAAGCCGCCCCCGTGGTCGATTACCACGCTGTTGCCGTAACCGCCATCGTAGCGGGACAGGATGACCGTACCCCCATCGGACGCGACCGTCGGGGTACCGCAGGTCGTGGCGATGTCGAGGCCCATGTGGATACCGTACCAGATTGGCTCACCGAAGTAGGTCGTAATGACGCCCCGGATAGGCCAGCCGAAGTTGTGGGTAGCGACCCCCGCGTTCGGGTTGGCGTTGGTAGACGGCTTGGAGGCCGACTGCTGGACCGGTTTCTGGACCGCCTGGCCGGGCGCTGCCGGTTTGGGCGTAGCCGTCGGGGCCTTGCTCTGGTTCGCCGCCGGGGCCTGGGTCTTGGATACGCTCTGATTGGCCTGTTTGGCCGGGGGCGCGACCGGTTGGTCGGAAGCCTTCTTGGTATTGGCCGGGGCGTTCTGGGCTACCGGCGCTTTGGTCGGGACCGGGGCCTTGGTCGGGGCCGGCGTCGCCTGGGGCGGCAGCGGGGTCGGGGTTGGCGGCGGGGGCGGCGGCGGCCAGGTACCACCCGGCACAATCAGGCTCATCCCTTCCGTCAAAGGCACGTTAGCCGCGACGTTGTTCGACTTAAAGTTGATGATATTCTGCGGGTTCGCCCCCAGGTAAGCCGCAATGGCTTGCAAGGTTTCGCCCTTGTGGACCTTGTAGACCACACCGTCCACCGGCAGGATGCGAATCTGCTGCCCGGCGATAAGGCCGTCCTCGAGGTCGTTGTTATCGAGCAGGGTATCCACCGTAATGCCGAATTTCTCGGCCACGCTTTTCATGGAGTCGCCCGACTTCACCGTGTACATATAGATATCGGTGCGCAACGGCATGCTGCCGCCCGGCACCATCACTTCCAGCAGCGGTTTCAGGGTCG
The DNA here is from genome assembly GCA_001898225.1 of Chloroflexi bacterium 54-19. Classification (GTDB taxonomy): domain Bacteria; phylum Chloroflexota; class Chloroflexia; order Chloroheliales; family Chloroheliaceae; genus 54-19. The sequence continues at coordinate 81,632 of MKTJ01000038.1, forward strand.
TGCTGGCGTCGTCCCCGGCCAGGTTGTTGAACGGGTAATTGATGATAACCTTGGGATCAACCCCGTACATATCGGCCAGTTTACCGATAGTGTCGCCCGGATTGGTGATGGCAAGCATACCCGTAACCGGCGGCACGACCAGTTTCTGGCCGGGTTTCAGGACGGTATCGGGGTCCACCAGGTTGTTGGCGTAGAGCAGGGTTTCCAGGCTGAGGCTGCGGGCGGCGGCGATTTTCTGCAAAGTATCGCCATCTTTTATCGTGATAGTTTCAATGCGGCGCGGAAAGGTCGCGTTGTTGCCCGCGACCGCGCTGGCGTAAATCTCGCGGCTGTCCTCGACAATGACCGAGTTCTTGGTCGCAGCGAATTCCTGGGGCGTATCGGCGTAGGCGCTGAGAATCCTGGTCGCCAGGCCGCTGAACCCACCGAAGAAGACCACGACCACGGCCAGGATGAGCATGGCGATGTGCGCGCCGTAGCGGCGGGCGTGGTGGGTCATGGCGTCGGTCGAGGAAGTGCCAAAGTGCTGGGCGGCCTTTTCAGGGGCGATACGGTTGAACCAGAAGAAGTGGCCGGGATTTTTGAGGAATTTGCGCATTTCCCCGGCCAGCCGGAAATCGGCCCGGCGGAGCGGTGAGAAAATCAGCCTGACGATGGCCCAGATGACCAGGAAAGGCCACAAAAGAATAGTGCGAACCGTCTTTGCCAGTTCGGGCCGGGCCGGGCGGCGGGTGGTCCGCTGTTCGTGGCCTAACCCCGCGATTTCGTCCAGCATCTGGCGGGCTTCGTCGGCGGCGTAGCGGTTGTGGGTAGAAGCGGTGGGCCTGGTAGGACGCGGCTGGCCGGTTTGAGGCTGGCCCGAACCGGTCTCGTCCTGGTCCATTACGCCGGTTTTGCCGTGAATGTCCTGGTTATCGTTATTCTTGTTGTTGAAATTTTGTTGCACGAGTGAGATAAAACCTTCCTACTCAGGGCCGCCCGGTCACGGCACCCAAAAATACCCGCAAGGTAATTAGAGCAGTAACTAAAACCACCTTACGCAAGTAAGACCGGACAAGCCTGGTTAGCTGCTATACCCGTCGCTCTTACATTTCCAGATTTGCTAGGTTCTGAAGTATAAGTGAGACATTCCAGAGGGAGCAGATTCCTCGGACGGTTGCTAGTATAGCATAAATTTATAACAAAAAGCATTACGCAACAGTTAACTGCATGCTAATTAACTGCCCAGGTGCGCAAGCCTAAAATGCTGGGAGAAGGTACTTTTTAAGCCACCTGAAAGGCGCACTCTGAAACCGCTAACCCGGTCTAGGGAAGCCAGCGCAACGGGTTGGTCACGCTGCCGTGCAGGATGGTTTCAAAATGGAGGTGGCAACCGGTGGAGTTGCCGGTAGTGCCTTCGTAGCCGACCAGTTGGCCCCTGGAAACCCGTTGGCCTAACGAGACGGCTATACGTGAGAAGTGACCATAGCGTGTCCTGAAGCCGTTTCCATGATCAATCAGGGCGGTAATGCCATAGCCATACTGGGACCAACCCGCTTCGATGACCGTCCCGCCATCGGCGGCGACAACTCGCGCCCCGCACGGCTGGGAAATATCGAGCCCGGCGTGAATACCGTACCAGATACGCTCACCAAAGTAAGTTGTGATAACCCCCCGCATCGGCCAGATCATCGAGCCGGTCGCTTTCCCGGCTGAAGGCGCTGCCGGGGCCGGTTTCTGGACCGCCTGGTTGGCTGCCGGTTTGGGGGTAGCTTTGCTGGGTAGCGGTGCGACCGCCGGGGCCGCTCCCTTGGTGATAGCCTTGGCGGTCTGGGCCGGTTTGGGCGTCGGGGTCGGGTCGGCGGGTTTGGGCGGCGGTGGGGGCGGCCAGGTTCCGTCCGGCACAATCAGACTGGCCCCAGGGGTCAGCTTGATGCCTCGCGCCACATTGTTAGACTTAAAGTTGATAATATTATCGGCGCTGGTCCCCAGGTAGTTGGCAATGCCATCCAGGGTGTCGCCGTTCTTGACAGTGTAGATAACGCCATCCACCGGCAGGATACGAATCTGCTGGCCGATGCGCAACCCGTTATCGAGTTCGTTGTTATTCAGGAGGGTATCGGTGCTGATACCAAACTTGGTCGCGACGCTCTTGAGGGTATCCCCCGACCGGACGGTGTAGAGATAGAGCTTGTCGCGCATCGGCATGCTGCCGCCGGGCACCATTACTTCCTGGAGGGTCTTTAATGAGGTGCTGGGGTCGGCCCCTTCCAGGTTGTTAAACTTGTAGTTGATAATCACCTGGGGGTCCACGCCGTATTTATTGGCGATACTCCCGATGGTGTCGCCCGGATTGCCGATGTGAAGCATCCCGGTGATGGGAGGCACGACCAGTTTCTGGCCCGGAGTGAGCGGGCTGTCCGGTTCAATCAGGTTATTGGCGTAGAGCAGGGTTTCCAGGCTGACATTGTGTTCGGTGGCGAGGCTTTGCAGGGTATCGCCGTCTTTTATAATGATGGTCTGGACCCGCCGGACCACTGCCGGGTCGTTGGCGGCGACCGCGCTGGCGTAAATCTCGCGGCTGTCCCCGGTGATAACCATGTTGCCGTTGAGCATTTGCGGGTTCGAATGGATGGCATCCTCGCTGACGAGGCGGGTGACAATGCCGCTAAACCCGCCAAAGACGACCACGACCAGGGCCAGGATGAGCATGGCGCTATGCGCGCCGTAGCGGCGGGCGTGGTGGGTCATGGCGTCGGTCGAAGAAGTGCCAAAGTGCTGGGCGGCCTGGTCGGGGGCGATACGGTTGAACCAGAAGAAGTGGCCGGGATTCTTTAAGAATTTGCGCATTTCCCCGGCCAGCCGGAAATCGGCCTGGCGGAAGGGGGCGCTGATAAACTTCAGGATATTCCAGATAAGGAGGAATGGAAAAAGAAGGATGCCCCGGATGGTCCAGGCGAAATCCTTTTCGCGTTTGGCGTTTTGCTGGAAGCGTTCTTCCGAGGACAGACCGGCGATTTCGTCCAGCATCTGGCGGGCTTCGTCGGCGGCCTGACCGGAACGGCCCTGGCGCGAAACCGGGATAATGCTGGTTGTGCGTGGTTTTTCGGCCTGGTCTAAAATGCCGGTGGGAGTTTTGGGTTCAGGAGAGATTTCCCGGTCATTTTTATCAATTTGCCGCACTATATAGCGTAACCTCCCGCAATACCTGATGGCCTGGTTTTCTGGTGCGCGCAGCCAAACTGAAAGGATAGCTCAAGAAAGAGACTTGAGTAATTCGCGCAACTCAGGGAGCAGGGTCAGTGCCTACCTACCGCCCGGTACGAATGCTACCGGCAAAGGAAATATGGGGACGACCGCCTCAAGGGACAAGCAATAAGCAGGCTTTTATACTTTGTAAAGAATGGCTAATAACTGCCTAGCCAAACCATAATCGGGCCTAAAGTGTCAATTAGGATAGTATGAGTATAACAAGTCGTTTATTTTTGTCAAATAGAAAGCCAAAACTCTAATTTTAGAATAATATTTGCGGGCTGAGAGTGGGAAGGGAGGGTGAGTTGGGCCGGGCGGATTAAAGTTTTAACGTTTATCCTGTTTGTGCTGGTCAATCGAGGACAGCAGTTTGGCGAGTTCAAACGGTTTGGAAATAAAGCCTTTGACCGGGTTATCCCTGGCCGTATTGACAATCTGGCGGCTGGCCGAGAGCAGCAAGATGGGCAGGTCGGCGTATTCCGGTAGCTGTTTGATGGCGTCCAGGAACTGCCAGCCGTCCATGACCGGCATCATGAGGTCGAGCAAGACCAGGGCCGGGCGCTGCTGGGCGACCATTTCAAGCCCTTCTTTGCCGTTGCGCGCCAGAATCACGGAATAGCCCTCGTCCAGCAGGACGGTTTCCAGCATATTCCGCATGGCCTGGTCGTCATCGACTACCAGGATAGGCAAACTTGCGCCCATATTATAAGTAGAGGGATGTTCGTTCACGGATATATTCATAATTTCTTACTAACAGCCTTAACGTTTCCTTGTGCAAACTCTTGAATACATCATACAATTCTTGGGCTGTATTTTCAATGGGCAAGGGGATTTGGTTTTGACTAATCAGCGGCGCAGGAAAATTTAATTAAACCCTTTTCTTTCAGAACTTCCCCTACTATAAGCTATTTTGCGCTAAAGGTCCAACTCGTTAAAGTTTAACCCTCAAGGGCCGGGACCGGCCAACCCCAAAGCCAGTCCCGGTTGGACCCCAAAACTCACTTCTTAAAACGCAAAACGCGGCAGACCCTGCCCTTATTCTGCCCCGGCCCGGTAGTAGCGCCGGAGAGAGGGCAGCATTATAACGGCCAGGAAGACCAGGCTGAAGACTACCATTACCCACTGGATGGGGGCCATAAACCGTAACAGCACCACTTCCAGGGCCAGCCAGCCTATCAGGACCAGGCACAACCCCAGGACCAGCAGCCAGGCCCAGTGTTCGTGAAAACGGCGGCTAAGGGCTTGCAGCGAGGCCAATTTCGGGCGGGTCCAGAGGGCCACCAGGAGCGGAATGGGTAACAGCCCGTAGACCACCAGCAGGAACAGGCCCGGCAGAAAGTAGTCCGGCACCAGCAAATTACTGACGTAAGAATCCATTTGCATGGAAGCGCCCGAAGGGTCCAGGATGAAATTCAGACCTCCGACCCAGGCTCCGATTATTAAAAAGACCAGGCAGGCGGTCAGGAAGAACAGGCCCACCGGGCGGGATTGTGGTTGCTTTTCCATTAAAATTCTCCTCTAGCGTTTCAAGATATTTTGAACAGCCTTCCTTAAATAAGCCCTAAAAATAGGTCCAAAAATAGGCCCGGCTAAAAGACCCTTCCGGTTAGCGGGTCCAGCCTGTTGAAAGTGTAACAATATGGGGACAACTTAAAGGTAGAAAAGGATAAAAAAAGGTAAAATTAAGCGGTCTATTGACTCGCGGGCCAAATATTGATAGATTTACCCAACGAATGCCAATCTAAACGGGGCCAGAGTTCAGGCTAAAGAGGGATGCCGATTTTTCTGATACCGGGGCGGCGCGGTCGCAACCCCCGGATTGATAATAAACCTGATTCGACCCATCCGGGGCGACGCGCTCTTGCTTTGCCGGGAATAGATAGGGTCAGCCGCCGCCTGAGCCAGCGCCTGAAGGTGCTGCGAGGCCGGGCCGGGGCGTCGGCCAGCCGGGCCAGGCGAAACTTGCGCCGCCCCATAAACCGGCTCCAACCCCGCAGCAATCCGCTCCTGGGCCAGATGGAATACCCCGCCCTCCCTGCCGCGCCCGCCGAATACGACGCCTTTGACGATTACAACGATTTTGATGGCTACGAAGACTCCGGCACTTCCGGCGAAGTTTCTTCGAGCTTACCCACCCGGCCCCGCGAAACCGATTTCGAACTGCGCCCGGCTGCGCCCGCCGGGGACTTGCTCGCCGATTTCTTCGAGGGGCCTTTGCCGCTCCCGGCCAACGACCTCCTGGCCGACTTCTTCCAGGATACTTCCCCCGGCCTGGACTCCGCCACCGCCCAGAATTACCCGGCAGGCCGCGCAACCGGACGCCAGGCCGCCCTTCCCGCTACCCCCGGAGAGCCTGCCGGGGCCGAGTTCGATTTGCCGCGCGACCTGGCTGACCTGGGACTGGCCCTGCCTTCCCCCAACGGGCGGCTGGTCCAGCGTTTCGAGACCCCGGCAGGCCGCCATTTTGTGACCCGCACGGCCAGCCGCCTTTCCACAGAACAACCAATCGAGCCGCCCGGTGAAGACGGGCCAGCGGACGAGTTCGAGCTTGAACCGGAGACCCCGGCCTATCACAGCATGCTGGCCGAGGGGATTGTGTCCCCGGCAGCGCCTTCGGTCGCACCGCCGGTCGCGCCACTTCCTAAAGGTATTCCCGCTGGAGCAGGCCCGACCCGGCCTTTTTCGGTGGTCAACCCGACCGAGGCCCCCACCGCGCCGCACGTCATCGGCGGGTCGCCCTTCGCCAACTTTGACGAGGAAGCCGAAGGCGATTTCGAGGACGGCGAGGAAGATTATCCCGCCAGGGAGGGTGAAGACGGCGACGATTATGACGAGCCGCCCGGTGGAGGCTGGCCCGCCGATAGCGGCCACCATCCCGGCATCTACCCGAAAAACGTCCGCGAACTCTTTTTAGAGCCGACCTACGACCCCAACCGCCGGGGTTTTAAACCGCGCCGCCCCCGGCCCAAAGGGAGCGGGCTAATCCGCTTCCGCAATCCCCGCGTGGCCCTGGCGGTCGGGGTGGTCTCCGCCCTCATGCTGCTGGTAATGGTGGCCCTTATCGCCTACCTGACCGGGTTCGCCTTCAAAGCCCCGGTCGAGAAATTCGTGGTCCAGTTCAACAATTTCGGGGAAGGCCCCGGCTACAGCTATGCCAGCACCGGCAACCAGCCCTGGGGCAAAGCTTTTGGCACGAACCTGCTCGAAACGGGCGGCCTCGGAAATCTCGAAGTGAACTATAGCGGCGACAACATCGGGGATGCCGCCACCGCCACGAAGACCGCCCAGCAGCACGCTGACGACATCCTGGTCTGGGGCTACCACGATAGCAAGAGCGGCCAACTGGTCGTGACCCTATCTTTGCAGCCGAACGGGCCTTTCGACCCGCCGACCGGGCAGGGCCGCCAGATAGTCAACCGCTACCTGTTTGACCCGGAGCAGGTCACGCTGGCGACGCCTCTGCCGGGCGAGAGCGCCAACCCTCTGCCGCTGACCGAATATATCGCGGCCCTGCACGATTACTACACCGGCAGCTACGAAACGGCCATCGCCGGGTTTACCGAGCTTCTGAATAAAAGCCCCGCCGCGAACGAGCCGGGTTTGCGCCTCTTGCGGGCCAACGCCCTTTTCCTCTCCGGGAAGTACGCCGGCGCGGTCGAGGATTACGACCGGCTGATTGCCATCGACCAGCAGGCCCAGGCCCAGAACGCGCCTATCCCGGTCCTCCCGGCCATCGTCTACAATAACAAGGCGGTCGCGCTCAACTTCGAGGGTAGCTACCCCGAAGCTAACCAGAGTTTCGACCTGGCCCTGAAGAATAGCGACAAACTGCCCAAACTCTTTGCCAACTACGCCCAATTTTTGCTCGACCGCACCGACGCCGAGTTCAGGCCGGACGTGCTGGCCGATTTCGAGAACCGCCTGGGTGGGGCGCAAAAACTTGACCCCCAATCGGCGGCGATTTTGCAAAACCTGGGGCGGATTCAACTTTACCAGGGCGATTCGGCAGGCGCTATATCGACCCTCGGCAAGGCCCGCGACCTCGACCCGAACTTTTTGGAAGTCTACTACTGGCAGGGGCTGGCCTATCTCGGCAAGAACGACCAGTCGCAGGATAAAAAGGCTCTTGAGTCGGCCCTGGAAGCCTTCAAAGCGGGGGAGAACCGGGTCAACCAGCGCCTGACCCAGAACCGCCAGCGGTGGCAGACCCTCGACCAGGGCGGCAACAAGACCCTGGCGGCGGTCTGGGATGGTCGAGCCCGCGACGACCAGCTTGAACTCGAACAGTTGCGCTTTGGTATCGCCCGAACCTATCTCGAAATGACCCGCATCCAGGGCAAGGACCTGGGCAACCCCTTCGACCGGGTGTTGCGCTGGGTCAAGGGTGACAAGACCCCCTACGAGGAAGCCGGGACGCGCCTGAAAGAGTTGCTCAACCCGAAGGCGGACGACCCCAACGCCACTTTCCACTATGGGCCGAACAATCCCGACGCCAACTTTTATTACGGCCAATTTTTAGCGATTACCGGGGATGGCGACCCCGCGCCCTATTACCAGAAGGCCAAAGAGCTCGAAAGCGACCTCAACCGGCGCTTCCGCTATAACGACTTGCTGGCGCAGCAGTACGCCGCCCAGGGCAAGCGGCAGGAAGCCCTCAACGAGTACACCGAATTTATCAGCCTGGATAAAAACCGGGCCCAGGGTTATTTAGCTCTCTCGAACCTGGAATACCGCTTCGGGATGTTTTCGGACGCGGCGGCGGCGGCGGATTCGGCTATCAAAATCACGCCCAACGACCCGGCGGCTTACTACGCGGCGGGGGTGGCCCAGGAAGGCAATTTGCAGTTGCAGCAGGCGGTCAACTATTTCGACCGGGCCCTGGTGCTAGACCCCAACCTGGCCGAAGCCCACCTGCAAAAGGGGCTGGCCCTGTTCAACCTGAACCGGCGCGAGGAATCCCTGGCCGAATTCGCGGCGACCCTGAAGCTCAACCCGCAGGCGGCCCTGGCCCATTTCTACACCGGGATTGTCTATCACGAGAACCACCTCGACCCCAGGGCGGCCCTGGCCGAGTGGGAACAGGCTGTTCAAATAGACCCGAAATTCGCGGACGCCTGGGTCAAACTGGGCCTCGTCCACAGCCAGCTAAACGAGCTTGACGCCGCCATTGACGCCTATAACCGGGCCCTGGCGATTAACGACAAGGACGCCCTGACCCACTATTACCTGGGGCTGCTCTACGAAGGCAAGAACACCAAAGACGACCTGGCGCGGGCCGAGACGCAGTATCGCCGGGCTATCGAACTCCAACCGGGCATGGTCAACGCCTACAACCACCTGGCGACGGTGCTGGTCCGGCAGGGCGGCAACTCGGACGCGGCCCTCCAACTGGCCCAGAATGCCGCCAATCTCGACCCCAAGAACCCGGATTCGCAGGTAGTTCTGGGGGATTTATTGCGAAGCCGGGGCAACTTCGAGCAGGCTATCGCGGCTTATAACGCGGCCCTGGCCCTGCGCGGGGCTTACCCGGAAGCCCTTTTCGGGCGGGGAGCGGCCAACCTGGGCAAACAGCAGTACCCGGCGGCCCTGGCCGATGTCGGGCAAGCCCTCCTGCTCAAACCGAACTGGGGCGACGCCCTGCTCTTGCGCGGGCAAATCCAGGAAGCCCTCGGCCAGTACGACGACGCCAACGCCAGTCTCGGCCAGGCCCGCCTGAGCGACCCGAACAACCCCTATCTTTACGCCGAAATGGGCAACCTGGCCCTCAAACGGAATGACACCAGCGGGGCGATTGCCAATTATGAAAAATCGCTCTCGCTCTACGAGCCGAACCCCGGCGCGCATTTCAACCTGGCCCAGTTGTATTTTAACCGGCGCGACTTCGATACGGCCCTCAAACATTTCCAGCGGACCCAGCAGCTTGATAGCGGTTGGCCGCGCGCGAACTACTGGATAGGCCGCTCCTACGAGTTTTTGAACAAACCCAACGAGGCCCAGGCCGCCCTCGAACAGACCGTCAAACAGGAGCCCAACTTCGTAGAAGGTCATTTCGAGCTGGCGAACGTCTACCGGACCCAGGGCAAACGCGACCAGGCCCTGACCGAGTATGATGCCGCCCTCAAACTTCAGCCGGAGTACGGCCCGGCCTGGCTGAACAAGGGTCAGGTTTACGAAGAACTGGTCAAGCTGTCCGAGGCTCGCGCCGCCTACGAGAAAGCCGCCGCCTCGAACGACCCCCAGGTCCGGGATGCCGCCAACAATGCCCTGCAAAAACTAGGTGTGAAATAGCCGATGCAAACGCCACCGACCCAGCTTCGTCCCTCCCCTTCTCCGGTCCCGTTCTACCGCGACAAGAATTACCTCGCGGCGGGGTTTATCGCGCTGCTCTGCCTGGGCCTTCTGGTCTGGCTCGACCTGGTCTTTATCATGCCGATAAAGCGGCTGGACGTGCCGAACCTCGATAACGACCTGAGCGTCTTCTGGAGCGCGGCCCGGACGGTCTGGCAGGGTGGCAACCCCTACGACTTCGCGCCGGGGAGCCTCTTTCACCAGGTGGCAAATTCCGCCGGGGGCGACTCGGATGTCTTTCTGAGCCCCTACTTCCTGACCCTCCTTTTTATGCCGCTGGCGGCTCTGCCCCTGAACGTGGCGGCGCTGGTCTGGCTCCTTTTCAGCCAGGCAGCGCTTGGGTTCTCGGTCTATTTGATTGTAAAGCTGGCCGGGCAGCGTTTTACGCCCCCGGTCCTGTTCCAGACGCTCCTGCTGGTGGTCTTCTGGCGCTACTCCTTCGAGGTCATGATTCTCAACAACTTGAGTATCCTGATGCTGGGGGCGACGGTGGTCTCCTACTATTGCAGCCGGACGGGAAGACCTTTTCGGGCGGGAGTCGCGGCCAGCCTGTTATTATTAAAACCGCAACTCTTCTTCCTGACCTTGCCGCTCTTGCTGGTGGTGCCGACCGCCGAAAAAGAGGGTTCACAGGCAAGCTGGCTGAACCGGACGACTTACCGGCGCTGGCTCGGCTTCGGGGCGGCCTGTGCGGTCTTTGCGGTCTACAGTTTCGCGGTCTTTCCGGGCTGGTTGGGGGAGTGGTTGCGGTCGGCGGGCGGGCGCTACACACCCCAGTTCGATAGCGAGATGGCCTCGGCGCGAAGTTTCGCGGCCCTGGTGACGGGGGACGCCCTCGTGACGCCGGTCTATATTGGGCTGGCGGGTCTGCTCTGCCTGGCGGCGCTGGGGCTGTGGTGGCGGAACCGGGACAACGCGCGCGACTTTACCTTTTTACTGGCGGTGGTGGTCTGTCTAAATTTGCTGGCCGCGCCCTATACCCGCAGTTACGACTTTTGTCTGCTTCTGATACCGTTGCTTTTCAGTTTCTTCAAGTTGCGCCAGCTCGAAAAAGCGGCTCGGAAGGCGGGCGGCAGAGAATTCCCCTACCGCCTGTTCTGGTGGGCGCTGTTAATCCTGGCCTGGCCCCTGCACCTGGTGGCGATTACGACCACTTTCACCTGGGAAAACCTGGTGACGCTCTCTTTACTGGCGGCGAGCGGGCTGGTCTGGCGGCGTTACGCGGCCCAGGAGAGCGCGCAAAATGAGGCTGCACCCCCAGGTTTAGTTAGCCGAGAATAATCAGGTCGCTGGCCTGATTGAGCTCGATGACGAACTCGGCCACGTAAGTGTAGCTGGCCCCCTGTTTGAAAAGACCGTTTACGGCGATTCGTTCGCCCTGGACCAACTGGTTGAGGGTATCGAGGCCAAAGGATTGGCTGTCGTAGATATAGATGGTCACGCCGTAGAGCGCCCCGCCGTATTTGCTGGTGGTGGTGTCGAACTCGATGGTGGTCAGGTTGTCCCGGTTGGGGAGGGTGATTTTGTTGATAATGCCTTCCAGGCAGACGCGAGTGCCGATGGCCGCTCCCATATTAAAGCCCGCCGAGCGGACGTTGGTGCAGCCCGCTATAAAGGCGGGGGCCGGGGTAAGGGTCGGGTAACCCTCGACGGTCGGTGTTTCGTCGGCGGGTTGGGGTTGGGCTACCTTTTCGGGCGGGACGGGGGTGCAGGCAGCCAGGAGGAATAGAAGCCCCAGGCTTAACAGGAGCGGCAAACCTTTTCGGACCCATCCGGAGGTCACCCCACGGCCTAATTCATGGAGCAGCCCTGGGACTAATTCATGGGCCAACCCTGGCGATTTACGATGATACATTGTCCCACCTCCCCGGCTTGACGATACCCGGCAAAACCGCTTTGTCACAAAACCACTTACCGCCCTACTATTTCTAGTGTGCCTTAAGCCGGTCTTGCTACAAGGTAAGCCTTCAATTTAAAGGTAAAATCATCAACCTGTGTCATTCTGTAGAAGGCTGTACAAACGAACGGCTGCGTAAGGACAAAGGGCCTTCTACAGAATCTCGCGCCGATGGCGAAAGCAAGGTCGACGACTTAGTCAGGTCCAATGTGCGTCAGGTCGAAGTCTGAATCTGCCTGAGATAGGGCCAGTCCCTGGGTTTACGCAACGCCACCGGCGCGAGATTCCGTAACCCGCCATTTGATAAGGGCAAGCCAACTTTCGATAAGCGGGTTACGGAATGACAAAACTATGGTTCTTCTTGGATAACAGAGTAATCAGGCGCAGGCTCACACTTTAAGGGCGTCTCGCGCCAACGGCCCAAACATTTACAATCGGGACGCATAAACGGCCCAAACATTTACAACCGGGACGGATAATTGGTTTTCCTGTTAAAGGTACGGAACTTATTCGTACCAGGATAAACTTAAATCTTTCCAATCCGGGTTCATCGATTTAATCAACGCCAGTTTTCTGGACCTATGCCAATTTTTGAGGTATTTTTCGCGGGCTATAGCTTCTCGGACATCCCCAGTCTGCTCGAAATAGACCAGTTTTGTGATGTTATACCTTGCGGTAAAACCCTCAAATAGTTTGTTTTTATGCTCGAAAACCCGCCGTTCCAGGTTGTTGGTTACTCCAATATAAATAGTTCTGCTTTCACTGCTCATTATGTAAACATAAAATTGCTTCTGGTTCATTCTGGAATACTTTCAAAAAACCATGGGGTATTCAGGTAGTCAGGGAAGAATGAGATAAATCACGATACTTGCCCTTCTGATGGTACGCGTCAGAATCTGGGCACCCAATTATGGGAACCTTTGGCTAAACGCAAAGCCAAAGGTTTAGCCCCAAGTAAAGTCTACAATTAAAAAGCAAGGTCATTAACCTGTCATTCTGACGCTGTGCGTCAGAATCTCGCGCCGATGGCGTTGCGTAAAGCTAACAACAGTCCCATATCTCAGGCAGAGTCAGACTTCGACCTGACGCACTTTAGACCTGGCTAAACCAGTGGTCCTGCATTTCGCCACCGGCGCGAGATTCCGTAACCCGCCGTTTGATAAGGGCAAGCCAACTTTCGATAAGCGGGTTACGGAATGACAAGGGGCGAGATTGCCTGTAAATTGGATAACCTTGAGTTTGGGTAGGTTGGCTTAATGCACCTGCCATTCCTTTTAACTCTCAATTTTGTAAATAAATAACGGCACAGGTAATAAATCCCCGGCTGGATTATCCTCTAATTTTCTTGATGAGGCGGTTAGCGCCCAGGACCAGCCCGACGATACCACCCGGCGGGTACGGTTCGTAGGCGTGGAGGCGCGTAACCAGGCCGTCCTTGAACTCGAAGAAGAAAGCCTGGGGGAAATTTAGCTTTTTGCCGGTGGCAAGGACGTGCGAGGTGGCGACTTCGACCGCCGCCGATTGGCCGTCTTCGCCGGGATAGAACTTCTCTACCTTGAAGCCAAAGGTCTTCATGCTCTTGAAGCCCCAGGTCAGGCCGTCCCGGATCTGGGCTTTCCCCTGCATGTGCTGGCGGGGGTAGTGGGGGTCGAATAAATCCGCATCCTCGGCGAACAATGACATGATCGCGTCCATGTCCTTTGCCATAATCGCGTTGAAAGAAGCGTCTACCAGTTCGCGTAGACTGCGAGTTTCCGTTGCCGACATTTTGCTCTCTCCTGAATAATAAAGTCCTGGCTTCCCGGCAAATCTCTAGGGGTGCCCGGGAACCGGGGAAGGTCGATTCCACCTGATTTTGCGACCGTGAAATGGTCCAACGGACCGGAGATGCCCGCAGGAACGACCTGCGGGCGCGTGCTGTGCAAGGGATGACAAGGTAAAACGCTCGGAATGAGCGTTAAATTGAATTTGGAATGCCCCACTAAAAACTAACTACTGGCTTCTGCCTACTGGCTTCTGGCTTCTGCCTACTGGCTTCTGGCTTCTGCCCTCTGCCTACTAACAAAAACTAAATTTCAGGTAGAGGCCAGCCGAAAAGGCTCTGGAAGGCTGTCGCGACCACGCGCACCCGCACGAAAGCCCAGCTTTTATCGTATTCCGCCTTCATGTTGCCAAGCGAGCCGCCCGAAGAAAGTTGAGTCTTGTAGTCGGCCCATTCAGCCTGGAGAGCGTCGAGCATCTCCTGGGGTTTGACCGCCTTGACGTTAGGAAGGGTCTCTTTTTTGGCCGAGGTATCGTCGGAGTTGATCGCGCGGGCCGTGAAGATGTGCAGGGTCCGGCTGCTGGTGCCCTCGTCGTCCCCGGCGGTGCTTTCCTCGCCGGTCGCCATGAAGGTACATTGGGCCATCACGAGGTAGCGGCTAATCTGGATACTGACCCCGAAGTTTTCGAGGACTTTATCGCGGAAGGCAATCTCGAAATCTTCCAGGTCGAGAATATCGCTGGGCAGGCGAAATTCGGGGAGGCGGTAGGCCTTGCTGTTGGTCTGGTCCACCTCGGCTATCAGGCGGGCCCCGGAGAAAATCATAACCAGGAAATTCCAGCCCTGCTCGGACTCGCGTTCGGCGGCGCGTAACATTTCGACCTGGTGGGTGGATACTACTACCGGCAGCAAAATATTGCGGGCTGCTCCATATCTTTCTTCAACTTCGTGTAGTAACTGCTTCATGGTTTCCTCGAAAATATAAAAGGGCGGTTTACCGGCGAATGGCTTATTTTAAAGAAAGTGGGGACTTCGTAACAAGCTGCCCGGCGTTGTAAATTAAAGCTGAATCAGACCCACCCGGATGGCGTACTTGATTAACTCGCCCCGGTCGTGCGCGTTTAGTTTATTCATCAGGCTGTAGCGGTGATTTTCGACGGTCTTGACGCTCAGGACCAGCAGTTCGGCAATTTCCTTGTTGGTGTGGCCCTGGGCAATCAGTTTGAGGATTTCTCTTTCGCGTTGGGTGAGCGTGTCGTAGGCGGCGTCGCGTTCGTCGGGCACGCCGGTCTCGACCCGGCGCAGGTAGTCCGCCACCAGGAGACGCGCAATCCGGGGATACAGGTAGGTATCACCCCGGCTGGCGATGCGGACGGCTTCGATAAGTTCGCGGTCGGCGGCCTGTTTGAGGACATAGCCGGTGGCCCCGGCCTGGAGAATATTGACCAGGTATTCCTCGTTTTCGTGCATGGTCAACACGACGACCTGGCACTCCGGCAACTCTTTTTTAATCTGGCGGGTGGCTTCCAGGCCGTTCAGGATAGGCATGGAAATATCCATCAAAATGACCGCCGGGTGTAACTTCCGGGCCAGTTCGACGGCTTCGCGCCCGTTGGTAGCCTCCCCGACCACGGCCATATCGGGCTGGGTTTCCAGGAGCGCCCGAATACCCTGGCGGAGGACCGTGTGGTCGTCGGCCAGCAGGACGGTTATTCTGGTAGCGACTTCGCTTTTTTCAGGAGAGGCGGTTTCGGGCATGAGTCTAGTTTCCGGTCTATAACACTCGTTTAAGATACCGGAATTATAGCATACCTGAACAGTGTAACTATCGAAAGAGGATTAACTGGTTAACGAAAACCGGCAGTACAGCGTTTTGGTACAAACAAAAAATCCGCCAGACCTAGACCAACGCCAGGGGCGGATTATTGATAGCTGTCTTAGAAAAGTTCTTACTCTGGTTACAATCGGCGGCTGCCAACGCAGCCTGGGCCATTTTCAGTTCGTCGCACAGACGACAATACTCGAAGGTATCGTTCCGAGTACGTGCGGTCGAAATGAACTGACGAATGGTGGTGACCAATTCTTCAAGTTCACGAATGTCCATCATACAGCTCCTGGTCTTTCTTAGCTGTGTACCGGAGGCATAGACAACTTTTTTCCGATACAGCGCGAATTCTACTAAACGTTCCACCGGGGTTTATCATCATTCTCCGGGAAAAGTGGTTTTGGTGGACCCGTCTTAGGGCCGGGTAAACTCTTCTACCCAATATCTCCATCGCTCTAACTCGCGCCATTGCTAAGTTGTTTTCATTATAGCATCCGTTTGTTACAAAACAATTACGATAAATCTAATAAATGGATAAATGAATAACTCACAATGGTAAGCAATTTTTCCATTAGGTTGACCTATGGATAACACGTAATTGGTCTATAGCAGAGGGGAGAGGGCAGAAGGCAGTAGTCGGTAGCCAGAAGGCAGAAGGCAGAGGAGAGAGGGCAGAAGGCAGAGGGCAGAAGGCAGTAGCCAGAGGGCAGAAACAAAGTGTTTAGTTTTCAGTTTTTAGTGTTAAACCGCCACGCTCGTGCCCGCAGGGTGTGGCAAGGTTGGGGTTGGGCTTTTTGCTAAGGCGTTTAAGCCGTACCAGGGTCGCACCAAAGGCCGTGACAGGGGGTGCAGTCGAAATTGAAAACCTTCCCACTGCCCTCTGCCCACTGCCTTCTGCCTGCTGCCCTCTGCCTTCTGGCTACCGACTACTGCCTTCTGCCCTCTGCCCTCTGCCCTCTGCCCTCTCCCCTCTGCCTTCTGCCCACTGGTCAAAAAGGGCCGGTTAAAGTAAACTGAAAGGGTACGAACGGTAAAACGAAACGGAATTAAACCCTGTATCTTGCCCGGTACTACTGACTTCTGGCTTCTGCCTACTGATTAATGGAAGGATGATCCTGATGACTCGACGGGTTCAGGCGACCCTACTGGCGGCGCTGGCCCTCCTACTCTCCATACTGTTGACGGCCTGTGATACCGGAGTGGAAACGCCGGTTGTGGCTACACCTGCCTCGCTCAATGTTACACCCACTGCTACTATCGCCCCTACGGTCACGACCACTGCCGGGCCGGTAGTCCTCGCCAATGATATTCGAATTGGCCTGATGGGTCCGTTTACCGGGCCGGGTGGGGCATATGGTCTCGCTATTAAGCGGGGCGCCCAGATGGCCGTGGACGACTTTAATAAGGAAGGCGGCGTCAACGGGCGCAAGATTGCCCTGATTGAACGGGACGATAAATCGAACCCGGCGGACGGCATCACCAACGTCACCGACCTTATTGAAAAGGAAAAAGTGCTGGCGGTCTTTGGTACGGCCAACACTTCGGTCGGGCTGGCCCAGGCCCCGCTGGTCCAGAAAGCGAGGGTTCCGTGGGTGATACCGCTTGCTTCCGGCACGTCCATCACCCAGGAGCAGGGCAGCCCCGGCTACATCTTCCGGGTCGGCATGATTGACCATTCCCAGGCCGAACTGCTGGTAAAGTTTGCCACGAGCCGCTACAAACGGATAGCTTTTATCTACGAGGACTCCCCGTTTGGCACCGGTGGCGAGAAGGATTTGTCGGCCCTGTTCCAGGCCGCTAACGTGACCCCGGTCCTGAGCGAGTCTTACAAACCTAACAACAACTCGGACGATTTCAAACCGTTGATTATTAAGCTGAAGGAGGCTGTGCCCGACCTTATCGTGGATTGGGGCATGGGCGGGACTGCCGGGAACCTCAAAAAGGCCATGAAGGATGTTAACCTGGACTGGCCGCTGGCCGGACCCTGGACTCTTTCGGGGCCGGACCTGCACAGCACCGCTAACGGCCTGGAAAATGGCACTTACGCGGTCCAGACTTTCGGGGTGGATACGACCCTGCCCAACCAGGTGGACTTTATCAACCGCTACAAACAGCAGTTCAAGACGGACCAGGTCGATTTCCCCAGCGGGGTGGCCCAGGCTTATGATGCCATGCGTTTGTTATGTCAAGCTCTGAAGCAGCCGGGGGCAGCGGAGGACCGCGAGAAGTTGCGGGCAGCGTTAGAGAATATCGGCACTTACGAGGGGATTATAAAGAAGTACTACCGGCCCTTTAGCAACCAGTATCACGAAGCCCTGACCGATAGCGACTATTTCCTGGCGGTCTGGCGGGACGGCAAGATGTACCGGGTCAGCCTCGCCAAGTAATAAAGGTTTGTCATTCTGACGCGTAGCGTCAGAATCTCCGGTCCGTTGGACCATAGCACAGTCGAACACCTTGTCACGCCCATTGGGTGCGTAAGCCGCTGTTGAAAGAAGACTTGCTAAAAACGAACGGCGGGTAGAGTATAACGGCTAGTAGAGTCATCCCCAGCACCAGGCACGAATTTCCCTCAAAACTTACACGAAAAAGGCGGCCTCCCGTGGAAGACCGCCCAATTCGTCTGACTCAATACGCATGTTAAATCGCATTGATTCAATACGTTTTCGTTAAAGCAAACTATTTTTGACCGTCTGGCGGGCGAAAACCTGTGTCTAGAGTGAAATCCAGAGGTTGACCCAGCGGGCCAGCCAGGTATCATTGGTCGGGCCGGGCTGGACGATTTTGGAAATGCCGCGCCGCCCCAATAACGACAGGATTACGTCACCCGCTTTGCCTTTGAAGGTCAGGTCTACCGCGACATCGTCACCGACATTCGGCTCGATGGTGACGGCGTTCTTGGCAAGGACCACGTCCAGGCGGTTCGCTTCCTGGTCGGGGTTGTTGGGTTTCTCGATGATAAAGCGGAAACGGCCCCGCATGTTGCGCGAACGGTTCAAATTCAGCCGTTTGGGGAACATATTGATAAAACCAACTACCAGCAGCGCGGCCTGGTCGGTCCGGGGTGTCGGGTGCTGTTCGAGGGCGGTACGGATGTCATAAGGGTGAATAAACCAGTCGACCAGGGCGAACCCGGCGAACTGGATGGCCGGACAAGTTCCCAGGTAAGGGTGGGGAATCGGGTCGTCCCAGCTTTGGGGGTCGCGTTCTTCCAGCAAGTGCAAAAGCTGGCCGGAAGCTTCCTCGAACTGGCGTTTTAGCTGGGGCAGCGGGAGCAGGGCCGCCCGGTTAATCGCACTCTCCTGGGTCGCCGCCGCCATTCTGGCCGGTTCGAACACGCCTTCGGTCTGGCCGTTGGCGGCTTCTTGCAGACCGCGCACCAGCGTTTCGGTCATATCAAGCAGGTGGCCGATCTGGTCGCGTACGCTCCAACCGGGGCACGCGGTAGGCAGGGCTAAATCGGTGGGCGAAAGGGAAGCTAACAGGTTGACAATATCGGCCTGGCTTTCCCTCAAAACGGGCAGCAACTTGGCGGCTCGCTCCGCGCTGGCCGATAACGGCTGGGTTTTGCTCATAAAGACTTCCTTTCACCACGATACGCTGCGACTTGATTTAACAGGGTCATTTTATACTACCAGCTTCAAAACTTACAAGCTGAGGTCTCGGTTTAGCCCTTATTTTACCAGTTAGTCCGCATATTGCAAAGTCTTTACAGGTCCAATAAAGGGGAAATACAGGTGTTTAGTGTTCAGTTTTTGGTGTTTAGTTTTTTGGACTTAAACATTTTATAGGCGGTTACTGGCTAATCATTCCTATATGCCGCCTATAAAAAAAGATATATAATGCCGTTAATTAGATAATTAACCAGAGGCGTATTATAATTTGACTCAGGAGGCCACCCTTGAGCTTCGAGCCGGAAGAAATCTCCCTCAAACTCGATAAGTCCTTGACCAGGGAAGATGTTGAAAATTTGCTGGAACAGCAGGGCGACTCTAGAAATCTTAACTTGAGCGGTCTGAACCTTTCCGTTGTCAATTTTGCCGAGATGGATTTGAGTGGAGCCGCTTTCGCCTATGCTCACCTCAACGGGGCCAACCTGCTCAATACCAATCTCGTAAGAACTAATCTCAATTCTGCCCGTCTCAACGGGGTAAAAGGCCACGGGGTCCGGTTCGATCAGGCCGATTTAGCCAACGCCAGCCTGATTGAGGCCAAACTTGAAGAGGCCAGCTTTGCCGGGGCTTTTCTGAATAAGACCAATTTTAGCGGGGCCGACCTCCGCAAAGCGACCCTGGCCGGGGCCGACCTCTCGGAGGCTAACCTTTCCGAGACCGACCTTTCGGAGGCCAATCTCTCGGAAGCCAGCCTATCCCAGGCCAATCTCAGCCGGGCCATTTTGCGCGATACCGACCTGAGCGCTACCGACTTGCGCGGGGCCGTCCTGGGCGGGGCTAAGCTCGACGGAGCCAGGCTCGATGGGGCTAACCTGAGCCAGGTGCGCCTGCTCCTGGCGAACTTGCACAAGGCCCAACTCAGCCAGGCCATTTTGAACCAGACCGATCTAAGCTGGTCCGACCTCGGCGAGGCTAACCTGCATGGGGCCGATTTGAACGGCGCGAAACTTATCGAGACCGACCTGACCGGGGCCGATTTGCGGGAGGCTAACCTGCGGGAAGCCAACCTGAGCGGGGCCAACCTGACCGGTACTTTGCTTATCGGGGCCGACCTCTCGGAAACCAACCTGAGTGGCGCGACCCTGAGCGGGGCCTACCTGACCGCCGAGCAGAAGGAAATGCTGGCCGCGGCGGGCGATGTTTTGGGCCTGGACGAAACCCTCGGCCCCCAGGAACTGGCCGACCTGGAAGCTTCCCTCGCGGCGGCCAACGACCCCGAAGATATTTCTTCCTTCCATACCGCCAACGGCCAGGTCCACCCGGAAGAAGACGGCCTGCGGTTGTTTGGTCAGACCGAGGCCGACCTGGAAGCCAGCGCCAGCCTCCCCTCCCTGGATGAAATCCCGCTGGAGGAAGACAGCAACCCCAGGGATTTTGCTGCCACCGTGATTTCGCTGCCCGACCGCGACCTATCAACAGCCCGGCCAACCGCTCACCAATCCGCCCCTCTTTTTGTTCCGTCGCCCCTTTCGACCCTTTCTTTAGTGGTGAAAGAAGCGCCTTTGTCGGTTGGCCGCCTTTCCCGCCTGTTGACCGACCTTGAGCGGCTGCATACCGCCCTGCGGTTTATCCGGTCGGACAAGTTCGGCGACCTGGTCGAATTCTACCGCTCCCCGGATACCCTGTTCGGCCCGGTGGTCGCCGGTCTGATGCTAAAAGGGTTTGACACCCGGTCGGGCCAGCTCGATTTGACCGCTTCCGACCCGGATGCTTTCCCGGCCCTCAACTCGCTCCTGGCCGGAATCACCAACCCGGCGGAGGAAGTTACCGCCTACGAACTGGCCGAGAGCGTCATGGATAATTTCGCGCCCGGCCTCGACCTCCAGGTAAAGGCCATCGTCGCCCGGCCCCTGGTCGAGTTTATCCAGCAACTGGCCGAAGGGCCGGAATTCGCGCTGCCCGTTGACCCCTCCGCCAGGGGCGCGAGTGGCCCGCTCACCACGGGTTAGCCAAACCGGGGGAAATGCAAAGTCGTTAATCGTTGAACGTTCATCCTGGAGGGCGCGTGACTCCAAAATGCGCCCCTGGCGTCAGGTCCAACCTTCCAATTTGTTGTACCTGCGGGTCTGCCTACTATAAACACTGCCCTCTGTCTACTGCCTACTAAATTTGCGTCCGCCTGAAAAATAGCATACACTAAACCTACTGCTCTAATAAATATATAGTGCTGCCTTTTATTTGATATTAAGGGTGGGCCCCGTTCAAATTTACCCGTCCGAGGCCGTTCTTCATCCAATCTTTAAGGAGTATCGCCATGTCCCTCACTGACCGCCTGGCCGGGGTTTTCCCGCCCGTTCCCACCCCCTTTGACGACCAGGGCGAGATTGCTCCCGACAAGTTAGCCGCCAATCTGCGCCAGCTTGCCGCTACCCCTTTGAGCGGATTTATCATCCTGGGCAGCAACGGCGAATACCCCTATCTCGACGAGTCCGAAAAACGCACCCTCTTTGAAGCCGCCCGCGCCGCCATCCCCACCGACCGCCTTTTCGTGGCCGGGACCGGGGCCGAAGCGACCCGCCAGGCTTTGCGCCTGACCCTCGCCGCCGCCGATGCCGGGGCCGACGCCGCTATCGTGATTACCCCGGCCTACTACAAACCGGCCATGGGTCACGACGCCCAGGTCCGCCACTTTACCACCCTGGCCGACGCCTCCCCTATCCCTATTATTTTGTACAACATGCCTTCCTATGCCGGGATTGATTTGAGCCTTGAAACTATCCTCAAACTGGCCGAGCATCCCAATATCATCGGGTTGAAAGAGAGCGGCGGCAACATCGTAAAAATCGCGGAAATAGCCCGCGAGGTGGCCGTCCGTTCGCTCGATTTCGCCGTCCTGGCCGGGTCGGCTTCGTTCCTCCAGGCTTCCCTCGCGGTGGGGGCCAGGGGCGGAGTTGTCGCGACGGCCAATGTCGCGCCCGAACAATGCATCGAGGTCTACCGCCTCATGGCCGCCTCGGAACTCGCCGCCGCCCGTGAATTGCAGCACCGGATTTTACCCTTAAATGCCGCCGTTACCACCCGGTTTGGTGTTGCCGGACTGAAATATGCTATGGAAAAAGTAAAGCTTTATGGTGGGGCAGTACGGCCTCCCCTCTTACCCTTAACCGCTTCGGCGCGGGCCGAAATTGAGCGCATTCTCTCGGAACTGGAGTAGTTCACCCAACCTTTTCTATATTTCAGGGCTTTCGCTCCCCCTGTCACACCCGAAGGGCGCGACCGTAGTGGAGGCATCTCGTAGCCTTATCCGGCCAGATTCCCGGTTTTTCCGGGACCAAAGCGAAGCCGTATATTTATTTATCGGAAAAGCCGGGCTTTTGACGCAAAAAGCCCGGTATCACTTCTAAAACATTGGTTTAATCTTTGTTTTAATCTACAACGCTTTTCTATTCACATTCAGCCCCGGCTTCGTTATACTATGACGAAAGGTTGTCATGTTTTGAGGTAATACCATGCAATACTCTCCCTCCCCCTCGCTCCGGGGTCGCTGGTTCAAATCTCCCCGGTGGTCCGCCTATTTTATTTTTGGGCTGCTTCTAAGTATCGGTATTTTCGCCGGAACCCCTTCTCCCGCCCGCTCCGGCCCGCTCGATGTCAATCCCAATGTAAAAATGTCCGCCCAATCGCTCTTTCAGGGCAACTTCAAGTTTGGCGATTGGCTGCCGGTAGAAGTTTTATTGGAGAATTACGGCGAAGCGGTCGACGTCCAGATTCAGGCGACCGTCCAGACCAGGGTCAATGCCGCGACCTACAACACCACCTTTGAACGCGATGTAAACCTGGGGGAGCGGGCCAACAAACGCCTCATCCTCTATATCATCCCTTTTGTCGAAACCTTTAATGCCTCCGGGCAGGTCTCCTACGATACGCCAATTGTCCTTAAATCCGGCAACCTGAAACTGGCCGAAAGCCGGGTCAAAATCCAGCCGCACAGCCCTACCGATTACCTGGTCGGCGTCCTGACCCCTGACCCCAACTCCCTCAGCTATATCAACAACCTGAAAGTGGGCGGCGGGCAGCGCACCCGTGTCTCCACCATCAACCTGGGCCTGGGCGATATTCCCGACCAGGGGAGCGGACTGCGCTCCTTTAACTCGCTGGTCATCAGCGAACAAAACACCGATACCCTTTCGACCGAACAGCGCAGCGCCTTGCGCGAATATGTCGAGACCGGCGGGCAACTTATCCTCGAAGGCGGCAACGGCTGGAACAAAGTCCAGGCTGGCTTCGACCCCTCCTTTTTGCCGCTCAACGTCACCGGCTATACCAATATTGCTAGCCTGGATACCCTGGTGCCGCCCAATGGCGAGCCGATAAATATTCCCGGCCCGCTCAGCCGCCCGGCGGTGATTGCCCAGAGCCAGGTCATGAAAGATGCCCGCCTGCTCAGCCAGGTTACTACTGGCAGTACACTGCTCCCGGTCGCCGCCGAACGCGACGTCGGCGAGGGCCGGGTCGTGGCGATGAGTCTCGACCTGGCGGTGCCGCCTTTGCAGGATTGGAGCGGAGCCAGCCAGGTCTGGATCGAGCTTTTCGGCTTTAACATTACTCCCCAACATTCGCTCTATTCCGAGGCCAACCCGCAGATCAAAAACAATGCCGATTACCTGGCGCTGGTCACTAACGTGCCGGAGCTAAAACTTCCCGATATATTCACCTTCTTTTTAATCGTGGCCGCCTACCTGGTGCTGCTTGGTCCGGTGAACTATATCATTCTCAAGAAACTCCGCCGCCTGACCCTCTCCTGGGTGACGCTGCCCGCCCTGACATTGGTCTTTACCCTGGTGGTTATCAATTACACCAACTCGCAGTCACCCGGCCAGGTGCTTATCAACCAGTTAAGCGTGGTCCAGGTCGGCACCGACCAGGATTTAGCCCAGGTCCGCTCCTATTCCGCCGTGTTCTCGCCGGAAGACTCCAACTACGATATTTACCCTACCCTGGCCGGTAGCGATATTGACAGCCACATCCTGGTATCGCCGCTAAACCGCTCCACCGGGGGCCTGAACGATACCGACGCCACCCGGAACATGGTCCAGGGCGACCATCCCTACCTGGAAGGTTTCCAGATAGGCCAGTGGAACGCCCAGGGTTTTGCCGTGGAAACCAGTGTCCCCTCCGAGCCTTACCAGGTTACGGCGGACCTTCATTACGAGGATGGCCGGATAGTCGGGACCATCCACAACAACACCGCTTTTAACCTGTCTAATACCGTCCTGAGCCTGGGGGATGCCCCGGTCAAATTCAAAGATGTCATCGAGGCCGGGACGGTGGCCCAGGTGGACTATCCCCTCCCCGGCCCTACCACGGCTTCCCAGGCTTTTTGCACGACCAGTTTTAGCAGCAGCACCTCGTTTAACAGTTCGAACCCTTCCGAGAGGATTGCCAACCTGCTTACCGGGGACCGCAAGGACGACAAGGTAACGCTCAGCCGGGCCAACTTCCTGCGAAAAGTTTATGACAGTGGCCGCTATAGTCCCATCAACAACCAGCGCGGCCTCGACCTGATTGCCTGGATGGACCAGAACCCGGTGCCGGTTACGATCAACGGCGCGACGGCCCAGTCCAAGACCAACCAGGTCTTGATTGCCCGTCTACCTGTCAACTTCGAAACCAGCGAAGGCGATGGCCGGCTATTACTGCCTTCGATGGCCTTCTTCCCCGATTCCGTTACCTCCAGCAACGGCCAGGTCGCCCTGACCAGCCGTCCCGATATGACCGACCAGTTCTGCGTGAGCCGCAACAGCGTGACGGCCCAGTATCGCCTGCCGGTGGAGAACGGACCTTTCAAGGTAAAAAGCCTGACTCTCTATATAAACGCCTTTGGGGCGGGGTCCAGCCAGCGCAACCCGGCTTCGCTCGACTCGTATGAGATGTACGATTACCAGGCCAACAGTTGGGTCGAACTCCCCAACATTATCAACAGCGCCCAACCCGTTTCGCAGGGGAGCGGTTTCACCAGCCCGCCGCCGCCCCAGAAGAATGTCATTGATAACCCGGCCCGTTTTGCGGACCCCGTTACCGGGCGGATTCTCTTGCGGGTAAGTTCGAGTTCGTCCTCGCCGGTCTTCGTCCAGGCCGGTCTACAGGTCGAGGGAAGCCGTAATTAAATGCATAAATAAAAGAACCCGGCCCAGCCGGGTTTTTATGTATAGCATCGAGTCGGGAAAAACTAAAACTTCTTGGGCCAGTTGCGCAGGTAATGTTTACCGATGCCGCCCGTCCGGCTATTAAAGGCAATTTCGAGACAGTTTACCAGGTAGCTCCTGGTCTCCGCCGGGGCGATTATATCGTGCACCAGGTAGTTCCCGGCCACATTATAGGGACTGTTGCCCCGCTGCATAAGCGCTTCCAGCCTTACGCGTTCGGCCTCCGGGTCTTCCGCCGCCTTTAGCTGCGGCCCGTAGACCACGTTCACCCCCACCTTATCCGCCACGAAACCGATTTCGGCGGTCGGCCAGGCCGCGATAAAGTCCGAGCCGGTGCCCGTCCCGCCCATGTTGTAAAAAGCCATGCCGTAGCTCTTGCGAATAATCATGGCGATTTTCGGGACCGTAACCTGGCCCAGGGCTTCCAGGAAAGTCATGATTTTTGCGGCGGCCCGTTTGCGCTCCGGCTCCAACCCGACCAGAAACCCCGGCATATCGTGGAAAAAGACCAGCGGAATATTAAAGGAGTCGCACAGGCAGAGGAAGCTGACCGCCTTATCAATCGCGTCGGTATCGAGGGCTCCGCCCAGGTGGCGCGGCTGGTTGGCGATAATCCCGACCGACTCGCCGTTAAGCCGGGCCAGGGCCGTTACCAGACTCTTTCCAAAACGGGGCTTTATCTCGAAAAGGCTGCCCGTGTCCACCACTCGTTCCAGTAAAGGGATAATGTTGTAGGCTTTGGATATTCTGGCCGGGAGGTCATCGAGGATGTTGGGCATCGTTACCCCGGAATTGGGCGGGACACTCTGGCGGGGCGCTCTTTCGTTTGAGTTCGAGGGGAGATAGCTCAAAAACCGTTTGATTATGTCAAGTGCTTCCGCGTCATTCTCGGCTACCGCGTCCACCATCCCGGTCACGCCCGAATGGACTTTCCAGCCGCCCAGTTCTTCCGGGTCGAGCTTTTCGCCGGTCGCCACTTCCAAGACGCGCGGCCCCGAAACGGCCATGCAGGAGCCTTTGGTCATAACCACGAAGTCGGCCAGGCAAGCATGCCAGGTCGGTTCGCCAAAAGCGTCCCCCAGGATAGCCACCACCATCGGGTTATCCCGGTAGCGGGTCAGGGCCCGCACGAAGGTATCATCGTCGGCGGTAGTGCCGCCAAAAGTCGCCAGGCCGACCGACCCCATGATGTCGGGCATCCTGGCCCCGCCGCCCTCGCCCAGGTAGACGTAGGGGTAGCCGTTCCGGCTGCAAAGCTGGGCGATGGAATGCTCCTTGCGGGCGGCGACCCGGCTGGAAGTCCCGGCTTTAACCGTGAAATCGGAGGCTACCACCCCTATCCTGCGCCCGGCCAGTTTGCCGAACCCGGCCACTTTGCTATCGGCGGGGGTATCGGCGGCGTCACCGGGCATATCGGAGTGGGCCAGTAACCCGATTTCCGAAAAGCTGCCGGGGTCGAGCAGTAAATCAATTCTCTCGCGGGCGTTTAACTTGCCCCCGGCCTTAACCCGGGCCATTTTAGCGGCCCCGCCTCCGGCCCTGGCCCTGGTGCGGCGATGTTCGAGGTCGGCCAGTGTTTCGTCATATTCCATTTGTGCTCCATTGGCGGCACTACCGGTGGGTCCATTCGTGGTTCCACAGGTAGCCCCACTGGTGGCCCCACCGTTGGGTTACGCCCCAAACTTATAGCCAAGACCCCGCACGTTGATAATATATTCGGGGTTATTGGGGTCGCGTTCGATTTTGTGGCGCAGGTGCTTGATATGGACCCGGATCATCGAGCGCGAATCGTACTCGCTCAGGTCATAATTCTGGACCTGTTTGACCAGGTATTTGCAACTCAACACCCGCCCGGCGTTATTCATGAGGGTCACCAGCAGGCTGAATTCGGTCGGAGTGAGGTCGAGCAAATCCCCGGACCGGCGGGCTTCGTGCCTTTTGACATCCACGGCCACGTCGCTGACCGTCACGATTTCCTCGTCGGCGGGGCGGGTCCTGGGAGCGCTGTCAGGGGCGGCGGTTTTAGGCCGGGCCGGGGCGGCGGTGGCCGTGGTCTCCCCTCCCTCAATAATGGTGCGGGCGAATTCGCGGGCCTGGTTTGCCATTCGCTGCTGTTGCAGCCCTTCCCGCCGTTTGTCGAGACCCCGCCGGATGCTTTCTTTCAGGTCCGCCGCGCTGGCCGGTTTTAGCAGGTAATCCGACGCGCCGTATTTTATCGCCTCCATAGCCGACTCCAGCGAGCCGTGCCCGGTCAGCATGATAACCACGGTATCGGGCCAGTGCTTTTTGGCCTCGCGCATTACCTGGGTGCCGTCCATATCCTTCAGCTTGAGGTCGACCAGCAGCAGGTCGAATTCGTTCTCGGCCAGGGTAGCAATCGCATCCTTGCCGTTATTTTTGGTGGTTATGGCGTAACCTTCGTCTTCCAGGGTCTCACTAAGGAGGAGCAAGATATTTTGCTCGTCGTCAACAATCAAGATTTCTGGTTTTTCCAACGCTGTCTCCTTTAACAAGCTCTGGGAATAAAAAATCCCTAACCCTTTAACTAAAACGGAGCCCGGTACGAACGACCGATTATATTTTCATTTTAACACAAAGGTCTAACAGCGATGTAATAGGAAATGCCCCCTAAAATTCAAGGAGTGTTAAGATTAAATTTTAAATCGGGATAAATTAATCCGCTAACCCGTAACACCACTACAAGGAGCGCTATTAAGCCAAAAATAAGCTAATTCCAGGCCAGAAACCGCTCAATTCTCTGTTATAATAAGTCCAACGCATCCGCATATTCAATTCTTTTTATTATTAAAATCATGACTGCTTAACCTGGGAGTAAGTAAATTATGGAGAAGCCCGCCCTGACTCCTGCCCTGGAGGAGATTATCGCTCAAATGGCCGTGTTACAGGCTGAACTCGACACTCTCAAACAACGCGCCGGGGCCCTGCCTCACCCGGTCCAGATTGCGCCACCGTCTGTTTCGACCACCCGTCGCAAAATTTTACGCCGGTTGGCGGGCGGCCTGCTGGCAGGGTTGGCCGTAGGCGGGGTGGCGGCGCTGGTTCCCCAACCGGCGGAGGCCAAGTTTGTGGGGGCTTCGAATGCCGGGGCCGTCATGATGCCACACGGCAGCACGGTTACGGGCACCATGGGTTCAAACAGAAAATACGGCATGGCGGCTACTTCTGACGACTCTATAGACTTATCCAGCGCATATTATTTTGCAGACGGTGACAGGATTGGTGTTTATGGTATTGCTACCAACGCAGCCGATACCAATGTCTTTGCTGGAATTGGAGTTTACGGCATCGGAACCCAGGGTATTTTCGGTTATAGCCCCGCCTCAACCGGGGTCAACGGCTTCGGCGGCGAAACCGGGGTGGCTGGCGCCAACGCTAAAACAGGGGTTTTAGGAATCGGTAGTCAATTTGGCGGCATAATGCAGATCAATAATTCCAGCAGTCCTTATTTTTCACAGACTAATACAGGGATTGGCCTGGCTGTCACCTCCGGGGCCACCGCAAGTTTTTCTAACGTTGTTAACAACCAGAATCTCGGCCTTTATGTCGAGGCCGGGACCAATGCGGGCGACCTGAACAATCCTGGCACTACCGCCCGGCCAAACGCCAAAGCCGCTATTTTCAAGGGGGATGTGCAGATTGTCGGGGCCATCTCCAAAAGTTCCGGCACTTTTATGATAGACCATCCCCTCGACCCGACCAACAAGTACCTCTACCACTCCTTTGTCGAGTCGCCCGATATGAAGAATGTCTATGATGGGGTGGTTACGCTTGATGGCCGGGGTGAAGCCACCGTAGAAATGCCCTCCTATTTTGAAGCGCTTAATTCCGACTACCGCTACCAGCTTACACCGCTAGGTCAGGCCGCCCCTGACCTGCATATTTTAGAAGAAATGAAAGAGCGCCAGTTCAAGATAGCCGGTGGTTCGTCCGGTCAAAAGGTAAGCTGGCAGGTAACGGGTATTCGCCAGGATGCTTATGCTAAAGCCAACCCTATCAAGGTGGAAGAAGCCAAGACCCCGGAAGAAAAAGGCACCTATCTGCACCCCGAAGCTTTCGGCCAGCCGCAGAAGGAGCGCGTCCCTACAGGCCCGGTAGTAGGGGCGGACCTGGAAGGATTGATTAAAAGATTCCACCGGAAATAGCCGGGCTTTCAGCAGTCAGAAAAAAGAAGGGCAGGAAAAAAATATCCAGGCCCGCTTCGTATCCCTCTTTGGCCTACAGTATATTACGTAGAAGATGAGCCAAGTTTACCAAGTAAAAGAAGTATCAAAACCCAGTAAACGCTCTTTGGGTGTGACAATGCCGTACTTCTTACTTAACAAATTACTCAAGGCGTCAGGTATGATAGGTGGGCCGAAAGTTGTGCCTTTTCTTCAAGTAAATTTCGGACGACCTTGAAGAAGTAGGCTGCCCGGTTCGGCCCGGTTCCGGTAACGTTGGGAGTGGCTATCGCGGCCCACTGGGTGCGTTTCTTGGCCTCGTAGAGCAGTTCGACAAAGGTCTTTTCGTCCAGGCCGCTCTGCCGGAACAGATTTTGAGCCTGTTTCTGGTTCGAGGGGGCGTGCGAAAGGTCGTTCAAGGCCCGGCTGAAGTCGAGAATTATTTGCCCGATATAGGCTGAGCCAGGGCGACCCGGTAAGGTGTCCCTTTTTCCAGGTTTGGCGTTGGGCTGGCTGGTGGACAGCGTAGCATCTCCCCTGCCAATGCGGGATGAAAAGAGATTCGAATCTTTTTCAAGTTCAAATTTCTTAAATTTTGATTCTTGGGATTCATGTTCTTTCTCCGGCAAAATTGCCGGGGCCGGTGGGGCATGTTTGCCGGAGGGGGTCGGGCATTGTTGCGGGTGTGGTCCGGCGCTTTTACCCTCCCTCGTCTGAGCGGGTCCGTTTGAAGTGGTTTCTTTTATACCCCCGTCAGGGCGGTCATCAAAGCGTTCTTGATAGGAAGCGGCTTCCTGGGCGGAGGGACCGAGCAGCCAGTAGCAGTTTGCCACCCCGCGTTCCTGGCCGCTCTCGACCCGGATAAGCCCGGCGGCTTCCAGTTCTTTCAGGTGGCGCGCCACGGTATCATAAGATTTGCCGCGCGCGGTCGCGATAGTCTCGATGCTGGGCCAGCAGCGCCCTTTTGAGAAACCGTCTTTATCCGGCCAGTCGTAACTTTCCAGCACCATGTAAGTCAGGCGAGCGCCATCGGAAAGGCTGGCATAACCGAGCAAGACCACGTTCGAGATGGCGGTCGAATGAGCGGTCAGGCGGGCGCGCCGAACCGGGGTTTCCGGCTCTAACAGGGGCGGGCGATTTTCGGGCATAAAAATACCTCCTGGCACCCGTTGACATGGAGGAAAAGCCCACCTATAATGTGAGTGTCTTTTAGACAACAAAAAGACTTTCCTGCCCTTAAACGGGTGGTGAACTGGGAGAGCAACCTACTAGCTTGGCGGCGGAGGGTTGCTCTCTTTTTTGTTTTAGAAAACGAGGGTTTTATAAGACACCCTCAAACATTTGTTAGTTGCTCTGCTTTATCCGGCTTACTGCCGCGACAAATCCTCCTTTATGGCCCTGATAAGGTCGTCAAGGTCCAGCCGGGCATTTCCGGCCAGTTGTTGTTGAAGCAGGGTTTTGGTGCGAGCCAGCGCCGGGTCGAGTTTTTCCAGGTCGTAGTGCAGGGACAGGGCGGCCTGGCTGGTTTTGGACTTCTTCAAGGGGACCGAGGGTTTTTGGGCAGCCGCTAGACCGGGGATTGTTTCAAACCCGGCCCCGGCCAGAGATAACTGCTGGGGATTATTTTCGTCAGGTCGCGCCTTCTTCCGGGTGCGGACCATTTTGTGTGGCGGCTCCGGATGTGGGGCGGGCGGTGTCGTTTCTTCGGGAACCAGGGCTGCTGCCTGGTGCCTGACCGTGTAAGGCATCATTTTCTCGCGGACCAACCCCTCCACCTTGCGGGCGGTAATATCGGGAGTGGACGCCACCAGCCGGGCCAGTTCTTCCTGTTCCTCGGCCCGGAGCAAAGCCAGCTTGCGGTTGATAGAGTGGGAAAACTTGGCACGTGCCAAGTTTTCGTCAGCGGCAAAGGCTTCCGAAATAATCTCTTTGGTGATAGCGGTAAGCTTCTCGGCGGTCCTGATGCGTTCGGAGACATAGGACTCGTGTTTGTGGATGCGGTTGGCAATCTCGCGCTGGGACCAGCCGAATTCTTCTTTTAAGGTGATGAAAGAATGGCCCTCGTCGATGCCGCTCAGTTCCTCGCGCTGGATATTTTCGAGCAGGCTGTCTACCAGGTAATCGGGCCGGATTTCGTTCAGGACCATCACCGGCACGCGGACCAGCCCTAACTCGCGGGCGGCAGCCAGGCGGCGCTGTCCCGCGACCAGGATATAGTTGCCATTCTCGCCGCGCATGACCAGGAGCGGTTGGAGAATACCCCGTTCCCGGATGCTCTCTTTGAGGGTCGCCAGGGCTTCGGTCTCGATAGAGCGGCGAGGCTGCTTCGGGTTCGGTTGAATCAGGTCCGGCGCGAGATAGCGAAAGAGCGATTGGGACTGGCTCTGGGCTTCGCTAACCGCGTTAACAGTGTACTTTAGGCTCATAGGACTACCCGTTTCACGGCCTCGCGAGTGATGCCTTCGTCAATTATATCGACCCGCGCCTCGTACCCCAGGTGGATGGCTTCGTCGGCGATGGCGCAGATGGAGCGGGGGATGCCGCTGCTCGACCTGTGAGTTATGTCAATTGCCTCGGAAGTGAAAAGGGGTTTTTTGCGCCCGGCCACGTAGAGGCGGTATTCGAGCAGGTTCTGGGTTTCCAGGCGGTCGAGCGGTTCGAGATGGGCGACCCCCATTATCCGGTTTTCGATATTTTTGTAGCGTTTGAGTTTCTCGCTCAGTTCTTCCTGGCCGAAGAAAATAACCTGGACGAACTTGCCCTGGTCCCCCTCGAAATTGAGCAATACCCGGACCAGTTCAAGGGTGCGCGGCTCCATGGTCTGGGCCTCGTCCACCAGCAACACGACATTTTTATCCTGCTGTAGGACCTGTTCGTAGACGAACTCCCGGAAATTATTTTTTAGCTGGTCCATCTGGCGGCCCACGTTTGGTTGTTTATATTCGGCCAGGACGTTGCGAATGAAGCCGGTCGGTGGGACGGCGGGGTCGTTATTGAAAGCTACGGTGTATTCGGGATGGTTGCTGAGGCGGCTATAGATGAGGTGGGCCAGGGTGGACTTGCCGGTACCGACGGCGCCCTGGACGATACCGAAGCCGAGGCGGCGGTCAATCACGGCCAGGCAACGTTCGACCACCGAGCGGTGCTGGGCGGAGAGGTAGCAAAAGCGGTGGTTGATGCCGGTTATGACGAAGGGTTCTTCGTAGAGGCCAAAGTGCAAAAGATGCTCGTCCGAGCGCATACCGAGGTTTGTGATGGTAGTATCAGCCGCAACTTTTGGAAGAGCCATTTCACACCTTTTTAGTTATGACAACTTATTCTCTATTTATGTTAAGTATTGTTCTAATTTCTCGTTTTGTAAATGTTTATACTTTGACTACTCATTGAGTGAATAAACACCAATTGATTCACAAAACTGTCTGTTAATCGAACACACCTAATATTGCATGTAGAATAGTAGCAAATTAATCTCTATTTTGCAATAGGGAATCAAAAGTTCCGCGAACTTTTGATTCAGGGCTTAAAAGATGATTCTAATATGCCCTTATTTTGAGGGTAAACGAAAAATGCTCCAAAGTCAAGAACATTTGTTCTAAGCATTTGTTTGAAGTTTTTGTTCGCCTGATTAGCGTCCGTATTTGGACTGGCGGGTCATGGGGAGAGTGCTGCCGAGAAGTTCGGTCAGGTTCCGGGTAATGTTTTCCAATTTCTCCTGCTGGTCCAGGGTAATCTTGAAATTCTCCTGTTCGAGTTGCATGTTAAGATAACCGATATTTACTTCAAGCTGGTGTATCAGGCGGGAGAGGCGGGTATTGGATTCGAGAGAAATATCCGCTTCGGGCGGGTTGAATTTTGGCTTTTCCTTGTTACCTTTTTGCGCTGGCTGTTTGGGGCCGTCCAGTTCTTCTTTCAGGGCGGTCAGGGTGAGTTGCCCGCTTACCACCTGGCGGGCCAACTCTTTCTGGCGGTTGGGGTCGGGCAGCCGTTTGAGAATAAAGAGGTGTTCGAGGCTGTCCGGTTTCTGGCGAATCATTTCCACCAGGTGGGGTGGCGCGCCGTTGATGGCATCGTAGCGCTGGACCCAGCTTTTGGAGCGTCCGACCCGGCGGGCTATATCGGCCAGGCTGGCTCCCGCGTGAAAGCGGCGGATGGCCTCGAAGGAGTTGGCAATCGCGAGCGGGGTTAAATCTTCGCGGGAAAGGTTCTCGCTGACGGCAATATCGAGCCACTCGGCATCCCCGGCGTTCTCGGCAATCCGGGCCGGGATTTTATTCGCGCCTTTGACCTTGTTTGGCTCGGTGCCGAGGCCGGCGGCCAGTTGGAGGGCGGCTAAACGGCGGTGGCCGTGTCCAATCTCGAAATGACCGGGTTTATCGGGGTGAGGGCGGACCAGGATAACCGAGGTAAACCCATTTTGAGCCATATTTTCGGCCAGTTCTTCTAAACCCTGCCGGTCAGGACCGCCGGGCCGCAGATATTCCTGGAAGCGGTTTACCTCCAATAGCTCGAAAGGAATCTGTTTAACGGCGTAATTGCTCAAGGTGGCGGGAGCGGGCGCAGGTGGCGCAGTTTCCGGGGTACCTTCGGGATTGTCCTGCCCGGTATCGTCATCTAAATTCAGGGCGGCCAGGTTCCGCCGAAAGGCGGCGGCGGCGTTATTTTTTGGAGCCATCTAGCGGCCTCCTTTGCTGGAAAGCTGGTCGAGCCGGGCGAGTATTCTTGACATAACTTCGGTAGTGGTCTGCCGGAAATCGTCGGCGGGTTTCTGGGCCTGTCCGGTTGTGAGTAAGCTGGTGCTTTTGGCCGGGCTGTTAGCAATCGTTTTGAGGCTGCGAATGGGCGGCTCGACCACCCGGTCGCCCAGGGCGGCTTTGACCGCTTCGAGCCCTTCGCTTTCGACCAGGCCGCTGCGGGGGTCGTACATATTCACGACGGCGGCGACTATCTCAAGGCCCCGGTTGGCGACCCGCTTGGCCTCCCGGATTTTCTGGATGGTCTGGGCGATAGCCCATTGGTCCACCGGGCGGGGAGTAGTCGGCATCAGCACCATGTCCCCGGCAATCAGGGCCGATTCGGCAAAGATGCTATCAAGCTGGCTGGGGGTATCAATCAGGATAAGGTCGTATTCGTTGACCAGGGCGCCTTCTTCGATAACCAGTTCCTTGATAATAAATTTTAGAATCTGGCGGCCATTGATGTTTGTCGCCAGGTAATTGTTAAGTTTACCCAGTTGTGGGTTCGAAGGTAGAAGAAAGAGCTGGCCCAGGGCCTCGTTGTTATAGACCGTGCCCGCCGGGACGGGCTGAATAACGTCCGCCGGAAAGAGGGCGTTGTCGCCGTCGAAATCGGTAGTGAGCAGGTCGCCGATGGCAGGGGAGGGTAACTTTTCCAGGTTTGGCAGGAGCATCTGGGTAACGGAACTCTGGGGGTCGAGGTCAACGACCAGCACTTTCAGACCGACCTCCGCCAGGGCGGCGGCCATAAGGGCAGTGATAGTGGATTTACCAATCCCGCCTTTTTCGTTGGCTATTACAATAACCGCGCCGTTCCCGGTCGTTTTTACTTTTTTCTGGTAATTTTTGGCAACCTTGAAAAGAGCTTCGAAGCCGTTGACTTCCTTGCTTGCTGGCACAGGTTCTTTCTCCTTCATGGTCATCTGAAAATTTGAAAAGTCCTGAAAAGTCCCCGATTAGAACAAAAGTATAACAGTAACCCATGGGGATGGCAAGCCGGAGAACAGTGTTTGGTGTTTAGTTTTCAGTGTTTAGAAGCCAGAGGGCAGAGGTCAGAAGTCAGTAGGGGACAGGGTCTTAATTTACCCCAAATAGTAACAGCAATCGTATTGATTCAATACGACTTCACAGATTTAGTTTGTTTCCGGTCGTATTGATTCAATACGGTTTCACACCGTACCCAGGGAAATCTTCTAGCATGGCAGGTTAAAAAGGCAAAAGAAAAACGTCCCGCTTTGATAGCCGTATTGAATCAATACGATTTGCAATACGACTGCTAATACGGAACGTTTAACGTGAAACAACTTCGACTACCTATTATATAGGAAGCCGCCGCCTTACTTTAGCTGTTCTTTTCCTGGAACACCTTCATGAATTCTACCAGGGCTTCGACCCCTTCGTAGGGGAAAGCGTTATAGATGGAGGCGCGAATACCGCCAACCGTCCGGTAACCTTTCAGACCGTCCAGGCCCTGGGCCGTCGCTTCTTTTACAAAAGCTTTTTCGAGGGCTTCGTTCGGCAAGCGGTAGGTGACGTTCATCTTCGAGCGGCTGTCCGGCTGGGGGTGGCCTTTATAAAAACCGTTCGAGTTGTCAATGGCGTTATAGAGCAGACCGGCTTTCGCGGCGTTGCTCTTAGCCATCTGTTCCAGGCCCCCGTTCTCAAGCAGCCATTTGGTCACCAGCCCGGTGGCATAGATGGCGAAGGTGGGCGGAGTGTTATGTAGCGACTCTTTCTCACTCAGCAGCCGGTAATCGAGCAGGGCCGGGAGATTGGCGGGAGTCCGGGTCAGGAGGTCTTCCCGGACGATAACCAGGGTTACACCCGCCGGACCCATGTTTTTCTGCGCGCCGCCGTAAATCAAACCGTATTTGCTGATGTCGAGCGGGCGGCTCATTATATCGGAGGAAGCGTCACAGACCAGCGGCACGCCTTCCGGGGCGACCGGTTCTTCGGACCATTCGGTCCCGTAAATCGTATTATTAGAGGTGAAGTGGAGATAAGCCGCTTTCGGGTCGAGTTGCAATTCGCTCTGCGCCGGAATCCGGTCAAAATTGGTGCTTTCGGTCGAAGCCGCCGCTCGCACCGTACCCACCTTTTTGGCTTCTTTGAAAGCCGTCTGCGCCCAGGAGCCGGTAATGATGTAGTCGGCGGAAGCGTCCTTTGCCAGCAGGTTCATCGGGAGCATTGCAAATTGCAGACTGGCGCCACCCTGCAAAAATATCACTTTATAATTGGCCGGGATATTGTAGAGTTTGCGAATATTTGCTTCGGTCTGGTGAATAATATCTTCAAAAGCCGCCGAGCGGTGACTCATCTCCAGGACCGACATTCCCGTGCCGTTGTAATTTAATAATTCTTGCTGAATTTGCTCCAGGACCGGTAACGGCATAACCGCCGGACCAGCCGAGAAATTGAAGACCCGCCCGGTTGCTTTGTAACCGGCGGCTTCCTGTAAAGTCGTGGTAGTTGACATAATAATTTCTCCCGCTAAATAATTGCAATAGGTTTTCATTATACCAATATTGTCAGGAAAATCACAAATTCTTGATTAGGCCATTTTACCGATTTTTATATTTGGCTGAAACCGACTTTTAGATATGTTATGATAAACGGTAACATTAAAGGGGAGTAATTCGTTATTTTCCTGGATGGTAAAATTTTCCCTTTACTGAGGTGTTTTTTGAATCTCCTGAAGACTCCTGTTCCCGCTAACCTGCCTGTCGATGTTTCGCCCGAAACGAAAACTCGGCGCAAAGAAATTATACTAATTATTTCGTTCCTGGCAGTCGCCATTGGCGTCAAGCTTTTGTTGGGGTTGTACCTGTGGCGCAACGGTTTCGTGGAATATGATACCGACGGCTTTACTCGCTCTATAATCGCCTGGCAGTGGGAGATTGGCAAAAAGCAGCTTGGCATTGATGCCTGGCTGCCCTTACAGTTCTGGTTGAACGGCACCCTCATGCATTTCTGGCCGGACCTGCTAAGAGTGCCCCGGCTGGTCAACATGCTTTCTTCCATAGTCACAACCGTCAATCTCTTTTTTATTGGCCGGGCCCTGTTTGGCCGGAACGCCGGTTTTGTGAGCGCTGCCCTGGCGGCTATCTTCCCCTGGGAAATCTGGTTCGGTCTCAGCGGGATGTCCGAAAGCCTGACCCACGTCTTTCTCACCACCGGGGTCGTCTTTTTCACGCAGTGGCTGACCCGCAAAGACCCCCGCGCCGGATGGCTGGTTCTTGCCAGCCTGGGATTCCTCGGTGCGACTATGCTCCGCTACGAAGCCTGGTTCTATAGCGCTGTCTATGCCCTGATTGCCCTGGTTATCGCCTTACGCCGTAACGAGTGGGGCAAGCCCGATAAAATCAAAGTGGTCCTGGCCCTGGTCCCGGCCTTCATTTTTATGGCAGGGTGGATGTACGCAAGCTGGACCGACCCGGCTATCGGTTCGCCGTTGGGTTTTGCCAAGATTACCAGCGAAATCAATGGGCGGATTTATAACTCGGAAAACACCAGCATGTCGTTCTTTTCCCGGCTGGTCTTCTATCCGCAGACCTTCCTGACCCTCTGGCTGCCCCTGACTTTACCTGCTATCGCGGGTTCTTTGTGGTTGGCCTGGAAACCGGTCGGAAAAGCGCGCTGGTACCTGGCCCTGGTCTGGGGCGAGTTCGTGGTTTTCATCTTGACGACCCTGCCCTTCAACAATATCGCGCCCGGCAGCGCCCGTTACCCGGTCTCCAACCTGCTGTTGCTTTTGCCGGTGGTGGCCTATCTTTTCGAGCGGGCTTTCACTTATCGTGCCCAGGCGGTTCGCTATGCCGGGGTTGGCCTGGTTGCCTTGCTGCTATTGTCCCAGGTGTACGCGACCCTGGAAAGACCCCGCGATTACCCGGACGAGGCGACCCGCCAGGTAGCGGTCTGGTTGAATAAACTCTGGAAGACCGGCTATCTCAAACCGGATGAAAAGGTCATGCTCGACCTGCCCGCCTCGGATGGTCCGCAAGGTAACGACTTCACACGGGCCTACTATTCCTTGCCGGTCCTGACCAATCACCCGGATAGCTTTGTCGTGCCGGTCAATTTTGATACCTTCTCGGCAATGGTTATGTCCCAGACCGGCGGCGCTCCCCACGTCTGGGTCCATCTGGCCTCGGCGGGGGGTGACCTCAAACCGTTCAAGAATAACTACCGCGACGTAGAAACTTTTGGCGACTACACCGTTGGCACCGTCCCGATTTTCCGGGGCGCGGCGGTCTTACCCGGAGATGGCATCGTGGGACATAAAGGCTCGGTCCAGAGCGGCCAGCCGGTAACCGCGACCGCCGACGAATACAAGCCAAAAGAAACCACCGCCATCTGGGTTACTCGCCCCGATAAAAAGGTTATCAACCTGGGTAACAAAGATGCCGACACCAACGGAGTCCTGTCCATAAGCTATACCCCCGACCAGGCTATCGCCGGAGATTGGTCGATTACAATTGTGGGGATGGAGTCGGGCCGCCGGGCCGTGGGGATGTTTGAAGTTAAATAATGTCTATGTCTGGGGAAATATAGAAAATGGTCTCAAAACAACCTGCCCGCAAACCCACTCCGTTTGATGATACCATCGAAAACGGCGCGGCCCGTCACCAGTTCGAAATCATCTATCCCTTGCTAAAACAACTCTATCCCACTCCAAAGTGCGGCCTCGATTTCGAGAACCCCTTCCAGTTGTTGATAGCTACCATCCTTTCGGCCCAGTGTACCGATG
This sequence comes from Chloroflexi bacterium 54-19, assembly GCA_001898225.1. Lineage (GTDB taxonomy): Bacteria > Chloroflexota > Chloroflexia > Chloroheliales > Chloroheliaceae > 54-19. The sequence goes on from MKTJ01000038.1 coordinate 120,176, forward strand.
TTCGGGTCAATATGATAACCCCGGCCCTGTTCAAACGGTTCCCCGACCCCGCCGCCATGGCCGAAGCTAACCCGGCTGAACTTGAGAAGCTCATCTACACCTGCGGGTTTTATCACAACAAGGCCAAGAGTATCCTGGGCGCATCAAAAAAGATTGTGGAAGACTACGGCGGGCAAGTCCCGCAAACTATGGAAGAATTGCTCAAACTGCCGGGAGTGGCGCGTAAGACCGGCAGCGTGGTCCTGGGGAACGCTTTTGGTATCAATGATGGGATTGCCGTGGATACCCACGTGACCCGGCTGGTCGCTCGCCTGGGCCTTTCCAACAACACCGACCCCGTAAAGATAGAGCGTGACCTCATGGCCCTGACCCCCCGCGAAGAATGGACCAACGTCTCGCACCGGCTAATCTGGCATGGCCGGTTGGTCTGCGAAGCCCGGCGGCCTCGCTGCGAAGCGTGTCTCCTGGCGCCTCACTGCCCCTCGCGGATAACCCCGCTGGAAGTCCCCGCCCCTTAACCTGGATTTTGTCATTCCGAGGCCGCAACCGAGGAATCTTGGGCACCCGTTTACGGGTACCGTTGGACAATAGCACAGTCAAAAACTGCACATTCACGAAAAGGCATACTAAAAATTCTACACCTTATTGCTAACCCTCGCCGCCCGTGTCCAAGAGTTTAGCCAGTTCTTCCGGCGTATCAACGTCCTCGTGGATGGCCGGGTCGGTCACCGCCACCTCGATAATGGCCTGGGGGTACTTCCTGACCACCGCCCGGCCCCCAACATCACCTTCCAGCCTGGTAAGTTCCTCGAAGAAGTTCCGGCCAAAAATAACCGGGTTGCCCCGTTTCCCCTCAAAGACCGGAAACAGGATTTTCTCCCGCCCCGCCTCACCCAGCCCCGCAAACTGCTCCAGCAAAGTTTTTAGGGTTTCCACTCTCAGGCGAGGCTGGTCGGTCAGCATTATCAGCGCCCCTTCGACCGGCGGCACTAACTCGTTCGCCGCCTTTACCCCCGCCGCTACCGAAAAACCCTGTCCTTCCTCCCAGCGCGGGTTGAAAACCGGCTTTACCCTAGGAGAGTTCACCTGCCGGGCCAGCACTTCCTCGACCGCTTTTTGTTGGTTGCCGACCACCACCAGCACCGGCCCTGCCGTTGCCGCCAGCGTCAGGCCGACCGCCCTTTCGACCAGGGTCGGACCAACGGCAGAAGGCCATTGTTCGAGTTGTTTGGGACGGCCAAACCGCCGGGCCGCTCCCGCCGCCAGGACGATTGCCGCCACCCTGTTTTCCGGTCCACTATCCACGCTCACTTATCCCGCCCCCTTCCCAGGCAACATATCCCCAAAACTAGCCATTAACCTTTGGACCAGCCGAGCCGGTCAACCGCGAAAGCCCTTGCCAGCACGTCGCTTTTGAGCGGGTTGCCCTGCCCGCTGGTTACATAAATCGTGTTGTTTTGATAATATATTAGTGACTGGCCGTTGCCCGGCTCCCAGGTGTAAAACCGCGCTTTGTAAGAATAGTAGGGCATATAATCCAAATTTATGGCCCGGCTGTTCCCGTTCGAAAAGCTCACCACTACCAGGCGGTGGTCGTCACTGGTCGCGGCGTTGTTGCTGCCATCGAACCGGCCATCCCCATTTTGGGTATAGTAGGCCAGGTTCAGGCCGTCCGGCGAGATTAGCGGCCCCGACCCCCGGTCGTACGAACGCCAGCCCCGCAGCGAACTGCCGGTATTCCCCAGCACAAAAGCCTGGATAGTGCTCGATTGGTTCGAGGAGGCCACCGTGGCGATAAGGCGGGAGTTGTCGGGCGTAAAGCCGATAATCCGGTTGATATAATATCCCGGTTGATCGTCCACCTTGCCGTCGGGCGTGACCAGCCAGATGTCCCAGATAGAGCTATAACTCGCAAAGCCCGCCGCGCCACTCATCGCCAGGTACTGGCCGTCTGGCGACCAGGCCAGCCCTTTGCCTAAAGAGCTGTAGCGGGTATCGAAATTGCCCACCGAGGCAATCTGTTTACCCGGTTGGCTGCCGTCGGCGGGGGAGATATACAATTCGTAAGTCAGGTTTTCCACCCGGTAGGCAATTTTGCTGCCGTCCGGCGACCAGGCAAAGGCCGAGGCGTTCTGGGTGGTAATCAGGCGCGGCGCGGAAACACTTTTTACCAGGTCGTCAACCTCCACGGTATACAGCCCCGTTTTAAGCCTGGGGTCGCCGTTCAGGGATTGGAAGGCCAGTTCTTTACCGTCCGCCGACCAGCTTGTCAGGTAGCTCAGGTCGTCGGGATTGCCGCTACCCTCCGAGAGCTTTTGCTTATTCTTGCCGTCCAGCCCGACCACGTAAAGAGTGCTGTTGAAGCGGTCGCCCACCTCAACATAGACCATTTTGTCACCTTTGGGGGCCAGGTTAAAATCAATCTGTTTGAAAGTGCCCGAAGTTATGACCGTCTGTTTGCCGGTTGCCAGGTCGTTGACGATTAGCTGCCGCTGGCCGATACCGCTGACATAGACCAGTTTGCCGGTCTTGCTGGCGGTGGGGTTAGCGGTGGCGGTAGGGGACGCCTGGGCTGTCGCGGAGGAGGTAGTCGCGGTCGGACTGCCTGCTCCCAGCGTATCCATACCGCAGCAACTCGCCTGGAAGGTCGAGCCCGGCCCGCTCATGAGGGTCAGGGTGTTCTTGTTGACGGTGTCAAGCGTTTCGAGGGTTTCATCAAAGAAGTCGTAAATGTAATTACCGGCCTGGGATTGCAGGGTATTCCGGCCCACATTGGCCCGGTCGTAGACCAGGCGGCGGTTGTCGGGCAGCCAGCTAACCCCCAGCACCGAGTCTTTGTCCTGGCCCAGTGAAGCCGTCCCGACCGGGTAAAACCGGATATTCCCGGTCGAGGTATCTATGACCTGCAAGCGGGCGCTGCCGTCACTGAAAGCAATCGAGCGACCGTTGGGCGACCAGGCCGGGGCGAGGTGAAGGCGGCTGGCCGGGCTATAAAAGTCGGCGTAAGCCCAGATCATACTCATGATTTCGTGGGCCGAGCCGTCATAATCGGCTACCCGGCGGCTTCCCCCGCTCTCCACGCTTATCTTGTAAAGGCTGATTTTGTCTTTCTGGGTATCGGTGGCGGTAAAGGCCAGGGTCGCGCTGTCCGGCGACCAGCTTGCGAAAATAATGTCCAGGTCGGTGATTTTAGCCCGCTCCGAAAGTGAAATGGGGCTGGAACCATCTGCGTTGGCGATATTCAGGCTCCGCTTCATGTCCAGCACGTTGTTCCCGCTGATATAGACCAGCCGTTTGCCGTTCGGCGACCACGACCCGCTCACCGCGTCCGCGACCAGCAGGGCCGGTTGGCCGTTATCCACCGTCACCGTATACAGGCTCGATTGCTGGCTACCTTTGGCAGTAGTGGCCGGGGTTGGGGTCGAGTCATCCAGGATCGGAAACCTGCCCGACCCGTTATCCGGGGTTTGCATCGGGGTCAAGGCGGGACCGTTGCCGGGGGTAGCGGTCGGAGCCGCCGCGATATTCGCCGCTTTGCTGCCGGACTGGTTAGCCTGCCCGGTGGTGGTCGTGACCCTGGTAAAAAGTATCCTCTGGCTGTCAGGCGACCAGACCGGGTTAAGGCCGTCCTGGGCCACCACCTTGCGGTTCTTGCCGTCCGCGTCCATCACCACTATCCGGCGATTGCTGGCATAGTCCCCGGCGGCCTCATCCCCGTTAAGCTCGGTAAAGACGACCCGTTTGCCATCGGGTGACCAGGAGGGACTGTATTCGGCGGCGGCGCTCTGGGTCAACCGCCCGGTGAATTTCCCGGTCAGGTCGACCGTGTAAAGGTCGGGCCAGCCATCTTTGTTACTCAGGACCAGCACCCGGTCTTGCGGCAGGTTCTCGTCTTTGGTGGTAGGGGTAGAGGTCGCGGCATCGCCACAGGCCACCAGCAGTTGCAACCCTAACAACAAAACAACCAGCCAGGCCGCCAGGAAGCCGCCTTTAATTTTGCTACTTGACATAATAACCCACTATGATTCCGGAAGATTTTTTATAGATAACAACGAAAGGTAAAATCTACTTGGATTTTACCGTAGGCGGCATCATAAGTCTATAGAGCCGGGTTAAAGGGCAAATGCAAAGTGTTTAGTGTTTAGGGTTGTCACACCCAAAGGACGTGAGCGCAGTCGAGAAATCTAGCCCGTACCCACAGGTCGCACCTGCGGGCACGGGTTCCGGTGGTGTAAATCACGGTCGAAATGCATGAAAACTTTTCGGACTTTGCATTCACCCTGGCTAAAGGGGGAGTTAAATGGACCTGCTTACTCCGAGCGATTATGGTTTGAACCCAGGTTGCCAAAAAGGTCGGGGTCGAGCATTATGCGCTCCTCGACCGGAATCGCCAGGTTAAAATTGACCAGGTGCAACTTGGCGCTGGTATTAAAGAGGGCGATTTTCCGGCTGAGATAATCAATCCGAGGCTGGTCTTCGGGGTGGGCCCAGGCGGCGGCCTCCACGATTTGCTCGGCGGTTAGCTCGACCACTCGCAACAAAACGTTCGGGTCGTACCCGGCCCGGAGACGCGCTTCGAAGACTTTATCGAGGAAATCCATCAAGGGTTTGGCGTCGTTAATCTCGATAGAGGCAATCACGCTGTGGGTTGCCAGGGTAATCCGCTGGGCAATCTGGTCCTCGGTCAGATTGGCGTAAAGGCTGAACTGGCGTTTGTCCCGGCCAATGCGCCGGGCTACCCTGGTAGCAATATCGTTGACGAGCCGGTTTAAAATCTCTACTAATTCCTGGTTCAGGCTAGGCATCCCCTCACGGCCTTCCTATTACTTTCACCAAATATCCTGCAATCCTCGAACTTTATATTGGTCTAATTATACCTAAATTACTAAAAAAAATAAGTTGAGTTTTCAATTTATCCCTATGAATTTTTGCCAATTTTAAAAAATGGTCTTCCCAATCCGCAACCCTACCCCTTTTTCACAGGTTATATAGGGGAATACCAAAACTTAAACCGCTACTTTAAAGGTAAAGGATACTAAAACGGGCATGGAATATATTCCCTTTTTGTATTTCTATTTTAGCTGGTTCCTGGCCGGGTCCGGTCTTTCCCTACTCCTGCTAATGCTAAAGCGGTTTTTCCCGTTTGAAAAGCGCCTGCTTTTCCCGGTTGCCCTGGTTGCGGGGATGCTCTTTGTGACGCTGGGCGTGCGGGTCTTCTGGCGGAACGGCATCGACGCGCTGGGCGGAGGCTTTTACGCTTACCCGCCCACCCTGGCCGGGATTCTGGCCGTTTTCGGCTGGCGGCGCGACTATCGGGCCGGGTGGTTTATCACGCTGGCCCTGCACCTCGCTATCGGCCTGGTGGCCCTGAACCTTTACCTGAATAAAGCAGACGAACTGGCTTATGGCCGGTCTTACTGGTACGTCAACAGTAAATATGACGCTACCGCCGCGCTCGACCACGTTTTAGAAATAGCAGACGAACTGCTAGACGCCGCTTTGCTCTACCTGGCCGTCACCATCCCGGCGCAGGTCCTCCTTTTCGTCTTAATACCCTCAATCCAGCGCCTGCTAACGAAAGGGCGCGCCTTCTTTTCAAAAACGGTCACGAATTAATTATTCGAAGACGTACTCGCCCGCTTCTTTGTCCGGGCCGTCCTTGCTTTCGGTCAGGAAAGCCGGGGTTGGCGGGTCGGATTGGTCGAGCGTCCCGTTCCTGGCGGCCTGGACGGTCTGCCAGATTTTCTCCGGTACCAGGGGCATATCCAGGGCTTTAACGCCCAGGTGAGCCAGCGCGTTTATAACCCCGTTGACGACTGCCGGGGGTCCGCCCGTGCAACCGCCTTCCGCGATACCTTTCGCGCCCATCGGGTTGACCGGCGAGGGTGTTTCAACCAGCCCGGTTACAAAGGCCGGGACGCGCTCGGCGGTCGGAATGGCGTAGTCCATGAGGGTGCCCGACACCAGTTGGCCGTTTTCGTCATAGACGATTTCTTCGTAAAGGGCCTGGCTGATACCCTGGGCCAACCCGCCGTGGACCTGGGCATCGGCCAGGTAGTGGTTGAGAATCTTCCCGGCGTCGTCCACCGCCACGTATTCCAGCACGTCCACGTTACCTGTATCGGTATCGACTTCGACCAGGGCCAGGTGCGCTCCCGATGGGAAGGTCGCGCCCAGGGGCGAGAAGTCGCGCCAGGCCGCGAGCCCTTCGATGGGCGCGCCATTGACCGGGTTGGGCCGCTCGTGTTCGATTAAAGCCGGGTTTTCCTCGACCAGGCGGGCCAGTTCGCCCAGACCAATCCCGGCGCTCGGTACGCCTCGCACCGTTACCCGGCCATCTTCCAGGAGCAGGTCGTCAAAAGAGGCTTCCAACTGGCGGGCCGCCACTTGCAGGGTTTTGTCGCGGGCGGCTTCGGCGGCCAGCCGCACCGTGGAGGCCGCGACCGGGGTGGTCCGGCTGCCAAAGGTGCCGATACCGTAGGCGGGTAAGGCCGTATCGTTCATCTGGACCTCGATTTTGTCGCCGGGGAGGTTAAAGGTCTGGGCCGCGACCTGGGCGAAGGCGGTATAGTGGCCCTGGCCGTTGTGGGCGACCCCGCTCTGGACCAGCACCGAGCCATCACGCCGGACCCGCACCGTGGCCGCTTCGATGGGTACGCCCGGTTGAGGCGCGCCGCCCCCGCCCGAAATCTCCAGGTAGGTGCCTATCCCGATACCTAGCAATTTCGAACTGCCGCTTTCGCGCCGGGCTTTTTGTCTTTCCTGCCACTCATCGTAATGGGCGAGTTCGAGGGCTTTATCCAGGGCCAGGGCGTAATTCCCGCTGTCGTACTGGATGCCGGTCAGGGCTTTATAAGGGAAGGCTTCGGGCGGGATAAAGTTGCGTTTGCGGACATCTGCCGGGTCCAGGCCCAGTTCGACGCCGATGCGCTCGATGGTCCGTTCGAGGATATAGGCCGCTTCGGGACGGCCCGCGCCCCGGTAGGCGGCGGTCGGCACTTTGTTGGTAAAGACCCCCACGATGTGGCTTTCAATCGCCTTGATTTTGTAGGGACCGTTCAGCATGCGCAGGGAGCCGGTCGGCACCAGCACAGTCGAGGAGGCCAGCCAGCTTCCCAGGTCAACCAGGGAATTGACCCGCAAGCCGAGCAAGGTGCCGTCATTTTTAACCGCCGCCTCGATATAGTTAACCTGGCCGCGGGCGTGGGTCTGGGACTGCAAATTCTCGCTGCGGCTTTCGAGCCATTTAACGGCCCGGCCCAGGCGGTAGGCCAGGGCCGCCGCCGCGATTTCTTCCCCTACGAAAGCGGTCTTGGTACCAAAGCCGCCCCCGACGAAAGCGTTGCGGCACCGGACTTTCGCCCTATCGAGGCCGAGATAGCTTGCCACGACCTCGCGGGCGCGGTAGACGGCCTGGCTGGAAACCCAGCCGTTCATCTCGCCGGTAGCGGGGTTATAGTCGAACATGCAGGCACGGGGCTCCATCGAACTGGCCGCGATACGCTGGTTAACAATCCGCAGACGGACGACCCGGTCCGCTTCCCGGAAGGCCGCCGCTATATCGCCGCTGTTGGAGGGGTAATCAAAGGCCCGGTTGGTCCCGAATTCGGGGTAGACCAGGGGCGAACCTTTCTGCAGGGCTGCTTCCGGCCCGGTAACCGCTTCCAACGGCTCGTATTCCACCTCGACCAGGTCGCGGGCGTCGAGGGCGATATAACGGTCCTCGGCCACCACTACCGCCACGGGGTCGCCCACGTAACGGACCTGTCCGATTGCGAGAGGCTTCCGGTCGGGTTTTTTGAGGTCGGGCACCGGCATGGTCTCCATGTTCTTCATGCCGCCGACCAGTTCCTCGCCGCTAAAAGCCGCCACGACCCCCGGCAATTGGCGGGCCGCTTCCAGGTTTATAGATTTTATCCGGGCGTTCGGGTAGGGGCTGCGTACGACCATCATCACAAGCGGGGCGGGACGGCCTTCCGGCACCCGGAGGTCGTCCACGTAGCCGGGGACCCCGGTAATCAGGTCAAAATCTTCGCGGCGGCGTTCGAAGCCGGGCGGCAGTTGGGTATTTACCATTGAGCAGACTTCTTCTTTTCTTAGTTTAATTTTCAGCCCTACCCCCTGAAAATAAGGAATAGTGCATACGCCAACGGCGCAGCCCACAGGAAACCCTTCGGGCTAGATTCCTCGACTGCGCTCGCACCCGAAGGGCGTGACAAGTGCCGAAATCTAAATCATCCTATAAAAACCTTCGGCCCGGACCTGCCAGCTACCGTCGGCAGGGAAGCCGGGGGCGGGCGGGTACCCTAGGGGTGCCTCCGCGCCATCCCACCCGGCGGCCAGCATCGCGACCGCTGCCAGTAAACCACCGTTACCCGGCAGGTAAAGGGGCAGGAGGGTGGGAACCTGGCGGTTGTGGCCGTTAGGTAGATATAGATTCTTGGGCATCTCCATCAAAAGAGCATCAACCGCGCCATGAGGGTCGCCCAGGCGGGCCGCGCACATCGCCAGGACCGGGTAGTCCCAACCCCAGGTGCTGGGCCAGTCCCATTCGGCGGTCACGGTCGCGAGAGTCTCGCGCATTATGGCCGGGTCAATCAGGGGGGTCGGCGGCAGCATCCCGTAGGCGCAAAGCATCGAAGGATGGTCGGTGCGGACGGTGTAGGGATAGGATTCCATCGCGGCGTAGACGCCGTCGCGCACGGTAGGCCGGGCGAGGTTATTCTTGACCTGCTCCCAGGCAGGGTTACGGTCCAGGCCGAGCCGTTCGCGCCAGCGCTGGGCCGTTTCCAGCCCCCAGTGCCAGTAAGCCAGTTCAAAGGTCGGGTTTATTATTTTCTCGCGGTCCACGGCGTACGACTCCTGGGCCGGAATCAGGGGCGAACCGAGCACGTAGCGTTCGCCATCGAAATAGGGGAACGAGGCCATGAACTCGGCAGTCTCAAAAACGATTTCCCGGAAGTTTTCGAGAGTTGTTGGGTCGGGCCGGAGTCGCCACAGCAGTTCGGCGTAGTAGATAGGGTGAGGCTGTTGCCAGATTAGAAAAGGCCCGATGCCGCTCGGCGCTTCCCGGCCATCCGGCCCGACCTGTTTGGGCCAGCGCACCCCTTTGTAACCCTGGCGCTCGGCGGTGGCGCGGGCCATCGGCAAAATCTCTTTGTACCAGGGTAGGCTGCGTTCCAGCAGTCCGGGTCTTCCCCAGAGGGCAAAATGGACGGCGTGCCACCAGTGCATTTCCAGGTGGAACTTGCCGCACCACGAATTCAGGACCAGCCCGGTCTCCTGGGGCGGGAGCGACCCGGCGCAGTTGATGGCGGTCAGGTATTGCGAAAGGACGACCCGTCTTTCGAGTTCCGGGGCGCGGGGGTCGGCGCTGCCGCTGAAATCAATGGCCGCTCCCTGCTGCCAGAAGTCCTGCCAGTGGCTCGCCGAGGCGTCAAGTGTTTCGGTGAAAGAAGGCAGTTTTACTGTGCCCGGTCGGGGGCTGAAATGCAGCACGAATTCGAGGGCGTCTGCGTCCGGCGCGGCCAGTTGGTAGTGATGCGGCTCCCCTGGGACCAGGGCGGCGGACCCGGCCCAGGTCAGGGTCGCGTAATAGGTGTCGGCGTCCAGTTTGCGCTCGAAAACACAGGTGTTGCCGTTGATATGCAGGGTGGTGGTGTGGGCTTCGGGATGCTCCCAATCGGTCGCCACGCTCCAGTTGTCCGAGCCGTAGGGGAAGGCAATTTCGACCGCCAATTTTCCCTCTTTGAGCAGGCCGGATTCGATGCGCACTGCCAGCAGGTCGAGTTCGGGATGGCAGACCGTCTGGACCTGCACCGCTTCCCCGGCGTAGCGAAAGCGGCTGGTCAGCCAGCCCCGCCAGAGGTCGAGGGTCTGGACCGTGCCGGTCAGGTCACCGATGGCCGGGAGCGGGGTAACGCCGGGGAAGGTCAGCCCGACCTGGCCCAGGTTCAGGCGGTGCGGGTTGGAATAGAGCCATTTTCCGGCTTTATCGGCCTCGGTCAGGACGTGGCCTTCCAGGTCGGGAAAGCGGTCGGGGTAGGTCACCGGCCCCCTGGTGGTCGAGAAAGGGGTCAGGGCGTCTTCCAACGTATAGTTTTGGGGGTTGGGCAGGGTGTGCCAGCCCCACTGGGATTGGGTGCCAAGCTGCATGCTGGAAAGGGCCGGGTTGTCCGGTTGAGCCAGTCCCTGGCGGTGGAAGTCGGGAAAAGTCTGAAGCCCGGTAATGTCGGCGGTAAAGGCAAATTCACCGTTCCCGACCGAAAGGGGAGATTGGGCGTCGGCCCCGGTCAGGCGGACGTTGTGGCGCGTTACCAGTTCCTGGCGGTTTATAGGCATAGGACAGGGCGGTTCCTTTATCTTTTTTGGTTTGAGGACAGTAAAAACCTACCTTCACAGGTTTCCAACCCGGCAGATGCGTGGATACACAGCCGGGCTTTTCGGGCCAGTTTAACAAGCTAACTTCTTCTTATCAATTAGATGGCGAATTATGGGTCGGGGAAGTTTTTAGTAGACAGTAGACAGTAGGCAGAGGGCAGAAGGCAGAAGACAGAAGGCAGTAGACAGAGGACAGAAGGCAGAAGACAGAAGGCAGAAGACAGAGGGCAGAAGGCAGAAAAGAAGAAGAAAGAAGAAGATTAAAGGCACGGGGCAGAAAAGTAGAAGAAAGTAGAAGAAAGTAGAAGATTGAAGATATAGGGAAGGGGTAGAAGGAATTATCAGGTAAAACAGGGAAGGGGTGCGTTCCTGGCCCCGGCATTGACAGGGCGTAACTCTCGTGGTAAAACGTAAGTAGTAAGTAATAAGTAGTAAGTAATAAGTAGTAAGTAAGATATGGTAAAGGAGAGCAGCCGTGTTAACTGAATTGAAACTCGAAGAAGAATACATGCTGGCTGTGACAAACTCGCTTCAATCGAACAAATCGCATTTACAGCGCTCTTACATGCAGGTCTATACCATCGGCGCGGCCATAATTGAAATGCTGCTGGAAGGCCAGCTCCGCTTAAACGAGTCGCAAAAAATCGAAGTAATCGGCCACCCCATGACCCAGCCGAGCCGCCAGCCCCTGATGGCGACCATCGCGGCGGCTAAACGACCCCAAAAGATGAAAGAGTGGATTACCTACTTCATGAACCACGGTGGGCAGCGCAATAACGTTTTCGACTCGCTTATCGCCTCGTTACAAAATTCCGGCCTGCTAGGACTGGAACATTATAAGATTCTCTGGCTATTCCCGGCCACCCGCTATGCCGCCGACGCCCGCAACAAAGACCGGGTCATCCAGGGTTTGCGGGCTGAAATGCTGGAAGAAGGCCCGGTTACGCTCCAAACCTCGTCCCTGGCGATGCTGCTCGAAGCCAGCAAGCAGCTCAAATATTATTTTTCCGATTACGAACGGCGTCAGATGCAAGACCGTCTCAAGGAATTGCAGACCGAGCAGAGCGCCGAGTGGAAGACGATTGTTCAGATTAAAAAGGCTATCGAAGAAATTGAAGCTGCCGGGGCCGTGGCCGGGTCGGTGGCCGCTTCTACCAGCGTAGCGACAAGTAGTTAAGCATGTCCAGGCCGCGTTCTTTTGAAACCTTCCGGCAGTCCGACCTGGTCACCATCAGCGAACTGGTCCAGTTGTCGGGTTTGCGTTACAGCACCCTCAAATATTACGTGGAAAGCGGGCTGCTCCCGTTCGAGCAACTCGATACCGGGCTGGTCCGGCGCTATCCCAGGGTGGCGGCCCTGGAACGGCTGGCCGAGATAAAGGTCTGCAAGGAAGAATACAAGATGACCATCCAGCAGATAATCGCGAGGTTCAAGGGCGAAACCTATGCCGACCGCCCCTGAGTTTCCCCTGCCTCCTCGCGCCCGGCCCTGGAAGGAGTGGCCGGGCCGTATTGGTCGTCGTATTGAATCAATATGATTAGTGTTGGGGTAAATACTACCAGGCACAGGTAAAACTTTTGTTTTGTCATTCCGTGGCATAGCCACGGAAACTCCGGTCCGTTGGACAATTTCACAGTCGAAGACTTAACAAGGTCCAACCTGAGTCAGGTCAGAGCCTGATTCTGCCATAGATTCGGGTCAGTTTTGGGCTATACGATAAGCAACGCGCGAGATTCCGTAAGCCGCTGTTGGGGGACAACTTATCATTGCCGAACGGCGGCTTACGCACCCTAAGGGCGTGACAAGTTTGTGGTTTGTGCTTACGCCAATGGCGCTGAGACGCCCGTAGACACGACTTTTGGGTCTGCGGGCTTCGCTCACGCTTGAAGGGTATAATAAGGACTAAAAACTGGCTACCGCCCTCTGCCTACTGACTTCTGCCCTCTGACTACTAAAAACTAAAAACTTCCCTAACCCCGTTTAAACTGTCTTTACATTCCCCGGTTACCTTTGTCATCAGGGTGTCATGTTCGGCCTCTAAACTGAGAGCCATGCTTTGAATATCCTGGAAAAGCCCCAGGGCTGATACCATGACTGCCCTGCGCCCACCCGATTAGAAAGAGCCGGGGCCGGGAGCGAGTTTAAAAACTTGATGAGAAAACGATTAAAACTGCTGAAACAATTCCGCCAGGGCCGGTGTCAAAGAAGGCGTACGGCAAAAAATTAAAAAACCGGGAATGGGAGCCTAATGAAAAGACTAAATCTATACTTCAAATATGCCTGGCGTTCAATCCAACGGGGCGGCCAGCGCAGCTTTTTCGCCATCCTGTGCGTGGCGGTCGGGGTCGCGGCCATTGTCGCCTTGCAGACCACCGGCTTTTCCATCCAGGATGCCGTCGCCGGGGATGCCCGGACCAACGCCAGGGCCGATGTGGTGGTCACCAGCCGCCAGCGTCTCTTTACGGAACAGGACCTGGCCTTCTTTCAAAATCTAAAACAAAAAGGGACCATCGTTGACTACACCACCTGGAACGAAGATAACGGGCTGGTGGTCAGGAAACCCGATGGCAAAGACAGCAACACTTTTGGCAGCTATTACCTCGCTTTCAGCATCGACCCGGCCAAGTATCCTTACTATGGCGCGCCGGTCCTGGGGGAGCCGAACGGCAAAGGCTTAAAAGACGTGCTGACCGCCCCCGGCCAGATTGTCCTGAACTCCAAAATGGCGACCAGCACCGGCGCGAAGGTCGGAGATAAAATTAAAGTCGAAGGCGATAACACCGTCACCCTGCAAGTGGTCGGCATCCTGAGCGCTAACACCGTCAGTCCCGGCACCGGCCAGGCCGAGTTTACCGGCTACGGCTACATCAGCCAGGACACCGCTAAAATGACTTTCAAGCCGGAAAATGTCCAGCCCGGCACCGTCTTTGTCAAGACGACCAGCACTACCGCTGCCGATAACGCCGCCCGCGACGCCATCAACGCCGCCTCGCCGGTCTACGACGCCAAGACCAGCGGCCAGCTAAACGACCAGTTGAAGCAGGCCAGCAGCGGCATCAACACCCTGCTGAGTTATGTCGGCCTGATAAGCCTCTTAATCGGCAGCGTCGGGGTCGTCAACACCATGCTGGTCGTGGTTGGGCGGCGCAGCACCGAAATCGCCACCATCAAGGCGCTCGGTATGGAGAGCGGCCAGACCGTCCAGGTCTTCATTATTGAAGCCGGTATCCTGGGCGCGATTGGCAGCGTTATCGGGGTCGTCCTCGGCGAACTGCTTAGTTTGGTGCTGAGCGCGGCGGCGGGCGGTTTCGTGGCCCGGCAACTCGATTATCACTTCTATCTTCAGCCGGTCTGGATGGGCCTGGTTGTCGGTATCGTGACTGCCGTCGTGTTTGGCCTGTTACCGGCCTACTCCGCCAGCAAAATCCCGCCCGCCCAGGTCTTGCGCCAGAAGACGACCGCCCTGCCGCGCATCTCCTTTCTGGCAACGGCCCTGATTATCATCGGGATGGCCCTGGTGATGGGTCTGCTGGCCGGGATTATCCTCGGCGGCGACTTCCTGATGGGGGTCGAACTGGCCTTCGGGACGCTGGTCGGCTGCACCGTCCTGGTCCTTCTTTTCTCCGGGATTTTGTGGCTGGTCGGCAAGACGCCCCTGCCTTTCGGCCTTAACTACAAGATGGCCCGCCGCAACCTGAGCCGGGGCCGGGCCAAGAGCGCCATTACGATGCTCGTGATGATGGTCGGTATATTTTCGGTAGCCCTGGTGATTATTCTCGCCAGCAGCCTCAAGGATACCCTTAAAAGCACCATCGAAAACAGCTTCGGCTACAACCTGGCCTACACCACCGCCAACAAGGCCGAGGCGGACAAACTGACGAACCTTATCAGCACCAACCAGGTGCCGGGCCTCGAAAAATCGGTCGCTTACAACCAGGCCAATGTCCGCCTGGTCAGCGGCGGCGGCGTGAGCACCCAGGACTTGATTGCCCGCAGCCTGGCGAAACAGGGCCAAAATGGCGGCAACCAGAACCAGGGCGGTTTTGGCGGCGGCCCCAGCAGCTATGACTTCTCGATGCTGGTCGGTATCGCGCCGAAAGATTTCACCTCGATAGCGAAACTGGCCGATGGGCAGGTCTTCGCCAACGACAACCAGATGATGATTAGCAAGGAAGTGCGCGACAACTACGGCCTCAAAATTGGCGACCAGATGGTCTACCAGGACCTGTTGAGCGGCAAGCAGTTCACCCTGACCATTAGCGGCATCAGCGACGCCAAGAACGTGCTGGTTTCGCTCGGCCCGGCGGCCACAACCCTCTCGCGGGTGACTTCGCTCCCCGGCAACCTGACCCAGGTCACGATGAACGTGGACCGGGCCAAACTCGACGAGGCCAAGAACTTCCTGCTGGCCCAACTCGGCAAGGAGCCGACCGACCTCTCGTTTATCACGAATGTCTTTAACCAGATTATCGACCAGATAACAGCCTTCCCGGTCCTGCTGGCCCTGCTGAGCCTGATTGCCGGGGCGGTCCTGATTGCCAATAACGTGGCCCTGGCCGTGCTGGAACGCCGTACCGAAATGGGCGTGATGAAAAGTCTCGGCGCGGATAGCGGGCGGGTCTTCCAGATAATCACCTGGGAAACCAATATCGTCGCTTTCCTGGGGGCGGTCCTGGGGTTCGTGCTGGCTACGGGATTGGCCTCGGCCCTGGTCGGGGTCTTTGGAACGGCGGACAACCCGGCGGTCCTCTCTATCTCGCCCCTGTTGACTATCGGCTTATTGGGGTTAGGGGTCGGGCTGTCGCTCCTGGCGACCTTTGGCTCGGCCTGGGGGGCTTCGCGGGAGAAACCCCTGGTGGTGTTACGTTACGAGTAAGTAGCCGGTAAGTTGAGGCCGGGGAATCAACGGAGCAGTTCCCCGGCCCGGCTGAAGGTGCTTTTGTTAGAAAAAAATTACTGCCTACCGGCTACTTTTGAAAGGAATCTTTAAAATGCAACCCGAAATTCTTATGCCAAACCAACAAATTGTGAACCCGGCTTCTGCCCAGGCCATCATCGAGGTCCGTAACATTACCAAAGAGGTCAAACTCAACCGCGAACAGAAGCTGACTATCCTCCACGGCGTCAACTTCCGGGTGAACAAAGGGGAAATGGTCGCTATCGTCGGCGCGAGCGGTTCGGGCAAGACGACCATGCTCGGTATCATCGGCGGCCTGGATGTGCCGACTTCCGGCGAAGTCTTTATCAACGCCCAGGACATCAGCCGCCTGAAAGAAAAACAACTGGCCCAGGTCCGCAACCGGACGATCGGCTTTGTCTTCCAGTTCTTTAAC
The DNA here is from genome assembly GCA_001898225.1 of Chloroflexi bacterium 54-19. Lineage (GTDB taxonomy): Bacteria > Chloroflexota > Chloroflexia > Chloroheliales > Chloroheliaceae > 54-19. Next base: position 135,889 of record MKTJ01000038.1, read on the forward strand.
CTGGTGCCGACCCTGACCGCCCTGGAAAACGTGATGCTGCCGATTCAGTTTGATAAAAAGCAGCAGTTCAAGCCCGAAGAAAGGGCCAAAGAACTGCTCGACCTGGTGGGGTTGAGCCACCGCCTGAACAACCGCCCCACACAGTTGTCCGGCGGGGAGCAGCAGCGGGTCGCGATTGCCCGCGCCCTGGCGAACCAACCGGCGGTCCTGCTGGGTGACGAGCCAACCGGCAACCTCGACAGCCAGCGCAGCGAGGAAATCCTCCAACTCCTGGCCGACCTGCGCCAGCGCCTCGGCCTGACGGTCTGCCTGGTTACTCACGACCCTAAAATCGCGGCCCTGTGCGACCGCCGGGTGACCATGAGCGACGGCGTCCTGTACCAGGGCTAAATAAACCGTTTCTTTTCCTTCAATTACATTTACACCAACAAAAACAAACCCCTGCTTCTCACCGGGAGCAGGGTTTTTTCTATGGTTTATACCGAGTAGCGATAAAGACTCTAACTTTGTCATCCTGAACGAAGTGAAGGCACCCAAAGGGTACCCGCCGGCCCGTTGGGCTAAAGCACTATTGTTGTCCAACGGACCGGGGATTCCTCGGTTCCCGCGGAATGACAAGTACTTAACCGGACTTAGTATAAAACCGGAAGGTTTGACGAATCCAGTCCGCTTGATATATTATATCCAGGTAACAAACCAACTAATAGCATCAATTTGCCATCCTGCGCAGTAAGTTTCTGACCTCATAGTGAATAAAGAAAAATGGCTAAAGAAGTCGAAAATAAAACAATTTACCTGGTATCCGGTCCCTGCGGGGTTGGGAAGTCTACCGTTTCAGAGATTTTAACCCAAATGGTTAAGCCAGGTGTTTTGATTGCAGGCGATTACATAATGTCCATGTTCGGGGAGGACTCAGAACCGCCCTGGGAGGAGAGGCTTCAACTAACCTGGAAAAATATCCTTGCCTTAACAAGGAATTTTATACAACATGATTTTAATGTGGTTATTGATTTTGTGGTAGAAGATGAACTGGAATGGTTCTGCAATGAAGTATCGGACCTGGATGTAAGCATAAAATTTATAGTTTTAGTAGCCAACAAAGAAACCCTGGTCGAGCGTCTGGTTAAACGGGGAGAAACAGACCTTATAGACCGGTCATTGTTTTTGTTGAATCAAATGGAAGTATCTGCCACCCACCAAAAATTCATGTACGATACTACAACGACCCAGCCAAAAGATATAGCCGCCGAAATCGTAGCCAACTCTAGATTTTATTTATCAAATTCAGGAATTGCGGATTAACTTCACTATATTTGGTTCAAAGTAGCGTAAGGCCACTCAGGTAAGGTCACAACCTTATCATTCCAACCATTCCCCACGTTGGTACACTCAGGGATAGTGCCTAAGGGCGTCTCACGCCGTCGTCGAACATTCCGGTCGCCATATTTGCCATTCCGTAAGCCGCTTTTAGAAAGGCGAGTTGTCAAAGATGAACGGCGGCTTACGGAATCGGGGCACCCACTTGTGGGTCCCGTTGGCGAAAAGTAAGGTCTAAGGTATAGCTAGGGTCAACATGAGGCAGGTCGAAGCCTGCTTAAGCATGAAATTTGAGCTAGTTCTTGGCTTTACGGTAACGCAACGCGGCGGAGATTGCCACGGGCGGCAATTCTTTCCGCGTATGTCAAAGAACTGGGCAACGCCGCCCTCGCAATGACAAGTTTTCGGGTTTATACAAAATCAAGCCCCGGTGCTGCCCCGCTCCTTCGAAACCGCAACCTGCTTTTCCAGAAAGGCCAGCTTTTCCGGGTTAAGAATCGCGAAGATTTCCTCGATAGCTGTCTCGCTCATTCTCAAACATATCACGACTGCCAGCCTACCCTTGTCCCAGAACAGGACAGCGGGACTGCCGTTGATTTCTTCCAGGGTAAAGACAAGGGGCGGACCCTTGCGGGCTTCCGTATAGAGCCAGAAGTTCCAGAACCGGGCCACCGCCTGCGGTCCCAGCACCGGCTTGAGGTTGGCCTGGACCTTCCCGCCGCCATCCGACCACGAAACCACGTCCTGCGCCAGAAGACCGGTCAGGGTCGCTAAATCCCCGGCCTGGCTGGCCGCGAGAAAACCGGAGAGCAACTGGCGCTGGCGCTGGGGTTCCGGCGCGAACCGGGCCGGGCTGTTTTGCAAAGCCTGCCGCGCCCGGTGAAAAATCTGGCGGCAGTTCGCCGGGCTTTTTTCCAAAATGTCGCCGATTTCCTTGAAGGGATAATCAAAAACCTCGTGCAGGAGAAAGACGGCCCGTTCGGGCGGGCTGAGCGTTTCGAGCAGCCGCAAAAAGGCCAGCGAGATTTCCTCCCGCTGCTCCAGGCCGGTCAGGGCCAAAGCACCCTCCCCGGCGGTGCGGACCGGTTCGGGCAGCCAGACCCCCACGTACTGTTCGCGGGTCACGCGGGCCGACTTCAAATAATCGAGGGCTAACCGGGTGATAATCGTGCTGAGATAGGCCTTTAGCGAGGCAATCTCCGGCGTGGCGCTGGTCTGGTAGCGCAAGAAAGTCTCCTGCACCAGGTCTTCCGCGTCGCTGGCGCTGCCCGTCATGCGGTAGGCGATAGAAAAGAGCAGCCCGCGATATTGCTCGAATTCCTCTCCCCGTTTTTCCTCTCTCAAGCCCTTTTCCATTGGTTCCTCTTTCCCCTTTCCCCTTGCCTCACCTTCCCTTGCATTGTAGCCCATCCCCGTACCGCAAACAATTACAAAGTGTTTAGTGGGCAGAGGGCAGAGGGCAGTAGGCAGAGGGCAGTAGGCAGAAGGCAGAGGGCAGAGGGCAGAGGGTAGAAGGCAGAGGGCAGAGGGCAGAGGGCAGAGTTTAGTTGGTGTCACATTCTTTTGCGCCTGGTCGTCTACTTTCTGCACGAAGTTTTAGAATGTTCCACCATAAAGAAAAGAAGGGAAGAACCATGAAAACTATACTGGTGACAGGCGGCACGGGCACGTTAGGGCGGCAGTTAGTCCCGCTCCTGGTTAAGACCGGGTCAAAAGTGCGGGTGCTCAGTCGCAAAGAGCGGGCCACTGAAAATAATGTCGAATATGTAACGGGCGACCTGGCTACCGGCGAAGGTGTAGACGCGGCGGTAAAAGGGGTTGACGTTATCGTGCATTGCGCCGGGAGCAGCAAGGGTGACGAGGTTAAAACCCGCCACCTGACCGAGGCGGCTTTGCAGGCGGGCCGCCCCCACCTGGTGTTTATCTCCGTCGTCGGGGCCGACCAGCCAAGCTACGCCTATTTCAAGTCGAAGCTTTTGTCCGAGGAAGTTGTAACCGCTTCCGGTCTGCCCTGGACCACCCTCCGGGCTACCCAGTTCCACGACCTGATTCTGGTAGTCATGAACGCTTTAGCCAAACTGCCGGTAATGCTGGCCCCGTCCGGGTTCAACTTCCAGCCCATAGATTCCGGCGAAGTCGCTGCCCGGATGGCCGAACTAGCCCTGGGCGAACCGGCGGGCCTGGTGGCGGACATTGGCGGACCCCAGGTTTTGAGCTTCAAAGAAATGGCCCGGGAGTACCTCCGCGCTACCGGCAAACACCGGTTGGTGATGCCCCTCCCGCTGTTCGGCAAAAGCGCTCGAATCGTCAAAGCCGGGTCGGTCCTGGCTCCCGACCACGCCTACGGACGCCGCACCTGGGCCGAGTTCCTGGGCGAGCGGTCCGCTCTACCTCAAAAGGCCAACACTTTGTCCTCCGAGTCGCGGTGATTTACCAACTCCAAAAGCCCACTATTTATAGAAAAAGCCCCGTCCTTCTTCACAAGGGCAGGGCTTTTTAGTTTACATAACAAAATAAGGGGAAACCCTACTCAGCCGGTTGTTCTTTGCTGACTTCCGTCAGTTGGCCGGTCTTGACATCATAGATAAAACCGCGCACCTGCAAATCTTTTGGAATCCAGACGTGCGACTCCAGTCGCCGGAACTGGCGGCGGACGTTCGCTTCCAGGTCGCTAAAGGTGTGGAAGTGGGCCGGGATAACGGCAGTGTGCCCGGTCTCCTTTTCGAGAAACTCGACCAACTCCTCATCGCCAAAGGTCGTCATACCGCACTGGGTGTGGTTTATAATCATTACATCCGTGACGCCCAACCGGTAGTGCGCCACCAGGAGCGACCGCAGGGTGTCCTCCGTGATGATGCCCCCGGCGTTGCGGATAACCACCGCGTCGCCATTTTGGAGGCCAAGCGCCTCGGCAATCGGAATGCGGTAATCCATACAGGCCACTACCGCCAGCTTTTTCGCCGGTTTGGTCGGTAAATCGTTACCGGAAAAGTTTTCGGCAAAGTGGTGGTTGGCTTCCAATACATCGTCAATAACATTCATTCTTAAAAACCCCTCGCGTTATCCTGATTGCATATGCAGTTTCGTTTCGTATCCCCGGTCCCCAATCAGTTCTCTGGCCGGGTCTAACCCGCTAGCTATATATTACACAAAAGGGCGGAAGATTGCATTGGTGAATTTATAAAAAAATTGTTATGTTTTACGAATTCCGGTGTCTTTATAAGCGCGACTTGTGAAACGTTGGCCCTGACAACGCTAAAGGCAATAAACGATGAATTTTGAGAGGTTGTCCGAAGTTTTTAGAAAGTACAGCCCCGGCGAAGAACGGCAGTTCATGGAGCAGGCCCGGACCGAGTTGAACGCCTTCTCCCCGCTCTACGAAGCCTACTGCCAGCGCATTTACGCCTATTGCCTGCGCCGCACCGGCCAGCCCGAAGAAGCCGAAGACTTAACCAGCCTGGTCTTTACCCGCGCCCTCACCGGCCTGAACGGTTACCGGGGCGGCTCGGTCGCGGCCTGGCTCTTTCAAATTGCCCATAATGCTGTCGCCAACCACCTGCGGGACCGTCCCGCCCGCCTCTCATTCGAGGCCCTGGCCGGGTCGCTTGCCACCGGAAAGCTGGCCGAACCGGGCGAAAGACCTCTCGAAATTTTCTTGCGCAAAGAACAGCAAGCCCGCTTGCGCGACCTCCTGGAAAGACTCAGCGAGGAGCAGCGTGAACTGCTGGCCCTGAGCGTGGCCGGGGAGTTAACCGCCAGGGAGACCGGACAGATTCTGGGCAAGAGCGAAGGGGCCGTCCGCATGCAGCTACGGCGTCTTTTACAGCAATTGCGCCTCATGTACGAGCAGTCCGAAGGAGTGGAATAACTATGCCAAACCCTGCCCCCGGCCCCGAAGCCCCGGAATCTTTCTTTTATGAACTGGTTGCCGACCCCCAGGCCCCCGCCCCGGCCTCTCTCGACCTCGAACAGGCCGAATTCGTGCGCCTGGCCGTGGAAGTCGAAACCGCGCAGTCTCACCCTGCCGGGGCGGCATCTCCCGATTTCAAACGCATCTGGCAGCACGCTTTACGGCAGGCCGAAGAAGTGAAAGCCGCCGGGCCGGACGCTTCTCTAGAAAGCTCCCTCGCCACCGCCCTTCCGCTCTCGAAGAAGCCTTTCGGTGGGCGGCCTGTTGGCTGGCCCCTGGGCTGGCCTCTGGCGTTGGTGGCCGTTCTGCTGGTGACGGTACTGGCCGGGCTGGTGGTGCTCCTGGTCGTGACCCAACCGGGCCTGGACCGCCCCGCTGCCACCCAGGTGGCGGATACCCCCTCGGTCCCGCCCACCTCCACGCCCATCCCGAAGCCCAGTTTTAACGGCTTCGAACTGCCCTATCCCGGCGCGACCTCTTTAGCGGCGCCTTCCGACCTCTGGTTTCGTAACTACCCCGCCGGGGCCATTTCGAACCCGGCCCAACTCGCCTTTAGCACCGCCGATAAAGCCGGCAAAATTTTAGATTACTACCGCCAAAAACTGGCCGGTTACACCGATTACCTGGAAGAGCGTCCGGCCAATCCCACCCAGTTTTACGATGGGCTGGTGGCTTTCAAGGGCGACACGATGCTTGTTATCAACGCGCTGGAAGCTTCCAAGAGGTCATCTTTTCACAGGGATTCGACCTTCTTCAAGCTCTTTAAGCAGATGACCCCGGACCAGACCCTGTTAATTATCAGCTATGGCCCGGCCCCGAACTTATCGTCCCTGCCCGATTTGAACCTGGCGGGCTCGGCCAACCTGACTAATTACGACTTTAATAACTGGCCCGACCTTGAGGAACCGTTTAACTCTTTTAATAATTATGTCATGATACGGCCTTCCAAGGTGGTCCAGGCGGTCCCGGCAGCTTTCCCCGACGTGGTCAGCCAGTACAAAACCCGGTTGAAAACATCCGGTTTCGCTATCCAGTACGATACCTATTCAACCGACAAATGTGAAGGGGAATGTCTGGCGAAGGGGGTGGATACTATTGTAGCTACCAGGGATGCCCGCCTGGTGGTCGTCCGAATTTACGGCCCAGGGGGTCGCAAAGATTTTAAGCCCGCCGAAATTCAGAATTTAACCGCCCAGGGCCTTAAATCTGAGGATACCCTGGTCGGCTACTGGACCGGCCTGGATGATAGCTACCAGGCTGCGCCCCGGCCCATCCCCGATATGCGGACGGCCAGCCTGGCCTGGGCTCCCGACGCTTCTTTCCTCGCCATCACCAAGAATAACGAGGTCCAACTCTGGAAGGATGGCACCTCTCTCAGCGCCATCCTGGAGAATTTCTCGGAGCCGGTCTACAAGCTGGCCTGGTCGCCGGACAGCCAGACCCTGGCAATCGCCAGCGGCTACGGCCTCCAGTTCTGGTCGGTCCAGAGCGGCAAGCTGACCCCCTTCGCCCCCAGCCATACCGCCACTATCAAAGACCTGGCCTGGTCGCCGGACGGCAAACGGCTGGCGTCCTCGGCGGGCTGTCTGAACGACTCTTCAAGCAGTTGTGACGAAAAGGTCTTTTTGTGGCAGCCCAACGGCTCACTGGTCGCCATCCTCCCCGGTCACGAGGGCAGCCCGAACGCCCTTTTGTGGTCGCCGGACAGCCAGCAACTCGCCACCGAGCAAAACGACGCCAAAGCGAACAACCTGGGGACGGTCCGTATCTGGGACAGCCAGGGCCAGCCTTTGCGGACCCTCGATGCTCACCCGGTCTTTGCCGCCAACATGGCCTGGTGGCCCGGCCCTGATTCGCATATTCTCGTCACCGGGCCGACCCCCGGCCAAACCAACCAGGGCCTGAGTTTCTGGGATACCGATAGCGGGTGGTTAGCCAGGGGTCTACCCGCCACCCTCGATACTTCCGTCCCGACCCGCCTGGCTTTCTCGCCGGACGGCACGACCCTGGCCGTGACCAGCAACGCGACGGTCCAGTTGTGGCAATACTCGACCGGGCAGCTTATAAATACTTTGAGCGGCCACACCGGGCCGGTAAACGACCTGGCCTGGTCGCCGAACGGCAAGTACCTGGCGACTGCCGGGCAGGATGGCAATATCCGCCTCTGGTATAAAGCGGGTAAACCCCTCACGGTAATGAGCAGCCCGGCCAATCCGCTGGTAGCGGTTTCCTGGTCGCCCACCAGTACCACTCTTTACGCCATAACCAATACCGGCGACCTCTGGTATTCGGATGGCAGCATATTAAAAGGCGGTTCCCCGGCTACTTCTATGGCAAGGGCCGCCTGGCTGCCGAATAGCGACAAACTGGCGCTTTACGGTATTGATGGCCTGGTTAGCCTCTGGGACAATAAAGGCTACGGCACTACCAGCTATTACCCCTGAAAGTGGGGTAATTTTTCCATCAAAAAGGCTGGTCCGGTGAAATTCCCGGCCAGCCTTTGCTTTTAGTTTATCTTGAAATGACGAGAGGGTAGGCCGGGTGGTAAGGTTTGACCCCGGCCTCGCCCAGGTCTAGCTCGCGCAACAGTTCGGCCACGCTCAGCCCATAGACCGGGTGGACATACTCCGGCGCGAGGTCGTCCAGCGGTTTGAGGACAAAGCCGCGCCCGCGCAACCGGGGGTGAGGGATTTGAAGGGCCGGGGTATCCAGGTCCAGGTCGTCGTAAAAGATGATGTCGAGGTCAATCGGGCGGGGACCGTTGCGGAAGGAGGGGCGGCGACCCAGGGCCGCTTCAATCTCCTTCAAAAAGGCCAGCAACGCTAAAGGTTCCAATCCGGTGGTTGCCTCGACCGCCATGTTCAAAAAGTCGGGCTGGTCGGCGTAACCGACCGGGGTCGTCTCGTAAAGGTGGGAGATTTTCTCGACCCGCACCCGCCCGCCTGCCTGCAAAGCGTCAAGGGCGGCTTGCAAATTGGCCGGACGGTCCCCAATATTACCGCCCAGGGCCAGAAATACCCGGTGTGGAAGCTGCGCCGTAATTTTTTGCTCTAAAGACAACCCGCCTGCTCCTTTCGTAGAACTTCCCTTTTTCTCCAGGCTCCAGGCTGGAAACCCTGTTAAATCCAATTTCAATTTCACCAGGTTTTGGCAGCCCTTGCGGGTATGTGCGTGGTGAAAACCTCAGAAAGATAAAAGGAAGTGTACCCCTATGGTAAGCACTTCCTTTTAATTTTAATTCTTTGTCCGGTTTAGCCCCGGAGACTCTTTAAGAGGTCGCGGGCGATTACCAGGCGCTGGACCTGCTGGGTGCCTTCGTATATCTGGGTGATTTTGGCGTCGCGCATGTGGCGTTCCGCCGGGTACTCTTTGATATAGCCGTAGCCGCCAAAGATTTGCAGGGCGTCGGTGGTCACGCGCATAGCCGTGTCGCCCGCGAAAAGTTTCGCCATCGAGCTTTCCCTGGCGCAAGGCAGACCCTTGTTGTGCAGGTAGGCCGCCCGCAAAGTCAGCAGGCGGGCCGCGTCTATCGAGGTTGCCATGTCGGCCAGCATGAACTGGATGCCCTCGAAAGAGGTGATGGTCGCGCCGAACTGCTTGCGTTGCGAGGCGTAGGCCAGGCAGTCTTCCAGGGCCGAACGGGCAATCCCGACCGCCTGGGCCGCGACCCCGACCCGCCCGGCGTCTAGCGTATCCATCGTGATTTTGAAGCCGTCCCCTTCCTCGCCCAGCCGGTTAGCTGCCGGGACCCGCACGTTATCGTAGAAAACCTCGACCGTCGGCGACCCCGTGATACCCATCTTGTGCATCGGCTGGCCGAACGACAGCCCCGGCGTCCCTTTTTCGACCACAAAATCGGTCATGTGGCGGTGCTTGTCCTTCATTTCGGGGTTGGTCACGGTCGAGGTCACATAGGTCTCGGCCACGCCGCCCAGGGTGATAAAGACCTTCGAGCCGTTGATAACATAGCTGTCACCGTCGCGGACCGCCGTAGTCTTGATACCGGCGGCATCCGAGCCCGCGCCCGGTTCGGTAATCGCCAGCGCGCCAAGTTTCTCGCCGCTGCACATGCCGGGCAGCCAGCGCTGCTTTTGTTCCTCGTTGCCGAACATCAGAATCGGCTCGGCCCCCAGCGAAATATTTACATCGGGCACAAGGCCGGTGGTGGCGCAGGCCGCGCAAAGTTCTTCAATCATCAGGGCGAAAAGGATATAGGACTGGCCCAGCCCGCCGTATTCTTCCGGCAGGGGCAGACCCAGCAGGCCCAGTTCGCCCATCTTCTGCACCAGGTCTACCGGGAACTCCGATTTCGCGTCAATCTCGGCGGCGCGGGGCTTGACCTCGTTGCGGGCAAAATCGCGGATGACCTGCATTATTTCTCGTTCGGTTTCGTCTAGTTCCAGGTTTATTTCGTCCCGGTACTGTTTGGGACTGGTGGTGGTACTCATTGAAATTCTCCTCTAAACACTCATCTTTGAGGTTCAATTGGTTATGCTCTACCCCCTATTTTAGCACAGTTGGGCAGAAGGCAGAGGGCAGAAGGCAGAGGGCAGAAGGCAGAAATTAGGAACCGAACACCAAAGACTAAAAACTAAAAACTAAAAACTAAAAACTAAAAACTAAAACCTACCCTCTGGCTACTGCCCTCTGCCCTCTGACTACTAACTTCAGGTACTATATATCCCGATGGTAAAATGTGGTATTGTGAAACTTATTATTGGCCGACACCTTAAAATTTCTTCAACTTATGTCTATAGCTTTCAAGGGTTGAACGGATTTCTTCAATGGTATTAAAAGAACTTTTGCCCAACACTATTATTCCTTTCCGGGCCGAAATGGCGGCCCTGCACGCCATGGAAACTCAGCGCCGGACCCGCCTGGTCCAGGTCTTTTCTGCGCTCACCTTTGGCGTTGATTTTACCGCCCTGCTAGTCTCGCTGGTGGTTTCGCTGAACGCCTGGAACTTTTCCAGCGTTTCCCTGGTCCTCCTCAGCCTGTTTAACATCGTCGTTTCGGGAGTCAGCTACCGCCTGGCGAGCGCCCACCGGACCCGCCGGGCCGCCCAACTACTCCTGGTTATCAACGCCCTGAGCCTCGCCTACGCCTATTTCATGGTCGGCACCGACCTGATGGTCCCGGTGGTTATTGTTTTGAATATCCTAATCGCGGCCATTTTACTGGAAACGATTGAAGTAGTTTTGCTGACGGCTTTCTGGGTGGGGGTGTGCGCCTTCCTCTTTTTCTTTCAGGACCACCTGGGCATCTACAAACCGCCTATCCCGCTCGGTGAAGGGCTGAAAGACTTTTTTAACCTGGCCCTGCTGGCGGTGGTCTTACCTTCGATAGCGATTAGCCTGATTATCCCGGCCCGCAGCCTGGTCGAGATTTTACGGTCGCGCAACCAGCGGCTCGAAAAGTTGCTTGAACAACAAATCATCTCGGAGGCGCTCTTGCAGGAAAACGAGCAGCGCCTGCGGGCGACCTTCGACCAGGTGGCGGTCGGTATCGCCTATATCGACCGGGAGGGCATGTGTCTTTCGGCCAACCCCAGGCTATTCGAGATGTTCGGCTATAGCCAGCCGGAAATGCTCGGCCTGAACTTCCACGAATTGACCCACCCCGACGATAAATACCTGGGCCGGGATAAACACCTGGAGGTCTGGGACGGCAAGTTGCCTCACTTCTCCCAGGATAAACGCTTCGTGCGCAAAGATGGCTCGATTTTGTGGTGTAACACCAATACTTCACCCGTCCGGGACGTGGCCGGGCAGACCAAGTATTTTATCTGTGTCATGACCGATATTACCGACCGCAAACAGGCCGAGGAAGCCCTCGCCGCCGAGAAAGAACGGCTGAACGTGACCCTGCGCAGCATCGGGGAAGGGGTTATAACCACCGATACGGCGGGGCGGGTGGTCCTGCTTAACCCGGTCGCCGAAAAGTTTACCGGCTGGACCCAGGCCGAGGCGATGGGCCGTCCCCTCCCCGAAGTCTTCCATCTCATTGACGAAAAGACCCGCCAACCGGCCCCGAACCCGGCGGAACAGGTCTTGCGGACCGGCGAGATTACCGGGCTGGCCGGGCAGACCATCCTGGTCGGACGGGACGGCCACCAGCGCTATGTCTCCAACAACGGCGCGCCTATCCGCGACCTGACCGGTAAACCGGCCAAAATCGAAGGGGTCGTGCTGGTCTTTCGCGATATTACCGAGCGGCAGCGCATCGAAGCCGAAATGCGCAAGGTTCAAAAACTCGAAAGCCTGGGTTTGCTGGCGGGGGGTATCGCCCACGACTTTAACAATATCCTGACCGCTATCGCCGGGAACATCTCGCTGGCGAAAATGGACGTGCCGTTTCAAAGCAGTATCTACGATGTGCTGGCCGAGGCCGAGAACGCCACCTTCCGGGCTAAAGACCTGACCCAGCAACTGCTCACTTTCTCGCGGGGCGGCGCGCCTATCAAAAAGACCACCTCGCTCAAAGACCTGCTCGAAAGTTCGGTCAGTTTTGCCCTGCGCGGCTCGAACGTCCAGGCCGAATTCGATATTCCCGCCGACCTCTGGCCCGTCGAAATTGATAGCGGCCAGATAAACCAGGTCATTAACAACCTCGTCATAAACGCCGACCAGGCCATGCCGGAGGGCGGCCTTCTGAATGTGACCGCCCGCAACGTGCCCCGCGCCGGACTTGACCGCGCCCTTAACCTGCCCGGCGACTATTATGTCCGGCTGGAAGTGAAAGACCAGGGCATCGGTATCCCCCAGAAGAACCTCAACCGGATTTTCGACCCCTACTTTACGACCAAGCAGCGGGGGAGCGGCCTGGGCCTGGCGAGTTGTTATTCGATTATCGCCCGGCACGAAGGGGTTATCCTGGTCGAATCCGAACTCGGCAAGGGAACCACCTTTTCGATTTACCTGCCCGCCGTACCCGGTAAAGTGGTGCCGACCGAAACGGTGGCCGCCCCGGTCAGGACTGGCAAGGGTCGAATTTTGCTCATGGATGACGAGGATATAATTTTGGAATTGAGCCGCCGCCTGCTCGACCGGCTCGGTTATAGCGTGGAAATCGCCCACGATGGGGCCGAGGCTATCGAGAAATACCGCCAGGCCATGGAGCATCACCAGCCTTTTGACCTGGTTATAATGGACCTGACCGTCAAAGGCGGGATGGGCGGCAAGGAGGCCATGCAGCACCTCAAAAAGCTCGACCCGGCGGTCCGTTCGATTGTTTCGAGCGGCTACTCCAACGACCCGATTATGGCCGACTACAAACGCTACCATTTTAACGAGATTTTGAGCAAGCCCTTCCGGGTGGAGGAATTGACCGAAAAGATTCAAAAGGTGCTGAAGGTCACTTAACCTTCCGGTGAACAAAAGAGGAAGAAACAGCGTCCAGCCAAACCTGCTATTATGTGATTTTAAACTTATTGACAACAAAAATAAAAAGTGTACACTTTATAGTGTACAAACAGCATATATGTGCTGGTATAACCTCTCCTGAGAAGTAGTAGAGGGGTGGGATTTAGACTTTTAGAAAGGGGGTAATTATGTCTCAAATAACGCAGCCGGATTCTGCTGGGGCAATAATTGCTCCAGCATCCGCAAGCGAAAAAGAAGATTTCAGGGAAAATGTGATGGAAGCTCCAGACGACCCTAACGCTGTACTGGACCTGTTTTCCAATCCCCCTGAATTTAACGAAGCGCTTTTACGGGCTAAAGAATCGCGTAAAAGACTGTTCAGGAAAGCTAATTGAACCAGCCCGATTTAACATTCCCGGAAGCCTTATCCAGAAGCCACGATAGGGCTTCTTTTAATTGTGGGACAGCGGAACTAAACGATTATTTTCATACCCGCGTTTCACAACATATAAAAAGCAGAATAACCAGATGCTTTGTGGTAATAGACAGGGCTAACGAAGATAAAGTGGCGGGCTTTTATACTATTTCTGCCGCCGGAGTACCTTTTGAAACGTTAGATAGGCACCCTGCCGGAGCGGCAATGGTAAGGGGGTTTCCTCGTTATCAATTACCAGTTTTTCTTATGGGCAGGCTTGCGGTAGATATAGCTTACCGTGACTACCGCCCCAAACTTAGATTGGGCGAAAGCCTTCTTTTTGATGCTATCGAAAGGTGCATGGAATCTGATGTCGCGGGTTTTGCTTTAATTGTAGATGCAAAACCTGATGCCGAGGGGTTCTATAGAAAATACAATTTTGTTAATTACACCTCGGAGCCGCTAAAACTTATATTAGCCTTCCCTAAAATTAAGAATCTTCCGGCATAACTAAAATTGTCATAAATGTTGTAATCTATATATAAGCCGGTTCGGATCAAATTGAACTATTTTTGCGACCAGGTGCCGCAACCGCCTGGACTTTGCTCGTACTCGGAAGGTGGGGCAAGTATACGGTAGGGCCGGGTATAATCCAGGGTAAACCTTACCTCAGAAAGAAAAAGAGATTCTTTATTATGAAACAAAATAAATACGACAACCCGGAATTTTTTACCAAATACAGCCAGATGACGCGCTCGGTTAAAGGGCTGGCCGGGGCCGGTGAATGGGAAACGCTCGAAAAGATGCTGCCCGACTTCCAGGGCAAAAGGGTGCTGGATTTAGGTTGCGGCTTCGGCTGGCACTGCCAGTACGCTATCGACCACGGGGCCAGCGCGGTTACGGGCGTGGACATCTCGGAGAAAATGCTGGAAGTGGCGCGGGAAAAGACCTCACCTCAAATCCGCTATATCCGTACCCCGGTCGAAGAAGCCGAGTTCCCGGCCAACTCGTTCGAGGTCGTGGTTAGCTCACTGACCTTTCACTACCTGGTATCTTTTGAAGATATTGCCCGGAAAGTTTATAACTGGCTGACCGCGGGCGGCGATTTTGTATTTTCGGTCGAACATCCTATTTTTACCGCGCACGGTTCGCAGGATTTTTACCGCGATGCCGGGGGAAATCCCCTCTTTTTCCCGGTAGACCACTATTTTTCCGAGGGCCAGCGCGATACCACCTTTCTGGGAGAAAAAGTTACCAAGTACCACAAGACCCTGACCACCTATCTCAGCGCCCTTTTACAGAACGGGTTTACTATTACCGGCGTGGTCGAGCCCCAACCGCCCGCTCACATGCTTGCCGCCAGTGAAGGCATGAAAGACGAACTGCGCCGCCCGATGATGCTGATTATTTCCGCCCGAAAGTAGGGTAACAAGAGGGCAGAAGGCAGAAGGCAGAAGGCAGAAGGCAGAAGGCAGAAGGCAGTCTTGTCACACCCTACGGGCGGGCGTCACACGGCGCTTGTCGCAGTCGCACTGACGGAATCTGGTAACCTTTGTCCCGCTCTGACCTCTGACCTCTGACCTCTGATTACTGCCTAAAAAATCATTTGACAATTTAAAAATCTGCTGCTATAGTTAGGGCGAATTGAATAGCGCAGCCATAAAAGACTATGAACAGAACGAGTAAGTTTCAAGGCGCAGCTTAGAGAGCCGGGTAATTGGTGAAAGCCTGGCGCTGGCGCGGATACCGAATGGCTCTGGGAGTCGCAAGCCCAAAGGTTTTCCATACATACCAGTATGGACCGAGTGAGTAGGCTTTGCCGGGGTGTTCCTCCGTTAACGGGAACGGGTATCGGCCTCTTTCCAGGCCCGTACCTCAAATGAGGGGTTTTTCCTGTTTACAGGGAGAAACCTGAATAAGGGTGGCACCACGCGGCAGATTATTTAGCCTCGTCCCTTAATCCAGTCAGTCGTTTTGATTGGTAACCCAGGACGTGGTTTTTTGTTTTATAGTCTAGCGTGGTGGGATACAGTTATGGAACAGCACTCGAAATATTTCCCCGGCCTGCCGGAAGTCAAGGCCCTCGCCGGGCAGGGCAACCTGACCCCTATCTATCGCGAGATTATGGCCGACCTCGAAACCCCCGTTTCGGCCTTCCTAAAGGTCTGCCGGGACGAGCCGAACAGCTTCTTGCTCGAAAGCGTGGAGGGCGGCGAACGCCTGGCCCGCTACAGCTTTATGGGCACTAACCCCTATCTCGTCCTGAAGCTGGCAAACGGCGTCGCCAACGCCCGCCTCAACGGCTATAAACAAACCCTCCATTTTACCGACCCGCTCGAAGTCATCAGCAGCTACCTGAAAGCCTACCAGTTGGTCTCGAACCCCGGCCTGGAAAACGAACTGCCCCGGTTCTACGGCGGCGCGGTCGGCTATCTCGGCTACGAGGCGGTCGGCTACTTCGAAAAGTTGCCCAAAAAGGATAAAAACCCGGTCGGCGTGCCCGAAGCAATTTTCGTCTTCGTGGATACGATGGTGATTTTCGACCACCTCAAACGCAAAATCAAGCTGGTTTCGCACGTCCATCTCGACGGCGATATTGAAAAGAGCTACGCCGAAGCGGTCGCCCGGATTGATGAACTGGCCGCCCGCCTGGCCGGGCCGGTGCCGATGGAACTCATCCAGGGCAAGGTCGAAGGAGCCGTCAGCGGCCCGCCCGTCTCGAACTTCACCCGTGAGGAATACGAGGCGGCGGTCGTCAAGACCAAGGAGTATATCAAGGCCGGGGATATTTTCCAGGCCAACGTGGGCCAGCGGTTCTCGCGCCCGACCAACGTCAAGCCCATCAATATCTACCGGGCTTTGCGGGCGGTCAACCCCTCGCCCTACATGTTCTATCTCCACTTTAACGAGTGCGACATCATCGGGGCCTCGCCCGAACTGCTGGTCCAGGTGGAAGGCCGGACGGTCGAGACCCACCCGATAGCCGGGACGCGCCCCCGCGGACAGGACCTGGCCCTGGATAACCAGTTGGCCGAGGAACTTCTAGCCGATGAAAAAGAGCGGGCCGAACACGTCATGCTGATTGACCTGGGCCGCAACGACCTGGGGCGCGTCTCCAAACCGGGGACGGTCCGGGCCGAAGAGCTAATGCACATCGAGCGGTTCTCCCACGTCATGCACATGGTCACGAACGTCAAGGGCGAACTGGCCGAGGATTTATCCGCCTTTGACGCCTTGCGGGCCTGTTTCCCGATGGGGACCGTCACGGGCGCTCCCAAAATCCGGGCAATGGAGATTATCGCGGAGCTTGAGCCGGAACAGCGCGGGGCCTATGGCGGGGCGGTCGGTTACTTCGGCTTTAGCGGTAACATGGACACCTGTCTGACCATTCGCACCATCGTCCTGAAGGACCATATCGCCTATGTCCAGGCTGCCGCCGGGCTGGTCGCCGATAGCGTCCCGGCCAGCGAGTTCCAGGAGACCGTCAACAAGTGCATGGCGATGCTCAGGGCGCTGGATGAAGCCGATAAGTTGAACGACGCCTAGTAGTTTCAGGGGATAAACCGATGCTTTTAATGATAGACAATTACGACTCGTTCACCTACAACCTGGTCCAGTATTTCGGGGAATTGAACCAGGAAGTGCTGGTCCGCCGCAACGACAAGATTACGCTCGACGAGATAAAAAAACTCCAACCGGAGCGCATCGTTATCTCGCCCGGTCCGGGTGTCCCTGCCGAGGCCGGGGTCAGCGAGGACGTTATCCGCGAGTTCGGCCCGGCGGTCCCGGTGCTGGGGGTCTGCCTGGGACACCAGGCCCTGGGCGAAGTCTTTGGCGGGACAGTCGAACGCGCCCCCGAACTTATGCACGGCAAGGTCAGCGCCATTCAACACAACGCCGCCGGGCTGTTCGAGGGTCTGCCGCAGGACTTCAAGGCGACCCGCTATCATTCGCTGGTAGTCCGGCGGGACGATTTGCCGGACGAACTGGAAGTGACGGCCTGGACCAATAACGGTCTGATTATGGGTCTGCAACACCGCCGCTACCCGATTTACGGCGTGCAGTTCCACCCGGAGGCGATTTTGACCGAGCACGGCAAGGATTTATTACAGAATTTTCTAAAGATAAGGGCTTAAAAGGAGTTTTTCAAAGAAATGGCTAAATTACGGGCTTTCAGCGGCATCCAGCCCAGTGGTGACTTGCACCTGGGCAACTACCTGGGAGCTATCCGCAACTGGGTTTTGGAGCAGAACGAACGCGATAACATCTACTGCGTGGTCGACCTCCACGCGATTACGGTGCCGCAAGACCCCAAAGTCTTGCACAAACGTATCCGTGACCTGGCGAAAATCTATATCGCCTGCGGGCTCGACCCCGAATCGGTGACGATTTTCGTCCAGTCGCACGTGGCCGAACACGCTCAACTGGCCTGGTTGTTTAACTGCCTGACTCCTTACGGCTGGCTGAACCGCATGACCCAGTTCAAGGAAAAGGCGGGCGACCGGCGCGACCAGTCGAGCGCGGGCCTCTTTGTCTACCCGGCCCTGATGGCGGCGGATATCCTTCTATACCAGGCGGACGGCGTCCCGGTGGGCGACGACCAGAAACAGCACGTTGAGCTTACCCGCGACATTGCCGAGAAATTTAACCGCGAGTATGCCCCGGTCTTCAAGGTGCCGCAGCCCTGGATTAAAGAGGACGGCGCCCGGATTATGGCCCTGGACGAGCCCCAGAAGAAGATGAGCAAAAGCGGCGGTCCCAACAACCTTATCTACTTGCTCGACTCCCCGGACGTTATCACGAAGCGCATCAAGCGGGCGGTCACGGATACGGGCACGACGGTTGTGTTCGACCAGGAGCGGGCCGGGCTTTACAACCTGCTGGAAATCTACCTGCTGCTCTCCCCGGTCGGCACGACCAAGGCCCAAATCGAGGAGCATTTCGCGGGTAAGGGCTACGGGGCCCTCAAGACCGAACTGGCCGAACTGGTGGTCGAGACCCTCAAGCCGATTCAGCAGAAGTATAACGAGATTTCCGAAGACCCGAACTACATCGAGGAAATTCTCAAAAAAGGCGCGGACCGCATCCGGCCCATTGCCGAGAAGACATTTAGTGATGCCAAAGCCGCGATGGGGCTCGGATAGTCGTTTAACGAGGATTTATTTATATGATTCGAGAGGCAATTGGAAAACTTGTGAATGGCGACCACCTGGAGCGGGAGGAAGCCGCCGCCGCGATGGAGGAAATCTTCGAGGGCGTGGCGACACCCAGCCAGATTGGGGCGTTCCTGACCGCCTTGCGTATCAAGGGCGAAACGGTCGAGGAAGTGGCCGGGCTGGCCCAGGTAATGCGGGACAAAGCTACGCACGTTGAAATCCCGGAAGACCTGGGCCGCCCGGTGGTGGACACCTGCGGTACGGGCGGGGACGGCGCGAACACCTTTAACATTTCGACCACGGCGGCTTTCGTGGTGGCCGGGGCCGGGGCGGTGGTCGCCAAACACGGCAACCGGGCTGCCAGCAGCAAGTGCGGTTCGGCGGACGTGCTGGAAGCCCTTGGGGTCAACATCAACCTCAAACCGGCCCAGGTCACAGCCTGTCTGCAAGAGGCCGGTATCGGTTTTATGTTTGCCCCGCTCTTTCACCCGTCGATGAAGTACGCCGGGCCGGTGCGGCGCGAGATCGGTATCCGCAACGTCTTTAACATCCTCGGCCCCCTGACCAACCCGGCGGGCGCGAAACGGCAGGTGCTGGGGGTGCCGACCCAGGCCCTGGCAGCTAAAATCGCGGCGGTCAGCCGGGCGCTCGGCAGCGAGCATACCCTGGTGGTCAACAGCACTGACGGCCTGGACGAAATCAGCGTCTGCGCCGAGACCTATGTCTACGAGGTGAGCGCCAGCCAGCCCCAAATCCGCGAGCGGATTATCAAACCGGAGGACTTTGGTATCAAACGGCATCCCGGCGAGGTGCTGATAGGCGGGAATGCTCAGGACAACCGGGCTATCACGCTCGAAGTCTTGCAGGGCGAACTGACGCCCCAGCGGGACGTGGTGCTGCTCAATGCCGCCGCCGCCCTCGTGGTCTCCGGGCTTGCCAGCGACATGCAGGCCGGGCTCGAACAGGCCGCCGCCTCGGTGGATAGCGGCCAGGCCCTGCAACGGCTGAAAGATTTGGTCCGGGTCAGCCAGTCGTTTGCTTAGGTAGTAGGCAGAAGGCAGAGGGCAGAAGGCAGAAGCCAGTTTGGGCCATTCGGAGCAGACCAGCCCTATCATTCGGAGCGCACCAACTTGTCATTCAGCGTCGTACGGCGCTAGTACTCAGTCACGTTAGATTTGATAGATAGATGACACAGTGGTAAAGTGTCATT
>MKTJ01000039.1 GCA_001898225.1 Chloroflexi bacterium 54-19
AGTAATCGAGATTTATCCCCACGAATGCGACCAGTGCCTTTCTCCTTTACGCGCCAGTGACCAACTGGGCGAACCACTACGCCATCAAGTCTGGGAATTACCTCAAGGTAAAGCCAGCGTTACGGAATACCAGTTCTTCTCGCGCCAGTGCAGCGGGTGTAATCATCTGACTAAAAGTGAAAAACACTGGCCTCAACTGTGCGGCGCATATACTTCCAGACCCGCTCGATCAAATTCAATTCGGGCGCATAGACCGGCAATCTGAACATCTCCAACTGATCTTTATGCCGCTCCAAGGCGGCCAGGCTCAACTTGGAATGGTGGATCTTAAAATTGTCGATTACCAACACGATTTTTGGTGGCGGTTTTTCGGCTCCTTGCGCTGGCTGATAACGGTCGGTTGCCACGATTTGCTCGAGCAAAGCCTCGAACCCAGCACTGTTTTTGTGTTCACTGGTGCTATAGATTACCCGGCCTGTGCGATATTCTACCGCTCCAAAACCATATCGCTTCTGATTATCCGCTGGGGTCGGTACTTTGTGTTGCTTACCTCGTTCGGTCCAGCAACCGATTACCCCTGGCAAGTGCTTCAAGTCCACCTCGTCCTCATAGAGGAGTACGATTTGGCCTTTGGCAGCTTGGGCCTGGAGTTCAAGGAGTTTGGCCGCTTTAACCCTATAGTCCGGGTCCGGGCTTTTCACACTCAAAACTGGTCGGACTATCCGAAAGTTCAATTCGTGCAAGTGACGCCGGACCGTCTCCCGACTGACTTTGGCATTTCCTTGTTTAACGAGTTGGTGGGCCAAGCTGGCACAATCCCACACCGAGAAGGCTTCTCCCTGTTGGCGCGGGTCAGTGACAACCGTTTCTTTGAGACTTTGCTCAGCTTCGGTAGTTACTTTTGGGTGGCCTCCCTGACCGAGGACGGTCCCCTAGGGCGGCTAGACCCTCTTTCTCATAACGCTCAAACCAGTACAAAACGGTATCCTGGTCAAAGAAGGTTAGCTGGGCAATCTCGCTGGCACTACGACCCTGAGCGGATAACAGGATCATCTGGCAGCGCGAGCGCAAGTCGGCCTGATTGGTATTTCGATATTCTTTTTGTAAAGCTTCGACCTCTTGTGGGTCGAGTTTTAGAAAGCGTGGGGCAGGCATACTTATTTCTCCTTGTTATTTTTCTATTCCTTAAGTATGCCCCATGTCTCGCCTTTCCGAAAGATTTTTGTGCTTTATTTAGTAGTTTTATGGAATAGGTTGTGCATCAGATCCGTTTTCGAATTCGAGTTCAGCTTCTAATTCCTCTATCGTAGGTAAGCTGCCCTTCAATTTTTCGGGTAAAGCCTTGGTTAGATCAAAACCCGAAATCCCGATTGGGGTCGTTACCCCACGCAAGGCATACTCCGCTTCAACCTTGCTTTTTGTCTTAACTAGAATTAGCCCGATACTCGGATTATCTTCGGGCTGGCGCAGTAAATCGTCTACTGCTGATAAATAGAAATTTAGTTTACCCACATATTCCGGTCTGAATTCGGTAGCTTTTAGTTCGATTACCACATAACAGTGCAGTTTAACATGGTAGAAGAGCAGGTCTATATAATAGTCTTTATCTTCGACCACAATATGATACTGGCTGCCCATAAAAGCGAAGCCCTGGCCGAGCTCCATGAGGAACTCCCGAATATGTTCAATCAGGCTTCACTCAAGATCACGTTCCTGGGCTATTTCTCCTATATCTAAAAAATCAAAATTATAGGGATCTTTCAAAACCTGTCCGGCCAGATCTGACTGGGGTGACATGAGGGTATGCACGAAGTTTGTACTGCTTTTTCCCTGCCTTAGGTGTAATTTATTTTCAATTTGCAAGGTTAAAACATTACGGGACCACCCCTGCTCAATTGTTTTTTGGGCGTACCAGATCCGTTCTTCCTTCGCGCTTAATTTCTCGATAAGAGCAATATTATGATACCAGGTGATTTGTGCAAGAAGAGCTTGCACAATTTCTTCGTCCGACCAGGCCTCGGCAAAGGCCCGCATATATTTCAGGTTCCGGGTTGAAAAGCCCTTCATGCTGGGTAAAGCCCGCTGTAAATCTGCGCTTAAATAGTCAATAGTCTTTGCACCCCAACCTTGTTCTTGCTGGGTTGTTAAAATATCGAGTCCGGTTTGCCAGTATAGCAGCACCAGTTCCCGGTTAACCGCCAGCCCGGCTCGGACTTGAGCCTGGGTAATCCGGTTCTTCAGAGCTTTCAGAAATTGTTGGTAATCATGCGAAGTTATCAGCTTCGAATCTTCTGACATGTGATCTCTTTACTGATAATAAAGATTAATAGGACGGAAATAATGAGGTTTATAACCTGGTACCTTAGGATTTTAAGGGAATTGTGCAAGCGGTTCTTGCACAATTAAAAATACCCGAAAATTATAGCATATAAATCAGCTTTATCATCAAGACTTCTCCGTATTATGTAAAGCAATCAGTTAGTTGTATTAAAAAACCATTATTGGAAGATATTGATAAGATCGCTTGTACAGGTTGGCCAAATGAAGGTTAGCCTCCTTCATTTCCCTGTATGGGTAGAACAGTACCACAAGCGCTTCCTGGCAATCTTGGAGCCGGGCGAGCGTCCGAACGGTGAGTGGATAGCCCAAATGGGCGTCACACTTATTACCTAACCCATGGTCGCTTTCAATATAATGAATGACAAACGTCTGCTGTGGGATGAAGTTGTATCCAAGTGCCGCTGTTGGCATTGTAACCGCACGGGTGCTGCACGATGACGGCCCGATTCAATTGGACCAGGTATTACCTCTTAATCGAAACCAGCGACTACGGACGTTGGTGGCGTGGAAGGCGCAGTCTGGCTGGTTGAGCCAAAGCTTTTCAATTGGCTCCGTCAGGAATGAAGTCTCAAGTAGCTTAAAGTTCTGCAAATCCTTGAAATATAATTTCCAGAATAATTCTGATAGGAAGGCGCTGCATATGCTAAACTTTATCTCTGGCTAAATAATATTATAAGGAAAGGATGAATTGTTAATTGGACTGCCCCTATTGTTCTTCAAAAGAAACCAGATCTCGTAAAAAGACAACCAAGTTGGGATACAAAGTATTTTATTGCCTCAAATGCCAGCGTAAATTTAACGAGCGGACCGGCAGCCCTTTTAACCAGACTCACTTCCCTACCGAAATAATTTTCCTGTTAGTTCACTGGCGCTTACGTTACAAATTGAGTTATCGCGATCTCGCCGAGATGTTCATCGAGCGTGGATTTGAGTTCACCCATGAAACGGTACGAGCCTGGGAAGAGCGGTTTGCTCCTCTCCTTACATCCAAGCTTAAAGAAAAGCGGAAGAACAAAATAGGTAAAAGTCGTAAGATCAATGTTGATGAAACCTACTTAAAGGTAAACGGCAACCAGGTTTATTTGTACCGGGCTATCGACAAGTTCGGGAATCTCGTTGACGTGCGGCTTTCCAAGACCCGCGATATGGAAGCGGCCAAAGCCTTCTTCAAAAAGATTTTGGGAACAATCGGAAAACCGGAGAGAGTAATCACAGACAAGCACGAAAGTTACCCCAAAGCCATCCGCACCATCCTGGGAAAGAAGGTCAAGCATCGGACCAGCAAATATCTGAACAACCTGATCGAGGCAGATCACAGAGGGATAAAAGGGCGCTACCAACCGATGAAAGGCTTCAAGAATTTTGAGAGTGCAGCCCGCTTTATTGAAGCCTATGAGGAACAAAGAGACTTTTTCAGGACCCGAACCTACAAGAATGAAAAAGTGCCGCTTCTCCGTCAAAGGACGCTCCATAAGTTGCGATTTGCAGAAATTAAAAAAGCGTTTTTAACAGCATAAAACTTGATATTTCAATTTGGTGTTGCCAGGTTTTGGCTCCTCATATCCTCTCCGAGACCCAGTTTTTGACAGAACCCTCAAAAGTCCAAAAGTATCACACAATCACAACCTCATACAATATTTAAGTTCTTAATTCCGAAGATTTTTAGGCATTTTGAGAATTTCACCTAACTTGCTACATTTAATAATAAATAGTTTCAGATATAATCACGAAGCGCATATTCTATTCCTTCTTCGTATGTCATTCTCTGCCCTTCAGTATAAGCTATCTGATAATCGTTTTGGCTCAAAAGCCCACGTAGAGTTTCAAGAGTTTTTTTATGGATGGTTCCTTCCGGCTCCGTAATTACGTTTCCAGTAGAATTTACAAAAGCGTCAATCATTCCCCCCAACTGGGTAGCACGGGTTAGTAACTGTTGCCTTTGCAAAGAAAGATCCGACAACTGGGCCTGCCGGAGAGCCAGATTACTAAAAGCAACCAGGTTATAAACAATTTCTAATCTTTGTCCAGCAAGCTGGTAATGATATACGCTCTCCTTAAAATAGGTCCTGGCACTATCGTATTGGCCCTGTTCCATATCCAGCAGGCCAAGATTGCCAAGGCAAACACCAATAGTGGAATTATCTTCCAGCTGGCGAGCAATCACCAGGCCGTCATAATAATAACCGGAGGCAGCTACAAAATCACCTTTTTGTTGCGCAACCAGCCCTTTAAGACTCAGCGCCTGTCCGATACCAAACTTATTTCCCAGTTCCCGATCCAGGTTTAGACTTTGTTGTAAATAATAAATAGTTTTGTCATAATTTTGTTCAACAAAAGCAATGTGACTTAGACCTTTCAGAGCATTGGAATAACCCGGTTTGTCGCCTATTTTGTTGTAAAAAGCCAAACTTTCCTCAAGGTACTGGCTAGCCTGGTTTAAATTACCCTGCCTAAGGGCTATATTGCCAAGCCCATATAAACATCGAGCATTTCCGGAGGCGTTCTCCAGGGTCCGCCAGAGGGCCAGACTTTCCCTGAAGTATTGAGCACCGCTCATTAAGTCATTCTGCTGAGAAATCGTAAAACCGAGATGGGCAAGGGCCGTAGCTATACCGGCAGTATCGGCAAGCTCACGATTTAAAGTCAAAGCTGAGTGCAGGTATTGATTAGCAAGCTCGCTTTGTCCCAGGTAAGTTAGGGTATTACCAAGCAGGTTCCAGGTACTTGCGCAACCGTATTTATGATCTAGCTCAGTAAATATTCTAAGCGCTTCTTCAGCTAATTTTCGAGAAGTTTGATATTCAGTTTGTTGTTGAGCTAGAAAACCCACGGTATAGAGAACCCATGCGTAGGCGGTGGTTTTCGCCAACCCACTTGCTTTGGTTTGTTCCAGCAATTTTTGCAGGATTTCTCGGCTTTCGGTTTGATAACCTCGTATATCATAAAAAGTCTTGAGATTCTTCCCTAATTCCAAGCCTTTTAATAGCCGGTTTTGGAATTCGGCTGCATCCTGGCTTTCCTTTATCTCAAATGGTTTTGAGATCCACTGGAAACAATTACGAATATCGTTATATTCTGCATCAAGTATACTAAGAGCAATCTCAGCTTCTGCTCCCTCTATTTTAGGGGCAATTTCGATTAATAAAGTTGTGAAGTAATTCAGATGCCGGTCGCAGGTCGTTTTTTCTTCTAATTCGTTTTTTCGTAGCTGTTCTCTGGCGTATTCGCGAATAGTATCAAGCATACTATAACGCATTTCCAACTGCTGGTTGCCGCTCGGCTGCACTGACAATAAAGATTTGTCTACTAATTCTTCAAGGGTGTCCAGCATAACAGCTTGTGCCAAACCGCCAAAGGCGCAAACTTGCTCTGCTGCCCCCAGGGTGCTGCCCCCGGCAAAGACACTCAAGCGGCGAAACAATAGTTGTTCTTCCTCACTCAACAGTTCATGACTCCATTCCAACAGCGCCCGGAGTGTTTGATGCTGCGGTCGGGTCTTTTGGTTACTTTTGCTAAGCAAACCCAGGCGGTCTTCTAAGCGGTCATTGATCTGAAAAACCGATAGTAGTTTTAGCCGGGCAGCCGCCAATTCCAGGGCCAGGGGGATGCCGTCCAGCCGCTGGCAGAGTTGTGTTACTGCTTGCGCATTGTTCTGATTGAGAGAAAAGTTGGGATCGACCAAATGGCTGCGCTCTACAAATAATTGGATTGCATCATACTCTAGTAATTCCTTTATTTTTAGGGGGTCTTTGGTCTGTGGAGGAAGGCTGAGCGAAGACACCCGGTAAACCAACTCCCCACTTACTGAGAGAGATTGACGGCTGGTGGTAAGCACTACCAGCCGGGGACAATTAGTGAGAAGGCGGTCTACTACTCTTCGGCATTCCGTTACCAGGTGCTCGCAGTTGTCCAGCACTAAGAGCAGTTGCTTTTCACTTAAAAAGTTTATCAGTGTATTAAGTAAACTTATACCTACTTGTTCTTGCAACCCCAGGGTAGTGGCAATTTGTTCAAGAAGATAATCGGGACTTGTAAGGGCGGCAAGCTCTATCAACCAGACTCCTTGCGGGTAATAATTTAATATATTTCTGATTACTTGCAAGGCCAGACTGGTCTTGCCAGTCCCACCTGACCCCGTTAAAGTGACTAGACGTACCGGTTGCGTAGCCTCGGTACCTGGTTTTAACCGTAAGGTCAATTCAGTTAAATCTTTTTGCCGCCCCACAAAACTGGTCTGGCGTGGAGGTAAATTATTAGGAGTGTTGGCGTTAAGTTCAGGCAGCGGAACGTGGCGGATTTTGGCTTCCAGCACATTATTAAACCAGTCACGGTCGAAAGTGCCTTTAAAGCGGGGTGCCAGCTTTCGCAGTTGCTCCCAAAGTTGGTAGGCATCATCAACTTCTTTACCGGCCGGAAATGCACCCTTCTCAACATAAATTTCCAAAAGTTTTTTAACGCCATCGGCTTTGGGGTAAGTTAGGCCGCTTTCCCAGTAATAAATTGACTGCTCACTGACCCCGATAAGTTGCGCCAGGCTTTTTTGGGTTAAACCGGCCCGGTTTCGGAGATTTTGCAGGACCACTCCACACTCGTAATTCCTGACTTTATATGCTTTTGCACTAGCCAATTGCTGGTTATTCATAGCGCCACCTTTTACCATACCATTCAGCTAAATTGTACCTAGCCCGTACCAACGCATTGCAGGCAGAGCTGTAAACCCTAAGAAAATCAGGTTAAAAGCCTAAGGAAAATCTAAGGAAAGAATTGATTTATCGGTTAAAGTGTAGTTATGAGATAAGTGACGATGTTTAGCGAACTACTTACAAGCCGAGCTTATCTCTAATCAATAGCTGGAAAGGAATTAAACGCAAAGTCTTTACATGGTTTGCTGGATAAATTCATTTCTACGTTATATGTTGTCGACAGAAATCTCGAAACCAGGAGAGGGCATCGGTCTAATCCCCAGGATTAAACCGGACAGCCTAATCTTAGCACAGTCCACCCCATTTCAAATAATTTTTAGCAACAATTAAGCGGATTCAGGGTAAAGTCCTGCCGCCCTTTCCGGCCCTTATTCCTTATACCTTTTTTCAGGGGCCAATTCTGGTGCATGGCGGGGAGAGTTATGGCTGTCTTTTCGAGAAGTCTAAATTTAGCAAAATTAAGGAGAAACCAGATGAACAGGCAAAAGCACCTTCCACTTTCTAATCGTACCGGTGAATCCCCCCGGCTGAACCCTTACCATACTGGCTGTAAGGCCGGTTCCCTCCAGCATATCCCGGCCTTACCAGCCTGGGAAACAGGAATGCCACCCTGCCCAGTCGGCATGGGCAATATCCGGTTAAAAGTGCCCGTCATCCGTTAATTTAAGCGAGTAGATTCGCTAACTTTCCATATCCAATGACCTGGGCTACTAGAAACTCTCTATTAACCTTAAAGATGGGCGCCCCTTAACAAAGAGGTGCCCTGAGAAAAATGCGAGTAATGCTGATGAAATCTGTTAATAATAATTTTAATTATCCGCATGCGCCTTTGAGTGAAGTGGTAGAGGATTACTTTGGAACACGTGTTGCTGACCCTTACCGTAAGCTGGAAGATTTAGACGACAGCAAAACTCAGCTATGGCTAACTGAACAAGAACATCTGACCGGGCAGTATTTAAGCCAGGTTCAGCCTTTTCGGGAGGCTTTGAGAAGACGTTTAAGCGCTCTATGGCAATATCCCAAGTATTCGGTCCTGACCCGCGAAGGGCCGTACTACTTTTTTTGGGGCCAGGATTTAAACCAACCACCTCAGCCACCCTCGATTCAAAACCAGGCCGTTCTCTACAGGTTAGATTCTCTGGAAGGTTTGTCGGTACCAATACTCGATTTGAACCAGCTTGACCCAACCGGAGAGAGTTCTATCAGTTACCAGTCGTTTAGTCCTGATGGTCAACTGGTGGCTTACGCCCTCTCAACCTCCGGGAGCGACCGGCAGACTGTCAAAATCCGTTCAACCGGGAACGCAAAGGATTATCCAGAAGCGCTGGAAAATTGTAAATTCGTCAATATCGCCTGGAAAAGCGACAATTCCGGTTTCTTCTACAACCAGTTCCGTCCAGACAAAAGTAGCGGCTTGCTCGAACACAGTTCGATTTTCTGGCATTCTTTAGGTACTCCTCAATCACATGACCGGTTGGTTTTTGATGACCCGCAAAACGTAGGGTGCTTGACTTACTATCCTCAACTTACCGATGATGGCTGCTATCTGCTGCTCCACATCTTAAACGGTAGCGCTCCTACTAACCGCGTTTATTACCGGCCAACGGATGGTGCTGGTTCCTTCGTCAGGCTCCTGGATGATGACGATGCGCATTATCTCTTTTTGGGCAATCAGGGCGCTACATTTTACTTTCAGACCGACCACCAGGCTGCCCACGGGAAGGTGATTGCCCTGAATCTTGAACGGCCAATGCCCGAAAACTGGACAATTGTTGTCCCTGAAATGGACGACATCCTCGATTTTGGCCTTTTGGTGGGTGGCAGGTTAGCCCTTGTCTACCTCCGGCACGCCTGCCACCGGATTAGCGTCTACCGGTTGAATGGCTCTTTAGAAAAGGAGCTTCCTCTACCCCCGATTGGTTCAGTTGTTGGACTAACCGGCAAAACCGGGCATGGTGAAATGTTCGTGAGCTTCGAGTCGCCCATCTGCCCGCCTAGCATTTACCAATATGAGTTTACAGGTGGCGAGTTAAGAACCGTTTTTCGACCTCAATTGGATTTCGCCGCGGAGCAGTACGAAACAAGCCAGGTATTCTACCCTTCCGTTGACGGTAAACTTATACCAATGTTTTTAAGTCATAAGAAGGGCCTGAAACTGGATGGCTCAAACCCGACCCTACTCTACGGTTATGGTGGGTTCGGCCTGAGCGTTACACCTCAGTTCTGGTTATCCCAACTAACCTGGCTGGAAACGGGAGGAGTGCTGGCCTCGGCTAATATTCGGGGCGGTGGCGAATATGGTGAAAAATGGCACCGGGCAGGCAGGCTAGGACAGCGACAAAACACTTTTGATGATTTTTGCCAGGCTGCTCGCTTTCTATTCCGGGCAGGTTATACCCGGCCTGATCGGCTGGCACTTCGCGGTAGCAGCAATGGCGGTCTGCTTGTAGCAACCTGCGCGGTACAACACCCTGACCTTTTCAGAGCAGTAGTCTGTCAGGCTCCGGTTATAGATATGTTACGCTACCAGCATTTTGGCTCCGGACGAGCCTGGGTGCCCGAATACGGCAGCGCCGAAGCCAGCCAGGAGGAATTTGAATGGCTCTATGCCTACTCCCCTTTGCACAATATCAAAGAAATGGCCCACCCGGCCTTTCTGGTAATGGTGCCGCTAGGTGACGAGCGGGTCCATCCTTCCCACGGTTTGAAATTCGTGGCGGCGCTACAAGCCTGTGATACGGGGCCTAATCCTCTACTACTTTGGCTCGACCGTTCCAACGGCCATGGCCAGGGTAAGCCCGGTCTTGAAATCATCGGGGAAGCGGTTGATATTTTCAGCTTTCTATGGCAGACCATGTGTCCGGTCTATTCCGACCAGACATCAAATGAGCGGGCAATTAGCAGTACCAGGTTAGGTTTGAGTATTCAAATGTAATGTGATGTTAGGTGATGTGCTGGCTAATGTCTGCTGACCGATGCTGGTTCGGTGGATATACTTCTAATAAGTCCAATCGCTGGACAAACTACAAAATGTTCAGAGTTTGCAAAAATTACTTCTATTCTAAAGCATAAGCAACCCGATTAATTCGTTAAAACCTGTATTACTCGTTAAGTGTTTCAGCGTAACCCTGAGTTTTGAATATCCTGAAAGGAGAAATACGCACCATGACTGATACTATGTTTAAAGCAAAATCAAGCACCTTTATTACGTCAGAAGGTCTCTCGATTTTCTACAAGGATTGGGGTTCGGGACAACCGGTGGTTTTCAGCCACGGCTGGCCCCTCAATTCGGATACCTGGGACGAGCAACTTTTCCTGTTTGCCTCCAATGGCTACAGGGCAATTGCTCACGACCGGCGAGGTCACGGGCGGTCAAGCCAACCCTGGGACGGCAACGACATGGACCACTACGCCGACGACCTGGCCGAACTTATCGAGATGCTTGACCTCAAAGATGTCATTCTCATCGGCCATTCCACTGGAGGCGGCGAGGTAACCCGCTACATTGGGCGTCACGGCACCTCCCGGGTTTCCAAAGCTATCCTGGTGGACGCAATTTCACCTCTAATGCTCAAGACGCCCAATAATCCAGCGGGTACGCCAATCGAGGTATTTGACGGGTTTCGCAAGGCCATGCGCGAGGACCGCTCCCAGTTCTACATGGATACCGCCATTCCCTTTTACGGCGCCAACCGGGAAGGCTCCAACGTGTCGAAGGGTATTCTGGAACAGTGGTGGCGTTTGAGCATGCAGGCCGGGTTTGTTGGTGCCTACGAGTGCATCAAAGTCTTTTCCGAAACAGACCTGACCGAAGACCTCAAAAAATTTGACATCCCGACCCTTATTATCCACGGTGACGACGACCAAATTGTACCGATTGGCGCGGCGGCACTTCTCTCCGTGAAACTTGTCAAAGGCGCCATTTTGAAGATCTATGAAGGTGCGCCCCACGGTCTACCTGCCACTCACAAGGCCAGGTTCCATGCCGACCTGTTGGAATTTTGCAGGTCTTAGCCAGGGGTAAAAAGCAGGTGTTCTACCTGAACACCTGTGGATACATTTATCATTTGAAAAACCTGGAAGGAGAAAATCGAAGCATGATTACTACTACCGAGACCAGGGCCAAATCGAATACCGTCATTACCTCGGACGGCACCTCGATCTACTACAAAGACTGGGGTAGGGGCCAACCGGTGGTCTTCAGCCACGGCTGGCCCCTCAATTCGGATATTTGGGATGAACAACTCTTTTTCTTTGCATCGGAGGGTTATCGAGCCATTGCCTATGACCGGCGAGGTCACGGGCGGTCCAGCCAACCCTGGGACGGCAACGACATGGACCACTACGCCGACGACCTGGCCGAACTTATCGAAATGCTTGACCTCAAAGATGTGACGCTGGTCGGCCATTCAAGCGGTGGGGGCGATGTAACGCGCTATATTGGTCGTCACGGTACTGCCCGGATTTCTAAAGCGGTGCTGGTGGATGCGGTACCCCCTTTGATGCTCAAGACACCCCACAATCCGGGTGGTATACCCATCCAGGCATTCGATGCAAACCGCCAGAGCCTTACCAGGGACCGCTCTCAATTTTACAAGGATACCGCCATTCCCTTCTACGGAGGCAATCGGGAAGGTGCTGCGGTTTCGCAGGGTATTGTGGAACAGTGGTGGCGGTTGAGCATGCAAGCCGGTTTCGCCGGAGCCTACGATTGTATCAAAGCCTTCTCAGAAACCGACTTCACAGAGGACCTTAAAAAGTTTGACGTTCCGACCCTGATAATTCATGGCAGCGACGACCAATTCGTGCCGATTGCCAGTACAGGCATGCTCTCCGCAAAGCTCATCAAGAACGCCAACCTGAAAATCTATGAGGGCGCGCCCCACGGTCTGACTGTCACTCACAAAGATCGGTTTAACGCCGATTTGCTGGCTTTCCTCAAATCCTAGCCGTAAGTTGCAACGTCGCAAAATACGGCGCTGAGTACAGTTAGCTTAGCTATGTTTTATTGTCAGGCGAAAGTTCTCATGCCTGTTGAGCTTAATTAAATACAGCCAATAGGCCGGAGATCCTTCGCCTGCCCGCCAGATAGTCGTGCCTGGGGAAAGGGGCTATAGAGAAATAATAGGAGGTTTGACACTTTGAAAACCATTGTTTTGTTTAAGAGGGCCAGTCCATTTCTTCTAATAGGTAAGTAACCGGCTAAAGTAGTGCAAGGTCCCAAAAATGTGAAGTAGCGTTTTATTTTTAGCAAGGACATGAAAATTAAAGAAATGGGGTAAATATTATGTTAGCGAGTGATAACCCTAACTGGTGGGCCGTGGGTTTACGAGGTCTGTTCGCCCTATTATTTGGAATAGGAGCCTTTGCCTGGCCGGGGATTACCCTGGGCGCATTGGTGTTTCTGTTCGGCTTTTACTCTATCGCCGATGGGATCTTTGGCTTTTTTTCAGCCGGTACTCTGGCTGTTTCAGGACAGCGTGGATGGCTGATTGTGGAGGGCCTTTTAAGTATAGCCAGCGGGATTATAGCTTTTGTCTGGCCTTCTATTACAGCCCTGGCTCTCCTGTTACTTATTGCGGCATATGCCTTTGTGACCGGGATTTTAGAGATTGCCGCCGCTATTCAAATCGAAAGAGGGAGACGACCAGGTAACGGCTGGCCCCTGGTGTTGGGTGGAGTGCTTTCTATAGTATTCGGTGCCTTACTGGTAATCTGGCCGGATACCGGTCTTTTGAGTCTGGTCTGGTTAATCGGTTTCTACGCGCTCGCCTTTGGTTTGATGCTGGTCGCTATGGCTTACCAGCTTTACAAAATGCAGCGTAACAGCCCCCGCCAGGGACAGAGCAGGGTGAGGGCCTTGCAATAATATTAAAAAAAAGAAGATCAGGCCGAGTTTACAAAGTGTCCTGGAAAATTGAAGGGTATGAGGAAAGAGGAGTGGAATGGAAATTACTGTGCAGTCAAATAAAGTGAAATCACCAGAAATTCAAACTTTGGGTGCAAGATTACTGAATGTGCCCCCTAACTTCTTCTCGATTGCAATGGGTTT
>MKTJ01000040.1 GCA_001898225.1 Chloroflexi bacterium 54-19
TTTCTCCTTCTAAAATGTGTAAAGTCGAGTTTAGAACATTTTAGAAAAATAAACGGAAGATTTTAAGGGAATTATGAAGCAATTTTCGAAAATAGGGCCGCTCCTGGTGATTTTAATGCTGGCCCTGGTCCTGGCAGCCTGTGGCGACGATACTGCGACCAGCCTGCCCCCGGCTACCACCAGGGTTACCACTGCCCCGGAGGCGACCCCTACCGTGACCGCCAGCCCGCCTACCACGGCCCCCGCGACCACGGCCAGTACCACGAGTGCCGCAACAACCGGGGTTACCACCCAACCGGCCACCACGGCCAGTACCACGACCGCGCCTGTGGCAACTCGTGACGAGACCACTCCAAAGGCGATTACCAGCCCGGTCCCGCCGACCACAACGGCCCCGGTGGCTACTACCGCCCCGGCGACTACGAAGGCTCCCGCGTCTATCCGCCAGACCGATTGGCCGACCGTCCTGAAGAATGACCCTCAACTTAAGCAGGAGCCATCACCCGACTCTTACTACCCTTTCTTCGTTTCGGTTAAAGCCGACGCCGCCCTGGTGGGGTCGCCCGACCTGGACCATATTGTCTATGTAGACGTGGACAAGGACGGCCAGGAAGAAGCGGCCATCCCGCTGATTTCGGGCGGGACCGCCGGGAACATCGGGTTCCTGCTTTATCACCAGGCCCAGCCCGCGCCTAAATTGACGGGCTGGCAGGAAGGCTACAAACAGGGGATTTCGGTGGTGGACGGCAAGCTGGTATCAACCGATGCCCTTTATAGCGGGTTTGAGCCAAATTGTTGCCCCAGCGGCTACGAAACCCGCACTTACGGCATGAGTGGGAATGCCCTGGTGGTGATTTCGACCCGCTCAGATGGCTATCCCGAAGCCCAACCTCCGACCGTAGACCAGTTCTATTCGTTACTGAACAACAAACAGTATGACGAAGCTTATAAATTGCTGTCGCCCAATTTCCAGAAGGCCAATCCCTACGCCGCCTGGGTCGCCGGGTACGCTACCTCCCAGGAGGTGAGTTCTCAGAGTGTAGCCGATGGCGCCGCGCCGAACACGGTCCACGTTAACCTCGAAACGACTGACTCCGGCAAAAGCGGGACAGTCGTCAGGCACTTTAGGGGCACCTGGACGCTGGTCTGGAGTCCTGAGCATGTGGGCTGGTTACTCGACACGGCAAAAATCCAGGAGGTGGCCGGGACGCCCGGATCGACCGCGAAGGTGATTTCGCTTTTCCAGCCGCTCCTGAAGCCTTTGAAGGACCAGTCGTTCATCCAGGTTTTGCTGCCAACCGCTATTGAGGGAGCCGAACCGGCCAAGCTTTATTCTTCTATCCAACAACTTGATAGCACTATCTATGTTATTCGGGTGGAATATACGCCCGACTGTAACGGGGCGAACGCCTGCGACTTTGGCACTTTGACCGGCCAACTCGCGGTCGCCGATACCACTCCTTTGACCGGGACGAAAGTGGCCCTGGCGAACGGGCGGACCGGCTATTACCAGGACGCGCCTTGTGGGGCCAGTTGCGGGGAGGCGACTATTACCTGGGAACAGGGCCAGGTCCGCTATACCTTCGGGAGTAAGGCGACAGGGCAGGACGGCCTGGTCAAGATGGTCAATTCGGCGATTCTTAACGGCCCGATTTAGCCGGGCTGGTGGGGATTGGTGGTGGGCGCGCCGGGTAGGTGGCGCAGCCAGGCGTAATAGCGGTTGAGGGCGGGGTCACCGGGGAATTGCTCGGCCCGCCGGTAGACCCAGAGCAGCCAGAGCGCCCCCAGGACTAGCCCCCCTAAAAAGCCGCGACGGTAGCTCTTAAACATTTTTAGAAGTTGCTCCCTTTGTTCCGGTATATTTCAGGAGATGGCGCGGGCTGGGCGGCCACCAGCCCAACAATTTCCCGGCCCAGGCCGCCAGGGCGACTCCGACCGGGAAGCCGAGCGAGCCGCCCCAGAGGGCCAGGGCAATTTTCAATAATTTGTCACGAGAAGTTCTGGACATAGGTTTTGATTAGGCCGGGTTTGGTTTTGGGGCAGGACCGAAATTGAGGCCGCCTCGCGCGTATATCCGGTCGCTAAGCGCGCCCACCAGTTCGATTAAACGCTGGCTGTCCTCTATACCCAGGTTCTCGAAAGGTTGCACATCCAGCCGGTCGGTGTTAAGTTCGATCCGTTCACGGACTTCCCGCCCCTTCTCGGTCAGACCGCCTTCGTCCAGGAGACCGCGCTCAGTTAGCCGTTTTTCTCCGGACTGGACGTCCTCGACATCCCAGGCCCGGCTGCGGGTCAGGAAGTGAAGCGGGAGTTTGTGGCTGAAAGCGACCTGTAGCAAAATGGCCTCAACCGCGTCAATGCCTTCCGCGAGCAGGGTCGCGTTATGACCGTCGCCCCGGAATTCGCGCAACAGGTTGACGCCGTGCCAGAGGGCGACAGAGGGTTCGTCCGGCCAGGGCATCGCGGCGTACCCGGCAAAGAGGGGGCGCCCCCGGACCGGCAGCCCGTGAGCGGCCTTCTTGACCAGGGGCAGGGCTTCCTCAATATTCGGACGGAGGTCTTCCTCGCCTTCGTTGGGGGCCAGCAGTCTTTGTAGGGCCTCGGTGACAGCCAGGTCGCGCTCCCGCAGGACCGCTTCGGGGGTAGCGGTTGGGATGGCCCACCCGGTATTGACCTGCTCTTTAACAAAGGCCGGGTTAAAGTTGTAGAAAAGAGCCGCGACCGCCTCGCCCGGCAGTTTGCCCAGCGGGGCCGAACGCGACAAGAAATAGCTTTGCCGTCCGCGCAGCCCTAGCGCCTTGAAGTGGGCGAACGCCTCGGAGGCGAAGTAAATCATGGCGGTAAACGGTTCGAAAGCGGCCTGGGCCTGGCGGGAGAGTTCTTCAAATGTCACCGGGTTGCTCCTTTGCATTCGCTAATCTTTATCATCCTGCGTTAACTTGATTATAGTAGCATATTGTAAAAATTAGGAATCTTTCCGGCTTTTTACTTCAATTCTTCCCTTAGTCCGGCTTGTTACCACTTGTCGCAAGGGGTATAATTAAGCTGGTGAAAAATGTAATTAACTGCTTTGAAGTATGAAATTGCGAGAATTCTTACCAGATTCTCGGAAAGGCCACGATGAGTTTGCAGATAGAGCGCGTTGGAACGCTGGATAAAACCAGCCGCGGTCCCCAGGATTATAGCCAGTATACCCGCCTTCCCTACATCCCAGACCCCTACAGTTATACCCGCCGCCAGACCCTACCGGTCATGGTGGGTGACGTGGGCGTGGGCGGCGATAACCCGATTCGGGTCCAGTCGATGACCACTACCGACACCCTGGATACCGCCGGGACCGTCGCCGAGGCTATCCGGCTGGTTGAAACGGGTTGCGAAATCGTGCGGATTACTACCCCGACCGCCAAAGACGCCGAGAACCTCAAAAATATCCGGGCCGAACTGGAACGCCAGGGCTATCTTCATGTCCCACTCGTCGCCGACATCCACTTTAATCCGAACGCGGCCATGGAAGCGGCTAAATGGGCCGATAAGGTCCGTATCAACCCCGGCAACTTCGCCGACGCCAAAAAATTCGCCATTTTGGAATACACTTATGACGAGTACCAGCGCGAACTCGAACGCATCGAGCAAAAGTTTAAACCGCTCCTGCTGCGCTGTAAGGAACTGGGTCGCTCCATCCGTATCGGCACCAACCACGGTTCTCTCTCCGACCGCATCATGAACTACTATGGCGATACCCCTGAAGGCATGGTCGAATCGGCCATGGAATTCGCCCTGATTGCCGAGAAATACGGCTTCAAAGACCTGATTTTTTCCATGAAGGCTTCCAACCCGAAGGTTATGATACAGGCTTACCGCTTGCTGGCGGCCCGGCTCGACGCCCTCGGCATGAATTACCCCTTCCACCTGGGTGTGACCGAGGCCGGAAACGGGGAGGATGGCCGGATTAAGAGCGCGATTGGTATCGGCTCGTTATTGGAAGACGGTATCGGTGATACCATCCGGGTTTCCCTGACCGAAGACCCTGAACACGAAATCCCGGTCGCTTTGCGGTTGGCCCGGCGCTATACCCCGGTGGAGGCCCGCCTTCTCGAAAAAGCCGCTATTGCCGACGCTACTCCGGTCCCGGTCGCGACCGAATGGCCGGAAGTAGCCGCCGACGCCCCGGTCTTGCCCGATGCCCGCCAGCCCTATCACTTCAGCAAGCCCGAAACCTTCACGATTCAAATCGGCACCAGCCACGTGGGCGGCGAAAACGTACCCCAGGTAAGCGCCGACCTGGCCGGGTTCCCGGCGGAAATGGCCGGAACGCCTAAAGGCGCGGGCCGTTCGTTGCCGGTCCTGGGGGCTAAACCGAAAGGTGCACCCACTCGTCCCGATTTCTTCGAAGCTAAGGTTGGAACAATCCTGCCGGAGAACCGGGCCGCCCGCTCCGAGCCTTTGAACGTCCTTCTGAACGTCGAAGGTGGCAACTTACCCGCAACTGACGGTTCGCAGCCTGATGGCTTCATCGTCAACATTTCGACGCCCTTCGCGGATTACAGTGAGGGTTTAACCCAGGTCCTCGACCATGCTACAGAAGCGGGTCTGGCCGTGCTGGTCCGGGCCAACGCGCCTTTCGCGGACGACCGGGCCGAACTGGATGCCGCCGCTCATCACTCCTACCCTGCCGTCGATTTGCTTATGGAAGCGGCCCGGTTAGCCGTGGAAAAAGGCTTTGAAAAGCTGGTCCTGGCCCTCTCGGCCCGGACGGTTGCCTATACCCTCCGCTCTAACCGGTTGCTGGCGACTCGGCTGCACGAGGCCGGGTATAAATTCCCGGTCCAGGTTATCGCCCCGGAAATTGACCCTTCCGCCGACCTCGACGAGCATTTTATCAATGCAGCGGTGGCAACGGGTGCGCTCCTGACCGACGGCATCGGCACCGTGTTGAAAATCGCCAATCACGACCGGGGCAACCTGAAAGCGGCCCCGGCGGTCCAGCTTGCCTACAATATTTTGCAGGCTGCCGGGGCGCGCAGCTCGAAGGCCGAGTTTATCGCCTGCCCTTCCTGCGGGCGAACCCTCTTTAACCTCCAGGAGACGACCGAACGGATTAAAGCCCGCACCGGCCACCTGGTCGGGGTTAAAATCGCTGTCATGGGTTGTATCGTGAACGGCCTGGGCGAACTGGCCGACGCCGATTTTGGCTACATGGGTGGCGCGCCGGGTAAGGTCAACCTGTTTGTCGGCAAGGAATGTCTCGAAAAGGGCGTGCCGACCGAGCAAGCGGTGGACCGCCTGGTAGACCTGATTAAGTCGCACGGTCGTTGGATTGAGCCGGAAGCCGAAGAAAATTAGCACTGGAATACATCAACCAAAATTAAGATAAGCAGAGGTTGAGTTCAAAAAAGGGCCAAACGGCCCTTTTTTGATGCTTCTATTCTAGCGGGTAAACGTGCCGCTATAGACGAAATTGGCGCTTGTATCGAGCGTTTTGGCTTCAAAAAGCTGGGGTGGGTTGGCGTTCATGAAATCAATAAAACGCTGCATGTCGGCCTGCCCTCCGGCCCCGGCCCAGCGCGGCACCTGCATCTGCCCTTTGTCTTTGAGGGCCGCCGCGATAACGGCGCTGGAGATTACCTGGTGGTCGAAGACCAGCGCGGCGTATTTGCCCAGGTTAGCCCGGCTGTATTCAAAGATTTTAGAGTTGGGCCGCAGGTCGAAACTCAGGACCGGAATAGCCCCGGTGAGATTGTTGGCGCTTCCCTTGAACGAGATAAAATCGTGGTTGTCGGCGACGGTCTGGTAGGTGGTCATATTTTTGAGGGTCAGGCCGCCCAGCGCAGGGCTGGCGCTTGTAGCGATGATGGTGCCGTCATCCAGGCTTTTGCTGCCCGCTCCGACCATTTCCAGTTTACCAACGCTGGCAAGCGGCAAGACCTTTTCGGAGCTAACCCCCTTTGGGAGCAGGGCAAAAATCTGGTCGTCGCCCAGGGCAAAGACCAGCAGACCGCTGGCGATTTGCGATTGCTGGATGGCCCGATTAAAGAGCATCTGGGCGGCTTCTTTTGCGCCCCCGGCTTTTATATCCACGCTAACCCGTTCCAGGTTGAGGGCGTAAGCCTGGTAGCTCCCGGCAGCGGCGGCCTGGGCTTCGGCCACAAACGGCACCGGAGAAATGGTGGCGTCCTTCCCGACCTTCGCTTTCAGCCGGTCGGAACTGCTATCTTTTACCAGCAGATACCAGCGATTGCTCTCGGTCCAGGAGGCCCAAGCCGGGAAATCAGGGCGACTTTTGACCACGGCCTGGGAAGCTTGTTCGGCTTCGTCGGCGTATTTGAAGTCTGTCCAGGCCAGGTAAGCCGGGGCCGAATCGGGCGCGGGGATGGCCGTAGGCGCGGCGGTCGGGCTGACGGTAGCGGTGGTAGTTGCTTCCCCACCGCAAGCCGCCAGGGTTACCATGCACACCAGCAAAAGCGCCAGTAAAAGGCTGATTTTCAAACTTTTCGAGGAAGGATTTCCAACCATTTTTACGCCCTGTTTTAGCCGTTTGGGAATATCGTTCTTTACATAAAAAGATTAGCACAAACCGGGGGCTAATTCAATCCCCCGTTCATCCTATGCAGAGTGTTTAGTGGTTTTTATGGTCCGGACTGTAAGCTGTGAACGTGCTGACAGGTCGAATTTTACGGAGTAATAAGTTAAGTGTAACGGAAACCTTTTGTTTTGGTGCTAAAATTGGGTAAAGTATATATTTTTATTATTTATAATTCTGTTCGGGTGGATACTGTTAAACCCCAAAAGAGGCATGGATAGAAAGTGAGCGCGAAAGATGGCCGGTCAGAAGAAGGATAACGCAAAACGCTACCTCGCAAACTGGGAGGACGAACGAAACGGCGCGGCCCTTTATTTCAAGTTATCTGAGGTAGAGAAAAACCCACAGCTCAAGGAAATTTACCGGCGCATGGGTGAGGCCGAGGAAAGACACTCGGCCTTCTGGGAAGCTAAAATGCGCCGGAGCGGCCAGGCAGTCCCGGCAAAACCTCGCCTGACCTTTCGGACTCGCCTGCTCGGTTGGCTGGCCGGGCGGTTCGGGCCGCAATTTGTTTTGCCCACCATTTCAACCCTGGAGCAAATGGATACCACCAGTTACGATAGCCAGCCCGATGCCGCCGGGGCCGGTTTGCCTGCCCAGGAGCAGTCCCATGCCCGGTTGCTGGCCGCGATTACCGGCGGTTCCAAAAGCAGCGGGGTTGAGGGCAGCACCCTGGCTCAACTGGAAGGGCGCCACCGCACGACCGGGGGGAACGCCCTGCGCGCCGCCGTCCTGGGGGCGGACGATGGCCTGGTCTCCAACCTGAGCCTGGTGATGGGCGTGGCTGGGGCCGACCTTGCGGGCAAAGCGGTCCTGATAACGGGGCTGGCTGGGCTGCTGGCCGGGGCTTGCTCGATGGCCCTGGGGGAGTGGCTTTCGGTCCAGAGCGCCAGGGAATTCTACCAGCGCCAGATTGCCGTCGAAAAAGAGGAAATCCTGGAAGTGCCCGACGAGGAAGCCGAAGAACTGGCCTTGATTTACCAGGCCAAGGGTTTGCCCGCCGACGAAGCGGCCAGCCTGGCCCAACGGCTAATCGGTGACAAGGCGAACGCCCTCGATACTCTCTCGCGAGAGGAACTGGGCATCGACCCGCGGGAGTTAGGCGGTTCGCCCTGGGCGGCAGGCGCGACTTCCTTCATGCTTTTCGCGGTTGGGGCTATCTTCCCGGTATTTCCTTACTTTTTCACCTCAGGCTGGCTCGCGGTCGGTCTTAGCCTGCTTTTAAGCGCGTTCGCCCTGTTTGGTATCGGGGCCGGAATAACCCTTCTGACCGGGCGCGGCCTCCTTTACTCAGGCGTCCGCCAGGTCATCTTTGGCTTGCTGGCGGCGGCTATTACCTTCGGCATTGGCCGTTTGATTGGCGTAGCGGTTAGCTGATAGCGCGTAGGCTTCGGCCAGGAGCGGCTTCACCCGGTTTTCAAAGGTTTCGCGGCTCGGATTCAGGATGCTAACCCAGTACATCCGGCCATAAACCGGGTGGGGCAAAAGCGTATCAAGGGCTGCATAGTTGTAACCGGGTAGCGGCCCGTCTTCGGCCTTTTTAGCCGGTAGTGGGCCGAACAGCGACACGAACGTAGCCTTGCCAGGGCCAATATTCAGCCGGAAGACGCCGGGCCGGTTCAGGTCCGAAAATGTGTCGTTAAAATCGCTCGTGACGAGGGTAGCGAAAGGGAACATCTTTTTGGGATCGTTCATAAAGAAAGTGTCACCGTTGGCGCTGATGGCCTCTACATTCTCAAACGCCCCGGTTATGTACTCGATAATTTCGGTCTCGTTCATTACGCCTGTTTCCTTTCATAACTCAATAGACCCGGTTTTCAACAGAGATTCCGGCTCAAAGCAAAATTTAATCTTCAAACTCGTAGTTTTCTTTTACGGGCCTATTGTACAACTCGAATGCAATAGTGGAGGGTTCTTTCTGGGGCCTGTTTCCTTTTGACTTGCATTAACCAAGCCAGTTAAGGTAAAAAGTAAGAAGTTTTTACTAAAATAAAACCGGAAGTAAGATAAACTTACTAAATCCTGGGAGGGGTAACTCTCTTAAAGCAGGTAAGGGTTTTACATGACAGTTTCCCATTTTCTGCGGACCTCTGACCTGGCCCAGGCCGCCCGGATAAGCGTCCAGCAGGTCCGCAATTACGAGGCCAGCCAGTTTATCCCGCAAGCGGAGCGCAGCCCCAGTGGCTACAGGCTCTATACCGAAATGCATCTAGCCGCCCTCAAAACGGCCCGCAGCTTGCTCGAAGGTTACGGCTGGCAGCAGGCTCGTTTGATTATGCAGGCAGTCCACCAGGGTAATCTGCCCGCCGCGCTGGCCCTGGTAGATGAACGCCACGCCGAATTGGCTCGCAAACAGGCCCAGGTCGAGGAAACCCTGGCGGCTTTGCAGCTTCTGGCGGCGCAATCTATCCCGGCGGCGACTTCGCGCCCGGCCACCCGCTGGCGGGTCGGCGAGGCTGCGTCGGCGGTAGGAGTACGGGTTTCGGCGCTGCATTTCTGGGAGCAGCAGGGACTATTACACCCTGTCCGTGAACCCGGTAGCCGCTATCGTCTTTATGACGAGGCCCAGATGCGCCGCTTGCAGGTAGTGGTGTTGTTGCGCGAGGCCGGGTACGACTTCCCCGCTATCCACACCGCCCTGAACGAAATGACCGCCGGGCGCCCGGAAAGGGCTATCACCGCAACGGAAAAACGCCGGGCCGACTTCGCCCGCACGAGTTGGGCTTGCCTGACCGGCATTTCTTCTTTTCAAGCCTATGTTAGCGAGTTCTGGCCGGATCTCCTGACCCGGCTATAAGATTGGTATCCCTTTAGTCAAAGTTGCTATCTTCTAACCGATTATATTTTAAAAACAGGTTTATTCATCCCTGCCGGTGTAGGATGGTTTGGCCCCGTTAAAAGTGGCATTAACAGTCGGTTTGGTGGCCTGCTTGCCCGGTTTTTTTATAAAAAACGTGGTTAAATTTTGCCAGAAGGACGGTTTAGAGCCTTTCTGTTCTTTTTTTATTTGAGCCACTAATTTATAGTATTCAGCTTCCTGCTGGATTTCATTCATCCTGCGAAGGGCCATATCGAGTTCAGTATTTGGATTTCTCACTTTTTCACCTTTTAAATAAATAAAATATGGATTTTGCCGGGTGGCTTCTTCGATAGCCGCCAACCCGCACCGTCGTTGTTCCTCGTTGTAAGCGTCCAGGCTCCCGTAGAGGCCGATTAGCTTCTCCAACTCGGTTTCGGGTACGCTTTTTGTTTTCATTTTCATTTCTTAAAACCTTTCGTTAAAAATTTGGGATGACCTTACTCCTTTTGAACTAAATTTAGGCACTCCAAAATAAAGGGTTGTAACCCGCCTTGATTAAAGCCAGTGTCTTTTTAAGGTTAACCGGCAGGCAAATCAGGGATTTAGAAGCGCCAGCATTATCGTGACATCGTGGTTGGCCTGAAAACTGTAGGGTAACCCCAGTTTAGGCCAGATCCGCCGCATGGGCTGGTTGTGAAAGAGGGTTTCGGCCCTTAACGTGGTGAGCCCCTTTTTGCGGGCCTCGTTGACAAGTTGGAGGGCCAGGGCGCTGCCAATCCCTTCACCCTGGAAGTCGTCGCGGACGGTCAGGGCTACCTCAGCCATTAAGTAAAGGGTGCGGTCCCGGCTGATTTCACCCAGGCCGATGATTTCCTCTTTTTCTTTGGCAGGGTCGCAGTAGGTCGCTACCAGGACGCTTCCCTTGTCCTTGCCCACCTGGTAAAGCCGTTTGATTTCAGCGGTTATGGCCGATTCGCTTAAGGAATTCCGGCCCACGAAGAAACGGTTTAACAGGGTGTTGGCCGAAAGCTGGCTCAAAAACTCGCCTACCAGGGCGCTATCGCTTTGTTTGAGAGGCCGGATATTAAACGCTCGCCCGGCGCGGGATTGCCGGAGAAGGCTGCCGGGGGTTTGAGGTAAAAACGGACCATCATTCGAACATTGTTCAAATAAACCAAACATCAAAAAATTCTACCTATCCACTTCTTTGAGATATACCAAACTTTCCTAAGTTATAAACCGGTTGGCGCGTTGGCACATCTACAAAATTATCCTTTCCATAAAAAAGGATTGGACAGGGGCGTTTTGCGGTATATAAAAATAGCTATCCCCGGAGGTAGGTCTAAAGACCGGGATTTAGCCGCAATTCCTGTTTGGGTCTTGCTCGCAATATGCCTGGTTTGCAGATGCCCGGTTCTCTTTAACAGGGTATAACAACTCCTGGTATAAAAAGAAAAGGGCGTCCCACTGACCACGAAACTGTCAGTGGGACGCCCCTGGGGAACGTGTCTTAATTATCGGAGTGGGCGCGGTCCTGCTCGATTAGCACCCGGCGCAGGATTTTACCGGAAGCCGACTTGGGAATCTGGTCCACAAATTCGAGTTTGCGAATCCGCTTGTAAGGCGCGACTTTCTCCGCGACAAAAGCCAGGATTTCATCGGCGGGGACCGGCGTCTTTAGCACCACAAAGGCTTTTGGCACTTCGCCTGCTTCGGGGTCGGCTCGCCCGATAACAGCCGCATCCGCCACTGCCGGGTTAGATAGCAGCACCGCTTCCAGTTCGGCGGGCGCGATTTGCAACCCCTTATATTTGATTAGCTCTTTGATGCGGTCCACGATAAATAGATAGCCGTCATCGTCGATATAACCGATATCGCCCGTGTGCAGCCAGCCTTCGTCGTCCACCGTATCGCGGCTGGCAGCGGGCTGGTTGAGATAGCCCTGCATGATGTTTGGGCCGTGCAGCCAGAGTTCGCCCGATTGATTTGGCCCCAGGTTTTCGCCGGTCGAAATATCCACCACCCGCAGGTCCTGGTTTGCTACCAGTAGCCCCGCCGAACCCGGTTTTCGTTTTTCAGGGTCGAGCGGGAGAATGGTAGCCCCGCAACTGGTTTCGGTCATTCCCCAGCCCTGCACCACCTCGCACTTGAGACGAGCCGCGCAAGCCTCCTGCAAGTCGGTGCCGAGCGGGGCAGCCCCGGAAAGAAGCCATTCCAGGTTCGAGAGGTCGTATTTATCCACGACCGGGTGTTTCGCCAGGGCCAGCACAATCGGTGGGACCACGCAGGAACCCGCGACTTTGTAGTCTTGCATCAACTGGAGGAATTGCTCTAGGTCGAAGCGAGGCATGGTCACCATCGTAGAGCCTTCCACCAGGCAAACGTTCAAAATGCCGACCATCCCGAAAATATGGAAGAACGGCAGGACCGCCAGGTAATTTGCGCCCTCCCGGTATGCCGCGGCGGGCCTGACCATGCTGATAAAACTGACCACGTTATGGTGGGTCAGCATCACACCTTTAGGCAGGCCGGTGGTGCCGCTGGAATAGGGTATCACCAGCAGGTCTTTGTATATATCAATTTCTACAGGAGGCAGATTCTCGGCGGGAGCGAGTAGGGCCGTGAAGGGTGTGCTGCCTTCAGGAGCAT
This sequence comes from Chloroflexi bacterium 54-19, assembly GCA_001898225.1. Classification (GTDB taxonomy): domain Bacteria; phylum Chloroflexota; class Chloroflexia; order Chloroheliales; family Chloroheliaceae; genus 54-19. Next base: position 12,030 of record MKTJ01000040.1, read on the forward strand.
CACCCAGGATAAAGATTTCCCGCAACGGGGTGTCTTTGGTGGCCTCGCGGACCTTCTCAAAAAACATCGGCAGGGTCAGGAGGTACTTGGCTCTGGTATCACCAAGCTGGTAGCGCAATTCTTCGACCGTGTAGAGCGGGTTGATAGTGGTCAGGGTACCGCCCGCCGTCGCTACCCCGTGAAAAGCGATAGCGTATTCGGGCAGGTTGGGCAGCATTATAGCAAAGACATCCCCTTTTTGGAGACCTCTCCCGGCCAGGTTAGCCGCGACCCGGCGGGTAAATTCGGCCAGTTGGGCGTAGGTGACGGTGCGCCCGCTGGGGCCGTCCACCAGGGCTGGTTGGTCGCCTCGCGCCGGGGCGTTTTCCAGGATAAAGTCGCTAAAGGTCATTTCTGGGATGACCGTATCCGGGAAAGTGCTGTGGAAAATCATGTATAAATCCCTTTCCCCTCGTTGGTATAAGGAAGTTAAATTAAAAGTTAAGATTAGTTGTTAAGATAGATGGTCAACTTGACGTTAATAGGCAAATGTTCAGATCGGCGTTTTGAATTAGCGGTTCATTTGGCGAAATATAGAACAATTATAGCAGTAATTTCGTATTATACTATAGCAAAATTGAGGTCAGAGCAGACTTTACATAAAATCCTTCCACTTTACAACCAACCCAAATTTGACGCCAGAGACGGCTTGCGCTTATGCTTGCACGGCTTTAGAATGAGGCGGCCTAAAATATAAAAGCGGTGGATAAGGCATTTACAACCGTCGGAAAAGCGTTTATAATACATTTGTTCTAAAAATGCCAGCGGTTAAAACGGAGTTTAGGGTCAAATAGACCGGAGTGGGTCTGGAATTTCTTTATAAATTCGGCCCCAATCTATATTTCCTCGCGATTTCGGAGAGAGGAAAAGGTTCTTTCGTTCTTACCGGCCTGGACGCCTCGGCCCAGATTTTGGATGGCCCGGTAGGAACGAGTTCAGAGGTTAAGAAATGGCAAAAGCGGAGACATTAAACAAAAGTATCACTGAGAAGGCTCCCGGAACTGCTCGGACGGGTCCGAAAAAGAATTTTCAACAGCAATCGCTGTTCGACCTGGACTTTGCGGACGACGTAGCGGAAGAAGCGCCCGAAACCGAAGGGGCCCTGGCTCTCAAGCGGCAGCCCACCCCGGCCCCGGTCGCTCCTGCCCATGCTGCCGAACCCCCGGTTGAAACCAGGGCTCAAAAAGAATTCTCCAAAGTAAAAAAAGAAAAACAATACACCAGCGCCGATATTCAGGTGTTGGAAGGTATCCAGGCTATCCGCCACCGGCCCGGCATGTATATCGGTGCGACCACGACCAGCGGTCTGTTACACCTGATCTGGGAAGCCCTTGATAACAGCATTGACGAATTTAACGCCGGGTACGGCCACAATATCTGGATTTCGATTGATCACGAAGGCTGGGTGACGGTGCGGGACGAAGGGCGCGGTATGCCGTTCGACCCGATGACCTACCAGGGCAAAAAGCAACCGGCGGCCACGATTATTTTGACCGTCCCTCACTCCGGCGGCAAGTTCGAGGAAGGCGCTTACAAAACAGCGGGTGGTCTCCACGGCGTCGGAACGACCGTTATCAACGCGCTCTCGGAAAAGCTCGAACTGACCATCTGGAAAGAGGGTCGCATGTTTTACCAGGAGTTCGCCAAGGGCAAGGCCCAGATGCACTCCATTACCCCCTGCGACCCGGCTTTACACGGCACCCAGATGCGCTGGCATTACGACCGGACCATTTTCGATGCCGAAGCCTATTATCCTCACGAAATGCTCGAATCGCGTTTGAAGGCGTCGGCTTACCTGAACCGGGGCGTCTCGATTCACCTCGATTTGTGGGATGAAAACGCCGAAGCCCAGGTCAAATTTACCTTCTTCTCGAAAGAAGGTTTGCCAGACTATATCCGCGATATGAACGCCGAGTCCCAACCGCTTTTCCGGCAGACTGCCTCGATTATCAAGCTGAAAGACGACGTTTCGGTCGAGGTGGCTTTGCAGCCGAACCGGGGGTACAAACACCAGTTGATGAGTTTTGCCAACGCGGTCCGCACCCGTGACGGCGGCGTCCACGAAACCGGCTTCAAGGCGGCCCTGACAAAAGTGGTCAACGACTACGCCCTCAAACTGGGCGTAATCAAGAATCGCGAGAAAGAAGGGTTCAAGCCGGAAGTTATCCAGCAGGGTTTAACCTCGGTGGTGTCGGTCAAGCTTCACAACCCGCAATTCCAGGGCCAGACCAAAGACCGCCTGAATAATGCCCCGGTCGAGGGTATCGTGCGGAGTGTGGTCAACGAGGGTCTGTCGGAGTGGTTTGAAAGCAACCAGGCTGCCGGGAAAGAGTGGCTCAAAAAAATCCTGGCGATGCAGAAGGCCCGCAACGAGGCCCAACTGGCCGAAGAACTGGCCCGGACCGGCAAAGGCAAGAGCGGCGAATTGATTGATACGACGGTCAGCAAGAAATTCTTGCGCTGCAATACCAGCGACCCGGCCCGCTCGGAACTCTTTATCGTAGAAGGCGACTCGGCGGGTGGTACGGTTAGCCAGGGCCGTTACAGCGACTTCCAGGCCATTCTGAAACTGCGCGGTAAGCCGCTCAACGTGGCGAAAGCCGACCTCGAAAAGATGGTTGCCAACGAAGAAATTCGGACCATTATCAATGTCCTGGGGACCGGGACGCGGGCGGTCTTCGATTACAGCCGCCTCAAATTCGGCAAGGTCATCTTTATGGCCGACGCTGACGTGGACGGTCTGCACATCCAATGTCTTTTATTGACGCTCTTTCACCAGGAATTTCCCGAACTGATTGAGCGCGGCCACGTCTATATCGCCTGTCCGCCTCTCTACAGTGTCAAGTACAAGGGTAAAGTAATCTGGCTGCTGGACGACCCGGCCCGCGAGGATTTCTTAAAGCAACATTCGGATGCCAAAAATCTCGAATTCAAACGGTTTAAGGGTCTGGGCGAAATGAACCCTAAAGAGTTGCGCGAGACGACCCTCGACCCGTCCACGCGGGCGCTCAAACGGGTGACGCTGGAAGATACGATGCTGGCCCAGCGGCTGGTAATGCAACTTATGGAAGATACCAACGCCGAGGCCCGGCGCGAATTCCTGGCCGAACACGCCCGCAAGGTCGCCGAACTGGATTATTAATCTGGATTACTAATTCCGGTCGGGCAGGGCAAGGCCGAAAGGAGAAGGCAACATGGCAATCGTCAGCGGTCTCCTGGAAATTATCCTGTATGTCAAAGACATGCAACGGCAGGTCCATTTTTACCGGGATGTGCTGGGTCTGCCTTTGCGGGAACTGGCCGGGGAGACCGATTTCAGCCATCATTTCTGGGTGGAGTTCGAGACCGGCTCCTGCACCCTGGCTTTACACGGCGGCAGCGAAGGCAGAGTTGGGCAGGATGCCCCCCAGTTGGTCTTCCGGGTAGAGGATGTCGAGATGGCCCGCCGGGCCCTTTTAGGGCGAGGTATCAAGATGGGCCAGTACCGGATTGCCGCTCCCGGCGTCAAGGTCTGCGAAGGCACCGACCCCGAAGGTAACATCTTCTCCATCGAATCGCGCCAGGAAGGTTGAGATGAGCCAGGAAACCGCCCCATCCCAGGTGGGCCATCTCAAGGCTTTACTTGACGAAGCCTCCGACTATCTACCGGACGTTTCGAGCCGAAAGATGTTCGGCTGTCACACCCTTTTTGCCCGCGACCACATCTACGCCCTGGTCTGGCCGCAGGAAGGCGGTCGCATCGGTCTGAAAATTTCTGACCCCGACCGTTACGCCGAGCTTATGGAAATGCCGGGAGCGGCGGCCTGGTCGCCCGGTGGCGGGAGAATGGGCTGGTGGGTGCTGGTACCGCCAGAATTCCATGCCGACAAAGAAACGCTTTTCCAGTGGGTCGAACTGGCCCACGGTTACGCCGCAGTTGCCCCGCCAAAGCCGAAACGCAGTCGGGCCAAAATCCGTAAATAAGTCATAAGAGAGGCCAAAATCGAGCGGCCTCCGGATAATATTTATGGAAAGTGAGAACTGACGTGACACTCATCGCTTTGCTAGGTCTTCTTATAATCGGTTTGTTTGTAGCTCTGGTGGTTGCCCTGATTGTGCCGCTTATTATCGGGGCGCTGGCTAATAAGGTGAGTGGCGCGCTTACCGACCGCCCCCTGAACCTAGGCTGCCTGGGTTATCTGGTAGTTTCGTTCCTGGGCGCGATTCTGGGCCATTATCTTTTCGGCAACTTTGGCCCGCGCCTGATGGACATCTATATTTTCCCGGCCTTTCTGGGGGCGGTGATTGTAACCATTGTCCTGTCCCTGGTTGTAGGCTATCGCCGGGGCAGGTACTACTAAAAGAAGTAAGGTATGACGACTTTATTCGACAATAATATCCAATCGGAAGAATTTGCACTCATCTTGCAGCGGGCCTACGCCGCCTACGGCCTTTCGGTCGTAACGGAGCGGGCCCTGCCGGACGCGCGGGACGGCCTCAAACCGGTCCAGCGGCGTATTCTCTACGGCATGTTGACCCGGCGCTTTTTATCAACCCGCTCGACCGTGAAATCGGCGGAAATTGTCGGTAGCATCCTGGGCGATTACCACCCGCACGGTGACGCCTCGGTCTATGACGCGATGGTCCGCATGGCCCAGGACTTTACCATGCGCTATCCCCTGATTGAGGGGCAGGGCAATTTTGGCTCGATTGATGGCGACCCCCCGGCGGCCTACCGTTACACCGAGGCTCGTCTCTCGCCCCTGGCCGAAGCCCTGATGGCCGACATTGATAAAGAGACGGTGTCGCTCCGCCCGACCTACAAGCAAGACCCTCGCGTCCTTGAGGCCGATTACATGCCGGGCCGGATTCCGCCCGTGGTCAACCCTTCGAGCGGTATCGCGGTCGGCCTTTCGACCAACATCCTGCCCCACAACCTGACCGAAGTGGTGCGGGCCTGTATCGCACTTCTGGATAAGCCGAGTATGAGCGTCGAGCAGTTGATGACCTATATTAAGGGGCCGGACTTTAGCAGCGGCGGCACCGTGATGGGGCAGGACGGTATCCGCGATTACCTGACGAGCGGCAAGGGCCGGATTGTGGTCCGGGGCGATGTGCGATTGGAAGAAAATCCCCGCACCCGCCAGCGGTCCCTGATAGTGGTGGCAATTCCACCCATCGGTAAGGACCGGGTCAAGGCTTCGATTGTGAAAGCTATCAACGACCGCAAACTGGAGGGGCTGGTCCCGGATGTACGCGACGAAAGCGATACCGAAAAGGGTACCCGGATTGTCCTCGAGCTGAAAAAGGAGGCCAAACCGACCCAGGTCTTGCAGCAGTTGTACGCCGATACCGACCTCCAAATCGCGATAACGGCCCAGATGGTCTACCTGTTTGGTGAGCCGATGGAAGCGGCCCGCCAGCCTAAACAGGTCGGGATGTTGGAACTCCTTAATTTCTGGAACAACCACCAGCAGGACGTTTTGCGCCGCCGCAGCCAGTACGAACTGACCCGCGCCAGAGAGCGATTGCATATTGTCGAGGGCCTGATTATCGGCAGCTTGCACGCCCAGCAGATTGTCAAAATCTTCCAGGAAGCCGCTGACCGGGACGAGGCCAGGACCAAAATCCAGGCCAAATACAAGTTGAGCGAGAAGCAGGTCGGGGTTATCGCCGATATGACCCTATCCCAGGTGACCCGCCTGGACGCGGGCAAATACAACGCCGAGAAAGAGGAGTTAGCCACCCGGATTACCGAACTTGAGGAACTCCTGGCCGACCCGCAACGGCTGGTGGCTTTGCTCAAACGCGAGATGAATGACCTCATGAAGCGCTTCGGTGACGAGCGCCGGACCCTGATTGACGCTGAAGGTTCCGCGCATACCGAGGTCGCGGAAATCGCCAACATCGTCACGCACAAAGAAGTCCTGGTTGTCTTTAGCCGGGATGCTGCTATCAAGGCGTTACCAGCCGACGCCTTTAGCAAGAGCAAAAAAGATAAGTCGGCTGGTGGCGTCCTCCTGACTCTACCGAGCGGTTACGACCAGTTTGGCGCAACCCCCTTGAAGCGGAGTACACAGGACCAGTTGCTTTTCATCACCGACCAGGGCCGGGCCTTCGCCCTCCCGGTGAATGCGGTCCCCGAAACAACTAAGGCGGGTAAAGGTGAAAGTTTGCGCGGTCTGTTGCAACTCGCCGCCAAGGAGCAAATTGTGTCGATGCTCGGTTTCTCGGACTTCGAGGATAACTATTACGTGGTCGAGTTTACCCGCCAGGGCAAGGTGAAAAAGGCCCCGCTTTCGGAGTATCGCCTGGCCGGGCCGGACGGTATCCCTGACTTCAAGCTAGGTGACGGTGACGCGGTGGTGACAGCCCTGCTGGTGCCGACCCCGGTCAACGCCGATGGCGAAGTTCTCGAACCGGGCGAATATATCGTCACAACCAACAAAGGCCAGGCTCTGCGTTTCTCGGACGAGGATGTGCGGGCCCAGCAAGGGCGGGTAGGCCAGGGGGTCCAGGCCATGAATGTCGGGGAAGGGCAAATCGTGAGCGCATCGTACCTGCCTGCCGGACAGGGGGAAGGCCGGTTCTTGCTGGTGTTGACCGCCACCGGGTTCGGGAAAAAAGTGCCGCTGGAGCAGTATCCCACCAAAGGCCGGGCGACCGCCGGAGTGGTCACGATTGAACTGGCCCAGGACGACCGGGTAGCCCAGGCTATCGTGGTCGAGCCAAAAGCGAACGTGGCGGTCCTTTCGGCCAAAGGGCAGTCGGCGGGATTATCGGTGGCGGCCCTGACGAGCGCGGCCCGGCCCAAACCCGGTGCAGCGTTGGTCTCGATTTACAAGCCGGGTGATTTCGTGAAAGCAGTCTTCCCGGTCGAGTTGTAAAAACTTAGGGAAAATAAAAACCCCTCCTGGCAAATGGTCTTTTATGGACGAGTTGTCAGGAGGGGTTTATTTTGGAAAGCTCTTCTATTACAGATTGCTGTAAAATACTTTTTCCATAGCTTTGTGGTCGTGCAGATTGGGCATGATTGGGGTAATCACCTGGATTAACTGTTCGAGTTTAGCGCTTTCCTTGAGCATTATTCGTAGCCCGTTTCTTACTGACTGAATATCGGCTATCTCGGCTACTTGTTCCTGTTTACCCCCTAGTTTCGTAACCAGTTCCTGTCCCAGCCACAACTTATCACTAACCGCCCGTAAGAACCGGGTGTTGTAGGTTTGCAGATTATTAATGCTGCCGCCGTGTAGCCCTAACATAGCCTCATAAAGAGTGTTAGCCGAAAAGCTCTCCGGCGTTTGAGGCCAGTTCCAGTTGGCTATAAAAGCCTGTAAGACCGGGGTTTGCTTCGCTAATGAGTCAACCAATTCCACCATACTTTGCCGTATTTGGCTGCCTTCTTCGGCGGCATAATTATCAAGATTTATCCAGAAGGCCAGGGTCGGAGCCATTATTATATCGGCGGCTTTTTCGACCTCTGTTAAAGGATACGAGTTGCGGTTGAAAGCAAAGCCACTGGTATTATGGTCAATTCTCCAATGCCGGGTTTGATTTTCCTGGGGAATAACCTGGTGACCTGCCAGGGTTTCACCCCTTTTAAGCGTTCCCATGATTTTCTGCCAGGTCTTTCCCTGCGACACCTGGTCCGGGGCAAGCTTAGTTACCGTGTGTTTGGAGTCGACTTTGGCCTGGCTATACAGTTCGTAATAACTATTTTGAGGTGGATTGGTAAATTGATGCCAGCTTTCGATGGCCCTGGCAATAATTTCGGTATCAGTTTTGGAAAGTTGCCCAAAAGTTACCAGGGCATAAAGTTTATTCGCCCCTTCCAGGGCTTTTGCTACGCTGAGCAGATAGGAATTGGTTTTGAGTCCCTCATCAAAAATTTTGGGGCTGGTTTTTACCGATATTTCAAACGTTCTAGAAGTCTGGCCTCTATCACGGTTAGCGGTTGGCTCAATCCCGAAATGGAGTTGGCCTTTCCCTTCTTTCAAAGTCTTACCGAAAAGATTAATTACAATATTTTGAGTGAACTGGGCTTTGATAGACCGAATCATGTTGATACCGCCGAGAAAGCCGGTTTCGCTATCCGGTAGTAAACCGCCCGGCAGTTCAAAATCCGGCAATCGTAGTTCGTAGCCTTTGACCCCTTCGCTAATCTCAAAAGGGGTTAACGCGAAGTCCTGGATAGAGCGGGGTTTATTTAAATTACTTTCGAAATTACTTTCAAGGAGAGTAATTTGCACTTTATCCAGTTCCACCAGGCCCTGGTCAATGGCGCTGCCCCAGGAAACTACCCGCAACCCTTTTCCCGGACCACCGCTGTTTAAAAAGTAGGCGTTTATGGTTACCGGCGTTCCGGTGAAAAAATCACCTGGGTTGGAATAACCGGAAACCTGAAATTTAGGCAACCCTTCGGTCTTAGTTGCCAGCGGTGATACTTTACGTTTGGCCCGGAATCTTAACCGGGTGAATCCGGCAGGTTCCCCGGAGTATTGGAAGTGTCCTTCAAGATACCGGAACCCAAAGCTGGCATATTCGCCCATACCAAGTAGCTTAATTGTTTCCCTTTGAATATCTTCGGCAAAAATTGGCCTTTTATTCCAGACTTTTCGTAAATCAGCAGGGCTCTTTTCGGTTACTAAAAACTCCTGCCACAATTCAGGGTTGCCCTTTAACTTCGCCTTTTCGGCCCGGCTCAAAGTTTCTTCCTCGCCGTAGCCTGGTTCGCTGGAGTAATAGTCAATTCTTTCGCCCAGCCTGAAAAGACCCATTTCGGTTACATCACTATCGGCGACAAGGTTAGAGACGGTCGGAAACCCGGTAGCTTTGGAAAGATAGCTTGCGAAATCGGTCACTTTGGGTTCAAATTCATCGCTAAACTCGTCATAAACCCCGATCCAGGGTTCGGGCCTGTCTGGACCGATAATTACTGTTCTTTGTAATTCTGGCTCGACCTCTTCATCTACGCCCACTTCCTCAAAGGAGGCGCTAAAAATCCACTGGCGGACCGCTTCAATGACGGCTTCACGTTTATTCTTGCCTTCTTCCGGCGGGGTGAATACCTGGACGTTAGTAAACGAGGTTCCCATAGATATTTCTCCTGGTCTGGTAAAAAGCACAGTTCCGGCGTATAGATACTATATTGTAAATATTTGAAAATCAACTAAAAGAGCCACGATTTCTGACAACTAATTACAGGTTTTGCCAAAATAAAAGGCCGAGGGCTTTCGCTCCCGGCCTATTTTATTCTTACCAGAAATTAGTTAGTGGGCGTGAGCCAGCTCTAATTCCTTCTTGTGTTCCGAGATAATCTGGTCGGCGATGTTGTTCGGGCAGACCTCGTAGTGGGAAATGTCCATAGAGAAGATTCCCCGGCCCTGGGTCATGCTTCGAAGGTCGGTCGCGTAGCGCTGCACCTCGGCCAGCGGGGCCTGGGCCTCTATCACCGTGAACCCGTTGCCAACCTGGTCCATTCCCAGCACGCGGCCCCGGCGGGCGCTGGTCAGGTCGCCCATCACGTCGCCCACGAAGCTGTCCGGCACCGTCACTTTCAGATCGGCAATCGGTTCGAGCAAGGCCGGTTTCGCTTCCAGCGCGCCTTTTTTGAAGGCTTGCTGGGCCGCAATTTTGAAGGCCATTTCCGAACTATCCACCGGGTGATAACTGCCATCAAACAGGTTTACCTTGACGTTTGTCACCGGGAACCCGGCCAGCGGACCCTCACCGAGAATCTCGCGGATACCCTTTTCAACCGCCGGGATATAGTTGCGCGGTACGTTCCCGCCTACGACCGTTTCGGTAAACTCGAAATCGTCCGCGTCGTTGTGGGTGACCTCGATATGGACATGGCCGTACTGGCCGTGACCGCCGGTCTGCTTCTTGTGTTTGTACTCGGCCTTGCTGCTGCCCATAATCGTTTCGCGGTAAGGCACTTTGGGAAGCTCGATGGTTACATCTACCCCGAACTTGCGGTGCAACTTCTCGGCAGCGACCTGGACATGGCTTTCACCCATGCCGCTCATAATCGTCTCGCCGGTCCCCGCTTCTCGCTCGACCTTGATCGTCGGGTCTTCTTCCACCAGGCGGTTGAGAGCCGTCCCCATTTTTTCCAGGTCGGCCTTGCTCTTGGCTTTCACAGCGGCCCGGAATAGCGGTGACGGGAAATCAATTCCCTTCAACTTCAAACCGCTATCGGCATCCGCGATAGTATCGCCCGTCTGGGTTACCTGTAACTTGGCGACCGCCCCAATATCTCCGGCCTCAATCTGGCTGACCGGCAGTTGTTCTTTACCGCGCAGGTTATAAAGCTGGCCGATGCGTTCGGAAGCGCTCTTGGTAGTGTTGTAGATAGAGCCGTCTCCGTGGAGTGTCCCGCTAAAGACCTTGAAATAGGTCAGTTTCCCCACATAAGGGTCAGCGGCGGTCTTGAAGACCAGGGCGGTCAGCGGGCCGTTAGCGTCGGGTTTGACGCCTTCTTCGGGTTGGGCCTGGAGCGGGCTGGGAGCGCCTATAACCAGCATATCCATCAGTTGAGTTACCCCGATGTTTAGGGTCGCGCTGCCACACAATACCGGGAAAATTGAGTCGTTGCAAATAGCCTTGCCGAGGGTCGCCAGCAGTTCTTCGGCGCTAATATCGGTGTCGCCGTCCAGGTAGCGCATCATCAGGTCGTCATCACCTTCGACAATGCGTTCGACCAGTTTTTCGCGGGCGGTTGCGGCTTCGGCGGCCAGGTCAGCCGGGATGTCCGTTTCGTCAAATTTGCCGTCCCGGTTGTTGGAATAGATATAGGCTTTCTGGTGAATGAGGTCCACCAGGCCCTTAAAACCGCTTTCTTTGCCGATAGGAAGTTGGAGTGGCACCACGTTCGCGCCAAAAGCGGCCTGGGCTGCTTCCAGGGCCGCCTGGAAATTGGCGTTCTCACGGTCCAGCTTGTTGATGAAGATAAAGCGGGGGATGTTGCGTTGTTGGGCATAGTGCCAGACCTGGTCCGTGCCTACCTCCACGCCACCGGTAGCGTCAATCAAAACCAGGGCGCTATCGGCAATCCGCATGGCGGCTTTGGTCTCGCCGATGAAGTCAGCGTAACCGGGCGCGTCAATGACGTTAATCTTCACGTCTCGCCACTCGCACGGCGCAACAGAGGTATTTACGCTGATATGCCGTTTGACCTCGTCCGGGTCAAAGTCCGACACCGTATTTCCCTCGTCCACCCGGCCCAGACGGTTAATGGCCTTGCTGGCGAACAGCATCGCTTCGGTTAAAGAAGTCTTGCCTGCTCCGCCGTGCGAAAATAAGCCTACGTTCCGAATCTGTTCCGTTCTATAGCTTCTCATAAGAGTAACCTCCTCCCCGGTACGACCGTGTACCGGCTCGAATAGCATATTGAATTGTTAAAAGAGGTAGCCTCTACGGGGACGGCGGAGGAAGGCAACCCGGTTTTTCTCACCTGGAATGCTCGTTTGCCGCACCAGCGCGGAGACACAACAATAATAAGACTACTTTTAGGGGCAAAAGCGGTAGTTATGAAGGTTTTTAACGCTTGAAGTATCTTTAATTATAATACGGTTTTTGGAGATTACAAGCTAAAATCTGGTTAAAATTACTCCGGTTAGCTTCCCGAAAATGACTGATGGCCGGGGTTGGGTTCCCGGCCATCACGCGAACTCTATTAAATTGTAATTTGGAGAACTGGCTAAGCCGCTCGCAGATTGTGATAGTGGACTCGCTCGCCACGCTGAATTGAGCGTGTAGCGACGCCAATTGTGACCCCATGTGTGATAACCGGCTGTCCTGCCATTAATGTTTGAATGGCGATTTTATAGCCAGCCGGAATATCTTCGGCGGCTATTTCAACCCAGCCTGTGCCAAGTGAAATGCTCTCTCCTGCCTTCACATCACTTAAAAGTATAGCCACATTGTCATCCCGATTCACCAGTACAGCTCTGGCGGGTGGCTTAATTTTATGCTCTCCTACATCCTGGTAGTTCATCTAAGGACTCCTGTTTGTTAACCCTGCATCAACGTTGAGTGCTTTGTATTATAGAATTATTTTACTATACCAACCGGACGCTTTATGAAAAAGATTTCTAAAGTTATCTTTGGCCAGTATTTGTTAAAGAGGTGGTACGGTTCGCTCAATAACTCTGAAGCGGTCTTCTAAGCTATTCGTTTATAGGAAAAAAGTACTAAGCAGTCTAGAAAAATCGCTCGTTGTTGCTTATAGTTTAATCAAATGATTTGATTTTTGTCAAGAGAAAAAGAGGGTGATTCGTGTTACGATTCCGTTTCAATGAACAATTTTTATCGTTTCAAAGGTTTTCCACATAAAAATCTATGAATATCTTGAAAACCTTTTCAAAAATAGCAGTGGGTAGGTGGCTACCACGCAATTGACATCTTCCCGGTTGTCTGCTTATAATCGAGCGGAGCTAGACATAACAACCAAAACAATTACTGGGCGGTTTTGAGGGCGAATAAATGCGCGAGAGAACTTCTCTTTTTAAACATTTACCCGGCTACACCCTGGCAGCGGTTATTCTTGGGCTGGTATTTGCCGCCGGTTTACTGGTATCGGGCGGGAGGGCTTTTTCCCAGGCTCAACCCTTTCAGGTCACCTGGAACCTGGCTAATCCCCCTACCGAAGGCCGGGTTGGGCTGCGCCTGAGCGTCAACAACCTTGAGTTGACCAACAGCGGTACCCAGGTCTGGCCGAAAGATGGCACTGACCAGCTAAAACTGGCTTATCGCTGGTACGGCTCGGACGGCAACCCTCTCGCTGCCGGGAGCTACGATGACTTGCGCTCCGAACTGCCCCAGGATATTCCGCCGGGAGGCCGTCTGCTTTTCCCCCAGTTTTTAGTGGGTGTCCCTAATACCGCCGGGGATTATACCCTGCATATTGACCTGGTCCAGGGGGCCGATGGCTGGTTGTCGACCAAGGGCGCGGAGGATTTGCTGGTCAAGATAACCATTCGGGGTAAAGATACCACCCCACCCACCAGCCGGGTCCAGTCCCTGCCGCTCTTTTCGACCTCGACCACCTTTACTGTGACCTGGGCTTCCAAAGACGAGGATGGCGGTAGTGGCGTTTCTTATTCCGATGTGCAATACCGGGTTTCTACCGACCAGACCTGGCACGACTGGCTCCTGGATACGACCGCGAGTGCGGCCCGTTTCACCGGGGAAAATGGCAAGCTCTACCTTTTCCGCAGCCGGGCGGTAGACCAGGCCGGTAACGCCGGGAGCTACCCCGAAAACGAGCAGAGTAGTACCCGTGTGGATAGTCTACCGCCCGCCGCCAGGGTCGAAGGTTTACCCGCCCAGAGCCCTTCCGTCTTCCTGGTACGCTGGTCCAGCTACGACAACGTGGCCGGGGCCGCCGTTTCTTTATGTGATGTCCAGTACCGCGAGGGCGCAAACGGTGCCTGGACCGACTGGTTGCTCGGCACCAGCGCCGAGTCAGCCCTTTTCAGGGGTGAGGCCGGTAAGAGCTATTCCTTCCGGGTCCGGGCTATTGATTATGCCGGGAACCAGGGCGACTATCCGAGTGTGCCCCAGGCGACCACGACCGTTTCGGCGGCGTTCGACAGCCTGGTCGGGCAACTCCCTACCGGGAGTCTTTCCAGCCCTGTAACTGCGACGGTCCCGGTGGCGACAGTTGCATCATCTCCTTCGACTACTGTTAGTGGCACGATCACACCTGCCGCTACCATCTCCCCAACGGTGACCGGGGCTGGTTACGCTGCCTATTTTCCGTTCGCTGTTAAGGCCGGAGACAACGGTAGCGGCACCAGCAACCTGATGGTCTACAATCCCGGCACCAGCCCCTTAATGGTTGATATTGCTTTTTACGACCAATCCGGGAAATTTATAACCGGCACTACGGGCCTATCGCCTGACCAGGAGCAAATTGCCGGCGCTACTTCTTCCACCGTCAGAAAGGTCGTAGGGCCGGGTGAAACGGCCAATATCCCGGCGGCTTTGCTGGCTCCACCCAATTTTAGCGGCTGGGTGCTGGCCCACTCGGACCAGCCATTCCAGGCTTACGGGGTGCGCCAACCGGCCACCGGCCAGGCGGTCCAGTATGCCGCTACCGGGACGGGCACCCGGCTTTACCTGCCTTATCTAAAGAAATCGGATGCCCTCGGCTCGACCTATCTCAATATCGCCAACCCATCCCAAACCACGGCGGAATACACTATTACCTATTATGACGCCGCCAGTGGTAACGTGCTGGCAAATGAAAAACGGACCCTTTCCAGGTATGGTAGCGCCCGTTTTTCGATAAACAGCCTGAATACCGAGGATGCCTTTCCGCGTTTCCAGGCGTCGGCGATAATCACTTCAAACGTGCCGCTGGCCGTCTCCGCCGAAGGTTTGCTGGAAGATGGCTCGGCTTACAGTTACCCGGCCCAGACCGCCCTCGCCCCGGTCGCGCCCCAGATTCCGGTCTACCGGGACGTTAACGGGGTCACGACCACTTTGCTGGTCCAGAACACCGGCCAGGAAAGCCTGACCGTGAAAATGGAGTATTTCAACAGTAACGGGGAAATTATTGCCTCTCAACAAGCGACCATCGCGGGATATAGCCGCCAGACCGTCTGGGCTGGCGACGTGCCGGACCTGAAAGCCGGGTTTAGCGGCAAGGTGCGGGTCAGTACGGCCACGCCGAACGGCAATATCGTGGTGCTGGTGTTGGGCGCAGGGCCAGGCATGGCCGGACGGCCTTATCTCTAGGATTTAGGCGGTTTCAAATTTCAAAGATTAGCAATTAAAGAAGGCTGCTTCCACTAAAGGAGACAGCCTTTTAAGAGGATTTTACACTTTCAAGTTTCACTTTGCAATCTGGCAATCACGTTCCATTTAATCCGGGGAGAATCTTTTAAAAAATAAAAAGAAAACTTATTAATAGTGACTTCCTCGTAATATTGTTTACCCCACTCCCAGATGTCCTGCGACCCCCAGCCAAACTGTTCTACAAAATCGGGTTTTAATTCTTTTATAGAATAGTTAAGGTCATACTTGTTATGTCCTGATAGGCTATAGGTGCCGATTTTAGCCATCGCGCCTGAAAGGTCTGCCGGCAATTGCGCGATATGCTTATCCATTTTACCCAGAAAGTCGATCCCTTTAAGGCCTGTATAATATGGAATCGCTCCGGCGGTAATCATGCCGATAGTAGCGTCTGGATAACAGACCTCGTTTAATACCTCGATTTTCGTATATTCACGCAAAGAATAGTGGAGAGAGTTAATTTCCTGGGTAAGTGACATTTCTGGCAGAAACCGGGCGTTTATTACCAGGAGTAAGACTATTAATCCGAGCGTGGAAACAAGCGGTCGCAGCCGGAGTTTGCCAAAAAAGAGGTTTGCGATTACTACGAAAAGCAATGGTATCGCCGGGCACAGGATACGCCAGTAGTTCCAAGCGTCGCCACCCACGTAAATCTCGTAGCCGATGAGCGCAACCATTATCCCGTAAAACAACAGGCATTTGCGGTTAAAATTCAGAATTAAACCCAGGGTCGCCAGAAAAAGCACCGGCCAGGTTTCAAGGATAAAGGGTCCGATAAACCCTATACCATTTAAAATCTTATCCTTCAAGGGCATGCCGGTAGCTTTTAGAGTATAGGTGTTTGGCACCAGGTCGCCATAATAAAACAACCTAAAAAGTTCCTGGGCTGCAATTATTGCAAAAGTTATTCCAAAGGTAAAAGCCAGGTAGTATAATTTTTGGTTCTTTGAGGAATTCTCTAATGTGTAAGTTTCGTAGACGAGGTAAAGCAGAATGGGGGCGGTCATTACCAACGAGTCGGGGCGGGCTAGAAAGGCCAGACCCAGGAGAAGGCCGATAAGACTACCCCTAGCTTTCGAAGGGTTATCTACAAACTTGAAGACACTCCATATTCCGGCTAACTCCAACAATGTTAAAAGGCCGGTCTCCATACCCAGCAACGACCAGTAGAAAATGGGAAAATAGCCGAGTGCCGCCCCTACCCCAATAAGTTTTAGCAGGGTCTGCTCGGTTTTATTTTTCCCTTTAATAACATTTAGGGTTATTTGAGCCGAAAAAAAGCCAATTGCGGTCAGGATAAAAATATTAAGTAGCTGGACGACAAGAACCGACAAGCTTTTATTGAAGAAGAAAGTTACCACGGTCATCATCAGGACCGTTAGGGGATTGGTATAGCCTTCCACATATTCGCCGGGGTTCCAAACAAGGCCCACACCATGTGAAAGATTCCATGCATAGCGCATCGAAATCATAGCATCATCGAATAAGGTGTAGTAGCGGGTAGTGATTCCATTTTCCGAAACCGGTAGAGTGGTTCTAAAAATAAAAGCCAGGTAATAGGTAACAGCTAATATCAGCAACCCAATGAAGCCCCAGTTGGTTTTAAGTTTAGCGCCAAGGAAAAAGGAACTCCTGCTAAGTTTAACGCGGGGCAAGGTTATCAAAGCTGTCTCCAAATGAAGTAAATATTCTAAATGTTGCTTTATTTTAAATGCTTTGAAATTTACAGGTCAATAGGACTTTTAACCCGCAGTTTATTATGTTCTTTTATTTCGGGACAGTTTTACTTTTGCACTAAAAAGCCCAAAAGGTTTTTAGTGTGCATTTCCCATCCAGGCTACTCTTTGCGGTCTTTCTCTTTAGGCTGGGGCCGATTGCTCGCGGTGTAGCGCAAAAAGAAGCGTCCCCAGAGCTGGTAGGCCCAGATAACCCCCGCCGCTGCCTGGACAATACCGCTGATACTCAGGCTTATTGTTATGATGGTCCCCTGTAGGGAGCCGGAGAAATAGAGCGGCTCCCCTAGAATCCGCAGCACCATCCCGGTGTTGATAAGGATATAGGCGGTATAGCCCAGCCGTTCGTTGTAGCCGTAAGGCCGCTGGGGTGTCTTGCGGCGTGGCAGGAGCCAGTAAGCGATACCGATAGCAAACTGGACGAACCAGCCGACGAATAATATATGGGCGTGGACTTCTCCCCAGGCGTTGCCCCAGGTCGCCCCGGCGGCTTCGCCAATCAATAATGCACCACCCAACACAAAACCAATCAGCAGATAAACCAGGCTGGTCTTTCCCATCAGCCGGGTAAGCGGGTCCATAGATTCCTCCTTGGGATTTTGCCATTAAAGTTGGAAGAATTATAAAACTTTTTCGAGAAAGTCGCGTATATAATTTACACCGGCTGACAGAGAAGGAAAAACAAAGACGAAATCTCCCCCCACCAGGCCGGACAAAGCGTTGATAAGGTTGAATAGAACCAAAAACTGCTAATAAGGTTCTTCTTTCCGCTCATTTTTACGAATTGTTGAACTTTTCACAACTCTTTTACGTATTATATATAGGTGAATCTAAACAGATGAAAGCATTCCGCTCAAATTTTGACAGGCGGCGGAAATTGAAGTATTATGCGCGAGTCATATTTTTGAGGAGACTACTGACCTGCCCTTTTGCTCAAGTTTCACCAGGCTCGTAGATTTCACCACGTAGTTACAGTTAACTACATAGCCTCAAGACAGCAGCAATCATCAATTCATTGCTCTATGTTAAGGTCGCGGCGGAGAAGTTTGGAAAGTTAAATTGTTTAGGGTCAATTGTTAGGTAAAAGGCGAAGAAAATAAAAATGGCTACCAAGACTTATTTAAAAGAGAATAATGACAGCGTGGACCTGGCTGCTTTGATGGAACAGCCTGAACTGACGCTTTCGGCCACTAAATACAAGAAAAACAAGAATAATACTAAAGTTCAGGCTCATTGGGACGATAGCGCTACTACCCAGGCCGCAAAAGATGGTCTTGAAGAAGATGAAGTTCAGGAGCCGGCCAATTTCCTTGAAGCGGATGCTTTTACCCTTGGCGCGGAAGCCGAACTCTTAGAGATTGAGGCCGAAGAGGCCCAACTCGACCCCGAAGAAGCTCGCTTGAACGAACTGGCTTTCGAGTCGGCTGAGATTGATGACTCTTTGAAACTCTACCTGCGCGAGATTGGCCGTTTCCCCTTGCTTAATAGCGAGCAGGAAGTCAGCCTGGCCCGCAGGAAAGACGCCGGGGATCACGAAGCCGCTCAGAAGCTGGCGAACTCGAACCTGCGCCTGGTGGTTAGCGTTGCCAAGAAATATATGGGCCGGGGTATGACCCTCCAGGACTTAATCCAGGAAGGCAATATCGGCCTGATGCGGGCCGTCGACAAATTCGACCACACCAAAGGCTACAAGTTTTCGACCTACGCGACCTGGTGGATTCGCCAGGCCGTGACGCGCTCTATCGCCGACCAGGCCCGCGTGGTCCGCTTACCCGTCCACTTCGTGGAAGCGATTGGCCGGATGGAGCGGGTACGCCGCAGCTTGCAGCAGGTGTTGCATCGTGACCCGAAACCGGCTGAAATCGCCAAGGAACTGGGCGTGACGGTAGACAAGGTGCTGGATATGCTCAAGCACAAGACCGACACCATCTCCCTCGAAACCCCGGTTGGTGAGGAAGGGGACAATACCCTGGGCGACCTGGTCGAGGACCAGACTACCGAATCGCCGGTCGAAGTAGCGACCCGGTCGCTCCTGGCCGACCAGTTGCGGCAGGTGCTGGGTGGCCTGGGCGAACGAGAGCGCCGCGTCATCGAAATGCGTTTCGGCCTCGAAGGTGGCGAACCGCGTACCCTGGAGGAAGTTGGCCGCGAGTTCGGGGTTACCCGCGAACGCGCCCGCCAGATGGAAGCGATTGCGCTGCGCAAGTTGCGCGAACCGGAAAACGCCCGGTTGCTCCGCGACTACGCCGCCAGCCTCTAAGTCAGGCTTCCCGTTTTTCGAAATTAAAAGGACCACTTTTTCGAGTGGTCCTTTTTCTTTGTCTAATTCTAAATCTGGTAATAGTGGTTAGTTTTTAGGCGGAACGGCCTTTCTAAACTAAGCTAAGCTTTCCGAAACCCGGCTCAACCATTCCTCCACCAGGCTATTGAAAAGTTGGGATTGTTCGACGCTCAAATTATGCCCGGCCCGGTCAAGGACAGCGAAACTGGCCCTGGGGTAGTTTTCTAAAACCGGCCAGGCATCCTTGTACCCCACGATATTGTCCTGCCGCCCCAGCAGGATTAGTGTGGGTTTGGGAAATGGAGTGGGCAGTTTCGTCACGTCGAAAGAAAAGGCGTAGTTTTGGACTATTTTCTCCAGAAATTTATGGTCGGCCCGGTTTACTGCGGTTATTACTTCTTCTCTAAACCGAGCCAGGATGGCACTCTCCTGGACCACGGCTATAGCGGTAAATTCGGCGGCTTCCTCCGGCGTTAAACTCGCCACCAGGTCGGGGTCTTTGTGGACAACGGTAAGGGTCGGGAGATCTCTGGCGCTATGCAGGGCTATTTCCACCGGGCAAATTAATCCCAGGCCCTGGACCCGGCTAGACATTCTAGCAACAACTCCCTGGGCCAGGTAGCCGCCATAAGATTCCCCTATTACTATAAATTCTTCGCCTGGAATAACCGCCTCGATAAAACCAAGGATAACCTCAAGCATATCGTCGCTGCCGTTTAGCTCAGGGTTCCCCGGCGTCCGGCCCATTCCCGGTAAATCGGGATAGATCCTTCGCCAGCCCTCTTTATGCGCAAAAACCGGTTCCAAACTATTTTTCAGGGAGTGGTGGTCAAGCGTAAAGCCGTGTAAGGCGATTACCGCCACTCCGGTCCCGGTTTCTTCATAAAAAACCGGTATTCCTCTGACATTACATTCCATAGCGGTATTCGTCCGTACCTGGTATAAATGGTTATTCCAACGGCAGGAAACGCCCGTCAGGGTCGCGGGGAATTGGTTTAATCTCAACAATAGCGTCGCGGTTGAGTGGGCCGTAGATATGCGGGAAAATCTGTTTGGGGTCTTCGTAAATGACCGGGGAGGTCACCCGGCCTTTATCAATCACCAGGGCTATGAAGGGGCGGGGGTCGGCGGTGTAATAGCGGTTGCCTGTATCGGCCATATTTTGGGCGCCCTCGGTGGTGTGAATAAAGTTTTCGCGGCCTGCCCGCATTGGCTCCGGTATATAGGCTTCGTCCGCCGGTTGAGCTTCATAATATTCCACCGGGACCATGTGAAAGGTCAGACCGGTCTGTTTTGTTTCCGGGTTCATTTTTCTCTTTCTTTTTACTTTCTTTAGTCTATTCTGCTTGCAGTCTTAATTTTAATCCAGGCTCTTACGCATCACGATTTCGAAAGGCTCGAACCCGGCCTTTTCCCAGAATTTCTGGCCCCCCGGATTTTTAACATCCACTTCTATCTGGACCCGGTTGACCCCCTGCTGTTTGAACCACTCGTAGGCTCGCGTTAACAACTGGTTGCCGACCCCTTCGGTGCGATAAGCTTCCTCGGACCACAAATCGGCGATATAGCCGAAACGATGCTGGACGAAAAGGGGCGCTTCGTAGTGGAACGAACCGATGATGTACCCGGCAGGATGGTCGAGCAGTTCCTGGCCGCCCGTTGTTAGCGGGTAAGCGACGGCGAAGAAATAGTCGTCCGACCCGGCGGCGGTGCTCAACCATTCGACGCTGCCTTCCTGCCAACCGGGCCGGGGTTGCCAGTCGGTATGCAGGGTCGCGTGGTAGTCGTACATGCGCTGCATCATTTCCACGAAATGGTTAAGCTGGCTTTCAGGGCTGTCTGGCCCCAGAACTACTACCTTGAAACGCTCGTGCTGTTCGCTCATAATCCCCACAAATTCTCCCGGCGCTGTAATCGAGTAGAAAGGCTGGCCGGTTTACCTGTTTGGAAAGACCGGCCAGCTTTTAATGCCATAACCTATTTGTTGTTGAGCGCGGCCACCCCCGGCAGGGTCTTGCCTTCCAGGAATTCGAGGCTGGCCCCACCCCCGGTGCTGATGTGGGTCATTTTGTCAGCAAGCCCGGCCTGCTCGACCGCTGCCACGCTGTCGCCACCACCGATGATGGTCGTGCCATCCACTTTCGCCAGGGCCTGGGCTACTCCCAGGGTGCCTTTGGCGAAGGGCGCTAACTCGAAGACACCCATCGGGCCGTTCCAGACGACTGTTTTAGCCGTTTTGAGGATTTCCTGGTAATGCTCGACCGTTTCCGGGCCGATGTCCAGGATGCGCCAGCCGTCCGGCACCGCGTCCGGTTTAACTACCTGGGTTTTGGCGTCGGCGGAAAAAGCGTCGGCGATAACCACGTCTACCGGCAGGACCAGTTTGTCGCTCCCGGCCTTTTCGAACAGGTCGCGGGCGACATCGAGTTTGTCATCTTCCACCAGCGAATCACCGACAGCGTAGCCCTGGGCTTTGAAGAAGGTGTTCGCCATTCCGCCGCCAATCAGCAGTTTATCGGTCTTATCCAGCAGGTTCTGAATGACCCCGATTTTGTCGGATACTTTCGCGCCGCCCAGGATAGCGATAAAGGGCCGGTCCGGGTTGTTGAGGGCTTTGCCCATGTAATCGAGTTCCTTTTGCATCAGGTAACCCGCTACCGCAGGTTGCAAATACCTTGTAACGCCTTCGGTCGAACTGTTGGCCCGGTGGGCGGTGCCAAAAGCGTCATTCACGAAGAGGTCGCCCAGGCGGCCCAGGTTCTGGGAAAGGTTCGAGTCGTTGCGCTCGTCGTCAGACTTGAACTTCTCGTTGGTGGGGTCCATCTTGGCCGGGAAGCGCACATTTTCCAGGAGCATCACTTCGCCGGGGTGCAAATCGCGGGTGGCCTGTTCGAGGGCTGCGCCCTGCACATCGTCCATCTTGCGGACTTTCTTGCCAAGCAATTTCTCTAACCGGGCGGCGACCACGTCCATCTTAAGTTTGGGGTCGGCCCCTTTCGGTCGGCCCAGGTGGCTCATCAGGACCAGTTTCGCGCCGTGATTGATGAGATAGTTGATGGTAGGCAGGGCGGCTCTGATACGGGTATCGTCGGTAATCTCGCCGGTCTTTTTATCCAGGGGCACGTTAAAATCCACCCGCACCAGGGCGCGTTTGTTTTTAACGTCTACATCTTCAATGGTTTTCTTATCCATGCTGCTCGCTCCGTTTCCACTTTTATTTTGAGCATTACCTTGCTTAGTGTAATTCCTACCCTCTATTTTAGCCTAAAATCTTCTTTTCTGCGTCAATTTTTGGGAAAAATAGGTAAAATCGCAGCGAGACTCGAAAAATCCTGCCCGCAAGTTCATTCCTTGACCGAGAAAGCCGGGTCGTATGGGGTTTCCAGAGCTTTCCGTCCCTCTTTAGCGGTCCTGGTTTTCCGGTTTTTGCGGGCTGTTACCACGATTAAGCCGAGGCAGACAACTATGACCGGTAGGCCGATAGCCCCGGCCAGGTAGTTGTTGTGGCTGAAGTTGACCAGGGTAAACATGGTCAGGTTCATGAGAAAGAGGGCCGGTGGTATGAACATGAACTTCAAACGAGGGCTACCTGGGGTAGGGGCCGGGACACTTTCGACGGTCAGGCGGTTGAGCAACCAGACCATGAGCAGGCTGATAAAGCCCCAGGCCACGAAATTGGCTTCCGGCACACCATAATAAAGACCGCTGTCGTGCCAGGTCCAGTAGTTTTGAATGTAGACCGCGACCGGCTCCATCAGGAAGTCGCTGGCGAGGGCCAATGCCGCCGCTATCACCAGCCCGGCCCACCTGTTCCAATGGGGCCGGAGGTTTCCCAGCAGGTAACGGGTGGTGAAAAAGGCCGAGAGGACGACCATCAGCCAGGCGAAGATGATACCAACCGGCACGCCGAGCAGTTTGGGCGAAAGCACCTCGGTGTAGTTGTAGCGGCCAAAGGGAAAGCCGGTAGCGACCCCGACCGACTCGACCAAGAGGCCCAGCCCGAACAGCCCGCCGCTTGCCAGGAGACCCTGTCTCAGGCCGTAGTTAAGCGTGACCCAGCTTGCCGCGACGAGTCCACCCACCACCAGCATGAAGCTCGCCATCCATTCGGTGCCGACCGGGACGCGGTCGAGCATGACCAGCACTACCGAGGATGGGTAAATCCAGCAGTAGACCCCGAAGGCGGTCAGCATAAAAACCCGGTTGACCTGGGTTTTTCTCAAAGTTAAGTCCTTCCCGTTACTTTAACAGACCTGAATTGCCAGGATTATTATAGCGTGCTTTGGCGGGGTGTGAAGGCGGGCTGGTGGTTGAATGCGTAAAGATAGAGGGAAAGACGGTTTTAAAGGTTATTGAATTTCTATGTTCAATGTTGTTTGGCACCCATAAAGGGCGCGTTTAACGCGCTTCCCAGTCTTCCCTGGTGATGGCGAAAAGGTAGTGGTCTTCCCAGTGGTCGTTCATTTTCAGATAGCGCAGGGCCAGCCCCTCCCGGCGAAACCCGGCTTTTTCCAGCACACGCTGCGACCCGGCATTTTTAAGCATGGTCGCGGCGGCAACCCGGTGCAAGCCCAGTTCTTCAAAGGCGAACTGCAAGAGGCGTTTAACAGCCCTGGTGGAATAGCCCCGCCCGTTGTAGGCTTCGGCCAGGAAGTAGCCAAGGTTACAGGTTTCGGCAAAGCCACGCATAATCCAGGAGAGGCGGTAGCGCCCGATTAACTGGTCGTTTTCGGCCAGGAACAGGCCGAACGCGTAAGCTTCGTCGGCCCTGGAGGCGTCCTGGTCGGCCCGGATGATATGGCCGATGCCTTCGGTGGTGTAAAAGCTGGCGGAGCGGGCTGGTTCCCAGGGTTTTAGAAAAGCCGCGTTATCCACGTAAAGTTTCAGGAGAGCGGGGACATCTTTTTCTTCAAGCAACCGGAGATAAATTTCGCCCAGGTCCAGGCGGAAATTGAGGTTTCGCATGGTAACAGAAAAGTCCTTTTAGCTGGCGGAGTCCAATACGCAGGGGATTGAGAAATAGAAAGTGCTGCCTTCACCCTGGACGCTTTCGGCCCAGATACGCCCGCCGTGGGTTTCGACCACCAGCTTGCATAAAGCCAGGCCCAACCCGGTGCCGCTCCGATTTTTGGCGACAGTCGGCAACTGGGTAAACTTGTCAAAGATACGTTCGAGTTGGGTGGGCGGGATGCCCGGTCCCTGGTCGCGGATAGATACAAGCAAGGCTTTGAGTTGCCCGCCGCCCGCTTCCGCTGCTTTGCTCTGGTCGCGCAGGAAGGCTGTTGAGCCCCGCCGCAAGACGTTCGGGTCGAGGGCGGTCGTGGTGCCGCGCCGCCGGATTACTTCTTCGACCTGGGCGGTAATCTCAATATCGGTCCCTGCCGGGCTGAACCGGATGGCGTTCGAAAGCAGGTTGACGATGACCCGGCGCAATTTCTCACTATCCACCCGGATATGGATCGGCTGTTCCGGCACATCCACGTTGATAGAAAGCTGTTTTTCGTGGGCGGTAATAATGATCTGGGAAATACTGCCGGTAATCAGTTCTTCCAGGTTGATGACTTCCAGGTCGAGCGGCATCCGGCCCGCTTCCAGGCGGCTGACCTCGAGCAGGGCGTTTATCAGTTCGAGCAGGTTATAGCAGTTACGCGAGACCTGTTCCATGAACTCGCGCTGGCGCTCCGAGTTCTCGTCAACGGCCTCGGATTCCTCCATCAGACTGCTGACCAGTTCGATACCACCGATAATCGAGGTCAGCGGGCTGCGCAGGTCGTGGACCAGCATGCTGATAAAGTCGTCGCGGAGTTGTTCCAGTTCGCGCTGCTGGGTGGTGTCGTGAAAAACGTTCAGCCAGCCGATAATCCGGGCTGCGCCGTCCCGCACCGGCACGATAGCCCAGTCCACATAGCGCCGTTTGGGGTCATCAATGGTAATTTTTCGCTGGATATAGCCGTCCGGTTTGCGCCGCAAGTCTCGCAGGATATGGCCGACCAGTTCGGCGCTAAAACGAGGTTCGCTCTCGAAAGCCTCACCGAGCATGTTCGCGACCACTTCAATCGGCTGGTCAAGCACCTGCTCCTGTTCCAGAAGCATCAATTCCGAGAAACGAGGGTTGCACAACACCACCCTGAAACTGCTATCGAGCATCAAAATGCCGTCCGTGACCGAGTTAAGAACCGCTTCAATCCGGTCGCGCTCCTGCATGACCTGTTCATAGAGCAGGGCGTTGCTGATGGCAATGGCGGCCTGGGGAGCCAGCAGGTTCAATAGACGCACATCGTTATCGTTAAAGGTGCGTTTGGTGTGGTCATCCATAATCCCCAACACACCGATTACCCGGCCCCCGGTAAAAAGAGGGACGTTCAGCAGGGCGGTAACATCTATGTCGTTCTGGTAGTTCTGGGCCCGCCCGCTCCACTCGGCATAGTTGTTGATGCGGAAGGGTTTGTTGGTGATAGCGACCAATCCAGCCGCGCCTTCGCCATAGTTGAGGGTACGCCCGATAAACGAGGACGCGGGCGGAATATTATATTCGGCCATGATGGTCAGTTTTTGCTCGTCCTCGTAGCAGAGATACAGAAAGGCGGCCTGGGCTTTTAAAAGCTGACAACTCCGGGCTGTAATGAGGTTGAGCAACTCGGCCAGGGTCAATTGCGAACCCACTGCGAGGGCTGTTTCGTGGAGCATGCTCAATTCTTCCGCCCGGCGCTCGGTTTCCTGGTAATGCTGGGCTTTTTCCTCGGCAGCCGCCAATAGCGCGTCGGTGCTTCTTTTGAGTCGGATTAATGAGCGCGCCCGCGCGATAACTTCCAGGTGCTGAATTGGCTTTACCAGCACATCATCGGCCCCGGCTTCGAGACCGCGCAGTTTGTCGGCAACATCGGTGGTAATAAGGATAATCGGGGTGAAGCTGATTTTCGGGTCGGTCTTGAGGCGCTGGGTCAATTGAAAGCCGTTCAGGCCACCGGCGGTAATATCGGCCAGGACGAGGTCGGGGTTGGTAGCATAGATTTGTTCGAGGCCGCTCACCCCACCGGGCGCAATAGTAACATTATAACCTTCTCGTTTGAGTATCCGGCTCAAAACCGCGAGGTTATCTTCGTTGTTATCAATGATTAGGACGCGACCCGCAGGACTTTCTTCAATAACCATAAAATGCTTGTCTTGGCCGGATTAGTACCCAAAAAGATTAGCTCTATTATATGGATTGCTTTTAAAATTAGCAACGCTCTAAAATCAACCAAAAATACTATTTTCGGGAATTTTGCGCACAAAAACCACGGATTTAAAACGGCCTGGCGGCTTTCCCCCAAAATTAAGCCCGTTCTTTTTCGGATAGAATTTATTACTCCGTATCCCGCCGCATATGCTTGAGCATGTTGCGTAATTCCAGTTCGTTGGGGAAGGTTTCAACGGCCATATCCAGTAATAGGATGGCGAATTTCGGTTTGCCGACTTCCCGGTAAGCGGTGGCGAGGGCCTTGTACCCCAGCACCGGCATCTGTTCGAATTCCTCGACGGTGGCAAAGTCAAAGAGCGGGTCCTGTTCCACTACCCGTTTGAACTCCTCGGTGCTGGCGGCAAACCGCCCGGCGTAGGCGTAATCAATGGCCTGGCGGGCGTGCAGGGCCAGGCTATCACCACTACCACCTTCAGGCTGGCCGAAAGCTGCGTCAAAACCACCCCGGCTATTGCCCGTCTCATTACTCCCGGCACGCGAACTACCGGGAGGGGTCGTCCCCTGGGTTGGCGTCTGGAAACCGGCGGTCGGATTAGAGCCAAACGACCCGGTCTTCCCGCTCGCAGTCGAGGGAGTGTCGCTGGTAGGGGTCCGGCCAAAGCTGCCTGTACTACCCGCGCCGGTCCCGGAAGGAGTTGTAAAGCCTTTCGTTGGGTCGTTGCCGGTGCTACCGCTGCCGGTCGGGGCAGGCCGGTTGGGCGTGGTCGGCTGGTTGATTGGTTTCACTACCGGCTCGGTGCGCTGGCTGGGCAGCGAAGTTTTGAACGGCGGCAAATCGGAGCCGGGCTGGGGCTGGATAGGCCGCACCAGGGGTTCCGCGCCGGGCCGGTTGGAAAGGGGCCGGGGTGGCAGCGGCGAATCGCTACTATCCCCAAAAGGCGAAGTGTCATAATCGGGCGAGTTGTCCGTATCGAAATCCAGGCCTGCCTCGTCTTCAGGGATCTGGTCGAGTTTGTGGACCTCGCCGCTCCCAAAGACCCGCTGATTTTCACCCAGGTTGGAGGGACGGTAGGCCCCGGTATCGGTAAAGGGGTTTTGCCGGTTGCGCGGGGTGGCGGTGGTGCCTTTATCGTTGGCGGCGGCCTGCGACAGGCGCGTCTTCAGGTCGGGCGGGCTGTTCAGGGCCGGGGCCCGTTTCGGCGGTTTGGGAGTATCTTCTTCGTCATTCGAGCCGGGTTTGAGATAAGTCCAGAACTTGCGAAGACCATAAAGGGTCTTGGCGGCCCCATCTTCCAGGGCGTAGGCGAACTGGCGGCCCCGGTCACCGCCCAAGGGCGTAAACCGCAGCACTACATAGACCAGGCCAAGCAGGATTAAGATTACCAGCAGGATAGTAAAGATGTTGATGCCACCCTTTTTAGAATTAGGGTCGTTACCGGACCCGCCATCGCCACTCCCGGCAGTCGGGGCAGGTGTCCCGGTCTGGTTTACCTGGGCGTTCAGAACGCTGTTATTGCTGCCGTTGAACACGAAAAGTTTATCGCCTTCGGGCCGCCCGATATAGTCGGCGGAAGTGGCGGCGGACGCCCCCTGCTGGATGGTTTGCAGGTAAGCCGGGTCTTTTAGCTGGGCAAACGAGTAGTTGAGCAGATTGGTCGGGTCGGCCCGGTAGCCTTCGGTTTGCTCACCCATCACGACCGTAATAACCGTGGTGCTATCCCTGGTGGCGCTGCCGACCAGGACGAGCCCGGCGTTATCGGTGTAGCCAGGCTTGATGCCGTTGGCCCCTGGGTTGGCCTTCAGGTAAGGATTGTTCAGGTTGTTGAGGGCGTGCCCGGCGACGGTCGCGGTCTGAGTACCGACAATCTGTTTGAGAAGCGGGTTTTTCAACAGGTACCACCCGCTAATTGCCAGGTCGAAGGGGCTGGAAACATGGCCGTCCTGGTCGAGGCCGTGCGGGTTGGCGTAGTGGCTGTCCAGCATCCCCAGTTGGGTGGCATAGCTGTTCATGCGGGCGACAAACTTGGTGATAGGGTCGCCCGGCCCGGCAATTTTAGCCCCGGCATAGCGGGCAATCGCCAGCGCGCCGTCGTTACCGCTGTTCATGAGGGTACCCCACAGCAAATCCTGGAAGGAGATGACCTCGCCTTCCGAGAGGGGGATACTGGCCTCACCGACCAGGTCGTCTTTGACAACTTTATAGGTTTCGCTAAGACTGACACCGGGGATAGAAAAAGCGGTAAGCACCGTCATAATCTTGGTGGTGCTTGCCATGGGCAGGGCTTTATGGATATTTTTGCCGTAGATAATCCGGCCTGAAGCCACGTCAACGGCAATAGCCGCCGGGGCGGCGACCTGGGGCGGGGCCAGTTCGGCGTAAACTGGGGCGGGGCGGAATAAGGTTAACCCCACCACTATTTGCAGGGCCAGGGCCAGCAACAAAGCCAGCCGGGCCAAGGTGGATTTAGTTGGTAAGACCGGGTGTACCGGAGCAGCAAGAGCTTTTGTGCTTTTTGGCTGTCGGGTGGCCTTGAGCATTAAACTTTTCAAGCGTATGTTGCTTTCTTTGAGACTGTGAGCCAGCTTTTTTTGGAAACCCCTGTCCCTTCGATTTGGTTGAAATAACCAGGCTCTCTTTGATTCATGATAGCATATGCGTGGTACTGTGTCTAGCATTTAGGGGTCTGGCTTTACATATCCCCTACCGCCGGAGCCGCTTTCCGGTCAGGGTTCGGTTGACAGTCGCGCCATCTTCGCGTAGAATCAGCCCAATCCGCCCGGACAAATGCTTCCGGTGTGACTAAATTTTGCAGTTTAGAAACTGGTCTCTACAGGAGAATACACTTGGCATGACCCCATTTCAGGAATTTTTCCAGAATTACGGCCCTTATTTATGGTTAGTTTTGTTATTGCTGTTTCTGGGGCTGGCATACATGTTTTATCGCTTCCAGAGCCGCTATCGCAAAGATTACCAGCAACTCGACGCGCTGCTTCGCTCTAACGGAGGCGAGGGGGGCCTGGAAAAATTGCTCGAACGTCTTTCCAGCCTGGAACGAGATGCCGCCATGCTCGATGTGATGCAGACGGTCGTGCGCGAACTGGAACTGCGCCAGAACCAGTCTTTCCAGTCAGTCGGCCTGGTCCGGTTCAACCCCTTTACCGATATGGGGGGCGACCAGAGTTTCGCCCTGTCTATCGTGGATAGTTACGGCAACGGGTTTGTCTTGAGCAGTCTGCATGGCCGCACCGCCACCAGGGTTTACGCCAAGACAGTCCGCCGGGGCCAGTCCACCCAGACCGTTTCCGCCGAGGAGCAGGCCGCGATTGACCAGGCCATGCGCTTCCAGCAACTTCCACCCGATACGCCCATCCAGGCTTAATCATTAATTAGTATGTTGGGCTAAATCCCAGGCTTGGGGAATAGCTTCGGTTAACCACCACTCCCAGAACTCTAGCCGTTTTTGCGCGTCAAATCTAACATTGACGAGTCCTTTATATCCTACTAATACAGCCCATCCACCAGGAGCATTTTCATCTATCGCGCTCCACGCCTTTGCAGACCAGGCTGCAAAATCAAAAGAAGTGTTGGTTTCGTCGTCATTTATATTGATAAATTTTTTACTCTGAATTTGAGAATTAATTCGCCATAAACCAATTAACGCCATTGCTAGAGTTTCTTCACTACTCACACTTACACAATAAGCGTTGTAGCTAAAATCCCATTCTAAAGACCCCACCGTAGCATGAGAGTTAGATAACAATATAGATGCCTCTTTAGGATTCATTGTGCGTGTTAATAAAGCCTTGGTTGCCTCTAGCAAAATTATTGTTACATTCGTTGTTTCAGGGTCTTCTTTATGTATTCTAACCCATTCTTTTTCCCATAAAGGTAAAACTTTTTGAACACTCACAATAGCCAAATGTGCTAAAGCCAAATCTGCCACGGACAAATCTAAATTGCCTGACTCAATCTGCTCGTTAACTTTGATAAAATCCATTTCATGATTTGATGTCCCAAAACTCCTATAAAGGCTAAGCCGCTCAAGAGGTTTCAAATGATGCTGAGGGTCATCTCTTACAGCTTCCAAAAATTGGTCAATTAAATGCTGTGTTATCTCCGGTAGTTCCATTTAATATTTAACAGCCTATATTTAGGCCGGGGGCTCGACGGGCTGGTTGCCCCAGACCTCGACCCGCTGCCCTTCGATTTCGCCCTGCCAGAGCGGGACGGTGCAGGTGTGGCGGAGCAGGTTCTTCCAGATCTGGCTGTTGGCGAAGGCAGACTCTTCCGGGCTGAACAGGGTAAAGATAGATTGCGCGGCTACCAGGATCATCTTGCGTTTGGCCCGGCTGATAGCGACCGTCAGCCGCCGAGGGTCGTAGAGAAATTCTCCGGCCTGTAACAGGTAGTCCTTGTCGCTTTCGGTCGCGCTCACCAGGATTACTTCACGTTCACCTCCCTGGAAGCGTTCGACCGTGTCCACCGCCGCCGCGACCGGGAACTCGTCCGCCTCGCTGGCAGGTTTGATACGGGCCAGGAGTTGTTGCAAGGCCGCCCGCTGGGCCCGGTGCGGTACCACCACGCCCATACCTTCCTGGGCATCCAGGCCGTAAAGATTGGCGAGACTTTCCAGGATAGGTTCGATAAGGACTTGCTCGAAGGGGTTGCGGGTCTGGCTCTGCCCTTCGTTGTGGGTGACGACCACCAGGGGATAGGCCGGGTTTAGGACGGCGGCCAGGAACGGCCCGGCGGGGTCTTTCCCGGCCAACAAATCCTGTTTGAGCGAGTGGTAAGCGATAGAATCTTTCGAATAAATCTCGCGGCGCAGGAATTCGGCCATCGCGGCGTGCAGCCGGAACGAACGGGCAAACTTGATGACCGGGGGCGGCGGGTCCAGGGCCATGAGAGTCTCGAAAAGTGACTGGTAGGACTTGTATTCTTTAAAAGTCCGGCGCGCTTCGCCCTCCCAGTCGTGCTTGATAATAGGCGGCATCTGGCGGTGGTCGCCCACCACGATAAGCTGGCCGCTCACCTTGAGGGTAAGGGCTGCCATGCACGCTTCCGGCAAGTTCATCTGCGAGGCTTCGTCCAGCACCAGGCAGTCGGCGAATTGCTGGGTGAAAATGCTCCCCTTTTTCTCGCGCATGCCGTAAATCCCGCCGGGGGTCGCCGCCGCCACGCACCAGGGCGTCGAAAGCAAAGTTTGACGGTTGGTCGGCTCGCCCTTGGCTTTATCGCCATCTTTAGTAAGGTTGATTATGCCCGGTCGCTCGTCTTTGCGCCCTGCTATCCGGTAAAGCGGTATATCTAGCAGGCGCAGGTCGAAATACCGGTCGAACAATTCCGGCTGCTGCTGGCGCAACCAGGCCAGTTTTTGCTGCACTTCCAGGACATTTTCCAGAAGGACATCGGTGGCGGCGTGGGTCTTACAGGCCAGCACCACCCGGCCATCCTGGTTGGCCGAAAGGGCGGCTTGCAGGCGGGCAAAGACCGCGAACCCGGTCGAGTAACTTTTGCCGGTGCCGGGCGGTCCCTGCACCAGGATAACCGGGTCGGCCAGGTGGCCGCCGATGTAGGCTTGCTTGCTTTCCTCGAAGCCGTGCAGGAGACCATGTTCCTCGAAGGCTTGCAGCCCGGCCAGGAAACGGGCCTGTCCTTCCAGGCTGGCTTCAGTCCGGGGTAAAGGCTGGTTGGAGGGGTGGGCCAACCGGTTATAGAGCGTGTTCGAGCCGGTCGAAGGCTGGTCTTCCAGTTCCGCCAGCCCTTCGGTTACCTGTAAATTCCAGTAGGTATACCAGTTATTTATGTCGGGGTCGAGGGTATAGAACTGGTCGGCCACCAGGGGTTTGTCCATAGCCCCAAAGACATAGCCTTTGGCAGCAGCATTGGAAAAAGATTTTTGGGGCGTTACCTCGACAAAGGCGGTAGCGTCCTGGCCCGCCTGGCCCGGTTCAAGAGTTATCTTTTCGATGGTGACGCGCATGCCGTAGAGCATCTGCTTGGGGGTCGGCGTGTTCGGGGTCCGTTCTTCCGGCGGCAGGCGTTCGTCCGAGGTCCAGCGCGGAAAAATAATAACCGTATCGCCTTCGCGCAGATTGCTCAGGGCTAAAATTTCTTCGGGTGGGCACCAGACCCCGGCGGTTTCGAGCCGTAGCTTGAAGCTCATCCCTTCCTGCGACCATTCGCTTTCGGCTTTTTGGGCTGCCGGAAGCATGACTTTTTTAGCGTTCGGGTTGGCCGCTTTGTAATCGGCCCGGTACTTCTGGCCGAGGTTGTAACGCCGCAGGTTGTCGCGGTTGCGTTCGGCGGTGGCGGCGTCCTGGTCGCTTTCGAGATAGCGCACCAGCAACGTTTCACCCATCAAGACCCGGCGTTCGGGTGCGAGGTTGCGAGTGGATTTCCAGGCTCCCAGCTCGACGTGCCGTTCGATGGTGACGAACTCTTGCAGGGCGTGAGCGAGGGTGCGGGCCTTTTGCTCGAAGGTCGCCAGGTCGGGCAGGTTAAAGGCGGTCTTTTCGGTCAGGTGGTTACCCTTAAAGCTTTTAGCAACCCACTCGATAGCTTCCAACCGCCGGACCTCGAACCCGCTGATTAAAGAAAGGGTGGCAGTCCGGTAGTGAGTGAAGGTGTCGGACTCGCCGGTGGGCGGTCCCGGCAAATCGTCCCAGGCGGCGTAGACGTATTCCAGGGGAATAAGGCTGCTAAAGCGGGCGCGATTGGTGTACCAGGCCGAGGTGCCCGGCTCGGTGGTAGCCTCGTCGAGCCTGCCCCAGAAGTCAAAGAGGTGTTCCTTGAAAATCTCGCGGTAATCGGTCCCTTCGCGCCAGTTGAATTTGAGATAGGCCGCTACCGCCTGCAAGGACTGGCAGACCATCGGGAAATTCTTCAACTCGCGGATTTCGTTTTCGAGATAAGAGACGAGCGGCGAATCGAAGGCCGCCAGTTGGGTCAGGAAATCGTAGAGCGGGGTCGCGCCCAGGATGCCTTGCAGGTGGCGGGACAGCCCTTCCAGCAGGGTTTGCTGGGCCCATTTGTCATAGAAAACCAGGTGAATCGGGGCTTTAGCCTCACCATTGGCATCGGGAGCGGCCAGTTCTACGACCGCTCTCAGGGTCTGGTCAATCCAGTCCAGGAAGAGGGCCGCTTCCTGTTCGTGGGTATCGGGCGGCGTGGCGGTTATCCGCACGATGCTTCGCCGCCGTTCGGGGTTTTCCCGACCGTTTTCCGAGGCCACCACTAAAGCCCCCAGCATGTAGACTCGCTCTTTGAGGTAATCTTGCTGGGCATCGAGGTAAACCCGGACTAAATTGGGATTCTGTTTTTCGTCCGAGTAAGGGAGCGAGCCGTGTCCGGCGTTCGGGATAAAGTTCAAGGCTTCGAGTTTTTCACCCTTAAAGCGGCGGTACAACCGGGCCCGGTGGACCAGTTCGTCCAGGCGCGGCCCGACCGGCCAGGTGGTCGCCAGGCGGCGGTTAAGCTCTTCCTGGCCGGGAGTGATGGTTAGTTCGAAGCTGTCCGGTTTCAAATCTTTGAGATGGGCCAGGTCATGGACGCTCGTGACCCCGTTGCGGCGCAACGCTTCTTTATCGACCTGGGTAAGCTGGGGTATCAGCGAAAGGTCATCGTTGGCGGCGCTGTATTTCATGCAAAACGGGTTGTACAGGCACGAGTCGCATTTGTTGGTCAGGTGGAAAGGGCTGCTATCGAGTGGGGCCAGCCACAACCGGAAAGCCTCAGAGTCTTCGCCAGTCACCAAATTTTCTACCTCGGAGAGGTATGCTTCGGGGTCGGCAATATTTTCCAGGTAGGCGGTATCCAGGCCGAAAACGGTTTTAGCCGCCGCCTGGTGAGCCTCCAGCAGGGCGCGGTCTTCCGGGCCGAGGGTTTCAGCCTCACCGACCGGCCCCCGGTAGAGGATGGTGATGGTCTTCTCGTCAATGGCGACCCCGGCCTGCTCGAAGACCGCCTCGACCATCACCCGGTAAAAGGCTACCTGCAAACGGTGTTCGACCTTTGGACCCGCCGAGCTTTTCATGTCGGCGATAAGAAAATTGAGCGAACCTTCCGGGGTCCGTTCCAGCCGTAAAATATCGAGGTCGCCGCGCATTTCCCAGCCTGCCACCTCGACCTGCAACCGGACCTGGAAAAGGGTGACCGTTTCGCCGGGGGCCAATTGCCGGGCCAGTTCGACCAACTCCCGGTTATGGGTGAATTGCTGGCCGGGAGGCCGGTTGAAGCGTTCGACCCGGCCATGCCGGGCGGCTTCCGTTTCGACCAGGTTTTCGAAGGTCGCGCCGGAGCGGGTCAGTAGCGGCCCGGTCCTTTCGGGCACGACACCGTAGTCGGTCAGGATGTTATTGTCGCCGGAATGTATTTTGAGGCGCAAGGCCAGGAAGCGGCGGCATTGTTCCAGGCGAATATATTGCGAAATATCGGTCGGTGAGATGCGACGGCGAACGGTGCCGTTTGAGGATTGAGTGGGCATGCCTGTTACCTGTTGTGTTAAAAGCCGAAAGGCGGTTGAACAACCTGTGGTCGAACAACTCGCTTGAAATTGTTAAAAACTACTGGCCGGGCGTCAGGCCCTGTTTCTTCATGAAATTAGCGAGCAGACCTCGCGAGCGTTTCTGGACATTTTTCTGGAAAGGCGGAAGCCAGCCGAGCAATAACCCGGTCGTGCCGAGGGCCTGGCGGGACCATTTCCAGAAGTTAAAGGTATCGCGCTGCTGGAAAATCAGGCCGTCTTTGAACTGGAAAGCCGAGTCAATCCGGTTGAGGACTTTACGCCCGCTCGAACTGAAGGTGTAGGTAGCATCCCAGTGGCCCGAACCGCTCTCCGGCCCGGCCTTGATGTCCCGGTATTCCATGGCGAAATCGCCGCTTCGCCCGAAAAGCATGCGCCACATCGAGGTTACCTCCGGGCCTTTCAGGTTGCGAAAGACCTCGTCGGTAAACTCGGCTTCGGGGTGGTAACATTCGGCGATAGTGTCGGCGTCTCTCGATTGTAAGGCTTTGTAAAACTTTTCCAGCAACGCCTGGTTGGACTGCATGGTTTGCCTATCCTTTCGTGGAAAATTCAACCGTTATTTTTCAAATTTTAAGGGTGGCTAGAAATGATAGCCCAGTATAACAAATAAGCCCCGGTATAGCGATTCCGCTTAAATGTAAAGTCGCTGAACCCGCCAATTTTGCTGGCCTTCTCTTTGCCCCCTCCCTGGAGCCCTACTTACGGGCTGTAACCGGATTAACGACCAAACACCAAAACTGACTGATTTATTAAATGGTCTAAAATTCTCAGTTTCTGGCAAGCGCTTTTAACCGTATACATTAATAACACCCCCAATTTCTCCACAGGTCTAAAACCAAGGCAAACTATGAAAGACCGATGTGCGGTTACTTTTTTACGCCTACTATACTATTTTTGCCTACCAGGAAAAAATAAGTAAATTTTATAACTCTTTTAACACTTTTTTAGCACTTTTCAACAGTTATAAAACAATTTCCGGCTACCCTAAAGAAAAGTCTGACAGAGGAGTAAGATTTTTGATTTGCTGATAAGCGCTAAGCTTTCCTGGATATTCCAGAATCTTCAAAGCGGTTAGATTGATAGGATAGGAAACAATATGAGTCAAAAAATTTATGAACCGGCCCGTGTAAGCGAGGCTGTCCCGGCCACGCGGTTTCCCCGTCCGGCCCTGGCGGCTTCATCGGCAGTCTTACCGGCCCGCCTTTTCCTGGGTATCGTCTTTTTGTACGCCGGGATTGACAAGCTGACCGACCCGGCCTTTTTCGACCCGAACGCGACCGGCTATATCGGCAACCAGTTAGCCGGGTTTGCTACCATCTCGCCTATCGGCGGGTTCCTCACCACTGTGGCGGTTCCGAACGCGACGCTTTTCGGCTGGTTGACGGCGCTCGGCGAAGTGGCTATCGGCCTGGGGACATTGGCCGGCCTTTTCAGCCGAGTGGCGGCGCTGGCCGGGATGGTCTTAAGCCTGAGCCTCTGGTTGAGCGCGTCCTGGGCGACCGACCCGTTTTACCTCGGTTCCGATTTGCCCTACGCCATGTTTTTCCTGGTCCTGGCGGTCGGTGGGCCCCACCCGGTATGGAGCCTTGATGGGCAAATCTCCCGCTGGCTGGCACGCCGGAAGGCGGCGGTAGAGCCGGGCGTAACCCTTGTGGAAGCTGAACCGACTGTTACGCGGGAAGAAGCGGCGGGATTGGCCCGGCGGCGGTTCCTGGCCGTCACCGGGGCTACGATTGCTGCCGGGACATTCGGGGTGGTCGCCTGGGGGAACGCCCTGGCTGAGCGCTCGAAAACTACCTCGCCCGCTACCAGCCAGACCAATACTTCCGCAACCGCGACCCCTGGCGCTTCGGCGACGACCGCTCCGGTTAGCAGCACCACGACCGCCCCGGCCAGTAGCACTACGGCGGCATCCAACACTGCCGCAGCCACGACCGCGGCACCTTCCACCACCACGGCAGCGGCTTTGAGTACCACGGCGGCCCCTGCTGTCCAGGGTACGGTCCTGACAACCCTGTCGGCGTTGCCTTCCGGCACCGGCAAGTCGTTCAACACGCCCGATACCAACCAGCCGTTCCTGGTAATCCGGGGTGACGGCAACACTGTCCACGCCTTTAGCGCCATCTGTACCCACCAGGGCTGCACCGTAGCCTTCAACCAGTCGGCTAACTCGATTATTTGCCCCTGTCACGGCGCGGAGTACAATCCGCAGACCGGGGCCGTGACCCAGGGTCCGGCTACCCGCGCCCTGGCGACCATCAAAGTCGAGGTTGACGCCAGCGGCAACGTCATTTATGTGACCAAATAGACCATAACAATTCAAAGGGTTAAAAAACCACCCGCTCGGTTTACAAATGAGCGGGTGGTTTTTTCTTAAAATTTAGACCTCGAACTGCTTCTTTTCCTGGCCGTCCATCCAATCCGGGGCCGCGTTCGAGGAAACCCAGTAGACCTCGACCTTTTCGCCGGTCCAACTCAACTTGGCGTTGAGGAAGTTCTGGTAACCGCCGACATCCCCGTTCTGTTCGCCGACCGGCACCCCGATTTCAGGGTGTTGTTTGTAAAACCGCAAAAACGCGAACCCTACATTATGCCCATTGATATTTTCAACATCGGCCATATGGTGTTCCTTCCTTTCAAGCTACTTTTCAAACCTTTCCGGTTTGAACCACTAAACTTACTCCACGGTTAAGAAGAAATCGACTCCTCACCGGGTGCCATCTGGGGTAGTTGCGCTGTGTACTGCCGGAACGTTTTTATAATACTATGCCCTGTTTGGCTGGGCAATCCCGGAAAAAGCGGGATTTTCGATTAATAGAAATTTAGAGAATCCCCTTTTAGCCCCTCTCTGAGCCTGAAGCTGGATTTTCAGCGGGCTGAATTTATAGTATGATTTGACCTATATAAACCAAATTTTAATGGAAACTGCTCAAAACACTCGCATTACTGTGTTTAGCGTCCATGTTTACGTCCAACTGAAAAGGAGTCCGATGTACGAGCAATACCTTGAGGTAGCCCGTAGCGCCGCCCGGGCCGCCGGTCAAATCCAACTGGATGGCCTGACCCGCCGGTTGCGTATTGAAACGAAACGCAGTCCGATTGACCTTGTTACCGAAGTGGATAAAGCCTGTGAGGCGGAAATCGCTCGCCAGATTCGCGAGAACTTCCCCGAACACCAGCTTTTAGCCGAGGAAGGCACGACCGGCGGAGACGACCCGGATTTTCGCTGGATTGTCGATCCCCTCGACGGCACCACCAATTACACCCACCGTTACCCTTTTTTCTCGACCAGTATCGCCCTTGAATATAGGGGTCAGTTGGTGGTCGGGGTCGTCTATAACCCGGTCAGCCAGGAATTGTTCGAGGCTACCGCCGGGGGAGGCGCTTTCCTCAACGGGGAGAAAATTTCCGTCTCTTCAAACCCCACCTTACTCCAATCGCTGACCTGCACCGGGTTTCCCGGCGACCAGGCCGGAAACCACGAAGTAGTCGTGGCCTGGGAGAAAGTCAGCCTGCACTGCCAGGGAGTGCGCCGGGACGGCTCGGCGGCGCTCGATTTGTGTTACGTGGCCTGTGGCCGCCTGGACGGTTTCTGGGAAAAGCTCAACGCCTGGGACATGGCGGCGGGTTGGGTCATTGTAACGGAAGCGGGAGGCCGGGTTACCAACTTCCAGGGCCAGCCTTTCGACCTTTACAGGCGCGAAATTGTTGCTACCAACGGCCACATTGGCCCCGAACTGGTGGCCGTCTTGAAGGAAACGTTGTACGCCTGACGCCCGGTAGCGTTCAGGTTTTTCTATTTGCAGTAAAGAGAATCAAAGTGCAGTCAAAAATTTCACACCTTTTATTCGTTGTCGTTGCGGCCTGCCTGCTGCTCTTAACCGCTTGCGGCGACAACGCTACCCCGGTCCCGGCCCAATCCGGCGCGTCCTCGGCAGGGTCCAAAGAGGAAAGCATGCTCTTGGGGACGGCTACCACAGGCCCCGCGCCCACCCCAACCGACTTACCGCCGACCAGCACCCCATTGCCGCCGCCGAAAGTGGTCATTATTGACCCCGGTCACGGCGCGGAAGACTGGGGCACTTTCCACTCGGACAGCCAGGACCAGCCCGACATCCTGGAAAAGACGGTGGTCCTGAAAATCGCTCAGAAGATTGAAGCCAAAATGGATCCCACTGCTTTCAAGGTTATCCTGACCCGGACCGGCGACATGTCGCCCAACTTCCCGCCCCAGGACTTCAACGGGGACGGCAAGATTGACCAGGTGGACGATTTACAGGCCCGCATAAATATTGCCAACGAAAATAAGGGCGACCTTTTCTTGTCGCTGCATATCAACAGCAGCGAACTGGGGAACGAGGTTGGCGGCCTAGAAACGTGGTACGCCGGGGACCGGCCTTTCGCGGCGGACAGCAAGCGGTTTGCCGAACTGGTCCAGCAAAAGAACCTGGATAGCCTGGCGGCGGTCGGCTACCAGGCCGAAAACCGGAAGGTGGCTGATGACTCCGACCTCGATCCCAGCGGCCAGGATATTTTCGTGCTGGGACCGGACGTGGGTGAACACCGGGGCGCGACTAACATGCCGGGTGCCCTGACCGAATTGCTCTTTCTCACCAACGACCACGAGGCCGCCCTCCTTAATGACGATAAGGTACAGGATAAGCTGGCCGAAGGGCTGGCCGGGGCTATCGTGGAGTACTTTTCCGGTTCGTAACAGCCTAAGATTTCGCGTCTTTTCGCCGGTCAGAATCAACCCTGACCGGCTTTTTAATTCGCCAACGACACTTTGAACCCTATTTTGCCTCGAAATCTCTGACTACTGACCTCTGACCTCTGACTCCTGATTCCTTGACTCTTCTGGTATAATCGCTAAAACATCTGTTTCACTCGGTCTAAAAACAGGCGCATTTTTATAGTTGTATGCTGGAAAATCCAACCGAAAACCCGGCTTCCGAAGCCGGTTATGAACACCTGGCCCGTCGGGCTCATCTCTATCTCGAACAACACGGCGGGCGCGCCAGGGAAGAAGTGCTGGTTCAGCAGGTCTTTGGGGTGCGCGGTAAAATCGAAATCTGGGGCGGCATCCTGGCGCATGTCCTTGCCGATACCGGGAGGTTCCGGCGGTTGCCGAGCGGCGAATGGTGCCTGGCCCGCTACAACGAGGCCGTCCACGCCCTGACCGAGCTTGAATATGTCGTGATTGATACCGAGACGACCGGGCTCAATCCCCAGCGCAACCGGGTTATCGAGATAGCCGCTATCCGGGTGAAAAACGGCCAGCCTGTCGAAACTTTCGAAACCCTCGTCAACCCGCATCGCCGGATACCCGACTTTATCAGCAAGTTTACCGGCATCAACAACGAAATGACCGCTACTTCACCCGGTTTCGGGCAGGTCGCGGATAAATTGCTCGACTTTATGGGGCAGGCTATCGTGGTCGGCCACAACATCCCCTTTGACATCCGGTTTCTTGACTACGAAATGCACCGGCTGGCCCGGCCCGCCCTTTTGAACGAAACCGTTGACACCATCAGCCTGGCTGTCCGGCTCAATCCTGGCCTGCGGCGTCCCAATCTCGACCGCCTGGCCGCCCACCTGAATTTACCGGTGAAGCACCGTCACCGCGCCATGGCCGACGCTGCCCTGACCTGTGAATGTTTCCTGGTGCTGCTGGATAGGGCCCACGCCCAGGGCTATAAGACGCTGGGTGATTTGCGGGCGGGCCGTCCCCGCCTGACCCAACCACCGGCCCTGGCGACCCTGGAAGAAACCCCGCTTGTGCCGCAGGAACAAAAAAAGAACCTTTTCCAGATGAACATCCCGATGAACATCGAGTTGCCCGCTGACCCGGTGTTGGAAGACGAGGAGTTACCGGCTGACCCCGAAGGGGAGATGGCCGACCCGCCCTGGGAAGACCCAGTCAACGACGTGCCAGAAGACCTGCCCGAAATCGAGCGACCGGAGAAAATCAGAATCCGGCGCGGCTGGTATCGCGACCCGGCGGCAACCCTGACTAACCGGGCCACTGCCCACGCCCGCGATGTCCTTTCCAGGGACTTGCTCAACGGCCTACCCCACCGCCCAGGGGTCTACCTGATGAAGGACAACACCGGCAAGGTTATCTATGTCGGCAAGGCCAAGAGTTTGCGCGACCGGGTATCCTCCTACTATAGCGAACCGCTCGGCTACACCCGCAAGATGGACGGCCTGACCGAGAGTATCGCCCGGATTGACCACATCGTGACCGGGAGCGAACTGGAAGCTCTCTTGCTCGAATCGCGGCTTATCAAACAGTACCAACCCCGCTATAATACCCAGTTGCGCAATTATGAGGCTTATCCTTTTATAAAAATCGACCTTAAGCAACGCTTTTCTCGTGTGACCGCTGTCCGCGAAGTGATTGACGATGGGGCGCGTTACTTCGGTCCTTTTAAGAACCGCCGGGCTGTCGAAACTACCGTCGAGATTATCGAGCAGTTGTTTCCGGTTCGAAACTGTACCCGCTCGTTCGAGCCGCCTCCGCCCGGCCAGAAGAAACGCAAACAGGCGCCCCCCTGTCTGCGGCTGGGGATGGGGCGCTGTCCCGGCCCCTGCGCGGGCAACGATAGCGAGGAGGACAACCAGGCTTACCTCGAAAAGACTATCGAGGAAGTCATCAGCTTTTTGAGCGGGGAAAAAGAAAACATGCTCGACGCCATCTGGGCGAGGCTCAACCACGCCGTCCAGAGCCGCAATTTCGAGAAAGCCGCCGAACTGCGCGACATCGTTTCCCAGGTCGAAAAGATTGTATCGAGCCAGCAGTTCCTGGCTGCCGCCGTCGAGGGGAACCACGCCCTGATTTGCCTCCCTTCCAGCCAGGCCGGGGCCGTCGAACTCCTTTGTATCTACCGGGGCCGGTTGGGCCGCCAGATTCGGCTGCCGCTCGACCAGCCGCGCAAGGAGGCCGCCGCCATGCTCGAAACGGCCTGGCAAGCCCTGGCCGAGGAAGAAGCGAAACTGGCCGCTACCCAGCCCGGTTGGGGCAAAAAGGGAGGCCGGGTTATCGGACAGGAAGCGGTGGACGAAATAAATATCATCTCCAAGTGGCTTTTCGCCCACAACGGCAACCAGGCTATTATTCCCATCCCCAACAAACCGCCCAAACAGACCTTCTGGAAGACGGTCGTCCGCGAAATCCCGGTCCGTCTCGCCAATTCCCATATCGAGTAACTTATTACCCCTGTCAGCAGTTAATAAATAAGTTCTAGCGTATATTCGCGCCCTTTGGGTGTGACAAGTACCTGACCTTAGGGTTACTTGGCTGATAGGTAGGGCTATTTTGAAAAAATTCCTCAAGACCAAAAAATTCAAGCTGATTTTTGCGCTCTGGCTGCTTTTGTTTGCCTACATTATCGGTTCGGTTTTTATGCTTTACATAACCACGGTAAACGCGAACCGCCGGTTGCCCGACCTGACGCCGAGGACGGTTGGCCTGGCTTACGAGGATATTTCTTTTGTTTCCAGGGCCCGCGACCATATAAATCTAGCGGGTTGGTGGATTCCCCGCCAGGGCTCGGACAAGGTTTTGATTCTGCTCCACGTCAAAAACGGGGACCGGACTTTTCCGCTCAGCCTCTGCAAACCGCTCTGGGATAACGGCTACAATCTTTTGCTGTTCGACCTGCGCGGTCACGGTCTTTCCGGAGGAAGTTTTTACACTTACGGTTTCCAGGAGCAATACGATGTGCTGGGCGCGGTGGACTTTTTGAAGGCTAAAGGGTTCCAGGGGAAAAGTACCGGGGTGCTGGGTTGGAGCATGGGCGCAGCCACGGCCATTATGGCGATGAGCCGGACTCCCGATATTCAGGCCGGTATCAGCGACTCGGCTTACGGCGATTTAACCCGAGTGGTCAAAGGCCGCCTGGGTGGGCTCGGCTTTTTCTATCCGGGCCTGACCCTTTCGGCCCGGCTTTTCGAGGGGATTGATATTGACCGGGTAAAGCCGGAGGATAGTATCAAAAAGCTGGGCAACCGTCACCTGCTATTGATACACGGCGCCCAGGATACGACGGTGCCCGTTTCGGAGGTCTATCATTTGCAAGAGGCCGGGGGCGCGAACGTAACGGAAACCTGGGTCTTGCCGGGGGTCGGGCACGGCATGGCGTTTGTAGCGCAACCCGCCGAATATGTGCGGAAGGTCGTCACCTTTTTTAACCGGGAACTGAGTTAACCGCCGAGCGCCTTTAGTTCGTCCCTGGCCTGGCGTAAAGAGTCGTTGCCGAGGCCGAACAGGCGGTAGCCTTCCGTAAAATCGTCCCTGTTGCCCGACTCCAGGCCGTTTATCAGACTTGTCGCCCCATCATTGAAATAGCTGTAAGCGTCTCCGAGGAACCCATCCATTTTATCGAAACGGGGGGAAGGGCTTTTCAACTGGCGCAGTTCGTCGTTGAGGCCAACGACCTCCTGCAACTCCTTTTCGAGCCCGGCTCGGTCCAGTTGCCCCAGGTTAAACTCGGTTATGGCGTTTTGGAGTTGGGCGTTAACCGTTTCGGTCTTCCGGGTTAGCCGGCTGATGCTCTCGGCGTAGGCTTTCTCGGTGCTGTTCAGGTTGTTGGCCGTCACGAAAATATAGATCATGCCCAGGGCCGAGCCAAAAAATAGCAACGAGCAGCCCAACCGTAACCACCAGAAAACCGACAAAGGTGTGCCTGCTTTTGGGTTGCGTTCCCTGGCGGGTTTTATGGTCCTGGCCTTAGCCGTTTTAGCTTTTTGTCGTTTTACGGTTTCGCCGGGTAGGGTTGGTGTCTCATCTGTCGTTTCGGGCGTGAAGGGCCGGGGCAAGTCCGTTTCAGGCGTTGGCGCGAATGTTGTCAGGCCGGGTGGCCGGGTTAGTAAGGCCGGGCCAGGGGCTGGTTTTTCCAGGGTCATGCCTGGACCGGGTTGGTGGGAAACGTGGTTATTGGATAGAAGGTTATTATTTTTAGGTGGGCCAGGCGGCCGTTTTTCCATCCATTCGATAGCCTGGGCCAGGATAGGGTCGGCGGGGTCGAGCCGCATGGCCGCCTCGAAGATGGTCCGGGGTTCGACAGGTACAGGCGAGGTCAGGGCGGCCAGGACTTTGACCCGGTTGTCCTGGGGGTATTTCTCGCTCAACCGGGCGGAAATAAAATAGGCGGCCTGGGGCTGCCTGTTTTTGGCTAACTCGACGGCTAAATCTAATTCCTCGCGTTCCCGAACGTCCATGCCTGCTCCTGCCGGGAGCCCAATTTTACCAACATAAGAATCCCCGGCTAAAAAATCAACGCGTTACCTGAAGCCCGGTCTGTGCCTGTAGTTTGCTAACCGGTAGCAAGTTTCCGGTCAGACCCGGTTGTTCTCTTATATTAACGCCAATTTCTGCTTCATTTTATAACAGAAGTCACACTCTACCCAGGTTCTAAAGAGCAAATCTTGTCATGCCCTGATGACTGTGCTATACGCCACCGGCGCGGCCCACAGAGAACCCTTCGGACTAGATTCCGCCAGTGCAACTGCGACTGCGCGCCGGGCGACACGGAATACCAAAGCTTTTGCGACTGTGATATTGTCCAGCGCGACCCGGGTCCTTTGGGTATGGGTACCCCGGATTCCTCGCTGCGCTCGGAATGACAGTAATCTGACTTCTGACTTCTAGCCTCTGACTACTAAACACTAAACACTTTATCTGTCCAGGGCATCGGTCCCGGCCCCGTAAAGGTCGTCA
The DNA here is from genome assembly GCA_001898225.1 of Chloroflexi bacterium 54-19. Classification (GTDB taxonomy): domain Bacteria; phylum Chloroflexota; class Chloroflexia; order Chloroheliales; family Chloroheliaceae; genus 54-19. Next base: position 56,293 of record MKTJ01000040.1, read on the forward strand.
AGGATTTCGCAGCGGACCTTGTCGCCACCCTGCATCACTTCCACGCCATAACTTTCGGGATGTCCCGGCTTGCGGTAGACCTTCAGGGTCAGTTTGTGGTCGCCTACCAGCAGACCTTCCAGTTTGAGTTCGGCCAGCCAGGAAGGGAGGCGAGGGCGCAGTTTTAGCCGTTTTTCGGTGGCGTCCGCTTCCAATCCGAGCATAATTTGCAGGAAAAAGATGGCGGCCCCGGCGGTCCAGGCCTGGGGGCTACAACTGACCGGGTATTCGGATGGACTGCTATAGTAGCGGTTGTCCTGCTGGAACCCGCAGAACAATTCGGGCAGGCGGTAGTAGCGGAAACGCTGGCTGGCCGCGAAGACCTGGCTCACTACAGCGTTGGCTTCCTCGCTAAAGCCGTAGCGTTTCATGCCCGCCGCGATTATCGAGTTATCGTGCGGCCAGACGCTGCCGTTATGGTAGCTCATGGGGTTGTAGCTTGGCTCCTGGGTGCTGACCGTGCGAATACCCCACCCGCTGCTCATGTCTTCCCCCATCATCCGGCGCACGATGGGTTTGGCCTTATCGTCGTCCACGATGCCGCACCAGAGACAGTGGCCCGGATTCGAGCCGACCGTCGGAATCTGGTTCTTGAACTTATCGAGGGCCTGGGCGAAATAGTTTTCTTCCGGCATCCAGAACTTTTCATTAAAAAGGATTTTTAGTTGGGCGGCTTCCCGGCGCAATTTTGCGGCCCACTCCCTTTCGCCGTAACGTTCTACGACCTCGGCCACGCCCAGTTTGGCAGCGTAGACGTAAGCCTGGGCCTCGCAAAGGGCAATCGGCTGCTGGGGGAAGGTGCCATCGCGGAATTGCAGCGAAGCGGCGTTGTCTTTCCAGCCCTGGTTTTTCACGCCGCGCTCGTTGTGGCAAAAATATTCGATAAAACCGTCACCGTCGGCGTCACCATAGGTATCAATCCACTCCAGGGCCGCTTTCAGGTTTGGCAAGAACTCTTTGTAAAGCTCGGCGCTATCGAGCCAGCGCATTGTTTCGGCAAAAAGCATCAAAAAGAGGGGCGTGCTATCTACCGAGCCGTAATAAGGGACGTGGGGCATTTCACGCAGCACCGTCATTTCCCCGGCCCGCAACTCGTGGAGAATTTTGCCCGGTTCTTCCTCGTTCCACTCGTTGACTTTTTTACCCTGGTACTGGGCCAGGAAGCGCAGGGTGCCGACCGCCAGTTGCGGGTCGAAAATCAGGGTCTGGTAGGCCGTAATCATGGAATCGCGCCCGAACGGCACCGCGAACCAGGGGATACCGGCTATCGGCAAAAGCCCGGTCGGTAATTCCTCGGTCAGAATCCGCAGGTCGTAAAAACTGCGCTGGATAAACTTATCGAAAACCTCGTTGTCGCTGGTGATAAAAGTGCCTTCCCGGAACCAGTTTTCGTAGGCCAGGCGCATCCGGCGAGCCCCCATGTCAAAGGTGGTCGGCAGGGTGGCGTGGCCGTTCCCCAGCCCTTGCGGCACGATATGGTAGGTGATGGCGAAAGGCTGACCCGGTTGGAGGGTTATGTGGAAGATAGCATCGGCCAGGGCCGGTTTGACGGCTTGTAAGACCACCGCGCTGGTCGAGTAGGGCAATAGTTCGCGTTCTTCCAGTTCCCGGCTGTCTAATTTCTCAACCTCATGCACCACTATTTCGTCCGGTGCGCTATCGAAGACCACCTGGGTGGTGCGTTCGAGGTCATCCAGGCCCAGGTAGCTAAAGGTAATCCGGTCTTTTCCCCAGGTCGGTTTACGCAAATCACCCCGGTTGGCCCGCTGGTATCCCCGCACGTCGAACATGTCGCGGAAGTCGCTGCCAAAACGCATGGTCAGGGTTAAATCGACCGGGAAGGAATTGTAATTAAAAAAGCCCAACCGCTCGTGCATGCCGTCCTCGATAAAACGGTTGCGGCGGATACTGATGGTACGGGGCAGTAAATTGACCGTGGTGGGTGTGGTCGCGGGTGCGGATTTATCGGGATCAGGGCGGTTAATCTGGCTGGAAGGGGCTTGCATGAACGGGTTGGCGCTCTGAATATTCGCCATAAAGTTGAATTCGCCGGAAGAAGTCAGCAAATCCGGGGAATGTCCGTTCACTTTTATTTCGAGGACACTCAGGTAACGGGTATCTTTGTAATAGAGGCCCCAACCGTGGGGGTTTGACTGCGGGACATCGCCATCGTCGTCACTGACCATAAAGACGAGGTTTTCTTTAAGGACTAATCGGCTGGTCAAAGAACTTCTCCTTCTCTTTTAAACCGTTAGTTTCCAGATAATGCACCATTATAGCATAGGGCATTCCGGTGCTGGCGGTTTGGTCGAGAAGTTGAACTCAGGGTGGCGCGATTAGTCCTGTCTCCTCCGGTAAGAGGTCTGGCTCGCCTAAATCTTCGGGCCTGTCGAACGCGCTGTTACTTTCGGTGGCGAGTTCCCAGTCTTTGAGAGCTTTCTGCCATTTAGGGGCTTCTTCAGGCGGCAGGGCGTAGGCGATTTCGAGGCCGACCTGTAAATCGTGCAGGCGGTTTTCGACGCTCCAACTTATGGATGGGCCAAAGACAACCTGCCAGCGCTGTTTATCTTCCTCCCACCAGACCGAGACCGGCAGCACCGGCACGCCCAACCCGGCCAGGAAGCGACCCGCCCCAGGCCGAACCTGCTCGAAGGTTTTAGCGCCGCGCCCTTCCGGGAATACCACGCTCGGCTGGTAGCGGGCGCGCAGCCGCCAGTTGCGTAAAGCCTGGAGCCCTGCCCGCTGGTTGTCCATTGGCAACCGCAGGGCGTTGTAAGACCAGCGCCGGTAAATCCAGGTGTGAATCCGGCGGAGAGTCAGCACTATAAACCGGCCCGGTTGGCCCCGCCCTTCCAGTTTGGCCTCCCGGTAGCCGACAATGACAATCCACTGGCGGGCGTATTCCGGGCGTTTCTCGAGGGTGGCGGCGTGGATGGCCGAAAGCAAACGAGGAGTCCAGCGCCGCATAGTGTGGTTGACCGCCAGGGCGAAACTGCCCTCGGTGGGAATATTTTCGAGGCCGTAGGCTTCGTAAGGGTCGCGCATTTCCTGGCTTAGCGGCAGAATGTCCCGGCCTCGCAGGGTCTGCCAGGCCAGGATAGCCCAGAAGCGCAGGCGAGGTGAGCCCCGGTCGGGTCGGGGTGTCTCCCACCACTTTTTGCCTCGCTCTATATATTTCTTAAAAGTGTTAAAAACGGCGGCCACGGCCACGGGGTATTCTCCGATAATCGTTATAGTCGTAACCCTGGGCGTCGCGATAGCCTCGCCGGTAGGCCCGGCGACGGCCGCCACCTCCGTCCGAACTCGATTCCGCCGAACTGTAGAGGCTCGAAACCGAGGAAGATTCGTCGCTGGTGCCGCTGCTTTCGTCGCTGGCTCCGCTCCCGCTACTCTCGCTGCCGATGCTGTCGCTATCGTCGTCGGCGCTGCTCATCATACCGAGTAAAAGAAAACCCAGATGCCGGTGAATTAGCCAGATTCTTTTCATCCACAAAAACCTATCCCTTTCGTGTTGGTCCCTCTATCCACAAAGTTCCTACGGCAAAATCTACGCAATTTTAAGACCGCAGGTTACAAATACCCGTATTTTCTAATCTTAGAAGGTTAATTTTCGGGTTAATTCAATCAGGTAGGGTTGCCCTGGACCAGCGGGTTATCATAAGTGGCAGTCGGTTTTCTACCAAGGATGAGTTTTTTGAAGGGTTTTTCCACGAACAAATAAAGCAGGACGGAAAAGAAGATTGAAATAAATAGGGTTATAAAAATTGCCAGGACCCCGGGGAATTTTGAGTAGTCGATAAGCTGGCCGGTCAGGGCGATACAGAAATAATGGACCAGGTAAAAAGAGTAACTGGCCTCACCGAGAAATACCAGCACCCTGATACTGAGTAGCTTCTGTAACCAGGTCGAATAGCGGGCCAGGTAGAAAATCAGGTAGGCAAAGAAAAGAGAATTCAGGTTTCCCAGGTTGAAAACAGGCGCGAACGGTTCGAACATCAAAAAGATTGTTAAAGCAATTGAAAGAGCTACGAGACCAGAGGCCTGTGCCAGTTCTCTCCCGGTGACCGGGCGGTTTCTCAACCTATCAAAGATCAGGGCGGCCAGGCAGCCCAGCAGAAAATCGGCCAGGTGGGGTAAAGGGAAAATGTAAGCCCACAGGTAGGAAATTGTTTCTTCGACGCCGGTCGCGGGGTCTGGCACAAAAGCCAGGATTACCACGTAGCAAACCAGCGCGAGATAAATAACAATCCCGGTCTGATAAAGGGCTTTGAGGTAAGTAAGTTTCTTTAGCAGAAACAAGAAAATAAACGGGAAAGCGATATAGAAAAATATCTCGACGCTGACGCTCCAGGCCACCGGGTTGAAACTCAAAACCTTATTTTTATCGAATAGCCAGGCCTGGGTCATGGTTAAATGTGGCAGGAAATCACCAAAATAACCGGGAGTCGGCTGGAAACTGAACAGGATAAAGGGAGCCAACACCAGGAAATAAACGGGATAAATCCGGGCAAATCTCGCCCGGTAGAAATTGCCGATAGCCGAGAAAAAGCTTAAAGAAAACCTGGAATAATAGTTGTAGCAGATGACAAATCCGCTGAGGGTAAAAAAGAGGGTCACGCCGTTGGAGCCAAACGGGAACAAAAACCAGATATGCAAAGTGGCCGGGGAGACATGGTACATGAATACCATGAAGGCGGCGATAAACCTTAACCCGGTCAGGGAATTTATCTGATTCTTGTCTTTCAAATTTCGCTCTTTTTTAGCCTGGACAATTGTTGCTTTTCTTATTTTAGCTTTCAGTAGAAGTTGCCACAACAAGCCATTTTTCCTATCCTGCTACTTCAAAAATGAAAGGACGCCAAAAATCCTGATTTTGGGAATATTCTATGTTGAAAAGTGGACAGGTCTGGATAAGTCGTGGATAAAACTGTTGATAAAGGGGGGTGACAGGTTGGCACTTTTCGGGTAGAATCAGAGTAGTAAAATTGTTCTAAAATGAGTTATAATGCAGGTATTGTAACTGGTATAGGGCAACTTTACGGGACACCTCGGAAGGTAAGGCCTGCTTCAAAAAGAACTGGGAACGACAACGGCATGGAACTCAAAGAACGCAGTCAGAAAGTTACCTGGGGCCTCGAACCGGCCTCCTTAACTTCGGACGACAACATCGATAATATTGACAGCATCGAGATTGACGAGACCGAGCTTCTGCCTGCCTCTCCGCCGACCTTCTCTCCCGGTGACGCCGAATTCCTGGCCGACGAAGTTTATATCGAACTGAACCGCCTACACCAGACCCGCTTACAGGCTGCTCGCGCTGCTGCCCGCCCACCGGTCGCGCCAAAGGCCGCGCCGCCGGTCCAGGCTTCCCGTCCGGCCCCGCCCCCACCACCGGCGCCCGTGGCTAAAGCCGCTCCCCGGAGGTCGCGTGGGCTGGTCCAGGTTGAGGAATTTAAAGGTGACCAGTTTCCTATTCTTCCGATAACCGGGATGCCGCCGATTCACTACGAACTCATTACCGACGAGGAACACCTTAAACAGGCTGTCGAAGCCCTCAAAGATGAGCCGGTCCTCTCGGTCGATACCGAAACGAGCGGCCTCGACCCTTATGAAGCGAAATTGCTGCTGGTCCAGGTGGCCTCGCCCCAGATGTGCTATATCATTGATGCCGTCCGGGTGCCGCTTGATGCCCTGAAGCCCTTGCTCGAAAACGAAAAGTCGCTAAAGCTGTTGCAAAACGCCAAGTTCGACTACGAAATGATCAAGCAAAATACGGGCATCACTCTGAACAACCTTTACGATACCATGCTGGCCGAGCGGCTTCTCACTGCCGGGCTGGGCATGGAAGTAAACCTCGCTGCTATAACCAAGCGTTACCTGGGCGAAGTGATGGACAAGTCGGTCCGAAAAACTTTCTACGGCCAGTCCTCGCTAAACCTGACGCCCGAACAACTTGCTTACGCCGCCAAAGACGTTATCGCGCTGTTCCCGATTTACGCCATGCAACTGGAAAAACTCAAGAAAGAGAAGTTGCTGACCGTGGCCGACCTCGAATTCAAGTGCGTCCAGGCGGTGGGTGACCTCGAACTGAACGGCTGTAAATTGGACGTGGTCAAATGGCGCAAAATCCTGGAAGGCGTGGCCGAGAAACGAGACGCGGTTCGGACCGAATTGATGGAACTGCTGCCGAGCGGTGGGGCGCGCCAGTCTTCTATGTTTGGCGGCGACGAATATCTTATCAACCTGAACAGCGGTCCCCAGATTATTGCCGAGTTCGGTAGGCTGGGTATCACGTTAGAGGATACCTCCGAAGCCACGCTTAGCAAGCACAATCACCCGGCGGCCAAAAAGCTGTTGGAGTATCGCGGCCACGAAAAGACCCTCGGTTCTTTCGGTGAAGGTCTCCTTTCACTTATCAGCAAGAAGACCGGGCGGATTCACCCCGACTTTATCCAGTACGGCGCGGATACGGGCCGCTTCTCCTGCTCCAACCCGAACGTCCAGCAAATCCCGGCGACCTCGGACTTCCGGGCCTGTTTTATCGCCGAGCCGGGCTACAAACTGGTCACCTGTGACTATTCCCAGGCTGAGTTGCGGATTCTGGCCGAGTTGAGCCTGGACGAAGGTTTTGTAAACGCCTTCCGTTCCGGTGGCGACCTTCACATCCTGGCGGCCAGCCAGATGTTCGGGATTAAGCCCGAAGAAGTCACCAAGACCCAGCGTTCCCAGGCCAAGGCTATCAACTTCGGTCTCGCTTACGGGATGGGGCCGCAGGGTCTGGCCTTGCGGATTGACAAGACGGTTGAGGAAGCCCGCGAACTGATTAACGCTTACTTCAAGGCCTTTAGTGGGGTAGCGAAATGGCTTGAAAAGGCCGGGCGCGACTCGGTTAAGCTCGGCTACAGCCCGACCCCGCTCGGTCGCAAACGCTACTATCATATCCCCGATAGCTCCGACCCCGATTATCGCCGCAAGGTTTCGGAAATCGAGCGCCGGGGCAAGAACGCGCCTATCCAGGGCGCTAACGCCGACATGACCAAAATGGCCCTGGTCTTCCTTCGCGAGAAGTTGAGCGGTTATGATGCTCGCGTGGTGAATACGGTCCACGACGAAATCGTGGTCGAGGTGCGCGAGGACCAGGCTGAGGAAGTCTGCAAACTGGTCGAACACGAAATGATACGGGCAGCCATGGAAGTCGTGCGCGAAGTGCCGATGGTTGCCGATGCCAAAGTGGGTGATTACTGGTCGAAGTAATGCGCTTGCGACCCGCCCGGTGGAATTTATCTTTGCCCGCCTCCCGACACGAGAATGGGCTTTATCTCGTCTTTCCCGGTTTAGCTACAAAATGGCTAGCCTCCGGTGGTCTGCGTTTGTGGCAGCGCTACCGGGGTGGAGATAGTGTTGCCTGGTTTCAGGCGACACTATTTTCATTTTATAGCTTGTTTATCTGTATTTTTTGTAACCAGGGCGCGAATTGTGCGTTATCATGGTAGGTATGGGGCACAAAAGGGACTATCAGCGAAATTAAAAAGTAAAATGTAACAGGTAGATTTGTACCAGCACAGGAAAAGGTAAGGTCACACGATGACTAAATTCAGGGTTAAAGGTATATTTTTTGGACTGATAGCGGTTTTAATCCTTTCGCTGGGCCTGGCGGCTTGCGGCGATTCACCTACTGCGACCCCGTCCGCGACTTCACCCAGCGCGCCTCCCGCCACGACGGCAGCGGTTACTACGACCCAGGCGGTCCCGACCACCGCGCCCGCTACTACCCCCGCCGGGGTTAGCCCGATTCCGACCGTCACTGCCCCGGCTGTCACGACCGCGCCCCCTACGACGGCAGTCGCCACGACCGCGCCAGCGACCACAACCGCGCCAGCAACCACGGCTACAATGCTGGCTTACATTGACGCGGGAAATCTCAATATAATTGATTCAAACGGGAATAATAAGAAAACCGTATTCACGGCTAACGGTCAGCAGGTAGCGACCGGCCGGCCCGATTGGTCGCCCGACAACAAAAATTTAGTGGTGGCGGTACAGTTAAACGGCGGGGCGAACCAGCTTTTCGTGGCCGGGGTAAGTGGCGAAACTCGCCAGTTAATCCCCACTCAGCCCGGAGGCACCAGCGACAGCGACCCCAAATGGTCGCCCGATGGTAAGACGGTGGCGTTTACCCGCACCTTTGATAATGATAAAAATGGCAAGTTCGAGCCGGGCGACCAGCACGAGGTCTGGCTGGTAGACCAGGACGGCCAGAATCCCCGCAAACTGGCGACCGGACAACAGGCCAGTTGGGCTCCCGATAGCAAACGGATTGCCTATGTCACCAACGGCACTATCAAACCCGACCTGGCTGCGCCCCAGGATAACGCCCTGCACCTGATTAACTCCCAGGGCCGGAATGACTGGGAACCGGTTAATGTCTCCAAGATTCCGACCGACCTTTCCGACAAAGGGTATCCGTTTGGCCCCAGCACGCTTTTCCTGCAATATCCGACCTGGCTGGATGGCGGCAAAACTATCGGCTTTACGACAATCGGGCATAGCGGCCTGGTGATTACGATAAATTCCAGCACCGGCAAAGACCTCACAGTCTGGGATACCCAGTACGAAGGGGGCTTTGGCGCGACCGATAGCATCGCCAAAGGTACCCTCCTGACCTACCAGGCGTTCCCGCCCAGCGGTTACAGCACGGTCCGGCTTATAGATATTTCCGGCACGCCTAACCTGGAAAAATTTGGCGGGTTGAATATCGGCAGTCCCCAGGAGAAAGTCGTTGCGCTTTACCCGGCCCTGAGCGGCAGCGGCAGCGCGACCCTGGCCTACTTCAAGGTGAACAGTTCGGACGCCACCGCGACCGACCCTAAACAGTTGAACGGCAGCCTGGTGGTGGTTCCCCTGGCTAACGGCGCAAATAGCACCGTCCAGGAGAAAGAGCTTGCCACAGGTAACATCCAGGCGATTGCCTGGAGCAAATAGAACCCGCCTGGAAGTCTGTAAAAACAAAGGTGTCCGGTTAGTAAAATGGCCGGACACCTTTTGTTTATTTTCTTTCCACGAATTCCTGCAACCCCTCCCACTCTTTCCAGATGTCGGTCAGGATGTTTAGGCCGTAATCGTTATGACTTTCGGTCATTAGCCGGAAGAAAGTGGCGTACCGGATGTAAGGTGAAAAATTAGGACCGACCGCGTGGGCAAGCTGGTAGTGAGCCAGGATGGCGTCCCCGGCTTTGGCCTTGATTTGCAGGGGTTCGCCCAGGTCGATTGGCGGCATGCCTTCCAAAAGTTTGGCGGGGCCGTGTTCTTTGAAGTAAGCTTCAAAACGGTGGTGACTACCGGGCCAGACCGTCAGGTTGCCCATTTCTTCGTGGGGAATATCGCTCAAAAAGACCCCTACCAGGGCCGTAAAGCTTAATATTTTTCCCTCCGGTACGCCGTTGAGCGGGGTATACATGCCGTCGAGATGAGGGTGAAGTTCGTAATCAGGGGTGCGCTGGCGGGGGAAGCGCAGGGCGATTTGCCCATCATCGCCCACCGGGAAAATCCGGCCCGGCTGCGTGAGCGCCTCCGCTACGCCAGGAAGGGGTGTTTCCTTAAAGAGGTTCAAAATCGCCGGGTCGTGCCGCAGTTCGGGACAAAAACTCTGGCTGTTATAGGTCGCAATCCGGTCGGGCGGAAGGCCCTGCCAGCCCAACGAGTTATTTATCGCCCACAGGGCGCGCTCTACCAGTTCGAGAGGGACAATCCCCGGCAGCAATATAAAACCTTGCCGGTAAAACTCTGCTTTCTGGTCTCTGCTGAGTTCCATAACTTTCTTTGCCTGTATCCTTTCCGGCTAACCCACGAACAGAACTTTAGGTTAGCTAGATGTATTATATCAGGCCAGGGAAGTTTCTACCAGACTTTTTGCCGCGCAAAGGTTAAGAATTTCGAAATTAGAACCGGTCGCTGGAAAACTGGTCCGCCGTGAACTTTTTAAGATCGCGGATACCCGGAATGACCAGGTCGGGCCGGGCCTGGGCCAATTCTTTCGGGTCGTGGGCGTACTTGCCCTGTTTGACCAGCACGGTTGTAATCCGTTCCTCGAAGTATTCTTTCATGAAGTTGAGCAGGCTCGGTTTGTCCTCGACCATGACGTAGTGATAGGCCGGGAGGGCCAGTTCAATATCTTCCAGGTGATGCTGTTTGTGGGCGTAAATCAAAACGTCGCCGTTGACCGCCCGCGCCAGGCCGCTCGTCACGATTTTGCGTAGCTGGAAAGAGGGGTCGCCGTCCGAAAGAATAATCGGGCGACCGATGGTATTCAGGTAGGCCAGCACCTCGAAGACGCCTGGAAAAATATATTTGCGATAGGGAAAATCGTTCCAGAGACGGTAGAGACGGTGATACAGGGTTTTGTCGGTGAATTCCGGTTCGATCCGTTTGAGCGTGAGGGGAATATCCACCACATCGGTTTCTTTGCGGACAATTTCGTACAGTTCCCAGAACCGGGTTGCTCTATCCGGCCCTATCATTTCAATCATCTGGTTTGAAACATCGGTTTTGACCAGGTCGTTGTTAATCAGGGTGTTGTCAACGTCAATCATAAAAGCCAGTTTAGCTTTTACGGCGTAAATATCGGTATCAATTTCGCCAGGCAAAAGATACAGGCTACCCTCTAGCATTTTAAGCCTCTTTCATAAACTTCAATTCCTAAATTTGCCTTAAACTTTTATGAAGTCGCCAACTCGCGGGCGTAACTTTCCGCCTCGGCCCTGGTCTGGCGCACTTCCATATAGGCAGCGGAAACCCAGAGACCCTCGGTGGTCTGGTACCAGCCGCCGCTCCGGCTGCTCAGTTCCACGATGTCACCACTTTTTAAAGATTTTATCACAGTTGCATCGGTATTAGGGGCACTCCGCAGATTTAATATCTTCGAGGTCACGACCCCGTAACCCTGGATTTGCGGTTTGGTTGGGTTTTTAGCGACTATGAGGGTGGGGGTAGGGGCAATCGCCGCGCCGGATGGGCCGGGCGTAGCCGAGGTAGTTGCCTGGGCGCTCGCCTGGGTAATAGCAGTCTGGCCCGGACCGGGTTGCGCCGCCTGGACCGAAGCGCCGGGGGTCGCGCCGCTTTTTATCTCAATGCCGGGGCGGTTGAGGGCGAACAGAAACCAGCCGCCGCTTATTACCACGAGTAAAAAGAAAAAAAATAGCGGGGTGCGCCAGGGGCTTTTAGCTTTCTTGGAAGTAGCGCTGAGGGGGCTGGTAGCCGCCGGGAAGGCGGATTTCGCCTGGTAATTTGTCTTGGCCGGGGTTAAGTTTTTGTCTTTTTCTTTAGTCATCTGGCCTTACTTGAAACCGTTTTTCACGACGCTTTTATTATACCACAGGCGCTTTAAGCCCTGGCGTGGGAGAAGTCCGGTTTCAAGTAGGGCTGTTGGTTACAACCTAGCATTCGGTCTGTTTGAGGGTTTCGCCACCGACCACCCACTCCTGGCGGAGCAGTTCGGCCCGGTAGGCTGCCGAAACTTTTCGGGGGCGGTGATTAAGCGATTTCCACCAGGAAACCAGGTTTTCCCTCAGACTTGTCTTTAGCATGGTTATTTTGCACCGGTTTCGCAGGGCCTTCAGGTCGTTGATATGGTCCAGGGCCAGGTCATATTTCATAAAATCCATTTTAGTTCCATCCTTTCGATTGATGTTTTAATAAGTAATTCGAAACAACATTATATAATTATCTAAACTTTAACCGCTAAAGAAAGGCCGCACAAGACGGCCTGGTTTATCAAAATTTTATAAAAGGTTAGCCTAGTAAGAAAGAACTGGCCTGGGTTAGCAAGTAGCGCAACCGGGCCGCGTCCAGCACATAGTAGACCCGGTGTTCGATACGTTCGAGATGGACGGTCCGGGTTTTCTCAAGCTGCGAGAGGTGGTAAAAGACCGTCGCGTTCGAGATACCCAGCATTTTTGCCAGTTCCTGCCCGTAATGAGGCCGCTCCACCAGGGCCCGCACGATTTCGAGGCGCGTTTTATCCCCAAGAGTGTTGAAGATATTTGCCAGTTCGGCGGTATCGAGCGCAGGTGGTTCTTCCGGCTCGACCTCATTATTCTGTAAAATTGCCACTTCCCGGTTAAAAGCCAGGATAAGCCCGGTTTCCTCCCGGTTTTCGACGGCGGTCAGGGACGAACCGTCAAAAGAACAGGGCGCCAGGATATATTTTTCGTAAAGCCCACCTTTTTCCGACAGGTGCAAGTTCGTCAGACCCGTTACCATACGGATGGGGCCGATTTCGTTAATCCGGGACCGGCATTGTTCGGCCACTTCCTGTTGGAGTTGGGCCCGGTGGTCGGCTTCCGGCTGCAAAATGACGTACCAGAAATGCTCTATAAGTTCGGCCAGGTCGTCCCTGGTTTCGGTAGTATTAAAGACAATATCGGTCAGGATTTCGATTTTGTCTTCGGATATAACCATGTTTGACCGGATATGCTCTAACAGTTTTTCCCGGTCGGCCAGCAGTTCGTCAATGTTACGGGCGGGCGGGTTATTCCGGTAAATCCGGCCAAACCCCAGGAGGGTTTCGGACAGGTCGCTGAGCGGCATCTGGTTCAGGGCCTGTAAAAAGCTGGGTACTTCGGCGGCGTAACTTTCTTCAAGCAGGCTCAAAAGCCCCATGCCGGGATAGCACTCGTGGTTAAATAGCCGTTCCACATTGGCTAAAAGGCGGGGCCGGAGTTGCTTTTGAAGCCGCCGGTACAACTGGCCGAGTTCGTCGCTATCTTCGGCGCAACTGGCGTCGGCCATGGCCGATAGTAAGCGTAACACGTCAGCAACGGGCGAGGTGACTATGCGTATTTCGACCCTTTTTTCACTCTTTACAGTCATTATTACTACCAATGCCTATAACTTTTAAATTTCATCTAAAGTATACTCGATGTTTTGAAAGTTGTCAACAGGTATTCCCGGTTGAGCTAAAGGATGTTATAATAATTTCTAAAGTTATAAAAGGATGGGGATTTTTTTATAATGAGGTTTGGAAACAGTAAAATCGGGCGGCGGTTGCCTCACTTCACCAACTCGCCGGACCCGGTACCGTCTAATCGCTTGCCTACCGGCGTTTATAACAATTTCAGTTACGAATTTTTTAACGCCGTGATGTTCCAGTGTTTTGGTAGTCCGGTCATTTTGTTTATCATCCAGAGTGGCGCTACCGCCTTCATGGTCGGCTCACTTTCGGCTTTCCCGCTCCTGTTAATGCCCTTAACCCTCGTGGCCTCGCCTTATGTCGAGAAGTTCGGCTATCGCCGTACCTCCTTATACTGTTGGACCTTGCGCTGGATGGTTTGCTCCTGCCTGATCGGGATTGCTATCTTCGATGTCGGAGCCTGGCGGGTGCCGCTGGTTCTGCTGGTGATTTTCCTGTTTCACCTGTTGCGGAACCTGGGGATTTCCGGCAACACCCCCTGGCTTACCTCGATTATTCCGCCGCACCGCCGGGGTCTTTATCTCAGCCGGGCCACTCTTTTCTCGAACCTGGGTAGCTTTGGCACTTTTCTGGTTATCGGCCTTATTCTGGGCAGCAACCCGTCCCTATCCCAGTACGCTTTTGTCTTTGTCGTCGGCGCTTTTGGCGGCCTGATGAGTTCGATTTTTATGTCGCGGATTCAGCCCCCTCCACCTCTGCCGCCCCGCCCAAAACCGAGCGCAGCTGTGCCCAAACGCAGTTTTTGGGCCGGGTTCAAACGCTGTTTCGCCCAGCCTGGTTTTAGCACCTTTGTGACAATCCAGTCTTTTTATGGCCTGTCCTTTGTTTCGATCCCTTCGCTCAGCCTGATTTACCTGCGCGAGAAAGTTGGGATTTCCCCAAGCATTATCTCCTACTTCTCAACCGCTGGCGTCGCAGGCGCAACCCTGGCCGCCCTTTTCTGGGGCCGCTGGATTGACCGGCGCGGTATTTTGTCGCTGCAACTGCTGGCTTTTGTCGGGATGTGCTTTAACACGGTCCTGTGGTTCACGGTCGGTATCTTTGGTGCAAATGAGCTCAATATCGCCATGGCGGCCCTGGTTACCTTTTTGGGGTCGGTCTGGATTAGCGCCCTTAACATGAGCCAGACCCACTCGATTATGGCGATGGCCCCGGTCGAGGACCGGGTCTTATTCCAGAACGTGGCGGTCCTCATGACCTATGTTACCCAGGCGCTGGCCCCGATGGTGTGGGGTATTTTGCTCGATACGCTCGACCATAATCATTTCGGGTTCAACCTGGCCGGTTTAGATATTGGCCCTTACCGCATCTGGTTTTTGGCCTCGCTGACGCTGGGAGTTGTCGGGACGGTTTTCCTGCGGCAGACCAGTCGTCGCCGCCGGGTTATTGAGGCGACCGAGGAATGAGCCGGGAACGCTGGCGGCTTTTGCCGTTTAACAACGAGGTGTCAGGGCGGCAACTGGCCCTGAGTGAAACCCTGACCGGGGGCCTGGAAACGCCTTCGCTCTACTGGTACGAGGCGGCCCAACCGGCCCTCATCCTGGGCGCGGCCCAGCAACCCGCTATCCTCGACCTGGAACTCAGCCGCCAGGCCGGGTACACGGTCTACAAGAGGACCAGTGGTGGGGCCCTGGTGATGGCCGGACCCGGTTTTCTCTGCCTGGACGTGGCGTTGCCGCCTTACAGCGTCCTGGCCTCCCGCGATGTCACTCGCGCTTACCAGTGGTTCGGGGAGTGCTGGGTGGACACCCTGGCCCGGCTGGGTGTCTCGTCGTATTTAGTCGAACCCTGGGAAGCCCGCCAGGCTAAACTCGACCTTGATTCCGCTTCCGAGACCGGACAACTGGTCAAACTGGTCTGTTTTGGCACAATTTCGTCCTACGAGGTCGCCTCTGAAGATGGCCGGAAACTGGTTGGACTGGCCCAGGTCAAACGGCGGGGGGCCAGTCTCTTGCAGGCCGGGTTTCACTGGCACTGGCCCGGTGCCGAATTTGCGCGTCTCCTGGCCCTACCGGACGAAAAACGGCCTGGCCTGGTGGCGGACCTGGCAAAACGGGCGGTGGGCTTAGAGGAAGTGGCCGGGCGAACCATCGGTTTTGCCGAACTCACGGCAGCTTTCGAGGCCAGTCTGCGGGAGATGTTTGACATCGAACTGGTGCCGGGCGACTGGACCGAGGAAGAACTGGCCCGTTCATTCGAGCTTCAACAGGAAAAGTTTTCGCCCTTAACCTGACCTTTTTGGCCTTTAGTGGCACATCGCTTTACACATGGCAGTTTGACCCGACCCCAGGTAAAATCAGGTCTGTCCGATTAAGTTTTCTGACAGCAGTAATTGAAAATCAATCCTGACCTTTCAACCTTTTAACGTTTTCTATGGTCAACCAACTTCCGGCAGCAAAGCTTCAAGCATCCCGCAGCCTTTTACATAAGTCAGCCTGGGCGGGGGGTTGGGTATTGGCCGGAATAGTTTTTTTGTTTATCTGGTTGACAACCCCGGCAACCTCGCTTGATTTGCTCCCCGGTTCTTCCTCGAATAATCTCGGTTTACTCAATGGTGAAACGACCATCCAATCGACCGGGCTGACCGCCTTACCCGTGAATGGCGGGGTTACAGTCGCGCCCGGCAGCCAGGTGAGGGTCACTGCTTTTAGTTTCCACCAGGTGACGCTCAATCTGACCGTCCTGGCGGGTATCGGCAACCTCGAAATCGAGGTAAACGGTGCTAAAATCGGTGAGATTGACCGCGAGAACCTGGCCGGGACTTATTCTTTTAGTTTCGTGCCCCGTCCCCAGGATAATACCCGCCCCGAAATGCATTTCAATTTTAATTTGAATAATGTAAGTTCTTCAGTTGTCCTGGGCCAACTAGACTTGGATTTCACGGAACAGTGGCAGCCCTGGCTTTTCGCGAAAAATGAGTTAGCCCTGCTCCTCCTGGCCGGGCTAATGCTGGTCGTGGCGGGCGCGGCCTGGTTGGGACGTAGAGTTGGCGGATGGTGGAGTTGGCTGGCCCTGGCGAGTGGGGTGGCGGCGGTGGTCCTCCTGGCGACCTGGCTTGTAACCTTATTGAATGTTGGAATGGATGGCGCCCTGAACGCCGCCATTTTTTGGGGCGACCTGGTGGCGGTCTTTTACCTGGTAATATTCATAGGCGGTGTGGGAGTGCTGGCCGTCCCCGTAAAGGAGGGTGCCAGCCTGTTCGCCCTCGTACGCCCGGCCCTGGTCAGCTTCCGGGCTGTTCGCCCCACCTTGAGCGCGGCCCTGGCCCTGGTGGCCGCGAATACCATATTAACCGGGCTGCTTTTCCTGGTCCCGGCGGTGCAGAATAACGGTTTCGACACCCTGGCCCGTTACTGGGATGGTCCCTCCTACCTGGCAGTAGCCTATTCGCTCTACGACCCGGCCAGCCCGGTCTTTACCATTTCCGGGTTTGCGCAGTATAGCCCGCTCTACTGGTGCGCCAGCTTTCCCCTGGTACCGCTCGCAATCCGCCTTTTTTCACCGCTATTTGGCTATGTCGGGGCCATGTTCCTCCTGAATTTCGGTTTAAGCTGCGCGTTCGCCATCACCCTCTACCGCTTCATGCGTGACTTTGGCTACTCCCGCTACCCGCTCTGGCTGAGTTTCGTAGCCCTTTTTTTGCCGCTGCGCTGGCTGATTTATCACAGCGTAGGCGCATCCGAACCGGCGGCTCTTTTCTTTACAATCCTTTGTCTTTACCAGTTCAAGAAGGAAAATTACTGGTGGGCAGGGCTGTGGGGCGCTGGCGTGGCGCTTGCCCGGCCTAACGGTTTCTTCCTGGGTATCGGGTTGGGGTTGTGGTTGGTCTGGAGAACCGTCGAACGCCTTCGGGCCGACCCAGCCCTGGCGAAGGAGGGTCAGTTGTTAATATTGTTTGCAAAATGCTTTGAGTGGAAAGCCCTGGTAAGAGCAATTTTGCCGATGGCAGGAGCGGTGCTGGCCGTCTTCGCGCTTTACGGCTGGCAGACCGGCGATTTCCTGGCCTACTTGCACATCCCGGAAGACGTGACCCACCTCTACCCGCTTCCGTTTTTGTCGCTCGATATGGGTGTAGGACGGGGCGAAGGCGATTTCTATTATTACGGGCTGGAAGCGGCGGGGTTGGTCTTGCTCTGGCAGCAGAAACGGTTTGACCTGTTCTGGGTAGGTGTGGCGCTGGCGGTCCCGGCCTTTTTCATCCTGCACGATGATGTTTTGCGTTACAGTTTGCCCGCTTTCCCGGTTGTCTTTCTTATTCCTTTTGCAAAAGTTTTTGAAAGTCGTCCGGCCCGCTGGTTGGCGGTCCCGGCCCTGGTTGCGGTGCTGGTCTATAGCTGGTCGCAACTGGGGACTAACCAGCTTGACCAGGCAAGTTGGCGGGAGTTATTAAAGTTTATCGGCTAACCGGCCCGGTAACCGAGCGCCTCGGAAACACGCAAGGCGGCCCGGCGGATTGGTTCGACAATCCGGGCCGAATCCAGGCTCGACATGCGCCCGGTGGGGCCGCTCACGCTGATAGCCGCGACAACCTGGTTTTCGCCGTCAAAGACCGGGGCCGCCACGCAGACCACTCCCTCTTCCATTTCCTCGTTATCGAAGCTATAGCCGCGCTGCCGGACTTGCAAGAGTTCGTTTCGCAACTGCTGGGGTGTGGTGAACGTCGCAGGTGTGCGCGGTTCCAGGGTGGTCTGGCTCAGATAGCGTTCCAGTTCCTGCTCGAAATCCGGGCTGTAGGCCAGGAACAGCTTACCCGACCCGGTGCAGTAGAGCGGGGCGCTGCTGCCGACCCTGGTAAACATCCTTACCAACCGGGCGCTCTGGACCTGGTCGATGTAAACCAGGTTGTTGCCGCTCCGCACCGAAAGATTGGCCGTTTCCCCGACCTGGGCGGCCAGTTGTTCCAGGAAAGGCCGGGTTTCCTGCCGTAAATCGACCTGTTCGCTCAATCCCCCGGCCAATTCTACCAGGCGCGGGCCAATCCCATAGCGGCCCGTGACGCTGTCCTGTCGGGCGTAGCCCCGCTCTATAAGGGTCGCCAGCAGGCGATGAACCGTGCTGATATGCAGGCCCAGGCGCTGGCTAAGTTCGGAGATGGGAACGGGTTGGCGGGCGGCGGCGAGGGCTTCCAGCACGTCAAAGGTGCGCTCCACCGATTGAACGGTCTGGCGTCCGGCCTGGGATACACCCTCGGCCCGGCTAAGGCTGGCGGGTGCGGTCGAACGGTTTTCATTTGAGTTGCCGGGATTTTGGTCTGGGCGGGATTGGTTTGAGGCCATCGGGCAGTTGACTTTCACAATTCAATAGGAATATTTTCACCATGCGAAAATTTCTACCAGTTTAGTCCGATTTACCCCGTGTTGTCAAACCTCTGAGAATGTTTTTAGAGAAAACCAAAGTCTGAAGGGTGGTCAGACCTCTATGATTGTACTAATCGCTAACGACGCTAAAATTCTTCGACTGGGCTCACGCCCATGAATGCAACCTGTGGATATGCTAAAAACTAAACACTTTACAATGCTTTTGACAAGCGGCCCGGCCATTATTATAATTTTTAACTAACCAGCCGTCCCAGGGCTAAAAAGCGGCAAAATTAACCGGAGAATTTTTAAAAATTAAAAGGAGCAGCCGATGAACCCAGCGTTGAAGAAACTCGGTTTTAACGAACAGGACCGCGTCGTAATTATCCATACCGACGATATTGGCATGTGCCAGGCCAGCCTGTCCGCCTACGAAAACTTGCTCAACGCCGGGCTGATTTCCTCGGCTTCCACAATGGTGCCGTGTCCCTGGTTCCCCGAAACGGCCCGCTTCTGCCGGGACCATCCGGGGGTTGATATGGGCGTCCACCTTACTCTTAACGCCGAGTGGGCGAGCTACCGCTGGGGTCCGATTTCTACCCGCGATACCGCTTCGGGAATGCTCGACGAAGAGGGTTATTTCTTTAACAATGTCCCGGCGACGGTGCAATCGGCCAGGCCGGAAGCGGTTGCCATCGAACTGAAAGCCCAGTTGGAACGGGCCCTGGCCCAGGGTATTGATGTGACTCACGTAGATTCGCATATGGGGACGGTAACACACAACCCATTTTTGCAGATTTATATGGGGTTGGCCCTCGAATATAAGCTGCCGCTTTTCATGCTAAGCTCACGGGCTTCCAATTTAGAGCACTACGGTGTTGACTCGGCGTTGGTCAGGCAACTGGACGAACTAGAAGAACAGGGTTTGCCACTATTTGACGCTATCACCATGATGCCGCTCGATGACCCGGAAGACAATATCGGCAAGGCCAGGGCCATCTTTGACAGCCTGCAACCGGGTCTGACCTACCTGATTTTGCATCCCTCGGCGGATACCCCCGAACTGCGAGGGTGCGCCCCCGATTGGCCGTCCCGGGTCGCCAATTACGCGGCCTTTTCCAGCCCCGAACTGCTCGATTATGTAAAACAGTCGGGTATCCAGGTGATTGGCTACCGGCCTTTGCGCAACCTGATACGGGCGGCTTAAGCCTTCCGGTCTTATTGAGGATGTCTAAAAGATGACGTATAACCTGTCTTTAAGGTTATGCCGGGAAGAGTTGGTTAATTACGGTCGAGTATTTCTCGAACCTTTATTACCAGATTTTTAGGAGCGAACGGTTTTTGCAGCATATCCTGGAAATTTTGCACAATGTTATGGCGGCTAACCGCCCGGTCAGTATAGCCGGACATGTACATGATTTTGGGGTTTATTCCTTTTTGCTGCAATTCTTCGACAAATGCCCGCCCGCCGAGTTGAGGCATTATTATATCAGTCAAAATTAAATCAATAGGTTCCTTGAAATTATCAATGAGGGCTAAGGCTTCCAGGCCATTCGAGGCCTGCAATAAATGATAACCATAGCCTTGAAGCGACCTGATAATTAAATTCCGTACGGCGCCATCGTCTTCGACAACCAGGATTGTTTCCTTGCCCTGCAAGGAGTCTTTCTGCCTGGTTAGCTCGTCTTCCGACATCGACATGCCCTTTATTTTCTCCGGTTCCGAGATAAAACGAGGGATATAAACTTTAAAAGTTGTGCCAATTCCCGGCTTACTGTAGACAAAAATATAACCGCCACTCTGGTTTACAATTCCGTAAACGGTTGAAAGCCCCAGGCCGGTGCCTTTTCCAACTTCTTTGGTGGTATAAAAGGGGTCAAAAATCCTGGTTAAAGTTTCCTCACTCATACCAATCCCATTATCCGAAACAGCCAGCATCACATAGTGGCCGCTTTTAACTTCCAGGTGCTGCTGGCTCTGGTAGGTCGCATCAAGTTCGACATTAGCCGTTTCAATAGTTAATTTGCCACCGGCAGGCATAGCATCACGGGCATTGACGGCCAGGTTCATAATAACCTGCTCAAACTGGCCTGGGTCAACCAGGACCAGGCCCAGTTCAGGGTCCATGAGGGTGACCAGTTCTAAATCTTCCCCAAGCAGGCGCTGTAATAATCTATCCATATCCGCGACCTGAACATTCAAATTGACAAGTTTAGGCTGAAGGATTTGCTGGCGGCTGAAAGCAAGCAGTTGGCGCGTCAGGTTGGCGGCTCGTTCTGCGGCCTTCTTTATTTCATCCAGGTCATTTTCGATAGCGTCGCCCGGTTCGAGATAATAAGAGGCCAGTTCACTATAGCCAATAATTGCTGTAAGCAGATTGTTAAAATCGTGGGCGATACCTCCGGCCAACAGACCAATACTTTCCATGCGTTGTGCCTGTTGTAACTGAACCTGGGTTTTCTTCAAGAGAGCTTCAGCGGCTTTACGTTCCCGCAAATCGCGGAAAGCGGCGACGCGCACAGTTTGGCCCCGGTATTCAGTCAGCCGGACACGAATTTCAACCGGAATCGGTTCCCCATTTTTGTGGATACCTGTCGACTCGTAGGGACTACCATCGTTAGTACCTGTCGCTATTCTTTCCATGGCCGTACGAAAAACCTCCGGTGTTACCAGGCGGCTTAACTCAATTCCCTTAAATTCTTCGAGCGAATAGCCAAACATATCCGCCATGGCCTGGTTGGCTTCTAATACCCTTACGCCGCTGATAATCATGATGCCCTCAAAACCAGCCTCGGAAAGCGCGCGGAAACGTTGCTCACTTTCTCTTAACTTTTCCTCGGCATCTTTTCTTTCCTGTACATCCTGGATTATCATCACCCGGACCATCCGGCTGTTAAATTCGACAAAGCGGCCTCTGACTTCCATGGCAAAGGTGGTCCCATCTTTTCGCAAAGCTACCCCTTCATAGATGCCGTCAAATCCCCTGGAAGAAGCTGGCATAGTCAGGGCCGGGTTCGTGCCGACCTGTTGCATACGTCCAATGATTTGCTGCCGGGTTTCAGCCGTAACGAGGTCGAGCGTGGGCATGCCGATTAATTCTTCCAATGAATAACCAAACATGTCCGCAAGGGCCTGGTTGGCATCTAAAATCCGCTCAGCATCTCGGACTAAAATACCCTCGGTGGCAGCATTTGAAAGAAAGTAATACCTTGCCTCACTTTCTTTTAATTCTGCCTCAAACTTTTTACGGATGGTAATATCCCGCAGGTATACCGCCAGGCCACCTTCACCTGGATTGATATGTATTTCGTACCATTTGTGGAGAGGCTCGTAAAATTCCTCGATTTTAAAGGTCATGTGATTTTCCATGGCCTGGCGGTATGCATTACCGGTTACACTATCCACTAAATGAGGAAATTTCTGCCAGAGATTCTGCCCAACCAGTTCATCCCTGGTATAGTTCACTACGTTCTCACCCTCGGTATTGATATAAGAGAAACACCAGTTGCGATCAATAAAAAATAGGGCAGCGTCTACACTTTCAAGTAACTGGAGACCTGCCTCTAATCTGGGGTTTGGTATATCTTTATTATAATAAGGTGGATTTGTGGAAGAATTCTTTTTACTCATGAAACTCTTTTGTTGTTGAAGTTGAACTGAAGTTATTTAAGAAATAAAAGAGCTTAAGAAATTTGCTTAAGTACAAAAGAACCCCTGTGTATTTGCAAATCCATTTAACCTATAGCAATA
The DNA here is from genome assembly GCA_001898225.1 of Chloroflexi bacterium 54-19. Classification (GTDB taxonomy): domain Bacteria; phylum Chloroflexota; class Chloroflexia; order Chloroheliales; family Chloroheliaceae; genus 54-19. The sequence goes on from MKTJ01000040.1 coordinate 78,346, forward strand.
AGGTAAATTATCAATCAGATCACAAAATTTTAAGGGGCATATTCGATTGAATATCTTTGTACAATCTATTATACAAATCCAACATTACAATTCCATAACTTTACCCAGGATTTATTTCATTTTAAAAACAAAAAACAACCTCGCCAAAAGGGCTCATTGTAGACATATTAAATAATAAATTTATATAAGAAGTATCTAAAAAGTATTTAAAAGGCAGTCTACATCTTTTCTTTTGCTGACATGAGATACAAGCGGGTTGTGGCTTTATGCTGGTGTATCACATCCTGGTAGTTAAATATTTCCGCCTCAATTTACCACCTTGCTTTCCTTACCCGGTCATACTATAATTTGTAGTTACCACCCGTTTTTAGGGATACGGGGAAACAAGGAAGGTGAGGAGACCAATGCCAGCCGCCACAGGTGCGACCAACAAAAAAGCCGAAGCGGGCGACAGCAACAGCACGAAGATTAAAGATGTTGCCAGCAACCGCAAGGCTTTCCACGATTATTTTATAGATGAAGAATTAGAGGCCGGTGTCGTCCTGAGCGGGACCGAAATCAAGTCGGTGCGGGATGGCCGGGTGAACCTGCGTGATAGCTATGTGCGGATTGAAAATGGCGAAGCCTGGCTCTGGAACGCCCATATTTCTTCCTACGATCACGCCGGGAAGTATTTCAATCACGCCCCGACCCGCAGCCGGAAGCTTCTTTTGCACAAAAACGAAATTCGTAAGCTCCAAATGCAGACCAAAGCCAAGGGTTTGACCCTGGTGCCGCTCCGGATGTATTTAAAAAAGGGTAAAGCTAAAGTCGAGGTAGGGGTAGCCCGCGGTAAGAAGAATTACGATAAACGCGATGCCCTGGCCGAGCGCGATGCTACTCGTGAGATGCAGCGGGTGGTTAAAGAAGTTAACTTCCGCTAAAACCAGACCGCCGGGCCGTTTAGATGGCCCGGCGAGCCTGGCGCAGCCGCCGCTGGTAGCAGGCTTCGACTAACTTGGGCAGGCTGTTGCTGCCTTCGCGGTCTTTGGTCACATAGAAGTCGGCCCCGGCGCTATAGGCGCTGCTCATCTGGGCCAATTTATTTTCGGCGCTGAACATCACAACCGGGGTGGAACGGGTTTCCGTCTGGGTCTTCAAAATTTTACAGACTTCGACCCCACTCATTTTAGGCAAATTGCAATCCAGAATAATCACGCTCGGTCCGAAACTGCGCGCTTTTTCCAACCCCTGCGGTCCATCATAGGCGATTTCTACCAGATACCCCATCTTCTCAAGCTCAATACGCGTGAGAGCAGCCTGGCTGGGGCTATCCTCAATCACTAAAACACTCTTTTGCAAGTCTTTATCCTTTTTTCAGCCAACAGGTAATGTAATCAGCTAATAGGTAAACAACCCATACCGCTTAACAGCTTTTGAGTTCAATGTACCTTATAGGAATGGGGTGGTCAATAGTACTTAATATTAAATAGTACTTATGTCTATTGGTCGGAATGGCTGGCCGCGAGAGCTTCGTCCGGTTGTTCGGCCCCGGTTTGGCCTCCCTGGTCGCTCGACTGGTCGCCCGGTTGACCGGGTTTAGCGCCGGGCCGTTTCAGGTACATCCAGATTAGCCAGGCCAGGAAAATCGGAAAGAGCGAGATTAAAAGGACGCTAAAAAAGCGGTCGTCCGGTTCGGGTTTCGCGTCAATCGTAAAGCTGGTCGAAACAGGGGTAGCGCTATTCTGGATGGTGAGCGTGACCTGGTAAGTCCCCTCGTTCTGGAGCGAGTCGCTTAGTTCGTAGGTGCCGGGTTCGCTTTCGGGGGCTATCAGGTCGCGGCGCTGGACATAGGAGGTCTTGTCGGCCCCAGGACCGCTAATCGGGTAAAATTCGATGAGGAGGCGCGCTCCCCGGTAGGGCGATTCCTGGGATAGCCCGGCGGGTTGAGCTATTCGCACGAACAGGTGAATAGCCCCGACCGAAATAGGGTTGGGGGAGGCCAGGACCGTAAAATGGAGCCCGCTCACGTCGCGGGCGTCATAAATAAGCACGCCTTCGGTGGCCCGCGCTACCGGCAGGCTCAAAAACAAACATAAAGCGAATAAAAGGGTTAGCCCCAAAATTACCGTCTGCCGGGATTTAGCAATACCGCACGCCATTGGTGGTACCTCCGTCGAACGCCAGGACGCGTTAAACGCAATTACGATAAACCGGTTATATTCAATTCGAGTTCAAATTAAATTTTGAAGATGGCGAACACTGACATGTCCAGTGTAACACGTTTTGGCGCAGTGTTTGGTTAAGAACGGTAATTTTTTTACAATTACTTTTTATAGAAAGAATCGCGTTTGAACAGGAAGCGTTCGGCGGTGTCTATCAGTTTGCCCGGTACTTTGGTGAACTGGTCTACCACCACGCGGGCCGGGTCGAGACCCTGGCGGCTATCCCCTTCTCGCAGGGTCGTAAACTGGATAATCACCCCGAAGTTCCAGATGATGAACAGGGTTGCCAGCCCGACCAGCACTCGCTTTGATATTTTCCAGCCGGTCTTTAGCTGGGAGAGCCACCAGCCTAAAAAGCCCAGGCCGACGATATAGGCCGGGCTGATGCCAATCAGGCGGCGCGGCCCGAACGAGCCTTTCATGGTCCAGGTCTGGAACGAGGCCGAGATATAAAGTTCGGCGAAGAAAGCAAAGAGCAATACAATCGCCACCAGCCGGAATTCCTTGCGCCAGACCAGCATTACCAGGCCGACGAGCGCGGGCAAGAGCACCGGGGCCCACCAGAACAGGCCGTGATCGGGGTCGCCCAGCAGACCGAGCAAGCGGCCCGGCACTTCCAGGCTGAAGAATTGGAGTTTGTCGCCCACAGTCTTACTGGGACCGGGGTGACCGTTGAGGGCGGCGTAGACGATAAACTGGGGCACCAGGCTAAAGGCCAGGCCAAAGAGGAAAACCAGGTTGCGGCCAAAAAGGGACAGCCAGCCGGGCGGAATGAGGGCGGCCTTGCCACCCGAGGCCGGAGCCGGGCGATTTCTCCAGAAATGCCAGTACAAAAAGAGCGATTCGACCGCGCCCACGATTAAAACGGTGCCGTCCTGTTCACGGACCATGGCGGTCAGACCACCCAATACCCCCAGGAGCAACCACATGCTGCCGCGCCGCACCCCCGGCGTAAATTTACCGTCTTTGTCGAAACGCCACTCCCGCGTGCGATACCAGAGCCACAGCCAGAGCGAAATCATGAAAAGCGAGTTGGCGTGCGACATCGGCGGGGTGAGTGACATGTAGAAGATGACCGGGCTTGCCAGCCAGACCGTAATCGTGCCGAAAGCGGCCCAGAAACTGGGCATGAAGTTACGGGCCAGGAGGTAGGAAAAGATTAGCCCGGCGAACCCGTAGAGCAGCGAGGCCAGGGTTACCGCCCAGACATAGGGCGTGGAGAAGCCGTCCGGCTTAAAAGATTTGAGGCCAAGGGCGTTTCCGGCCAGGGCCGCGACGTGGGCTATCCCGTAAAAAGGGGTCCACAAAATGGCCGAGCCGACCGGACCTTCGTTGACCGGGAGCCCTTTTTCATTGAGTTTGTTTATGACCGAAGCCTTAAAATCGGCGTATTTTACCGGGTCGCTGTTGTAGAAATAACTGTATTCGTTGGTAAAGTCAACGTCGTGGTCGAAAAAAATCGAGTGCAGATAGGAGAAGTACTTGATTTCGTCGCTGGCGTAGATGCGCGGCGTAAACAGGGGCAAGGTCAGCACAAAGACAATCGTCAGGGCCAGGATACCCCGGTCCATTTTTCGCAACCAGGCGGGCATCCAGCCATAAGCCCAGAGCCAGCGGGATTGAGAGGGTGTTGTTTCCATTTTAGTTTCGGGTGTGGGTGAGGTTGGCGGGTTGTCTTTGGTTTCGCGTTGCTCTAGAAAACTCAATTATTGCTCCAAATCAGAAAAGAAAATTATCCAAAATAACTAAAATCGCGCAATTCGGGCTCGTTATTCCAGAGCAGGCCGTGACGCGGGTAGCCCCGGCGGGTCGGTTCCCCGACCGTCTGTAAACGATAGCCGTCGAGCAGCGCCAACACTTCCCGGATGCGGCGGTCGTAGCGGGCCGGGTCTATCCCGTTACTGTTACCCCAGGCGACCACAACAGTATCAGCCTGGGCGGCCGCTTCCCGGATGTAAAAATCGTTCTCCGGGCCGACCGCGTAGGTGTAGTCCCAATCGTTGAGCGGGGTCGGGCGGGTCGAGCGGACCGCAAAAAGATTAACGTATAGCAAAGTCGCAAAGTTGCGCCGCCGGGCCCACGCTTCGACCTTCCCGATAGTCGGGTCACTTTTAACGGCGCTGGCAGTCGAAGGGTTTTTCAGAATGACCGCCAGGCGCGGGCCACTTAGGGCTTCCTCGCGCAACCTGACTTCCAGCAGATAACGGTGCGTACCGTATGTTTCCGGCACACAGCGTACGACCTGGCGCACGGGCAGAATTTCCATTTGCTTTGGCCTGAGAAGGTTTAAATCCGGCACCCTCTTATTATACAACCTCGTGCTATAATGTGCGCGGCTCGACTTAGGTCCGTTGAACGAAACAACGTTCAACGTTGAACGTAAGAATTTAAAACAACGAGCCCCTTTAAGGCATTTTCCTATAGGGATTAATAACTATCTTTTACACTATCACGTTCAACGTTTAACGAGAAAAATGCGTATACTTTACACCATAATGGCCTACGGCCCCCAGATTATCGCCAGCGAAGTCCACAGTGAACTCGGACGAGAATTCCGGGCGGCAGGACACAGTTTCGCGGTTTTGAGTCTCGAAGACTACGGATCGGGCGGCGAAGCCGGGGCGGCCCACTTTCCGGGTGAGGCCGGGACGGTCCCGCTCTATACCCTGCGGTTTGGCAACAAGTCCTGGCAGAAGTTCCCGCGCAAACTGGTGTCGCGCCTTTTCAGGTATGCTTTCTTCCTGGAACTGGTCTTTGGCCTGGTGCGGTTCTTACGCAAACATCGCCGCGATTTCGACGTGATTCACGTCGAGGCGGCTTACCCGCTGGGAGCGGCCTGGGCCATCGCAAGCCGCCTTTCGGGCACGAAAATCCCTTTTATCCTCAACTTGCAGGGGGCTGATGTGATGAGCCTCCCGGCCTACGACTACGGCTACGCCCGCTACCGCCTGCCGCGCCTGCTTTTGCGCTACGCCTTCAAAAAGTGCGCGGGAGTCCGGGCCAACTCCGAGCAGACCGCCGAACTGGCCCTCAACTTGGGGGCCGACCCGGCCAGGGTCCGGGTTATCTACCGGAACATCAGCGACCAGATTTACCCGCCTGCCAGCGTGGACCTGGCCGAGAACAAGGCCGCCAACCAGCAAATGCTGCGGGAGAAATACAACCTCAAAGACGGCCCGGTCCTTATTGCGCTCAGCCGCCTCCATCCCTTCAAGGGCCTCGATTTTTTGGTGCAGGCCATGCCTGCCCTGCTGGAAAAGTGGCCCGACCTCAATTTGTTGATTTGTGGTCCGGCCCGCAAGACCCCCCAGTTCGGTGATTACCGGGTCTATCTTGAAAATATTGCCCGCGAGCTTGGCGTGACCGACCGGGTGATTTTTACGGGCAAGGTGGATTTCGCCCAATCGGCCAACTACCAGGCCGGAGCCGACCTCTTAATCGTGCCTTCGGTGGTCGAAGCCCTTAACAAGGTCGTGATAGAAGCGGCGGCGGTCGGCACTCCCTCGGTAATCACCGAGACAACCGGGATTGCTTTTCCTGCCGCCCGTGACGGCGTTGGGCTGGCGGTTAAAGCCGCCGACACCAAAGCCCTGGCCGAGGGTATTTCAACTCTTTTAGAAGACCACGCCAAACTGGCCGAGATGAGCCGCAAGGGGCCGGAGTGGGCCAGGGGTTTTAGCAGCCACGAGATAGGCGCGAAACTGCTCGATTTCTACCGGACCGTGACCACCCCGGTCAAGGGCTTCGTCTACGTGGCCTATCCGAGCAGCCTGGTCCTCAAATCGGCCAACGCCATCCAGACTTTCACGACCTGCCGCGAGTTGCGCCGCCTGGCTCCTTCCAGCCTGGTCTTGCTGCCGCGCCTGCCCGGCAAACCGAGCCGCTTCGAGGAAATCGGGGCGCGTCACCTCTTGCGCTGGCCTTTCAACGTCTTTAACAACCTCAAACCCTTGCGGGTTATCCCGTGGAGTTATCTTGAACGGACCTTTTTTGCCTTCGAGGTCGGCCTGAACCTCCTTTTCCGGCGCCTGACAGGCCGCAAGACCCGCTTTATCTATGTCCGCGACGTTATCTGCGCTTACTGGCTGATAAAGTGGTGGCGGCCTTTGCTCGGCGCGAAAGTTATCTACGAGGCGCACGACCTGGAAGCGCGCAACCCCAGCCGGGCCCGGAACCCATTTTTGCGGCGCTGGTTGGAAAAAGTGGACCGGACGGTGGTAGGTCGGAGCGATAAACTGGTGTCGCTGACCGGGGCTTTCCGCGACTTCGTGGTTGAGGAAGGCTTGCGCCCAGAATCTTCCCCGGCGGCGGTCATTCCCGACGCCTTTGACGCCGAGAAATATGTGCCGATGTCCGAGGCCGGGCGGCAGTCCGCCCGGGCCCAACTCGGTTTCTCCCAGGACGAATTTTTGGTAGTCTACAGCGGGCTGACCTTTGCCTATCGCAGCCTGGATAAACTGGTCGAGGCTTTTGCCCGCTTCACCAGAAATCACCCGAACGTGAAAGCCCGGCTGGTTTTCGCCGGAGGTCGCCCATTCGAGCGGGCCGAAGTTGAAGCCCAGGCCGCTAAGTTGGGACTGACCGATAGGGTGCAGTGTGTGGGACAGCAGCCCGCCGAGAAAGTCAATTTGTACCTGAACGCGGCCTCGCTCCTGGCAATCCCCGATACCGTCACCGACGTGACCGCTTCGCCGCTCAAGTTGTTTGAGTATGCCGCCGTAGCTCGCCCGGTCATGCTGCCCGACCTGCCCGCCCTCAAAGAGATTTTGCCGGAAGACGAGGCAATCTATTTCCCGCGCGGCAGCGTGGATGGTATGCTGGAAGCCCTCGAATTCACCTATAGCCAGCCCGACGAAGCCGCCGCCAAAGCCCAGGCCGCCTATAAAAGTGTTTCGAAATACACTTATACCAACCGGGCGCGGTCTATCCTCGATTTGCTCAACTAAACCGGCTTTCTGGCTCGAAATCTGCTGCTTGAGGATAAGAGATAAACTTAAATCTTCAGGCAAGTATAATTTGAAAAGCAGGTTTTGAACCAGAAAGCGCGGGAAGTTATGAGCAGCGAACAGGGATTTGAAAAATTTCTAAAACAGCGGGAAAAGGCCGCCACGGCCTATATCAACGGCGATGCCGGACCGCTCGGTGAGCTTTCGACCACCACGAACCCGGCTTCCTTTATGGGGCCGGGCGGCGGTGAAATCCACGGGGCCAGGGAAGTAACCGAACGTTACGCCTCTGATGCTAAAGCTTTTGCTAACGGCAGTACCGGCCATTTCGAGATTATCCACGCCGAAGCCAGCGGCGACCTGGGCTACTGGGTCGGGTTCCAGCGGGCCACCACCTATTTCAAGGGCCGGGCCGACCCGGTACCGTTTAACCTGCGTATCACCGAAATCTTTCGCAAAGAAAACGGGCAGTGGAAGCTGATTCACCGCCACGCCGACCCCCTGGCTGAAGTCCAGGAACGCAAGTAACCACAGTACACCAGTACATCCTGAGCGTAGCGAAGGATCTCCGCGCCGTTGGCGTAAGCACTAACGAGCGTAATAAAGTCCAACGTACTCGAGATTCCGTAGCGGAGCTACGGAATGACAAGTTAGAGGTTTGATCCATAATCGGTAGAACCTGGTTTACCCCAAATAAAAAATTTCAAACTAAAACCCGCGTTTTTGCCAGGCGCGGGTTTTTTGGTCCCATTCTTGATTAAAATATAGGTGATTCACTCGATTGTTGTAAGCGCGTAAAATTGATAGAATATAAAAAATACCGTCAACCCACCAGAAACGAAAGCGGGATAAATGAGCCAGGAACCACAAGCGGACGAACAGGCCAGGCGCGAGAAAGCGGCCCATGTAGAAAGCCAGGAAGTTTTTAACGGCAAGAAATTCAAGGTGCGGGTCGATACCATCACCGACCGCCCCGGCCATACCTACCGCCGTGAAATTGTCGTCCATCCGGGCGCGGTAGTAATGGTCCCCGTCACCAAAGAGGGCAAGGTTTTGCTGGTGCGCCAGTGGCGGCGGGCCACCGGGAAAGTCCTGATGGAACTGCCTGCCGGGACGCTCGAAGAAGGTGAACCGCCTCTCGAAACGGCCAAACGCGAGCTACAGGAAGAAATCGGCTTTAAGTCAAATAAAATCACTTCGCTAGGCGGCTTTTTCAGCGCGCCGGGCATCCTGACCGAGTATTTGCATCTTTACCTGGCTGAAGACCTCGAAGAAAGCCAGCTTGACCCCGACGAGAACGAAGAACTCGACCTCCACGAAATGACCCTCGAAGAAGCCCTGGCGGCGGTCGAACGGGGCGAAATTGAGGACGCCAAGAGCATCGCCGGGCTTAGCCGCTACTACTTCCGGGTTCACGGTATCTAAAAAATATTTCCACCGGGTTAGGCCGGTCCATTACACTACTATGACGCAGCAATCCGATTCAACAAGTGAAAATAGCCTGGTCAAAGTGGGGGATAAAACCCCACTCTGGACCGCACCCGGCACCGAGGGAGAGGTCCGGCTGGCCGAAATTCTACAAAGCCAGGCCGTTCTCCTTATCTTTTACCCGGCGGATTGGAGCGACGTTTGCAGCGATGAACTACCTTTGCTCGAAGAACTGGTTAAACTGGCCGGGAATCTAAAGCTAAAAACCCTGGCAATCAGTACCGATAGCCTGTTTTGTCACCGGGCTTTCGCCGGGGAAATCGGGTTGCAGCGGACCGTCCTGGTCAGCGACACCAGAAATGCGATTTGCCGGTCCTACGGCCTGCCGGTGGATGAGGACGGGTTTGGGCCGCGGGCTACCATCCTGATTGACCAGACTGGGATTGTCCGGCGGGTTAGTGTCGAGCCGGACCGCGAGCAACCGCGTTCGCTGGTGGCCGTCGAAGAACTGGTCCAGCAGGTGCGCGAGTGGAACGGCTACCCGCCCGGCCTGGAGAAGTGGCGGGAAGAACGCCGTCACGCCATGCAACTTTCCCGGCGCCAGCCTTTAGCTACGCCCACGCGGTTGCAGCTCCGTTTCTGGGGCACGCGCGGCTCGATTCCGGTGTCGGGGCTTTCCTACGTCCGCTACGGTGGCAACACCAGTTGCGTCAGCCTAACCAGTGATACCGGTCACCTGTTCATTTTTGATTGCGGGTCGGGGGCGCGTGAGTTGGGTCAGTATTTGCTGGAAACTGCCAAAGGTGCACCGGGAAAGCAGGGGATTGATGGTTATATCATCCTCAGCCATACCCACTGGGACCATATCCAGGGTTTTCCCTTCTTTGCGCCGGTCTTTCAGCCGGGTAATCGCTTTAATATCCTGGGTTGGAGCAACTGTTCGCAGACCCTGGCGAGTGTCCTGGCCGGACAGATGGAGAAAATCTATTTCCCGGTCAGCCTGGACGCCCTGGCGTCAGAGCTAAACTTTTACGCTCTGCAATTTAACGGGGCCGAACTGGATGGCGCGAAATTGACCGGGCGGTTGCTCAAACACCCTTTGCCCAGTACGGCCTACCGGCTCGAACTGGCCGGAAAAGTCCTGGTCTATGCGACCGACCACGAGCCGCACGCTTTACCGCAAGGGCTGCCCCCTGCGCCCCTGGGAGATGATGTGATTGACCCTAAACTGGTTCAACTGGCCGCCGGGGCCGACATCCTGATTCACGACGCCCAGTATTCGCTGGCGGAACTGGCCGAGAAGGTCGGCTGGGGCCACAACGCCGGGGAAATAGCTGTGGATACCGCCATCCGGGCCGGGGTCAAGCACCTGGTCCTGTTCCACCACGACCCGGCCCACGACGACCGCAAGATTGCCACCATTTTACAAGCGGCACACTGGCGGGCCGAGGCCCTGGGTCACCCTAACCTCAGAATCACCGCCGCCAGCGACGGAATGGCCCTCGACCTTTAATTTTCCCAAAACGGCCACAATAAAAAGACCGGCGAAATCTCGCCGGTCCTTAGCAATTCTAAAATTTAGGCTTATTTGTCGCCGAAATCGACCGTCCAGTACCAGCCGTAGGTGCTGCCGGAGCGATAGTAGCGCGAGATACCCAGCTTTTTATATTCAGGCTTGAGCATATTGGCATTGTGGGCGGGTGAGTTCTTGAACTGGTTAAATACGTCCTGGGCCGTGCCTTTTCCCGCGGCGATATTTTCACCCATCCAACCGCCCTGGTAGCCTTCCCCGGCCATCCGTTTGAAGGGGTCGCGGCCCAGGCTGTCGGTGTGCGAGAAGTAATTTTTATCGCCCATGTCCCTGGTCAGCCAGTCCGCCGCCGATTGCAGTTGGGGCTGGTAGGCGAGTTCGGTCAGACCATTGGCTTTTCGGTAGTTGTTAACCAAGTTCAGGAAGGTCTGTTCCTCACCGTCAAGCCCGGTCGAAGCAACC
>MKTJ01000041.1 GCA_001898225.1 Chloroflexi bacterium 54-19
TATAGCTAACTTATCAATCAAATTTAGACTGTCTACTAGACAATCAGGTCGTAAACGATATTTTGTTGGCACTTAGAACCAAAATTTCCAAGATTATATTCTAATTATTGCTTTTTAAGAGGCTTTTACTAATAGTTCAATTTTTATCATCAAATCCAAGGATCACAAGTATTTCACAATTACAATTTTGTGTTAAAATGTTTTAGTACCACATATACAATTCAACAAAACAGGAGTCCCTGAAAAATGGTGTATCGGAAGATATTACCTGTTTGGTTTGCTACCGCTTTTTTGCTCACCCTTTTCACAGGGGTATTTTATAGCGATAGTCTTCCTAAACAGGCCAACGCAGCAGATAATTGCCAGACTTTTGCTGAAACAGGTTTTAGCGTTTGTGGGCGGTTTCTTGAGTATTGGAAAGCGAATGGTGGATTAACCCAACAAGGATTTCCAATAAGCGATGTGTTTGAGGAGCAGAATGCCGCACCGCCAGCTGGTGATGGCAAGATACATAAAGTTCAATATTTCCAGAGGGCACGGTTTGAAGAACATTTAGAAAATCAACCTCCTTATGATGTTTTATTAGGCTTGCTTGGAGCCGAACAATACAAAGGTCAAGGTGGTTCGGCAACCGCAACACAACCTGTTTTCCTAACTGTTCGAGGGGTTACTTTCAGTAATAAACTTGGTAACTTTACCCCCAAAGCCAATTATAGAGTTGCGGTGGCTGATTTACTGATGGTGAATACAACTAAGGATGCACAGTTTTCACATTCGGGCTATTTTAGAATGACAACGGTTGAGGATTATGACTATATAGCCAGTAAACCAGCAAGCGATGCTGTTGAAAAACCGATGACACCTTTAGGATATTTACAACCGGGAGAGCGCTCAACAGGACAAATCGCCTTTGAGATACCGATTAACGAAACTCCTAAAAGCATAATGTATAGATATGAGGGGTTTGAATTTGTAGCGCCAATACAATCAGGTGGCTGTCAAACCTTTTCCGAGACTGGTTTTACTGTTTGTGGAAAATTTCTTGAATACTGGAAAGCAAATGGCGGTCTTGCGCAACAAGGCTTTCCAATTAGTCCGGTGTTTGAAGAACAAAATGCTGCACCTCCATCAGGCGATGGGAAAATACACAAAGTTCAATACTTTCAGCGTGCCAGGTTTGAAGAGCATACCGAAAATGCTGCGCCTTATGATGTTCTATTAGGGTTGCTTGGAGCCGAGCAGTATCAGACAAAGTATGCAAATAACCCTCCAAGTTCAGTACCACCACCTTCTAGCACACCTACACAATCTACGCCAACACCTATTGCAACCATTGCTCCTCCTACCCCTACGACTATACCGGCCAAAAGTATAGGAAATTCGGTATGCTTACCGGCTATTACTACAAGCGCATCTTTAGTCCAAGCATGCGTAAGTAATTCAACCCCGGCGGCTGGAGCTAATGTTACTGTTTATGGGCGGTTAATTGTAAATGGGCAACCGGCGGGTGGTGCCCAGATGAATACGAGCTGGCACTATAAAACTACGACTTCAAGTTGTAGCAGTACAGCCGGAAGTGATGGTATTGCAAGCTGCACGCGTGATACCGGGAGACCAACTAAAGGTTATACAGTCACAATAAGCGTTTATTTCACCTACAACGGACAAAACTATAGCGGAAGCACTAGTTTTACCCCGCAATAAGTGTGTTAGTCAAAGGTTAGCTATAGCTCGACAAAGGTTAGCTAACCTTTGTAATCTTTTAAGCAAAATCATTAGGGTTAATAAAGACTTATAAATAATAAACAATCTTGAATATTCGGTCGAAAATGAAACTTAGCAAATTATTTAAAAGGAACCACTCGAACATATCAAAATTATATTTATGTCTACCAATCCTTTTTAGCTTTGTGATATTTCTAGGTAGCTTTGTAGTTTTAACAAATACCCAGGCTGCCGATGAAGCTTTGGTAGATGTGCCAGGCAGTCTATCAAGTGATCTCGGAACAACAATCAAATCCCCTAACGCCATTCCTAAAAGCAATTCTGAAATTTTTTCGGTATCTATAGCGCTCCAACCTCGTAATACAGCCCGATTAGAAGAAATTGCGATTGGAGTTCAAAACCCCTCAAGTCCAAACTATAACAAATTTCTTAGTGACAATGATTTTCTCCAGGAGTATTCACCAACTTTCCAAGATATTGATTTATTCAAGAATTATTTTCAAAAAACAGGGTTACAAATAACCTACATCAGCACGGATCGGCTGGTATTAACTATCTCTGGTACCCTTGAACAACTTGATTCCGCTTTTAATACGAAGAGTGAAAAAAGAGTTGCCTCCAACAGTTCCGAAGGATTTATTAATGTTGTACCACTTAAACTACCTGCAAATTTGGTAGCAAGACTAAAAGGAATTGCCGGTTTCGATACCTTGCATAAACCGATTGCAAATCATGTAATTAAACCAGTTGCGCCTTCTCCTAACTATGCTGATGCAGGTTATAACACACCTAATTCTCTGAGATCTACCTATAATATTACTAATAGTGGTTACAATGGGTCAGGGGCTAAGGTTGGTATTGTATTCTGGAGTGCTCCAATTCAAAGTGACCTTAACCTGTGGCAGAACTACTTTGGACATCCCCTAAATATAAATATTGTCGGCAATTCTACTCCAAATAGTGATGCGGACGAAGCAAATTTGGATGTACAGTTGGTACATACCGCCGCACCTAATGCTACCATCCGCTTTTTCGTAGCGGCCCATGCAAGTGACTCGGATTTGATAACCGCCACGTCCACAGCGATCAATGATAATATACAAGTTTTAAGTAACAGCTGGGGAAGATGCGAACCTTCAATTAGCCAGAGTACCATAAATGCCTTTCACAACCTTTACATGACTGCCGCCGCCCGAGGTATTGCCGTCTTTGCCAGTAGCGGAGATAATGGGGTTTTTGAATGTCAGAATTCAGGTGGCACTCCTTTAGCTGGGTATGGGAGTTATCCTGCGACAGACAATTTTGTAACGGCAGTTGGAGGTACAAGGTTAATTCGAGAAAATAGCAATGATACGTGGCTGAATGAAACTGGTTGGAATTGCCCGGTTATAGGAGGTTCAAACGATTATTCCTGTATTAGATCATATGATGGCGCATCTGGAGGGGGTGGGATAAGCTCTTTTTTTGCCAGGCCGGTTTACCAAAGTTCGATTACACCCCCTTACGCTTCAAAGTTTGTTTACAACCCCTCTTCTTCAATGCGGGTGGTACCCGATATTAGTATGGATGCTGATCCGAACAGCGGCTCTCTCTTCTATTATAAAGGTCAGCTTTATTATGCGGGAGGAACGAGCGCCAGCGCGCCTCTCCTGGCAGGAATAACCGCACTAGCTGTTCAAAGGGCCGAAGGCTTAGTGGGGAATATCAATAGTTTTATTTATTCCAATTACCAGGGGGCAAATTGGCATTTTGATATTACGGATGGTTACAATGGGGTTTACGCTGCTTATAACTGGGATTATGTTACCGGGCTCGGTTCTATAAAAGATGTGGGAAGCTTTCTACGAACCTTTATTGTGTTACCAACAAATATTATTCTACAGGTAACTCCCAATCCTGCCCCTTATGGCACTCCTGTAACCTTTGTTGCTACTATAACTACAAACGGGAGAGGAGTTCCTGCAGGAAATATTAATTTTTATGAAAATAGTACTTTTTTGAGCGCAGCACCCATAAGTAATAAGGGTACGGCTTTTTTTACAAATGCTAACCTTTCACCAGGTAATCATATTGTTTACGCCCAGTTTCAAGGAGACGGGAACTTTAGCCCAAGCAATTCCACTCCCTTAACCCTGGTTATAAATAAGCCGCTTGTAAATATCGGGATTTCAACAAACTCAATACTGGAATTAGCAGGTAACCCGATAACTATTACCGCCAAGATTTCCCCACTTATACAAAGCTTGAATTTACCTACCCCTGGTGGAACCCTCACTTTTAAGGATTACAACAATATCCTTTCTACTATGACTTTGCCTGAAAGTGGTATCGCCGAATATAACACCAATTCTTTAGCGCCCGGCAGGCACGAAATTAAGGTTGAATACAACGGTGATACAACGTTCGCAAGAGCAACTTCTAATCAAATTATTGAAACTATAAAAGTAATTCAAACACTTTTTATTGTCAACGATGCTGAAGACCAGGGAGCAGAACTTAATGGAGACACTGAAGGAACACTTTCCTATGCTTTGAAACACGCAAATTCAGGTGACGCTATAACCTTTGATGGCATTGGATTTATCCAGGTTAAAGGCCAACTTCCGGCTGTAAAAAACGGTGTGTGGATAAAAGGTTGGTGCGGCACCGGTGGACCGGCGGTTATCATAAATGGATTGCTTGCTCCGCCACATACAAATGGTTTAACTCTTGAAGGTAATAACGCTATTTCAGGGATTGAAATCAGTGGCTTCAAAGGCTCCCAACTTATTCTAGCTGGATCACGCAATGGTTTCTGGTGTAGCTCAAACAAAGTAGGTGGCGAAGCGGCGTTTACAAATGAATCTGGCATAAATTTAACCTTTTCGGCTGATCCAATTGCTTTTGGAGCTTCTCTAATAATCACAGCCGAAGTCAAAACCCTCTTTTTGGAAAATAGTGTGCCAACTGGTAGTATAGAATTCTATGACGGTGATACGTTGCTGGGCACCACCAGCTTAAACACTGGGGACGTATCTTCTGCAAACCTTGTTATTTCAAACTTGAATACCGGCACTCACAACATACGAGCAATTTATTCTGGTGATAGTAATTTCAAACAATCTTATTCTCCTTCTGCAAGTTTATTGATAGATAAAGCTGATTCGCTTGCTAATCTGACATCGTCACATAATCCAGTATATCAAGGGATACCGGTTACCCTAACTGCTAGTATTAGCTCAACTACGTCAACTAACCTCAAACCGACCGGTAATGTCACCTTTAAGGAGGGCCCAAACATTCTCGGTACGGCACCTGTCAATAACGGTATTGCAACCTTTACTTTTAATACTCTAGGAGCGGGTGACCATACTCTAAGCGCAGAATATTCCGGCGATAGTAATTTCAATTCCAGTTTATCTTCCACAATAAACCAAACTGTTAATCAGGCTACCCTGGTTGGCACAGGGAGTCCGGCTAGTTGTAACGAGACGGCGCTTGGAACAGCTCTGGCACATGGTGGGAAGGTTGCCTTTTATTGCGGGAATAGCCCCTTTACAATCACACTAACCAGTCAAAAAACAATTGGAATTGATGCCGTTTTAGATGGGGAAGCTAATGTTACCCTTAGCGGAGGCAATACTACTCGACTCTTTTATGTGAATAATGGGATCCACTTCGGGTTAGAAAACATAAATATTGTAAATGGACATTTGAGCGGGGCAGCCAAAGGTGGGGCAATCTACAATGATGGAGGAATTCTTAATACTACTAACACAACCTTTAAAGGTAACAATATAACGGTAGTAGGCCGAGATAATGAATACAGTTACGGAGGAGCAATTTATAACCTAAACGGCACCTTAAATATTGAAACCAGTAATTTCATATCTAATTTTATGACTGTTGGTGGGAATTGTTTAAGTACTTGTGGAGTATTAGGTATTGGTATTTTCAATGATGGTGCTAATAGCTCTATAAATATTACCTCGACCATCTTTAATCAAAATTATAGTTCAAGTTCTAACCAATTAACTTTTTTAGGTGCTGTCTTACATAGCGCTAATGGGACTATCGATGTCGAAAACAGCACATTTACAGATAATACAATTAACCCTTATACAAATCCAATATGTTGCTATAACCAAAGTATTGCTGGTGCCACCGCAATTCAAAATTATGTTGGCACGATGACTATAAAAAACACAATATTTTCCGGTAACAAAAGTGTTCAATCCGACCTAACCAGAGCCAATTCCCAAGGGTTTTTTGGGCCTATTTACAATTCTGGCTCTCTAACTATAGAAATGAGTAAATTTACCGACAATCAGGGAGCCATTTTTAATAATACTGGTGGCTCACTAACAATAAATAATACCTTGTTTTCAAATAATAATTACAATGTCTCTGATTCGTTTTACGCCGGGGGAGTAACAAACTATTCAGGATTGATTAAAATCAATGGGAGTACCTTTTCAGGAAATAGTACAAAAGGTACAGGAGGGGCAATTTATAATCATATTGCGAATGGGCAGGTAATTATTAGTAACAGCACAATTGATAGCAATACTGCCTCTTACGGAGGAGCTATTGTTAATGATAATGATGGCAGTACTATAACTATTTATAATTCCACCATTTCAAATAATACTGATTTTGCGGGAACAGGAGTAGGAATTGTAGATTATGGTTATAGTTCAATTGGAATAAGTATATGGAATAGCATTATTTCCAATAGTGCAGGTAACCCAAATTGCAACGATTATTACTTAAATGGAAGTAATAATATAGATAGTAGCAATAACTGCAGATTTACCTCGCCCTCAAGTAATTTAAGCAATACCAATCCACTCCTTGATGAATTAAAAGATAATGGTGGCCCTACCTTGACAAGAGCTTTGTTACCAGACAGCCCAGCGATTGGGTTTGGTAGTCCAAGTATTTGCTCAGCAATACCTGTAAATGGTGTTGATCAGCGTGGCTTCCCTAGACCTCAACCTGAAAATAGTATGTGTGATACAGGGGCGTTTGAGAAGGATTAAATCATAGAAATTATTTTAAATAATAGGAACTCTTAAGGCGATCATTGATACTTTTACCACGCTTGGATATAAGTAAAAACCTAATTCTATGTTAAAGAAGAAAATTTTTTCATTAATAACACTTATTAGCCTTACAATATTTCTGCCGATTGTATTTACATACCTTTTATTTATTTCAAATCACGATAGTGCAAGTTGGGGACACTGGGTAGGTCTCGCCCAGCTTGTCCTCGCAGTAACTACCCTTACCTTAACCCTGCTTTCAAAATGGGGGTTTTCTACTTCTAAAAAGAAAAGTAAGCCATCTTTTTCCTCCAAATCATCATTCCTAATTTCCGTAGCAGGTTTTGGATTAATGGGTTTTGCAGGGATAAGCGGAATGTATCTTGAAACGCCCTTGCATACCTTACAAGCCCTAAAGCTAAGAGAGACCGGCAATTATAGTGCGGCAGTTGCAGAATTCATAAAAGGTGACGCAGACAATCTCAGTTCTGAACTTTCCCAAACCTATTTTCTTTTGGGAGATAACCAATTTCACACAGGTGATTTTGATCAGGCTATTATAAGTTATTCTTTTATTCTAAAACCTGAACTCCAACCCAATACTTATACTGGTCAAACAAAGGGAAGATTGCGACAGGTTTATGCTGCAAAGGGTAAAGCCCTTGAAGAGGCCAAACAGTACACTTTAGCCGTAGATAGTTATAAACAAGCCACCTTGTTTAGTGATGAAGGCAAGACAGAAAAGGATCCTTCGGACGCTTTCTTTGACGAAGCCCAAGCTAGAGTCTGGCTTGCACAAGCGGATGAGTTTAAGGAAGCAAAAAACTTCAAAGATGCCCTTGCAACTTACCAGAAAGTAGCCGGCTTCCCTTCTAAAACTGAAAGTGTAATCACGGCACGGGCGCGGATTGAAAGCACACTTTTTGAATGGGGTTTTGATCTTGAAACCAACGAAAAGAACTATACAGAGGCACTCTCCCTTTATGACCAGGCCATAACGGATGGTTACAATAGCCAGGCTGTGGAGAAGGCTCGGAACCAGGCCAGAGGCGTAGTCTTTAAGCTGGGTGACGCAGCTATTGTGTCAGGCCAGTTTGAAGAGGCTATTGCCTACTACGAAAAATCAGTTTCGCAGTACGGTGGGCAGGAAGAAGGTCTAAAACCTTATTTTTCAAAAACTTATTTAGCCTGGGGACAGAAACTTTTAGCTGGTGGAAACTTTGAGGCTGCCCTAGCTCGCCTTGAGCCTAGCATGAAAGAATTAGGGACAAGTACCACCCTCCCATATTACCGTAACGCAATAATAAAAGCCTATAAAGGAATAGGAACCCAATTATTTAATAGTCAGAAATATTCCGAGATTGTCACCAGGTTTGATTCGGCTTTTAAAACTTATGGAAGTTATGATACAGAAAATTACCTCTCCAATCTTTTGACCGACGCTTTGAATTCGCTTGGTGCTGACTACGAAATTGAAGAAAATTATGAACAGGCTGCGTTGAATTATGCTACCGTTCTCCAATACGCACCATCCGACTCAACTGTAGCCTCCAATGCAAGAATTAGTCTAGCCAACATTTTTGCAAAACAGGCCCGTCTCCTGGAAGGGAACGAAAGTAAGCAGGCTTTAGTTGTCAGCTTTTATGAGGATGCGGTTCAGCAGGCAGAAAAGAGCGGAAACGTTGAGCTTTATACTGACCTCAAGGGCAGGTTAGAAGCGGCCCAGTCCGTCAAAAATCTTCAGGGAACAATTACCCTAAACCTTGCAAAAGGGGAGACCCTCGAGAATAACTTTGAGTATCCCGCTGCTATTACTAGTTATGAAACAGCCTTGACCGCAGCAAACTCTCTCAACAAAGAGCCAGTAAAAGTAGACCTCAGAAATCGCCTGGCAAACCTTTATATCAAAGTAGGCCAGAATTTTGAGTCGGTGGGCAGTTATGAGGATGCTCTGGATAACTATGACCGGGCGGCTGATTTTGCGGATGCCAACAACAATTCAGCTCTTCTTGAGACAATAGATTCGTACCTTGCCAATGTCCAGTTACTGGAATTCGACAAAATTGACCAGGATGAGGCAAATGCGAACAATGATATTCTACAAAATCAGGATGAGTTAAATTCCTTACTGATCGATTCGGGTCTACTCGGTTGCAGTTTTATACCATTGGTGGGTTGGGGGTGCGACCTTACCCTGCTTGGTAAAAGTCTTTCCGAAGGGGATTGGGTTGGCGTAGGTCTATCTGCTATCGGATTTGTGCCCCTGGTTGGAGATTTACTGGGAGATGGAGGGAAAGCGGCCAAGGTAGGTGAGAGGATTCTCAGCCTGCAACAGAAATTGATCCGGTTGGAAAAGGTGTTAAATGATGTTCGCAAAGTGGGTAGTATTAACAAAACCCATTATTTGGAAAGAGCAGCCCGAATTTCTCGATCCTCTAAAACCATAAAAGCCGCTGAAAAGCCCGGAGCTAAATACGCTTCTCTTATTGACCCTCCCGGAGTGGCTGCCGGAAAAGAGTTCACCGCTGAACAAAAAAGGTTAATTATTCTGGAGAATATGAAGAGAAATAGCGGCGTGGTCCGGTCAGACCTTTCAGGAAAAGTGTTAGTGCCTTCAACCCAAAATATCAAGGGAGTGGTTCCCTCCGGTGACGAATGGCAAATCGACCATATCATTCCCAGGGCCAAAGGTGGCCCCAACAGTTATGCTAATGCCCAGGTTCTTTCGCGTGAAGAAAATCTGGCGAAATCTGATAATTAGTGACCCTGGTCTAAAATATGAGATGGATTTACTTGCCTTTAATAACTTGTCGACTAGTGCTGGAAATGGAAAAGGAATTCTTAAATAATTGAAGAGCCAAAAAATTCCAAAAGTCGAAACCCTAAAAAAAGGGGTTTGGCTGGCTACCATAGCTTATGCTATTGATTATGCCCTTCGCCCTGAATTTGATAATGAATTGAGTTGGGACGGACCAAATTTTAACAGGCAGGACTCTTCAGGTACACGGGGCACTGTGACTTTTGGTGATAAGGGCCTGGTGGGTGTCTTTCGTGACGAAAATAGTTCAAGGCTTTCATTTCTTAATTCTAATCGACCGGGCTATTCTCTAGAACCTTATTTAAAGGGAATGCCAGAGGATCTAAGAACCCTTGCAAACCAGGAGGCTTTACAATATACCCTTGATACTTACCATGGAAAGGTACAACCAATTATTACGGCAGCGTTTTGGAGCGAGGGTGAAAATAACCCTGGCCAAATCTTAGAAGCGGCGGAGAATTGGCCCCAGGTTGAAGCTAATGGTGCTCACCTTATTTACCGGGAACTACTGGATGTAGAAGAAGCGGTTGGGGAATGGCAGGAATATTTTGAATTTTCCGACAAACAAGTAGCTTTGCTAAAATTTCTTTTTGATAAGAAAGCAGCAAATTCCCATAATGTAGTTTCTTTTACAACAAAAGACTTACCTTCCTTCGCAGTAAAAAATTCAGCAACATTTGCACAAGTGATAGAAACCCTGAAGGGTATTGGTATCGTAATAATTTGAAATAATAAGACTTAAAAGTTTAGGGCTGTTCGATATTTATCGGTGGGTTTTAATTACGAGTAAAAAACGAAGGATTACTAGTGGAAAATCAATCTCCAAAGAATAACGAGACGAAAAAAGGGCTAACCGGGAACTTTAAAAAAGCCTTTGGTAGTACAGGAGCAATCCTTGGAAATGTTGCAAGCCAGGCGCGTGAAACCGTCGAAAGTGCCGCTGACTCTGCTAGTAGGAAAGCCAGTTTACTTTTCGCAGAAAAAAGCCGGAGGGGCCAGCTGGATGATAAAAATGTAGACGAACTTGTAACAGCTTTCCACGAATGGCTTACACTGCGGAAAAAAGTAACCATAAAAAAGGGGGAGTTTTCTGATTCTGAGGGCAGTTATTATATTAGTATAAAAGAGCAAGGCCTTCTTGGACAAAGTTATCTGTTTATTTTCACAGCTGAACCTTCAGAAGTTATAACCAGGCAAGTTGCTTCCCTCCTATGGCAAGGTCAGAAATTTAATGGTGTGGCAATTCTAGCTAAGTCCTGGCCGCTAGGCCGGTTAAATTTGGAAAAGAATCTAGGAATACTAATCTGGGAAAACGGAATCAGGCTTGGGAAAAATAGCGGAGCGACTGATTATTTATCCTCGTGGCTGGTCGATTACACAGGCTATCAGTTTGAAGAAAAAGCTTTAATCGAAAAAGAAGTATCGCAACTTTCTAGTAACATGACGCGCAGTAATAAATTTTTTATTGGCCGTGATGACGCACTAACCCTTATAGATCGGTCGATTGTAAATTATTCAGAGAAGCATAATTACGAAATAAAACCCTGGATATTTTCTATCTTTGGCGAAGGGGGTATTGGAAAAAGCTATTTTCTCCAGCACATCAAAGAAATCTATGTCCCCTATATTCTTTTTGCCCACATAGACCATCAGGATCCAGAAGAAAGCGAAGAAGGTCTTATCAGTCTTATTAAAAACCTTGCTTCAAAATTAGCCGAACAGGGTTGTGACATAACCCATTTTGAAAAAGTCTTCACCCAACATTTATTAAGCAACAATTCGACCCAGCAACCAGCGGGTGAAAAAGCCGTCAGCGGTAATTTAGAAGATGTTCTTAAAGTAGGTAAGGTGCTCGGTGGTACTGATACCAAACGCATATTAAATCAGGTAACAAAAAAGGGGAGTTTTATAAGGATTGTTCCTTCTTTTTTCAATGTAGCTGGAGTGATGGCAGACGTTGGATTTGGTATTTACGACCGGATAAGTGAAGCCCAGCAAAAAAAGGAAGCTGCCATTTTAAGCAGCCAAACAATTGCGGAATTGACTGAAGCTTTAATCGAAGACCTGGCAAGTTTTGTTAAAGATCAACAAAAACAATATCTTTTCTGGCGACGTCCTGTCCTTGCTTTTGACAGTTATGAGTTAATAGGCTCTACAGCAGATAAATGGCTTAGAAATCTCTTTTTGAAAAGCAAAAAGCTTCAGGAATTATTGCCGGTTGTAATAATTAGTGGGCGCTATGAATTAATGCGTTTCGATAGCCGTTGGGCAGAATTCCAGGCCGAACTTCGAACCATTGAGTTAGCGCCTTTCTCACAAAACGAAGCCGATAATTACCTTTCAAAATTTGGTATAACTGACCAGGCAAGGTCAAAGACCCTTTATGATTTAACAGGAGGACATCCCTTATTTTTGACACTTTCTGCAAATCTTGGCACTGAAGAAACCATTATCCAGGTACTTACAGACCGAATCCTGGAAGAAGTTGAGCCGGAATGGCATGAGCTATTTATCGAGATGGCCGTACCTGAAGCTGGATTCAACCTGGATACTGTAGAGAAGATAGTGGATAAAAGTATAGACGCGCGTAAAGCTTTTAAGGAACTGAGCAAAGTCAGCTTTGTAACAGGTAAATCCGGGTTAATTAGCTACTTACCATCAGTCCGAAAAGTACTTCTCAAATATGGTGACCAGGTTAGCCCTGATAGAATTGATGGTATTAGAGAAAAGCTGAAGTAGGGCTTTCCTTATCCGGGAACAAAATCTAGAAGTTTGGATTTGTAGAGTATATATTCAGAGAGTGTGTAAAAGCAGAGTGGAAGGGTACTCCGTGCTGCTTAAACCCTGGAAGGATTATCAGGGTTATTTCTCGCTTTATGCTGGAGAACCACAATTATTTTATGCTAAACGCAATGGGAATATTCCAAACCGAAGGTACTTGTCTACTAGTGATAGGAGCCGTAGTCAAAAGTACGAAGTTTATTAGCGTAGCAGGGGCTTAAAATTCATGAAAGGCAATATCGACTAAAAAGTGAAAACCCCTCCAGTAATTGCAGCACTAAGGTGCAGCTAGTAAGCTTGCCGAAGCCGAAGAAAAGCCATAAGTTCGCCCAGGCCAAAAGGTTTTAAACAGCTAGCATGATTACCTTTACGATGATTTTTTTGTTTTTGTTTTTGCTTTAAGATGCACCCAGGAAAAAATAGACCTCTATTTGTACCAGACCCCGGTTCGCAGGTAGATCCGATATATTATAAAAATCACGGGTTACTGCTTTTCCAAACACGTTAGGCAATTCCTCTTTCATCAAGCGGTTTATTTCACCTGAAATTTGAATACCTTCGTAATAGATGGATAAAGGAGCAGTGCCAAAGGATAAAACAAAACCAGCCTGCCGGTGTCCATCATAATTACCGAAAAGGGTGCGTAACTGACCCTTTACCCGCGATCTTTCCCCATCCTTTACGGCGCCATCCGGACCGGTTAAAGCTGAGGAATTTACCTGTAATTCTACCGGTAGCTTGTTTGTATCAATCCCCAAAACCGGTGTCGGAGTAAGCTTTAAATTTGTTAGTTCAGTTACAGCCGCTTGTGCAGTCAAATCCGGAGTTGGAGTCGGAGTAAGAGCATTTTTTGCAAATTGGGTCATTTCCGCTTGAATAGTTGGATTGATTATGGTAGGACTAGGGGTAAGTGCAATTTTTGCGAATTGAGTCATTTCCGCTTGGATGGTTGGATTTACCACAGTTGGGCTGGGGGTAAGCCGAATACCCGCATATGCAGTTAAATCTGCCTGCATTGTAAAATCAGGTGTAGATGTGGGCTTAGGAGTTTCCGGTCCTACTGTATTAAAAATAAAAAACAACATAGAAAGACCCAGTAAAAGGTCTGCAAAAAGCCAACCAGCCAGGGACGTTGTATCTCTAAAAATGCCTGTACGTTTATTTATTCTTTTCATATATATAATGTAAATAGAAAAACCAAAGCCAGAGTTCCTGGCGGATAATAAAAAATAAAAGGAGTTCTTCTAGCGTTTTCTCCCAAAAAAACCACGCTTTTCTTCCGGTTTAATTTCAGTGGGTGCTTTTGCACTCGCACTTACCTGGGCAGCTATTATTACAGGCAGCTGTTTTATTTCTGAAAATAAGGCTGGCAAAGTTTGGTTTAATTGACTGGAAGACACATTAACCCCCTGGATTCCTTTATCGATTGACTGAAGAATATTGGTTTGGTATTGGCTTATAACCGAAAAATCCTTTGTTAAATTCTGGATTGATTCATCCAGTTTTATAAATTTATTGCTGGTTTCAGTAAGTTTACCGGTCACTGCTTCGTAAGAGTTGGACATACTATCCACTTTCATTACGGAGTTTTGCAATTCGCTGGTTAAAGTTGAATTAACCCTTCTTACCTCACCCATTGTTTGCTGCAAATCGCTTAAAATGTCCTTGAGGCTATCTGTAAAAACCCCCATGCTTCTTTCAGCCTCCTGAATTACCCGTTTATTGGCATTAGGTATTTCTAATAAAGCAGAACGCAAAGTATTATCGGACTCGATAAGATTAGAGGCCATTTGACCTAAATCTCGGCTAACGCTTCCCACTACCTTCAAACTTGCATCGTGCTGAAAAGTGGTAGACTTTAATTCTGAGATAGCTGAGCTTAGGCTCTGATTTGTCTGGCGAGTAATATCCAAAAGTGAACTTGAATGGCCATTTACTGAATTAAGGGACCGGGCTAGAACTTCGTGTTGTTTGCCAAGGGTTTCCATATGCCCATTTAAATTATCGATGGAGCCTTTGATACCAGAGAAAGTTACCTTTATTTCCTGCCCATGGCGAGAAAACTGGCCTATGCTATCTTTCAGCCCGTTTGAGAAGATGGTTAAATCACCAAATTCTTTATCTCGCCGGACGGATATCATTTCAAGTCGTGAATATTCAGCTGACAACATGTTAAGGAACTCCTGGGATGTTTTCTCAAAACTGGCCACTGCCTGATTTAATTTTAGGATTGTAGAAGTTTGGTCTTGTTTTACCTTTTCTTTCGCACCTAACACCTGGAAACTCCATAAAACACCTTCAAGATTTTCTCGTAGCTGGATAGCCGGTTTCCAGGCCCGGGCTTCTTTAAAATCACTGTAGTAATGTACAAATCCACTAAGGAAAATAATTACAAGAAGAAGGCAACAATCAATTAAGGCAAGTTGGCTAAAAGTGATTTCAAAGCCGTTTCCAAGTTCCTTGAATCCCTGCTCCCAGAGTAAAAGGAAAGGTTTTTTAACCAGATCTCCGTCTTTAGCAATTAAAGTATTATAGTTTTGAGAAGCCTGGGAAAGGCCCCACCAGGTAAGAGCAATAGGCAATATTATTATTATATTGCGGACCCATTCAAACCATTTAAGGATGGATGGTTGCTTCTGGTAAAATGCTACGGCTCTTTCTTCAATATCTCTAAGATTAAAAGCGCTTTGCAAATCAATATTAGCTAGAAAAGAATACTCATTATTCTGCCGAGCTTCTTCAAGATCTTTTAAACGGTGGGCAGCCGCCGGGTCTACTTCAGTTAATTCGGTAACTAAAGCATTGATACCGGGTTGTAGGTTAGTATGGCTCAATTAGACCTCTGTTCTAAAACTTATTTAGGATTATTTGTAGGTGTCTTATTTATTACTGCGTGCGGGCCATTTCAATAAGATGGCGTTCATTTTGGGTAAAAGGCAGCTTTTCCATCGAATCTGGCTGGTAAATACGAGCAATTAATTCTAAATCGCCCTTTTTAAGGGCCCTTTTCAGCCGTTCTTTAGCTCCGAACTCGTCAACTGCCTTCAAAATGAGATTTTTTTCAACTTTTGTTATTTTTTCAGGTGACCCGGTTAAAAAGCTACGCCCCAAGAAAATAAGTTGAAAATTATCAGGTGTCGGACTTCTTAACAAAGCCTTTAATTCTTCCAAATTTTTTGAGTTATAAGCCTCCTCTAAGACTAAATCCCATTTGAAATCATCAGAGAGAGGCAGACCAACCTCTAATAGATTAATGGCGGCCTGTTCAATTTTCCTGGGATCATTCTCAGCTTGAGCAATAAACAATTCGTTTTCAAGCTCCTTTTGCTTGCTGGCTACATTAAGCAAATTTATCAATTCCGAGTTTAAATAGTCAGTTCCTTCGAATTGGTTCATTGTGTTTTTTTGAAGAAGAAATTCAAAGTTCTTTTTCTTAAAAGCTTTTTCTACTTCGACCCAGTTTTGTTTTCGCTGCAGGGCTAACTCGCACTGTTCTCGCTCCAAATCATTTAGTAAAAAACAATCCTTAAATAAATCTGGATCATATAAATCTGCTAGTGTCTTTTCATCACTATCAGCCAGGGCAGCTTTTAACTTGTACCAAATCTCAACTCGTTTCTGAGCTATTTTTAAGCGGTACCGTTGGGGTTGGGTTATACTTTTTAATTTATCTAAAAGCTCAGCATTGTAGCTGCCTATTATTTTCAGATCATCGTTTTGGGTTAAAGCATTTTCAAAAGTATTTAAAGCGGTAAGAGACTCCTTAGCTTTAATTAGCCTCTTGTAATCAGATTCTATAAGGGCACTACCAGCTTCAATAGCCTTCTCCCCTACCTCAACTATTTCTTTGATATTTTGGCTGGAAAAAGCCTGCCTTAATTTATTTAAAAGATTCTTTTGGCGACTTTCGTTAAAAGTTTGTCTCTCATTTCTCGTGAAGTTTCGAGATTGCATTACACACGGCCCATATGTCTGCCAGGCTGTCTCTACCTGGTCGCCACTGCCAAAGTTTATTGCCCACTGGACCTGAACTAAAGCCTCATTTCGCTTAATGGCTTTATTAATTCGAGCAACCTCAAATTTCTCAAGGCAACCTATTTGCCTAAACATTACTTCATACTTAGAATAAATTTCTGTAATCTGTACATCATCTTCCATCCATAAAGCCTGCCGTATCTTTTCGACACCCTGTGATTTATAAGAATCAATTTCTCTTAAAATTAAATTCTTACTATCTTCTGACAAGGAAGAGTATTTTTTTAGTAATAAATCGATCAATCCTTCTTGAATTATTTTTTGGACTAATTCAAGAGGGATTTTGTAAGGATTACTGTTGTTATAAGGGTCAGCCGAAGTAAATATTGAATGAAGTTGTTGTATGATTTCTATTCGTTTTCTTGCAAGAATAAGTCTTTGCGCATCTTGGGGTTTTACTAGTAAAGAATTGTCCAGGATAGGATTATAGTCGCGAATAATTACTTCATCATTATCAGTTTCTAAAGCAAGGCGGAACCGGTCGTATTCTTCCACCCGCTGCTTTGCAAGTTCATAACGCTTCAAATCATCGTTACTTAATAAATTTGAAGTCTCTAAAGCTGGTAAAAATGCAGATACTATCAAAGAATCGTTATTAATTTCAAAACTATCCCACAACCTTGCGCGGCCCTCTATCAGTTTGCGAGCTTGTTCAAATTTAGACCTTTCTTGTTTTGTTATTTTAGGATTGTCTCTAACTAACCAATTAAAGGTCTCGACAATATTTTCCGCTTCTCCGGTATTCAAAGCTTCTCGAAATTTTAATAAAGCTTGTAGCCTTAACCTGGAGCGCTCAACCATGGGTAAGAAAACCCTGGCTTTTTCATAATCTTTTAGAAAGGGGTGCCAGGCATTTACTATAGCCTCATCATTGTCCGGGGTTTTGCACGCTTTTGCTAAAACCTCAAGTAATTTGGCTTTTTGTATTTCAAGGGCAGACTTTGATTGAGAGTTGGAATTCTTCAATTATTTATCCTTTTGTTACGCGCAAGTGATGTCTCTGAAAACTGAACATTACCTAATAACGAATTTCTCCCTCAATGTTGCCGAAGTTTATTTTGTAACCATTTATCAGAATTGTTGTTCGCCCAGGCTCCACATTCCTGGTTTCACCACTTGTATTTATAAGTATCCAATTCTGAGCAGAAAGGTTTTTAAGACCAAAAATGCCAGGATTTTGGGGGTTCTGTGATACTTCCGCCACCGGTTGGCTTTGGTCAAAACCCCGATGACTATCAAGGTGGTGGGGGTAGAGTTTTGTATCGGCGTTAAGCATAATAATGTTCCGGCCTAATCGAAGCCTGAACGGATAATGCATTTCTTTTTTACATTTCCAACAAACTCCAGGTTTACCGCCATTTAACTTAAGAGCGTCCATATCATAGAAGTTTCCAGCCCTACAATAGATGCATGGCACAAGCGAATCAGCCAATTTAATCATAGCCGCTACCCATTCAGTTTCCCTGATGCGACCGTGTAACGGATCAGTTATGCCTTCTGTAAAAGCCCTGATAAATAGTTCCTTGAGAAAATTCGGGTAAATCTTCCAGTAAATTAAGGGATTTTCTTGTTCTCCTGGAACTGGCGCGTTAGATTGATCTTTTGGATCAAAAATAAAAAGGGGTTCGTCTCCATACAGTTTTCGCATAGCAAGCAAATCGAAACAATGGATTTCGGTTTCTTTTTTGCCTTCTAGAGGATGATGCCTGAAAAGGATATAAAAGAGTAAGACTGCCAGGGAAAACAAATCTGTTTGAGTGCTGGGTGATTCAATTTGTTTAACAATCTCAGGTGCCATAAAACGTGGCGTGCCTTGTACTTGGGCTACACTATGACCCTGTACTCCTACATTGTCATTATCGCAAATCAATATTTCACCATTTTTTGCCTCAAAAAAAACATTACCAAAACTAATATCTCTATAACATAACCCTCTGGAATGAAGTATTCTAAAGTTATCGGCTAATTCCCGGCAAGCGCAAGCTAAAGCTCTGAAGTTAGAATTTACTCGACCAGCCATAAAATCTTCTAAACTGCTAAAATTACTGCTCCTAAGGTCCATTAGATACCCAAAGCCAGGAACGGTTGGTGAGCTGGCCATATATTGGGGCCAGAGAAATTTGGTAGTTGGTGGTCCCATTTTTACCAGGGTCTCAAGGTTCTCCCGTTGTTGGGCAGTAGCCATACTTTGCTTGAACCATTTAAGAGCCATTGGCTTACCATCCAGATGAACACTATAGACTTCTCCCTGAGTACCGCCGCCTAATAATTTTTCTACTTTAACAGAAGTAGTTTCAACTTTTACTTCCTGGCCAGTTGTTAAAATTTGGTTCATCATTTTATTTAATAATTCCTTTTTTATGATTATTACCGGTCATTATTTACGAAAAGGCGGTTTGCAACACCCGTTATTTTGCCAGCACTTTCGCACCAGGGACAAATAAAATTCCTGGTTTCACCATCCCAACAACTTACTTTATTACAGGAACAGATAACTAGAGTTGAAGCATCTTGACATTCAGGACAACCAGGATAAGCTGAGTCGAACAGAAAGGTGCCGGTTATTTGATTTTGTCCATATCCTTCCCGCTGAGCACTCCCTTCTTTTATTTGAAACGCCCAGGTACCACTCCAATTTTTAGAGGTAATTTCCTCAAATCGTATCCCAAACAAAAGACGGCTCTTGCTACAACGAGCCAATACTATTACAACGTTTGGAAATTCTGCCATTTCTTTTTACCCTTATTTTTCAAAAGGTTCAGGCTCATTTTTAATATGTCCTGGGTTAACTTCATTAAAAGGCTTAAGATCCGATAAGTTGATCCCGGAAGCCGCCGCTATATCCTTTAAATCATTGTCATAAAAAGGATCTAATCTAGACGCTGTGCCTTCTCTATAATTATTTTCATTTTCGAAAGGTCTTAAGTTTGCTCCAGTTACAGGTTGACTTTCTTCAGGATTCGAATAAACCGGGCTTATATCTCTTATGAAATCCTGACTTTCCTCCGGAATAACGGGTGTGCCGCTATCAAGCGGTAAATAAGCGGATAAATTATCTTTAGCAGATGGAACAGATGTTAAGCTTGTTTCTGTTTGTACCACTGGCAACTCGTTAAATTCAGTTTGGGAAGTAAAAGGCAAAATGCTAAAGCGATAAATTAATCCCAACGTTATATCATCACCGCTACCTTTTTCAGAAGTAGTATTCAGAAAAGTATCCAGGGCAGCCTCTAATTTAACATCCCCCCATTTTTTAAGCAGGTCCAGGTAATCTCCGGCTACCTTCAGGAAATCAGCATCCTCCGGATAAGAGTTACTGTAACCATCGGTACTAAGCATTATTAATTGGGGCGGGTAATTTTCTAAACTAACAAATGATACCCGAACGGAGTTATAAGCTTGTTTATCACTCAGGGAGGCTGTTTCATTCCCCAAAAATTGAGTGTTATCCCCGATCGGACGGACAATTCCGCCTTTTTCAGTTATAACGACTATATCTCCATCCCCTAATTGAAACCAAAAAATAAATTTTGGATTGACCATTACCCCCAGGATTGTCGAACCATAAGCTAAATAAGGGTTTAACTTAACCTTCATGAAGGTTTGATATCCTTCTCTGGTTAAAAGGTTTTCCAGGTCCTCGGCAAAAGGGTTGTTTTCAAGGTGTGAATCGACTAATGACTTCCAACCCTGGACCAGTTTCCGGGAAAGGTGTTCCTTTGCATCTCGCTTAAGTAACCCCTGTATAGTTTCCTCAGAATTATTAGCAATAAGCTCTTCAAAGAGAGTGAGAAAAGCCTTTACCGCAAATTCAGACCCTTTATCGCTTCGAAAACATTTAGAGCTGCCGTGACCATCAGCGACCGCTAAAACAAGACTTTGCCCATAACGTCTCCAGTCAATATAATCCTGGTTAGGTGAGGAACTTAACTTATGGTTAGCCCCCCTTACACTTTTGCTAAGAACCTTCCATTCTTTGTATTGGAATGACATCGCTATTTCCTACCAAACATCATCAACTTTGTTGTTAGTTCCAGGCCAAATTGTAGGGGGCTCTGGGATAAAAGTTTTACTATCACTGGTTTGGCTGGCTGGAGCAGAGGCGGCTTTTAACACCTCGGTTGAAGCCCACTTTATATAGCTTAACAATTGGGTTGGAGTATCTGCGTGAAGCGGTTCAATTTCCGGATTACCAATAAATTGCTTTAATACTTCATAATCTGTATCCTCTTCAACTCCGATAGCAATCCTGACCGCTTTTTTCCCCCAGGGTTGAGCCATCAGAGCATCTAATCCTTTTTTGAAGTTATCAGTCGGTTGGCCATCGGAAATTAAAACCAGGACCGGGGGGAAAGCTCTTTTTGGCATTTTTTCCACCTTCAATTCTTCAGCTAACAATGTAAGAGCTTTACCAAGATCGGTAACCCCTCTTGCTGTAAGGTCAGGCCACTTAAAATCATCTATAACGGTTGGTTGGGCGATATGCCATTGAGCACCGCTTGAAAACTTTAATGCACGGACCATTACCTGGGCAAAAGGATTAGCCTTTGCGACATCCTTCATTGAAGGAATTACCTCTCGAACTGCAAAATTGAGCATATTTATTTTCTTACCCGTCATCGAACTGGAACAGTCCACAATCCAAATAAAATGAAGTTGGCGGCTGGCAAGTTTACCGCCTGGCATCTCTAAATCTTGAACATCCTGCATAAATTTTTTCTCCTTCTAACGTCTATATAAGCTTAGGTTTAATTGCACTTAAACCATTTGTAAATGCTTCAAAAAAATCAATTTGGGTATTACTCATACAACCCGCTTAAGCCTTTAGGCTCCTCTGGCTTTGATCCAACATCTAATGGTCATTAATTTAGGCTTCGTGCAAATTCCGTAGTTCTCTTCGGATTCTGGATCCAAAATGCAATTTGACAATTGAGCCTCCAAATTTAGGTAAGTTTTGGTTTTAATAACGCCTTTAGCTGGTCAATTGTAAGGGGAGATTGGGGCTTACGGTGGACCATGCTGTGACAATTTGAACAAAGGACGGCCAGGTCCGTGGCTGGGTTGATATTTACAGCTCCTCCATAGCTGGAAACTGGTTTCAAATGGTGAACCTGAATGAAATCTTTGCCATGAAGGCCATAAAACTGCTCGAAAGAAAAACCACAGGCCTGACAAGTAGTGCCGTGAAGGCGGAGGGCTTCGGCGCGAGCCTTGGGGTCTCGCTCATAACGGTTGACCAGGACGGCGGTGGCCTTACCTTCCTGATAGCTTTCTTCCTCGGCAGCGGCGGCAGCTATATCGGCACTGGAAACTTCTAAATAAGGATCTGACAATGAACCGGGCGAAATAATAGGGAGTGGGTTTATTGGTTGCTGAAAAGGAGCAGGAGTAGATGGAGGTGTAGGTTCCTCAATTGGATTTGAGCCAGGGTTAGTATCTGTTCCTTCGGAAAGCACTTCGAGGTAAGCATCTATATAAGGGATTGCCTCTTCATAAGAGGGATGCTGGGTTAGACCCTGGTTCCGAATTGTGTCATCCCAGAGTCTTTCAAGAGCTTCAACGATTTCTTCTTTAATAGAGATGCCTGAACTCTGGGGACTCCAATGCTGCTGGGGAAATTTGTATTTCAGTGTATCCTGAAGAAGGATGTGTTGTGTATGGGGGTTAAGAATAACATCAAAAGCTACTGGTACAAAATTAGCCATAATTCCTTTAGCCGCTTTAGCTTCGTTCCAGTGATCCCCTTGATAGCAGTAGTCAAAAGCCCAACCAGAAGCAACGATGCCGAGATGCGGAACACCCTGCGCTGCCCCCAGGCGGAGCATGAATATGCGGTCGCCGGGTTCGATACTTTTTGTGGCCCCGGAACTCCAATCAAAGGTGCAAGCGCCAAATTCCTTGATTTCCTCGATGTTCTCTTCAATCTCATCCCACGGATAGTCTTTGTAAGGGTTCCAGGTTAGAAGATAAGCTGCCACAGCGTTATTAAATCCTTTCTGTAAAGAAGTTAGCTGATTGTTATGGGACTGCTTATTGTTATGCCGCTACAGGTAACACTAACAGTACCGGTTCCCCGGCCGGTGTTGCCGCTGATAAGCCAGTTCCAGGAAACAGTGCCACCCGAACCAACTGTTTTAGGGTCGAGGCCCTGGGCCGTGCTTATACGCCCGGAAGGGACGATATAAGTGATGGAACAGGCGACACCGGGAGGAGCCTGGACGGTAGCGCTGGCCCGGTAGCCCCGAGGAACCCCATTTACCGCGATGAACTTAACGGTGCCAGAAGAAGGTTTCTGGGCAACCGGAGGGGCGACGGTTGGGCCCGGCTTCGCGGTTGGAGGCAGCAGGGCGGTGGTGGCGGTAGGCGGTTCCAGAGGGGCACCGAAAGAGCCGCAGGCAGCCCAGAGACCACGTTTGGCCTCACGGGCTTCTCGGGTAAGGTTTGTGAAAAGCTCCTGGAAACGTACGTCAGGCGGGTAGGTACTAACCTGGGCAAAACCCCACCGGACCAGTTCTTCATTGAGCATGAAGGTGGAATCGCCAGACTTGAAGTAGACATAGCGAAGAAGGCGGCCATAATGGTCGGTTTCCGAAACGTCTTTTACCAGGAAGACCTCTCCGTGGGATTGCTCCAGAATTTCTTTAGTTTTGGCGGTGGATTCCGCCCCAAAACACATTTTAGGGCGGTTAGGATCAACGGTTTCCGGTGTGTCCATACCAATAAGGCGAACGCGGGTAGCCTGGCCGCCATTTATGGAAACATCAATGGTATCGCCGTCAACTACTCTTACAAGTTGGGCTAAAGAATCGCCAGGTTGTGCTGGCTGACCGAAAATACCTGTGCTTGAAGCTGGTTTCGGGGTTGGAGTTGATGTTGGTGTAGGCGGCACCGGAGTACCTGTCGGGACAACAAGGGGTACAGCGGTGGCGGTTGGGGAAACCCGGTTAACAGTAGCAGTAGGCAGGATGGGTGTCGCTGTGATAAGAACCGGGGTAGCGGTTGCAATTGGGATAGGAGTTGCTGTAGCCGGGATGGAGCGGGTGGTCGTTGCCGTTGCATCTACTCCATGTATGGCGGCAGCTTGGGTAACAGCGGCAGTCGCGGTAAGGGCTGGTACATTAGCGGTTGCGGGTTGGGTGGAAACTGGCGTGGTAAGGTCACCGCAGGCCCCCAGAAAAAGCAATAAGCTAACGAGAAGAGCTACAAAAATAGTTTCAGTACGATGCTTGATATTGGTAGTAATTGTGGTGTGCCGCATCTTTCCCCAGGGTATAAGAAATAAACCTCTCAGCTGGGTGAGAAGCCTATTGCCTTTGATTTAAGAGATTATAAAGTTACAGGTACAGGCCCAGAGAGCAACCCTGTTTGCATTGTTATTTTGGTATTACTAGTGAAACAACGGTCCTTAAGATGTTTTAATAGTAACACTTTAAAGTGAGAATTTCAAGAGTTTAAATAAATATTTATTGCATTGTAATAAAAGATTTCACACAGACTTTTTATTACAGCTAAATCTTTGACCGGAGTTTACTCTTATTTGCCTTCAATTTCCTCTCTTTTGTCTTTTCTAGATTCTAAATATTAGTGAGTTTATTGGTGGATATGGGATATGTAACAATACGGGTATTATAAACCTTACTACTGTAATTAACTTAATAGCTTTTTTGTGCTGCCAGAATTTAGTGGGTAGAATTATAATTAGCCGCGTGACCAATTCAAGATAAGCTGGGAAGGTTTATGCTTTATTAACTACTTTAATGCTAGTAAAAAATTAACTGTTTACCGCATTTATCACAAAAAGCGGAGGGGACTTTTCTTTTGTAAAAATCGGTTAACCTTTCCAACCCAATAGAAACCCATTAAAGGCACCAGGACCGCGGCTGAGACTCCCAAAGAATTAGCCAGGAGGATTTCAAAAGCTCCCTTGCTAACTTTAGCCTGGTGTCAAGGAAGGATGGAAAACCGGTCCTCCCCTACCTTACTGGAAGGCCGGTTCTTACCACTAAAGGAAATTAGATTTTGTCTTCCGGTGGTGAAATATTATAGTCCCGGTAGCTTTTTTGAGCCGTGTAAGCCTGATAATGCATGGCCTTGCGGACGGATGCGTCCAGGAGTGCCTGCCCGGCATCCTGACTCTGCTGCTCAAGCTCATTCAAAAGTCTGGCTACCCCGGGGGCATCGAGCAAGTGGGCCCGGCTCAGATGTCCGCGCAACCTTTCAAGTATTACCGGTACTTTTCTGAATTCACGGCGCCGGTTGGCTTCCAACATTTCTTTGCGAGCCCGTTCCACCAACATCCGGCCAACTATTCCGGCACTCTCAGGCTCCAATCGCTCCGCGTCGACCTTATTGTGTGGCGCATACGTCAGGGAAATTTGCTCCGTAGGACGCACCTCCCGGCCAGCTCCTGTTAGTGGTTCGCTGTACATCAAGATAGCCTCTGGCCGGAGGACCTGGCCGATAGTACCAGACGGTAATTTTAGCTTGATAACCACCTGCTTCTCCTCCCCGGCAAACACGTCGCCTAGCCGGATAATTGCGCGGCCTTCCGTCCTGCTCATTTCGAAGTCATTGAGGTTTTCAAGTTCTATACCTGCCGGCAGATTTATTTGCAAAGCCAGCTCCCTCCCTACAGTCTGCAAACGTTCTTGTAATTCTCCCGCAAAAGCCTGGGGAATTTTCCTGGCCTCCCGGATGTGCTGGAAGCGGGCACCACCTTTTTCCCCAATCGCTTCCAATAAATTTTCTTCTGTATCATTTCCAAATCCGAAGGTGGTAGTTATTATGCCTTGCCTGCGAAATTGCCCCGCCTGGGTGGCTAACTCCTCAGGGTCAGTAATACCCTGGTTGGCCTGCCCGTCGGTAAACAGCCAGACCTGGTTAATGAAAACGCCTTCTGACTGAGATTTTGCTACTTCCTGGATACCCCTTAACCAGCCTTCGCTAAGGTTAGTGCTGCCGCCCGGTTTTAATTTGTGTAATCCGGCCTTAAGTAGCTGGCGATTGGTCTGAGTAGCGGGGCAAGCCGGTCCTACCACCACAATTTCATCGTCAAATCCCACAAGGCTTATGCGGTCCTGTTCGACTAAATGGTCAATAACGAAAGCTGCCGCTTTTTTGACCAGTTCCAGTTTTTCTTGCCCGGCCATTGAACCGCTCTGGTCCAGTACCAGGCTCAAATTGAGGGGAACTCTTGGGTTGTCCGGGCCATCTGCTTCACCTTTGATCTTAAAAACAATGTAACGGGTAGAACCGCTAGGGCGAATTAACGAGGTAGCTGCCTGTGTAGTAATTTTTATATTCATGGCCGGATAATGGGCTCCTTTCAAAGGCGGCCTATTTTCAGGGTGAGCTAAAGACACCTAGGCCGCCTGGTTAATGGTAATTGTCGTTACTTAAGCTAACATGCTAATTTACCGGTATCCAAAGATGCTGTTCTTTATTTATGTCAATCTGAATTTGTATAGTTCTGGCAAAAATTTATAATAAAGGCACCATCATCTCCTGGAGTGCTACCAGGGCAGCCTTTGCTCCTGCCGCTAACGAAATCTGGCCGGTAGACACCTGGCTTTCATCCAGGTTAATCCGAATTAACTGGCAACTGAAGGCATTCGATAGTCGTTCTGACTCGTTTCGGATAGTGGGAATAGCCGTTCCGGCGCCAAGTTCAATTACAACCGGTCTGGCGCCAGCGTCTTTTACCTCCCTGATCCAATTATCAAAAAGCTCTTCCTGGGCCTCAATTCTGGCGCTATCCCAGTTCCAGTCTCCGAACATCAGGATATTGGGGTGGGCCAGAGCATAACAGTTCGGACAGGCCGGTAAAGGTGCCAGGGCTGTCATTGTATTTTCATCAACTTCCACCTGCAGGTTTTCCGCCGGAAAAACTCCAATTCCACAATTCTGGGTACACTGTAGATAATGGATAGATCCGTGGACCTCGGTTACCCTCTCCGGTTCAAAGCCACTCTTTTGGAATTGCCCATCCACATTGGAGGTATAAACAAAGCTGCCAAAAGGCTTTTTCTCGGACCACAGTCGTAAAATCTCAAACCCTGCATGAGGCCTGGTTGTCCTATACATTTTTAACCGGTGTCCATAGAAACCCCAGGCCAGGGCCGGGTTTACGGTAAATAGAGCCGGGTTCGCAATTGAATGAAAATCGAGATGTAATCTCTCATAAGGCGGGTAAGCCCGCCAGAAACCTCGCGGTCCGCGGAAGTTGGGCAGACCGGAATCAACGCCCATACCGGCGCCGGCACCAATCACATTTGCGTCCGCCTCTTCAATTGCTCTCGCCGCTCGTTTAAGTTCCTGGGGAATTCACTTTTGTAGGAGTGGGGCTCATTTTCTTTTTAATCCCTTTTTAAATTAGTCACTTACTTACTTTGTTTAAAACAGCTTTTAACCGACTTTTGGTCAGGCGGCCTGCGAACTTTGCCACTCGATCTGGCAGCTTTTACTTTCCATATGACAAATATTTTGGGTGGTTGAGGTCCTGGTTGACCTGAATTTATTCTTTTTCTTTATATCCCGTAAAGCCTTCTGATTCTTATACAAGGTAATAATCGCAGCCCGTTCCGGGGTCATTAATACGGTTACTCCAATCAGCCGCTGTACCCACCCTAATTTCCGGTCGGCTGGCGGCACATCTTTGCCGGCCAGAAAATAAAAACAAATCCCGGTGCGACGAAGTAACTTCCCGTATCGGATAACATAGGCCACTTCCCGCTGGCTGAAATTACGCTGGTCCATTCGACACCGCGCATGCCCGGTCAACTCGAAAGCAGATCTTCCGTAATTTTCGATTTGCGTCTTTTCAGTAGTCATTGCAGCCTCCATTTTTATTTTAATTGAGTAATTTTTAAAACCGGCATTACCTTCTAATTACTTTTCCCTAAATCTTATATAAATCCGACAAAACAATAGTATAAATAATAAATTTATGTTTTAATATAAAAAATAGAAAAATCTTAATGGAGATTAAGGATAGACTCTATATGCCAGCAACTACCGAAGAACTTGGTTTTCATCAGCTTCTGCTTAAAGGCGACCCCCAGGCAAGCGCCGTCGTTTGTACACGCTATCTTGAAGAACTAATCACCCAGCTAAGAAAAGCAAATTCAGCAATTCCTCCCGATCTGCTAGAAGAGGCAGCCGTTGATGCGCTCTTTGATTATGTATTACATCCTGAGCACTACCAACCGACAAAGAAATCACTTGCAAGTTTTCTTTATATGGCCGCAAGTGGAGATCTGAAAAATAAACTGGCAAGTCTTTCTCGTAAAGCTAAAAAGGAAATGCCATTAATTTTTGATGTCGGAAATGAATCAACTCCGGGGAATGAACTATTAGAAGAGGTAAAGGCTCAAAGTGAATCAGACCCGGATTATATCGAGTTGGTAAACAAGGTTATAGCATTTGGGAAAAATCCGCAGGAGCAAGCAATTATAAAGACAATGATCGAGAATGAAAGAGATTTTCACCCTTATGCCGAAATCTTAGGTTTACAGGGGAAGCCGGTGGAAGAACAGCGCGATAAGGTAAACCAGGTAAAAGAAAAGCTACGACTGCGTATCCGACGTAGCCTGGAAAAACAGGTACAGGTAAAAAAACCATGAACGAGAACCAGAAACCTAAATCCAGCCCGGACCTGATGCGCTTGGCAGCACAACGCGGTAGTTCAAGACCGGAATTCCTAGGATTTTTATTTAACCTTTACCGGCAGGATAAAAACCTTTCTACCCAGGAATTGGCAAGCCAATTAGGAGCAACCGAGGATACTTTGAATTTTCTTTCTCTTTGCCGGCCCCCGGCCAGCGGCACCGAAGTTGGCCCCTCCTATAAAGAATATATCCAGAATATTAGCCGGGAGTTAGAGGTTGACCAGAAAAAACTTTCCAGCATTATCCGCAATGCTATGAATATCCGGCGGCTCCAGGAATCTCAAATCACCCGGCCCACGGCTGCGGCAAGTCAACAGGCCCTGGCAGCTCGCGACAGGCTTGAAGATGCCGATGTGCCTATCGAGGCGGAGCAAGATATACCGGTTAAAGAGGGAGATGGCATCTCCAACAAGTCTGAGGATGAATCCAAATGATTTATGCCAGATCCGAAATTGCCGGTGCGGTCGAACAGTTCTGGGACAGTGAATTCCCGGCCGAATATCCCTGCGATATTATCGAAGCGGTTTCTTATAACCTGGATGTCAGCCTGGAATTTATCCCCGATTTAACGGTCGCAAAAGTAGCCGACTGGATGCGCCGGAAGAAAATACCTGCAGGAGCAACTTTATCGAACCGGCGGCTTTACGGCTGCCTGGTGGCCGTCCAGGGGATCGGTTTTATCCTGGTAGATGAAAACGCCAGCCCGGAGGAGCAGCGCTTTACCGCGGCGCACGAGGTAGGCCATTATCTTTTCGATTATCTTTATCCTCGCAAAGAAGCCCTGGAGAAATTAGGCGAGGGAGTTATGGAAACTTTGAACGGGCTACGCCAGGCGACCCTTTCCGAGCGGCAGGCCGCCGTGTTATCCGGGTTAAAATTAGATATGTTTTTTTCTTTGATGGAACGCTCAGGCGATGGCGCCGCCAGTTTTGAAACCCATTGCTCGGAAACCAGGGCGGATGATTTCGCCCTTGAACTGCTCGCCCCGGCTTCCCGGATTACGGGCCTGCTGGATTTTTCAGGCTTTGGCCGACATTCAACTTTCGAGCAAAGGCTTGCGGCAACCAGGGCCAGCCTTATAAATGAGTTTGGATTGCCCGAAGGAATCGCCGAACGCTACGCCACTCATTTACTGGAACTGGCCGGATATGGCCCGACCGCATTTGACAGCTTTTTGAAGTTTTAAGATTTTAGTTTGATCTCTGGTAAACCGGAAGGCAGGCAAATCTCGTGCGGATTGAGCGGGTTGTAAGTCTTTTCATTGGTCTAATTATCATCGGCTGGGTTGTTAACGCCTTTTTCGGCTCTGCCGGGGTCGAGGCGGTGGGTGTGCTTCTCGGAGGTTTACTCTTTAATTCGTTTTTTTCGGGCAAAAAGATATTGTAATTTACCAGGAAAAAGGCTTCAGTTTAACCTAAAAATTTTACAAGGCAGTGTAACCATTTGGAACAAGTCAGTCCACAATTCTTTAGCCAGTTTCAAGATAATTTCCAGCA
Source organism: Chloroflexi bacterium 54-19 (assembly GCA_001898225.1). Classification (GTDB taxonomy): domain Bacteria; phylum Chloroflexota; class Chloroflexia; order Chloroheliales; family Chloroheliaceae; genus 54-19. The sequence continues at coordinate 29,546 of MKTJ01000041.1, forward strand.
AGCTTTTGCCGAACCGCTGGCCCGGGTGCTTGACCTGGATACCTGGAGTAGCGGCCAGGATATGCGGGACCTCTTCGAGCACGTACAGCAAGAAGTCGATGCGGCCCTACAAAATGAGAACCAGGCTCAGCAGACTTTGCGCCGCAGTTACCTGGCTAAACTGCAGGGCCGGCCTGGAGCGCCTGCCTCGGCCGGGGTATACCGTGCCTCTTTGGAGGATATTGCCCGCATTCACCGGGGCCTTTTGTTTACGGGCCGGGTGCAGGCTTGCGACGGCACCAGTGTTACTCACGATACCCTGCCCCTGAGTATTACTCAAATCGGGGTTACCCTGATCGCCTATAACGGGGATACGGGCTCCTGGTCGCAGCGGCTTTTCAGGCGCGACCTGCGAAATTTCTCTGGTGATATTGAAGAGGAAGTGGTAAGGCTGCTCGAAAACCGGGACCGGCGCAAAGGCATCGATGTTGATGACCAAGACGGCTTGTCTCTTCTGGCTCGCCGGGCAGTCCTTACTTTTGCAGAACGCAGCATCCTGGTCGACAAAGCCACCGCTCCCTGGCGGCTTGGGCACGGCAGCCCAATAAGTTTTGAATTACTGACCGGCGGTGGTGTTCTAACCAACGACCTTTTACCGGCGACCATTTCGCTCTACCAGAGAATGATGAACCTGGGCCGTTTTATTTTTGTACCGAGCGCGCCACGGGACCGGGTACTCCTAACCCTGGCCAATGCGCTTAATCCACTCGAGTTTGCCATTGTCGACTCCCTGGAGAGCAAGCTGACTAGCATTACTGACCAGGGCCGTTACGACAATTACTGGCGGCCGCGGGTACGGCAATTCGCTCGCGAGATCGGCTCTCAGATTGTTCTGGGGTTGTACAGGGCTTCACGCAGCGCCCCGGCCATGGTTTTTTATGCCCACCGGGATCATGCGGTTGAAGCGGCCCATATTGCTATCGCCGATAGTTTATTGCAAGCCCACCGCGGCTTTCCAATGTTAATAGACCTGGCTGACCGTTGCTGCCAGGTTAATTTCGGTGCCAGCGATTTTTCTAATGTAGTCCGCCTGGCTTATGCCAATGCCGACCAACCCTGGCAGTACCTGAACGAACGTGAAACCCGCAAAGGCTAAAGTAAAAGAAAGACTTTCTGCATCATGACACCTACAAATGAAACTAAAGCTATGGACGAACTACCACTCCGCTCAACGGCAGAATTTAGCCAGGACCTGGTAGAAGAGGTCAATAAATTGGGGGGCGAATGGCAAGAGGAAGACCCGAACGCTATCGGGCGCACGATGTTCGATCTGCCTCATAGCACCGATGACAGCCTGACGATCCTTTTGCCGGATAAAAACAGGGAGTTCGTACCTTCGCAGGCTTTGCTTCGCATAAAAAGTAAAGATGGCCGGGTTTATATGGCAGTTGTGGTAGCCGGGCCCTTTGCCGAACCGGATGGCTTGCGCGGCGATACGAACCTGGTCGTGACTACCACGGTCCGGGGAGGCATTTTTATGCCGCCTTATCACTGCCGATGCCAGGTTGAATTGATGGGCGAAGAAATTAACGGCCAGTTACTACCGCCACGCTTCCGGCCTCTACCCAATAGCCCGGTCTTCAGCCTGAGCAGCACAGAAACCGAAGAAGTCTTAAAAGCTGCAGGCGATATCCGCCTGGGCCTCGCGGCCGGACACGACCGCATTGAAGTAGGGATTCCGGCCGATAAGAAAAGTGTTTTGCCGCGCCACACCGGGATCTTTGGCACTACCGGTGGTGGTAAAAGTACCACTGTTGCCAACCTGATCGCTGAGGCCCAGCGCAATAATTTTGCCGTAATTGTACTGGATGTAGAAGGAGAATATACGCGCCTAAACGAGCGAACCACCGACCCGGTAATGCTAGCCGGCCTGGAAGGGCGCGGCTTGCAACCTCACGGAGTAGCCAACACTTCGGTTTATCATTTGATAGGCCGGGACACGGCCAATCCGGACCACCCTGATTTACATTCCTTCAGCCTGAAGTTTTATACTCTTTCCCCCTACGCCCTGGTTGAACTGGCGGAATTAAGTGAGGCGCAGGATACCCGCTTCTGGAAGGCTTATAACCTGACCAAGACACTGTTGCGGCGGTTGGAAATCTTCCCGCGCAAAGCGGTTTTAAACAAAGATGAGGAAATCCTGATAAACCTGGATGAATTCGAGGTCGGCTATCCCCTGATGACACTTAATCACCTGTATGATGTCGTGCTCGCCTGTACAGCCACGGTTGACAAAGGCGAATTACCTCAACCCGTCAGCCCGGATTTTAAGAACGAGCAGACCAGGGAAGCTATAAAGGTGTTGATGAATGAGCAGGCAGCTACCCTAGAGAAAAGCATCCCCAGCTGGCGGGCTTTACAGGGTAAACTGGGCCGGTTACGCCGGCCGAACGTCTTTGATAATCCCCAAGCGCAGGCCCTCAACTACTCGCGCCTGATTAAACCGGGCCACGTATCGCTGATCGATTTATCGGATACAAATTCGCCGGTAATCAATAACCTGGTTATATCGGATATCTTACGAGGAGTACAAAACCGTCAAGACGAATATTACCAGGAATACGAGAAAGGTAGCCGCGAAGCCCTGCCTAAAGTAATGATTATTATTGAGGAGGCTCACGAATTTTTGTCGGAGGAGCGGATCAGCGCCATGCCCTTCCTGTTCGAGCAGGTGGCCCGGATCGCCAAACGAGGGCGCAAACGCTGGTTGTCCCTGGTTTTTGTAACGCAACTTCCCCAACACCTGCCCCGGCAGCTTTTTGGCCTTATTAACAACTATATCCTGCATAAAATTAATGATGAGCAGACGCTTGGCAGGCTTCAAAAGGTAATCAGTGGAGTGGATGAATCGTTGTGGAAAAGGATGCCGGGGCTGGCGCCGGGACAGGCGGTTGTTTCCCTTACCAGTATGACAAGGCCGCTTTTGACCTCAATAGACCCAGCGCCTTGCAAGTTGCGGATGATCGATTAAACAGAATTTTCTCAAATGCCGGACAAGAGAATTTATTCAGGGGTTCTAAAATTTAGAAAATTTACTTGAAGAGCAGGCCAGGTATCTTACAAATTACCTACACGCCCGCAATAGATTTTGCAAAAACATAAACGTTTGGAGCCAACCAAATTGCAACCACTTTTTCCTGTCATCAGCCCGACTACTTTGAGCCAGTATATCCGCCTGGAAAAATGCGAACGCTATCTGCGCCTGCGGCTGCGGCCCGATGAGCTACGGGATTTGCAGAACCGGTACAAAGACCTCGGGGTAAGCACTTTACCCCTTACGCCCTTGCTGCGCGAGGCGGGTGAATCCTTTGAAACAGAAGTGGTAGCAAGTTTATCCGGTCAGAAAATAGACTTGCGCGCTGCTCCTGAAACTAACCTGGTGGATTTGTTAAAAGGGTTAGAAAAGGGAGAGAGTTTGATCCTGGTTCAGCCGGAACTGAAGGGTACAATCGGTGAGTGGCCCTGTCAAGGCAGAGCAGATTTAATCAGTGTTACTCTCAATAGCGACGGAGCGGTAGACTGGCTGGTTGCCGATATGAAGGCCTCTCGGCACGACCGGGTAGAATATCACGTCCAAGTCGCTTTCTATAGCATTTTATTCGAACAGCTTCTGGTTCAGAACGGATTTAACATAGGGCATTCCAATGGTGCTATTCTCATGCCGGGTGAAGATGGCACGTTACCGTCTCTGGAAGATACCACGCAATTCTTCGATCTGGCTCCTTTTCAGCTTATCTTGGACCAGCTCCTTTCCGGCGAAGATGGTGACTTGAAAAAAGTTAATGAATCCACTTTAGACAAAGTGCCCTATTTTCTGGGAACCAAGTGTGACCGATGTCCCTTCAACCAGATTTGCTTTACGGAAAGTACAGACCGGCAAGATGTTGCTTTAACTCCTTACATCGGCGGTGCCGAAATAACAGCACTGCGCAACCACGGTTTGAAAACGCTGCGCGACCTGGCAATATTAAAAGAATTACCCGGTCCAAACGCCTTTGGAGCAGCCTTGCGGCCGGCCCTGGGAAAAGAAACCCTGGTGGCAAGCTTGAATTTAATACAACCTTTGGGCCCTGACCTGGACCGGCTAGTTCAAAGAGCACGAGCCCGGTTGTATTCCTTTGATAAAACAATCCAGAGTTACCGGTATTTGCTTGATGGCGGTTTTAGCCAGTTACCAAATGACGAGGAAAATCCCGATTTAGTCAAAATATTCCTGGATGGCCAGGATGATTATGTAAAGAACCGGCTGTATCTGGCCGGGGCGCTGGTGAAAGGCCCACGGGGAACAATCCCGATTGTCCATATGACACCCGGTCCGCCCGGTCCCGAAGATGAAGCCCAATTAATGGTTAATTTGCTGGAAGAGTTATTTGCTGCTATCCGGCAAGTTGCAGCCGACCCCGAAGTCACACCATTACACGTTTATGTTTATGACGGCGCTGAACAAAAAGCCTGGCTCGATGCTCTCACTAGAAACATTTCGATGCTCCTTGCAATTCCGACCTTTTATGACCTGCTTACAACCAGTCCGGCTTTGGACCAGTTAATGGTTTCGATCATAGCCGCCGAAATAAGGGAGCGGAAAAATTTTGGGCAAACCTGCCAGAATCTATATTCGGTAGGTTCACTTACCGGTTTTACCTGGAATACGCCCGAAGATGCCTTCCGCGCAAAGTTTTTCTTGCGAATTTTTGACCAAACTATCCCAAGAGCCGATGGTATCTGGATTGAGAAGTCAAGTCGCTATTCTTCGGATATTCCCGTCGAATACGCATATGGGGCCTGGGGTTTATTACCCGCTGACACCAAAGAACGGGGTTTACTGCGGCCTTATCTCGAATGTAGCCCCGAACTTATTAAACGGTTCCAGATCCACCGTCTTAAAGCGATTGCCCATATAGAAGCAAATCTGGGGGTAAAAAACCGGCAGCTGGTTAAAGAGCCGATTGCAATTGCGTCCCTTGGGCAAGCTCCGGCCCCCCTGGCGGGTCTGGAGCGAGCGCTGCAAGAATTTTTGGCTATTGAGCATCATACCGCCCACCAGCAGCTCCTGGCTCATTTTGCCCGGCCCATTGAAAGGCGCGTCCAAACCGGCCGTTCGCTCCTGCTGGAATGCCGGGAGGTCAAGGGCGGAAAGCCGCCAACTGCCTGCTTTCGGCTCGCTTACGATAGCCTTGCCCTCGATTCTGAGGTAGCCCGGCAGGGATTGCGGGTAAAAGAAGGCGATTGGATGGTACTTAATCCGGTTGAGGAAACCTCACCCTGGAAATTAATTCACGGGCGGCTGGCGATTGTAACTGCTCTGAGCGACAAGGAAATAGAGCTTGAGCTGCTAAACCAGACCTTTAAAAACAGTAGTTTTAAATACTGGCACAATCTCAAACTCGACCTTGCCCCAGGCCGGATGTATACGCTTGATGAAATGGCGGATGATTTGAATTCCGATAAGTTCCTTGAAGCTTTAGGAAATACCGGGAATAACCACTTTTATAATCTTGTGGCAGGTACTGCCGTGGTGCAACCTTTAGCTGTAAAGACCAACCGGATTGGCATGTTTATGAACGTGGTCAAAGAGCTTGAAAAAGCTAACCCACCTACCCTGCGCCAAAGGAATATTATCGGCGGTCATCTGGAAAAGCCACTGCTTTGCGTACAGGGACCTCCAGGCAGCGGTAAAACAGCAACTCTAGGCTGGGCGGTTTTAGGCCGGCTTTTTGCCTTGGATGAACGGCCTTTAAGAGTAGCTGTATGTGCCCGGACTCATAAGGCAACCAATCTTGTACTGGAAAGTATTTCAACTCGGCTAAAAACTTTTAGAGAAACCAGGGAAGGCCGAAGTCTGGGACAGGTAAACATCTACAAAGTAGCAGCCGAAAGCAGCGACGGCCTTCCGGCGGGAGTACAAGCGCTTAGCGCTTACCGGGCGGACCAATGCGCAGCCGCTTTGTCAGCCAATATAGCAATCATCGGAGCTACACCGGGAGGATTATTTACGCTGGTCAAACAATACGCTGGCAAACAAATGGATTGGAATTTAAAGCTATTTGACCTTTTAATAATAGATGAAGCCAGCCAGATGAGTTTACCTGAAGCGATAACAGCGGGTGCTTTCCTCAAACCAAACGGCCAAATCCTGGTAGTAGGCGATCACCGGCAGATGCCACCCATACTAGCGCATAGTTGGAAGAACGAGCGGAAACGGACTGCACTTGATTATAAACCGCACCGCTCTATTTTTGAAACCCTGCTAGAACAAGGTTTTCCGGTAGAAGGCTTGGACGAAAGCTTTCGACTGCACCGGGTGCAAGCTGCTTTTCTTGGAGAGAATATCTACCGCAAAGACAGTATAAATTTCCACTCTCGGCGCGAAAAAGTCCTTGCACCCTTACCCGCAACATTTAGCGGGCCCGATTTTGTTCGACAGGCCCTACGGCCGGATTACCCCGTGGTGGTTATTGAACACAATGAGCAATCTTCCCAGCAATTTAATCAGCTGGAGATGGATCTGACAACCGGCTTAATTTCAACCTGCGAACAGTATCTGGGGCTGGACCCTGCTAAGGGATTGGGTATTGTGGTGCCACACAATGCCCAGAAAGCTAGCTTACGGAGCCGGTTTTCTACGCTGGCGGCAGCGGATGCTATTGATACCGTGGAAAGATTTCAAGGGGGAGAACGAGACGTTATCATTGTTTCGGCCACCGCCTCCGATCCTGGGTATGTTCTGGCCGAAGCGACTTTTTTGATTAATCTTAACCGGCTAAATGTCGCAATTTCCCGGCCCAAACTAAAACTTATTGTAATTGCATCCAGCTCAATTTTCCGCCTGTTAACAGATGACCAGGAGTTATTTGATAATGCCATGCTCTGGAAAGACCTACGTTATAAATATGCTTGCGATAAACTCTGGGAGGGCAAACACGATGGTTACAAAGTACGCATGTTTGGAAAACATTGTGGTCACCCGATCCAGGCTTTACCTTCAATTCCCATGATAACCGTCCCACCAACAACCGGACCAAAGACCCGCTCTTATATATCACAGGAAAGGACTGCCGAAGAATGGTAAAATCTGCTAGCCAAAGCCGGATACGAGTGGTTGCTACCGCCGACAATCACCTGGGTCTTTTCTATGATCGGATGCTGCCGCAGAAGTTAGCCGCCCGCCGAAAATACCTGCGAGACGGGTTTAAAGCGGCGGTTGACTATGCAATTGAGTGGCAAGCTCACCTTTTTTTGATTGCAGGCGACCTCTTTGACCGCAATGACCCCCGCAATCTGGAGCGTTCGTTTGTTGCCCACTGCCTGGCCCGCTTAAACCAGGCGGGGGTAAGGGTTTTCGCTATTGGCGGCAACCACGATACCCCTCGGCAATCAATTGACCAGGGCGGGAGCATGCCTCTCGAAATCTACTACCGGCTGGGCGCGCTGTCCCTCTTTGCCAAAAACGCCTCAATTGAAACCGAATATTTAGAGATTGAAGGTTTGAAAATAGCGGTAGGTGGGTTGAATCCTGACCCAAATGCCCCGGCTGGGAGCGACCCCCTGGAAAATCTGAGCTGGGATAATCTTGACTCCGATACAGATTTAAGCATCCTGCTGCTTCACGGGTTAGTTGAAGGATATGCTCCGCCGGACTCCTCCGACCCGGTCTTTAAGTTAAAAACCTTACAAAATTATGATGGAGCGGATATTTTTGTGATTGGCGACATTCATAAACCGGCTCATCGGAAAATTGGCCCCCGGTCAGTCATAATTCCAGGGGCAACCGAGCGGATGACTTTCGGGGAAAGACCGGAGGTGCCAGGGTTTGCCACTTTTGTCCTGGGGCCTTATGGATTGGAAGAATTCGACCGAAAATCTTTAGGCGGCCAGCCCAGGGCGGAACTGACCCTCAGAATTGCTGATTTAAATCCGGGTAATCTTTTGAACGATATTATTGAAAGAGTTACCCGGATATGTACCCCTGAAACTATGGTTAAACTGCGTCTGGAAGGATTTATCTCTCTTGACCTTTACCACCGGCTGGAACTTCGCAAACTCTACGAGACAATCAATGCACGCTGCTTCCATTTCGTTGTGGATACTTCAGCCCTGTTGATCGAGCGACCGGAAGGCACCGGTTCTTTTGGAATTGGGGTGCTTTCTCAAACAGAAGAAATCAGCCAATACGCTATATCCCTGAGTCTGAACGCTTCGCAGGAAGAACAAAGGTTGTATCAGGACGCGGTAAAACGGTTACTTGAACACTACTAAGCAAAAACAAAATCTTCCATCTGGGTCTGGCCGGACTTAAGTTGGTTTTGCCCGGCCACTCTACCGCCTTCAATCAGAATACGGTGGGTAAAGGATTGTTCGTTAAACATCCGGTTATGGCTGATAACAAATATTTGCGAAAACTTCTGAGCAATTTCTCCGTTGGTAAGCAGATTAACCAGGGCTTCCGAACGCTGGTCGTCAAAAGAGCTAAGCGGCTCATCCAGGAAAATAAAACCTGGGGTTGAACCGAGGTTTTCAGGCAATGTTGCCAGCGCAAAGGATAATCGCAAAGCCAGCGAAAATTGGTCGCGAGTGCCGCCGGAGAAAATATTTTTAGCCACATAGCGCCCGGCTAATTCATCCCAGACCTGAATCTTGTAATCTGATGTAATGTTACAATCACGGTAACGGTCCATGGTTAAAACGGGCAGTAAAAGTCGCATATAACTTATTGTCCCCGGTAAAACCTTTTCAACCATTGTCCGGCGCACGCCATCCAAGATAAATACTGCTTTTCGCCGCACTTCCAATTCGTACTTTAAGCTGGCTAACTCTGCCGAACATTCCTCAACATCAAGAGTCATTTCAATTATGTTAAGTTGAACTGCTAATTCTTTTATTTTGCGATCGGTAAGGTGTAAATCTATTTCAAGCTGGTTTTCTTGCTGTTTTAGATCTTCTTTATCCTGGATCTGGACCTGATTAAGCAGTGGGAATACACTACTGACCTTCTCAAATTCTGTTTCAAATTGTAATCCATACCAAACCAAAGTTTCGCTTATAAACTTTTGCTGTTCCTCGATATTTCGTTGGACAGCGTTAGTGTCGGAGGCAAGCTGCCCGAGCTGCTGACCCAGGTTCTGACGCCGGTTTGTCGTTTCCGCTTCATTTAGCTGGTTTAGCGCACCCTCCAGGGAGTTCAGGATCGGCTTATAATCCTTTGATGACGGCAGAGTCGACTCCTCAAAAACCACTCCTTGCGGTAGAGGTAAAAGATTTTGCCAGGTTTGAAGGGCCCCCCGGTGCCGGTGTGAGATCTCAAGCATTAAATCTTCCTTTTTATGTTTGATGGCGGGACGATTAGCTAATTCCTGGGAAATCCGGCTTAATTTGGAATTAACCGTTCCAAGCATCTGCTGAATATCCGACGCAACAGGCCTAACTTCCAGCCCTGTTGCGGTCTTCTCTATTAGTGGTTCCCGGCCCGCTACAAAATGCTCAATATCTTTAATTCTCTGATGATTACCGGCCATCTGAGATTCGAGGTTAGTCCGGTTATGCTGGGTTAACCAATTTGTTATATTGGTCTGTTCCTGCTGCATACCTGAAAGATGCTGCCGGCGAACCTTGATAGTATCGCGCCGAGGTGGTATGCCAGCTAATTGATTGTTAAGCTGGGTCAAATGTGCGCGAACCATTTCTCCTTCCGCCTGGGGTTGGCCTTGTTCGAGGGGTAGATCTAAATCATTTCCCAAAGCTTGGATAAGGCGGGTTAAGTCATTTATTTGGGCTGCCTGACCGGTTGATTCTAATTTTTCCAGTTCGAGGACAGTCTGCCCGAAACCCGGATGAGTTTTAAGTAATTCCTGTTTGGTTGTCCAGGTTGCACGGGCCGCCGCCAGGTGCTGATCAGCCTGGGCTTTTTTAGTAAGAGCCGTTTCAACTTCCTGGCGAAGGAGCGTTATATCAAGGCGACCGGGTAAATCCTGGCGTAAAATGTTCAACCGGGCTATAGCCTGCTGGTAATTCTGGGGAATAGAGGCCCCAAGTTGTTTTAAGGCGACGTGGGCTTCATTATTTCTGAACTGGCTGCCGCCAGTTGCAGCTCTGGCTGCGCTTGCGGCCTTAAGCTGTATTTCGGACTGCTTTGCGGCTTCCAACGAGGAGCGGGCGGCTTCAAGTTGGCGGCGTCTTTGTGATTGGGTGGAAACCTGAGAGGCGCTAATTATACCGAGTATTATAGCGATAAGCAGGAAAACTGCCCCCGGGGTAAAACCCACAACAATACAAACAAGTCCCAGTAAACCAGCCGCCCCAGCTAGACCTCCGGTTAAACCGATTTTTGTTTTACCCGCGTCAAATACTTTCTGTTGGGCTGCTACACTTTGAGTAGCTTCAAGTACACTCCGGTTAGCATCTGCTAATTCAGCCTGCTCCCGGCCCTGCCCATTAAGCTCATTAAACCCTTGAGTTAACTTCTCCAGGGCTTCAATTTCAGTACCTGCATTAAGAGTACGCCGAGCTTCCTGGTAATTTATTTCAGCAGCGTCTACCTCAGACTGACAGGTCCTAACATCTTCCTCTGCTTGAGAAGTGTCCTTGCTAAGTCTTTCAAAGCTGTCTTGGCGATCCCGGCTTTGGTGTTCTTTTTCCAGAGAAATATTCAGCTCTCTTTGTAAATTAGCGCGGTCGGTTAAAAAGCCAAGCAATTTTTCAATTTTTTCTAATCTTGGCTCCTGTTCGGCTACTCCTGCCTCAGCTTCCTTTTCTTCAGCCGACACACGGTTGGTAAGGTCGTTTAATTCAGATTCCTCCCGGGAAATATCACGCGTTATACCGGTAAGTTGGTTTTCGCGTTCGGTTATATTCCTTAACTCACTTTGCAGGTTATCGCCTTCTCTTAAAAGAGCATCTTTTTCTGACTGCCGACTGGCCAGTTCTTCTAAATCCTCATACAATTTAATCAAGGCCTCCTGCCGCTTTTCAAGGTCAGGCTTTAAAACATTTTCCTGGTAATCTAACCCGGCCAGATCTTCCTCAAGATTTACCGCCTCTTTTTCAAGCCGCTCAATCTCTTCAACCTTATAAGAGAGCTTAACTACAACTTCCCTGACCTCGCGAACGTTTTTGACCTTTACGAGTTGGTCATCCAGAACTTTTAGCTGGCTTTGAATTTCTTGCTGCCTGGCCCTCAGGTTTCTTAAATATTCCTCTTGAGCTGTAATATTCGCAAAGGCGATAAGTAGCTCGATAGCAGTAAGTTTAAGGCGCGTTTCGGCCAGGTTGCGTTCGATGAGTGGGAGGGAAGCCTGCAGTTGAGCTAGCTGTAAACGATATTCCGCCTGGCGGACTTCTTCCTCGGCCTGGCGGCTCACTTTGAATTGCTCCTGTAAGTACTGCAACTTATCAAGGTTTAATAATCTCTCAAGGGTAGCTCTACGGTCGGCAGTACCCAGTTGCTCAAGCCGATCCAACTTTTTTTGTTCAACAAAACAAGAATTTAATAAAGCTTCTTTATCCAGCCCCCCTAATTCTTGAACCACCCGCCGGTTTACGGCCGTTTGAGTTGAAACCGTTTCAGCAGGTAATCCGGGCCGTATTATTGTCAAAGTAGCTTCTGTGGTTCGTCCGCGGTGTAAAGTCCTGTTAATCTTTAGGATCGTTTCTGAAATTTCCAATTCCAGGATAACAATAGCCTTGGAGGCCTGGTAATTTATGGCGCTTTCAATCCTGCCTCCAGCCCGCCCATTACCTTCCTCGGTAACAAGAGGCTCCCCATACAAGGCAAAATAGACAGTTTCAAAAAGGGTTGATTTTCCTGCTTCGTTCAAACCCTCAATTAATATGCTGGCTTGTCGAGGAAACGACAAATCAATATCTTTAAGAGACTTATAATTGGTTACTTTCAACCTCGAAAGAATAATCATCTTCTTCTACTCTTCTAATTTTAATTTTTTAGATGTTCAGGCAGATAACCATGGGCCGTAACTGTTTAGGCAACCTACTTTAGTTATTCCACAAAGATTTATCTTATCCGACATTTGAGAAAGTATTTCTCTTTATCAGCAAAGTGTTTTGAGTAAGCTTGTTATTTTTACTGTTTAAATTCTTTTTAAATTTAGTTCTTTATGATTTATTTGCATGTTTATTTAATAATATATTTATTTTAACAACATTTCCGGAAAGTGTAAACCCCCTCTCCTTCATTTATCCCAAATTTGATCAAGTCTATAAGGGCAGTCTTATTAAAACTGGATTTAATATTCTTAAAATATAAGAGAAAGTTATTCGGTCCACAATATGTCGGGAATCCATAAAATACTCGGAATAGTTAGAGGTAAGGGGGTATATAGATTAGTTGTAATTAGAGAATTCATCAAAATATCAATGCGAAAAGTTATCAATCCGCTTTCAAAAACGGTTTGTAATAACCGCTACTAACCAAAGAAGTTAACAACTCCCCTTTCAAGGGTAAATACATTGCAGGACTGGTATCGGTTTTAGGGTTCTCATATATCAAAGCGTGGTTTTAGTCCGGGTGAAACCGGTAATTCATAATGTACCTCGTAATCACTTGTACATTGCTATTGATGAAATAAATCAGGTTTCAATTGAACCATTCTTAGTTTTCAACCGTTTGTACGATTCTAAATCTGGATTTTGGATTTGAGTGAAAAATATGCAAGATAATAACCAGGTTTCGGTAACCGCTTTTGTAAAGTCAGTTATGCAGCAAATGAATCTTGACCAACCTTGTTTGAGTGGTTTTTTTGATTTTGAAAAAATTGAACAAAATGCAAATACAATTTTTGTTGCTGAGCAGAATATCCTGTTAGGAACTTCTATAACTTACACTGAAGCCGTAAAAAAGATGGTTTTCCGGGCTTTAAACGTTGAAATCTACCAAGCTCTCCGGAAATCGGACAACTTGCCGCTTTTAGCCTGGCTTAGTCAATACCTTTTGGCAGGGCTTCATAAGATTAGCAAAGATACTAATAATTCTGAAGATGCCGTTCAGGAAGCTCTTGAAATTATTTTAACAAAACTGGATACACTAAAACAACCGGAAAGTTTCCTTTATTGGGCGCTACAAATCGTTCGCAATGCTTTAATAAAACACTATCGTAAAGAGGCAAGCAGTGTTAAAATACAAGAGCATTTAGTTAGCAACTACAATAATGAAACACTGGACTTAGCAGAGTCTTATCTAAATCAGGAGTTACGCAAGATATTACTCCATCATATTAACAACTTGCGTCCTACCAAAAATACCGAAATTCATCAATTCATTTTGATGAACTATTATTTTAACGGTTATACGGTCGAACAAATCGCTATAAAGCTTAAAATCTCCAACCAAAAAGTTTCTCACTTATTGGATGAAGCTCATAAGCGTTTACGCAATGACTCCCAATTAATACAAAAGTTGGAAGATTGGAAAAGGGAAGGTCCATACAAGTTAGATAGATCCAGGCTCGGTCCTTAGGTTTTTTGTTATATATTTAATATACTTACCAATATGATTTACAAAAATGCCCTTCGTATTATTAAAAAATATCGGAAAGACCGCCAGTTCACCACTCAATACCAAGCCGCTCTGGCTTATTTCGCATCCAAGCCACAAATAATTGAAAAACTTGACCCTCTTCTTCAAACTTTAATCCAACCGGGAGGCATTTCCTGCGAAGATTGTAAAGCTTTAATTCCTCTGATCTTATCAGATATCCCACTTATACCAGAAAAGCAGATTGCTTTTACACAACATATAACCAACTGCCCTGATTGTAATCTTGAATTTAACGAATTAAAAAGGATGGGTCAGGAATTTTAAGGCTTAATGAGTAACCACAGGTTTTTATAAGTTTACAATATTCCTCACAAGAGAGTTATTATCAGGTTATAAACAACGATCGCCAGTCCATTTGGTTTTGCTAATGACCATCTTATCTCCTTCAAAACTCCTTAACTCAAAATTATTTATCCAGTTGTTGAAGTATTATCTTGCTAGCTTGTATTAACTTATTCCGGTTAGCTTCTCTACAGTCAATATATTGGATAATTTGCATGTAACTGGGTAGATTTACCGTATATAAATATATTGGTATAAATACGCCATTATTTGAGGTACGATTACGAATAAGGGCCATATTAAACTCTTCCTTACAGACTGCCGAAGACACATAAGGCGATGAATACATTGCTACAATTAAGCGACAATCGTCTATGGCCTCATATATTTCTTGTTACCAAGCCATCCCAGGCGATAAATGATGCTGATCTAAGAATATTCGGATATTAGGCCTTGTTTTTCTAATTTCTTCAATAAGAAACTATAATGGCGTAGCAAAATCAGACAATCGGTGAAGGTCGAATTGGGTATATAATGACGATTATGACAACACCCAGGAAGAAATATTCACCGGCTTTCAAAGCCCAATTAGTCCAGGAACTCCTCAAAGAGGAGTAAACTCTGACCCAAATTGCCTCCAAACATGGTGTTCATCCGACCCAGTTACGACGCTAGCGCGAAGCCGCCTTAACGGCAATGACTGCAAATTTCACCGATGAAGCCCAGTTTCAAAAACACTTGGCAACTATCACTGAGCAGCACGACCGTGAAAAAGAAAAACTCCCCGCCGAAATTGGTAAGCTAACCACCCAATTTAACTGGTTGAAAAAAAAGCTGAAAGTGTTGGTATCTCGACCTAACCGGATGAAGTTAGTCGAACAAGAAAAAAGTGAACTGGCCCTTTCAATGTAAGCTACCCTACTGGAAATATCTCGGTCGAGCCTTTATTACCACAAAGCCGACCCGAGAGAATGGGAAATTGAACTTAAACGGCGAATTGATCTGATCTATACCGACTTCCCTTTTACGGCTCACTACCGTTCAACTTGGCCAGAGTGGTTTTATGGTTAACCGCCGGACGGTCCAACGGTTTATGTGACAAATGCGCTTGGAAGCTATCGCACCAGGACCAAATCTTTCAAAATGCAACCACGAGCACAAGGGTTATCCCTATTTGTTGCGCAATGTTGAACCTGGTTATCCAAGCCATGTCTGGGGAATCGATATTACTTATTTACCGTTTCGAAAGCGCTGGGCTTATCTGGTAGCAGTGCTCGATTGGTACAGCCGCTATGTTGTTAGCTGGGAAGTAAGTCAAAGTCTCGAACAACCTTTTGTAACGAGAGCAGCCGAACGAGCTCTGAAAAGAGCGCATCCAGTTATTTTCAACAGCGATCAGGGTAGTCACTTTACCAGCCCACAATACACCAAGCTGATAGAAGCAGCCGGTAGCAAGGTCAGCATGGATGGTAAAGGTCGGGTGCTAGACAACATTTTCACCGAAAGACTTTGGCGAGCAATAAAGTGGGAGAATATTTACCTGGCTGATTATGCCAACACTATTGAAGCAGAAAATAGTCTACAAGATTATTTCGACTTCTATAATAATCGTCGACCGCATCAGTCGCTTGATTACCAGCCACCAAGCCGGATTTACTTCGGTTAAGGCGGCTAACAAAAGACAACAAACATTATTCGATTAGTAAGGAGCAAAGTACCTTAAACGAGCTTAACTGACTGTCTTGACTTCGGGTTCTTCCGCAGCTTTAGTGCTGAACAAACAATCAGGCTGCACCCAAAACTTTCTGCTTCAATAATTCAAAGCTGCCACGACCATACAGAGTGCGTTTAATCAGCTTAAGCCGATTGACTTCACCTTCCACTGGACCGTTACTCCATTTGAGGCTAAAACCAGCCTGTATTGCCCCATATTCTCGCCGTAATCCTTCCGCAAAGGTTTGTAAATCTACCACCTCACTTTGCTCGCACTTTTCCAGCCAGTCTTCTAAACGCTCGGGGTTACGCTCCCGGATCATTTGTAGAAATTCGTTGTTTAACTCTTCTAAAACCTTTAGCTGAGGTTCTTCGCCAATAAAGGAAATCCACTTCTTCTCCATCCTACTAAGCTTTTCCTGCCTCTTAAGATATAACCAAACCAGATTACGCGGAGCCGGTAATGCTTCAAGCTGGTTCTCTTCAATTGGTAACATGGGTAATGGCTCAATTTTTCGGTAGGCTTCACCTTCCTCTAGCTCCCCGTTGGATTTTAACCGGTTCTTTTCCCGCTCGGAAAGTAACCGACCAGGTTGTTCCCGGTACAAGCTTACCCAGCTTTTTACTGGTTTGTAACTGCCAGTAAAGCCCATTTCTACCAATTCTCGCCATAGCTCTTTAGCATTATGACATCCTTCTAGCCACCGTTTTTGTAAATGAGTTAAGTATGGATCAATAATTTGCCTGACCCGTCTTTTCTCAATTGGAGCTGGTGGATCTTTAAGTGATTGGTATTTGCGCACAGTCATTCGGCTCATTTGAAGTTGCTGGGCAATTTGTAAGATATTGTAGCCCTGCTCTTCTAATCTTTTTACCGCATCGTAACGGGCGGTTCTCCTGTCTCTGGCAGCTTTGGCAGCTACCCTTTGATTGGCACTTGTTTTCTGATTGCGCCTGGTAGTAATTAGTAACCCACTTTCTTTCAAGCGTTGCATCAAGGCCGTATAGTTGCGCTGAAATATACGTTCAAGAACTTCTTTCCAGTTCTTAATTATGTGCCAGCGATCTGCTACCTGCACCGCTTTAGGGGCACCTTGGGAAATGGCGTAGGTATATTCGGTTGAACGATCTCGGCTAACAATTTCTACTTCGGGATGAAGTTTTAACCAGCTAATGAAGCTTTTAGCAGTGCGGTCAGCTAAAAGGTCAATTGGTCGATGCTCTACTAAATCCACAATAATGGTGCCGTAGCGTTGCCCTCGCCGAAAAGCAAAGTCGTCTACACCAATAACTTTGGGGGCAGGTGTAGCAGATTTTGAAGGTATAATCTGTTTGGTGAGACGAAGTAATGTATCTGAACTTACCCGTCCCAGGTGTAAATTCTTAAGTAATTTAGAGGTTAACTGAGCGCTGAGATTCATGGCAAGAATTCTCAAAGAATGATTCAACCGTTCGGAACGTTGAGCATAAGGTGCAATTATTTCCAGCCGTTCAGCAAATGTTTTCTTAGGGCAACTTGGATTAGTGCAGCGAAACCGGCGTACTGTCAGCCTCATTTCTACTTGTTTGTCGCTAATCGGCAAGTCTTGGGGCTGGCGAAAGTAATAGCTATGAACTTGATAGGATGACTTATTACAAGCGGGACACATTGCATTGGGCGCAACAGCATGAGCAAAAACAACCATTTTATCGTTCAAAGTGTAAATTCGACTGATAACAAAACCTGGCAATTCAAAAGGAACCGCTAACAATCTTTATTCTTCCTCACTTTTAGGCATTTTGAAGGTTTCAGTAACTATATATACGTTGCTGAGTTTCATTTGCACTAAAGCTGCGGAAGAACCTGACTTCGTAACCCACCATAAAATTAGTCGGTAGCCCATTTCTGGACCACCGCCCTTCGAAAAGCGAGCAGTATAGCCCGGCAAGTCCTGGCCGAACCGTAGTCGGCCAGCCTCTGTGTGGCCGGAAACCAACCCGTCAGCCTCAAGGACCCCCGGCTGGTTTTATGAAGAGATTTGAAACTGTGTTATCCCAAAAAAGGGAATAGCCAAAAATCACTGATTTATAGCATCATCGCACTTTTGTCACTATGTTAATACAAGCCACTATTTTTATGTAAAGTAAGCATGTAAAAGAGAATAATTCTGGTTTATGGAGGCAATTAAAAGAACAAAAGGGTTAGTGAAAGAAATCCAATGAATTCCAAAACTCTTGCTCCCAGGGAGTATGTACCAGGCCGGTAAAAGAAAATAGTGAGTTTTCAGGGTGCCACAAGGCTACCGGCGCTGGCCCGAGCCTTGACCCGAATTAAGATTAGTATGACCTGAAGGGCAAAAAACAAAAAAATCAAACTATAATAAATTCCCAACCCGAATTCTTTTTGCCGCATTATTACTGGGCAATTGACAACCGGGGCCGACTGGTAGTAACAACTATTTCAGAAGTTCGAGGCCTCGACACGGCTGAACGTTTCTTCAAAATAGCGGTTGAAACAAGCAGATCCGGGTCTGAAAAGGTTACAACAATTAAGGGCTACAACAAATAAAGAAGTGGTGCATCCGAAAGCCATAAACAATTTTGGGGGAAGCACGTTAAAGCACCTAATAATTCACTATTAAGTAACAGGCTTGAGCAAGTACATAGAGGGAGCAAGCCGCAGACTAAGCCGAGGCAGGAATTCAAGCGCCAGACCAGGGCGTTCAGGTATATTTGTGATTTCCATATAGCCCGCGGTTATTTCAGAGAAAGAGAATTTCGCAACGACTGCGGTAACAGCGATGAACCGGAAAGTGCATATTAAAGGCCACTTTCTGTGTTTAAAGAAGTAATTTCTGGCAACAAGACTGATCTGGAAGCAAAGTGAAATGTTACCGGTTCAAGGACCAGCAGTTTATTTGGAGGGATTCATCTGTTCAAGAAAAGTGAGACCTAGCACCTGACACAGCCGGCAACCCAGGTTCTTCCAAATCTTATACCTGTTACCCGCGTCACCACGTGAAAATACAAAAGGTTCAATGATTGATTATTCAATATATAAATATAAGCTTGGTGGCTACTTTCAGCTATTCTTTAGAAACCGCCTCTTCTCTGAATAATGGCAACCTCCTGTTCCAACCGCTGTACGTGGGCTATAATTCACAGCTCTCCTTCCTGATACTAATCCTACCCTTGGGTTTCGCTGCTGCCACAAGCGGTGTGAGTACGCCAGTTGCAGGCGAACTTGCCATTATTATTGGTCCGACGCTTAATATGACTTCTATTCATGGTAGTATTCATGGTAGAAACCTTTAACTCCCTATTTGCAGGGTACCTACCTACCTACCTACCTACTGTACCCGTCACAGCCGGAAGTTGGTGGTCATTTTTATTTTCCGGTGGCCCTGTTGCTCCCTTAAAAGTCCTTAGCTCATAAGCCGGCAAGCCCAGACGCTAAGGCTGACCCTACTCGCAAGTAAGGTCGAAATGATAGCAGTCAGCGGTACTCCAGTCAGACCGGTGGAATAGAGAGACCTTGGCTTATGGTACGATCAAGAGCTAGGGATAGCAGGATACGGGTACAGGTAGGGAGGAAATGGGGTAAAAGGAGCGTCTTCCCAGAAGCAGCGATGCTTGCACGGATTCAGGATGGCGTTATGAGGAGGGGACAATTCACCTTATAATTTTATACCAGGAATATTCCTAATAGTCGTGGTTATCTTTGCACCAGAAAGCATTTTAGAAAATAACAAATTAGTTATTGTAAAGGCATAAAAGAAAAAAAAGATAAATGGGTTGTTAAATCCCAACCCCTGGTTTACCAACTATTTACTCAAATCACTACCAATTCACAAATACTCATTTTAATTCCTTCTGCCGCCAATCCTCCAGAAACTTCAGCACCGTACTGAACTGGTCCACCCGGATATTTTTATAGGAGCTAACCCCAAAACGGCGGTAGATTTCCTGGAAAACGGACTGGTAATGGTTCTTCGATTTGTCTTGAGTCGTCAGGTATTCGGCCAGGGCTTTGACGGCCTGGCTTATTTCAGAAGCCTGATCATCCGTTATGCGGGCGGACGGAGTAATTTTCTTTTCGACGTTTGTTAATCGTTGGTCAAGGACCTTCACCAGAACGGCTGCCTGGTCGAGGCGGGAGTGGGCCCGATTAACACTTCGTTCTAGCTCCATCTGTTGTTCGGCCATCTGGGCTATAGCTAGCCCCATTTCCCGAATCTGGACCAGGGCCGCGCTGGGAGCCGGGACCGGTTCTTCTACTGTAGCTTCATTTTGAAAATAATTTGAAAGCACTTTGTAACAATCCCGCTGATAACGGATGACCTTGTCTTTTAGTTCAGGCTTAACTCTGGTAGCATTGACCCCAAACAACCAGCCATTAAGATATTCCAGGGGCAGGCAGATAGTTTCTCGCGGGCCTTGAACCGTGTTTATAATAACCACGGTTTGGATTTCGGACAGAACCGGATCGCGTTTGATACGCTGCAACTGGGATGACCAGTTGAGTTCCAGGTAGTCACACAGCGGCCGGAGGGGAACATAGATAGTTTCCCGACCAGTAGTCTCTTCGACCAGAGCAGCGGTAATGTCATCCCCATAAAAATCTACCTGGCGTTCCTCAACCGGGATTAAAGCTGCGGTTTCTTCGCTCATAATCTTTTATTCCTCGTCAGTTAAATTAATAGATCGAGGCCGCCTGGCCAAAATATACGGCACCCCTTTCGGGGTCGCACTCGCCTTCACTGAACCTCATCTGGCAACTTAATATAGGGCTACAAGACCCGTATTCCCTGAACCCTACCACAACAAACTCTAGAATTTATCGGTACCATCCCCAGGCGTTTTAATCGACAAATTCTTGAAATTGCTAGAACTAACCCGCTCTTCTACTACTCTTACCAGAATTCTTAGAACTGTCTCTAGTCCACTTCTGTCCGGGCTCCTCAGTACCAGCTTTTTGTTATGTAAAGTAGCTTGGCAGAACTCAGATCTAGTTTTTCGGGCCACCGAGCTGTGGGAGGATATTCCAATTTTTGCCGCCCGGCTGATAAAGCTTATAATAAAGCGCTTAAAAACCGGTCCGGATTGTAGCCTCTAAAAAACTTCCTGGCAAAACGAACTGAACCACTTAGACGCCCCTGGCGCCCGTTTACCCGGTGGCCCAAAGTTTCGCTAATCTTTCGCTCAACTCTTTTATTTGAGCTTTTTCAGCTCTGTTTGGCGCAGCTCCTGCTTCCTTCGAAATGCTCAAGCCTTCTAACTCACTTAAAACCTTACTCATCTTTTTAAGATTAGTTTTATACAGGCTTCTATAATCAGGGGTATTTGCAGCCATTGTCCCGGCACCCTGCCCCGACTCCGGTTCCCCCTGATAATCCCTATTGTTACGTTTTTCACTATCAGTATACTGTAGACCATTTGTGAAACTTGTAACAATGGTTGGTGTGTCATCTGAATGAGCCTGTGAGTAGGCTGGATCAACAATCTCGCTAGTTCCACTCTTAAGGCGGGCCTGAAGCTGTTCGCGGGTCAGGGAACCGGCCAAAACTTCATTTATAAAGGAGGCGCGCTGTGAGGGATCTTTAGCCTGGGAAAGTAGCCGGATATGGCCGAGCGTTTCCGGTTTTTGCCGGACCATTTCCTTTATATCCGCTGGTGCATTATAGAGGGCCAGGCGAAGCTTTATCCACCCCTCCCCCTTACCCACAATTTTTGATATTTCAGCGGCGGAAAGATTTTGCTCGATATTGAGATGCCCGATCACATTCGCCTCCCCCAGCGGAGTGAGATCCTCACGAGCAAAGTTTTCGCTCGCCATGATACGGGCCATCTGGGTATCACTAAGGTCGATAATCTTGACCGGCAGGGAGGTTATCCCGGCCTGACGAGCCGCCTCCTTACGGCGGTGCCCAAAAGCCAGTTCATACTGCTCCTGCAAACCCCGTTTGCGCCGGGCCAGGAGAGCGCCATAGAAACCATTTTGCCGGATGGAACTGACCAGTTCGGCCATGGCATTTTCGTCGTAAGATGGCCGGGCCAGTTTCTGAAAAGGATTATCCGTTAACTGCGTTAGGGCCACCTCTCGAATAGGAGTACTGCTGGCTTCCTTTTCGAGTTGCTCCCGCAAGCTCTCTCCGAAAGGCTGGTTCACCGCACCTGCATTATCAGGCCTGGCACCACCGAAGACCACCTCCCGACTGGTAAGGCGATTCATTGCCCCTGAAAAATCTTTTTTTGGACTCATTGCATTCTATCTCTCCCGCTATCGCTCTGCTATAGCCACTGCAATCTCCTGCCCACCCCTCGGTTGCCAGGTAAGGGGAGGATAAAGCTGTTCCCGCAGTCCCTGGGTCAAGGGGCTGTTTCTTGCCTGAGTCTAAGAAATAGACTTTGAGGTTCAGAACCAAAGACCCCCAAAAAGAGGGAGCCAGTTCCGAGACTGCTTATTTTAAGAAGTGACAAAACTGGGTAGACCCATTTTAAGAGCGATTTCGTCGGCCAGCTCCTGGTAGTCCTGGGCCACCCCGCTGTCACTGGCGTATAAGGGCAGCGGCATAGCCATGGCCGCCGACTCTCTGGCGACGGTCGAACGGCGCACCTCGGCTTTTAGAAGGTAGTCGCCATACCGGCCCTGAGCAACCTCCCGGACATTTTGCATGATGCGGGTCCGGTCGACCATTGTTAAAAACAGGCCCAGGAACTGATTGTTACAGTTATAATAATTGGCATTTTTGCGGGCTACGGCAAGGAGCGCCTTGACCGAACGCAGCGCCCAGGGTCCATCCACCGGTACCAGGAAGTAATCGGAAGCCGCCAGCACGTTTACCGAAAACTTGCCAAGGTTTGGTGGGCTATCCATAATAATCAGGTCATAAAGCTGGCGGGCCTTCTTGAGGGCCAGGGCCAGTCTTAAATCACTACCGGCTTTGCCGGGTAAAATCATTTCAACCTCGGCCAGTTCAACCGAGGCCGGAATAAGATCTACTCCCTTAAAAGCGGTCGGCATAGCTACCTCTACCGCGGTAGACCGCTCCATGTAAAGGTCCGAGACAGTTCCGCTTATAAGTTCGTCGCCGTTCTCATCGGTGTCCAGACAATCCACGCCAAGCTGTAAACTGACATTTCCCTGCGGGTCCGAGTCAACCACCAGCACTTTAAAGCCGCGCTCGGCAAAAAGGGCCGCCAGGGCCGCCGCTGTACTGCTCTTGCCCACCCCACCTTTCTGATTGCACAGACCAAGCGTGATCCCAAAAGGCTTTTTCTCAGCTATACCGCTCCCGGCCCCGGCATTTTCCGTCTCCTGAAAAGAATTACCATCCCGGTTAGAGCGAGACTTGAATTCAGACAGGTAATGTTTGAAATCGGACCCGGTGTCGTCTATCATTCGGATGCCACCCGCTTTTTCCGCTCGTAAGAGACCGCGCGAGATTGCGGCTCTCAAGGTAGCCGCAGGAATAAAATACTCCTGCTCAATTTCCTTCAAGGTTTTACGCATTTTGTTATTTCCAGCACTTTGGTTCAAGATTATGTGACGTTCTTATTACAATTCTAGCAACACAATCGTTACAAGTCAATATGTTTGGACCTCTACTTATCCACAGAAATAGTTCACGGTGTAAAACACTTCGTTAGATAATTCACAATCAGTCTACTGTAGCCTGATTGTGGAAAATTTCACAATTGGGTTGTCTTAACCCGAAATGATTTTATAAAGAAATAGTAACTATTCAGCCAGCCTGAATTGACTGAACTGCTAAACTATAGAACTATGACATCTGAGCAAGAAATAGAGCAGCTAAAAAGTGAAAATGCCCTGCTTCGAGAGCAAGTGGCCTCCCAAGCTGCTTTGATTGCTCAGTTAATCGAGCGCATTCAAGCTCTCGAGGAGCGCCTTTCGCAGGATAGTCATAATTCTTCTAAACCACCTTCCTCGGATGGCTTTGTCCGCCCACCCAAAAAGCGAAGCCTGCGCAAAGCCAGTGGTAAGAAAGCTGGTGGGCAAACAGGTCACCCCGGTCAGGCACTGCGCCAGGTCGAAAAGCCTGATGAAATCATTACTTACTTGCCCGATCAGTGCCAAAAGTGCCACTCCGACTTAAGTGAGCTAACACCGCTGGCTCAATACGAACCACGCCAAGTCTTTGAGTTACCCGCCCCTTACCGCCTGGAAGTAGTCGAACATCGGGCCTACTCTCGAAGGTGTCCGAGTTGTCAAACTCACACTCAAGCCAATTTCCCCCAACAACTAACCAATTGGGTGCAGTATGGACCAGGCATTAAGGCGCTCGCCACCTACCTGGTTAACTACCAACTCTTGCCGTATGGCCGGGCCAGCGAGTTACTCAATGACCTTTACTCGGCCCAGATTTCGCCTGGCACGCTGGCGATGTGGGTGGCCGAGTGCGCTGAGCAGCTAGCTGAAAGCGAAACCGCTATAAAAACAGCTATCAGCGGGGCCACCGTCTTACACTGTGACGAAACTGGCCTTTATGTTGAAGGTAAGCGGCAATGGCTCCATGTTGGCTCTACTTCAAAGCTGACTTACTATGCTGCTCATCCCAAACGAGGTAAAGCAGCCACCACGGATATTGATGTTTTACCCCACTTCAAAGGCGTAGCCGTTCACGATGGTTATGCCAGCTACCAATCTTACGATGGCTGTGAACACGCCTTGTGCAACGCCCATCACTTGCGAGAATTAACCTTTATCCACGAGCAATTCGCTCAGGACTGGGCCGGTCAATTCAAGAAGCTTTTAACCGACCTCAAAGCTGAAGTAGAAGCGGCCAAAGCCGCTGATCAAACTTCATTAAGTAAAGAGCGGTTAGCCGAGTATGAGCAGCGTTACCAAACGCTCCTCGAAGTAGGGCTGGCAGCTAATCCGCCCCCTTCCCCGTCACCGCCACTTGTTCATCCAGCCAAGCGCGGGCGGGTCAAACAGAGTAAGGCTAAGAATTTGTTAGACCGGTTGGATAAACACCGTCGGCAGGTCTTAAGATTTGCCTACCGCTTTGAAGTGCCTTTTGATAACAACCAGGCCGAACGCGATATTCGAATGGTTAAGGTGCAGCAAAAGGTGTCAGGTTGTTTTCGCACTACGAATGGAGCTGCCTATTTTTGTCGAATAAGAGGCTACCTTTCTTCAATGCGAAAGCAAGGTGAAAACCTGTTAGTTGCTCTTTTTGAAGCTTTTCTTGGCAAACCTTCTTTACCGCCTTCTTTGACCTGA
Source organism: Chloroflexi bacterium 54-19 (assembly GCA_001898225.1). Classification (GTDB taxonomy): domain Bacteria; phylum Chloroflexota; class Chloroflexia; order Chloroheliales; family Chloroheliaceae; genus 54-19. The sequence continues at coordinate 54,352 of MKTJ01000041.1, forward strand.
ATAGTTACAAGAAATAGAAGGGAGGCCAGAACAAATTAAGAGAAAATCATGAGAAAGCTGGGATAAACCCAGGAGTAAGTCAAGAAAAAGTCAGAGAGATAACTCCCTTTACCCCAGGTTGCGACAAAGCCTGCCCTCGCCCAGTATAAAAGGGTTAAAATACCAGACGTGGGGAAGGGAGTTTTAGAGGCTGGCAAATTAACGATTTTACCCAAAAGCAAAAGCCCTGAAAACCCCTGATAATAAGGTTAACTGCAAGGAACAGGGAAAAGGGGATAGGGGATGCTAGTAAAGTGTACCAGATAACGTTCGCAGGGATAAATGAAATGGTCTGGTTAGCAAGCCGGTTTATAAAAGTATGTAAGAAGTTTAGTTGCTGCATAACTTGAGAAAGGTGGAAGAGCTAAAAGAGACACCCAGGCTCACTCTGGCTGAAGTAAATTAGCAGGTAAGACACAAAGATCAGAAATATGTGGTTAAAGCTTTTCACGTGGAACATTTTAAAGTTCCCGTTCAATCGAAGCGCTGCCCTGGTCTGGTCCAAATTCAAAGCACGAAAAGCCTGAAGAAAGTGCCGGAAATATCCACACATTCCAAAGGTTGTGTATAACCTGAGTGTTCTTGAGAGACTTAAGGAATTGCTTTATTTGGCCGAGTTTGTTAGAGTCGGACCTAAAGAAAAATAAGTTTAACCTTTGATCACACCAGCCACGACCCACTAATCAGGTCATCAAAAGTAGCAAGCCCAGGAGCTTATCCTATGCCTTCAAATATCAATAATAGAAAAACTGGGCGCCCTCGATTCGATAGCAAAGTCCGGGTGGGCCGGTCCGCCGATATTGTCATCTTGAGCGCGGAAGCGCGCAACCGCCTGCTGGCAGGGATTGCCGGAATTAAAGAGCTAATCGGTTCAAACGAACCAAAAACGCTGGTAAACGACTCTGCAGTTAGAGAACTCGTTTTTGAGTATTACCAGGATGCCCTGGTGCTGTTAAAAGAACCCCACAATGCCGAGTACGTCGACGACCTGATGTATTTCTTTGAGCTGGTACTCTGGATGGGCGGCAAACAGGCCAACCTTACCAACGCTCAGATAGAAAAGAATATGCCTGACAACCTTGAGGGCTTTATAAAAGCCATCGAGGAAGTAGAAGGTTTTGAAGAGCTCTTTGAAACCGAGAAGGAAAGCCACGACCGGCTGGAAAAGGCAGAAAATGTTAATTTGCATACAATGGCTTCCCTCATCTACCAGGTAGCTCGCGAGGCCGTCAGCAAAAATACTTTCCAGCATATCGATGGGACTTTGTTCCCGACCTACCCCTTTCAAAAAGGAAATGCCAGTGGCGAAATCCAGTTAAGGCCAATCAGCATGGACGACCTGGACCAGCTGCTACTACCGCAAGAAAAGGTCGAGGAATTCGTCACCAAAATGTGGCAGCAACGGGAGGAACTCTCCGACCTGGATGCCGATGTCCTGGACGTGCTGTGCCATATCTGGCTGGAGCAGGTTAATACCCCTAACGACTGGGCCTACGCGGACGTCGATAAACTGGCCTCGCTCAGGGGTATAAAAAAGCAGATCAGGAGCGATGGCAAGGAAGGTAGTTACCCCAAAAAAGCCCGGACTTCTCTCCTTAGGGCTCTCACCCATATCCAAAACCTCTGGTTAAATGTGGGCCAGATGGAAATCTATGAAGGTGACAAAGAAAGCGGGCGGCGGCGCAAGACCATCAAAAAAGATGTTCAAAGCCGGGCTTTTATAATCTCGGACCGGGTCGGACAGCTCCGTATAGATGGCTTTATGGATGTGCAGAGCTTCCGTTTCCAGCCTGGAGTACTCTTTGGGACCTATCTGTTTGGACCGGGCCGCCAGACAGCGCTCCTTTCAGCCCAGGCTATCCAGTATGACCCCTACCGGCAGAAATGGGAGAAACGGCTGGCCCGCTATCTGAGCTGGCAGTGGCGCGTCCAGGCCCGGCGCAGCGACTATATGCGGCCTTACCGGGTCGGTACGCTCCTGGATGCAGTCGGCACCGAGGACTACAAAAACCGGCCGGACCGTATTCGAGAACGTCTGGAAAAAACCCTGGACGTACTGGAGCAGGATGCGGTTATCTCGCGCTGGCAGTATGATCGCTGGGACGAGAATGACGCCGAGCAACAAAACTGGTTCGAAATCTGGAGGAAAGCCACCATCCTGATCGAGCCGCCCGAATCTATAATGGCCTGGTATAAGTCGATTGAGAAGCCGCAACGGGGTGAACACGAAGCCCGTCTACCAGAACGTACCCCTTCCTTCGAATTGGGCGCGAGCAGTCTCGAACCGGAGGACCTGGCCCGGATGATTAAAGACCATCGCAAAAAAATGGGCCTCTCCCAGATAGAAGCGGCAGAAGCGCTCGAAGTGGCCCAGAGTTACTTCAGTAAGCTCGAACGCGGTGTAGCCAAGGCGTCACCGGAAATAATCGAAAGGATCGCTAACTGGATTAAACAAACCCTAACCGATTCTGACCTGAGCTGAAGTGACCTGACCTGATTCAACCACTACGTTAAACCGTTAAATCGTTCTCCCGGACTACCTACCCGTTACAAAGATTTGCCAGGAATATTAGGATTATTTGGTTGTCTATCGCGCCAAAACCCAAAAGGTTTTCCAAGAATAATTTTCTCAAATAGTTGTCTATCGTGCCAGAACCTCAAAAACTGGAAAACCTCTTATTTCTAACTTCCCCTGCCTTTCCCGGTAAATACAGCGTTTTATTTGGACCATTTACAACCTTTACCCCCGGTTCAGGAATAATTATTCCCATTTTGTTGTCCATCTCGCCAAACTCACAGGCAAAAAAGTTATATTAAACCAGCCATCGCCAGGAATACAGGAATAATTAAAGGTCTCCCATCGGTATATCTTCGAGTATTATTCCTGCCAAAAGTTAAAATACAAAAAGGAAGCCGATTTCTCGGCTCCCCGGAACATTTACCCCCTATGTTAGGCACCTACGAACCACTTAGCCATATGCCCTGACCCCAGGAATATTATTCCTGTTTGATTGTCTATCGTACCAAACCAGCCAGAAAATCTTACCTCAGACCGGCCTTCTGACTGGTCGGCCAAAGCTAAAATCCGGGCTATTATTCCTATCCAGGAATAATATTCCTGAATTGTTGTCCATCCTGCCTGTTTTGTTGTCTATCCTGCCGTCATGGTTACCTATGGTGCCAACTAATGAGTTTTTCTGAACTTAAAATAGCCCTTATTACTGTCTAATAAGATTCATGATTCTTAGCAGTCATGAATAAACTTCAGGAATAAACCCAATGTGTAAAATATAGAGGCAAACCTTAGGAAAGGAGGTTTGTTTTATGTTACCGGACAAATAAGCAATCTACCGCTTAACCTTTGCACTAATGAAGAAGGCAAAATAAACACTTAATAAGTCAGAAAAGCGTGTAGGTAAGTAAATAAGGCAGCTGACTAATTAAGTAGGTAAGAAGAAAAAAGGTAAGAAAAGACGTAGAAGTAGACCTAGAAGAATAACCAAACCGGGACCACTATCAAACAACCTTTTAGTAAAAACAAGAAAATCCGGTAGAGTTTCGCCGCCCACTCGGATTTTCATGAACTCAGGCCCTTAAAATGAGCCCTGTATTAGTTTTGTTAATTTTGTTTTGGCCGCCTGGAGAACAGTCATCCATAATGAAATTAATATGGTCGGGAATCACTGTTAAGGGTATAGGAGATTATTTGTTATGCCAAGGAATTCAAATATTTTTGAAACAACCGGTCAAACCTTTACGGCTATCCCAAATTACTTTCTCGACCATATTGCACCTAACCTTAGCGCGAGTGAGCTGCGCGTGATGCTATATATATATCGCCACACCCTTGGTTATCACAAGCTGGCCGACTCTTTATCTTATGACCAGTTTCTAAATGGGATTACTACCGGTGATGGCCGGCAACTTGATGAAGGCGCTAAAGTCTCAAGAGGGTCGCTGGTAGGGGCACTAGCTTCGCTAGAAACTCAGGGTTTGCTTGAAAGGGTACACCAAAAAGGAACAAATAAAGCTCTTATAACTACCTTTCGGGTTCTTTTCCACACTTTCCCCTTGACCACTTCCCCAAACGGAAAAATCTCACTACAAAAAGAAGTTTACATAAATAATAATTCGGTGGGAAGTAGTGGAACCGAAAATAGAAATAGAGTGGCGGTATTGGTCGAGGTTGGGGCGACAACTTTCCAGGAGAAGGCCCAAAATTTAGACCTTGAAAAGTCAATTTTTTCCCTTGAAGAGGTCCGAAATTTAGACCTTACAAAAGAAGTAATTCAAAAAAAATTAAAAATAAACCGGGTGGCGGAAACTGTAAAATTGATTTTGGATAAGATACCAGATATTTCACCGAGGGAAGCCAAGAATCTGGTAGACTTAGCTTTGTCACAAACACACGGAAGGGATACGGACTATGTCAGACAGCTTGTAGATTATGTATCTTCAAATTCGAGAGTCCAAAATCCGGCTGCGGTCTTAACAGCCCTGATTAAAACTAATCAGGTACGCACCACCCAAACCCTTGGATTAGCAAAAGTGGGTTCCACTACCGGTCTAACTGCCCGCCAGTTCAAAAAGAGTCAGCACAGGCCAATTGATTTCTCAAAATATGCTCCAGGAGGGAAGTACGGTCATCTTTTCTCACCCTCACCTGATTCTAAACTTTACTATTCTGACCCTACCCCACTTTAGTGGAGGGTCAGAAAGGACGAGATAGGGTTAGTTTTTCGAAAACTTTTGGAACGCCATAACCCAGAGATGAATGGAATGTAGCCAAGGACTTTTGTAAAATAACACGAAAACATGGCGTATTTTTAGTTAAACAACCCCTTGAACTTCCTAATAAATGGTAAACTATTACAAATTATTTCTGCTCATGAAGTTAATTGAACTCGGCTTGTTCTTCTCTCCACTTTATCAGGGTAAGGTCACTTTTTTCAAGCTTATAAACTGTAGTGAAAAGACAGCGCATTTGCCGCAGTAATAGGTTTTATAACCAAGACTGGTTAACTTCTTACGCAAATGGGTCTTCTCATTTTTACAAAAAGGACACTTCATTTTAAGTTCCGTTCTTTGACTTTAGTGGAATAGGGGTTTGAGAAGGCATTTTATCAAATTTGTAAAAGTTTGGCTAACGAGTAAGCGTTAAACTAAACGGTCCAGGTTTTGTTCAGCATTATTGTTACTGGGCTGAATTCTGACGGAACCGTCGACGAAGAAACCACTAACAATTAACCGAATTATCGGATTTTATCAGTCCTGACACACTTTAGCAAAGGGTTGGGTGTAACGTATAACGGTTAGCAAATTTATAAAGTAAAGTTAATATTTTTAGATTAAAGATAATTCAGCCAGTGACTTTCCAGATTTTTATCGCTTTATCATAGCCTGTACTGGCCATATATTTTCCGTTTGGACTAAAAATGACCCTGGTAAGACCTCCATCAGGATTATCAATCGTTTTCTTAAGTTGACCAGATTTTGTATCCCAGAGACGAATGGTTTTATCTGAACTCCCGCTAATAAGGGAATTCCCGTCCGGGTTATAGGCAACTGTCGTTACTTCCGAAGTATGGCCGGTTAATGTTTTAACTTTTTTGGTTTCAGTTATGTCCCATATCTTGATTGTTTTATCAGTACTGGCTGCTGCCAGCAAGTCCTCCTGTTTTGGATTAAAAGCCAAACTGTAATATTCGTCTGAAACCCCGACCAACTCATTTACCGGATAGGGGCTTTGTATATTCCATAACTTTATGGTTCGTTCAAGACTACTGGTCGCGAAAGTAGTGCCGTCACGGTTAAAAGCGATTGAGAGGACTGCCCTGGAATGCGCACGGATCGATAGAACGTTTGTCATATCGCGCATATCCCAGGCACGTACCAATTTATCTGATCCACCACTCAAAAGAAATTCACCACTCGGGCTAAAAATTAAGACGGATATTGACCCGTTGTGGGCCTGGGGGATAACAGTATGGACTTTAGATTTTGCCATATCCCAAATAATTATATCCGAATCATCACCTGCGCTAGCCAGATACCTGCCATTTGGGCTAAAGGTGGTGCTGTAAATCGTTCGCTGATGACGTTCCAGTTTAAATAAGAATTTACCTGTTTCAACTTCCCAAATTTTTATTTGGCTATCTCGTCCGGCACTTACTAGAAACTTGCTTTGCGGATCAAAAGTTAGTGCCCAAACAATTTCATTATTGGCCAGCTGGATTGCTCGCTCTTCCTGTAGCGAGGTATAAGTTAATGGCAAATCGGCTTCTTTTACTACTGGCCGGTCTGCTTTTGCCGCCTCTTCAAGTGGGGCTCCGTTTAATAGAACTGCTTCGGTTTCAGAAACGCTTACCTCTCCAACCGGAGAATCTGTTTCGAGCTGTTCCTCAGAAATTTCTGTAGAACTTTCTGTTCCAACAACCTCATTTCTTTCAGGAATACTAAAACTTTCCAATGACGGTTCAGTACCAGGAGAAACCTTTTCCGGGTTTATGTTTGGTTTATCAAAAGTTTCCGAAAGTTGCAATTGAGAAGAAGTTGCTAACTTTTGAATTCTTGAGTGAATGTCCCATAATCTAAGAGTGCCGTCCTGGGAGCCTGCAATCAGGTTTTTTCCATCTGCGGTAAAGGTAATTGTACTTATGGCTTTGGTTGCAGCAACAAGGTTTATTAAATTCTGGCCGGTATTGCTACTCCAAACTTTGATAATGCCACTACTATCACCACTGGCTAACAGGCTGCCATCAGGGCTAAAGCTTAAAGTATTAATTGCCCCCTCGTGACCTACCAGGGTTTTAACAAGGTTATTTGTGGTTATTTCCCAGAACTTGATAGTTTTATCGCTATAGCCTACTGCGACCATTTCTATGTCAGGACAAAAAGCAATTGAGTAGGGGAATTCTATTGATCTTAAATTAAGGATTAATTCCTTATTTTGATAACTCCATACTCTGGTGAAATGGTCTGAACAGACGCTACCAAACCATTTTCCATCCGGGCTAAAAGCTATAGCATCCACTTTATTTTTATGTTCGTCAAAAGTAAGACTGGCTTCGCCCGTGGTAATATTAGAAAAAATAATTTTATTATCGGCTCCGGCGCTAGCTAAATATTTTCCGTCCGGACTGAATTTAATTGATAAAACGCCCTTTGTATGCGCTTTTAGAGTTGTTATTTCATCGGCAGTAATAACTGACCAAAGTTTTACCGAATTGTCTTCTGAACCACTTGCTACAAATGGATGCTGGGGGTGCCAAGCCACCGAATTGACACTTGCTGAATGACCTTCAAGGGTTAGCACGCCTTCCCCACTCTCCAGGCTTAAGAAATTCAGTTTCTTATTACCACCAGTTAGCACAGCAAATCCGTTCGGGCTGGTGGTTAAGGACCATACTGGCCCGGTTTGTTTCGTTTCCCAAATACATTTATCAAGAACCGGCTTAGCTTTTTCCGGCCCTCTAGAATTGTCCTCCTCTGGTAAAAGGGTTTCCTGAGTTTTATTTTGAGATGTTAGGGTTTGAGAAGATACATTGTTGATAGCTTCGGGAACTTTTATTATTTCAATAGCGGCTTGTTGGTTTTCGGTTGGTCCTTTTATTTCGAGATGGGTTAATGGATTGTCCTGTTGAGCACCAGTTGCAGTTACTATAACCGCTGGATCCGGTTCAATTACCTCAAAAGCTGTTTCCTTAGATTCAACCGTTGTTGTGGGGGGATTCAAAAGTATATCAAAATCCCAGAGTTTAATAGAATTTTCGGCACCGGAACTATAGACAGTTTTGCCATCCGAGGACAGTGCTATAATCTTTACAGACTCATCAATGTTATCAATGCTGGCTATTGATTTGTATTCCCAGGCATCCCAGGTTCTAATATGTGCATCATTGCTTCCACTAATTAAGTATCGTCCATTTTTACTATAAACCAGACTATAAACGTGGTCTGTGTGACCTTCCAAACTGCGGACCAATTTGCCAGATGAAACATCCCAAATGCAAATAGTTTTATCGGCTGAGGCTGTTGCAAGTTTATGTCCTCCAGGACTAAAAACTAGCGCAAAGACTTGGCCATTGTGTTCAGACTCAAAAGGCCGACTTGATCCATCGGGTAATTTCCAGATTCTAATTTTTCGATTCTTACCTACCGCTGCGAGTTGTTTACCATTTGGACTAAAAGCAACCTTATAGACGGGGCTATTAAGCTCATGTAGGATGCGTTGGGTAGAGTAATGGCCCATATTCCAAAGGCGAATGGTTTTATCTTCCGAACAACTGGCAAGCAAATTTCCACTTGGGTCAAAATTAAGGTCGTACACCGGGCCCGTATGGCCCGACAGTATTTTTAAGCAATTTCCGCTGACTGTATGCCAGATTTTTATTGACTTATCATTACTACAACTGGCAAAAAGGGCACCACTAGGACTAAAGACGACTGAATTAATTCTTTCGCTATGAGCCGAAATACTTTTTAAGCTAACATGCAGTTTCGCATCCCAAATAATGATTTTTCCAGTTCTATCGCCACTTACAAAGAATTTGCCATCAAAACTGGTAGCGAGTGCTGTTACCAGGTCAGAATTTTCCTCTAATTTATGTGCCCACAAAGGGGCATTAGGGATTGGTTGTTGGATTTCTTCCAACGGTTTTTCAGATTCTAAATTGGTTATTGTTTGGGGGCTGTTGGTATCCTCAACCGGATCTGTACTTTGATTTTGTTCCGGTTGTGAATTTACTGATTGTGCTTGTGATTCATCCGGCTCATTAGCTTTTTCCTTGCTCTCAACTTCAACTGACTCTGGGGTTGGTGTCTCCGTTCGAGCACTGAATTTAGCCCCTTTGAGAGTATTTAAATCCCAATTCAAGAAGGCTGCCGGACGTAAAGTTACAATTGCTGCTTTCCCGGCGCTGGCGAACCATTTTCCATCCTGGCTTAAAGCAACCTGGGTTGTTCCAACCCCAGGTTCACTCCATTGGTTTATCTGGGTTCCATCGGCAATATCCCAGAGTCGAATGGTTCCATCTTGGCCGCTGCTGACCAGTAACTTACCATTCTGACTGAATGCCAGTGAAGAAATTTCTCCAACATGGCCGGTAAAGCTAAAAACTTCTTTTTCGTCTTGAATATTCCAGAGAATAATTTTACCGTCTATACTACCGCTGGCAAGCAATCGGCTTTCACGATTGAAAACCACCTGATTTACTTCGGAATTATGCCCAACCAGGTTTATCTTAAAAGTTCGGCGGTCTTTTACCTGCCATAAGTTAATTACAAAGTCAGCGCCTGCACTGACAAGCCATTTCCCATCCGGACTAAAGGTTAGGCCGAGTACAGCTTTACTGTGCCCACCAAAATTCCACATGAATTCCTTCTTCTCCGTACCCCAAAACCTGATGCTACCGTCTTGATGCCCAGTGGCAAAATAGGTGTTCTCCGGGTGGTAAACGAAACAGTTGGTGACTCCTACTTGTTGGGTGGACCATGTTTCTGTTGTATTTTTTTCTAAATTCTGGAATAAAATCTGGCCATCTTTTAGGGGGCTAACCAGAATTTTGCTGTCTCGGCTAAAGGTTAACCACTTGGTGGCAAGATTGGGAAATGTACGAGTACCAATTTTCCTATTCTGAGTTAAATCCCAAAAATTAATTGTTCCGCTAACGCCAGTGGTTATCAGGAATTTGTCGTTCGGTCTGAAAACCAGGTTCGCAACTTCTTCAGAATGTTCAAGCAGTGTTTCTTTGGCAAAATCATTAGCAAAATTGGGTTTGAAAAGCTCTGAAATCCAATTAAAGATAGGAGTAATAATAGGTATTGAAATCCCTGTGGCCGGATCGTTATTGGGATTTTCAGAAATAGTCTCTGTGCCAGTGACAACACCGACTAAATTACCTGATTCTTGTTTTTCCGATTCAGTTGGGACAATCTGGTCAACTTGCTGCGGCGCCACTTGTGCGGCAGGTTCAGCCTGAGGAATTTTGGAAACTTGAACCAGTTCGATTTGAAGCTGCTCAACTTTTTGCTGTAGTCCAATTAATTCCTTCTCATTACCCTTGGCTTTATTTTCCTGTTTATCTAACTCGGATTTTAGGAGCTTATTTTCTTCAAGCAACTCGGCAAACTTATTTCGGAGATGAAGTTTGTCATCCTCTAACTCTTTATTTTTTATCTCAAGTTGTTTTAGTTGCACTTGAGAAGAATTATTAGAATTAGCTCGATTATTTGTGGGTTTTGAACCTCCTAATTGCAACTCAAATTCAAGCTCATCAATACGTGATTGCAGCTCATCTTTCTCAATTTCGAGTTCATCAACACGCTCCCTTACTTTACTAAGGGATTCACCCTGGTTAATAAGCTGCCCGATAAGAATCTGGTTCTGACTTTCCGCACTTTTAAGTTTCTCATTGAGATTTTCGATTTCGTTAGACATGGTAAATATTTAAGATTTTATCCCTGTATTTAACCTGATTGGATTTATCTACTAATAGCCGTTTTTGTACTGCCTCCATGTTGCGTTACGCGCGGGCGACATTTGACCTTGACAGCTCTACTGGTAAAACTCTGGTCCGTGGATTTGTTGGCCCAGGTATACGCTTCTCCCGGCATCAGGTTAACTAACTGGACAGGAGTTAATTCGTCTAAAGCCACCTGTGCTTTTTGAATATGTTTAAGCCAGTTGGCCGAGTTAAACCTGTGTAAAAGCATTATTGAAGACAACTCAATAATTGCAAGAGGAAGAGAAGGTGGATCTTGGGAAGCAATCATAATTGAAACACCCTGGTGTCTCATCTGACGGACCACTTCCACAATATGGCTGGTTAAATCCTGATTGCTCATATATTTGTGAGCTTCGTCAAAAACAACCAGTTTGTTAAAGTCCCGTCCGGCGTTAGCAAAAATATTGAGCATAACCACAAACAATCCGAGTGCCTCATCCTGCTCAATCAATTCGTCACGCACATCAACAATAATCATGCGACCAGGCTTTAATTTCTCTGCCAGGCGGTAACTATCATTAATAAACTGGCCGGCAAAATTTAACCGCATTAAAGCTAATTCCTTCTGGTTTTGATTCAGACTGGATGCTTCAATACCTTTTAACAGGTTGTCAAGAGTGAGCTCAGAGCGATATTTCCGCATAATCATCGTGATTTGAGTTATATACATTGATTGGTTGGAAACCGCGCTCATCAAGAATTTCCAATCCTTAATACTTAGTTCACTGGAATGAAAATAAATAGGTTCAACCCTAATTGAAGGGAATTCTTCTTGTCGTTCGACCAGTTTATCAGGTGTGGTTAAAAGCAGAACGTCATCAAGGGAAGCTGGTTTTGCCCCGTAATCATCGGCCAGTTTCTGGATTTCTTGCTCCTTACTGTTGGGTTTTACCATCGTTACAAATTCCGGAGCATAATCTTGTGACTCATTATAATGAAAAATAACGGTTGCAAGTGGACTGGGGAGCTGGTTAATTTTTGGTAGCTCTTTGGTCGCCATTTCAACGATACTGCCCAACGTATAGCTTTTTCCGCCACCCTGAACACCAAAAAGACTAATAGTATTACAACCATTCAAATCAATTGCGACTGTCCTGTTGCCGGAGCGGCCAAGTATCCCAAATTGGGGCGTTGGTGTATTATCGCCTAACAAAACTTCAAAAGTTGGAGGATTAAGGTCTTCCTTTTGGAACTCGGTAACCGGTGGTTTTTCAGGTTCAACTTTTTCACTTTTAGCTGTATTGGAATCGACCTGAATTACGGCACCCAACCCGTTTTGCGCCGCAGGTTTTACCGAGGTATTCCTTGAACGCTCAGTATGATCCTCAGATTGAATTTCATTGACCCCTTTATTTGTTGGAGAAGCACTATTTGATTCTCCCCCTACCTCTGCTGGAATTTGAACATTTGTAACCGGCTGCTCAATTGGCAAGCTGGTGGTGAGTATCTGGCTTTCTCCGGTTAATCTTTTCCGCCGCTCCTCCAGGATTTGAGCCATTCGGTTTAGCGTATGGGGTTGGAAGAAAGTAGTTACCTCATTAAAGGTGGGATCCGTTTGCATCGGTATTTCAAGAAAACCGCCTTCTTCGGTAATATTTTCTTCTTGTGAACTTTCCAGGTTTTTTTGTACCCCGCCTCTTTCGAGTAACTTATTAATATAATCCCTTCCGACCCGTATTAAAGGCAGTGATGGATTATCATTTTGAGGTACAAGGTCAACTCCATTAAACTCAAAAATCAATCCTAACTGCTCAAATTCAAGGGTATAGCCATTGTCGAGGTTATTAAGCACTTTTCGCATTTCATCTGCAGCCGACCTACTTAAGAGCTTGTGCCGTATACCTCTCTCAAGGTAATATGATAGTAAATTTGCTAATTCTTTAACCTTAAAAGGCCGATCCAGGCGGTCCGGCTCGATATAGACGGGATCGAAATGCTTCCTTAGCACTTCAATAGAGTTTTTTAACTGGTCGGAGATTTGCTCGCTCAAACCCGCAAGAGCACCAAGTGTTAAAAGGGTTTGTCGGGCTTTTACCTCCACCAATCGAAAATGAATTCGACTATTCTTAGAGTCAATTTGCACTAATGCCAGGTCAGTACGTTTGAGGGATATTTCTTGCTCAAGCAAACTTTCTTTCTGGGCGGTGGTAAAAAGTTCACTATGGGCATCTAAAGGTATTACAAAGCGATCTTGTAATAACCCATATTTTTGCAAAAATAATTGTGCTAGCACAAGGCCGGTCACTTCCTCTCGATGAGTATAGGAAGATAAGAGCTTTAGAACCAATTTGCCGCTTAAACTGCGTAAACTATTTAGGAAAAGTTCTTCCTGTCCCTGCCCATAAGGAATGCGAAAATTTAGCAATGATGGTTGCACCAGGCGGATAATTTCGCTGGAAGACCGCGTAGTCAGAAGTAACCTTTCGCCTTCACTGGTTAAATATTCCGGGGTATGATCAAGAAGATAAATAGGCTGGTCGCCTGCGGATGGAGTTACAAAGCCGTCAAAATATTCCAACCCCAGGTTTCGATCCACTGTAAGAACCCAATCGGAATACTGGTGAACAAGGTATATAAACCGCTTTTGCATATCCGAAAAATCCAGTTCGATTACTGGAACAGGAAAGGTACCCCGCCCTGCTCGAGAGCGGCCTTCCGAGTAAATTGCTTCTAGGATCTGAAAATTCTCTAAAACCTCGGCCAACTGTGCCGATAGACGGAAATTTTCTGAAGAACCTGGTAATTCCTTACACGGTTGAGGGTACAAATTTTGTTGCCAGAGAAAGCTGCTTGTTTGACTTGGCATTATTTGCCGTAATTCTTGAGAAAGACCATAAACAAAGCTTGAACGGTCCTGGCGGTTTGTGACGGACAGATTCGTAACTACCGGAAAGAAGTTCAGAAGAAATGAAACATGAGCTTCGTAATTCTCAGGATTTTTGAGGAAATCAAATAAAGAATTCCGTGAATATTTCAACTTTGGAAAAAGGTGATTACGACTTGCGGCAACAAAATCATCCTGGTTCTCGCTAATTTGTCTCTGAGGATTTAACAGATTCTCGAATGCCTCACCGACCTCAAAGCCATCGCTACTTTCAGAAAAAAGACGTACCTGGTATTTTAGGGAGCTAAAACTTGCTTGTATTTTAAGAATAGAATCAACAATTTCCAGCCCATCACCAGGGTTAAAGACATTGATTTTGAGAGTATCAACATAGGGATGCTGATAAAGATACCTTAGCAGTTTATGGGTTAATTGATCCTGTCCATTATCTCCAGAATTCGAGAAAGTACGGAACAGTCCAAGTGATTGCTCAATTGAAGCTCTCACTGAGTGGGTATCTTTGGTATTGGTAGCTAGATAAAGTTGCCAGAAATGCCCCCCGATTGTACCACTATCTATATATAGACTATTTTGACCTGCCTGCCGGTTAAAAAGCATTGGTGGGATATTAACGGGGGACAATTCACTTTCAAGAGCCTGCCTGACTTCATTATATAAACGCCTAGCAGTCTCTTTTTTGACTGACGTAATTCGTTCTGTCCAGTTTTTTATTAAAAACGCTTCTTGTAAATGCCATAGCAATCGAACCGGGTGTGTTGGAGAAAGCAGCAAACCCTGTCGTGAATTATGGAGTCCATAAGGTACTTTTACTTCAAGGACATCAAGGTCAAGAAAATTCGGATCATCTCTTATAAGTTGTAAAGCGTCTTCCCGGCTTTCGGAAAGTAAGTTTTTCACATCTGAGAGCCATTCATTGTAGGCAACAACGTATTCTTGAATTTCCTTACTGTAAAGAGTTAAATCAACAATACTTGTAATGAAAGTTTCGTTTGCAGGAACTGCTTTCGCAGCGCCATCTTCCTTTATTCGCATACCTGAAGCGGTACTTAGTAACCTGAAGAGATTGCGGCGGGCATTTAGGAACCGTAGAGGGGCGTTTTCGACCTCTTTTCTCTGATTGCCGCGTCGCTTAAGATTTACCCCTCCGGTTGTATTGACTTCAGTGTAATCTAGTAACCAGCGCCCCAACTCAGCCGGATTTTTAAGGGTTTCTGTTTCTACCAGACGCAAATCAGGACTTGTTGCAACAGAGTAAACATTTTTTTCATCAAAGGCTATCGTAAAAAGTGCTTCTTCTGAAACTCCTTTTTTAAGCGAGGTTTCCCAGCGGAGCTTGGTTGGTAATAAATCAGCTTCGTTATCTATACCTGACGAATCCGGGGTAATGAATTGGTTCCAGGCTGCTTCAAAAAGAGCAAAGGCATAACTTTTTACCGCCTGATTACGGGTAGGAGGAGGAGGTGGTGGTGGTCCTGGTGAAAGTGTTACCCAGATTAAATCACTTTCGTTAATTTTTTGGGAATCAGGTTTTGAGAGATCTCTGGCTATTTCATCATTTATTTGCTGATTCGAATCGTTAAAAGCCCGTACCCGGATGAAATATAACCCTTCTTCCAACCCTAACTTGTCCAGTTTGGTAAGTTTCTTTGAACAGGTTTTATATTTATGTTTGGGCTTCTTAACAATCCCAGGATATTCAGAAACTGCACCCTGGTCGTTCACAAATTCAATCCTGAAATAATCTAATTCAGAACTTTGGATGGATGGCGGATTAGTGCTCCAATAAACAATTAAACTATTATTATTACTCAGGTCAAGAATAGCCAGATTATCTTCTAGAGGAAGTTCACTGTATTTAGTAAAGTAAAGTTCAATTGTACCGCTACCCATATCGAGCCAAGGAAGTTTATCAAAAGATAAGTGATTGTACTGAGGGTCGGTAGCAATTTTGGTTGTCCAGGTTTGGCTACGCCCGGTGCTGGTATAACGCAGCAAGTTGTACAAATCTGTTTGGATGGTATTTGGTACAAGGTTTAAATTGTGTAATCTTACCAGAAGACTTTCTCGCGGGTCCTGTATTTTAATTACGGTTTCCTGATTCGTTGCCAAACGGGCAGCTATTCTGCCTGGGTCATTTGCCAGCTCAAAATCGGGAAATAATCCTAACTGATAAAGCGAGCCACCCAAAGCTGCATGGCTTCCGCCGTTTTCTTTATAAGAAATGTAGTAGCGAATCTCGGTCTCTGGCGTTAGAAATTTTCGGCCGGGGTCAATCTCTTTAACCCGTTGAAGTATATTTCGAGCTTGCCCTAAATTTGTCAGAGTTTGACCTGACATTGTTTGGAAAAGGCGTTCCTTCATTTGCTCCAGGATATGCGGTAATGGAACTTCGACAAAAGTACTGATGTCAATAGAGTCGTTGGCAGAAGTCCGCGTCCCGGCAGGGATAAAGACCATTAAAGGGCGTTCTTCATTATTTCGCAGTTCAATCAATTTTGTCGAAGTTGCTTGCCAGGATTCTGTCGGATTTTCATCCAATAAAAAAATGTCGGCATTCACATCTAAAATCCGCAGGCGCTGACAGACCTCTATCATGGTTTTCCTGGGTAATGTTGAAATCCGTGAACATTGACCCGGTTCAGCATTTCTTAAAAAGCTCGCTAACTCAGCCTGAACACTTTCAACAAGCAGATTCTGGAAAATATTTCCTTGTGTTGTAATTAGGGCAACTGTCATTAATTCATCCTCAAAATTGAAACCTTAAAGTCAGCCAAATTTCTTAGCCTTTTAATCAATCTGGTAACGTGGCTTTATCGTTTGCGAGTTATAAGCATCACTAAGGTCGGTATAGAATCCAATTTCGCGCAAGCGGTCTTTTAACGCCTGGATATTTTGCCGAAAAGCTTCGCTGTCTGTAATTTCGGCCTGCTGATTGTAAGATGAGTCCATACCATTTATCACAAAACCGTACCGCTGGCGCAACCATTCAATAAACTCATTTATCCTGATAACTTTTGTGCGATAGTTACCCTCACCTGTTTCTTCGAGTACCGCAATCTGCACCAGAATTTCAAGTAGCTTGCTACCAATGTGGAAACGCCGAGGCTTCCTGCTGCCTTGAGGCTGCACCACCATCCCTTCTTCCGAATTCTTTTGAGTAGTAGCTTCTAAAAGTTCAGAAAGATATTTTTTATGAAATTTACTTCTTGCGGATGTGATTAGTTCTACGTATTTATCATAAAAAGATATTTCCATGTTTTTAATTGCTACTATTTCAGGTTTCTCAACATGGTCGAAAGGTTCATCCGCAAAAAGCCCATTTACTTTGCTTAAAAAATAACCCTCAAAAGTAAATGGTTGGTTAGCTAATAAGCCAATCAACTGTTGGATTGAAGGTTCCCCATTTTTCAAAGTACTTTGTGAAAATACCCCCATTGTCTTAGCAAAAGGTACTAAAACATTAACCGCGAAAACAGCCCTGATAAAGTCATTCATTGAATCATAATGACGAGCAGTGTTGGCCGCCGAAATTTGGGCCATTTTGGAATTTGGGTTTGAACCCATATCCATGATCAGTTCAAGGGGCGAAAAATACGATGTTTTATCGTAAGGAGTAGGTTCTGGTGCGTTCTTGTTTCTAACCCAGGTAGGAAGCTCATTTGCCAGCCTGAAAAGGTAGAGCGCCAGGTGAATACCCATCATCACTTTAATATATTCAATGAGGATGTGGCGCGGCATCAAATCTTTATAAACGAGTAAGCGTTTCAGGTCATCACACATCAATTGGGCCTGGTCAAGTAATAAAGGGAACCTGATTTCTGATTGGTTTGTGCGCCCTTTTTGGTCAATAAGGTCTGACCCCTCTACAAGTCGAATGATTGTCAGGGTAATTAAATCTAATTCTCTAATGTTATTGTCGTCATAATTACTGTCTGTCTGGTCAATGTTTGTCAAGCCTTTTCCTAGAAATTCCTTTAAACTGTCAAGGACTTCTTTATTGCCATATAAGAGCATACTGTAAATCTGGTCACTGGTATTATAATCCCGAATTTTAATAGGATTTCGGAGTTTATAGCTATCCAGATGGAGTGGGCGCAAAGCAACAACGCTTTCCTTGCCTGGAATTCCCCGGTTGACCATATCTACGAGGTCGCTTTCTAACCATTTACTGGCAATACCCTGGTTTTCCTCAAACCCGTTGACCAAAGAAGATAATGTCGTGAATCTTTCAAAGAGGTTTTCAACCGTTAAAGAGGGTCTTTTACGTGAAATCGGACGATAGCCATCGTATTTCATTAAAATGAATAAATTTAGAAGGGCGCGGTCTAAATTAATGGATTTAGGATCAATATGAAAGATACTGGGATTGCGAAAAGCCTGGTCATTTTTTTGTAGTTGCATTAGAGTGCTTCCTCTTTGGTAAGGACGAGACGATTGGAGTCATCCGCTAAAAGCTGATAGAAATCTCTGTTGTTTTCAGTCAGAATTAACCTGCGGAAAGATAAATGCGAAAGGGAGTTTCGGAAAATTGTAAGATTAATAAATGAACCCCTTAAATCATTCAAAGAAGGTTTGAAACCTTCTGATATTTGAAATAACAGCTCTAGCAAATCTAGCGAAATTACTAACTCAGCTCTATTTTTACGGACCTTATGTCTCAGAATAATATTATCCGGTGTATATTCGAGATATTCGCCCAGGGCGCCTAAATCATTGACAACAACTAGCTCGAAGTCGTGGGCCGGGAACAGGCGATAACTTTTTATTGTTGGTTTGTCGGTTTGACTTGCCCTAAGCCAAATATATTCCTGGTTATATTTTTTGCTCTTACTACCTTCCGCTACACTTATGCCAGAAATAATTTGAGTTTTAAGGTCTTTCAGGGTAGCCTGGTGTTTCTGTTCATTACTTTCAAGTTGAGTAACTTCGCGGAAACGAGATAGCTGCTCGTAGGGTAGCATTTTCAGCCAGCCATCCTCGCGTCTTTCAAAGAAAGACTTGCGCCGTTCCATATGATGGAAAATCCTATGTAGGCTTATCAGTTTAGGATTCTGCGCTACCTCGAAACCAAAGACCAAATTATTCTGGAGAGTTTCCAACATAATTTCATCTATATGCGACCTTGAGGACAAATCGAATAAAGGTGGGCCACCGGTCTTACCATCGAAATGCATTTCCCGGTCAATCTGAGGATTACTAACAAGGGCTACATCAATCTGAGTAACAAGGTCAATTAATCGATCAGTCCTTACCTCAATATCAGCGACTAAGCCTTGCTCAGCGCCAGCTAACTGGACTTCTTTTGCATCGGGTCCGATCAGCACATTGTAGTAAAACTTATTCAAATAGTCGGTAGGGTCGGTCAGGGTAGACTCCAGCGCCGCTGCAATATCTTCACAAGTATGGTCACGAAATATTAAATATGAAAGCGCGGAACGCATATCCCGCATGGTTATGTGCAAACGCCTGCGAAGATGTACAGTCTCAAAAACTGTCCGGAGCCTTTCAGTAATTTCGGGCCCATTAGTTTTATCTCTAAAGGAGTCAATATTAAATTTAATAAAACAGTGATCTTTGATAGAGCAACCCTCACATGGCTTCCAAAAAGAATCATCTCCAATAACTTCAAGCTGGCGGCTAAAAATAGATTGAGCCTTACCTGCGACAACAGAGCGCAGGTTTAGATTAATAATTAGCAACCCTTCGGGCAGCTTTTTATTACCCAATTCATCGAAAAACTCGAAGACTTCTTTTCTGAGCCATGAGAACTCTTGCCAATTGGATTCAAGAAAATCACGTAAGCGCCCCTCGTTGATAGCTATTAGCCGGACCTGGCCTTGCGCCTTCTGATAAGTTACACCTGCAAAAGGTTCGAAGAAGTTCTTAAGAACGTTATCATTTACATTTTCGCCCTCATCTTGCGACCCATCATAGTTTGTGAAGAAATCAAGGTTTTGGTATTTAAACTTTGACCCGTTGCCGTGGTTTATGGAGGTCACATCAACCTTCTGGTCACGTACAGCCTTTTCAAGATTTTGAATAAATGCAGTCTTGCCGTCACCAGCGTTACCTGTAATAATTACCAGTTGGTGTTTACCTTCAAGAATAGCAGGAAGAAGTTTTTCATCGAGCCTGGTCTTTACATAAGTCGCTGCTGCAAAATCATCAAGACCCCTAGTACCTTTATTATTCCGGCGGGCCTGACTATAGAGCGTTAAGAAGCGGGTGACATAAGGGTTATAGTTAGGCCGTTGCCATTCTTCTTCAGGAATGTTTATGTTATCACCCCTAGTCCCTGATTGTGGCACAGTTTGATAATCGTAAAAAGGTGCTGCATCTGCCAGGGCCTTGCGCATTTGGGTAGCATCGGTAAAACGGTCTTGCCGTAAAGGTAGACAAGCTTTTATTAAAAAGTTTGCAAAAGACTTACTCAGTTTTATTTCTGGCACAAATTCGCGAGGATCGTGAGGTTTTGAATGGGAGTTTAATTGAACAAATCCTTCGTAAGGGTGATGTTGGGTAATGAGTAAATAAAGGACGACTCCGGTAGCATAAAGGTCGCACGAGGCATCCCATCCGCTTTCAATTAAATCCAGTGGGATATAACCAGGAGTACCGATAAAAGTTTGATTTGAACTTTCAGCCAAAGTCGCAATATTAAAGTCAATAATTTTTAAACCTTCTCTGGTCCTGACAATATTGCTTGGTTTAATATCCCGGTGTAAGATGGCAGGACGGTTCGGACCATCATGATGCAAATATTCCAAAGCATCCAGGATATTATGTGTAATTTCAATTGCTTCCTGGACATTCATCCTCTGTTTACCATTGACATAATTTGAGAGAATTTGGCCTTCAACAAATTCGGTAAGAAGATAATATTGCCCCTGGTAGATTTGCGCAGCCCATTCGGCCCTGGCGATATTTGGGTGACTCAATTTGCGAAGTGTTTGGAATTCCTGTTGAAGAAAAGAAACTTCTACCCCCCGATTGATTACTTTCATAGCGAAAACCTGGTTGTGCAATGGGCTATAGACTTCATAAACCACACTCGAACCACCCCGGCCAAGAATTTTCTGAACCAGATATTGATTGTCAATAATATCGCCAGAGTTATACTCTTTATGTATGGACGTTCCAGGACCAGTTTTTATATCAGTATTAGTATGTGTTGGGGTGACCGGCTCAGGGTTAAGAATCTGTTCAAAATCTTGAAGAGCTTCTTTGGCAGAGGTATATCTCAATTCTAAATCAGGCTGCCATAACTTAAGAATAAATTCATCCAGACCATTGGGCAAACCTTCGACAAATTCACTGACTTTTAACTCTGAAGCGTCTATTTTTAAAGCTTCTTGTGGGCTGTAAACTGGAAGTTCACCCGTAAGGAGTTGGAAAAATATAACTCCTAAACTATAAAGATCACTGGCCGGGTAGGCATGGTAATCCACCTGGTTTAACTCCGGAGCAAGGTATGGAATATTTTCTTTTTCCTCCGGTTTAATCCAGACGGTTGTATTTTGAGCAGTTGCAGGTGTATTCAGTCGTGCCCGGTCAAAATTCATAAGCCGAGGGATATAATTTTCACCGATAAGAATATCAGCCGGCGTAATGGCTCTATGGATAACACCTTTTTCTTGGACTGCTTTAATCCCTATTAAAAGCCCCTTCATTATTTCTAGTTTTCGCTCAATGGTAAGGGGGATTGCTTCCAGAATTAAAGCGGCAAGAGTAGTTCCATTATTATTCCAATCCGTAACTTCGACTAATTTATTACCATCTACTTCGAATAGGTCTCGGACAAGTAAAAGATTTGGGTGAGATCCAATTGTCTGAAGTAAATTAAACTCATTTTTAATTTTGTAAAGGCGACTTTCCAATTCTTTCTTTGGTAAGTAGGGTGAGTATTCAAAAACTCTCAATCTCACAGGAGGCAATCCGCTTGCAAGGCTATTTTCTGCAATCAATTCAGAATAATTATCCTCTACGCTTATCGTTTCTTTTACCCTGTATTGATTGTAATTCTTACGTGGGCCATCCCATTCCGGCATTCCGGAAATAATTTGTTTTATACCAATTAGTAGTGAACCAATAGCATTCTGAGCGATTGGAGTAGGAGACAATAAACGAGCAGGACTCTGAAGATATTCCGTTACTTTATGTAGGAAAAAGGTTTGCTTTTGAGATGCTCCTGTTAAATTAAGAATGGTTTGTTTATCATTAATTACAATTAAACCTTCTACCCACACATTTTTATTTATGAGGCTGCCTTGAGTTAAAAGACCCTTTAGAACTTTAGCTTTATAATTCAGACTCTTAACAGGACTGGGTCTTTCGCTAGTACCAAGTTTCCAAATACTATCGTTTCCAATTATTTTGCCGTGCCAATCCTTAATTTCGATAATATAAACAGCGTGGGGTGCTATCACAATCGCATCACATTCCAGGGGGGTGCCATTATTTTGATTTAATTCTTTATTTGGATAAATAGTATAATTGGAGGGTAAATTTGCTTCAAGATAAGAAATTGCAACCGCTTCTCCCTGATTTACAGGGATACTACCAAGGCTCATAACTTTAGCCATTACTCTCTCCCTTGAGTTTCTTAAAATAACGCTTAGAAATTTTCACCAGGCTTTATATTAGCAACAAGGTGGTTTTCTCAAACTTAACTTTTGCAAATTCAAGTTCTATTTTATTCAGAAATAAGCAAAAGATGGTTTTGCAATTTTTCTTTATTATTCTTAAATTTTTACTGGTTGTTTGCAGAAACACAAAAAATTAATTTCAAATAGCTGCTGTATTTTATTACTAACATATACTTTTTTGCAATAGGTATTTGGTATTTAAAATTATTTTTTCGCATTGATTCTGACAATTGCCCTTTTAGTATCTGTAATCTCTTCATCATAACTGCGGAATGTTGGGATATTTTTTTAGACCGTGTTGTATTACCACTAAATGAGAAATGCTAACTGAAAGTTATATTCGCAACTTGCTTTCCTGGCCGTTTCTACGGCCGATATTCCAACCTCCATCATCGAACATCAAAAAGAAGCCGCACCTGCTCACCGCAGTTCTGACATGCGGGAAGGGTGCGACAGCTCGGAAGGTAGGCCGGTTAAAGGTAATTTGGTAGGGTGGGAGAAGAAGGTCGATGCCGTATTTTTAAAGTGTTGGAGTCAGCGTATTGATTCGTGGGTGTGCAGCCTTGGATATAGCCAACTCCGGCTTTCCGGAATTGGCCTTCCACCTTGAATAAGGGTATAGGTAAATTATCCGGCACGACTACTCATAACGGCTAAAGCCGAGGCATCTTAATCAAATTGAGCTGGCAATATAGCTTCTTCAATATCCAGCAGTAAGTAACTATCGATCAATTTCATCTCACCGTTACTGCTTTCAATATGATGTGATACTTTGCGAATAAGGTTAAAGCGTTGTAGTCTATCCAGTTCTCGAACAACCTGACTTTCACTCATTTTGTTCTCGCCAGCAATAAGTGCTTCCAATTGGGCAGAACTTTGGATTTCGGTATCGGAAGTGGCCATATAACATAACGATATATAAACTCCAGTGGCGAAGGGACCAAGGGCAGGACGCCATATTTCAAGAAAACGGGTGTCGATAGTAACAAATTTCTGTTTTCTGGCTGAATACACCCTCATTTCATTCACGTGTTCCGGTTCCACCGGCCTTTCAATAGTTTTGCCAGTATGAGCTTGCAATGTATGCCCGGTTAACTTTTCCGAGAACGCAACCTCAGGGCCTGGTCTGTTTTGGTTACCATTGCGGTGATACTTTTGTTCCTTCTTCATATTAGTAATTCTCCTAAACTTAAGAATCTTAAAGGGAGAGGATCCAGCGTTCCTAAGACTAACTTGGATCAATCCCTTAAAAGGCCAATAAAACTATTATACTGACGTATCAGAATATATATGGTATTTTTCTTTCCCCTCAAGTGGTAAAACTAATGTCGAACCAATCACCAAAACGAACTTCTTAAGGTAAAATGGTCGAGAAGGTCAAAATAAAGGCACTGGATTGCAACGATAAAGAGGATTTCAAGTTATGAAACATATCCCATAAAAATTACACTCCCTCTAAACTAGTTATAACTCACAACAATCGGCAGAAATTAAAAACTGGATGGAGGTTAATTTATCCTTCCCCAGTTAGGAGAATATATGCCATATTCCTGGCTTATATTCAGCTCTTTATAACTGACCTTCCTGGCTTGTTCGCTTTCAATAGCTGCTTTGGCAAAATAACTTTTGGCGAAGGCGACCATTGGTTTGTGGCTGTCCCCGTTCATAATAACCAGCATGCTAGCAAGCCGGCTAAGTCTTAAATCGGTTACAATAATTTTCCCCTTCCGCTCTTTTTCAACACTAATGAAATGATTTTTCAGTGGTACACCCTTCAAGCTGTTGAAAACAAGTTTGGCCTTCCGAATAGCCGTATTTAAACCTTTAAAGCCGGTTTTGTAACCTAACAGAGTAGCTAATTCCTTTGCGGACCAATACTCGTTGGAAAACTCATCAATACGGTGGATTTCTTCGAAGGCCCTTGCAAAATCTGGCATTGTATATTCCTGTCCTTTCTTACTCATATCCTTCAAATGACAGAATCCGGAAAAATGACATCCTGATAAAAGCATTCGGTCAGGTTGTATTGAATACCATAGTTATCTCTAAATCCAATAAATTTGGCGAGAGGTTCGAGTGCAGTTCCAAACTCTATTCAAATGTTTACCTTAATAGTAATAACTGCACCCAGAACTGCTAATCGCCTTGTTAGAGAAGCGAAATGTCAATAGCCTCGTTTAACCCGGCCCGGATAGAATTGGTATCGAGCAGGCTTGCCTCGATAAAGGCTTTGTCAATTAAAGTACGACTATCCTCCTGCTTAGCCCTTTCAATCGTGAAATGGGCTTTCGAGAGAAATTCTCTGGGATGATAGTTACATTGCTGGACAAGTAGCTCAACCGCTTCCTCCGTAAAGGGTTTAAAGATTTCGGCCGGATTTTCCGGCTGACTTTTATCTTTACGATAGTGATTGAGGTGGCGTTTAACTACCTCCTTGGCCTCGTTCAAGTCAAGCAAAGGCACCAGGATCGAATTGGGCGCATCCAGGCTCATAGGTAATGAAGACTGTAAACCGGCTAATCCCCAGGCCTCGGAAAGCCGCTGGGCAGCCGCAGCGTGTGTGGTCAATACCAGGGTCAGGAACCGCGAGATGCCGGCTTCGTAGTCGCCTCTCAACAGGATATAGCCAAGCTCCTTGGTAAACGTCTCCCGTTCGCGTCGTCCCATCTTATCGATCATATTTTCAATGTCGTCTACGAAGAGATATACTCCCTTAAACCCGGCAATTTTGAGGGTCCTAAGAGTCTGGGTGAAGAAAAGGTTATTCGCCTTGCGGTAGAGGGCCAAATCCCTGGGCGGTGGCGGGAAGTCAAGCAACCCATCTTTACGCATACTTTTTAAATAGCCCAGCAGATCATTGGCAGCGATGGCCCGGGCAAAATCCGCCTCGACATTATTTGAAACTAAAAGAGCAATTACCAGGTCCTCCAGGGCTTTTAGATCAAAGCCATTACTGATGAGCCAGTCATTACTCAGCAGTTTTTTGCCCTCTTCCAACCTTAAATTTCGAACCCTTTCCACCTGGTCTTCCGGCCAATTACTCTCCATGATTACCCGGTATCTCAAGTTGGTAACCGCGCTATTTATCACGCCTAAGGCTACCAATTCGCACATGGCCAGGACTGCCAGATACTCCAGGCGGTTCATGTTCTGGGGAGGATAGACATAAAGGGCACAGACCGGGAATTTACCTTTGAAGTAGGTTTCACCCCAGTTCCGGTTAATGCTGCGCATCAAATGAAGAAGGATAGCTGTCTTTCCCACTCCCCGGCCAAATGCCTGGTCTCCCTGAGCCCACAAATAGCCCATTCGGTAGCGCTGCTCGGGATTGCTAACTCCCAGGAGTTTGCTTTCAAAATCAAGGATGACACCCCTGCGGATACCGGGCTCAAAGATAGTGCCATTGACTCTTGGGTCAGGGCTGGCCGGGTTGATAATCCCGTCTACCGGAAAGGGATTGTCCAATAGGCCCAGATGGGCATAATTTTCCATAATCCCGGTATTTTGATCCGTTGCGGTTGGATCCTGTAAACTTATCAAGCGCGACATAGAAATAGACCTCCGTAAAGTGTTTAATGCCATAAATTGATTGGTGCTGTAACAAGTTTCAGCCGAATTTTTTAGTTCGAATAAATTCCGGCTTACATCACCTGGTTCAAAACTCAATCCTGAGACCTAATAATTAGACTCGGTGCAAATCCGCTTAACCGCTATCCACCTCCTGAACCCTGACCAGGTTAAAAGCTCCCTGCTCAAGTTCCAGAGGGGCTCGTTTGGGTAATGGCAAAGATTGTCCGAGTGAACTATCTAGATAAACCCTTACCGGCATATTGCCTTTTTGACCGTCCTCGATGGCTCGTTTCAAAAAGTCATCAAAAATGTGATCGGGTATTCCCAGCTCAAAGCAGACGCGGTCCCGCAGATCGGCTACCTCAACGTAACCAATTGCCCGCGGAATGGCGTTGTACTGTTGTTGCAAGGTTTTAAGAAATGATTCTCTAAAAGTAAGCCAGCGTGGGGTCCGCAGTAAAAGGCTGGTTTCTTTTCCACTTACCGATTCATTTTCACCTAAAGGTACTTCGTGCCAGGTTCCGGGGATAATCCATTTACCTCTCCTGTTACCACCCCTTCCACTTTCATAAGCCTTACTTTGCACCGGTGCTTCGCTGTCCCATTCGGCATTACTTTCTTCAATGGGTGCCAGTAACTCAGCGTACGGATACACGGGGACGGAGCTCAAGCGGGCGGTAGGGTAGATAATTTCCAGGGTGCGGCCAGGCCGACCTTCCCGAAAATAGTTCGCCAGCCCCAGAAACACGCAGCGCGACCTTACTGACTCGTAACGCATGGCGTTATTGAGAAACCGCTCAAAAAAGAAATGGAGAAAGAAGCGAGTTACTTCCGTTTCCATAACCTCACCAGGTTTCTTACCCTGGGCTACTCCCGTTTCAAGGGTGGTTTCAAGCTTTGTTTGCAAATCCCGGTACAGGCTCTGCTCGAAAGAAAAACGTGGATTCATCAAATCCCGTGTTAGCCTGACCGCCTTATCAACAACGGCCTTATTGCCCGCCGGAGACAAGGCAAAAGAGTCAAATTCATGGTGAGTAAGGGTTGGAATGCCGGCCATTCCGTCAAAAGGGCTGCGATTGAGAGTATTGAGAAAATTCTGGAAGAGTGGAAAAGTGATAAGGGTAAGTGCCGCAAATTCTTCCCGGAGCTTAAGGCTATTGAGAGGATCTTTTAGCATTTCAAAGATCCTCCACCCCTGGGTAGTCAAGGACCACTGTTTTTCACTGCCACGGCCCGCACTTTCCACCAGGCCCAGATGGCGCAGCTCCGAAAGGATATTGCGGGGGGTCTGGTTAAAGGAAGCTTTACGCTCGGGCAAATTATATTTACGGTTACGAATGGCGTTGAAATGGACCAGTTGATCACGGATCAGGCTGTCCACATCATCATCCAGGGCAACGCCCTGGTTCAACCCCAGCGCCGCTACTCCGGTGTAAAAGTACCGGACCTCATAAATTGTATAGATATTACGCATTACTATAGGTTGCCTCCCAAAGTGTCTCTCTAAATCATTTAAGGTTACATTGCTAACCAATTCCCCTGGTCCGGCAGTCGGAGGATCAATCGGCTTATCCCATCCAAGACGTCTATCGACAAAACCGGGACTCTAATCAGGTTCATAGCCAAATAACAACCTGGCGTAAAGCGGGCTACTTCTCGCCCCCACTAATGTCAGGATTTTCTAGAATTTCAAAGCTTTTCTTTCGGATTTGTTCAAAGTTTTGCCAGGAGAGGAATTGGCTTTGCAACCGACTTACTTGCTTAGAAAGTTGCTGTTGATGCGAAACCCACCGGCTGGTGAGGAAGGCCGGCGAGAGCCCGCCAAACCGCGCAATCTGTCCAGAACTAAAAGGTAGCTGCAGGCTGGCGATCGTATTAAAGTCAGGCCACATTTTTGCACTCAGGCCGTCGGCCGTTCCGGACAACCGATCCAAATAGGCGCAGTTAGCCCAGCTCGGAGTTGAAGTTGTTGTAAAATCCCGGGTCTGTACTGCTTCTCGAACACTTTCTACCAGGATCGAACAGAGCGGCGCAGTCAGGAGTTGATTATCGATGAGCAGGATGCCCCACATGGCGCAAAAACGGCGGATGGATTCGTCCACATAACCGCAACGAGTGGCAAAAATGCGGTAGATCTTCAGATGGCTTAGTTGCGGATAGTTCTCGAGGTAAAAATCGTGAACTTTCTGATTAAAGACCATAACCATCTCTTTAGATATATGCCCGGCTGTGTAATATTTTAGTTCGATGATAAACAGGTAAACTCCCAGGCGCGCCACCAGGTCCAATTCGTGAGAAAGGCCCGAACCTGATTCCATTCCATGGCCCAGACCCAGGTCTCGTTCGGCGGAAAGCAGGTCCCAGGAGAACTTTTCCGAAAAACTACTACGGAGCCGGTTCTCGAATTGAGAACCGACATTACCACCATTTTTAACCGGCCGAAAGGTTCGGATAAAACGGTGGAGGTGGTAAACTACCTGTCCACACGGATCTAACTCTGCAATGTTCATTACCATACCTTTCTAGTTTACATAACTGCGAAATACTCTAAGCCAGTGTCTATTCAGTCTTAGAAGTGGTTAAATGCGCTAAGTAACAAGGTTATCTGCTCAGGGACACATAAATCACTGGCTGAAAAATGATAAAAAAGTTACCTTTCCGGTATTTCGCCTGAAATTCCACTCAAATTGCCCTTGCAAAAGGAGGCTTGTTTTTCAAAGGGAATCAAAGAAACCCAGCCTAAATCAAGGCTGAATATCTGAAACTTTTTAGATTTTTAGTATCATTGGAGAGTAGACCGTTTAATGGAAATCAAAAACGGCTGTATCTCGCATATAACTTGCTCTTTATTTAGGTTTCCTGGAAACTTCATGGGAAAACTAACAAAAGAGCAAAAAATGCAGGATAAGCCGCAGAAGAAGTAGGTATGGCCTGAAATCCAGACCGGAGTATGATAAACTTATGCAGCCTCATCCTGGCCAACTCAGGAATGGGGTCAAGAGTTACAGGTGTTCTCAGCACCTGTAACTCGCACTAATGTTCTAAAACTTCTCTCTAATGATAAATCCCTTTTAAGCTAAAGTCAATAGGTAGCAGTCAAAACCGTTTCAAATTCAATCTTGAGACGCTTTTCTCTATGGATGCCAGCTAGCCACTATCCGTTGATATTCAAAAATGAACAAGTAATCTGACACAGATATTAGGTAGTTCGAACATTTTTAATAGGCACTTCTGTTCGAACTACCGGTTGAGTTAGTCGTAGACAGCAACCACACCAGTTTATGTCGACATTTAGACCCAAGCTCCAGGGTTGCCTAAGCAATCAGGAACTAGGGTTTTTGTGATATGTAACTATCTGGTAATCTCCGGGTTAGATACACCCTGGCGTTTAGGAACCTGCTAGTGCTAAAAGCAATCTTTATCAACATTCCTTCATATCTCTTTATGTTTGAGATTGTAAGGTTTTCATTCTCCAAGAGAAATACCTATTTAATGCACAATTTATACCGAATTTATTATACCTTCTATCCTTAATGCTATAACAGTCAGTAGCGTTTCTATTTTATCCTGGATAGCTACCTAACTTTACTGGTTACCACATAAAATATGCGTCTATAACGTCAAATTTGACGTTATAGACGCATGCCAACCACCTCGAATTACACTTTATTGGTGTGGAAAATCTAAAATTTTAATCCATTATTAATGCTAACAGTTTAACCAATAGTCTATGCTTACAACATCACTTCCGAACAAGTGATGCTGTCAAAGCTAAAAACTTTAGACGGATTATAACTTATTTTAACTTGTTGTTGCATTACTGAGATAGTGATTAAGGAAGCATTAGGCTAATAAGAAATTTAGAAGGTTTAAGAAAATGGCAAGAAAAAAGGCGGGACTAACCTCATCGCAAATCGAAAAACGTTTTGATAAGGAGCAGGGTATTGGAACCGGTAAAGATTATAAATCGTTGTACCATACTCGTGAAACTCCTTTAAAAACAACAAATATAAAGAAGCCCGGTTGGAAAACAAAACGGCAACACGAATTATGGAGTTACCTGACATGTATGTGTTTTTATTTAGCAGAATGGTCAAACAGTATAACTGATATAAGGGAAAACTACCTTTTATTAGATTTAGCGGATACACAACAGATTGCTAAGTTTCTCGGAATAAATCATCCTTACGATCCACATACACGAGAACCAATTGCGATGAAGACCGATTTTGTGTTTACAGTCCAAAAAGGGTTTGAAGTTAACCTTGAAGCACGCACAGTAATGCCTGCTAATAACCTAAATGATATTAGAACTATCGAAACGCTAGAAATAGAACGCATTTATTGGGCAAGAAGAAAGACCAGTTGGGGAATAATAACCGATAGAGAACTGGAACTACATAAGGTTCTGATAAAGAATATTGAGTTAATTCATGCTTATAAGGACATAACAGACCGTGTAACTTCAGCTTCAGAAAAGATAAACAAAATTGCTGTACTACTTACGGAAGAATTAAGAGCCAGTCAAGATCCACTAAACAAATCTGCCCTAAATATGGATTCGATATATGGATTCAACCAGGGCGATTGTTTAGCAATTATCAAACATCTTATTGCCAACAAACGGTTGCCTGTCGATATGACTAAGCCTTTCAACCCTGACAAAAAACTCCTGTTTATGAAATAAGATCTGACCATAATTTAAAGAATAACAGCAATGAATATTGTAAAGAACATTTTATTAGAAAGGGAAACTCCGTCAGGTAATAAAAGAATTGAACGTATTCTTTTTATTGATCCCCAAAGAGTTTATGTTCACAAAATTGATTTATACGGCAGCAAAGCCCTTCCTGAAAAGGAATTAATTGCGGATTTAAAAAATGAGCTAAAAACTGGGAAAGTCCTGGTTTTAGAAAATGATCCTTTTACTTCCAAATTACTCTTAGAAGAACCAATTGCGGGGAATGGTCGAGTTTCACAAGAAAGCGTAAAGCGTGCGAAGAGTATTACTGTAAGGAAAGCGCAAAGAGATGCAGCATACGAGATTATTAAGCCAATTATTCAAGATGAGAGACAATATAACAAAAAAGAACGCGCTTTACTAATAAAGGAAGTATTGGAAGAAGCAGTCAGGAATTGTAAGCCTGGCGAAAAACCCATAACTAAAAAAACAATTTATAAATACTTAAAAAGGTGGTGGCAAAGGGGTCAGGTTATAAATTGCTTATTAGGAGATTACTCCAACTGCGGTGGCTTTGGAAAAGAGAGGAAAATTGGTTCGATTAAATTAGGTCGTCCAAAAAAATATATTAGCCCTACAACGGGCGCAGTCGGCGTAAATGTTGACGAGGCTACACGGGAAATCATACGTAAGTACCTTCCAGCCTACGTAAAAGAATGCAAAGAAACTGAGCCTATAGATAAAAGACCAGTATTTACTCTCAAAGGCGCTAGGGAATATATTATTAAACATGGATTTCATAAAGGTAAACAACAACATGGCAATATTTCGGTTAAAACCATTCCTCATGCATCTAAAGTATTTAGCTACAGACAATTAGTCTACCATTACCATAAAATATATTCGGCGGCCCAACAAATTGAACACAGAGAAGGTAATAATGAGAAAGAGTTGAACCACCGTGGACTACCAGGCAGTTCAACCAGTTTAGTAACGGGTATTGGTCAGCAATATCAGATAGATAGTACCGAAACCATTGAATTAGTAAGTGAAATAGATAGGAAGAATATAGGGCGTGCTTTCCTTTATTTAGTCGTAGATGTTTATTCCTGGCTAATTGTAGGAGTATGTGTAGTAATTTATCCGCCTAGTAGACAGTCTAAATTTGATTGATAAGTTAGCTATAATCTGGTAAGGTTATAGCATGAACAAAAAATATA
>MKTJ01000042.1 GCA_001898225.1 Chloroflexi bacterium 54-19
CGCACCAAACTTCAACGTCTTTATCCTGACCTATCAAAATTAGCGTGACTAAGTACTAGTTCAAACTAGCAACATTGGTTAAATAACAAAAAGGCGGGTTACCCGCCTTTTTGTTTTTATACTTTTGATGTATTTTATTCCTCCAACTAACTCCCGGTAATTTCAATCGGTCAATTTGAACTGAAAGAACCAGGGTCCATTTGCTACACTCTGCGCCTGGTTGGGAGAATTGTAGGGCTTCTGGTTGGTCAGGGCCGGGTGCAAGGTCAACCGCCAATCCCCCTTGCGGTCTTGCAGCGAGTTATCAATTTGCACGATGGTCCCACCATCCTGGCTGGTGAAGATTTGCTGGGAGTTATTATAGTAATTGACCTGGTCGCCGCTGATAGACATATAGAGCCCGGCGGCATTCAGGTCAAAGTCAAGCGGGCCGTTTATCCCGCGCAGGTACAACCGGGTATAGTCGGGCCGCCGGACGACTTTTTCCAGGGTAACGGTCTGCCCTGAAACCGTATCGGTCAGGTTCAGACTGCTTACCAGGGCCGAATTCTGATAGGGCACACTCAGGTTAAAGTTAAACGGACCTTCTATCATGGAGGAGGCCGAGCTATAAGATTTGTTCGCGACACCACTTTTTACCGGGAGGGTACGGCTGTTCGCCTGCTGCGAGAAGGCTTCAATTTCCAACCGCAAGTTTACCAGGCTGCCCGAATTAGTCCCGCTCAGGGTAGAGGCATCAAACCATTCTTCGCCTGCGGTGGACCCGTAAGGCATTGGCGCTGGTGCCGGGGCCCCGGCTACTTTCTCCATTTTAGTGTAAGCGGCATCCCCGCCGTACGTGGTTACCTGTCCGCTCGATATTCCCCCCAGCCGTTTGAGTTCGTTCCCCTGGCTGTCAAACAGGTGCGTATTGAGGGGCATATAATCTGTAAGCGGAAAATTGCTGTTGGACAAAACATACTCGATAGTTATCCGGTCGTTGTCCGCCTGGACCAGGGGCAGGTAAAGAGTTGAACAACCCACCTGGATAGTGCGGGCATTTTCGGAGGGAGGGGCCGCTACTCCTTCTTTTATACAGGCAGGTTCCGCAACGCTATAGGAATTGGAAGGGCCGACCCCGTTCGCTTTGGTGAAAACAAACACCGCGCCGCCCATCAACATAGCCAACCCTAGCAGGGCTACCACCAAACCTAGGAGCCAGCGAAAAGGTTTCCGGGCCGGACGGGCAAGGTTCAGGTGGCGCAAAGTTTGCGGTTTGGGCAGCGGCACCGCGTAACTTTCCGCTTCGCGGGCCCGCAGGCTCTGGGCAATACTCAGGTTAACCAGGTCTTCGGGCGGCTGGTGCTGGCGGCAAAGTTTATCCAGGTCGTCTATGAGTTTGGACAATTCGGGATCGTCATCTACTTTTAGCAGGTCGGGATATTTATTGTAGACGGTCTGTTGTTTCATAGGGCCTGCTCCTTGTACTGCTTGCGTAAGCCCTGAAGGATGCGGCTCAATTGTTTCTGGACGGCTTCTTCCCGTTTGCCCAGGATAACCCCGATTTCACGGGCGGTAAACCCGGCGGCGAACCGCAACGCCAATAATTCCCTTTTGTCGGGGTCAAGCTGGTCGAATAAACTCCGTAACTGTAAAAGTTGCTCCTGCTCTAAAAGGGTGGTTTCCGGGTACTGCTCGCTGGCTGGGTGTTCGGATTCGGGCAGCAAATCCCAGGTAACGGTCGGACGCGCCCGCCGGAAATTATCTACGGCCAGGTTATGGGCAATTCGAAAGAGCCAGGCTGAAAAAGGTAGTTGTCCTTTCCGGTAGGAGGGCAAGGCTTTCAGGGCTTGCAAAAAGACCTGCTGGGTAAGGTCGGCGGCATCTTCCCTGGTGTTGGTGTGCAGACAAAGATAGCGGTAAACCGGCCCCAGATAACGCTGGTACAACTTATCAAAAGCCTGGGGATTGGTCCGCGCCGCGTTTACTAAAGCCAATTCTTCCTGGCCGGTGATGGTTTCATTTTGTTCCGAGAATGGGACGGTTAGGGAGGTAATTGCTTTTACCCCATCCTGAAAAATGCCAAACCCGAATCGCTTCATGCATTTTCCCTTCAATAAATGTGTCCGGTCAGTTGGTGATGCAAATAATGTTGCAAAGATTATAACGCGCCAGCATCTAAAACCGGACATCTAAAACTTTTCTTTAGAAGCATTGAAGCGGGTTTCAAAACTTTTTATCAAAATAAATGGCAAGGTTCATGGCCTGGCCCAGGCTGAGCTTTGGGGCGTGCCCCTTTCCCACACCAGGATTTGATAGGTGTCGAAACTCGCTATTCGGGTTGGCGGGCCAAATGTCAGGAGCAGGGCCAGGCGGTCGAGCAGTTTGGCCGTTATTTTGGCGGTTATACCGGCGTTGCCCTGGCCTGGGTCCGTGGTGCGAAAGGGTGGGGGGTCGGTCTGGTAAAGCATAAAGAAAGGTTGGAGGGTGGTCGCTGGGGGAAACGGCTGGTACCAGTCGTCCCTGGTATTCCAGCGGTAAGGGGCATATTTCAAACCTTCCCGCCTTACCGGGCGAACCCTTATCTTATTTTCGGACTGGACCGTTAGAATATTCGCGTCCCAGTAATCAGCGTATCCCTCGGTCAGGCGCTGCTGGTCCAACCAGGCTACGAGGGCTGTTTGTGGGGCTGGTTCTGCCGGGGTATTTGCCAGTTCCATAAAGCTCCACATCGTCGGGACAATTAGGACCAGGCAGGCCAACCAGAACAGCCAGTGTCTGACCTCAAACAAATCGCCCAGCCTTTTGGCTAACAGGATAAAGCCAAAGACCACTGTTGGCAGTAAATAGCGGGCCGTTGCCAGGTCGGTCGGGGCGGACGTAAACAAAAAAGCGGCTATGTTGGCGGCAATCCCGGCCAGCAGCAGACAATCTACCAGCCCAGCCAGGGTAAAAGTTTTTCTCTCTCCCCAGAGTTTTTTAAAAGTCCAACCCAGCGCCAGTAACCCGGCGATAAGCAAAAAGATATTTGGGAGGAGGACGTACAGAAAACTTTCGGCCAGCAGACCTACATTTTGATCCAATTGGTCGAAAGTTATAACCGGGGTTACGGGGATGGTTTTTACCGGGCTGAACCGGCTGAGAAGGACTGCCAGCCCCGCGGCTGCCAGGACATACCAGCCCTCTTTGAAACGGTACAGTCCCAGCACGGCCAGCGCCGCCAGTCCCACCGGGATTGCCCCTATAACCAGGGCCAGGGGGTCACCCACGATACCCAGGGTTAGCAAGACGAAAGTTAACCCGGCCCCGGCCAATTTCCCGGCCCCTCTATTCGTAAAAATTTGGGTGGTCGCGATAAAAGAGGCCAGGCAAAATAAGACCGTTCCCATGTGAATAGGGCCTTCCAGGGCCAGGGAGGCCAGGGTGTAAGAGGGAGTTGCCAGCAGCAAAAAAGCGATCACACTATTTCGTAAGCGCGAGGTTACCAGGCCGCTTCCGCTCAGCAATATGCTCAGAAAAATAACCCCGCAGAAGATGACGGTCGGCACTATTTGCATTAAACCCGGTTTGAGGCCAAGTAGGACATTGCCCAGGGCGTAAAACGGCACATCGGAAGTTATAAAAGAGTCGGGCGGCAGGTTCCAACCCCGCAGCAGCCAGTTACCACTCGCCAGATCAGCCCCGGTCAGGATGATGGTGGCGTCGTCCGAGTTTGGTGGCCTGAGTTGGGCCAGGTGTAACAACTGCGGAAACCACAGGCCCAACGCCAGGAGAGCCAGGCCGGGAATAAAAAGCTTTTCCCGGCTAAAAATCGCTTTCTTAAGAATAAATATATTTTTGGACCTAAATTTATCCAAGCCGGAACCTCGTCGGGGTCTGTAACGACTAAAAACACGCAGGCAAATAAACCCGGCCAAAGGTGTAGCCGGTTGGGTTTTAATTCTTTAAGTTGGTTTTTAGCCGGGGTGAAAAATCAATCGGTTAAAAAATTGAAGCGGCCCGGAAAGACAAAAGCTGCTTCCCATGCGTTATAACGCTGACGAAACGGAAATCGGACATCCCAATAGTTGCGGGCATTAATCCGCATTTGACAATGCCGAGGCTGAATGGCAAAATAATCGTTAAAATTGGGGTAGTCGAGCGAGCTTTTTAATAAGGTCAGGAGGAACCAGTCATCGCCAGTCCCATCAACGAAGAAGATTTACTTCTTTCAATTATAATCCCGGTTTACAACGAAAAAGAAACTATCAGAGAGATTGTTAAGCTTGTAGAAGCGGTCCCTTTCCCCAAAGAAATCATTATTACCGATGATTGTTCGACGGACGGCACTCGCGACATTATCCGGGAAATGGAAAAGGAAGCCGCCGCACGGGAGCCCGACCCCCTGAACACCTTACGATTTTTCTACCATCCCGTGAATAAAGGTAAAGGCGCGGCCCTCAAAACGGGCTTTGAACACATTTCGGAAAAATCTAAAATTGTCATCGTGCAGGACGCCGACCTCGAATATGACCCGAACGATTACGGCACCCTGATTAAGCCTATCACGGATGGCCGGGCCGATGCCGTCTATGGTTCGCGGTTTTTGGGCACGCACCGGGTCTTTTTGTTCTGGCATTACCTGGCAAACCGCTCCCTGACCTTACTCACCAATATCCTCTACGATACCATGCTTACCGACATGGAAACCTGTTACAAGGTCGTGCGTTCCGAGGTTATTCGCGATATGAAGTTGCGGGCCAGCCGCTTCGACTTTGAACCGGAAATTACGGCCAAGATTTTGAAACGTAAACTTAAAGTTTACGAGGTGCCTATTCACTATAGCGGGCGAGACTATGCCGAGGGCAAGAAAATCGGCCTGAAAGATGCTTTTGAAGCCCTGTTCGCGCTTATTCGCTACCGTTTTACCGACTAGCTAGAATTTAGGAAGTTTTCTAACCATGATTGTAATGAAATTTGGCGGCACTTCGGTCGGTAACGCCGAGCGCTACCGGGAAGTGGCCCGGCTCCTGGGAAGTTATCTCGAACAACAGCCGGTAGCGGTCGTAAGCGCCATGGCCGGTTCGACCGACTGGCTGCTTAATACGGCCCGCTCCCTGGCCGACGGTGGGCGCAACCCCGCTGCTGCCACCCATAACGCCGAAAAGAGTGTCGCGGTTTTCCTGGCCCGCAACAAAGAAACCATCGCCGCCGCTATCGTGAACCCCGAAATTCGCAAACAGGTCGAGGAAACCGTGGAGGCGCAGCACCAGGTCTTGTTGCGCTTACTAACCGGGGTCGAATTGCTGGGTGAACTCAGCCCCCGCTCTCTGGACGCGGTGGCGGCCTTTGGTGAAAAGATTTCGGTCCAGGTGCTGGCCGGGACGCTGCAAGACCTCGGCTTTAAGGCCCAGGCTATTTCCGCCGAAGAACTGATTCTGACCGACCGCACCTTCCAATCAGCCCGCCCCCAGATGGATGTTACCACCGCCCGCTGCCAGTCCCGGCTTTTGCCGCTGGTCGAGAGCGGCGTTATCCCGGTCGTGACCGGTTTTATCGGGGCCACCGAAGACGGCGTGACGACCACGCTGGGCCGCGACGGCACCGACTTTAGTGCCAGTATTGTCGGGGCCAGCCTGGACGCCGACGAAATCTGGATCTGGAAAGAAGTGGACGGCGTAATGACCGCCGACCCGCGCATGGTGCCGAACGCCCGCTCGTTGCGCCGGATTAGCTACGCCGAGGCCGGGGAGTTGACCCACTTTGGCGCGAAGGTCATTCACCCGTTAACCGTGATGCCCGCTATCGAGAAGGGTATCCCGATTTACATCAAAAACACCTTTAACCCCTCTTTCCCTGGCACCCGGATTGACCACGGCCACGAAGCGACCGACGGTGTGGTCAAGGCCGTGACCAGCGCTAAAAATATGGCCCTGATAACCATCCTGGGCGGGGGCGTCCTGACTGTACCGGGTATCGCGGCGAGGGCTTTTGGCAAAATGGCGGCTCTGAACGTCAACGTCTATATGATAAGCCACGCCAGTAGCGGTCACGACCTCTGTCTGGTGGTCGAGAAAAAGGTTATCCCGCAGGTTGTCCCGACCTTGCGCAAAGAATTCGAGCGCGAACTGGAACTCAAGGAAATCGAGGCGATTGAGGCTGACCCCCAGATTGTCACCATCGCAGCGGTGGGCTCGGGCATGCGGGGTGCGCCGGGCGTGGCAGGCCGGTTGTTCAGCGCCCTTGGCCGTAAGAGCATTAACATCGTGGCTATCGCCCAGGGTTCGAGCGAGCTTAATATCAGTTTGATTGTTTCGGCGGACGATGAGCAGGAAGCCCTGCAAACCATCCACGAGGAATTTCTATCGTTGACCGGCCTGGGCAAGACCCTTTCGCGCAACATGTCCGGTCTGCGCGGCCAGAACTAACGGCTCCGCGCGGGCTATTCATGAATAAGCAGGCAAAGTCGCTTGATAGCACTCTACATAATTGAAAATAGTCGGCAAAGTCTGAAAACACACTAGCAAGTGAGGTAGCGTTCTGAACAAGCAATACATCAACTGGAGCGACATCGAGCGCATGGTCGGTAAACTGTTACGCCAGTTGCCCTCCAACTACGACAATATTATGGTTATCACGCGGGGCGGGATGGTCCCGGCCTGCCTTATCAGCGAAAAGACCGGGATTCGCAATATCCTTTGCGCGGCGGTTATGTTCTACAATCACCAGGAACAGACCTTGCCCGAACCGATTTTCTTGCAGTTCCCC
Source organism: Chloroflexi bacterium 54-19 (assembly GCA_001898225.1). GTDB lineage: Bacteria > Chloroflexota > Chloroflexia > Chloroheliales > Chloroheliaceae > 54-19. The sequence goes on from MKTJ01000042.1 coordinate 6,727, forward strand.
GAAGACTCCCAGATTTACGGCAAACGTATCCTGGTGATTGACGATGTCTGGGATAGCGGCACGACTATCATGGCGGTGCGCGAACGGCTCCTCCGGGCGGGCGGCAATATTGACGTGTGCGTCCTTAACTATAAACCCTCTCACAGCAAATTCGCGGGCGAGAAACCGGACTATTACGCCGAGGAAACCGACGCCTGGATTGTCTATCCCTGGGACCCGGAGCGCGAACTGCCCTAACAGGCCTTTTCAATCAAGTTTAGAGGTATTGCTATGCTTTTACCGATAGATAATGCCATGCTCGACCGGACGGTGGCCCAGGCCGAAGTCTCGCCACGCCGCCGTATGATTCATCGTTACCATGAACATCCTGACCCGGTCCAGCGCATGCTAAACGCGATTGAGCCGGACAGTTATATTATGCCCCATAAACACGAAGACCCCGACAAAGTCGAGGTCTTTCTGGCTTTGCGGGGTCGTGCCCTGGTCGCCAGCTTTACCGAAAAAGGTGACGTTTTGGATTGTGTCGAGATTTCGCCGAATGGCCCCAATTACGGGGCGGAGATACAGCCGCGCACCTGGCATGCCGTCCTGTCGCTGGAACCGGGTACGGTCCTCTACGAAGTGCTGGAAGGCCCCTACATCGAAACCACTCACAAGACTTTCGCCGAGTCTTTCGCGCCCCCGGCCCACGAACACGCCGCCGGGCTGGCCTGGATGCGCGAAAAACTGGCCGCTTATCTCTAACTTACCCCATTAAAACTTTCGCTTGAACACTCTTTTGATGGTTTAGCGCTTGTACCCTGGCTCAACAGGGTAACTTCTGTTCAGATTCCCTTCTCGCATTTTGACCTCAAATAGATTCCTATTTACCCCTGATTTCACCCGGTTTGTTTAATGTTAAATCGGTGAATTGTATCAAGCCGGTCTAGTTGAGAAAGGTAAATAGTAAAATGGTTAGGGTAGTAGATAAACCGGGAAGTGAGGTCAAACCACCTGCGGATAACAAGCTGCCAGCGACGGTTAAGGTAGCCGCCTGGAGCGCGCAGCATCGCTGGTTGGTCTTTGGCCTCTGGTTCCTTTTTACCATTGGCCTTTTTGGTATTAGCCTGGGGTTAGGCGGTATCAAAACCCAGAGCGCCACCGATAGTCGACCAGGCGCTTCTGCTAAACTGGAAGCTATAAAAGGTTGGGATACCTTTGAAGCCAATAACGTTGCCAGCGCCGGGGAACAGTTCCTTTTAGTAATCAGCCATCCTTCCCTTAAAGTTACCGACCCGGCCTATCATCAGGTTATCTCGGACATGTACAAACAGCTTGCCACCTTGACTATCACCCAGGACGGCAAGGTTTTACCGGTTTTGAACGAGTTTGCCGACCCCTATACTCTACCGGCCCAGGCCGGTTTGTTCTCGCCGGACCTCAGTAGCGTCCGCTTTGTAGGGACGGTGGAAGGTGATAGCGCCCTGGTCAAGCAGAAACTTGCGCCTGTCAAAACCCTGCTGGCTAATTTCCAGGCCACATACAAGGACTTCAAAATTGTCCCTTATAGCTCCACCCTCGGTAACGACGAGGTTTCGGAATTGATTTCCAGGGACCTGGATAGTTCGCTGATTATTACCATTCCGCTTACCTTTGCGATTTTACTGTTAGCCTTTGGGGCGGTGGTAGCTTCGATAGTGCCGTTGGTAATGGCGGTCGCCGCCTTGCTGGGCGCTTTCGGCTTGCTGGGTATCTATTCGCAGGCTGTCACACCGGTCAGCAGCTATGCTACCCAGGTGGTGGTGCTGATTGGGCTGGCGGTGGCGGTAGACTACTCGCTTTTTATGATTACGCGCTTTCGCACCGAGCGGCGGCACGGCCATACCAAGTTGGAAGCCATAAAAACAAGCAGCAGCACTTCAGGCCGGGCCGTTTTCTTTAGCGGATTGACCGTGGCTATTTCGCTGGCCGGTCTGTTCTTTTTAGATGACCCTATTTTCCGGTCAATGGCGATTGGCACTATCGGGGTAGTGCTAATCTCGCTTATTGGGAGCCTGACCTTCCTGCCCGCAATCCTGGCGATTCTCGGTAACGGAGTTAACTGGGGTCGTATCCCTTACTTTGGGCGGGACCGGGCCGAAGGGAGTGGTTTCTGGGGCGCGATGGTCCGCCAGGTAATGCGTTTTCCGGTGGTCTTTTTAGTGGTGGCGGCGGTCCTCATGCTGGCCCTGGCCTACCCTGTCACCCAGTTAAAGCTTGGCGAAACCGACCTTTCGAGTTTCCCGGCAAAACTGCAAGTCGTCCAGGCGTTTAATCTGCTTAACGAAAAGTGGCCGCAAGGCACCGAACTAAAGCTGGAAGCCATCGTCACCCAGGCTGACCGGGCCGATACCAAGGCTAGCATTGAAAAGTTCGAGATCGCCGCTTCGCAGGTTAAAGGTCTGAGCCAGCCTAAAGTCACTTATTCCACCAATGGTAAAGTGGCCGATGTAGCCCTGGTAATGAGCGGGCAGCAAAACGATACGGCCAATCACGACCTGGTTAAGAAGATACGGCAAGAGGTGGTCCCGGCCAACTTCGGCAACCTGGCCGGGGTGCAGGTCTTCGTGACAGGGATGGCCGCATATAGCATGGACAGCACGAAAATCTATACAGACGCCATGCCGCTTGTTTTTGCCTTTGTGCTGAGCTTGAGCTTCATCCTGCTGCTGGTAGCTTTTCACTCAATTGTTATCCCGGTTACGGCTATTGCCATGAATCTGCTATCTACCGGGGCTTCTTACGGCGTGCTGGTGCTGGTCTTTCAACTAGGCTTCTTAAAGGACCAGTTAGGCGTGACACCGGGTGATGTCCAGAACTGGGTGCCGGTCTTTATCTTCACGATCCTGTTCGGCCTTTCCATGGATTACCACCTGTTCCTGTTGACGCGCATCAAGGAGGCCCGCGACCGGGGCTTATCCTCCAACGAAGCAGTGGCGAAGGGCATTCGTATCACTTCCGGCACTATCACCAGCGCGGCAATTATCATGGTGATGGTCTTCAGTGTATTTGTCACCTTGCAGATAGTCTTTATCCGGCAGTTAGGTCTGGGGTTGGCGGTGGCGGTCTTGCTGGACGCTACTATTGTACGGTCCTTACTGGTCCCGGCGACTATGCGACTCCTGGGCGACTGGAACTGGTTTATGCCTAAATTCCTGGGCTGGATTCCTCGCGTTACCATAGAAGGCGCATCCGGCGAACCGGAGGAAACCGAGGTTGAGGAAGTGCTGCTTAAGGTTTGACACCATGAAAAAAGCCTGGACCCATTGCCGGGCCCAGGCTTTTTCTTTTTAATAGCCGGTTACTTCAAAGATTACTCGCCCCTGCCAGCTTCCACCGGGCGGGACGATAAGCAAATTGCTATCGCTCAAACCTTCTTCCTCGAAATTAATAGCGTTGGGCGGACAGGTATACGGCTCGACACAGAGCGAAGGGCGGTTCGGTTGGGTGAACAGCACCCAGTCATGAAACTGGTGGTCGGCTTTAACCTGTACTTCCAGACCCACGCCGGGATCGCGGAACCCCGCCACGCTGTAATCCCCCTCAAACTTTATATCGCTATACATGTGGTCGAAGGGACTGGAACCGAGCGGGCGCCATTCCTGGAAATCGTCCTGGGGTTGGAGCGGAACGGGGGCGGCGTCCGGTAACCCTCCTGGCGCGGCCCAGCGTTTGGCGGCGGGGATAAGCACTTCCAGGTGGGTCCGGTCGGGTACTTTTTCGGTTACAGCTAAAGGAGCCTGTAAATAGGGATGCAGCCCGTAGCCAAAAGGCAGAGCCTGTTCGCCGGAACGGTTATCCACTTGAAGGTCATAGATGAGGCTGGCACCTGCCAGGGTCTGGCGCAAGGTCAACCCGAAGTCGAAAGGATACCCGGACCGGCGGTCTTCGGAGAGGTCGCCCGGCTCGATGACCAGTTCCACGAACGCGCCTTCCTCGCTGACGCCCTTGTCTTTAACCCGCCAGGCCGCGTTTATCACGACCCCGTGAATGTGGTGGACCCCGCCTTTATCGGTGACGGGCAGGTGATATTCTTTGCCCTCGAAGTTGTAGCGGGCGTTGCGGACCCGGCCTGGAAAAGGCCACAGGATAGGGACACCCGCCTTGAACTTGCCGCTTTTCAGGTCGGGCGGGTTCTGGGGGTGTTCGATGACTTCATAGGATTGGCCGTTTTTGGTGACGCTCCACCCGATGCAGTTAGCCCCGATACCGGGGGTGATATGGGCCTCGGCCCCGCCAGCCGTGTCCCGCAAAATAATGATTGGTTCACCCTGCCAGTCGCCCTCTACCGCTTCAAACCCGCTTGCTGCTTGCTCTGCCACGCTTCGCTCCTTTCGGCTAACCCGGTTTCATAATTTATGGTTTCGGTTTTACTTCCCGCCCCGGTCCTCGTTCTGGTTTTCTTTCTCTAAATAATTCTAGCATACCTCGTATGCACCCGGCTTATCAGGCCGCATAGGCCCTATGGCTAAACTAATTACTTAGCTTATAACTAAGAGTATGGAACAAACAATGCAAGAAAAAGTTAGCAGGGGCCACCAAACGGTGCTGGCTCGAAGTAGTACAGAAGAACGAGGAGGTTATAATGGAAAGTAAATATGAAAATAAATATATGGTAGATAACAACACTTATAATGTTTTGCAGGCGTTTGTTTCTACCCTGGAATCACTCGAAGCCTATCAAAAGTATTCCAAGGATGGGAACGACCAGCTCTGGCAGCAGGTAATCCAACACACCGAGCAGGTAGCGCGTCTTTTACAGCAGCAGCTACCCCAGGTTTTGCAGCAGGCCCAGGGCAGCCAGGGTGCGATGGGTAACCAACGGACAATGGGTAGCCAGGGCACAATGGCCAGTCAGAACCAGCCTGGAATGGGCCAGTCCACCAATTATGATGCCGGTGGCAACTACGGGTCCAGCAGCAGTAGCAACTATGGCTCCAGCCAGCGCCAGACGGACCGGTAGATTAAGCTGACCTGATTTTTAGAATGTTCTTTATTCGACCGCAATTTGCGGGTCATCAATTATTCATAACGGGTTATTCAAACTGAATATAAATGAGCCGGTTCCCGACCAAAGGACCGGCTTAAATTTTATCCAAGAAGGACTGTATAAAATAAAAATAGCGGGCAGGTTGCACCAGATAGAAAACCTGCCCGTGTTAGAAAAAAGAGATGAACTGGACAATAATCTAAATTCCCAGGAAGGCGCCCTCCTGGGCGGCGACATTGCTAAAGGCCTGGAATCTTACCAGCCTCTCGTTCTCGAAAGTCCAGTAATGCACTTCCGGGTTTATCATTTTCCGGCCATTGTTTAACATCTCAATTTCGGTGTAAACAAAGGCGACCACTCTCCCGGTTTCCTCGACAAATTCGCGTGGCTCGAAGACTTCGGTATTGACGTGCCGGGCATACATTTCGAGCCAATCCATAAATCCGGCCTTGCCCTCGTAAATGCCACCCCAGGGCAGGTTGCTGCTACCGCAGGGTGCTTCCCAGGTAACTTTCATGTCCATCCGGTCGAGCATGCTTTCCATCTCACCCCGGGCGAAAGCCGCGTAGAACTCCCCGACTTGTTCGGTATACGTTGTCACTAACATATCGCTTCCTTTCTGTTATAAGTAAGACCTTTCACGGACCCGTAGAACCAATAGAGAGCCTGTAAAGTCTAAAGTTGGAAGGTCGCCACCAGGGCCTTGTATTTGCGGTTCCAGAATTTATCGTTCAGGAAACGGATGAACCAGGGCACTTTTCCGCGCATTTCCAGGGCTTGCTGGTGGGTCATGTTCGCCAGTAGCCAGGGGGCCAACAGCGACAACTCTTTCATCGGCACCTTTTTGATATAAGCCTGGTCCAAATCGGCCTGTTCTTTTTCAGGAATGTTTTTGGAGATGGACGAGTACAAGACATCTTCCTCGTGGGCCAGGTGTAAATCGAGGCAAGAGTGTATAGCCGCAATTAAACCGGCGTAGCGGGCGGTCAGGCTGGCGAGTTCGGGGCCGTCCTGGAGTTGGGCGGCCCGGCTGTAGGTAGCCCGCAGTTCTTCGGTCAGGTGGTCGAGCTCGTGGTGCTGTTTGGTCAACAATTCGATTTCCGGCATAAAATTCGCGTCGTATTTGCTGATAGCCGGGTAGAAATAGGTATCTTCCCCGTGATGATGGGCGGCAAGCTGGGTCCAGTAGAATTCGAACCAGCGATTGGCCCGTTCCAGTTCATATTTGTTCAGTTTCCCCCGGCGCTTGAGGGTGCTGTCAAGCATCTTCAGGTCCGTCCGTAAAGCGGTATGGACGTTGGTAAAAGATTGAATCAACGGCTGGTCGTTCACAGTGAGGACTCCTTTCAAAAGTTGGTAAATCATTGTTTTTGTTTTTGACTAATACCATCTGTAGGGATGGGTAATTTTTAAGAAACTATTTTTTCCGGTCTCATTTTGGGTTTGGGCGCGCCCCTGTTCCATTTCGCCAGCATGTCCCGGCGCAACCCCGCCACACCCGGTCCTTCCAGGCGGTCGAGCGCGGCCTTCCGGCCTGTCAGGGCCAGTACCAGGTCCATAGTTGAACCTTTGATTTCCGGCCCTTCGCCCCACGACCATTCCACATCGGTAGCGACCAGCCGTCTTCCGGCGGCGAACCTGCCTGCCGGGGCCATCCCGGTCAGCCCTTTTATCTCGACCAGGGTATCCAGGGCGGCAATTTTGCGCTCCTGCGGCACCTGGCGAGGCCGTCCCAGCGGGATGGTGATGTCCCATTGGTGAATCATGTGGTCGAGAAAGTGTTCTTTCATCGGCCCGACCGTAGCGACACCCCGGTGTTTTTTGGCGGTGGTCCAGCGGTCGAATTCGGCTAGAAGGGTTGCCGGGCTGTTTTCCTCGCCGCATTGAGTCGAGATTTCGTGGGCGGCCCTGGGAAAGTTAAATTTATACTTTACGCCTAACAACCATAAGACTTGCGGTAACGGTATCGAGTAACCGCCCACGAAGTGCCCGGCGATGTGGCGCACCCGCCAGCCCTCGCAAAGGGTCGGGTTTTCCCATTCCTCCGGGGTCAGGCTGTGCAAAAGCTGGCTCATGTCGGCCAGTTCGGCCCGGACCAGTTTTTTGTAATCGTATTTAGTCTTGGCTGGCATAGTTCATCTCCTGCAAATTGTGAATAACAAAATGGTAACGCGGCCTGGTGCTAAATCCATGTGGGTTAGACCTGGACCCTGGTGGCTTCTCCGGACTGGAAAGCCCTGGTGTTTTCTCCCCTTCGTTCCAGGCACACGTGGATGGCCTGCTTTGGTCGCAAGGTTAATTTCGGGTTGAGGGCCAGGGATTGGCCCGGCAAGAGGCGCATTTTCCAGCGTTGGGCCAGGGTGGCCAGCGCCAATACCCCTTCCATCCAGGCGAACGGCTCCCCGATACAGAGCCGGGGACCGCCTCCGAAGGGAAAATAGGCCATCCTGGGAAGGGCGGATTTGAATTCGGGGGTCCAGCGTTCCGGCTTGAAGCGTTCCGGTTCCTCGAAATAGCGGGCATCGCGCTGCACCAGGTAGGGGCTGACCAGCACCAGGGCATTTTTCGGGATGGTGTAGCCGCCAATCCGGCAGTCGTTCAGGGCATAGCGCGGGATGACATAGGCCGGGGGATAAAGCCGCAGGGCTTCCCGGAAGACCTGTTCGGTATATTTCAAGCGAGAATAGCTTTCCAGGCCGGGCGCGTCTTGTCCCAGGACTTCTTCGAGTTCGCAGTGCAGTTTCGCTTCCACCGCCGGGTGCTGGCCCAGCAGACACCAGGCCCACATCAAGGCCAGGGCGGTCGTTTCGTGGCCCGCCAGGAAGAAGGTTAAAAGCTCGGTGCGGATTTGCCGGTCGCCCTGCCCGGTCTGGGAGCCTTCCACCGGGTAGATTTCGAGCAAAAGCGAAAGCAGGTCGCCTCGTTCCAGCCCTTCGGCCCGGCGTTGGGCCACCAGTTCGTCCATCGAGGTATCGAGGTAGACCCTGGCCTCCTTAAAGCGGCGGTTGCTCGCAAGCGGTAGCTTTTCAATCAGCCTGACCACCTGGATAGGTAGGAGGAAACGCCGGGCCCAATCGTGCAGGGCGTTAAGGGCGTCGGCTAACTCCGGTTTGTCGGTTGCCACGTCTATATCAAAAAGGGTCCTGGTGACGATAGCCAGGGTTAGTTGCTTCATTTCTTCGGTCAGGTCAATAACCTGGCCGTCGCGCCAATCCCGCTGTTTTTCTTCGCTGTACTTGACCATCGTCCGGGCGTAACCCGCCAGCCTTTCCCTGTGGAAGCTCGGTTGGAGCATCCGGCGAGGTTGAAGGTGGGCCGGGCCGTCGCTGGTAAAGACCCCTTCCCCTAAAAGTTCGCGCAGGAGGGTCACGCTTTCGCCTTTAATAAAATTCTTTTGCTCGCTGACAAGCACGTCCCGGATGTAGTCGGGATGGTTGAGAAGATAGACGTCGTTCAGACCGGCTTTGTAGTAGACGATGTCGCCATATTCGGCCATTTTCCTCAAGAACCCGGCGGGATCGCTCGCCATTCCGACCACCTGGTTCAGGCCAAGCGGTAACCAGGTGGAAGGGCCGGGAGGCCGTAAAAGAGTTGATTTTGTAGACACCGGACTGTTTCTCCTTACAATTACTTTTAATTTTCTTAATTTGGTTTGCTTTTTTATTGGGGCCGGGCCAATCCCGCGCCCGGGTTATTCAACCGGACCTGGCAAAGCCGTTGAACCTCTTTGAGCAGACCGCTAAAGAAAGCCGGGCCGGTTACACCCTGGGTATCGCCCTCCCGCCAGAAGCGGAGAAAAGCTTCGTGGACCACGTCTTCGGCCTGCTCGGTGCCAAGTTGTTTGACCGCCAGGCCAAAGGCAAACCGGCCATATACCCGGTACAACCTTTCCAGGTGCTTGAAATCCGGCCTTTTCGCCCCACCGGGTTCAACTTGAAAAGTTTCTGACATACACAGCCACCCTACGCCAGGTGCGGCTAAACTATTCCTGCCGTGCGCCTTTACCTGGCGGTGAAAATAGGAAAGTTAGACCAGACCCATCCGGTCTGAACCAGGGCAGGAAATTGAAATATTGAATGCGTTTATTTAGAAAAAGGCCCTAACACTCCACGCCCTTGCAAGTGATTGCTTTTTAATAAGGGGCAAATCATTTGCGGGTCTGAACCTGTATGCGCCGTTTCGGATTGGTCCGGCAGTAGCACCACAGGTTTAACTGACAAGATTGTAGCAAATGAATTTTTTCGTGAAATGGGGAATAGTACGTAAAAAATAACTGCGTAGTACGTATAAAACGGGGGTTTTTATAATTTAATAACGGATTTTGACAGCCCAGAGATGGCGTAAGAGGTTTACTTTTTACTGAAGCGGTAAACCTGGCGCCACTCATATAATCACATTTGCTTGACGAAGATTAAAAATTCGTTTACCATAAAGGTAGCTAATCTTCGTCACTCTTTTATGTTTCGTGTTAGGATTTCGACACCAGAAATCAAAGATTGCCTTTTATTGAGATTAAAACCGCAGCCGTGGCAGGCTTGGGGCGGTTATTTCTAATCCTGGGTTACTTGAAGAAATAGTTCATTAGCGCTTAGCCGTTTCTAATCCTCTAATTTCAAATCCATATATCAGGTTTGATTCCCTATGAGTAACCAAAAATTAGCCGAAAGAGTCGAAAGACAATTTAAAAATAATCTCCCGGCCCAGGTTACGACCATTTTAGGCCGTGAGAGAGATGTGGATGCCGTCCACAAGCTTTTACTCCGTGAGGAGGTCCGGTTGTTAACCCTTTCGGGGCCGGGTGGCGTGGGCAAGACCCGCCTCAGTTTGCGGATTGCTGCCGGGCTGGTCGAAGATTTTGATACCATTTGCTTTGTGCCGCTGGCGGCCATTCACGACCCGTCCTTGCTGCCGAACACTATCGCCCAGGCTCTCGACATAAAGGAAAGCCCGGACCAAACCTTGCTCCAACGCCTGAAAGAAATCTTGCGTCCGCACCAGTTGTTGCTAATCCTGGATAACTTCGAGCAAATCGCCGCAGCCGCGTCCCTGCTTTCCGAATTGCTGGCGGCGTGCCCAGCCTTAAAACTGGTCGTAACCGGGCGCTCGGCCCTGCACCTCTACGGCGAACACGAATACCGGGTGCAGCCGCTGGCCTTACCTGACCTCGCCAACCTGCCGGAGGTGGCTCAACTGGGGGAAATCCCGGCGGTGTCCCTCTTTGTCGAACGTGCCCAGGCGGCCCGGTCGGACTTTGCCCTGACCGAGACCAACGCCGCCGCCGTAGCCGAGATTTGCGTCCGGTTGGATGGTTTGCCGCTGGCCCTGGAGCTGGCTGCTGCGCGGGTGAAACTCTTGCCGCCCCAGGCCCTTTTGAACCGCCTGGTCGGGGGCTATGGCTACAATTCGCTCCAACTCCTTACCGGCGGCCCACTCAACAACCCGTCCCGCCAGCAAACCCTCACTAACCTGCTCGATTGGAGTTATAACCTGCTGAACCCGGCGGAACAGAAACTTTTCCGGCAGATGGCGGTTTTCGTGGGTGGTTGCACCTTACCGGCGGTCGAGACTGTCTGCCGTTCTGAAGGTGAAGCTAAAGTGGCGGTTCTGATGCGCGCCGAATCGCTCATTGATAAGAATCTGGTCAAACAGGTCGAGTTGCGAGACGCCGAACCGCGTCTGCTGCTGCTCGAAACAGTCCGCGAATATGCCCTGTCTTACCTGACCGAGGCCGAGGCCGAGGGTTTAGCAGATTCTACCTGGCTCCGGCACTGCCGCTATTTTACCGAGTTGGCCGAAACAGCCGAGCCTGAATTGACCAGCGCGAAGCAGGCCGAGTGGCTGGTCTTGTTGGAGCAGGACCACCATAATTTCCGGGCGGCTATGAAGTGGGCCCTCGAAAATGACCAGGCCGAACTGATGCTCCGGTTGAGCGGTGCGGTCTGGCGGTTCTGGTACACCCGTGGTTATTACACCGAAGGCCGAAACTGGCTGGAAACCGCCTTGAGCCGGTTTTCCCAGGTTGGCGGCGAATTACGGGCCAAGGTCTTGATTGGGGCCGGGGTGCTGGCCCACGCCCAGAGCGATAACCGCCGGGCCAAAGCCGCCTTTGAAGAAAGTTTAGAGCTTTTCCGGGCCGCCAGCCTTAAAGGGCGTATCGCCATCGCCCTCAATAACCTGGGGGCCATTGCCGTGACAGAAGGGGAGTTCGAGCGGGCCTTCGATTTGCACAGCCAGTCTCTCGAATTGCGGCGGGAGTTGGGGGATAAATACGGTATTGCCAGTTCTTTGAGCAACCTGGGCGCGGCAGCGATTTCGCTAAACGATTATCGCCGGGCTTTGCCCTACCTGGAAGAAAGCCTGGAAATACGCCGGGAGTTGGGCGATACCTGGGGAGTGGCCCTTTCGCTCAATAACCTGGGCGCGGCCACCGTCAGTTTGAAAGACTACCCAAAGGCTTTCACTTATCACCAGCAAAGCCTGGCGATACGGCGGGGCCTGGGTGATAAATGGGGGATGGCGGTTTCCCTGGCTAATATGGCCCAGGTCGCTTTCTTTTTAGGCAACCAGGACGAGGCTTACGATTTGGGCCGGGAGAGCCTGGTCCTGCGCCAGGAGTTGGACGATAAACTGGGTATCGCGGTGGCCCTGGAAATTTTTGCCCGCCTCGCCACCTTCCAGAAAGAGGCCGAACTGGCTGCCCGTCTTTTAGGGGCGGCGGCTTCTTTGCGGGATAAATTTAATCTGCCCCTGGAACCTTACGACACGGAAGACTACGAGCAGCTGCTTGCTACCATAAAGACCGGCCTTTCACGCCGGGCTTTCGAGTTAGCCTGGGAAGAAGGCCGGGGGCTTTCCCAGGCCCAGGCCATCGGTTTGACTCGCGAGGTAAAGCGGCCTCAAACGGTTTTACCGGACGCTCCCGCACCGGAAACTCCCGCCACGACGGAGGAAAAGCCTGCTGCCACCCTTCCGGTCGAAATTCCCGCGCCTGCCTCGCCCAGAAAGGCCGCCAAGCAAGCTTTTGGGGGCCTGACCGACCGCGAACGGAACGTGGCTCTCCTGGTAGCGCAGGGCAAATCAAACCGCCTTATCGCCCAGGAGCTTTTCGTGAGCGAAAGGACGGTCGAGAAGCACGTCGAGAATATTTTGTCGAAACTTCAGTTTATTTCGAGGGCCCAGATAGCCGCCTGGTCGGTCGAGAAGGGCCTTGCCAGGAATCTTTCCTCGGAGCCCGTTTAAGACTCCGGCTTCTTTTTGCTGGGAATTGGTTGGGAAAGCGCCCTACCCCTGAGTGTTCTAAGGCTTAACGAAAAAAGACAGGCCACTTTGCTTAAAAAGCGGCCCGTCTTTTAATTTACCCGTAAATAACCTGTCCCTGGCTGTCTACGGTTACCTTGTATTGGGTCAATGCGGTCCGGGCCGGGCCTCTTTCGGGGGCGCCGGTCTGGGTGTTAAAGGGCACCCCGTGTTTTGGGCAGTAAAGGGTCTGCTGGGATTCGTCAAAGGTCAGACTGACCGGTTCGTGGGTGCAGATGCCGCTAAAGCAGGCTACCGAGCCGTCCTGCCGGTGTATGACGAAGGCCGCTGCCCTGGTGTCCGGGGTCGTAACCGCAATCGCTTTACCTGCCGCCAGGTTGGCGATGGTAGCCAGGACCGTGCCGGAGGTGGTCGCCGTGGTTGCCGCCCCGGTAGAGGCTGCCGCAGTAGTTGAGGCTGCGGTGTTGCTGGCAGCGGTAGTCGCTGCCGTGGTCGTGGTTGCACCGGTAGTAGCGGTAGAGCCAGCAGTCGTAGCCGTAGCGGCACTTGTCCCGCTGCTTGCGCTGGTTGCGGTAGCTGCCGTGGTGGCAATTACACCGGTTGTATTGCTGGCCGTGGTAGTGACGGTTCCACCATTTTTAGCCAGCACTTTCGCAGATAAGCCGCCAACCGCTCCACTTAATAGGACTGTCCCGGTCATCAGCAGAAAGCGCCGCCGTCCGAGCCCTTTATCTATGGTGGCCGCGGCGTAGGCCGGTTGCAGCGGCATAAAACCACCCATCGCCGGGGCCGGGATAGCCCCCGGGGCGGAAACGACCTCAGTTTTGGGCCGTGCAACGCTGGCGCGGGCCGGGGCGGGGCCGGAACTGGCCGCTTTGCGTTGCTGGTCCCGCCGCCGGTAGACCACGAAGCCGATGGATTGAGCCACCACCACGAAAGCCGCCAGGGCTATCACGCCAAAGGTTATAAGCGGGTTGCGGTTGTTGGTAATTTCCTGGCCGAAAGTGTGCAAAAGAGCCACCACGAACAACAGGTAATTAAACCGCTGAAACTGTTTCCATTTGGGGCCTTTGAACTTTTTTAAGAAATAATTGTTGGACAGCACCAGCAAGAACAAAATCACCAGCCCGGCTACCAGGCCCAGGTAGTCACTCAGGTAAAATAGGTCAAAAGAAAAGGTTAACCCTGCCCCGGTTTGCTCGAAGAAATAAAGGAGCAGGTTGCCGCCAAAGTAAAGGAGTAAAGACGAGACCATATGCACTATAGCCGTTATCCCCGCCCAGATACCGGCATCCCGCCTGAACATCACGTTGACCGGGTTCTTGCGTTTCTTGAGCATGTTGATGGGACCGATTGCCAGGGTGAGCAGGACCAGTAACAGGGCTACATACCCGGTTCCCAGGGAGACAGTTTCCATGAAAGACTGGTTGGGGCCGCCGACGAAACCGGCCACGATACAGCCCAACAGGCTAAAAAGCGCCAGCCCGTAGTGGTTAGTCAACCTGGGGTGGTCCTTGCGATAAGTAGTGATTGTGGCGGTAGATAACATCAAAAGTCTCCGTTAGAATTTATTTTTTGTGTTTGTTATTGTTGCTACAACTAAATTCTAAGGGACGAAGATTTGGGCAAAATTGGAAAAGTATGTGAAATTTCTAATTTACCGGAAAATGGTGAATCCTGGGTTATTTATCAACAAACCCGGCCAAAAAGTCGGAATATAACACATTTTATACGGTTTTGGGTATAGTGTTCTTACCGTTAATGTTATATATTTCCCCATATTCGAAACGCGGCCTGCCTGAATTTCGGACCCTCCTGTCAGGTCATCCTTTTGAAAAATGTGTCTAAAAATTCCAATTTCTAATGCAGGTTAAGGAGCTAAATATTTATGGAGTATCGCAAACTTGGGAAATCCGGTATCGAAGTATCTGAAATCGGGTTTGGATCCTGGGCAATCGGCGGGAATCAATGGGGTCCGGTAGATAATAGGGAGTCGGTAGCGGCCCTCAAAAAAGCTATCGAACTTGGCATAAACTTTATTGATACTGCCGATGTCTACGGTGATGGGGTCAGCGAGGAAATTGTGGCCGAAGCCATTAAAGGCAACCGGGATAAAGTAGTTATCTCAACCAAAGGCGGATTGTTCGGCCATCACCGCGACCCCCAACGCGAGCCGGTCTATGATACCCCGGAAAAGGTAATTGCGGCTTGTGATAATAGCTTAAAACGGCTTGGCACCGATTACATTGATGTCTATTTCTGCCACCTGTGGTGGGACAAAGAGGAAGAAACCGAAGCCTTCATGCGCGCCTTTGAAGATCTCAAGAAAGCCGGTAAAGTGCGGGTGACCGGGGTTTCTGCCGAAGACTTTGCCTATATTAAACACTTCAACCGGGAAGGGAATCTGGATGTCGTCCAGGTTGACTACAGCATCCTGAACCGCAACCCCGAAAAAGAAGTGCTGCCTTATCTGAAGGAAAACGGTATTGGTGTCGTTGTTAAAGGACCGCTGCGGATGGGTATTTTGACCGGCAAGTTTAACAGCCAGACCACCTTCACCGACACCGATATTCGGCAGAACTGGCCGCAAGAAGCCTGGTTCAAGGAAAGCCTTGCAAAAGTCGAGCGGTTGCGGCCTCTGACCGAAAGCGGTAACGGCGGGTCCGACAGCCTGGCCCAGTTGGCTTTGCGGTTTGTCCTGGCGAACGATGCGGTCTCGGTAGCTATCCCAGGGGCCAAGACTCCGCAGCAGGTCGAGGAAAATGCCAGCGCTTCAGTCCGGCCTTTGCTGACCACCCAGGAGCGCCAGGCTCTCGAAGAACTTACCGGGGCCGCTTTAGCCGGTTAAGCCTTTCTCCTGAAAGTAAAATCCCCTGGTGGGCGGGCCAGGGGATAACAAATATTCCCGATAAAAAAGCTCTATTTGCAACTTGCGTTTAGAGCTTTTTCATTCCCCAGTTCTTGTGAGTCGGGGGTTATTCGGCGTCAGGGCTGGGCAGGGCGACCTGGGTCGCCGCTGACCCCTTGTGCTGGTGTGCGGCCAGTCTTTTATCTGAGGTTTGCCAGATAGTCTGCCACTTGCCGCTACGGAAACGCCAGGTGACGAGAATTGCCATTACCAGCGAGTCGCACCCCATCGCCAACCGGCCCCCAATGAGGCCGAAGTGTAGAACTTCGATGAACAAAAAGCCCATGCTAACCCGCAAGCCGACACTGGTCAGCATGCGGACATAGAGCGGGAAGCGGGTATCCCCGGCCCCGCGCAGGGCCCCAATGAAGATAAAAGAGGTCGCGATAACCGGGTCGAACAACCCGGCGATGCGCAGACCGGGGATGGCAGCCTGGACCACTTCCGGGTCACCGATTAAGAGGTTCAAGAAGAATTCCGGGAAGAAGAAGAAGCATAGACCCATACAGGTCATGAAGATAAGACCCATTTTGTAGGCGGTGAAAGCGAAAAGCCTGGCTTCTTCAGGTTTCCCGGCCCCCAGGCTTTGCCCCACCAGGATGGTTACAGCGATACCCAACCCGATGCCCGGCAGAAAGGAGATACTATCAATATTGATGATTGCGTTGTGGGCCGCAAAAGTGGTGGTGCTGAGACCGACCAGCATCCGGTTGAAAAAGACGATCCCGACCTGGAAAATGTATTGCTCCCCTATGCTCGGCCAGGCCTGGCTGAACAGGTACGAAGTGGTTTCCCGGTCCAGTTGCAATTTGAAAGGTACTTTGAAAGCGGTTTCGGGGGTGCGGCCCAAAGATTTGCGGCCAAAAACCACCGAGGCGGCTACCAGCGCTCCCAATGACCACGAGACCGCCGCGCCCAGGGCCGCTCCCTGCACGCCCAGGGAAGGCATACCAAGTTGTCCGTTAATGAATATCCAGGCAATCGCGACGTTGGTGGCGTTGACCATGAGCATAATAAGTAAAGGTGTGCGGGTATCGCCGCTACCGCGCATGGCGGCGTTACAGGCTACCAGGACTGCAAAAAGAGGCATGCCAAGGGCGGTGGTATGCACAAAAAGGATGCCGACCTCCTGGAGTTGGCCTTCCGCGCCGATTAAGAATAACAGGATGGGGGCGAAGGTGTACATTATCAGGGCGGTCAGGAGGCCGATGCAAAAAGCCAGGAGGATGCCTTGCCGGGCGTAGTTTCCGGCCCTATTTTTATCTTGCGCGCCCACCGAGCGTGCGACCAGGGCGGTGGTGGCGATACCGATGCCGTTATACCCGGCCAGGGCAATCCAGCTAAAGAACTGGCCCAGGCTGGTGGCGGCCAGGGCGGTCGCGTTATCGTAGCCAACCTTGCTGCTGACTTCTTTTGAAATGTGGCCGATTAGAAAGACTTCATTGAGGCCTACGGTCAGGTTTAAAAGCTGTTCGGTGATGGCGGGCCAGGCCAGTCGCCAGACCCGGCGGCGGTGCGTAATATTCTCGTTGCGGTCGGAGGCTTGACTGTCGGTGCTTTGTGTTTCCGATATATCCAAGATAAAACCCCTAAAAAAGCCGGTATCGACCGGCCTCGTGCTATTTATTATATAACTCCCACATCTTTAGATAAATTTTAAAAGTTTGACTATAACATGTCAATAGGCCATAAGACGTAGATACGTTAAAAAAGGGGGTATTTTGGTAAATTTGCTAAATTTTGCGGTTTAAATATGTGCTGGAAGACAAAATTTATCTTCAACAGGCGGCCAACATTACAATGATAAAAGTAGGGCCAATTTAAGAAGCCCCTGGCAAGAAAAAGTTTGCGGTAAAGTTAAACTTTTGACGATTTGAGGTCAACCCGGTTATAATTTATATTATATGTATATAAAAACTTTGCTTACGGACCGGCCAGAGGAAGCGGCGAAATTGCTGCGGGCCGGTCAGACCGTGATTTTTCCAACCGAGACGGTCTATGGCCTGGGTGGGGATGCGACCAATCCCGACGCGGTGGCGGCTATCTATGCGGCCAAGCAGCGTCCGGCGGACAACCCTTTGATTGTCCATATCTGGCATCCCGCCCAGGTGGATGAACTGGCCCACGATATTCCCGGTTACGCTCGCCAGCTTATCGCGGAATTCTTTCCCGGCCCTTTTTCTTTGCTGTTGCCCAAACGCCCCCTCATTCCCGATATTACGACGGCAGGGAGTTCGAAGGTTTGCCTGCGCATGCCTTCGCTCGAACTCTCCCGCGAATTCTTGCGCCTGGCTGACCGCCCGGTGGCAGCGCCCTCGGCCAACCTTTCGGGGCGGCCCAGCCCGACCCGCTGGCAGGACTGCCTGGAAGACATGGATGGCCGGGTTGGAGCGATTTTGAAAGGGCCGGAGGCGGTCTTTGGCCTCGAATCTACCATCGTAGATGCCAGCGGCCCGGTCCCGGTGTTGTTGCGGCCAGGCGCGGTCACGCTCGAAATGTTGCGCCGGGTGGTGCCGGGTATCGCGACCGACCCGAACCTGGTAGCCGAGACGACACCCGGTATGAAGTACCGGCACTATGCCCCCAAAGCCAAAGTTAGCCTGGTTGAGCCGGGGGAAGTCCTTCCCTGGGTGCCCGCGCAGGCCGGGTATATCGGCCTGACGGCCCCGGCCTTTGCGGTCGAATATCAGTTGAGGATGGAAAATCTAGAGGAATACGGTCAGAAGCTGTTCTCGTTTTTCAGGGAGTGCGACCGGCGCGGTCTGTCTGCTATCTTTGCCGAGCGGGTCGAGCCGACGGGGTTGGGCCGGGCCATTATGAACCGTTTGCGAAAAGCCGCCGGGGAAACGAGTTAAAGCTTGATGAGGCCACGTTGGGCCGCGATACGGGTGGCTTCGGTCCGGTTGCCCGCTCCTAACTTTGCCAGTATGGCGCTGACGTGAAATTTGACCGTCCGTTCGCTGATGACCAACTTTTGGGCAATCTCCTTGTTCGCCATGCCTTGCCCGATTAGTTCCAGCACGTCCCGTTCGCGCTCGGTCAGTTCTTCCAGGTCGTCCTGGTCCGGCCCGGCGGGCGCGGTCTGGGTCTGGACCTGCCGCAACAACTTCCCGGCCACCACTGGCTGCAACAAAGCCCCACCCTGGTAAACCGTCCTGACCGCCCGGAAGATTTCATTGCGGGGGGCGTCGCCTTTGAGTAAATACCCCTGGGCCCCCGCCTGGACCGCCGACAAAATCCGCTCGTCGGTATCGAAGACCGTAAAAATGATTACCTTCGTATCGGGTTGTTGCTTCATAATTTGCTGCAAAGCGCCCAGGCCGTCCAGCACCGGCATATCCAGGTCGAGCAGCACAACGTCCGGGTGCAGTCTTTCGACCTGAGCGATAGCCTCCTGGCCGTCCCCGGCCTCCCCGATTACCTCAAAATCCGGTTGTGTTTCGAGAATAGCGTTAAGGCCATCCCGCACTACCGGGTGGTCGTCCACGATTAATATCTTGATGGTTGCTGTCATTTAACTACAGGCGTTTCTGTTAAAGATTTGGATAAACTTGTTAGCTTACCGGGACAGTAAGTTCCAGGGTAGCGCCGCTCCCCGGAAAACTGGTGATGGAGAGGCTACCTCCCAGCAGGTGGGCCCGCTCGTTCATGCCGATAAGACCGAAATGGCCCTGTCCGTCGCCAGGGCCCTGGCGATTGGTCTCGGTGGTCCGTGCCGGGTCGAAGCCTAGGCCATCATCTTCAATCCGCAGGAATATCTCCTCGCGCCCCTGGATCAACTCGGTCCTGAAAGTCACTTTGACGTGGTGGGCGTGGGCGTGTTTTTTAATATTGGTCAGGGCTTCCTGGGCCACCCGGTAGACCGCGACCTCGGTGCGGGCCGGGTAGCGGCGGTTGCTGGCCGTCCAGGCGACCAGTTCGAAATGCGCATCTAGCCCGGTTTCGCCCGCGAAATCTTCCACCAGGGCGGCCAGGGCTTCGGCCAGCGGTTTTTCCTGGAGTGGCGCGGCTCGCAGGTCCAGCACTGAGCGCCGGGCTTCTTCCAGGTTGGCGCGGGTAAGGTCGAGCGCCTTACGCAATTTCGCACGGCCTTTAGCCTGCCGGGCCGGGTCGGTATCGTCCAGCAGCACATCGGCGCTTTCCAGGTTGAGGATTGCTGCCGCCATACCCTGGGCGATGGTATCGTGAATCTCGCGGGCTAGCCGGTTGCGCTCTTCGGTGGTCGCCAGGCGTAACGTCTGGTCGAAAAGGCGAGCCCGTTCAATTGCCACGCCGACCTGGTAGCCTATCGTGTAGAGCAGTTGCAAATCGTCCGGGTCGAGGCCACGCCAGTCTGTGCTGGCAACATTCATGATACCGAGCGGGCGGTCGTGGGCGTAAATCGGGATAGAGGCGTGATAGTGCAGACCGTCTGCGCCGTCAATTTCGCCATACAGGCGACTACATTCCAGGACATTTACGTTAGCCGCGCCAGTCATATCCCCGGCCAGGAAGGTGCGCAAACATTCACAGTTTTTGCCCCGCATGCGCGAGGGCCGGGCCGTCAGGAAAGGTGGCAACATCTGGGAGGCCGCCAGGTAAGGCTCATTGTTGGCTTCGTCAAGCAGCCAGACCCAGCCGGTCTTCAGACCGAGTAGTTCGGCCACCAGCCCAAGGGTATTTTCCAGGGCGCTTTTGACATCCACTGAGCGATTTAGCTCCTCGGCGATAGCTTTGAGGATACCAAATTCGCGGGTGCGCTGTTCGAGTTTTTCTTCGGTGCTCAGACGAGCTATCCGGTTAACGGTCGGACGTGCTTCGGACGGTTTGCTTCTTGTCATTACATTATATTCTACTCATCCGGGAGCCATTACGAGCCTTTTTATACGACGATGCTAACAACAATTGAATCCCTGGGACAAAACCGGCCTTTCGTGGTGAAAACGGGTAAATTTCTTTCTAAGATACTACTTTCGAACCTGAAAATCAACGATTGTATAAACGGGAGGGGGGTGCTAGAATACCCCTATGGACAACCAACACTACAGGCAGGTGTCGCGGGAAACACTCCAGATTAGTACCAGACTTTAAGGGCAGCAGGTTTGATTTTACTCTGGCTCGAATTGAAGAAACTGGCCCTGGCCGGGCTCCGGTTGGCCGCCGGTTTATTCCTGGCGCTTGCCATGCTAAACCTGGGGGTTGGCGCGGCGGCCTTAGTAGATAACCAGTCTGTCAGTTCGGCCAGCCCTGCCGCGCCGGGCCAGGTTGCGTCCGGTGGGCTATTGCACCTGCAACTATTCGGGTTCTGGCATATCCACGAAAGCCTGGACCAGAGCCAGGACGCCCCACTCCCGCCGGGAGTAACCGAGCAGGATGAGGGAGTTTTGCCCGCTCCGCCGGTCCGGTTTCTTTACCTGGGTCAGGGCAACCGCCTGGATAGCGATTTCGGTAGCGGGGTTGTCCAGAAAAGTTTGACCGATTTCTCGGACCCGCATCCCCTGGTCGGGGTCGCCGGGCTGTCCCCAATGGCCCGGCAAACCCCTGCCGATGATGGTCCGGTCCCCAATCCCTTTCTAAAAGTTCCGCTAAAACCACCTATTTTCTGAGATTCTTTCCATATTCCTGCCATTTAAAAACCCTGTTTAATCCCGGTTCAGTTTGGATTTCCATGGGCAGCTTTGGCATGATTGGAAACTTATGATTTTGTAAAGTATGGACTTCTAAAAGAATCTTAGAAAGGAACTTTCCTTTGAGAACTGCAACTATGAAAACCACTAAATGGCGTTACAACTTCGCTATCGTCGCTTTCCTGGCCTTTGCGGCAGTGGCGCTGGCCCTGGCCGGTAGCGGGGTTGCCTTTGCCCACGCCCATCTCAAGACCGCAACAATACTGCCCGATGCGACCATTACAGCGGCCCCGGCTACCCTCACGCTCACTTTCACCGAGGAAACCTCGCCCACCGAGACCAAGCTTTCGGTCGCGGACGCCAGTGGCAAACAGGTTGACAAGGGTGACCTTAAAGTGGATGGGGCCAACGCGACGGTCAGCCTGAACACCCTGCCCGACGGCAAGTACACGGTTACTTTCCGCTCTTTTACCGAAGACGATAGTGGCATTATCAACGGCAGCTACACTTTTACGGTTGCGAGCGGCGGTTCGGCGGCGGCAGGGGATGCTTCCAAAGCTACCCAGCAGGAGAGCGTCGGAGAAACTGCCCCGGCAGCCCCGGCTACCGGTGAGGGCGGCCTGGCGGGTAATTCCAGCTCCTTTACTTTACCAGCCCTGCTGATCCTGGTCGGTACGGCCTTCTTCACCGGGGCAATACTGGTTATCCGGCAGAAACGGCGGGCCTAGACTGGTAGCCCTTTAGCTTTTTCAGGTTTAACACCGTGACCGTACCGGCTAGGTCCAATCCCCCTGGTCCGGTCACGGGTCAACGAAAGTGTGCAAGAATAGCAGTGACAAAGTTTTTCAAACCAGGATTTCTTCTTACTTTTTTGGTAGCAGGGTTTGCGGTGGTAAGCGCCCTGGGGCTCTCCACCGGGGCGGCCCTGGCCCACGAAACCAGGGACGTTGACGGAGGCAAGTACCAACTTCGAGTCGGGTTTATAGACGAGCCGGCCTACCAGGGCCTTCAAAACGGCCTCGAACTGACCGTCTGTAACGGCCAGTGTTCGACTAAGCCGGACAGCAACGGGGTGCTTGCCAACGGCGTTACCGGGGCTTTCGATACCCTCAAAGCCGAAGTCATATACGGTCCCAGCACCATGCCCCTGACGCTGGTGGCGGTACCTTACCAGCCCGGCAAATATGATGCCATGTTTGTCCCGACCCGCACCGGAAATTACACTTTTCACATCAGCGGGACGCTCAACTCGGATAAAATTGACGAGCGCTTTACTTCCAGCCCCGATACTTTCGATAGCGTCCAGCCCCTGACGGTAGTCCAGTTCCCCGATAAACCGGGGTTCGAACAGGGGGGCAGTGTCGGTTCGGTTACGGTCACAGCGGCTACTCCGGTCGCGACTCCCGGTGGTTCGACGGCTACAACCGTAGCGGCAACGTCTGCGGTGACGACGAATCCTACGGCCAGCGCGGCAACCCCGGCAAGCGGTACCTCGACAGGCGCGGTCCCGGCAGGTGCTTCGGCGAGTGACGTTCAAGCTCTCCAACAACAACTGGCGGCCCAGCAGCAAGCTCTCGATACGGCCAAAAACAATGCCTCGTCGGCGAATACACTCGGACTGGTCGGGCTTATCGTCGGGATTTTGGGTCTGCTTGTGGCCGGGGTAGCCCTGTTCATGAGTCGGTCGAAAGGGAATGGTGGTTCTCCAAAACCGCGCCGTGAGGTTGAAGGCGGATAATGTCACAAAAATAGTGTCAAAAATTAAGCTTCTCTGCCTACTTACTTTCCGGCGAGTTATAGTATCCTGGGTGGGAGGCAGAGATTCTTTATTTTAAGGGGAAGGCCAGTGAAAATAGCGATTGTAACCTTTGAGGGTTTTAACGAGATAGACTCTTTTGTGGCCCTCAACATCTTGAACCGGGTCAAGCAAGAAAACTGGAAGGCCGTGATTGTCGCCCCGACCGAAGTTGTAACCTCCCTAAACGGCGTGACTATCCACGCTCAAAAGTCGTTATGTTTTGTCGCCGAGGCGGATGTGGTCTTGTTTGGCAGCGGGCGCCTGACCCGCCAAATCGTCCAGGACGAACGGCTGCTGGCTAAACTAAAAGTAGAACCGGAGCGTCAGCTTATCGGCTCGCAATGTTCGGGCGCGCTCGTTATGAAGAAACTGGGGTTGGTCGAGAATGTGCCGCTTTGCACAGACGCCACCACCCGGCCTTTCTTGCTCGAAACCGGGGCCACGGTTTTAGAGCAGCCGTTTTATGCGAACGGTAATATTGCCAGCGCCGGGGGGTGCCTATCCGCGGTCTACCTGGCGGCCTGGGTTATCCTGAACCTGGCGGGGCGGGCCGCCGCCGAGGACGCGCTCGGCTATGTCGCGCCGGTTGGAGAGCAGGAGCAGTTTGTGGCAAACGCTTTAAGGGTAATAACCACTTCCCTGGTGACAAATTAGAGAGGATATTTTTGGCAAATACAGAGTTGAAAGCGGAATATGCCAGCCTGGCCGGGCAGATTTTGGCTAAAACCTGGGGTGGGCCGGTACGCCTGGGCGATTATGAAGAAATGAAGGGTAGCAAACGGCTTATAGTCTATCGTTGCGCTGTCAAAGAGGCCCCCAACGGAAGTCCCGCTACCGTAATCATCAAGCACGTAAATTATGAGCCGCCCCGCCAGCCGGGCGAGGAGCCCGCGGAAGTGACACCCGCTCTTATCGCTAAAGACTGGGCCGGGCTGGCCTTTCTAAGCGAGTTGGACCTCGACGAGCCGCTGGCTCCCCGTTTTTATGGTGGGTCGATGGAAGTCGGCTTGATGGTGCTGGAAGACCTGGGCGGAACTTCGGCAACCCGGCTCGACCATCTTTTGCAGGGTGACGACCCGGAGGCCGCCGAAACGGCCCTGCTGGCCCTGATGCGTTCGGTTGGGCGGCTGCACACCGCCACCGCCGGTAAAGAAGGCCGCTACCGGGCTATTCTCAAGGATTTAGGGGTCGAGCAGCCCACCGACTTTGAGGAATACAACTTTTCTTTTCTCCGGCCTTCCCTGGAAAAGCTCATTAACATTTTGGAATTAACGCCGTCACCCTCAGTCTTTGCTGAAATCGAGCAGGTCTACCGGATTATGCACGAACCTGGTACTTTCCTGGCTTATGTGCATGGCGACCCCTGTCCCGATAATTGCCTCTTGGTGGATGGGCAAATGCGCCTCTTTGACTTCGAGTTGAGTTTTTTCCGGCATGCCTTACTGGACGGGGCTGACAGCCGCTTTCATTTTCCGACCTGCTGGTGTGTGAACCGGCTGCCGGAGGATTTGTGGCGACGGATGGAAAATACCTACCGGGCCGAACTGGTCAAGGGCCATCCAACCGCCAGCGATGATGCCATTTTCTACCCGGCTTTATTGGCCGCTGGGATAGGCTGGTCGCTGGCTTTGCTGGAATGGCAGAGCCTGGAAAGTCTTTTCGAAAAAGATTACGACTGGGGTACCTCGACGGTCCGGCAGCGTGTCCTGCTGCGTTTTGACATGACGGCCCGGAGCGTGGCGGAATTAGGTTATTTTCCGGCGCTGGGTGCGCTTTTTGGCGATGTATATAAAAAATTGCGGGACCGCTGGGTGCCCGAAATCGAGGAAATGCCCCTTTACCGGCCTTTCCGCCCGAAATCTTAGGCTATTGTTCTCAAAGAGGTGTTTGTTTTGACTTTTTCGGTGTGCCAATCCGTTTTATCCGCCGAGGCGCTTTCCCCGCTTATCGCCGAAAATTACCGTCAACTGGGTGAAATTGAGGCTTGCCGGTTTTTTTACCAGGGTTTGAACGATATATACCAGGTGCACTTTGGCCGGGCAAAATATATGCTGCGGGTTTACCGGGCCGGTTGGCGCTCGAATAGCGAGGTCCTTTTCGAAGTGGCGATGCTGAACCACGCATCTGAAAAAGGGGTAGAGGTTGCCAGGCCGGTGCCGCGCCACAACGGCCAGTTCTTCCTGGAGATAGCCGCACCAGAAGGGTTGCGCCAGGCCGTTTTATTTACCTTCGCGCCCGGCGGGGAGATGCGTTATAACGAGGAACAGGCTTTGTTGTTTGGACGTACTGTCGCGGGATTGCACAACGCTTTAGATACTTTTTATAGCCCGCAGGTTCGCTTCAAGCTCGATTTAGCCCACCTTCTGTACGAGCCTTTGCGGCTTATCGAGCCTCTTTACCGGGAGCGTCCGGCCCAGGAGTGGCAATACATTGAGGGATTGGCGGGACAACTTGAGGCTAAATTACACAAGTTCGAGCAGCAGGGTCTTGAGCGAGGGGTCTGTCACGGCGATTTGCACCTGGGCAACGCCCATTTCGAGCCTGAGACCGGGCGCACGACCTTGCTCGATTTCGATTGCGCCGGGAGTGAGGGCTGGCGCGCCTACGAGTTAGCGGTCTTTTACTGGGCCAGCCGCGAACGCCTGGAAAAAGTTAAACATAAAGCAGTCTGGGAAGCTTACTTGAAAGGCTATGTCGGGGAGCGGGCCTTAAACCCGCTTGACCTGGAAGCGGTGCCGCTCTTTGTGGCTTTGCGCCAGTTCTGGATTATGGGGATTTACGCCCGGTTGGGAGCTAATTTTCACTACGAAGCCCTGCCCGAACACTATTTCGGGGGTTTTAACAACTATTTGAAGAAGTGGGAAGCAGGTTATTTCGACTTATAACTAAAAATAGCCGGGTTTCACCGAAACCCGGCTATTTTTTCAATACCTCTACAGGCGTTTCAGGAACCACTTCTGGATGCGGTGCAGGCGTCCGATGCGGTGATCGGGGCTACCGTTGCGCGAAAGGTTGTGGTCCTCGTTGGGAGTGCGGACCAACTCGACATCCACACCGTTCCTTTTGAGGGCGAAGTAGAATTCTTCGGCCTGCTCGATGGGACAGCGGAAATCGGCCTCGCTATGCAACATCAATAACGGGGTTTTGACCTTGTTGGCGTGGGCCATCGGCGACCTTTCCCAGATAAGCGGGTTGGTCCAAATGTCGCCCTCGAACTCCGATTCGACAAAGCCAAAACTGATGTCCGAGAGGGTGTACATCGTAACCATGTTGCTAACGCAGCGCTGGGTGAGGGCAGCTTTGAAGCGGTCGGTATGGCTGATAATCCAGTTGGTCATGTAGCCGCCATAGCTGCCACCGGTAACCCCCAGGCGATTTTCGTCCACGTAGCCCTGGGCTATCACTTTGTCTACCACCGCCATAATGTCGTTGTAGTCGTGGTTGCCCCAGTCGTTGTGGATGGCGGACTGGAAATATTTGCTGTAGCCGACGCTGCCGCGCGGGTTGGTATAAAGGACAATCTGTCCCTGCCCCGCCAGGGCCTGGAACTCGTGGTAGAAGCTATAGCCGTAGGCGGTGTGCGGTCCACCGTGGATTTCGAGGACCAGCGGGTATTTTTTGGAGGGGTCGAAGCCGGGCGGTTTAATCAGCCAGCCTTCCACGTCCACCCGGTCGTCCTGGCTGCGGGCCACAATCAGTTCCGGCTCGCCCAGGTGAACCCCATTCAGCCATTCGTTGAGGTTCGTCACCTGGTGGGCGCTATCCTCATCTTTATCGAGCGATTGGACAAAAACATCTCCCGCGATAACCGGGGTAGTTTTGGCGTAGGCGACCAGGTTTTCTTTACCCGCGAAACTGAAGTGAGCGATGTGGGCTTTATCTCCGGCGAGGCTTTTCGGCTCGGCGCTGCCATCGGCAGGAACCCGGAAGATTACGGCGCTGGCGTCGCTGGTGGCGAGGAAAAAGACTTCCTGACCGTCGGCGCTCCAGACCGGGTCGATATCGGCGCTGGCCCGCAGGTCGGTGTTGAGGAACTGGGCGGTAGTTTTTTCAAAATTGGGGGTCAGACAGCGGGCTTCCCCGGCGGCTCCATTTTCGTCCAGATCAAGCACCCAGAGCCGGTTTAGCTCCATAAAAGAGCTGTTTTTGGGGTTCTGATGGCCCAGGAAGGCCAGTTTGGTGCCGTCCGGAGAGAAGGCCGGGTGATTGGCCGGGCCTTTGCTGCCGGTCAGTTTGACCGGTTCGGCGTTCGCCTCGAAGGGGTCAATCAGCCAGAGGTCGCTGGTGCTGCTAAAATCGGCCAGTTTCTGGTCGCGGGTCGAGCTAAAGGCCAGCCGTTTGCCGTCGGACGAGAAGGCAAGGGTCGCTACGTTGAAGGGGCCGCTGGTTATCTGCTTCGGGGTGGCAAAGCTATCGGCGGTATCGACCAGCCAGATTTGGGTGTGAGAATCGCCCGGCACCAGGCCCCGGCGACCATCGGCGCGGTGTTTGACCCGGTTGAAATAGACCGGGTTGCCGCCGACTCTTTTTTCCTCAAGTTCTTTAGCTTCACGGGCCTGCCGGGCTTCGGTGGTTTCCGGTTTGGACCAGGCGGCGGCTTTGGCGGCATCGTCGGGTGTTTCGGCCAGGACCGCCAGGTAGCGGCTATCCCCCGACCAGACCAGGCCGCTAACGCCGCTTTGCAGTTCGGTCAACTGGCGGGCTTCGCCGGGGCCGGTCACATCCAGCACAAAGACCTGCTTTTTGTTACCTTCGCCCCGGTCCGAGAGAAAGGCCAGCTTTTTACCGTCCGGCGAAAGGTGTGGGGCCGAGTCGCGGCGGGTCCCGGCGGTCAGGGGGCTGCTTTTGCCGCTGGCGAGATCGGTCTGCCAGATTTCGCCCTGGTATATATTCTTCTCGCGGTTGACATAAAACACATCATAATAGACGCGCCCGCCGTCCGGGGACAACTGGACTTCGCCGAGCAGTTTGAACTTGGTCAGATCTTCGGGTTGGATACCCGGTTTTACGGTTGTTTCGGTTGTCATTCCATCCTCACTAGAATTGTTCGTATTTTTCTCGATCCAATCATCGGTACTTAAAACCTGGGAGAAACGCATTTGCTGCGTGACCAGGATGGCCCGGTGGAGTTCTTCCGCCGAAACCCGGCCCGCCGAATTGTCGAGGGCCAGCGTCCCGGTAGCATCCGAAAGAAATTCCACGTTCAGACCCATGTGCAGGGCTTGCCGGGCGGTAGTGTCGCAGCACATCTGGGTCATGTAGCCGGAGATAACCAGGCTGTCCACCCCGTTATCCTTGACCCATGCTTCGAGGGGAGTGCCGGTAAAACTGCCCGGCAGGGTCTTTTCGAGCAAGAGGTTGCGAGGTCGCCGGGCTACTTCGGGTTGAAGTTCCCATTCGTGGCTGCCACGCCGGAAGGTCCGGCTATCCGGTTGGGGCGCGGTGTGCTGCACCACTACCACCGGAATATGGCTGGCGGTCGCGGCGTCCATCACTTTAAGAATATTTTCCAGGTTCCCTTCCGGGTAGGTTACCGGCAGTTTGCCGTCAAAATATTCGTTCTGGACATCAATAACCAACAGGGCTTTTTTCATATATCTCCTAGAAACAGGTTTGAGCAGAAAAAGTTGGGCTGGTTTAATAATAATATTTTGGTACAGGGTTGGTCAAACAAAATGCCCGTCTAAAAATTCAGGCGGGCGCATGTTGTTTCTTCTTAAGAAGATGGTTGCTTCCAGAAGGTTTCACATGACAAACATGCGGTAGTAAATTTCCTGCAACATGTGCCAGAACGAAATATAGCGTTCTAAATCACCACCATCATGCATTAAAGACCAGGCTTCCCATTCACCATCCTTATTGACGACCAGGGGATTTAGCAGATAAAAATCGTTGCCATCATAATCGCCAATGAAAAGGGTAGCCAGGGCGTGTCCTATTTTAGTGATAACGTTATTCTGTTTGACATAATCATAATATTCTTCATCTGAAACGGTATCATCTAGAGGTAGGGAGCTTCCAAGTTCCCTTTCCCAGAAATCTTTGTCATTACCACCGTCAATACCCCATTTAACTTCGGATAAAGGGAAAAGTTCTGCCAGCATTCCCTTTTGGTGATGAACAGCTAGGCCATTCGAAACTTTTAGGAACTGGCGGTAGGACGGTGGGAAGGTGATTGCCAGGCGGATTTCGGTGGCCTCAATTTCAGCCTCGCTGGCGGGGGTCCGGGTCAGTTGAGGATTTTCCCGGTCATATTCTTCTAATGTACCGGGATCAAATAAGAAATCTTCTCTTATTCCCGGTTTGAAAACGAGTTCGTTCCATTTTTGCAAAAAAGGTTGCCAGGAATAAACCAGTGTAATTTTATTGGTAGTCGGGTCTAAAATTCGCTCAGGTTCCAGCCATAAAACTCGGCTCTTCTCGGCGTAATCTTCATGCACAATCAGCATTAATTCATAAAGAGAACGGTATCTGGTGACAAATGGTTCGTTTTCGTTGAGCAGCCAGGCTTCCCATTCGCCTTCAGAGGTGGTTGTAGCCGGGTTTAGTAGAACTCCACCACCGACATAAAGCATATTTTGAAGCAATTCTTTTTGGTCAATAGTGAAAGAAGAGAGTTGCCCGTAATCCCTGGAATTATAGTCTTCAGGAAGTTCTTCCAGCCATTCGTCATTCTTAAAAAACTGTTCCCACCGCTCGAAAAATTTAGGGTCAGACTTCTCGAACCAGTCGACTTTCTCAAGGTCCCAAAAATAAAGGTTATTTATATTAAATTTTGGGCCGCCTACTGCCAGGAAATCCCGGTAGGAAGGGGGCAACGCTTTGCCGAGCCGCGTTTCTAAAGCCTTGATGGCCGCCATCAACTCCGGTGACGCATCCAGGCTAAAAGTGACTCTTTCAAAGAGATGGCCGTAAAACCAGGCAAATTTATCGTCCAGTCTCTGTGCTTCATCGGACCACCAATTCAGTAAATTTAGCCAGTCGTCGGTAGTCATTTTAGAATCCCTCCGCTTATATGATTTTTGCGAGTCCACCAATGCGATTAAGATTACAGGCAAATCTATTTTGAAAGTAATCTCAATATTTTAAAAAATTGGCCGATTAAAAAAGAATTATTTGGTTATATTATATTTGAAAATTGAAAATAAAGTAAGAGTTGGAGGGTTTAACGGCGGACGAAACGCCGCACCACGCTACGGAGTTCTTCCAGGCGGAGAAGATAGGCCGCCCCGGCGTAGACCGCCCCGCCGAGGCCAATCAGGAAGAAAGTAATGATGATAACGCCGATTTTATCGGCATTTGCCAGCGGTTCCTGCAAGGCTTTCACGCCGATGAGCAGCACGAGCCCCATGAGGTCGGCAGCGATACCTATTTTGAAGATAGCCACCAGCAAGACATCGGTGTTGCCCTCGGTGAGCGAACCTACCTGGCGGGTGAGGAACCAGTAGAGCAGGACCATCTCGGCGGTGGTGCTGAGAGCCAGGGCCAGGGCCAACCCGCCCTGTTGCAACGGCCCGATTAATAACACGCTCAAAATGAAGTTCAGCCCAACTGTGACCAGGGCCACCATTACAGGGGTGCGGGTGTCGTGGAGGGCGAAAAATCCCCGGGTGAGGATTTCCACCACGCCATAAGAAACCAGGCCAAAACTAAAACATAAGACGGTCGGGCTGACCAGGTCGGTGCTGGCGCTGTCGAATTTACCGCTCTGGTAGAGGGTCATCACGATAGGGCGGGCCAGGATACCCAGGCCGAGCGCGGCGGGCAGGGCCAGGAAAAAGACCTGCCGCAAAGCCCCGATAAGGGTTTCTTTCATCCCGGCCAGGTTATTTTCGCCGAGAAAACGGGCCATCGCCGGGAATGCCACCGTGGCGAGACTGATGGCAAAGACCCCGTGTGGTAACATGAACAACTGGTAAGCCAGGTTAAAAGCGGTCACGCGGGCCGGTCCCTGCTCAAGGCCGGACCCTAAATTTGTCGCGATAAAGAAGTTGGCCTGGAAAGCGGCCTGTCCCAGCAGGCGGGGTAGCAAGGCCCGCAAAACCTGTTTTGCACCGGGAGCCTGGCTATCCAGGGAGGGGCGGAAATAGAAACCGAGCCGGTAGAGGGTCGGCACCTGGACTAGCAGGTAGAGAAACGAGCCGATGATAGCTCCCAGCGCGACCCCCTGGATACCGAAAGGTCCGGTCAGAAAGAGCGTGCCGCCGATAATCGAAAGGTTGTAGATGAGCGGGGCTACGGCGGGCCAGACGAAATTCTCGCTGCCGTTGAGCAGGGCCAGGGCAATCCCACCCAATCCCATAAAGAAGGGTTGCAGCAGCAAAAGGCGGGTAAGGTCGGTGGTTAACCGTTTGGTTTCTTCTGGGAAATTCGGTGCAAGAATGGTCGAGACAATAGCCGGGGCGAAAAGCCAGGCCAGGGCGCTACACACGGCCAGCACCACCATGGAATAGTTGACGACGGCGTTGGCAAGCCGCCAGGCGTTTTCGCGTTCGCCCCGACCCAGGAAACGGCTAAAGACCGGGATGAGCGACGAGCCGAGCGCCCCACCGATTATCAAAAGGTAAAGGGTGTCGGGGATACGATAGGCGGCTAAATAAGCGGCGTAATCATCAGTGGTGCCGTACTTGTTGGTCAGGACTATATCCCGCACTACCCCCAGGATACGGCTGAGCAGGGTCGCCCCCATAATCAGGAGGGTGCTGTTGATAAGACCCCGGCGCGTCCTGGCCGGACGAGGGGGATTTATTTGTTCTTCCTCACCTGTCGCCAGGTCGGACACTGCTATTTTCTCCTACTCTCCCGCAAAACGTTATTTTGTTTTGTGATAAATGTCCAGGGCTTCCATGAATTCCCGGTAGACCAGCGGCGAGGCGGCGATTACGCTCGGTTTGAGGTAGTTGGCCGGTTGCCCGTCATTCTGGGTGACTACTGCCCCGGCCTCCTGCAAGATTACCAGGGCCGCTGCTAAATCCCAGGGTTTAAGGGCCTGGTGGTAGAAAAGGTCGAAGCGACCCACCGCCACGTTGACGAGACCCAGCACGCCTGAACCGAGAATCCGCATGCTCCGCACGCGCGGACGGAAGAACATGGCCTGCCGCAACTGCTCGACCGCTTTTTCTTCGTTATAACCCAGGTCGAAACAGACCAGGGCCTTTTCCAGTTTTTCAGTTGGAAAGACCCGGATAGGCCGGTCGTTGAGCAGGGTGCCCCGCCCTTTTTCAGCCACGAACATCTCGTCACGGAAAGGATTGTAGACCACGCCCATTATTACTTCGTCTTCTTTAGCGAGCGCAATCGAAACGCAACTGGTCGCGAGGTCGGCGGCATAGTTGGCGGTGCCGTCGAGCGGGTCAATCACCCAGGTATAGGGGGAGTCGGCGGCCCCGGCCTCCTCGCCCCGTTCCTCGGCCAGGATATGATGGTCGGGAAAGTGCTGGCGGATGTGGTTGACGATTATTTCCTCGCTGCGAGTATCCACTTCGGTAACGACATCCTTGGCGTCCTTGTATTCCATGCGCGCCGGGCCGGGCGGGAAATCTTTACGCCAATCGAGCATAAGCTGGCCGACCTCGCGGGCCGCCAGTATCGCTACCTCTACCTCTTTCAAATCAGAATAATCCTTTCAATAAAGTAGCTAGAAAAGTGGCCAGAAGTTAGAGGTCAGTAGCCAGTGAATATGATACAAAATCAGGTTTCTGAGCTTAAATCCACTTTTTAATTACTACTCGACCTAAATTTATCTCAGGTATAAAACACTTGATGAAGTGTCTTAAGAAGAGCTGACTACTGACCTCTGACTACTGACTTCTCTCTTTTAACAGGAGCAGGGCGCGGCGGGCTTCATCGCGTTCGTCCCAGGGCAATTTTCCTTCCGCCACGATAATACTGCCTTCGTGACCTTTCCCCAGCAGCAGCACCGTGTCGCCGGGCCGGGCCTGGCGCATCACTTCTTCCAGGGCGGCGCGTCGGTCGGCAATTTTTAGAAAATCGCGCTTCTCCTGCCAGCCATGCGCTTCGGCCCCGGCAGCAATCTGGTCAATAATCAGGTTTTCGTCTTCCAGGCGGGGGTCTTCATTGGTGAAAATGGCGAAGTCGGCCAGTTTCGCGGCGATACTTCCCTGGATAGGCCGTTTTGCTACATCCCGCTCCCCGGCGCTGCCAAATACCGTTATCAGGCGGCCCGGGGTAACCGGGCGCAGGGTTTTCAAGACCTGCTCAATAGAATCGGGGTTGTGTGCATAATCTACGATAACCGCAAAGGGTTGCCCCTCGTCAATCTTTTCCATGCGGCCCGAAACTCCCTGGACCGCTTCGAGGGCTTTCCTGGCGTTTTCAAGTGGGACACCTTGCGAAATTCCTACCGTCAGGGCGGCCAGGCTGTTGTAAATGTTAAACTCACCTGGCAGGTTCAAATGCAGACGAACCTCACCTATCGGGGTCCGGGCGGTATATTCCAGGCTGGTCGCGTCGGCTTTTATATCCACCGCCTGCACGTCGGCGGGCGCGTGGATGCTGTAGGTCAGCACCCGGAGCGGCTGGTCCTTCTCTTTGGCTGCCGTTTCGGCCCTTTCTCGGAAATACCCGGCGTTGGGGTCGTCCACGTTCAGGACCACCGTCTTGGGATTTTTCAGGAAGGGTTTGGGTGATTCCTCGAAAAGGGCCTCGGCCAGGATGCCTTTGTCGGCCCGGTATTGCTCGAAGGTGCCGTGAAAATCGAGGTGTTCGTGGGTGATATTGGTAAAAACCGCCACGTCATAGGCGCAGTCGAGCAATTTACGCAGGGCCAGACCGTGCGAACTGCTTTCCAGGACGCAGTAGTCCACTTTTTCGCGGGCCATTTCGGCCAGGAGTTGCTGAATTTCGACCGCTTCGGGAGTCGTCTGGCGGGTTTCGTTAGCCCAGCGGCGTGTACCAACCTTAAAATCGACCGTACCAATCAGCCCGGTGCTGTGGGGGCCGGCCTCTAAAACCTCGCTGGTCAGAAAACTGGTGGTGGTTTTGCCCTTGGTCCCGGTGATGCCGACCACGCCAAGGTGGCGAGCCGGGTAGCCGTAGAAGGCCGCCGCCAGGTGGGCCAGGGCGGCCCGTTCGTCCGCTACCCATACGACATTCTGGCCGTTATAGGCCGGGCTATCTATAAAAACTTCCAGTTTGGCGCGGTCCTTACCGACCAGGGCCACGGCTCCTTTGGTGGCGGCATCGGCCAGGAAGTTGTGGCCGTCGGTGTGAAAACCAACAACTGCCACAAAGAGAACGCCCGGCCCGGCGTCTTTAGATGAATAAAGTATTCCGCTTACCGGGGCATCGGGGTTCCCCTGGGCCAGGATTTCTTTGTCGGATAAAGCCGTTAAAAGGGCGGCCAGTTGCAATAGGATACCTTCCTTTTCAGTTTTTAGTGATTAGTTTTTAGTGTTTAGTAGTCGGGAATATAGTCTTGCATTAATATTTTGCCCTTATAAAAAGGTCAGTTCTGACTTTAAGTGAAAAGCCCGACTTTGCCCGAAATTTACTAAAAACTAAACACTGACAACTAAAAACTATCACTTCTAAAAATACCCGGCGATTTTGACGGTCGGGTTGGGCGCGTCAAGTTGAGGATACTTGGTCGCCAGGTAGGTCAACAGACTTTCGTTAGGGTCGAGTTCATCCCCAAAGCTGAGGTTATTCTGGACGGTCGGTTCGCCCGGCGGCACGTTGTCCTTTGGGATTTCGGTGCGCTGGAAAGAAATGCGCTGCCAGGGAGCCTTTTGTTTGGGGTCGGCTACGAACTCACGGACCGTTACCCGGCCCGTCACTCCACCGGGGAGCGAGGGCACTATGTCAAAACGGCGGTCGTGTCGCAAGCTTTCTTCCATCGGGTATTCGCCCAGACGCCGGGCGAAAGCCTGGAAAGCGGCGGCCTCGGCTTCTTTCTCCGCTGTCGGGAACTTATAGTCAAAGCGGGTGCCATTGTAATCTACCGCGACGCTATTAATCCGGTTGTTCAGAACGTCATCCACGACCTTGTCCCAACTTGCGCCCTGGGGGTCTACCGAGTGGTAGACGCTCCGTTTGGGAAGAGAGGCATAATCTTTGTAAAGTTCGGCGTCAACCTCGCGTTCGTAACCCTCGGACAATTCGTAATCCTCGCGACCCTTGGGGGACAGGTTGCGCCAGGTGGGGGCTTCGGGCGGCACGACAACGTAATAGACCTCTGACATATCCTGCGGCAAAAAGACCAGGGCGGTCAGGTCGTCTGGCTTTTGCAGAAGCCGTTTTGTCAGCAGAAGATACTCCGACCAGTGATAGTCGAACCGCAAAATCCAGGGGTCGGAAAAGGTCTGGGTATAATCGGTCCGGCAGGCAATCACAAAATCCCCCAGTTGGGTGCCACGTTGGGGGTTAATCAGGAGCCGGTTCTCGTCTTCCGGCTTCATCAGCGCCAGGGGTGGCAGTTTGTTTTTGTCTTTCTGTCCGCGAGCGAAAGCCATTTTTGTTTCCTTTCCTGCTGTAACGTTTTCGAGCTAGGCTCGGTCCGACCACTTTTGCCTAGTGTAACATTTTTTGTTTACCGGAACAATCCAGGAATTAGTAGTCAGAGGTCAGTATTATTCCAGGAGACAAGCCCCAATTTACTGACTACTGGCTACTAACTACTGACTACTTTTCCCCGGACTGAAAATAATACAGGTCGTGGTGCCGTGAGCATAGAGCTTGCCCTGGGCGTCAACCAGGCGGGCTTCGGCGGTCGCGACCTGCCTGCCGGCATGGATGACCTTCCCTTCGCAGTGCAACAGGCCGGTCTGGGCGGTAATACCCCGGACAAGATTGACGTGCAGTTCCAGGGTGGAATAGCCGGTCCCGGCAGGTAGGGTGGTATGGATGGCGCAGCCCAGGGCCGAGTCGAGCAGGGTCGCGGCCAACCCTCCATGGACGATTCCAATCGGGTTATAGTGATATTCCGCCGGGACAATCTCGAAGACGGCCCGGCCAAATTCGACTTCCGCCAGGCGGAAACCCATCGTAGCCGCGATAGGGGGCGGTGGAAATTCTCCGGCCAGCAGTTTTTGCATGTATTCGAGGCCCGATAGACTCCGGCCCGCCTGGGCAGCGCTCATAGGGTCGGACCAGGTGTAAGTCCGGGACCGGGTTAAATCATTCGGGTCGTCCATTGTGTATCCCCCTATCCTTTTTAAGTTGCCTGGGCCTATAAAGAAAATCTATTACCTATCTCTGGTTCATAATCCTCTTATATCAGCCTCGTCAATAGGATTTTTACAGGTGATATTCAGTTTAGAAAGGGGAACAAAGTCTTGCTCCCTTGCGTATGAATAATATTAGAGGGAATATTAGCAAAGAAGCTAAAATGCAGCTTAAGCTCAAAGATTCACCCTTGGAAAGAGTCCGGCATTATGGAGAGCATTATTCAAATCCTGAGTGACCCGAACGTAGCGTATTTGCTACTGGCCCTGGGCGTGCTGGGTTTATTGGCGGAACTTTTTCACCCCGGTACAATTATAGCCGGGGTAGCCGGGACGATTGCCCTTATTCTCGGCCTGGTCGGGCTCGGCCACCTCCCCTTTAGCTGGGGCGGGCTGGCTTTGCTGGCCCTCGCTGCCGGGCTTTTTACCTTCGAACTCTCGACCGGTATGAGCGGGATACTAGCGGTCGCGGCCCTGGTGGCCTTCGTGATTGGTTCGTTCACCCTCTTTCAGACCCCCGCTTCCGGCCTGAATGCTGTCGTAGTCAACCCCTTCTTAATCGGTTTTGTCACATTGGTAATGGCCGGGTTCGGCTTCTATATTTTCAAAGTAGTCCGCAATTCCCGTCACGCCCCGGTTCGGAGCGGCCTCGAAGGTTTGCGGAACAGCCCCGCCGAAGCGATTACCCGGCTTAACCCCAAAGGTAAGGTCAAAGTTCAGGGTGAGGTCTGGACCGCCGAGGTCGACCCCATACCGGGTCTGGAAATGATCCCGGTCGAGGCGGGCCAGCCGGTCGAAGTAACAGGCCTGGACGGGGTGGTCTTAAAGGTGCGCGGCAAACCGGGGGAAGGGCTGGAAGATGGCGAATGGAGCCAGACCGGGTGGAGCAAGCCCTGATTACTAATAATTTCAAATTACCTTTAATCGTGTAACCCTGCGACCTGGAACGAAAGACGAAGCGGTTCTTTTAGTAGAAAAGGTGTAGTATGCAAAATTTTTTCACGACCGGCGGACCCTGGATCATTGCAGCAATTATTATAGCGGTCTTGCTCGGCATCATTATTTCGGCCTTCCGGGTGCTCCCCGATTTCCAACGGATGGTAGTCTTCCGGTTGGGGCGCTGTATCGGGGCCAAAGGGCCCGGCCTGGTCTTCCTACTGCCTTTCGTGGATAAAGGGGTGCGGGTAGACTTGCGCGAAACCTGGTTCGAAGTCCAGCCTCAGACCTGTATTACCGAGGATAACGCCACCGTTTCGATTGACTTCCTGATTTACATGAAGGTCGTGGACGCTATTCCGAGTGTGGTCCAGGTGGTAGACTACCGGGGCGCGGCCCGCGGTATCGCTATCACAACCCTGCGGGCTATCGTCGGTGACATGGTGTTGGACGATGTCCTGGCGAAACGCGATAACATCAACGAAATTATGCGCGGCAAACTGGACGAAGCGACCTCGCGCTGGGGTATTAAAGTGACCGCCGTCGAAATCCGCGAGATTATCCCGCCGCGTGACATCCTCGAATCCATGACCAAGCAGATGTCGGCAGAACGGACCCGGCGCGCCCTGGTACTGGAAGCTGACGGCCAGGCCGAAGCGGCTATCAAGCGGGCCGAAGGCAATCGCCAGGCTACGATTTTACAGGCCCAGGCGGGCCGGGAAGCCACCATCCTGCAAGCCCAGGCTACCCGCGAGGCCGCGATTATGCAGGCCGAAGGTTACGCGTTGGCCCTGGATAAAGTTTACCAGGTCGCTAATCACGTGGATGGCCGGACCATGAATTTGCAGTATCTCGAAACCCTCAAGACGCTGGGCCAGAGCCAGTCGACCAAGTGGATTATGCCGCTCGAACTGACCAGCCTTGTCCAGCCGTTCCAGGCGATGGTCCAGGCAGCAGGGCAGGCCAGCGGTACACCACTTCCGGCTTCAAACGGCAACGGCAGCCACCCGGTGACGGTTTCGCAAGGTCCGATGCCTTCTCAGCCGGTGACCTCCACCCCGGCTGTGCCGCCTATGCCCGCCTCGCCGATGTCCGGTCAGGTCCGCCCGGCGGCCAGTTCCAACCCGGCCCAGGGCGCGAATTTCCAGCCGCCCCAGCCCAGGCCAAACGGGAACAGCAATTTCGTCCCGCCCATCACCCAGTAACCAGGGATGGGGTTGAGCCTGAATTGACCTGACAGAAAAGAAAGCGTTCTGGGATTTCCCAGGGCGCTTTTTTAGTTTATAATCGCTTTCCTATGAAAAACGACTATAAAACCCCCGGCGATGCCGCCGCGAAGGCCCGGCCTGACCCGGCTATGCCCGCGCCCAGGACCAGCGCCGGGTATCTCGAATTGCTCAAAAATAACCCGAACTTCCGCTTTTTCTGGTCGGCCCAGCTGATTTCCGCCGCCGGAGACTGGTTTAATAACGTGGCCCTGCTGGGATTGGTGCTGCAACTGACCGCCAGCGGATTTGCCAGTGGCATGGTCTTACTTACCACCAGCCTGCCCTATTTCTTGCTCATTCCGATAACCGGACCGATTGTAGACCGTTTCAGCCGCAAACAGGTGATGTTGCTGGCGAACCTGGCGGGAGCGGTCCTGGCCCTGTCTTTCCTGCTGGTGCGGGATAGCAGTTTAATCTGGCTGCTTTTTGTCGGGAATATCCTGCTGGTCAGTTCGGCGGCCTTTTTCAACCCGGCTTCTTCAGCCATCGTGCCGAATATTGTCAGCAAGCGCGAACTCTACCCCGCCAACGCCCTTTCCGGGGCCACCTGGGGGATTATGGTGATGGTGGGGAGCGGCCTGGGTGGACTGGTTTCGGTCGTCTTTGGCCGGGATATAGTTTTTATCCTCAACTCGCTCACTTTCCTCCTGGCAAGCTTTTTAATCTGGTGCATCAAGGTGCCGCCAAAAAGTGGCGAGGCTCCCGAGATAAGCTCGTCCGGCTACTGGGAGAATTTCACGGCAGGGCTGGCTTACCTGGGGCAGCATCACCGGGTTATTAGCCTGGTCTCTCTAAAATCGGGTTGGAACGCGGCGGGTGGTGTCCTGGTGTTGTTGAGTATCTTTGGGGACCAGATTTTTCACGCCGGGGATGGCGGTATCGGTCTGCTTTACGCCGGGCGCGGATTTGGGGCCTTGCTCGGACCGTTTCTCATCAAGCCCTTAGCCGGGAACGACCCTAACAGGATGCGCGGGGTGGTAGTGTTGGGTTTTGTCTTCCAGGCGGTCGGCTACACTATCTTTGCCGGGTCGGTCGGGGTCGGGCTCTGGCTGGCTTTCTTCTCTTTGATACTGGCTCATCTTGGCGGCGGTATCAACTGGACCGCCTCGGCCCTTCTGTTGCAAGAGGTCGTGCCCGACCACTACCGGGGAAGAGTCTTTGCGATAGATTTAGGGATTTCTTCGCTCACGCAGGCCATTTCGACCTTACTCTGGAGCGTGGCCCTGGAAATAAAAGTTGACCCGGTCTGGCTGGCGCTGGCCGGGGCGGTGGTCTGGTTGGCTTTTGGGTTAGGCTGGGGCGCCTGGACCCGGCATATGTCTTTGCAACCGGAGCCGGACGCGGCCTGAGTGTAAATAGTTGCCCGGCAAGAAGGGTAGTTAGGGGCGGGATAGCGAAAATTACCCCGCCCTTTTATATGGCAATTTACCAGTGATTTGGCCTGGCAGCCGGTTTAATGGGAGCATCTAGGTCGTCCAGGGTGGAGGAACGGCGTTTTTTTCCCAGTGGAATCCAGCGCCGAGGACTGAGGATGACAAAGGTATCCCGCAAGACAGTCCGGCTCCACCGGGGATTGTTCTCGCGGTTATCCAGGTCGCGGTTGAGCCGCTCGACCGAATCGGCCAGGTCGGCGGTCCCCTCGGCCAGGTAGTCAACTACCCTGGTTAACACCGGTTTAGCCATATTTCTCCTCCTCTTTCTCCTCTAATCAAATCGCTTTAAGGCTTACAGGCTTAACTTCTCATTTTCGCCAATGTCGGGGCGCTTTCCGGTCAGGACGGCCTTGGCAAAACCGACCAGGTTAACCATGGTGCTGGAAGGGGCATCCCAGTATTCGGCGGCTTCTACCCTGACCCTTAAAAGCACCAGGTCGGGGTCATCTAACCCTTTGGGGAACCAGGCTTTGATAAAAGGGTTCCACAGTTCTTTTGCTTTGGCCTTATCGTCAATAAGTTCGGCCCGCCCGGAAACCGAGACATAGCGGTTATCGTCCGGCGCGGCATAGCTAACATTAACGTGCTGGTCGTGCTGAATTTCGGTGATTTTACCGGAGCTTTTGGCGGTGAAAAACCATAAGTCGCCATCGAACTCGGTCTGTTGGGTGCCCATCGGGCGGCTACGTAAGGTGCCGTCGGTCTCGCTAGTGGTGAGCATAGCGATTTTTATATCTTTTATCAACTCACGCAGTTTTGTAACACTGTCCTGGGGTTTTTTGTCTTCAGCCATTATAACCTCACTTTGCTTACTTTTTAAAGCTTGTTTCCAAATTTCCACTACCAGAAGTCATAGCATAAGAAAGTCCAAAAGAGGTTATCTTCCCTTTTTCTTCCGGCTTTGCTCACTCTTCCCCCTGTAATTGCCGATTTTCCAAAATGAGCTAAAAT
Organism: Chloroflexi bacterium 54-19; assembly: GCA_001898225.1. Lineage (GTDB taxonomy): Bacteria > Chloroflexota > Chloroflexia > Chloroheliales > Chloroheliaceae > 54-19. The sequence continues at coordinate 47,076 of MKTJ01000042.1, forward strand.
TGGTCCGTATATTTAGCGGGCTGCGAAAAATCTTTTGGAACAAGGAGTGGAAAATTTATGGGTGCCATAACCGATGTACCGGGCGTGAAGGTAGGACAGGCCGAGGACGCTGTCGCTTTAACCGGGGTGACGGTCGTCATATTCCCGGACGGCGCAGTGGCCGGGGTGGATGTGCGCGGGGCCTCGCCCGGAACGCGGGAGACCGACCTGCTCGACCCGGCCAACACGGTCCAGAAGATTAACGCAATCGCCCTGTGCGGTGGGAGCGCCTTTGGCCTGGCCGCTGCCACCGGGGTCGTCCGGTATTTGCGCGAACAGGGCCAGGGCTTCGAGACACCTTACGGCAAAGTACCCATTGTCCCGGCGGCGGTCATTTACGACCTGGGGGTGGGCCAGCCTGATGTTTATCCCGACGACATCATGGGTTACCAGGCCAGCCGGTTGGCCGGGAGCAGCGTGACCGAGGGCAACGCCGGGGCCGGGGCGGGCGCTTCCATCGGGAAAGTCCTGGGAAGTAGTGGCTCAATGAAAAGCGGTATCGGGACCAGTTCGGCCACCCTGAACCTGGCGGTACCGGGCTTACCACCGGCCCGCTTTACGGTGGGTGTGCTGGTAGTTACTAATGCTTTCGGGGATGTTTACCTGGGCGAACAGGTGCTGGCCGGGGCGCGGCTCTCAGTTGGCGGTTTCGTCAATACGAGTTATTTGCTGCGGGAAGGGGTCTCCCAACCACCCGCCACCGGGACCAATACGACTCTGGCGGTAATCGCCACTGATGCGCCTTTGACTAAGGCCGGGACTACCCGGTTAGCCACAATGGCTCACGATGGCCTCGCCCGCGCCATTCGCCCGGTCCATACTATGTTCGATGGCGACACCATTTTTGCCGTTTCTACCGGCGGTTTACCCGCCTCTTCGGACCCCGACGCCCTGCTCGTTACGGCCCTGGGCAGCCTGGCGGCGGACCTGCTGGTCGAAGCGGTCCAGCGGAGCGTGACCACTGCCACAACCGCCGGAGGTATCCCGGCCTTGGCAACGGTCTAGGGGTAAATCGCAGAAATTTAATAACGCGTCCCCGGCCCGTATCCGCCATAAGGATTGGGGTTGGCGGGCCGGGCGCGGCTGAAAATCACGCCTATGATAAGCCCGGTGATAAAGCCGCCGATATGCGCGAAGTAGGCGACCCCGCCCTCCCCGGTCTGGGCGGTCTGGTTGGTAATCTGGGTAAAGCCATTAAAGAATTGCAGCACGGCCCAGAAGCCGATGACAACCATGGCCGAGAGGCGCGTCAGGAAGAAGAAGATACCCAGGAAGATAAAGGTGTTGACCCTGACGCGCGGGAACATCACCAGGTAAGCCCCCAGCACCCCGGCTACCGCGCCGCTCGCGCCCAGGCTTGGCACGGTCGAGTTTGGGGCAACCACGACCTGGGCTAACCCCGCGATAACTCCTGCCACCAGGTAAAATACAAGGTAACCGAGGTGACCCAGGCGGCCCTCCACGTTATCCCCGAAAATCCACAGATAGAGCATATTGCCGCCGATATGCAGGAAACTGCCATGCAAAAACTGGCTGGTCAGGAGCGTTTGCAGGTTCTGGAAGTGCGAAATATCCGCCGGGACTGTCGAATATTGCAGGATAAAATTGTTCATGGCGTCCGGCGACAGGCTTAGCTGGTAAACGAAGACCAGGATATTAATCAGAATCAGGCCGTAATTGATGAATGGTACGGCGGGCCGCTCGTTATTTTCGTCGTGAATTGGTAGCACTTTTTTTACCCTTCTTCCTGCTTTTTACCTCTCCTCTTATGTTTGTTATAGCAAAATAACAACAAATAGCCCCTACCTGCAAGCGGTTTAAATGCTAATTTTGCGAACTTTACTTTAACCCGCAACAACATTAACCGTTGTTTCGTTCCCTTTATGGGCCATTCAACGATGCTGCCTTTAATGCCCATCCTTGACCGTTTTTAGCGCCGAATGTTATACTTTTCCGGCTTACCCTTTCCGAATTATGCCGTTTTCCAGGAGATTTTCTACTTTGGCTGAAGTGCTAACCGATACATCTGCTTCCGGTCCCGATGCAACCCCCGCCCTTCCTAAATTAAACCGCTGGCAGCGCCTTTATATGTTGCTCGACCAGCACTCGGTACGGCTCCTCATCGCCGGGATTTGCCTCTACGTGCTGGTCTTTAGCGTGGCCTCATTCTACAAATACGAAACCTACCAGACCGGCTACGACCAGATTTATTTCGAGCAACCGCTCTGGAATACCAGCAACGGGCGCTTTATGGAGCAAAGCGATTTCGCTTATTCGACCAGTGGTTTTGCCGTGGACTGGATGCCTCTGCTGGTTGTCTTCACGCCGATTTACTGGCTGCTTCCTTCACCGCACACCCTCTTTTTTGTCGAAACGCTCATTCTCGGCCTGGGGGCGCTGCCGCTATTCTGGCTGGCCCGTGACAAGTTCAAAAGCCGCCCCGTGGGTCTGCTCTTTGCCGCCGTCTACCTGGCGAACCCGACCCTGGAATATTTTAACCTGTTACCTTTTAACCTGCGCGCGCCGGGCCTGGTTGCCTTGCTTTACGCCTTCTATTTCTTCGAAAAGGGGGCAAAATGGCGCTTTGCCCTGTTTGCCCTGCTGGCGATAGCGACCCGCACCGAGGTTTCGCTGGTCATCGCCATGTTCGGCGTCTACGGCCTCTTTAATTATAAACGGATAAACTGGAAGTTGTGGGTGCCGCCGCTAATCATCGGCCCGGTCTATTTCGTGATAGTCTTCAGTTTCATCCTGCCCGCTTTTATCACGCCCGGTACGATGGTGGTCCCGCCCGAAACCCAACCTATCGTGATTTCACAGTTCCAGCGCGACTATATTTCCAACACCGACACGATTATTTCGACAACCTACGGCGACCTGGGCAAAAACCTGCCCGACGTTATCAAGAATACTATCACGAACCCGCTCAAGACCGCCGAACGGGTCTTTACGGTCAAGAAGTTTCAATACCTGCTTTTGATGTTGTTGCCGTTCGCCTTCCTGCCGCTTTTCGCGCCGCGCATACTCCTGTTCGCCCTGCCGATTGTTGCTATCAACCTGTTGAGCAGCCGCAGCACCCAGTTCGATTACAAGAGCCACTATTCGGCCCTGTTGCTTTTCCCCCTGGCGGTCGGCTCCATCTACGGCGCGGCTAACCTGCTGGGCATCCTGAAGAAGTGGCGGGTTACGGCCAACCTGCGAATAGGAAAACTGCCCCTTGCCAGCCTGGGGGCGGTCCTGGCAGTGCTGGTGGTCTTTGCGCTGGGGGTGCAGGTGCTGGAACGCAACCCGCTGCCGGGTGTGGTCCGTAACGCCGAAAAGAAGGCCATGATTAACCCGACCAACGCCATGATTAGCCGGATTCCCGATAACGCCTCGGTCTCGACCGGGTCGCTGCTGGGACCGCATCTGCTGCCGCGCCGTTATATCTACCCCTTTCCGCTGGCCCTCTACAGCCCGCCCACCCAGGCGGTCGAGTATATTCTGGTCGATACCAACGCGGTCGCGCTCTACGATAAACAAAACGGCAAGGCCTTCAGCCCGAACCCGAACGACCCCTCGACCTTGCAGCGTCCAATAGACTGGCTCAACACGACCAAAGAATACAAGTTGGTCGATAAAGTGGTGGTCCAGGGGCAGCGCGACCCGGACGGCAAGACCCGCGAGATTCAACTCTGGCAGCGGGTGGGGGCTAACATTCCGCCCTACAGCAAGTCCGGCTCATAGCTAATTTTGCCGGGTATAGCCCGGTTCTGGTACAGAGAATGCTCCTTTCTGGCTTGAATCCCTGGCCTAAAGGAGCTATTCTTTTTTATAGAAGAATAGAATAAAGGAAACGGACAAACGGAAAGTGAGGAATAAAATGCCTGATAAAGAACCGACCCACAAGCCGGACCAGGAAGCCCTGCGCGAGAATATCCATAACATCAATAATATTACCGGGAACCCCGATTCGGACGGCGCGGGCAATCTCGACCCTGAACAGCGCAACGAACTGGCCCTGAGCGAATTCGAGCTTGACGCCGGGTTGGGTCGCGGGCCTTTCGAGCGGCCTACCCCTATCGAGGAAGCCGAAAGCGACCATCCCAGCTATCTACCGACTACAGAACAGTCCGAGGAAGACCGCTAGGTGTCCCAACCGCCTATAAAATTCGTGAATATCGAGGTGCCGCCCGACCACACCGCGCCCGAAGGGATGCAGGTAGTCTTTGGGGATAAATCCGACCGCTATTCTGCCGAGTATTTACCCGACATCGAGTACGCCCGTTACGGTGACCGCGCCCTGCGTTTGCAGGTGTTGCAGCCTCGCGCCGCCGGACCGTTCCCGCTTTTGCTTTATGTCCAGGGTTCGGCCTGGCGGCCTCAAAACCTGTATGGCGGTCTTCCGCAACTGGCCGATTTCGCCCACCGGGGTTTTGTGGTAGCCAGCGTGGAATACCGCCACACCCTCGAAGCGATTTTTCCGACCCAGGTCCAGGATGTGAAGACCGCCCTGCGTTATTTGAGGGCCAACGCCGCCCGGTACAAAATTGACCCGGCGCGAATAGCAATCTGGGGCGATTCGTCTGGCGGTCATACGGCTGTGATGGTGGGAGTGAGCGAAGGTGTGGCAGAGTTCGATACGCCGCATTTTCCCGCCGAGTCGAGCGGGGTCCGGGCGGTAGTGGATTTCTATGGGCCGACCGACCTCTTACAGATGAGCAAATTCCCCTCGGTCGTAGACCACGACGACCCTAATTCGCCGGAGTCTTTCCTGGTCGGCGGACCGCTTCAGGAAAACCCCGAAAAGGCGTCCCAGGCCAACCCTATTACCTACATTTCGAAAGAAAAGACCCTGCCGCCCTTCCTGATAATGCACGGCGACCGGGATGCCCTGGTGCCCTTTAACCAGAGCGTCCTGCTTTACGAGGCCCTGAAAGCCGCCGGGCAAAACGCCACCTTTTACAAGGTTAAGGGGGCCGGGCACGGCGACGGCTTCTGGACGCCCGAAGTCCTTGACCTCGTCAGTAAATTCCTGCTGGCTTACATTTAATTAAAAGCGGTCTATCACCGTCACGCCTGTACCGCTGAAACTATCCATCCGGGTCAGGGTCGTAACCGCCTCGTCCAGGCTGATAGTCTGGCCGACCAGTTTCCTCGGCTGCAACTTCCCGGTGCGCATCATTTCGAGCATGGCCGGGTAGCGGTAGGCTTGCATGCCGTGACTGCCGTAAATTTCGAGTTCGTAACCGATAACCCGGTCCATGGGGATGACCGGGCGGCTCTGGTCGCCCAGGAGCAGGCCGATCTGGATGTGCTTGCCCCGTTTGCGCAGGCTGGCAATCGAGTTAAAGCAGGTCGCCGGGCTGCCCAGCGCGTCAATCGAAACGTGCGCCCCGCCCCCGGTAATTTCGCGCACCGCCTCGGCCACGTCCGGTGTTTCCCTGGCGTTGACCGTTGCGACTGCCCCCAGCGAACGGGCGAAAGCGAGCTTTTCGGGGAAAATATCTACGGCCACTACATTCGCGCCGAGGGCGTTCGCAATCATAATCGCCGATAGACCGACACCACCGCAGCCGTGAACCGCGACCCACTGGCCCGCCCCCACTTTGCCCTGGTCCACCACACCCCGGAACGAGGTGACAAAGCGGCAACCCAGGCTGGCTGCGGTCACGAAATCGAGTTCATCGGGCAACCGGACCAGGTTTATCTCGGCCCGCTGGATGGCAACATATTCGGCGAACGAGCCCCAGTGGGTAAAACCAGGCTGGAACTGGTGGTCGCAAACCTGGTGGTTACCCGAAACGCATTGAGGGCAGACCCCGCACCCGCAGACAAACGGCAGGGTTACGCGGTCACCCACCTTCCAGTTTGTCACGTTCGCCCCGACCGCCGCGATTTCCCCGGCCAGTTCGTGCCCAGGCACGTGGGGCAGTCTTATATCGGGGTCGTGACCCATCCAACCGTGCCAGTCACTCCGGCAAAGCCCGGTCGCCCGTACTTTTATAACCACCCCGTCCTTGTCCGGAGTGGGGTCGGGGACATCCCGGATTGCCAGGGGCTTTGCGAATTCTTCGTAAATTGCCGCTCTCATTTTTATCCTGTTAATCAGTCGAGGACGTAGCGTGGGTAGGTCGCCTTGGCCCGGTCCGCTTCCGTCAAATCAATTTCCACCGTGACAAAAGGCTCTTTCGCTGAAGTCTGGCCCAGGATTTCGCCATCCGGCCCGATAACCCACCCGGTCCCACCAAAGGCCGCCGAACTGACCCGGTTTGAGGAAAGTGAGAAAGCCCCGGCCACAATCGCGCTGGCCTGCCCACCGATGACCCATTTCGGGACCGAGGAAATACCGGTCGCGCGGGGCGTCACCAGCAGGCGCACTCCCGCCTTGCCGTAAGCCTGCGCCCACCCCATCGCCCACAACTCCGAGCAGATTAAGAAGCCGATTTTGCCAAATTCTGTTTCAACCGGTTTGAAAACGCGGTCGCCCGGCTGGTACCACGAGGCTTCCCAGACCCCTTCTTCGTCCGGCAGGTAATATTTCTGGTGAGTGTCTTGTAGCCCGCCCTGGGGTGTCCAGATAAAGCCCTGGTTGAGCCGTTTGCCATCCCTGGTGAGTGGGCGGGTGGAGATAACCGTAGCCGGGGCCAGTTCGGGCAATTTCTCCAGCCAGCGGGCGTGGGCGGCCTCGACCGCTTGCCAGGTCGCCGGGTCGTAGTGGGGCGTAACCCCGAACCACTCCGCGAAAGGCAGTTCGTTGAGCAAGACCAGGTCGCTGCCGTTGGCCCGGACGTGCGCGACCAATCTTTCCCAGTCCCGCTCGAACAGGGCCGGGGAGTCGGGCATTTCGCAGACGGTAACCTTTATTTTTTCTTTTGCCATAACAGACTCCTCGCAGGCTTCTCAAAACGGCGATAGGTGCGGAAATAAAAAGCGCTCCAGCCCGCAGACTGGAGCATCTTTTAAAGAATCTACTTGTTGCCTTCGGCGGTAGCGATAACGAAGTCTACCATCGTGCGGATAATCTGGCCGCTGGGGCCTTTCGCCTGGTAGGGTTTCTCGCTCTCGGTGTAGGCTGTCCCGGCAATATCAAGGTGAATCCAGGGAACGCCGCCCGTGAACTCCTTCAAGAAAGCCGCCGCCGTGCAGGAACCACCGGCCCGGCCACCCGTGTTGAGCAGGTCGCCCGTGGTGCCCTTGATTTGCTCCTTGTATTCGGGGAACAGGGGCATCTGCCAGGCCCGCTCGCCCGCGTTGATAGCGGTCTTGAGGAACAGGTCGGTCCAGGCCTGGTCCGAGGTAAAGACACCGGTCACGGTGTTGCCGAGCGCGACCACAATCGCGCCGGTCAGGGTCGCCATGTCCACCAACCGGGTTGCACCCAGGCGGCGGGCGTAGGCCAGGCCGTCGGCTAAAACAATACGGCCTTCGGCGTCAGTGTTAAGGACTTCGATGGACTTGCCTTCGAGGCTGCCGACCACATCGCCGGGCCGGTAAGCGCCGCCACCCGGCAGGTTCTCAGCCGCCGCGACCACGCCGATGACGTTCACCGGGGCCTTGAGCTGGGCCAAAATCTTCATGATACCGATGGTCCAGGCTCCGCCGCTCATGTCCATTTTCATGTGGTCCATGTGCTCGGCGGGTTTGATGCTGATACCGCCGCTATCGAAGGTGATGCCCTTGCCGACCACGCCGGTATAGGGCGCGTCGCCCGCCCCGTTATGTTTCAGGACAATCATGCGGGGTTTGTGGATACTGCCCTGCCCGACCGCCATAATAGCCTTGAAACCGCCTTCGATTAACTGGTTTTCGTCGAGGGCGTGAAATTCGAGGCCGGTTTCTTTGGCGACCTTCTCGGCTTCCTGGGCCAGCCGTTCGGGATACATCACGTTGGGGGTTTCGTTCGACAGGTAACGGGCCAGGTTGATGCCTTCGCCGATAACCGCGCCGCGCTCGACCCGGTCCTTCAAATCGCTCCCGCTATCGGTCAGGAAGACCACGTCTTCCAGCACTTTTTCGTCTTTATTCTCGCCGGTATAGTAGAAACCGGGTTCGAAAGTGCTGTGAACTACACCCTCGGCGAGGGCCTGGTAGAGGTCTCCGGCATTAGCCGCTTCGGGAAGCTGGAAAGCAAAGCCAATCCGCTTGCCGCCTTTTTTGCGGAGGCTGCGGGTAATCGTCTGGGCCAGTTTGCGGGCCGCCGCGACATCGAACTCTTTGCCGGTGCCGACCACGACCAGCCGTTTGGCCGGGCCGCCCTCGGTATAGAGGGTGTTTTCGGTTTCGAGATATTTTTCCGCGCCGCCGAGTTCTTTGACTTTATTAACCAGGGCGGTGGTCTTTTCATCGAGGCCGGACGCGACCGCATCGCTGCCGGGCACGCGGGTAACTACCAGGTAATCCAGGTCACCGGGCAGTTTATTTTCTAAACGAATACGCATTGGTTCTCCTTGTCTCTCCATTCGTAACTCAGTTAGATTTTATCTGGTAGTCCGATGGGGGGTTGTTTATTAAGGTGCGCTTATTTTACACCAAAAACTAACGAAGGTGCAATTTTACTTTCAATCTAACTTTAGACTTTTCTTAATTGAATTGCGCCCGATAGGGGCGGTTGCCAGCCGGTAGCGGCATGTTCTTGCCGGAGCGGTTCGAGTTGGGCCACAATTTCCGGTTCGAATTCGGTCGAACGGCGCACGCCCATATCAATATACATCGCCAGCCGTTCGTCATAGGCGGCCACCCGCTGGTGGGTCAGGCTGATAATATAATGCATGAAATGGACGCGCTTGCGGTCGTAACCAATCAGCCCGGTATGGACCTCGATTTCCTCTCCTTCCCGCAACTCGCTGACATAGCTGATGACCTGGCGCAGGGCGAACATTCCTCGCCTGCCGGGAACGAAAAGTTTTTCGTGCAAACCCAGGCTATCGAAAAAGCTGCGCAGGGCCATATTGCCCACGTGCGTATAGTACATCACGTTCATGTGCCCGTTCAGGTCCATATATTCGGCTGGGATGCTTTGCCGGTGGGTAAGGGGCAATAACAGGGCCTGTTCCAGCATATCACCGGTCTTTTCGGGGTTCGACATTTTTAATATTCCTCGGTTTATATCTAGGGGTTGTGCCTTTCTGGGGCTGCCCTTTGTTGGACCTGCCCGGAATTATAGCAGCCGGAAAATTTGCTGGCTAATCAAACTGACTATAAAAAAATCTCTTTTTATGCTAAATTAAGCGCAGTTCGGACATCTGACATATGTTAAACCAGACTTTCGCTTTGAACCTGGAAAAGCCAGGATTTAGGCGCTAAACTACCTCAAAAGGGGTGTTTCGAGCGAAAGTCCTTTTTTATAAAGAGGCTATTTTGAACGCACGCCGTCCTGCCCTGACTTACTGCCTGCTGGCCGTCCTTTTACTGGCCCTGACTACCTTACTCGCGGCGTGTAGCGATGCCGAAAACCCTACCCCGGTTATAACCACAACTTCTGCTACTTCCGCCGCTCCTGCCCTGACGGCGACTTCCGTCCCACCAACACCCATTCCAACGCTCACGGCCACACCTATCCCGCCCACCGCTACGGCTGTCCCTACCGCCACGCCGGTCCCGCCTAAACCGCTTGTCATCGGCCTGATAACCTCGCGCACCGGGGCTTATGCCGCTTACGGTGAAATGCTTGAACGCGGTTTCATGCTTGGCCTCAATTACTACACCCAGGGGACAAACAAAATCAACGGTCACGAGGTCAAAGTGTTAATCGAGGACGACAGCAGCGACCCGGATAAAGCGGTTGCTGCCGCCCGCAAACTGGTCCAGCAGGAAGGGGCGGAAATTTTGGTCGGGACACCCGGTAGCCCGGCAGCCCAGGCGGTCAGCGCCGTAAATGACACTGAGCTCAAGAAAATCTTTATGGCAACACCGGTAGCCGACCCTTCCCTGGCCGGTCTTAGTTTTAGCCGGTATCTCTTTCGCCTTTCCAGCAGCCCCGACCAGGCGGTAATGACCGGGGCGACCTACGCTGCCACTCTAGCCAGTGCTACCAGGAACGAGCGCATCGCCAGTTTTTATCCGGCCACACCCGCCGGGCAGAGCCTGAACACGACCTGGAAAGAGGCCGCCCTCGCGACAGACGATAACATTTCCTGGGTCGAGGTTGCCGTCCCAACCACCGCCACCGACTTTACCACTTATATTCAGAAAGTTCTTAACGCCAATCCCGATGTGCTGGTCTTGAACTGGAGCGGGTCAACCACCGCTAAACTTTACTTGCAGATGCAGGCCAAAAATGTGTTTTCTGAGATAGATACAATTAGCCCGGTGGGCGATGGCACGAGTCTCAAGGCGGCGGGGGATGACCTTATCGGAACGCTGGGGGTAAGCTCTTACTGGTATCAATTCCCCAAAACCGCCGAGAATGACGCCCTGGTCAAAGCCTTTAAGGATAAGTACAACACCTTCCCCGACCTGTATGTCCCGGACGGGTTCGCGGCTTTCTCGGCTATCCAGGCAGCCCTCGCCAGGACCGGGGGCGATACCGACCCCGAAAAACTAATTCCGGCCCTGGAAGGAATGTCTTTCGCGACCCCCAAGGGCAAGGAGACCTTTCGCAAAGAGGACCACCTGGCTTTGCAACCGATGTATATCGTCAGGCTGTTACGGGATAATACTGGCACTTACGCATTCCCAATCCCGCAGTTGATTAAAGAATTATCGCCGGAAGAAGCGGCAGCGCCTGTCCGCAAGAGTTAGCCTTATAAGTTTTTAGTATTCAGAAGGCAGAAGCCAGTATTTTGTTTTTAGTGTTATTCCACCAGCAGGTGTGTCTGTAAGTATGATTTACAGGCGCGAACGTAATCGAGGAATCTATCCTGCGTCAGGCGTTGTGCTGGTTTCGTTGGCGAAAATTATAGACTTAAATTTATGATAAACCATTCGATTTTGTTTCCACCTGGCTATTCTTGGAAATCCCTTGACACCTTGAAGAAATAATATTATACTGAATTAGCTGCATATACAGCTATCGAGAAAGAAAATGGAAGACAAAGAATTACTAACTTATTTTTTCTGCGCCTGTTCCAACCTGCGGGGCGCTTCGCGGGTGATTACTCAGGCTTACGATAAAGTTTTAGAGCCGAGCGGCCTGGGAATTACCCAATACGGGATTCTTGTGGCCCTTGAGAAAGCCGGTTCGGCCTCGATTAATGCGCTGGGCGAATTTTTGGTGATGGACCCGACCACTCTCAACCGCCACCTGAAACCGCTCTTGCAGAAAAACCTGGTCCAGACCAGGCCGGGCGAAGACCACCGGGTTAAACTGGTGTCGCTGACCGAACAGGGGCAGGCTACTTTGCTGGCTGCCAGTCCGTTATGGGCGCAGGCCCAGTCCCGGATTATCGAGAAGATGGGCCGGAAGCGCTTTGAGAATTTTCTAAATGATTTACACTTTATTGAAGATTTAGCCCAATAGGAGAAAATGGTCCACCTATTTTTTTAGAATAATAGCTGCAAATACAGGTATAAAATTAACAACTGCTTATTCAGAAAGGAACCTATTTATGGAAGGTCTGGATTTTACGGGGAAAGTGGCCCTGGTCAGCGCCGGGACCCAGGGTATCGGCGAGGCTATCGTCAGCCAGTTAATCTCTCACGGGGCCAATGTCGTAACCTTTAGCCGCAGCGCCGACCCCGGACGCCTTGCTTTACCGGGCGGCAACTTCCTCCTGACCCTCAAAGCCGACGCCACCGACCCGGCTCAACTGCAAGAGGTGGTTAATACGACTCTCGAAAACTTTGGCCGGATTGATATTTTGATAAACAACGCCGGGGGCGTGCCGAGCGTAGGTCCGATGCTCAAAACCGACCTTGGTACCTTCGACAACTTTCTGGATATAAACCTGCGGACCGCCTTTGCCCTGACTCAGCAGGTCGTTAACGGTTGGATGGAAGGACATGGCGGCTCGGTAGTAAATATTGCCAGCATTGTCGGGCTGAAATCGGGGGCGGGCCTGGGCCTTTACCGGGTCGCCAAGGCCGCGATGGTCATGTTCACCCGCCAACTGGCCCGCGAACTTTCCGGTAAGAATATCCGGGTAAACGCGATTGCGCCCGGTATTATCAAGACCGAGTTTTCGCGTGGTTTATGGGGCAACCCGGAATTTATGAAGGGTTTCGCAGCCCAGACTCCCAGCGGCAGGCTCGGCACCGCCGAGGACGTAGCGAACGCCACCCTCTTTATCGCTTCGGACGCTGCCAGCTATATCAACGGCGAAGTCCTGGTCGTAGACGGTGGGAATATCGCCTAATTCTTAGAAAGAGGCGTGCGGGTTGGCCTGTTGGCTGACCGCCGCCCGGAAATCGCGCAAAAACTCCTGGGCGTCAAAGCCGTGTTCGAATTGCCAGCAGGCTATCACTAAAGAAGCCCTGGCGGTCCACCAGTAAAGGCGGTCCAGGAGTTTTTGGTTGGGGTCGAAGCCGTAGCTTTCGAAGAATTCAGCCCACTTTGCGGGCGGCACATACCACCAGAGCATTTGCCCGCAATCCTGGACCGGGTCGCCCAACCGGATTTCATCCCAATCCACCATCACCAACCGCTCTCCGGCCAGCAGCATGTTTTGGTTGTTAGGTTCAGCGTGGACCGGGGCAAGCTCAACGGCTTCTAAGGTGGCAGCATCTTTTCTCAGTTTATCGAAAGCGGTCTCTAAATCTTTCCCTTCTATTCCCCCGGCCCGTTTGAGGTTCTCCCACCGCTTTTCCAGTTCGGCAACATCCCTGGCGACCAGTTCCCGGTGCGTCAGAGTTTGGTTTTGAGAAAGAAGCTCTATAAGCAGGGTATCTTCGTGATACTTGCGGATAAAGGCGGAGAGGTAAGCGAGGTGTCCGGTGAACCAGCTTTTTGGAGGGTTGGGTCCTTCGATAAACTCCTGGATTACAAAAGATTTTCCCTGGATTACCCCGGCTTCCAGCACTTCCGGGGCGACTCCAATTTTGCCCAGGCGGCGGAGGGGTTCGGCGTTCCCGGTTCCAAATTTTAAGAAAACCTTCCGGTTTCCGGCCTGAAAGATGAGGCACTCCTTTTGATGGCCCTGGTCTGGCCGGGTGAGTGTCCAACCGGAGAGGCTAAATTTTTCTTCCAGAAGTTGAATAATAGTCTCCATTTTCCCTCTAAACCTCACCTGAGCACGAGCATAAACATCCCACATCAAACCCTTCGCGCGTTACAACATAATAATTCCCCTGAATAATTTTAACACATAGCTTGCTTACCTGATAGTATTCTGCCTGTTTCAATTGCATATTCACCATATTTTAAGCATAACGCTAAGTTTTAAGCCTCTCTCTGGCACCTGCCTTGCTAAATATGGGAGCAAGTGGATTAAAGGAAACGAAACAAATGTCAGAAGGAGATTCTCAGCATGACTGAGCAAGCAAGACCGGAAGTAGTAGTGATAACGGGCGCCTCCGCCGGGTTGGGCCGGGCGATTGCCCACGAGTTTGCCCGCCGCGGGGCCCATATCGGGCTGCTGGCTCGGGGCACAGAAAGTTTGCAGGCAGCGGCGCGTGAGGTTGAAGAATTGGGGGGGGAGGCCCTTATTCTGCCGACTGATGTGGCCGATGCCAACCAACTTGAAGCGGCGGCCCAGGCGGTAGAGGAACAGTTTGGCCCGATTGACATCTGGGTCAACAACGCCATGACCTCGGTTTTCTCGCCTTTCAAGGAGATGACCGCCGACGAGTTCAAACGGGTAACCGAGGTAACTTACCTGGGAGTCGTTTATGGCACTATGGCGGCGTTGCGCCGGATGCTTCCCCGCGACCGGGGTACGATTGTCCTGGTCGGGTCGGCCCTGGCCTACCGGGGCATCCCCTTGCAGTCGGCCTATTGCGGCAGTAAACATGCCATCCAGGGTTTTAGCGATTCGCTCCGGGCCGAACTTCTTCACGACAAAAGCAATGTACAACTGACGATGGTTCAGATGCCCGCCCTGAATACACCCCAATTTGGCTGGGTTAAAAGCCGTTTGCCCAAAAAGGCCCAGCCGGTCCCACCGATTTTCCAGCCGGAAGTTGGAGCCAGGGCCGTCTACTACGCCGCCCATCACAAACGGCGTGAGATTTACGTGGGTGGTTCGACCAGCATCGTGATAGTTGGCAACAAAATTTTCCCCGGCCTGGGCGACCTTTACCTGGCAAAGACCGGTTACAAAGGCCAGCAGACTGACGAGCCGGAAAACCCCCACCGGCCCAACAATTTGTGGGAGCCAGTCAAGGGTGACCCAGGCACGCATGGCACCTTTGATGCCCAGGCCAAAGCTAATAGCCTTCAACTCTGGGCCGATTTGCACCGGGGCTGGTTTGGCCTGGGGGCCGCTGCCGTGGCGGGTCTGGGTTTTTTACTCTCTCGAAGTAAAAAGTAAAAATTCAAGCATCGAGAAATTGAATCCCACAGCTTAATGAGGGGTTTTTGAAGAAAAGAGCCTTTTAGAGAAAAAGAGGAGTACCTGACCGATGTCCGAAGAAGAAGCAAAAGTTCAGCAAAGGGCCACCTATGTCACCCTTATTGGCGTATTCACGACCCTTCTGGGTGTGTTGAGTTTTAAGAAAGGCCGGGAATGGCGCTTAAAGCCGTTCGACCTGGTCCTCTTGAGCCTGTCGGCTTTCCGGGCCGGACATCTTATCGCTTATGATAAAGTTGCCGAACCGTTGCGCCATCCTTTCACCGAGACCCAGCAAGACCCCAGCGGTGCGGGAGATACGGTCGTGCCAAAAGGTTCGGGGGCCCAAAAAGCCCTGGGTGAACTGGTAGCCTGCCCGACCTGTGTTGGAACCTGGGTCGGGGCCTTTTTAACTTACGGCCTGATGTTCCTGCCGGGGCCGACCAGGGTTTTGCTTGCCATCCTGAGCGCGACCGGCGTGGCCGAATTGCTTCACTCTCTCGGCGAAACCCTTAAATGGAATGGTCAACTGGCCCGCAACCGCTCCGGTTCCGACTCCTAGAAATCGAGGCAAAATTGGACGGGTCTATACCCTTTATTCCCTATCCTCCCGTTGAAAAACATGGCGTTACCGGCGACCGCCGGAGCGCCGCCCTGGTCGCCGTCGATGGCACCCTCGATTGGCTGTGCTGGCCCAACTACGATAGTCCACCGCTATTTGGCGTTTTGCTGGATGCCGCTAAGGGCGGGTACTGGCGGATTGGCCCGGCCTCACCCGTTCCCGGCCAACAGACCTTCCTGGCCGGTAGCCCGGTCCTGCTGACGACCTGGGAAACCGCATCGGGTCGGCTGGAACTGGCCGATATTATGCCCTGGCCCCAGGATGACCGCGGCCCCGGTCAGGCCGGGCGCCGGGCTGTCATCCGGCGATTGCGGTGTCTGAAGGGTTCTTTTAAAGCCGTGGTTGAGTGTAATCCCCGGCTAAATTTTCAAGAGGCGGCCCAGGTCAGCGCGGTCGAAGGGGGGTACCGTTTCGATTTACCCGGCCATTTCCTGGGGCTGTGGTCTTCTGTTCCCCTGGAAGCCAAACCGGGTCAGGTTGCGGCTTCGTTTGAGGTAAAAGAGGGCGAGGAAGCATGGTTTGTCCTGGCGCTGGATGAGGACGCTACTCGTTGGAACCTTGCAGCCGCCCGGGCCGCCTTCGATTCGACCCTGGATTACTGGAATAACTGGGTGGAGCATCTCGTTTATACCGGACCGCACCGCAAAAAGGTCTGTCACTCGGCCATGATTTTGCACCTGCTCTCCTATGCTCCGACCGGGTCGGCGGTGGCGGCCCCGACCACCTCCCTACCGGAGCGGACCGGGGGCGACCGCAATTATGACTACCGGTTTGCCTGGGTCCGTGATGCCTCTCTCTCACTTTCGATTCTGTCGCTTTTGGGCAAGACCTGGGCGGCCTGGCGTTACCTGGAATGGCTTTCCAGCCTTGAATCGGCCAGCGAGGAACCTATCCAGGTGGTCTATTCGGTGGATGGCGGTACCTGCCTGGACGAGCGTGAGCTTGAAAATGTCGAGGGCTATTGCCGGTCGCGCCCGGTCCGGGTCGGCAACCGGGCTTATAAACAGCGCCAGCTAGACTCTTTTGGCTACCTGGTCGAATGCGGTTTGACCTATGTTGAGCAGGGTTGTACCTGGGAGCCTAAATACTGGGACATGACTAAAAAGGTAGTCGAGTATGTCCTGGAAAACTGGCAGAAACCCGATAACGGCATCTGGGAACTGCCCCACGCCGACCATTACGTTAGCAGCAAGGTTATGAGCTGGGTCGCCCTTGACCGGGCTGTTAAATTGGCCCGCCAGACCGGTCACGGCGACGAAGTCGATTCCTGGCAGGAAGTAGCTGACCGGATTCACGCCGAGGTAATGGAGCGGGGTTGGAGCGAGAAGTTGCAGGCTTTCCGGCAGCGTTACGACCACGATAGTCTCGATGCCTCTTGCCTGCTCATTTCCGTAATGGAGTTCTTGCCGGGTGACCACCCCAGAATGGTGGCAACGCTCGAACGGTTGGAGGCTTCGCTTACCCTGGACGGTTTTATTTACCGTTTCGACCCGGCCCAGACGCCCGGACACCCGGCTTTACCGGTCGGGGAGTTCGAAGGAGCTTTCCTGCCATGCACCTTCTGGCTGGCGAACGCTTACGCCAGGGCTGGACAGCTTGAAAAGTGCGAGACTCTCCTGGCTAAATCGGAAAAGCTGGCCGGGGATTTGGGCCTTTTTGCCGAGGAAATCGACCCGCGAAACGGCGCGTTCCTGGGTAATTCCCCCATGATTTTCTCGCACGCCGAGTATTTAGGTGCTTTGCTGACCCTGGCTAATCAGCGCACTCTCGACCGGGTCCGCATGTCGGTCGGACAGACTATCCAGCGGGTTGGTAAGCTGGTCGGTCTCGACGAACCGGCCAGGCACGAATGATTTTTTTAAAACAGAATAACTTGTATAAAAGAAAGAGCGGTTATGGCAACGCTGGAATTTGATCTGCTGGTGATAGGCGATGGCGCGGCAGGCAGTTCAGCCGTAACAAATTTGCAAGGGCGCCAGCTTAAAATTGCCCTGGTCGAGCGCGATAAACTTGGCGGCACCTGTCTTAATTATGGCTGTGACCCCACCAAAGCGCTCCTGCATATCGCCTCGCAACTGCATAATGCTCGTCACTCCCAAAAACTCGGCCTACAAATCCTTGACGGTGGGTTTTCCTGGGGTAAAGTCCTCGAACGTGTCCGCCATGTCCAATCCCAGATAAGGGGTGGCACCCCTGAAGAAGCCGAACGCAATTATAAAGAAGCCACCCTCTTCAAAGGCCAGGCTCGCTTTGTCTCGCCGCACGAAGTCGAAGTCAACGGACAACGCCTCCGGGCAGACCGGATTATTATCGCCACAGGAACTATACCGGCTGTTCCGGCCATTAAGGGGTTGAAAGAGGCCGGGTATATCACCAATACCGAGGCGGTAGCCCTGCCGGAATTACCCAAACGGCTGGCAATATTGGGAGGTGGGCCGATTGGTATCGAGTTTTCACAAATCTTTGCCCGGTTTGGGGTCCAGGTTACCGTCCTTGAAAAAGCGCCGGACTTGCTGGCAACCGAGGACCGCGCCCTGGTGGACCGTCTGGTGAGTTTGCTGGGGAAAGAAGGAGTGAGTTTCCGAGCCGGGGTTGAGGTGGTGGAAGTCCGCCAGGAGGCCACGGGCAAACGGTTGCTTTTGCAGAAAAAAGACGGGGAACAATCCGAGCTTGTTGTGGACCAAATCCTGGTGGCGGTTGGCCGGAGCCCCGCTCTCGATGGCCTGAACTTGGCCGCTGCCGGGGTTGAAACGACCGAGAAAGGGGTCAGAGTAGATGAAACCCTGCGGACAAACGTGCCCCATATCTGGGCCGCCGGTGATATTGCCTGCAAATACCAGTTCACCCATGTGGCAAGCGAACAGGGTAAACGGGCCGCTTTGAACGCTTTCGCCCCGCAGCCGGAGCCTTTTGACGAAAAAGTGATACCCTGGGGGATTTATACCTATCCGAGTATCGCCCATGTCGGTAAGACCGAACAAGAACTGAAAGACGCCGGGCAGGAATATGTGGCGGTCTTGCACACTTTCGAAGAACTGGCGCGGGCCGTTACCGACGACCAGACCGCCGGAATGGTCAGGCTGCTGGCCGACCGGGCTGGCCGGATTCTGGGAGGGCATATCCTGGCGAATAACGCGGGCGACCTGCTTGCGCCTCTCGTTATTGCCATGCGGACAGGTTGGACGGTTAAAATTTTGGCCGAAACCGTCCAGCCCTACCCGACCCTGGCCGAAGCGGTCAGCCAGGCCGCTCAAAAGCTACAGGAAAAACTTTAAGAGGGCACCGATTGGCTTGGTGGTGGCGTTCCAGTCGGTGACGTTCCCGACTGTCGTGGCGAAGTAGACGCAGGCCATGACCACAATCGCGGCCAGTCGCAGCCAGAAACTAAGCTCAAAATGGCCGAAAAGGGAGCGAGCCTGTTTTTTATCGGTGGCCCGGTGTACCGTAGCCGCCCCAAAAGGGGCCAGCGACGCGGCCAGGAAGAGCGCGAACCCGGCGCTCGCCAGGTAAAGCGGCCCGTTGGTCATTTTCTGCATGATGAAGGGCAGTAAAAAGGCGGCGGTCCAGAGAAAGCCAAAACCGGCGGCCCGCAGGGTCCAATAAGGTGGGCGGGCTTCCCCGGTTTGGACGACAGGAGCAGGGTTTACCGCAACCGGCGTAGTTTTCACCGGTTCCTGCACGACCGGGCTTCCACTTCCGGGGGTTGCCGCAGGGTTGTCAAGTTCCCAGTCGTCGCGTTGGGCCGGGTCAATTCCTTCTGGTTGGGAAACAGGGTTGGGGGCCGGGGCCAGTCTCTGGGGCGCCTGTGCTAACGGTTCCACTGGTGGCTCCGGTTCAATGGCCGGGTTAAGCGCCTGGACTGTCGGGTTATCCAGTTCGTCGTCCTCGTCAATATAGGGTGCGTCCAACCGGGCCGTCTTCTCCTGGGCTACCGCCTGGGCGCGTTGAGGGTTATTCAACTGCCAGGCTTCCCACTCCTGTACCCCGGTCAGACACAAAAAGGCAATCAGGGCCGCAATCTGGATTAGCCCGTCGGTCCCGCCCAGTTCGAACGGCAGGGCCAGCGTCCGCAGGTTATTTTTTAAAAAGTCGGGTATGCCGGTCCCGGCTCCCGCGGCCCCGCTCGTATAAATCCCCAGGCCACCCAGCACCGCCAGGTGCAGCAACAGGTAAATGACCAGGAGCGCCAGGTAAGGGGCGTAATAGCCTAAAAGATGGCTGGTGGTAGTCCCGGCCCGGTCACTGGCGACCTCCTGGGGGTTGGCCTGGTGGCGTAACCGGTCAATCCCACCCGTTACGAAGTCAAAAGCCAGCAAAGCTAACGGCAGGGCGATGGCTTCCTGCTTGGAGAGCAAGGCCAGCCCGTAAAATACAATCGAAGCGACGTAAAATTGTCGGGCGCGGCGAGCATCCAACTCCGTGGCACCCTCCCCGGCTAACGGGGCTTGCCTGGCGTAGAGAAAGGTCACTGCCGAGGCCAGGCAGAACAGGGCCGCCCACAAATCAGCCTGGGCGCTAACCTGACCGACTACCGGGACGTGCGCCGGGAGTGATGCGAAAAAGAGCCCGGCCACCAGGGCCAGGGCCGGACGCCGGGTCAAACGCCAGGCCAATAACCAGACCAGCACCGCGCAACCGGTATGCAAGAGGGTTGAGAAAAGGTGCCAGCCGTAGGCGTTATTGTGAAACAACTGGTATTCCAGCCAGAAAAAGACACGGGGTAACGGCGCGTAGAAGCGGCCATCCAGGCCCCAATCCCTGGTAAAGTAGCCGAGCGGCCCCGCCGACTGGTTATTGGCGTACTGGCTTATCAGGGTGAAATCTTCGTTCAGGAAATAGCCAAAGCGGGTCAGGGAGAGCAGCAAAGCTGCTACCGCTGCCACCACGACCCCGGCCAACCACCATAGCTTACCCACCCGGCTTTGCGGAACGTATTCCGGGGCCGGGCGGGTCTTTATTTCTGCCAGGTTACTCGAATTTAGCAAATTGCGCCTGCTCTAGGAAGGTTTAAATTTTACGATGCTATTTTTGGTCGCATCGGCAATATACAGGGTGCCGTCCTGGGCCACCGTCAGACCTATCGGGTTCAGCAAGGCCAGGCCGCTGGCCGTGTTATAGGTTCCTATATGGTTCCCGGACGAGTCGAACTTGAGAATAGCCCCGTTAGCCGGGTCCGATACCCACAGGTTGCCCTGGGGGTCGAAGGCCAGGTACGGTTCGCTCAGGACCGCCTCTTTCCAGGTCGGCACCTCAATTTCCTTGACAAAATTACCCTGCTTGTCTACCACCTCGACCCGTTTGTTCCGAAGGTCGGCCACATAGACATTCCCGTCAGGACCAAGCGCCAGGCCGACCGGTTCGTTGAACTGGCCCTGCCCGTTGCCGACCGAGCCGAACTGCCGGACAAAGTTGCCCTGCTTGTCGTATACCACCACCCGTTTGTTCCCGGTGTCGGTGATAAACAGGTCGCCGGAGGCGGCATCGAAGGCAATCGAGCGCGGCCCGTAGAACCCGGTCGGGTTCTGGGCGTTGCCGTCCACGCTGCCGGTGGTATCTTTGCCGGAGCCCCATTTCAGCAGGAACTTACCGGTCGAATCAAATTTCTCGATTCGATAGCCCCAGGTGTCGGCCACGTAGATATTGCCCTCATCGTCGGTGGTGATGCCACCCGGCCCGCTCTGGTACTGGGCCAGGCCGAACTGTCCGTCCCCGCTCCCGATGCTGCCAAACTTCGAAAGGAATTTCCCGGTCGAGTCGAACCGCTGCACCCGCCCGTTCAGGCTGTCCAGCACCAGGATGTCGCCATTCGGGGCAATCGTCACGTTGCGGGGGGTGCGGTATTGCCCGTCCCGGTTCCCGGCCTGGGTCGAAGCGGTCAGGTCGAAGGTGGTCTGGTTCGAGTTCGAGCCGTTGTCGGGCGTGGTACTGCCATTTCCACTTGGCGAGGTCGTGCCGTTGGTGTTGGCGAAATCGGCATAGACATCGTTGCGGATGTAAGCCACCATATCGAAAGATTGGAGCGGGTTCACCATCTCGCGGTACATTATATAGCGCCAGATTTGGCCGACATAGGGCTGCTGGGTAAAGAACTGGGCCAGCAAGTCCCAGCGCGTATTGATAATATCCTTGACGGCGGTATCCGGGTTGCGGGTATCGTCCGGCGGGACGTATCCCAGGACCCGGTAGCCGGAAGTATCTTCGGGGAAGTGCCAGCGGAAGCGGAAACGCTGGGCGGTGTATTGCCCGTTCAATTGCGCCTGCAGCTTGGTGTTATTGGCTTCGTCGGCGGACACCAGCACCACCACGAAGTTGTTGCCCCGGCTGTCGGTCAGGCGGTCAATCGCGTTCGGGTTGTTGGCGTCATTGTTGATGGCTTGTTGGGTTACGTCGGTGTAGTCGCGGAAATACCAGCTTAGCGGCCAGGCCACCTCGGTACTCATGAATACCGGAAGTCCCTTGCTGTTGGCCGGGTCGTTATAGGTGACCGGGTTGGCACCGTTGTCCTGCTGCTGCGGCACAATAGCGTAAATATCCCGCAGGTCGCGGCCCAGGCGGTCCAGCCTTTGCACGAAAAGCGGGACTTCCGGGGTGGTCTGGGTGTAAATCATCGGTTCGATGGCGACATCGGGGTGCTGGTAGTTCAGGGCGATACTGCTCTTGAGACAGTAAATAACCAGGATAAACCCGAAGACCAGGAAAATCGAGGCGCGCGCGATACGACCATCCAGCCGCCCGCTCCGCCACATCCAGAAACTGAGACCAAACAGGGTGACCCCGATGGCGGCCACCAGCACGACCTGGACCCAGGAGAGGATGGTGTCCGAAGCGACCACGACCCGGCCAAACCCGGCGTCGTACTGGCCGATTTTAGGGAAGTTGATGAGCTGGCCGAGGACGACCACAACCGATACGAACATCAGGATGAACATGCCCGTAAAGAGCAGTCCTTCCTTCCAGTTAAGCAGTTTTTTCCAGTTGATTGACCGGAAGAAGTCGTTCAGGAAGGCGGCGGTCGCCATACTGGCCGGGAGGGCGATTTGCATGTTCAACCAGGGGATTTTCTCCCCCGCGAAGGAATACATCATCAGGGCCAGGAAAGTCCACCAGAAGGTCAGCCCGATAAAGACCCCTTTGGGGGTAAAGAGGAAGCGTTCGCGCCGCCGGGTCCGTCTGAAGAAGATGACCGGGAAGTAAACCAGGGCGATGAAGACGCAGAAGACCGCGAAGGTTTCGTAGAGCAGCATCAACATCGGGTAGTAGAACCAGGGCTCGTCCAGGCGGCGCGTCTCGTGCTGAGCCAGCCAGTATTCGATGCCCCGGTAGAAACCGTCAGCCAGGCGTTCGGGCGAGAAAAAGAAGTTGCTGAAAATCAGCACGTAGAGGATACCAAAGCCGAGCAGGAAACCGACAATCGACCAGGGATTGCGGGCGCATTTTAAGAGGGTCCGCAAAACCGCCGACCCACGCACGGCCTCGTCCGGGATGACTTCGGCTACCGAGATAAACCAGCCGATGACAGCCCCAATGACAACCGCCAGGATGGCCCCGCCCAGGAAGTAGGCGAACCATTTGTCGATAAAGCCGAGCAGCGGCAGGACCACCTTGGGCAGAGCGTTCCGGTCAATTCCCAGGATAAAGCGCAGGCTGACCAGCGACGAGACCACGAAGACGACCGCGAAAGTGATGCCCCAACCCCAGTAGCCACGCCGGGTGTAAACCAGCATACCACGTTCCCAGAGCCAGCCGATAATCGCCCCGGCCAACACCGCTGCAATGACGATAAAGCCGAGTTCGGGAATAATCGAGGGCCATTCCAGGGCAAAGTAGCTTATGGTGGTGAAGTAGCTGAAGCCGTTGCTGACCGTTTCGTTAAGGGCCGCGTTCGACGTACCCGAAATCTGGGTTCCCAGGGCCGCCAGGTTTGCGGCGGGAGAGTGGCCGCGCAAGAATAGCAAAATCGCCACCAGGGCCAGCACTACCCCAACACCCAGGGCGGTAAAGCGGGCAATCCGGTTACCCTTCCGGCTGAGCCGGTTGTAGCCGAGGTTGGTCAGGCGGGCCAGCGGGTAGGCTACCAGGGCCGAAAGCAGCAGGTAAAACGGCAGCAGAATCAGGTAGGCGTTGACCCCCAGGAACTGGGTCAGGGTGCCGTCCCAGGTTTTCTCGTAAAATAGATGTATCCCGCCGCTAATCACCAGGACAGCCAGCAGGGCAAAGTAACCGTACCAGGTCCGGGTGAAGTCGCCCAGGATGGGGTCGGTATACTGCTCGGCGGTGTAGGAGTAGCGCCCGGTCCGGTAACGGTTTTCCAGGGTCGTGGTCGCCGCCTCCTGGCCTCTTTCGAAAGCGCTGTCGGCATCGGTATCCGCGGGGAAGTCCGTTTCGACAAAATCTGCCGGGGTCTTCGAGCGGGTGGCTCCGGTGGCCCCACCGGTTTCGATTATGGTTTCTTCGACAAAAACTTCTTCGAAAATGGTCGTGTTGTCAGGCGCGGCTTTTCCAACCGTTCCCAGGTCGTCAAAACTGGCCTGGGTAGCGGCGGTCGCACCTGGGGCGGGCGCGACCTGGTCTGGCTCGTCCAGTTCGTCATCGTCGTCGAGCGGTTTGCGGGTTGGTGTGACCGTGACTGTGGTCTGGGCCGGTTTAGTGGTAGGCGGGATAAAATTGACCACACGACCGACCGGGCGGCGTATCCAGGGAGGCAGGGTGATAACTTCTAAAAGGAAAATTAGTCCCAGCCAGCTAACCACGATTGCCAGGTTCAAGAAAGACATTTCGTGGCTGCCAAAAAGAATGAAGAAGCCGACCCCGGAGGCGATAAACCAGCCGATTTTTTTCTGGTTGCGTTCCTGGGCGTACCGGAACAGGCCGACCACGAAAAGCACCATCCCAAAGGTGGCGAAAATATCGTGGCGGAGCGACCGGGAGTAGTAGAGGATTGACGGCGAAATTAACACCAGCATAGCGAGGGCAATCGCCCCGACTTTGCCGAGCAAGGGCCGCAAGAACCAGCATAGCACGATGATGCCAATACCAAAGACCGCCGGGGCAAAGCGGGCGCTGAACTCGCTGGCCCCGCCCCACAGGTAGTAGGAGAGCGTGACCATGTAGTAAAGAACCGGGCCGTGCCAGGTTGGGTCGTAGCGGTAGACGTTCTTACCCCGGTACATATCATAACTGAAGACGCCGTGGATACTTTCGTCGTGGTGCATGGCCCGTTCCGACAGGTCCCACATGCGGGTAAAAATCGCCAGGGCAATAATCGTAAACCAGAAGACCTTTTCCCAGCTTAACCAGCCCGACGCAATCAGGCTATCCAGGACGCTCCGGCGGGGCGGCAGGTTTTCAATAACCTCGGCGTTTCTCCCGGCTTCAAGACCGGAAGCCACACCTCCCCTTACGCCGGGGGCAGCGGTATCCAGCGTATCAAGGCGGTTAATATCAACGCGGTTGGCAATGCGGTTGTCCGCGCGGTTGGGAATTTTCTTAAAAGGTCGTGCCTGTTCAGTCATTTTGTAGTTTTCAATCCTCAATTAAAGCCAGAAAAGCGGTTTTTATTCTTCTAGAAAAATTTCTACTGTGGCCGGCTGATAGGAAATTCTACCAGGTCGCCGTATTGGCGCCAGATGCCAATAATGTCCTTTTTGACGTAAAGAGTGAACTGGCGCTGGCCGAGCGGCTGGAATTGCTCCCGGAACATCACGTAGCGCCACAGGCGCGCAAAATCGCCAGGGTTCGTCAGTTGGTAGAGCGACTTCCCGGCCTGTTGCAGGTGCAGCAGGGCCGAGTTGCCGCCGTTGGCGTTATAAACTTTGTCGAGTACGCCCGGTTCCCCGGACAGTTTTTGCAGTAAATCGGTGGTCAGGGTTTCGCCTTTGGTAACTACCACCTGGTTATCGGCGTCTTTGATGGTCGCGGCGGCTACCTTGTTCTGCAATTCCTGGATTTGAATCGAAGCCGACTTGTCGAAGTCACGGTACTGGCTTTCATCGAACCAGTACTGGAAAGTCAGGTGCTGGGCCACGTAATTGTCGGCCAGGGTCTGTTTCTGGGCATCGCTCAGGGTGTTTTGCTTCGAGTCCGAGACCATGATAACCGAATAATCGGCCAGGCTCAGGCTGTTTGTTATCGAGGTGGTGTAATCCACAACCCGGCGATGATTGGTGTAATTCCGAAGGTAGTAATCGAGCGGGGTTCGCAAATCGTCATCATACAGCACCGGGAGCAGTTTGAGGTTATCAACCTTAGTCGGTCCGGTTACCTCGCTGTTAGGTAAAAGCAGTTTATTGGCCGAAACGACCGTGCTGACCTTGTCCAGTTCTTTGACAGTACGGAAAAGGTCGGGCGCGGTCTGGGTGTAAACCCCCATTTCGAGCGCTACATCGCCGTGGTCGAAGGCGTAGGTAAAGCCGGTGTGGCAGAGGAAATAGACGAGGAAGCCGAACAGGACCGCCGCCCCGGCCCGGATTGCTACTTTCACACCGATAAAGCTAAAGAGGGCTGTAAAGAACAGCAGGGCGATTACCGGCGGGATGAAAAGGGTCAGCCAGTCGAGCCGCCCGATGGACCCGGAAATGCCTGTCTGGGCCGAGGTTAAATTGAGCAACGTCATGTAGAAAAGGAAGCCCGCGAAGACCAGCCCACCCACGAACACCCAGAAAAAGACCTTGCTCCTCACGCCCCAGATGGCAACCTGGCGGTGCAGACCGTACTGGAAATATTCTTCGATACCGGTCCAGACGTGTTCCATCGAATAGGCCGCCAGCAGGATAAACGGCAGGGCCACCTGGACGGTCAGCCAGGGCATTTTCTCGCTGGCCCAGGTATAAAAGGCGAACCCGCCAAAGGCCCAGGCGACCAGTAGCAACTTGACAAGATAAGGGTGTTCTTCGCGCCGTCGCCGCCCCGGCCAGATGTCGTTCCCGGCAGGCCGGACTGCAACTTCGACCTCTACAAGAGTTTCTTCTTCCGCGCCAGGGGCTTTTCCCGCGCCCTGACTCCGGCCAGGGATAGGTGAGTCAAGTTCGTCGTCAGGGTCGGTGGAAGCGTCACCGGAACTGTTCTGCCCGACCTTGCCCAGGCCCGACACCGGCATCCAGACCAGTTTGCGGGGGCGGCTGAAGCCAAAGCGGCTGGCCCGCACCAGGATGATAACCCCGGCGATGGTGCCAAAAAGCAAGGCCAGCGGTTCATAAAGCGGCATCATGAAGAAGTAGTAGAACCAGGGCTGATTGCCCCGCGCCACGCCTTGCTGGGCCATCCAGTACCACAACCCGCTAAAGATGCCAACCGAGCCCTGCGGAATATTGGTAAAAAGCCCGGTGAAAAGGATAAAGTAGAAGGCGAAACCCAGCCCCAGGCCAATCCAGAGGACGCGCCGGTGTCGTCCGAGCCATGCTGTCGCGTAAGCGACTGTGCGGGGTTGCTGGTAGGGAGCGAACAGGGCCCGGCCCAGCGAAATATCAGGAGTGGCCCAGCCCCGGCTGACCATGAATTGGCGGCGGGCGACGGCGACTTCTCGGAAGGCGAAAATGTAGATGCCGATGCCGACCACGCTCAATATAATAAAGCTCCAGAAGACCGGGTGGGTGAGCAGTTGGCCGATATAGGCGCGAATGGCATCGCTCGAAACGGTGTCGAAGGGAATCGGCGGCGGTGGGTAGAGGACCATCACAAAGAAAAAGACCACCAATGCCAGGACGGCGTAACCTCCCAGGATGAGCAAAAGCCGGGGAGCGAGTTGCCAGCACAACCAGGCCAGCAGAAAGCCACCAAACAGGGCCAGGTAAAAGAAGCTGACCTCTTTGGTGCAAAAGAGCATCGCCAGCGACAGCATCCCGCAATACCACCAGACCGCCTGGGGGCGGTGGATGAAGCGGACCAGGCAGACGAACAGGGCCAGGGTGGCGAAGGCGACAAAAATATCTTCCCGTAGAAAGCGGCTGAAATAAAGGAACATCGGCGAGATTGCCAGTAAGAAGGTCGCGGTCAGGCTGCCCCAGCGCCCTAACTCGCGGCGCAAACCGAGAGGCAAGAACAGGATAAGCGTGCCAAAAAGGGCCGTTGACACCCTGGCGACCGACTCGCTATCTCCCATTATCCAGAAGATCAGCGCCTGGATGTGGTAAAGGAAGGGACCGTGTTTCCAGGGCTCCTGGTCGTAACCCTGCCCGTTAAAGAGCCGCCAGGAATAATAGGCGTGGACACCCTCGTCGTGGTGGAGGGCCCGGTAATCGAGGTCATAGAAGCGCAGGAAAGCCGCCACCCCGATTATCAGGAAATATAAGACCATTTCGAGGGACAGGTGATAACGGAAAGAAGGCGGCATGCGCCACCAGCGCCGGATAGAAATCGGGGCCGGTGGAGGAATTTCGGTTCCACTCTCTGTTTCCGGCAAGTCTGCCGGGTCGTCCAGGAGGTCTTGCGCGCCGGGCAGGGCCCTACCTGAATCAGGCGAAAGGTTGCCGCTCCGGTTGTCAGGGAAAGCCTCGCCCGGTTGGTTATTGTTATCTACTGCCATTATTCCTGTATCTGCCGCCCATTTTGAAGGGCCGGATTAGCCTTTTAAAAATTAAACCGTATCTTACTGAACAAGACGCTCACGTTCGCGCAAAAGTTACCGGGATTTTACTACAAAAAGGTTTAACTAGCCACTAATACCAGCCTGGGATTGCCAGGTTAGGCCCGGACGTGTCGCAAAATGACGTCTAATATTACCGGGAAGTGTAAAAGCCGCGACATTTCAGAGGGTCTGTTAGGGGCGTCAACCGGACCGATTTTCCACAACCGCTTTAATAATTTTGCACAGCAATCCACAAAAATCCACAAAAGGTTATCCACAAATGTCCATAACCTCGCGTGTTTTCAGGCCAATAACGTAAATCCTGATTCGACAGCGTGTGCTATAATGGGCTAAGTTAATTACACTGTTTAAGTTCAGTTTTTCTGTAGAGTACAGGTTTAATAGCTTTCCAGGCTAAAAGGTTTACCTTCGATTACACTACAGAGGTTATTGCAGTAAAGAAATAATAGGTTATCGACCTTTTCCTACCGTGCTCGTCCACCCCTATTCCTTTACCGTGGTTAACCTCATACCCTAAATTCTTTGGGACCGGAAAGCCCGTACGCAACGGTTTTATTCGAAAGGTCCACAGGAGTCCAACATGAGCATAGGAAACGCCGGTAGCAATACCACCACTGCGAACAATGCCGAAGTCAGCAACCTGCTGGTTCAGGGGTTCAAAGCCGCGAAAGAAGGCCGCCGCGACGAGGCTTACGACATCTTCTGTGATGTTGTGAAGCGCGACCCCAATAATGAATTGGGCTGGCTTTACCGGGCCGCCACCACCCAGGACCTCTCCGAGGCTTATGTCTGTTTGCAGCGGGTCTTGAATATCAACCCGGCCAACGAAAAGGCCCAGCGCGGCGTCGAACGCATACAGAACCGCCTGAGCGCCGAACCGAATAATCGCGCCGCTGCCCCTGCCGCTAACGGTGGGGCCGCGAACCCGCCTACTCCGGCGATTAACGAGCGTGAGGTTATTTCCGGGTTTAATCCGGGTTTTGGCCGGGGCAATTCCGCCGCGCCGGATACTTCCAAAGCCCCGGTCCCGGCCCCGAATCCCAACCAGGCCCCGCGCTATCCTTACCAGGCCGCGCCTTCGCCTTTCAACCAGGCTCAACCAACCCAGGCCGAGGGTGCCGCGCCACCGCCTTACCGGCCTAATTTCGGCCAGTACGAAACTCCCGGCGCGGTCGAAAAACCGCCTACCGCCTCGAACCGGGGTGCGCTCCCGCCCGTCCCGGCTTTTACACCCGTCAATTATGCCCCTGCCAGTGAGAGTTTAGCCAGTGAAGAAAATGCAGACGACCTGGTTTACGAGCCGGTCCAGAATGGTCCGGTCGGTTCCCAGAGGGATAATACCGGTGCCCGCCGGGCGGGCCTGGTAGGTGGGCTGGCATCGGCCCGGCAGCGAGGACGCGCCGCTTTTGGCACCGATACCCCGACCGACCTCGACCGGAACGGCCAGCAACGCTCCCGCCAGATTCTTATTCCCCTGGTAATCCTGGGGATTGTGCTGGTTATCGCGGCCATGTTGGTGTTATTACTACCGGCCATTACCAAGAATTCGAATGATACAGCGACCGCTACCAGCCTGGCAGTAGCCCCGGCGACCACCTCGGCGGCGTCTGCCAATACGCCGGTCCCGACCGGTACGCCTGGCGGAAGGGCCACCACTGCCGCCGCGGCTGTTACCGTGCCGGTAGTTGGAGCAACGACTGAGGTCGCTACCACCGCTGCCGCTACAACGGCGGTAGCAACCACGGCCCCGGCGACGACCGCGGCTCCCAGCCCGACCGAAGCGCCTGCCACCACGGCCCCGGCTACGACAGCAGCTCCGACACCGACGGCCCCGCCCCCGCCGACCGCTACCCAGGCTCCTCCCCCGGCTACGACTGCCCCGGCAGTCCCGGCTTTACCGAGAGCAGCGGTCTACGTCATTAAAAGTGGCGATAACCTGACCCGGATCGCGTCCCAATACAGCACCTCGATTGAAGCCATCCAGGCGGCTAATCCGGGTGTCCAGGCCAACACGATTTATGCCGGGAACCGGATTATAGTTCCGGTATCGCGGCCCGATTTCCGGGGTAAAGGCGCTATCATCGGCGCAAATGAAACCCTGCAAACAATCGCCGACCGTTTCAAGGTGAACGTGGACGACCTGGCTCGGTTTAACGGTTACGCCAGCCCTGCCGATGCCAAGCCGGGGGATGCCGTCCTCATCCAGTAACATCTGGCCGGCCTTACCCGGTCACCATCCCGACAAAGAAAAATCCGAGCTTCCCTCTAAAAGGTGGCTCGGATTTTTCATTTTCCAGTAGTCAGAGGACAGAAGTCAGAGGTCAGTAGTCAGTTTTGTCGCCGCCTGCGGAAGTATGCGAAGTCGGGGAATAACAAATAAGTGAAGGGTCTGAGTTTTTACTGACTACTAAAAACTGAACACTAAAAACTAAAAACTTTTTCCGTTCATCCCCGGTAGACCAGGGTCGTTATACGGTCGTCGGTTTCGATAAATTTGCCGCTGGCTACCAGCAGGGCAAAGATGAAAGGAGCTTTGCGCTGAGCTTTTAAGCCCCGGACTTTAAGGCTTTCTTTGGTCAGTTCCCGGTCGCGCTGCCCGTAATAATCAAGCACTTCCTGGATCCAGGCCCATTCTACTTCGGTCGCCGGTTTCCAGTTGCCGCTTTTGTCCTGGCTTTCGACCAGCATACCGGTCTCGGTGATTTCCGTGATGCGCTCGCCCGTAGATGAACGGCCCAGCGTTTTGATGGTTAGACCTTTAAGCTGTTTAGCCCTGGCCTGGACAGCCCTTATATCTCCCTGCGCCATAATAGAAAATCTCCTTTGTAAAGGGGGGCAAAGTTTTATTCGTCCGGCTCAATCGTGCAACCCAGGCCGAAACTGAGAATCCGCTCCTGGTAATATTCGGCGGTTTCCTGGGGCACCACAATCACGACCGCCGTGCCCTCGTTGTGAGCGGTAAACATAATATCCAGGGCGTCCTGCTCCTTGAGCGACGGCACCGACTTTACCAGGGCGACCACGACATAATCCATCGAATGGAAGTCGTCGTTATGCAGAAGCACCTTGTAAGGCGGGCATAATTTGTTAAATACCTCGCGGTCAATATCCGGCGTGGTTATAGTCTGCGGTTTGGATTCGGCCCGCAGAGTAAAATTACTTTCGGCCCGGTTTGAAACTTTTAATACTTTCACTGGTACTACTCCGTCAGATAACCTTTGACAGTCTGTTTTATTTGAGCCAAAAAATTATACAATACGGCTCTTTGTCGCTTCAACCTTTTCCACCGCCTATTTCGCAAATCGCTTGCATGATTTATAAGCGCCTTGCTATAATAAAACAAAAGTTCTAAACGGCCGAGATGGTTTTTTCAACTTTTCAACCTCATTTTCACGGAACGACCAGAGCACTCTGGTATTAAACTGCGCTAGAACTGGTAGTTGTATGACCGATAACCAGTATATTTCAATACTCCGCCAGAACCGGATACGCCGGGCCTGGCACAAAGACCAGTGGTTCTACTCGGTCTTTGACGTGATTGCGGTGCTGACCGAGTCAAAACGGCCTGACATCTACTGGCTGACGCTTAAAAAGAAGCTCAAATCCGAAGGGTTTAACCTGGCCGCAGCCCCGATAGAATATCTCCGGCTCGAACCTGGTGATGGCCGTTTGAGCCACACCGTTACGACCAACCGCGCGACCTTGCAACGTCTTATCCAGTCAATTCCATCCTCGAAAGCGATGCCTCTTTACCAGTGGTTGGCCCAGGTGGGCGACGATTTTAAGGAGGTGAGCGATCAGCAGTTGTTATTCGAACGTATGCGGGCGGCTTACCAGGAACGCGGCCACGGACCTGAATGGATTGAGCAGCGTATGGCCGAGGTTAGGCGAAACAGCGCCCTTCTCACGGAGTGGCAAAAGCGGGGCGTGGACGATATTGACCAGCTAACCCTCCTTCTCGACGAAATTTATAGAGATGTTTTCGACCTGAACAATTCATCCGAAACTACCTTCAACCTAAATCCGGCGCTGCCCGGTTCCCCCACAAGTTTATCATCCCTCGAAACGGCCCTGACCGGGTTGGGCGAAGCGGTTGCCCTTTTTCTCCACCACGACCGGGCCAGCCGTGGTTTTGCCGAAATCCTCGAAGATGTCCAGGAAGCCGGGACTATCGTGGAACAGGCCTGTCACGAAGTCCGGGCTGTCCTCCAATTCCCGGTCGTGCGTAGTCGGGATTTTCAGTTCGAAGGCGAACCGGCCCGGCAGCTTTCTATGTTCGATAAAAAATTTAGAGGTTCAGGGTAAATACGAAGTCGGTTGCCTAAAGGCATGAAACTAGGTTCCCCCTAAAGGGCGCGACATTCCTAAATGTGCCATTGGTTAAAGAACCGCCTCCCAATTATCATACCCAGAGGGCGTGCCAGGACTAAACACCAAAAACTGAACATTACCACTTTGTACTCGCCGTTGAAGATACTATAAAAAAATGCTATAATATCAAACACAATAAAAATATCTGGCGTTGAGAGAGAATAGTAAATTTAACTTCTCCCTACCAGAGAGACCGCGTCGAAGGCCCTTTGTTATCACCTGGGCCGGGGCTGCGAGCGTGGTCGAGGGAAGACCGGGTTAAATCGAAGGGACTCTGGAGCCGTTCTTTAAAGAGGGGGCGTTCTTTGGAGCCTGGGTTTGCAGGCAAGACGTCAACCAGGGTGGAACCGCGAGATTTGCCAGCCATAGATGGCTCTGGCCCTCGTCCCTGGCCGTTTTATTCGGGCCGGGCGAGGGTTTTTTAATACCCAAAATCACCAGAACCCGGCATAGTTTTGAATAAAAGGAGAGTTTCGCAAATGTCAGGCGATACTACAACCACACCTGTATCTACAGGTGCGCCCGCCGAACCGCAACCGGCGGACGTGACGATGGATACCATCGTGTCCCTATGCAAACGGCGCGGCTTTGTCTATCCTTCCGCCGAAATTTATGGTGGTTTCGGCAGCACCTACGATTACGGCCCGTTGGGGGTCGAACTCCTCCGCAACGTCCGCAACCTCTGGTGGAAAGCCATGGTCCAGTTGCGCGACGACGTGGTCGGTCTGGAAGCTTCGATTCTCGGACCCGAAAAAGTCTATGTCGCCAGCGGTCACGTCGCCAACTTTTCCGACCCGCTGGTGGACTGCAAGAACTGCAAACGGCGTTGGCGGCTTGACCACCTCGAAGAAGGTAACTACGAGGCCGAATACGGCCCGACCAAGCGCAACCCCAAGGGGGAGATTATCTGCCCGGCTTGCGGCGGCGAACTGAGCGAACCGCGCAAGTTCAACCTGATGTTCAAGACCCGCGTCGGCGTGACCGAGGATAGCTCGTCGGTGGCCTACCTGCGGCCCGAAACCGCCCAGGGTATGTTCATCAACTACAGCAACATCCAGACTTCGACCAGCCGGAAGCTGCCTTTTGGTATCGCCCAGATTGGTAAGAGCTTCCGCAACGAAATCACACCGGGTAACTTCGTCTTCCGCACCCGCGAGTTCGAGCAGATGGAAATGGAATTTTTCGTCAAGCCCGGCACCGACGACGACTGGCATGACTACTGGGTCAAGGAGCGCTACAACTGGTATCTGAACCT
The DNA here is from genome assembly GCA_001898225.1 of Chloroflexi bacterium 54-19. GTDB lineage: Bacteria > Chloroflexota > Chloroflexia > Chloroheliales > Chloroheliaceae > 54-19. The sequence goes on from MKTJ01000042.1 coordinate 80,351, forward strand.
GGGTATCCAGCCGGAACGGTTGCGCCTGCGTCCTCACACCAAGGACGAGCTTTCTTTCTACTCGAAAGCCACCAGTGACGTGGAATATCTATTCCCGTGGGGCTGGGGCGAACTGGAAGGTATCGCCAACCGGACCAACTATGACCTGACCCAGCACGCCGAGCATAGTGGCAAGGATTTGAGCTATTTCGACGAGGAAAACAAGGAGCGGATTGTCCCGTTTGTCATCGAACCGGCGGCGGGTGTGACCCGGACGGCCCTGACCTTCCTGATTGACGCCTATCACGAAGAAGTCGTCAACAACGAAAAGCGGGTGGTCTTGCGCTTCCACAAGGACATCGCCCCGGTTAAGGTCGCGGTGTTGCCACTCTCCAAGAAAGAGGCCTTGTCCAATCTTTCCAAGGAGATTGCCAGGAAACTGCGCCCACGCTGGCAGACCATGTACGATGAGACCCAGGCCATCGGTAAACGCTACCGCCGCCAGGATGAAATCGGTACGCCTTACTGCGTGACAGTCGATTTCGATAGTCTCGAAGATAACGCCGTGACCATTCGCGAGCGCGACACCATGACCCAGGTGCGGGTGCCGATTGACGACCTGGTGCGGGTTCTCTCGGAAAAGCTCGACGCCTAAACCGCCGTTAGCTAAAAAAGGCCGGTAGCCGGGGGAACCTGGCTACCGGCGGTTGAAAGGATTTTTTCAGGGATGAATTACGACGAGTTGAAGACAGAATTTGAGACACTGGGCCAGCGGGCCGAGGAAATCGGAGACCGTCTTTGACCTGGCTAACAAACAAAAAGAATTAACCCGGCTCGAAAAACAGAGCAGCGTCGACAACTTCTGGGACGATCCCCAGGCCGCCCAGACCGTAATGCGCCGCCTGACCTCTTTGCAGGAAGAAATTTCTTTCTGGCAGAATCTTAAAAACCGCGTTAAAGATAACCTCGAACTGGTCGAACTGACCGCCGACGATGCCGACCCCGCCACCCAGGCCGACCTCGAAAAAGAACTGGAAGCGGTCCGGGCCGACCTGGCCGGGCGCGAACTCGATTTGATGTTTAGCGGCGCTTATGACGACCGCCCGGCTTTGCTATCGGTCAACGCCCGCGAAGGCGGAACCGACAGCCAGGATTGGGCCGAAATGCTCCTGCGCATGTATCTGCGCTGGGCCGAAGACCACAAGTTCAAGGTCCAGGTGCTCGACTCCGAGCCGGGCCAGGAAGCCGGTATTAAAAGCGCCACCCTCGAAATTACCGGGCGCAAGGCTTACGGTCTGTGCAAAAGCGAGGCCGGGCAGCACCGCCTGGTTCGTCTTTCCCCTTTCGACTCCAGCCACCGCCGCCATACTTCCTTTGCCCTGGTCGAGGTCTTGCCCGAAGTAGACGACGCTATCGAAATCGAGGTCCGGGACGAGGATATCCGGGTCGATACCTACCGGGCCACCGGGGCGGGCGGCCAGCATATCAACAAGACCGATAGCGCGGTCCGAATCACCCACCTGCCGACCGGGATTGTCGTGACCTGCCAGAACGAGCGGAGCCAGATTCAAAACCGGGAGACGGCCATGAAGATTCTCAAGGCCCGGTTGTTAGAGCGCGAAATCCAGCGCCGCGAGGAAGAACAGGCCCGCCTTAAAGGGGAACACCGGGCGACCGGTTGGGGCAGCCAGATTCGCAGCTATGTGCTCCACCCCTATAACCTGGTCAAGGACCACCGCACCGGTGCCGAAACCAGCGACACCACCGCCGTCCTGAATGGCGAAATTGACGAATTTATCCAATCGTTCCTGCGCTGGCAAATCGGCCAGGGCGAAGGCGCGAACCCCGCTGAAATATCCGACGAGGTTTAAGTTCGACATTTTAAGAGCAGTAAGGAGGTACCTGAACGATGGCAGACAAGCAAAAGGACGAGACCGGGCAGGAAATTGCGGAGGCTCAACCGGTGGAGGAAGCCCCCGAAGTTAATAAGGGGTTCCTTTCCCTGAACAGCACCAACAGCATCCTTTCTATCGGTTGTAAAAACTCGATTCTTTCGATAGGTAGCAGCAATAGCATCCTCTCGATTGGTAGCACCCAGAGTATGGTTTCGCTTGCCTCGGCAGTGAGTGTTTTCAGTGCCTTTTCGACCCTGAGTATCGGCAGCGTCTTTAGCTCGGCCTGTATTTTTAGCCAATTCAGTTCAGCCTGTATCAATAGCAAATTTAGCATGGCCTCCACTAATAGTATGTTCAGCCTGGCAAGTTCGAACAGTTTCGGCAGCTATTTGAATAAACCCAGGTTTGCGAATTTGCCGGGTATAAGCAAGTTCAAACCCAAAAACCCGGTCGAAGCCCTGCTCGAAACCGCCAAACCCGTTATCGAACCGGTCGAGGAAGCTCTCAAATCGAATAAACCTCTTAAAGGTTTGTTCAAACCTCAAAACCCGTTGGCCGGACTGTTTAAGTCAAAAAGCCCGGTCGAAAGGGTCCTTGCAAATTTTGGTAAATAAGGTCTGAGGTCCAAACTCGATGGGGAGCAAACATGTCTAAACTGGTAACGCTGGCCGAAGCTATTGAAAAATTTGTGCCGGACGGCGCGTCGGTGGCGATGGGGACCGCCCTCGAAGCGGCTATCCCTTTCGCCGCCGGGCATGAAATCATCCGGCAAAATCGCCGTAACCTGACCCTGGTTGGCCCAATTTCGGACATCCTTTTCGACCAGTTAATCGGGGCCGGGTGCGTGGCGCGGGTAAAAGCGGCCTGGGTTGGCAACGTTTCGGCGGGGTTGGGCCATAACTACCGCCGGGCCGTCGAACAAAACCGGCCTCAGCCCCTGGCGGTCGACGATTATTCCAACTTCACTCTCACGCTCGCTCTGCAAGCCGGGGCCCAGGGTTCGCCTTACGTGGCGACCCGCTCTATCGAGGGCAGCGACATCCTGGAAAAAAGCGCGGTCTTTCTCAAAGGGGTTTCGCCGTTTGACGGTCTGCCGGTCGCCTTAATCCCGGCGTTGCGTCCAGATGTGACAATCTTGCACGTTCAGCGGACCGACGAAGAAGGAAACGCCCACCTCTGGGGCAACCTGGGAGTTAGCGAGGAAGCCGCCCTGTCTGCACAGCGGGTTATCCTTACCGCCGAAGAAATTGTATCGCATGAGGTTATTACCAGCGACCCCAACCGGGTTATCGTGCCCGGCTTCAAAGTGGCGGCTGTCGTCCACCAACCTGCAGGATGCCACCCTTCGCCATTGCCCGGTTATTACAACCGCGACCACACCTTTTTCACCGAATATCACCGGGCCAGCCGCCAGGCGGAAGATTTTTCTACCTGGCTGACCGAATGGGTCACCGGGTTGTCCGACCACGCGGCCTATCTGGAAAAGCTGGGTAAAGACCGGCTGGAAGCGCTTCGTCCCACCGAAAAGGCGTTGGCCGCCCCGGTTGACTACGGCACCTGATTATTTTCCTTTTTTGTTACCTCTTCTTTGAACCCCATACTTTCCAGAAGGCGGGCGAAATTTTCGTTTGAAAGCGTGCCGCCGGTTGCCTTGTCGTGACCGTGGCCGTATTCGTTCTCGACGCCCTCCAACTTCTCGCCATGTTTCGCCAGGAAATCGAGCAGATTAACATCCAGGTTCGTCCGCATACTGAAACTGACTTTGCCCGGTAAAAATCCGCCGTTGGCCGCCATCACCATATATTTTGGTAAGCGGCCCCGCCAGCTTTGCGCCAATAGGGGGTGAACCCTGGCCGGGCTGTCAAAGCGTAACAGGGCAACCTTTTCGGTGGCGCTGAATTTGGGTGCGACTCGCTTGGCCTCGTTTAATTCGGTTTGAACTTCCTGTTTGAAGTGGCGCAACAGGGTTAAATCGTCGCTTTCGCCTTTCACGACCGCTTTGGCCGAGGGCGCTTCCCGAAAAGCCCGGAAAGCAGCGGGGATAGCCCGGTCGGGGTCGCTGCACCGTTTGGCCGCGTTTAAGAGGCTGGTGGCCTCCCGTATATATTTTTGTTTTTGTTCCTTGATAGCCTGTTGCAAGAGTGGGTGTTCTGGCCCCAGGTCGCCCAGGTTGCCGATGGCCGCTTTCCAGGCGTTGTTTAAAACTTCATTCTGGCCGTTACAAAGGAGAAAGGTTAGCAGGCTCGAAGTTGGGACGGGGCGCCATTGGTAACCGGTGATAGCGGTGCTGTCCGGCGGTTGCCCTTCCGGGCGGTGGTGGTCCACCAGCAAAATATTTACGTCCGGCGCAATGTCAAAGCCGGTAATGCCCAGGTCCAGGATAAAAAGGGCTGCCGGTCTGTCCGCCATAATGTTCTCGCGCATGGCCGGGGTAAAGGCGTTGGTGCCTTTGGGGGCGTGGATGTTCTTTAGACGGTCAGGGTTGATGCCTCGCTTTATAAGGAAATCCCACAGGACGACCCCCGCGCCGAGACCGTCCACGTCACCATCGCACAGAATCAGGATTGGCCCGGTCTTGGGCAGGGCGGCAACAAACTTTTCAAAGTCGGCCCTGGCGGCGGGCAGTTCGGCATATTCGCCTGAGAAGAAAGGTTGTAGCTCCATAAAACCTCATTTCTAAATGGTTGGACAGGTGTATTCTACACCTGTGGGGGAAACATATGGGCAAAAATCAGGCCGGAAAGCCCCTTTAGACGGTCCGTAAGGGCGAAAAACAGGGAAATTGGCGATTTTAGAAAATTCCCTAAAAAGACCCTTGACATGCCTACCTCGCGGTGGTATTATACCTGAGCGCCCGACGAGACCTAATCTCGAAGGTCAACAAGAAGAATAGCGGTCGGATAAACCACTATACTAATAGTTGACAAGAGGGCAGCGCAAGAAAAAGCACCTTAATAATTGAAGAGTGATAGAGAACAGCAAGCAATTTATGTGAGCAATCGCCAAAGCAATTTGGCGGCAAGGTAAAACAATTCCAAGTCATTCCTAACATAAATCCTTTCTTTCTTCTTTTTTGTTACTTCGAAAGTTTGTAACGAGCGGTCCAATGGGTCGCTATAAAAAAGAAAACGTAGTCGTTTCCAGGGTTGTCTCACAACCGGACGAAACAACCAGGCTACACAATGAAAGGTGTGGAGAGTTTGATCCTGGCTCAGGATAA
>MKTJ01000043.1 GCA_001898225.1 Chloroflexi bacterium 54-19
GAGCCGGGGTTACAAGTACGAGAAGCTCGACCAACTCACCATCGAGCTTATCCTTGGCGTCCGCTAATCTTTAGAAACTGAAACTTTAGAGGCAACTTGCCCCGGCAGGTTGCCTTTTTATTTTCATAAATTTTTCCTTAAAACTTCCTCAAACTTGCTTCTCCCTATTGACAGGTTTACATTATTAGTATATGCTAATAACATCTATAAGCTTATACGAATTCGATAAACTATTTCCCGGTATTTGCCCACAACCGACCCGGTAATAATTTAACCAGGTCGAGTCTGTTACCTTTACCCAAAAACCGGGATTGAATTAGCCGGTTAACTTTAATAGAAAGAGAAGCTAACAATGGTTCGAAACACTTCTAAAGTTTATTCGGGTATACTCGAACACCAGACCACCCCTGAACAAAGCCAGCGTGTCCTGGTAGGGTCGCGGCAGTGGTTCGAATGGTTATCAAACCAGAACTCCTTCGCTTTTGTAAACGACACCGGACGCTTTACCTCGCGCAAAGAGAGAAGGCCGGGTGGGTGGTACTGGTATGCTTACCGGCGCATTGGTGGGAAATTAAAAACGGCCTACCTTGGCAAAACCGAAGAACTATACCTTGATAGGCTTAACCGGGTAGCGGGTTTATTGGCTGTACCTGCTCACCAGCCAAAGGAGGTCCTAGCAACGGAGCCAGCTATCTAAAGTTGGAAAATAGAGATTATCCTATAAAAATGCATTATGGTTGAAAATAACACTTTTCAACCATAATGCATTTTCTTTCTTAGAGTGTTGGTTCGCGGAAAAACTATGTGGCTCATAATCCCGATATTTTATAAAGAGTGGATTTCTCTAAACGGTTCGTTTTTGGTATACTGGCATTAGCTTTTCTGTTTCGTTTACCGTAAAGGATTTATTTTGGCGGATAGTATTGTGAACAGACCAAACCTGCCCCAATTTCCCCATGATGAGCCTGAAATAACACTTGTTCCAACTTCCAATCTCCCGGTAATTGTAGATTATGTTCAACCGGCCTTAACGCCTCTCGATTTGGAGCGGTTAACCAATACCCTTCTTAAAAACGTAGCCGAAAGCAGCCGAAGAATTTACCAGACTGACGTTTACCAGTTCTTCAAATGGTTGGCCGAAAATCACTTCAACCTGGCAACCGTAGAATATAGCGATTTAAGCGAATACCGGGCTTACCTGGGGAGCCGCTACCAGAAACCGACCGCAACCCGCAAACTGGTGGTAATGCGACGTCTATTAGAAGTAGCCGTCCTGCTAAAATTGCGCCCGGATAACCCGGCAACAGCCCTCAAAGGTTATGGCACGACGGCAAACGAAACCACTCGCCGGGCCCTGACAAAAAAAGAAGCCAGCGATTTACTGGCCTCGATTGACCAGACTACCGCCAAAGGTAAACGTGATTACGCCCTTTTTTTGTTGCTGTTGCGGACGGGTATCCGGCGGGCCGAAGCGGCGGGTTTGACCATTGGGGACCTCTCGACCGAAGGGGGTTACCCTATTGCAACCATCCGGCACGGTAAGGGTGATAAAAGGCGTATCGTCAAACTTCCCTCGGCGGTGCGGGATGCCATAGAACGCTACCTGGCAGCGACCGGGCAGCGCCAGGGCGGTCCTCAGATGCCTCTTTTTGCCCGGTTCACGAGGGCTGATAAACCGAAACAGGCGGGCCTCGATGGGCGCGACATCGAACGGATCGTGGAGGGTTACGCTGCCCGGTGCGGGTTGGACCGCCTTACTCCTCACGGGTTGCGAGCCAGCTTTGTGACATTGGCTCTCGAAGGTGGGGCCAGATTGCAACAGGTCCAGTACGCTGCCGGACACGCCGACCCCCGTACAACCGAACGGTATCAAAAACGCAAACAAAATTTGCAGGATAACGCGGTAGATTATCTCGACCTCGGTTAACAATCCATATAGGAAAGGTACTCATTAATGACCGTCAATCAAACAACCTGGCAGGTTGAACCTTCTTTTAAATACGATGTCCTCTGTTTCTTAAACAGCCTGACAGGTGACCCTTTTTACCTGACCTATTACCGGGCCGAATACGAAAAGTTTGAGCCAAAACTTACACCCCAGGCCCGGCAAGCCCTTCAATCGCTCAAAACTAAACTTAAAGACGAAGCTAAAACCATTATTTCGGCCCAACTTTGCCTCTATTTTTCGGCTATCGAGGCCGAGACGCTCGACCAGCTAATCGCCCACACCCGCGACAACTCGACCCTAAAAGAGAATTTTAGCCAGACCATTTACTGGGATGAGCAGGGCTGGCAGGAATTTGCCAGCGTGCAAAACGAACTGATTGAGATATTTAGCTTTTTGAAGCAGATAGATTTTGAGGGCTACTGGCGGCAAGAAATTTTGCCAGGTTTGAACGAGCGGATTGCCGCACTAAAGGGGGAATTGGGCCAGTTCGATGTGGTAAGCGAAGTTGTGAAAAAGCTTGGCGCGGACCTGTCTTCCCACGAAATAACCGTCTATGTTTTGTTTTACACCAAACCACACGGGATTAAGATAACCGGAACCCGTTTTATAACCGCGCCCGATTGGGGCACCAACATCGTCCTGCGGACTGCCGGGCACGAAATGATGCACCCCCCTTTCAACCTTGCCAATAGCCCGGACCTGCAACAGGCGATTGAAGGTTTGAAGCAAGACCCCTTTTTAACAAAGGTCTTCCGCGAACACGACCCCAGTTTTGGTTATAACACCCTGGAAGGTTTAATTGACGAGGATTGCGTCCAGGCCCTCGACCAGCTTATAGCAGAGGAAATCGGGATTGCCGCCGAGCCCCGCCAACGCTGGAAAAGGAGCGATGAAGGTCTGCACGTCTTTGCTGTCTGCCTGTATTCCATATTAAAGGAAGAAGGGTACGGCACGACCCCGCCGCCCCAGCCGTTCCAGGCTCATTTACTTGACCTTTTGCAGACGCGCTTGCAACCCGGTCAGCTTAAGCCCCTTTATGACAAGTTTTATGTAAACTACGAAGTTTAAAGGGATTGGGTCTGAGCCAGGGTAGCGGTAGAGTCACGCTCGACAACCCGGACCGGAGAAATTTCAACCGTTTCGACGGTTTCATTCTTCAGGAGAGAAAGTGCCTTCCGGGCCCCGGCCTGGCCTAACTCCCGCAGGCCGATGCGGACAGTGGTCAGGGCCGGTCCGATGGCCTGGGCTACCGGTAAATCCCCAAACCCGCAAACCGAGATATTCTGCGGCACCTGCCAACCCAACCGTCGTAACCCGACCATCACTCCAAAAGCGGTTTCATCGTTGGCGGCAAAGATAGCAGTGGGGCGTTGCTGTGGCGGTAGATAATTTAGGGCCTGGACCGCTTTTTGACCGCCCGACATACTGAAATCACCCGGCCAAAGCAGGTTCGGCTGTAGGGAAAGTCCAGCTTCGACCAACCCCGCCATATACCCTTGCAGGCGGACATTTGCCACAATCAGGTTGGACGGCCCGGTGACAAAAGCAATTTTGTGGTGACCCAATTCGACCAGTTTACGCACCATCTGGCGCGCCCCTTCAAAATTATCCGGTTGGACCGTAGGTACGTTGAGTGTGTGCTGAGACAGGGTGATTACGGCAGTCCCTTCCCCGGTCAATTCTTCTACCTTTTCGGCCAACTTTTCGGGATAACCCGGTTCGGTCAGGCCGCCCCCCGCGAAAATAATGCCGCTGGCCCTGAAATCGCGCAAGGTTTTAAGGTAATTTAGCTCTTTGGCCGGTTGGCGGTCGGTATTGCAAACAATGGTCAAGTAGCCGTTTTCGTTCGCCACGTCCTCGACCCCTCGCACGATTTCGGCGTAATAAGGGTCAGAATTGTCCCCCACGATAATACCTAACATATTGGAATGTTGGGTCTTCATCCCTCGCGCCAGGGCGTTAGGGGTATAATTTAGCTGAGCCGCTGCTGCCAGAACCTTTTCGCGGGTCTTAAAATTAACTTTATAATTGGCATTACTGATAACCCGGCTGGCGGTTGCGATAGAAACCCCGGCCAGTTCGGCCACCTGTACGATTGATGCTGCCATTTGAACTCTTCAGGCTGTCACCAGCAATTAGTAGAAAACATTTACTATAGCCCTGCAAAGGTTTTAACATACAATAAAACGAGTGTCAATAGAACCAATAGAAAGTCGTTGAACTAAATAAAGTTAAAGGGGTTTCCTGAATAAGCGTAAGAGTTAGAAAAAACCTTCCATATTGCCATTAAAGACCAGTCTTGCCACAATTCAGGAATCGAATCTTTATAAGCTCTTGACAGATTTGGAAACCGTGTTAAGCTAATAGAAAAGGTTTACTATAAGTCTTCTCATCGAAAATGGTCCTAAAATTTTTAAACCGGAGGAATTTGCTTTGAGTACGCGCACCATCGGTATCATAATGAACGGCGTAACGGGCCGGATGGGCACCAACCAGCACCTGATTCGGTCGATTGTCGCTATCCGCAAGCAGGGTGGCCTGACCCTTCCCAACGGGGATATTATAATGCCCGACCCGGTCCTGGTCGGACGCAGCGCCGCCAGGTTGCAGGCTCTTGCCCAGGCTAACGGAGTGGACCGATGGAGTACCGACCTTGACGCCTGTCTGGCAAATCCCCAGGATGAAATCTATTTCGACGCTCAAACTACCACCCACCGCGCCGGCTCCATTAAAAAGGCTATCCGGGCCGGTAAACATATCTATAGCGAAAAACCGGTAGCCGCCGACCTGAAATCTTCCCTCGAAATTGCCAATCTCGCCCGCGAAGCCGGGGTCAAAAACGGGGTGGTCCAGGATAAACTCTTTCTACCGGGCCTCTTGAAATTAAAACGAGTTATTGACAGCGGTTTCTTCGGGCGCATTCTTTCCGTCCGGGGCGAGTTCGGTTACTGGGTCTTTGAAGGCGATTGGCAACCGGCCCAGCGCCCTTCCTGGAACTATCGCAAAGAGGAAGATGGTGGCATTATCGTGGACATGCTCTGCCACTGGCAATATGTCCTTTCCAATCTTTTTGGCGAAATAAAGGCGGTTTCCTGCCTTGGTGCTACCCACATCCCGGAACGGGTGGACGAACAGGGCCAAAAATACGCCGCTACCGCCGACGATGCCGCTTATTCTACATTCCAACTTGAAGGTGGAATTATCGCCCACTTTAATTCTTCCTGGTGTGTCAGAGTCTACCGGGATGAACTTTTGAGCATCCAGGTGGACGGTACTCACGGTAGCGCGGTGGCCGGGTTGCGCGAGTGTAAGACACAGTCCAGGGTGAATACCCCGAAAGCGGTCTGGAACCCGGATATTCCCAACCCAATTGACTTCCGGGCCAACTGGGAGGAAGTGCCGGATAACGCCATTTTTGAAAATGCCTTCAAGATACAATGGGAAATGTTCCTCAAACACGTTGTCCTGGATACCCCATTCCGCTGGGATTTAATGGAAGGCGTCAAGGGCGTCCAGTTAGCCGAGCTTGGGTTACAATCCTGGAAAGAGCGGCGCTGGTTGGATATTCCCGGCCTTGAAACCCGGTAAAGGAGGGACCATGCCTTCAAAGCTATTACTACCCCGGTTGGATGGTTCGCTCGAACCTTATTCGCTGGGTGAGGCCAGCCCTTTCCCAAAAACGGCCCAACCATCCCAAAGCCGGGTCGCCTTTGCCGCCGCCCACGTGGTGCCTAACCCTCTCGGTGATAACGCCCCGACCAGCCCTGCTAAACTCGATTGGGAAGCTACCCTGGCCTACAGGCGGCACCTCTGGTCGCTCGGCTTTTCGGTTGCCGAGGCGATGGATACGGCCCAGCGCGGCATGGGGCTCGACTGGCAAGCCACCCAGGAACTTATCCGGCGTTCGCTGGCAGAAGCCCGTTATGTTGGTGGTGGTATCGCCTGTGGAGCCGGTACTGACCACCTGGTGCCCGCGCCTGGGTTAGCCCTGGAACAGGTAAAAGCGGCTTACGAAGAACAGGTAAGTTTTGTTGAGGGCCAGGGAGGCCGGGTTATCCTGATGGCAAGCCGGGCCCTGGCCGCCTGCGCCAGCAGCGCCGAAGATTACCTGGAAGTCTACGATTACATCTTGAGCCGGGTAAAAGCGCCGGTAATCCTGCACTGGTTAGGCGATATGTTCGACCCGGCCCTGGCAGGTTATTGGGGGAGCCGAGATATAGGCGCGGCCATGCAGACCTGCCTCACCCTGATTAAAAGCCATACCGACAAAATCGACGGCATCAAAATCTCGCTACTCGATGCCGGACGCGAAATCGAAATGCGCCGCCAGTTACCCGCCGGGGTCAAGATGTATACCGGGGATGACTTCAACTATCCCGAACTTATTGCCGGAGACAACCAGGGCTACAGCCATGCCCTCCTGGGTATTTTTGACGCTATCGCGCCTGCCGCTGCTGCCGCGTTGCAAGCCCTCGATAACGGTGATATTGCCCGCTACAAGGCCATTTTTGAGCCGACCGTCCCCCTTTCCCGCCATATTTTCCAGGCTCCCACTTTTTATTATAAGACCGGAGTGGTTTTCCTGGCCTACCTGAACGGCCACCAGTCCCATTTCAAGATGGTTGGTGGCGCTGAAAGCGCTCGCTCGGTTCCGCACCTGGCCGAGCTGCTCCGGTTGGCCGATAAAGCCTGTCTACTCACCGACCCCAACCTGGCCGCTCACCGCATGGGGTTGGTGCTGGCCCTCGCCGGATTCGAATAGGAGGCGTTATGGCAGAATTAACCGATTTTTCCCGGCTCAGCCTCAACCAGATAACGACCAACCGTTGGACCGTTCCAGAAGCCATCGCCGGGTGTGTCGAAGCCGGAATCCCCTATATCTCGTTCTGGCGGGATAAAGTAGCCGCTACCGGCTTGCAGGAAAGCGCTCGGCTGGTCCGAGAGGCAGGTTTGAAAGTTTCCAGTCTGTGCCGGGGTGGCTGGTTTGATGACGTTACGGCACAGGGACGCCAAAAAAAACTTGAGGATAATCGCCGGGCCATCGAGGAAGCGGCCACTCTGGGCACCGATGTCCTGGTGCTGGTCTGCGGCCCGGCAGCGACCAAGGACATTGCGGCAGGGCGGGCATATGTACGGGATTGTATCGAAAAGCTTTTGCCTTTTGCTGCCGATTACGGGGTCAAACTCGCCATCGAGCCGATGCACCCGATGTACGCGGCTGAACGCTCGGTGATGGTTACCCTCGGTCAGGCTAACGCAATTGTCAAAGAACTGCAAACTCCTAACCTGGGCGTTGTAGTCGATGTTTTTCACGTCTGGTGGGACCCAGAAGTTTATAACCAGATTCAAGCCGCCGCCGGGACTATTTTAGGTTTTCACGTCAGCGATTGGCTGGTTCCACTACCGGATATTTTGATGGGCCGGGGGATGATGGGTGACGGGGTGATTGAACTGCGAAAATTACGGGAAGCGGTTGAGGGCTCCGGTTATTTTGGCCCGATTGAGGTCGAAATTTTTAACCAGGTTATCTGGGAAACCCCCGGCGACCGGGTTTTAGAGGTGATGAAAGAACGTTATCTCAAACACGTCTAATCTTGTTAAGGCCCAACCTTCAAGGTCAAAATTGGGGAATTTAAGATTTAACTTCAATTTTGATTTTGAGGGAAGGCAACATGGCTATTTCCAGGCTAAGAAAGACCGTTTCGCCGTTCTCCCCCGTCTTCTGGATAATTCTCTTGTCCGTATATTCAAGGGTTATGGTTTGCCCGGACTGGTGATTTTGTTCGAGTGGGTCCACCAGTTCGACCTGTAAATCACACCTTGTGGCAGAAGTGCGCCAGGCCGTTATGCTCGCCTGCAAACCCGTCTCCGTTGTTTCATCCAGGAAATCTTCAAAAAGGACCGAATATTCGCCGGTAGGGTCGTTGGTTTCAGCTCCAGTTTGATAGCCCGACCCGGTTTCGTGGACCCCGTTGGCGGTGACTGGTTCAAACCTTATCGCGTAAATCGAGGACCGCACCATGTTTTTAAGAGCCTGAACGAGTGGTTCCAAGTGGGGCCAGGGTTTCGTTTCTGTCACAGCCGGGGCAGGAGTAGGAGCTAAAAGTGGGACCGGCACACCAACCAGTCCCTGTAATTCGAGAAAATCGGTCGCGCAGTCAGGGCACTGGGACATATGAGCGACAAACCGGCGGCGTTCGTCCGGGGGCAACTGGGCGCGGGCCAGCGGTTCAAGGTAATATGGCATAATCTCCTGGGCCGCTTCGTGGTCGATTCCTCCCAGCAAATCCAAATCCCGGAACAGGGCGGCTAACCCTGTATCGAACTCGGCCCTTTTTCTGAGAAAATCGAGAGCTTGCCGAAATTCAGCCTCGCTGGCCCTTCCTGTCAGGTAATCCTCTAATATTTTGTTTGCGGTAGCCTCGTCCAAAATTTATGCTCTCTTAGAATATATTTTATAAGGAGATTTTAACTGATAATTCCTGGTTTTATATAAAGTTTTATTAGAATTTCAGATGACTTTTTATTCCGGGTATTTCAACCAGGTTTTGCGTAAATTTAGCAAAGCCTGGCTTTTTAATTTCGTGACCTTGAGAGGTGTTAAATCCAACAAGTCGGCCAATTCCTCAATAGTTTTTTCCTCAAGATAAAACCCCACGATTATTCGCTTATAAAGTTGGCTGTTGCGGGTATTTGACCGCATTCCCTGGATAATATTTAAAAGTTGTGCCCGCAGTTCGTGGTCAAGGGCAACAGTTTCGGGGTTTGCGCCTGGAGAAGTGTCTGGGATTTCCATTTCGGTCACCCTTAAAACCGCCTGGACTTTTTCCAGGGTCTGGGCCTGTTCCGCCCGGTCAGGTTTAGACAAAATTACCGTCTTAAGCCGGCCTTTTTTTGAAAGATAATCTTTGAAAACATTCTGACAAACCTGGGTAGCCCACACCAGAAAGGCGGTCGGAAACCGGACCTGGCCCAGCTTTTTTAGAACAATCTCGACTACATCCCCGGCTAAATCTTCGGCAGATATTTCATCCAGTTTGTGGTGATTTTTAAAGATCCCGAAAAAATAGCCGCGCAACCAGTGGTAGGCCAACTGGTCCCGTTCCTGACACCCGGCATAGATAATTTCCGAGGCTGCCCCGTAGGCATAATCCCAGGGTCGCTGGCCGGGCAGAGTTGTCTCTTTGGACCCTGCCGCAAAGGCCAGTTGTCCCTGTGTAATTAACCCGGCCCAATCCTCCCCGGTTAACCCAAGGTGTTCTAAAACCTGCCGGGAGGCTTCTTCAATTGCCGGTATTACCCCCTCAGAACCCGGTTCGTCTATCAATTCTCAAAACCCTACAAAATATAGAAATTCGACAAAATTTTTCGGATATTTGAGAACCTCCGGCCTCTTTCCTTTTGCCGCAGCGAGAAATGGCTCGTCGGCAGGGTTTTTCCCTCAAGAGGTTACTTTTCGGAGGTTCCAATGTATCTATCTCAATTAAAAGGCCGGGTTGGAAAAGCTGCCCTGGCTTTGGGCCTGGGCGCTGCCCTGGCCTGGGCGGTCTTGGTCGGTGGCCCGACCGGGCACCAGGCTAACGCCAACGTTTCCGGGGCGTCAAGCGTGATTGTCGTCGCTGATGGAGGTGGCACCAATCCTCCTCCCGGTTCCGGTTAGTCTCAGCACTTCATTGCCAGGCCAACCTTGGTTGGCCTGGCAAACATTTTCGAGAATCAGGCTGACCTTGACATGGAGAAGCGGACTTCCAGGGCTTTTTCCAAAAACCCATGTTTTTTAAGGGCGTCAGCATAGTTTTCCATTACCTTATCATAGAGATAAGACTGGTTTTGAGGGTCCAACCATCTAATGGCTTCCTCGTAATCCTTAAATGCGCCATCCAGGTTTCCTAGGGCCAGTTTTACATCCGCCAGAGTTGATAAACTTTGACCTAATTGTAAAGTATCTCCAATCTCCCGGTTGATTTCAACTGAAGCTTCAATGTGACCTAAAGCCCGCTCCGGTTCCCCTTTTTGTTTATAGAGATAAGCCAGATTATTATTAATAAGGGCCTGGGTTCTGGGGTCAACGAGCTTATCCACCTTGCTTAAGGCTTTCAAAAGAGTTTCCTCGGCCAACTTGAAATCACTTCGCTCAATAAAGGTCAGGCCAAGTTGGTCGAGCATTTGCACCGCCATTTTAGGTTCATTACATTTTTCGAAAAGTTTAACGCTCCGGTCGAAAGATAAAGCCGCGCGGGCATAATCACCCATACCCTTATAGGTTATTCCTAAACCCCAGAATATCAGACCTACCTGTTTATCATCTTCGCCCTGTTCGGCCAGCGGCAGAGCGTCATTCCTGTAAATTTTTATTGCCAGGTCACTTCTCCCAAGCATGTAATGTTCATTCGCAATGTTTGTATAAAGGATCAGGCGAAAGCGGCGGTTGGTAATGTTGTTTTTCAAAACCGCTTCCAGGCTTTTCTGGTGCACCTTTAATGCTTCCTTGGTCCGGCCCTCCCGGTACAGACTCAACCCAATCAGGTTCCGAACGACTTCAACTTGCAAAGGATTAACCGCTGGCTGGCTCTCTAAAAGTTGCAGGGCTTCTGCCAGGGCTTCCTCGGCTAAATGGTAATTTTTCATTTGAAGATGGGCATTGCCGCGCAACCTGAAAAATACCGGCTTTAATTCGGAGGCTAACTCCTCGGGTTTAGCGTTAAAAGGTTCCAGAAAACTGAGGGCCACTTCCGGCATTTCAACCTCAACCTTTGTATGGGCATTCATAAGGGCTAATTCTTGTTCGGCAACTTTGAGGTCTACCAGGCTACCCGAAGAAATTGGTTCGGCAGGGTTATCTTCTAAAAAGGATTGGGGAGTGGTATCCAGGGCTGCTGCCAGGTAAGCCAGGAATTCGTTGGTAGGGGCCACCAGGCCGTTTTCCACGTCATTAATCAAACGCTCGTAATACAGTTCATTGACCAGGTCCCGCTGGTGGAGACCTAAAATCGTCCGCCGCATGCAGATCCTGGCTCCAAGCAAGCGCAAAGCATCCCTGGTAAGATTTTCAGCGGAAAACTCGTCTTTATCTGTCATATTTTTGGTTCAAAAAACTGGAATTTAAAAGTTTTGGCCGGGCCAGCCTCCAGCCGCAGCCACCATCATTCACCAACGAATATCAACAATAGATATTAAAGAAATAATATTACAACCCTACCATTTTATCAAGCATACAGCCTTGCAAAAACGAAAACCCCGCCTTTTTTGGCGGGGGATTTACCGGGATAATTCCGAAGAATACCCGTCCTCTTGCAAAAGAATTTTACCAGTAACCCAGGATAAATACGTTTCCAATTAACCCGTGACATTGAAGTTTATTTTTTGGAGATGGTGTTTTTGGAAGTGTCCTGGCGGTACTTCATGGCCAGGCGCGTTTCAATCAGGTTAACATTTACATAGATAAACCCAATTTTGTGGACGGCCCGGTCAGTCAGGGCCGGGTCGGATTGGAATAACTTCCGGCAAAATTTTTTGCATTCGTCCTCGATAATGCCGGTAGTGCTGACGAAATCTTTTACGGTAAAGCCCAGTTTAAGGCGCTCGCTTAAACCGTCCTGCAAATCGAGTTCAATTCGAGCCGCCGGGCCATCTTCGACCCAACGGCAAGTCTGTTGGAGGGCACCTTCCACAATTTTTCGCAATTCGTAATCATTGAGGCGAGAGTAAGCCGGGGTTGCTTCAATTTTAAGGCGTTGAACGATGCTTTTTACCAGGGGTTGGATATTCGTTTCCAGGTTTTGCCGGATAAAACTGCCTTCAGACTGCTTGCTACTATCAAAATTTAGGTTATTGGTCATTGAGTTGTAATTCCTGGCTGGGTATAAATAGTACAACAAAAAATATTACGAGCAGGCTAAATTTGCCATAAATAGCTGGACGCCAAAATCTTAACAAAAGGGTGGGGTATTATCTATAGGCGATATGCACCAAAACCTTTAACTTTTAATGTCGCATTTGACCAATTCCAAAAACTAAAATTACCGGCCCACCACACGGGTAAGCCGGTAATTTTAGCAAGGAGGAGAAGGAATTACCTTTAGCGGGATGGTTTTTACTGTTCCGTAGAAGGGGCAGCTTCAGGAGTGGGCGTAAGGACCGCTCTGCCTGCCCTTTTGTAATTGTGGTTGCGCCGGTAATAAAGGAGAGCAATCGGCACGGCCAGTCCACTCAAAACCGCCGAGGTAAACATCGAGAAAGGCGTTCCGCCTGCGCTACTCAACCAACCAACAAAGACGCTCCCGAATGGGGTTGTCCCGGCGAAAACCAGCATGTACACGCTCATCACGCGGCCTCGCAGGTGGTCAGGTGTATTCATCTGGACGTAAGTGTTGGTTGCGGCGCTGACCTGGATCATAGCCAACCCGGTGCCAACCATAAAGAACAGGGTCAGGAAAAAGTTGCCGGAAAGGGCTACTCCCGCCTCAAAGAAAGCAAACCAGGCTGTGGCTATTAAGATATTCCGGTGGTTGGGATTTTTGGCGTTGACCGCGATGTAAAGGGAGGAGAACAAAGCCCCTAACCCTAAACCGGCCATCAGGATTCCATAGCCATCCGCCCCAACTTTCAAAATCTCACGGGCTATTACCGGTATCCAGACGTTAAAGTTAAACCCAAAAGTGCCAACCATCCCGACCACTATAATCAAGGTTGCTATCGAGGGAGTATGCCAGATAAAAGAGAGCCCCTCGCCCAAATTCTTAAAGACCGAACCCTCAAGCCGTTTTCGGGAATTCTGGAATAATTTCGAGGTATCCATCTTTAACAGGCCAATGATCACGGCGATATAGCTAAAAGCGTTCAACCAGATTGCCAGGGCCACCCCGGCCTCGGTGCTTCGGAAAATAGCCTCGCCCAGGCCAATCAAAAGGCCGGCTACCGCCGGTCCAACTACGCGGGCCGCGTTAAAGATAGTGGAGTTCAGGGCTACGGCGTTCATCAGGTCGTCTTTGCCGACCATCTCCGAGACAAATGACTGGCGGGTCGGCATATCGAGAGCGTTTACCATACCGAGGGCCAGGGCGCAAAGGTAGACGTGCCATAGTTGGACCCACCCGCCTACGGTCAAAACACCGAGCAGGGCAGCGACCGCCATCGAAGAACTCTGGGTAATAAGCAAGATGCGGTGCTTGGAATAGCGGTCCGCAATTACCCCGGTGAAGAGCGAAAAGAGCAGGGTTGGCAGAAATTGCAACCCGGCCACCAGGCCCAGCGCGAAAGGGTCATTATTACTAAGGGTCAGCACCAGCCAGGATTGGGCCAGGTTTTGCATCCAGGTGCCAATAAGGGAGACAAGCTGGCCGGTCCAGAAGAGGCGGTAGTTGCGGTGGCGAAGGGCTTTACCACCCTTGAAAATATAATTCTTCAGGCGAGAAAGATAGCTTTCCTGGGCAGGAACCGGGTCGGGTCCAGCCAGGGGAGCCGGGGGATTAACCAGGAGTTGGTCTTGATTTTGGGCTTTAGGATCTGACTCCATTTTCTTAATTTACCTGTAATTTTCTAATATTAAAAACTTCGTTGTTTTCACCCGGTACATTGGGTTGCATGGCGGCGGCCAGGGCTTCCAGGCCCGCTTCGAGATGGTGTAGAGCGGTGTCGTCCATCCGGTCCAGGGCTTCGGCCAGTTGTTTGCGTCGAATATTCTCCACCTGCTCAACGGTTTGGCGCCCTTTATCGGTTAAGGTAAGCAAAAAACTGCGCTTATCGTCCGGGGCGATGGCACGGGTTATCATTCCATCCAGTTCGAGACGGTCAATCAGTCCGGTGACGGTGGTGCGACTGACCCCCATGGCATCGGCGACTTCACGGGGACTGGTCACCCGCCCGGCGGCAAGGAGTAACAGGGCCCGACTGGCTCCCAGAGGAAGATTAGTCTGCTGCCAGGCTTCCGGCCAACCGGAGCGAATTAACCGCTGGACGAGTTGGTCCAGGTCCAGGACGGAGTTTTTTAATTTTTCGGTTGGCGTGGATTGGAGGGGAGAGCTTACTTTATTCGACATTTTTAATATACCAGCTTATCAATATAATCCAAGTTTTCGTACTATTAACAAAATAAGTATAATTCAATATCCCTCTCAAATCAATATTTATTGGTATATTTTTGGATAAGATTTAATAAAGGATAGGATAACCGTTTGCAATACCTGGAGAATATAAGGAAATTAAAACTCGCGGCAGTATTTATAGATAAGGTATTTTTCTTCAAAGCCGACGGCCCGGTAAAGCCCCTGGGCCGAATCCCGGAAATTATCCGTTTCCACGATAACTTTTTCTATACCATAAGCTCTCATCCGCCTAAAAGTTTCTTCCAGGACTACCCGGCCCAACCCCTGCTTCCGGTAGTCAGGATGGACGCCCATGGGTTCGATTTGGCCGGTAAAACCCCAGGGGTGCTTTTGGTAAAGTTTGTCCCGGCTTTCTTGGCCTATCCACCCGCTGCAAAAGGCAGCAACATTCCCATCCGGCGCAACGGCCACGACATTCAGGTCAGGTTGGTAAAGACTCCATCGCTCAACCTGTTCTCGCCAGCGTGTACTCATGGTTGTCGAGTCGAATGCGGCCCGGTGTATTTCTACATATTCATCAGAGGTTGAAACGTTGCGAATAGAAAACCCAGGGGGGAACACCGGGTGTGGTACTGCCACATCCAGAGATTTTTCAAAGTGGGTGGTCTGCCAGTCGTGTTTGTAAAAACCGTTCCGGCTTAATAAATCCACTTTGGCAGCATCATTTTGAGGCACGTCAATAAAAAGCAAAGGGTGTTCGTAACTGAGGTAATCCTTGCTTATTTTAGGGAAAATTTCGATAGCCCAATTGAGGATTTGTCGTTCGAGACTGGACCCGGCATAAATTGTTGAATAAGCATAGTCAAGGGTTTGCCAGGGCCATTGAATAACGGCAAAGGCAATCAGTTCGCCCACCTCATTTTGCCACAAGCCAACGCTGCGAGGATCATCCAGGGCGGGTCCACTCAGGCGGTAAGGCAAATCTAGGACATGGACGCTGGTGGAGGGGTTTTCCTCAACCAGCCGTTGCATTGCCAGGCAATCCACCCAGCCCTTGAATTCACGTTTAAGGCCAATCATTATTTTATCTTCCTTGAAGTTTACTTTGTAGTGCCTGGGGTAAGAGTGGGCTGGCTTTGCAGTCCGGGCGGTAAGGGTGGGGCATCGCTCTGTCCCTGGTTTGGGAGGGCCACGAGGGGCGTCGGGTTGACCGTCGGCAGGGCCGGGAAAGTCAGGCTCGGAATGGGTCCGGTGGCGATTGTAGCCGGTTGAACTGTGACAGTCGAAGGTTTATCAGCGGCTGCCGAAGGAGGCTGGCCGGAAGTCAGCACCTGTACCAGGATTATAATTGCCACCAAAACCGCCAGGCCCAGGTCAATCGCCATTACCAGGGCCAACCGTCTATCCCTTTGCGCCCATTTCCACATTTGCTACTTTCCCGTGAAAGTGAAACTATCTAGCATCCGGGCAAATAGCGGGCAATATTGGACTGCCTGGTTAGGACTGGCCGTGAATGTCACACCCCAACCCCGGTTTTGTCCTACAAAAAGAAGCTGGATACTCTGGACCGGGTAAGAAAAATTCTGTCCCGAGGGTGTGTTAAAAGCCAGAACGTATGCCGTAACACCACCCACGGTTCTTTCAGGCTGTCTATCAAAGACCAGCTTAGAAGCGGCGGTAGCTTCCTTATATTTGCGTTCGAAGAAAGCCTGGCTGTTCTCCTGGCCGGTCTGGTCCTCCGCGATAACGGTCACGTAAGCCCCGCTGTTATCCCCCTTTTTCACAATAAAGAGGTCACCTTTGATATTACCCTGGCTTTGCCCCTCTTTGACTTCCCATCCATCGGGGAGCGCCAACGCATAAGGAAAGGTGCTGGAAATATAGATGTGGGTGCCGGGAGGTGGGTCAATCCGCGCTCCGCTGGCCGAAACGGTAGCCTGGCTGGTAGTGGTTGAGGCCGCGGTGGTAAAAGTTGAGGCGGCGGATTTGCTACAATCTTCCAGGTTCAAACGCGTATCCGGCAGGTTTCCCGGCGGGTCAACATTGGTATCGGAGCCACAAGCCGATAAAAAAAGTACCAGAAGTAAGGTCAGGGCGGCCAGCGCCGGCCACTTTTTCCCCGTCATATATTATCCTTATAAGGTTTGCTTGTACTGATGAGTAAACCGGTATTGAATCTTCTACCCTCGATTTTATCACAATTACCACGTAAGAACTAATTTGCGTTTAGGCAGGCATGATGCTAAAGTTAGCCTGTTCGGCTCTCGAATTACAATAAAAAACGTTTTAAGTTATGAATTGTCGTAGATAGTTTAGAGGGGGTAGCCTGGAATGACGGTTGAGAACAGCACCGGCAAAAAACGTGCGATTATCAGTGTTTCGGATAAATCCGGCGTGGTGGATTTTGCGAATGGCCTGGTGCAACAGGGATACGAGATTTTTTCAACAGGCGGGACAAAACAAACCCTGGTCGATGCCGGGGTGCCGGTCCATTCGGTTTCCGACCTGACCGGTTTCCCTGAAATCCTGGAGGGGCGGGTTAAAACCCTCCATCCTGCGGTCCACGGTGGCATCCTGGCAAAGCGCGATGAAGCCAGCCACATGGCCGAACTGGCCGCCCAGGGTATCGGCCTGATTGACCTGGTTGCCGTTAACCTCTACCCGTTCGTCCAGACCATCAGCAAAACCGGTGTCTCTCTCGAAACCGCCATCGAAAACATTGATATTGGTGGGCCGACCATGATCCGGGCGGCAGCTAAAAACTTCAAGCACGTCCTCGTGGTGGTGGACCCCCAGGATTACACCCAGGTTCTCGAACTTCAGGCTGGCGGGACTATTTCGGAAGAAGCCCGGCATAAACTGGCCGCTAAAGCCTTCCAGCACACCGCTACCTACGATACGGCTATCGCCACATACCTGCGTGGTCCCGGCGAACACTTCCCCGAAGACATGACCCTGAGCCTTCACAAAATCCAGGACTTACGTTACGGCGAGAACCCACACCAACTGGCCGCCTTCTACGGGTGGAAAGCCCCGCTTGACCAGAAATACAGCAGCATGGCCTCCCTCAAACAGCTTCAGGGGAAAGAGCTTTCCTACAATAATATTCTCGATGCCGACGGTGCCCTGGCAGTGGTGCGTGATTTCTCGGCCCCAACTGTCGCCATTATCAAGCACACCAATCCTTGCGGCCTGGCTTCCCACCCCGACCTGCTGGTTGCTTACGATAACGCCCTGGCCGGTGACCCCCTTTCGGCCTATGGCGGCATCGTGGCTGTTAACCGGGTGGTAGATATGGCCCTGGCTCAGAAGATTGTTTCGACTTTCTTCGAGGTTTTAATCGCGCCCGATTTCACCGAGGGTGCGCTTGGTGTGTTGCGAAAGAAAAAATCGCTGCGGGTACTGGCGACCGGTGACCTGAACCTGGGTGCGGACCAACTGGCGATGACCCCGGCTTTGCGTCAGGTTACGGGCGGTTTCCTGGTCCAGACCCCCGATATTTTGCCGGAACGCGACCTTCAAATGCAGGTCATGACCGAACGGGAACCTACCCTAGAAGAAGTAACCAACTTACAATTCGCCTGGCGGGCTGTCAAGCATATCAAGTCAAACGCGATTGTGCTCGTCAAGAATCACGCTATCGTCGGGATGGGCGCGGGCCAACCAAGCCGGGTTGACTCGGTCAAGATTGCCCTCAACAAAGCCGGGGTAAAGGCCAAAGGTTCTGTCCTGGCCTCGGACGCTTTCTTCCCGAAGATTGATGGTGTCGAGACGGCGGCTATGGGCGGGGTGACAGCCATAATTCAGCCGGGCGGCTCCATCAGCGACACCGATACGGTCGAGACTGCTATCAAGTACAACCTGGCGATGGTTTTTACGGGACGCCGCCATTTCAAACACTAAAACAAAAATAGGGATTTTTAGAATTCAGATGACGCAAACTGCCGAAATAACCGCGACCCTGGGACGTTACGCCGGGCTAATTGAACAGACAATCCGGGCTGAACTGGCGACTGGCCTGGACCCCTGGATGCAAGGCGCGCTCAGCTACCACTTTGGCTGGGTTGACGATACTTTCCAGCCGATTACAAACGGCAATAGCGGCAAGAAATTGCGCCCTGTGATGGCTCTGCTGGCCTACCAGGGCGCGCTCGAAATTCTTCAACCCGGCGCTGGCGAAAACGCCGACCTTGCCCCGGCCCTGCCCCTGGCGGCTTCGCTCGAAATGATTCACAACTATAGCCTGATTCACGACGACATCGAAGATGACGATCGAGCCCGGCATGGCCGCCCGACCCTCTGGGCACTCTGGGGCAAGCCGAAAGCGATAAACGCCGGGGACTGCCTCGACATGCTGGCTTACCGGGCGCTCTACAGGGGCCAGGAAAAGGGACTGCCCGCCGAACGCGTACTCGAACTGACCCGCCTTATCACCGATACCTCGGTCAGGTTAACCCTCGGCCAGCACGCCGACATGAGTTTTGAGGATAACCTGGAGGTGACACCGGAGATGTACCTCAAAATGATAAGCGGTAAAAGCGCGGCCCTTATCAGTTGCTCGGTCAAAGGTGGGGCTTTGGTTGCTCTCGACCCCGCCGCCCCCGACAACGCCGCCAGGCTGGAAGATTTCGCCCGGTTTGGGGAGCAAATCGGCCTTGGCTTTCAAATCCGCGACGACATCCTCGGCATCTGGGGCCTGACTGCCAAGACCGGTAAACCGAGTGGCAGCGACATCCGGCGGCGCAAGAAAAGCCTCCCGGTCCTCTACACGCTCACAAATGCTGCCCCGGCCCTGCGAGAGAAATTGTTGCACCTTTACCGCAGCAACGACCCTGTCACACCTGAGCAGGAGCAGTTTGTTATGGACGCCCTAGAAGAAACGGGTGCCCGCGAGTTTGCCCAGGCGCAGGCTGACCGGTTCAAGTTTGCGGCCCTCGAAGCCCTGACCCAGGCAGCAGGTGGCGAAAAGGCTCTGGCTAATAATCCACCCCTTCGCAAATTGCACGAACTCTCTACTTTCCTGGTCGAACGGGACTACTAGGTAAAAAAGGGGAATTGCGAACCTGGAAACCCGGCTAATCTCTAGAATTTACCGGTTTCCTGCCAGCCTGGCTATTGCGGTGGGGTTGGCTTTGCTTTTTGCGTTGTTTATCCTGGTACGTTTTCACGGGGAAACGCGCTTCTTTTATCTTTATTACATGGTTCCCATAGCGGTCCCATTTGTCGCTTTCCTGCTGGACCGCCTCGAATTTTTTAACCAGACCACCCTGGCCCAACATATCCTGGATATTTTTATTCTAGCGCTGGCAATCCTGCGAAACTTTGTAGAAATACCTCTTATTTCCGGTCATGCCATTTTTCTAACATTTGCCCTTTTTAGCACCAGGACAAAACTGGCGAGAATTACCGCTGCCCTTGTCTTGGTGATTGTAGTCCTGATGAAATGGTATAACTGGCACGATTTCTACACCCCGTCCGGGGCCTTTTTTTCAGGAACAATAGCGGCATTCCTCTACCGGCATTTCAAGCAAAGGCATGTTAAAAAGAGCGGGTTTGAGCTTGAATCACGTTGACGTACTTGAACAAACATGTTAAAATTATGATGGGATTATGGTAATTTAATAGGTTTTGTTTGGGTAATCCACCGGAATCACTATCTTACTTCAAACGATTGGACCCGCAATCCTGCCGCACCGGTTTCCTTCCTGCCCCGCAAGCAAGTGGTAAGGGCGCCTGGCCCGGCATCGCCAGTGTAGTAAGTAAAGCAATTAGACTTTTTTGACACTCAAATAATCTTAAATTGAATAAATCCCAGGTCACAGCTCCGCTCAGAATAGAACGGGGCTATACCACTATCTTTTATTGATTTTTCGAAAGGAGTTCTACTATCAGCAGGAACCTTCGCGTTAATGAACGCATCCGTGTCCCGGAAATTCGGGTAATTGACGAAAATGGCGAGCAGCTTGGCATCATGAAGACCCGGGAGGCCCTGGCGCTGGCCCGTAGCCAGAACAATGACCTGGTCGAAGTTGCCCCCAACGCCCAGCCGCCTGTCTGCCGGATTATGGATTATGGCAAATATCGGTATGAGCAGGATAAGAAAGAAAAAGAAGCCCGCAAGAGCCAGAAAGTTATAACGATTAAAGAGGTAAGGTTGCGTCCGAAAATCGACGACCACGATTTAAAGACCAAAGGCAACCAGGCCCGTGGCTTTTTGGAAGAAGGCCACAAAGTAAAGATGACCGTTCTATTTCGAGGCCGAGAAATGGCACACCAGGATATTGGCCGAGAAGTTTTGAACGAAATGATTGACATGCTCAAAGACGTGGCCCAGATTGAACAGGCCCCCCGCGTCGAAGGCCGCAATATGAGCATGATGCTTTCCAAGGCCGCCTCCAAATCGTCGTCCGAACCAAAGGCACCCCGCCCACCGCGCCCCACCCCGCCCGTCCAGGATGGTGGTTCGGCCCCGGCGGCAACTGCCGAGTAACGGCTACTTCCGGGTAACCCCGGCCTTTGTCCCAAAATAAAAAGTGCGGGAGCCTGGTCTTTATAAAGGTCAGGCTCCTTTGCTTTTATAATGAAAATGGGCTTAAAATAAGTCCAGAATTTTCTTTAAAAATGGAAAACATGGGCAATTATGGCTGACTTTAAAACCGAAATCGTGATAGACAGGCCGGTCGCACAGGTATTTAACTTCCTGGCGACAAATTTTGAGGCTAATTTACCAAAAGTTGAAACTAATTTTTTATATGTCGAGCAATTGACCGAAGGTGAGGTGGGCAAGGGCACCCTGTTTCGGGCTATCCGAGCCAAAAAAGATGGCGAACAGGACTCTTCCAATCGCGATTTTTTTAAGGATTTAGACCTCAATACCCTGGACCCGGAACTGCGAAGCGAACTCGAAGAAATCTTTTTGGAAGTGACCGCCTTTGAAAAGGACAGGCTTTTCGAAATAGTCCGGGTCGGTGAAGAAAATAAAAAAATTTTGGAAAATTACAGCTTCTCTCCTGAAAATAAGGGCACGAAAGTTTTTTATAAGATAAATTTCGATTCTAGTATGGTGCGAGGCGACCTCGAAAAAAAGAATCGGGAACTGGGCAATTCAAAAATCACTAACTTTGCGCTTAAATTATTTGCGAACCCCATACTGAAATCGGGCGTAAAAAATGGCCTCAAAACCATGAAGGCTATCATCGAAGCTGAACTAAAACCTGGCCCAACGAATGTATAAGTCATCCTGAGCGAAGCGAAGGATCTCCACGCCGTTGGCGAATATCACAGCCGTTTGTTTGTGGTAACTAGACTCCTCACCACCGCCTGGAGTAACAAATATTCAACTTGAATTATTACAAATATGGCTGAATTTTCGAACAGTATAATTATAGAAAGGCCACTCGAACAGGTTTTTGACTTCCTGGCGGTAAACTTTGAAGAAAGCCAGCCAAAGCTTGATTTTAATACATTAATGGTAGAAAAACTGACTGAAGGCGCGGTAGGTGAAGGGACGCAATTTCGCGTTATCAAGGCAAAAGCTGGGGGCGAACAAGACCCTTCGAAAAGTGAAATCCTGAAAAATATTGACCTTGACACTCTGGAACCGGAGTTGAGAAAGGAAATCACCGAGGAATTTGTAGAAGTTACGGCTTTCAAAAGGAACAAACTATTTGAAACGATAATACTTGCTGAGGAAAATCAAAAAGGGTTAATTAGGTATAATTTTTCTGATGAAAATGGTTCTACAAGAGTCATTTGGACAATAAAGTTTAATTTAGATTCTTTTAATTTTCAGATTTCGAATAGCGATTACCGTCCTCCCAGAATCTTCTGGTTAATTTTCCGATTATTCTCTAAGAGAATTTTAAACTTTGGTATGCAACAAGGACTTAAAGATTTGAAAGCAGCAATTGAGGCGAACCTGGCACCTGCTAAACCGGAAAACGCTGACCAAGAATTGGTAAAATTTAAAGAATATAAAAAATTGGACAATGACCTCAATTAAGCCATTGTCCAACCAATAACGAGTCTTTAGGCTAAAGCAAGGTTTCCATCAAAAGAATAAGCTTTCCCGGCTTTTGTAGGCAGTGAAATAACCCGGTTTCTATACTGGACCTGACAATTTTGCCCCAACTTCGACAAAATCCTTCCCTTTAGCAGTTCCCCGTTCTCCCACTCCAAATCTACCTCGAACCCACCACGGGCGCACAGGCCGCTTACCCTGCCATCTTTCCAGGCGCGAGGTAGGGCCGGTAGCAGGTGAATGGTGTTATCCCGGTGACTTTGCACCAGCATCTCTGCGATACCTGCGGTTAGCCCGGTGTTGCCGTCCAGTTCGAGAATATTTAAGGTAGCCCCGGCGCCCGGCGGGTCGAAGGTCATCAGGTTTTCTTCGGTCAAGCGTTTCTCTATGGCCTGGACCTGCCGCAAGGCGTCTTCCGCTTCCCATAGCCGGGCCGAACCGACCATCACCACACTCCTGGCCCAGCCCATTTCCTCGTAGCCGTTCGGGGCGTACAGGCGGCGCATCAGGGTGGTATGGGCTGCTTCCGCTAAAGATGGTGAGGTCGCCGGGTCAATCTGGCCGTAAGGATAAAGGGCCAGGGTGTGAGAAATATGGCGGTGGGTAGTGTCGGGTTCCGCGAAATCTTCAAACCACTCCTGGAGTTGTCCGTGTTTACCTATCTTAAACGGTGGTAATTTAGCCAGGGTTTCCTGCCAGGCGGCCCGCAAATCCTCGTCCAACCCCAAGATGGTCGCGGCTTCGAGGCAGGTTTGCAACAGGTTGCGTGTCTCGACAACGGCATAGGTAACGCCCATATCAAGCTGATAGACCCCTCCATCATAACTAAAAGAATTTTCCGGGGAGTAGGAAGGGCCGGGCACCAGGTAACCACCGGAAGGGTGTTCCACCAGGAAACCGACCACAAATTCTGCCGCCTCTTTTATGACCGGATAAACCTTTTCGGCCAGGAAAGCCTGGCCAAGGGAAAAACGATAAGTTTCCCAGAGATGTGAGGCAATCCAGACCCCACAGAATGGGTCAATCCCCCACCGAACATCCCAACCCGGCGCTGAAAATCCCCACGCGTTCGAGACGGTATGGGCGACCCAACCACCCAGGCCGTACAAATTTTTGGCGGTGTGACGACCGGAAGGGACCAGGATTGTTTCTATCCACTTTGCCAGGGGCGGGTTACATTCCGCAAGGTTAGTCACATCGGCGGGCCAGTAATTCATTTCAGTATTGATGTCGAGATGCAAATCACAAGTCCAACCCATGCGGCAGGCTTCGTTATCGTTCCAGGCCCCTTGCAGGTGGGCCGGTAATGGCGAATCCTGCCGGGAACTGGAAATAAGAAGGTAGCGGCCATATTGAAACATCAGGGCCGAGAAAGCCGGGTCGTACTCGCCCGCCTGGACCCTTTTAAGCCGTTCGTCGGTCGGCCCTTCCAGACTTGACTCATCACCCAACTGAAGGCTAACCCGGTCAAACAAACCTCTAAAATCGGCCTCGTGTTCCTGGCGAAGCGTTTCAAAGCCTTTAGCAACGGCGGCGTCTAGTTGGGCCTGACAATCCGGTTTTGGGTCATTGCCGCCAAAGGTAGTGCCGAGCGCCACGTAAATGACTGCGCTGTTGGCCTGCCGGATTTCCAGGCTTTTTTCAGAGGTAACAAGTTCCCCACCAGCCAGGACAACACGCAACCGGGCGTGAATGGCTACCCCGGTTTTGCCGTCGCTGTGGATACTTTCAAAGGCATTGCCGGACAGGATCAGGTCGTTCCCTTCGTCTGTTTGAACCTCGAAAGGTTTATCCCCGGCATCCAGGCAGATTGTAAAACCAAGAGTGTTTGCCTCACTTGATGACACTTTGAGGACCAGGACCTGCGCCGGGTTACTGGCGAAAAACTCACGCTCAAATTTGGTGTTGCCAACCGTATATTCAACCCTGGCAATACCGTTGTTAAGACAAAGCTCCCGCCGGTAGTTTTCGGCATTGGCAGGGTGATCAAAGCGAAGGGTTAACTTGCCAAATGGCAGGTTGGTGCCGTAGTTCTTTTTTAGCCCCTTGATG
The DNA here is from genome assembly GCA_001898225.1 of Chloroflexi bacterium 54-19. Lineage (GTDB taxonomy): Bacteria > Chloroflexota > Chloroflexia > Chloroheliales > Chloroheliaceae > 54-19. Next base: position 24,065 of record MKTJ01000043.1, read on the forward strand.
CCTTCGGCTAACCGGTGGGCTTCCTCAAAGTCGTGCTGGAACAAGGCTTCGCGTATCTTTGGTATGAGCTCGACCGCTCCCGGTTGGACGTTTTCCAGGGAAGCTTCGCCGGAAAGACAGGTTGATTCGTCCAGTTGTATGGTTTCTTCGGTCACCCCACCAAAGAGTAAACCCCCTAGCCGGCCATTACCAACCGGTAGACCTTCAAAAAAGCGGGTGCCTGGCTGGTTGTACCGGATAAATTTGTTAGGAACATCCTTCATTGAATTTTCTCCATTCTCGACCCTGATTCACGGAAAATTTTTCAAATTTACTGCCCGATATTTTCACCTGCCCGTAAGTTTTTAACCCCCCCAAAAGAGGATTATTAAAAACTATGACCGGAAATTTTTAACACTGTAATAGAAAAGGATTTTGTATACAATATGCAACTATACAGGAAAAATGAGAAATGGCAAATTTGGTTCTTTTTAGGTTTTGCAATTTTAATTATCTAGCTGTTACCTTTTCTTTGTTGGAATGAGCAAATTTAGGATAAGCGCTATAATCTGTTAGGCTAAAAAAATTTGTAGGTAAACTTAAACCAGAAAATAACCAGAGGATTAGTTAATAATGGCTTCCATTGAACCGGAAAATAAAGCAGAACCTAAAAATAACTGGGTCGCGGCCTGGTACGCCCCACCCCTGGCGGTTATCGCCGCCGATTTGACCGGGCGAACCCTGCGGCAAATCATTCGTATGCAGGGAGGTGGCTCTCAAATAAGGGTCGGGCTTTCCAACCGTTACGGCCAGGCCCCTGTAACCATCAGTTCAATTTCCGCCGCGCATGTTCTCAACGGCCCAAACCTGCACCCAGGCGCGAAGGCGGTTTTATTTAAGGGAGAAAATACTCTAACCCTGCATCCGGGCCAGGAAATTACCAGCGACCCGCTAGAATTGCAGGTGACCGTCGGAAGCGATATTGCCATAACTTTTTATGTCAAGAAAGGCGATTGCCACACCGGCCACCCGGTTGGCCTCCAGACCTCCTACATCAGTAAACTGGGTGATTTTACAAAACTTCCAGAAGAAATTGCCCCGGCTTTTTATCCGCTTATTACCACCGCACGCTGGTTGATTAGCCGGGTGGATGTGCTGCCTGACTCGCCCTTAAATGCGGTAGTAGCGTTCGGCTCATCGGTTACGGATGGAGTTGGCTCAACCCTTGACGCCCATCGGAGTTGGCCCGGTTATCTGGCCCAGCGGTTGGCAAAAGCCGGGGGGACACGATTAATGTCCGTCATCAATGCCGGGGTTTCGGGCAACCAGCTAACCAACGACAATATTTCCGAACTGGCCGCTTTTGGTTTTCCTTCTTTTATGGCCGGAGAGGCCGGGTTAAAACGGTTGGAGTGGGATTTACTCGCGATTCCCGGCGCGACCGATTTAATAGTCCATATCGCCTCGAACGATTTGCGAATGGGAGTTTCATCCGAAACTATTATTACCGCCCTGAAAGAAGTGGCCGACCGCACCAGGCAAAAATATAAAAAAGTCTTTGGCGCGACAATCTTACCGGGTGGCTATACCACCGAGCAGAACCTCGAACGGCACAGGGTAAACCACTGGCTGCTCGAAGAAAGCTCGCCCTGGTACGACGCGCCCTTTGATTTCGCAACGGCTTTACGTTCAGAGAATGACGAAGCCCTGGTCGACCCGACCTATGACTCCGGTGACGGAGTCCACCCGAACGACCGGGGCTACGAGCAAATGGCCGCTGCCGTCAATATTAATCTGCTTTCTGGCAGTCCCGGTTAAGTACCTGACATCACATCAAAAACCAGGAATCTCAATTTAAGGCATCCTTGACCTATTTTGGCTAACAGACCGGAAACGCCCTTCTTGTATACATGGGGCAAATAATTACAAACCAGCAAAAGAAAAAAAACCTTACCAATCCATTCAAAGTTGGTAAGGTTTTTTTAAGAGGTTTTTATAAAAATTCGGTTAGGCCGTAAGCTTGTTATAGAGGACCGGGAACATGCTACCGGCGAATATATCGCCATCTTTCGGCTTGAACAGTTGGACGTTCATATGTTCGTCGGCGGGAGTACCGGCCTTATAGCGGGTATCCCCGGCCATCAGGTGGATGGCAATCGAACGGCGAGGCCGGGTGGTATTGTTTGGCCCGCTACCGTGTAACGACATTGCATGATGGAAACTGACCTGCCCGGCCTTCATAATCAGGGGGACCGGCTCAAATTTGGCGCCTGTCGGAATGGTCATGGTTTCTTCTTGCTTTTGAAGGTCTTGCTCGAAGAAGTTGTTCACGTCCACCAGGCCCCAGTGGTTGCTGCCGCGGACCACGTGCATGCAGCCGTTAGAGAGGTCCACGTCGTCAAAGGCGACCCAGGCGGTCACCAGGGTGGGTTCCTGGGCACACTGCCAGTAGTGATAGTCCTGGTGCCAGCCTACATTCGCCGGGACCGGGGTAACACCAGGAGCGAGGCCCGGTTTGAACAACAACTGGTCGTGCCACAACCGGATAATCGGGGTGCGGAGCAAAGCCGCCGCGATTTCCCCGATTACCGGGTCTTGCACCAGGTCGCGGAAGGTAAAGTCCGACCAGTGAACATTGTCGGTCTTGCGTAAACTGCCGGAACCCGGCTTCCAGAAGCTGAAAGGAGCCCGGCCTGTCTCATAATTTTCGTTGTAAATAAACATCATGTGACGGCGAAGGGTTTCCAGCCGGTTATCGTCCACAATCTTGGGAGAAATCCAGAAACCGTTCTTTTCGAAGAATTCCACCTCGGCAGGGCCGGGTATTACCTGCGCCGACTCTGGCGCAACCTGGGTATCAAGCATTTCAACTCCCTCTCTCAATCTCTGATTTTAAGCGTTTTCATAAAAATTTCCGGCCAGGTCTTTACCACGAGCCAGCCAGATTTTGAAACCGGGATTTTTCTCCGGGTAAACCTTGATTTCAGTCGAAAAATAACGCATGGTGTAGCCGCACCGCCGGTTAGGGCTGGTGTTAGCTTCGGCTCCGTGAATCAGCCGGGCGTCGTGCATGGAAAACTCTCCCGGTTTCAGTTCAAAATAAACCGCCTTTGACTCGTCTACGTTTTTAATCTGGGTTCCAAAAGTGTAAGCGGTCGGGTTGGCAAGGTCTTCATAGGCCGAAAAACCGTTGTCGTGGGTACCTGGAATGACCCGCATACAACCATTCTCACGGGTCGCAGGGTCGAGGGCCAGCCAGATTGTCACGATTTTAGAATAGAAGCTTACCCGGCCTTCCCAGTAAGCCGAATCCTCGTGCCAGGGGGTAGGACGGCCCGAATAAGGGTCTTTGCTAATAAAATGGCTCGACCATAAGCCGATATTTGGCCCCAGGATAGGTTCGACCATATCGAGGGCTTCGTCACTCAGCAAAAAGTTGAGCAGGCGCGGGTCGGTGAAATGGGGTACGTCCAGTTCGTCCGAACGTTTAGAGCCTTTATTGGTAAGATGTTCCTCGAAAATAGCTTTTAGCTCGGCAAACCGGGCCGGAGAAAAGAGTTGTCGTTGCGGCAGGATATACCCGTTTTTTTGATAAAACTCCACATCAATTTTGTCCAGCGTCTTCATTAAAAATCCTCTCTATGACTCACCGTCTTTGGAAGTTGATAAAGGTTGAAAAAAGCAGTTGTTTTACCAATATAGGCGAAAGGTGAAAAAATTACTTCGCGTTTTTTCGGAAAAACCCGGCTTTTTTTCAGCTTTAAATCGCGGCGAGTTGCCTCCCTTCTTCCAGGTCAACCGGAAAAGTGTAGCGGCGATAAGCATAGGGGGTCTGGTGAAATTTTGACTTGAAGACTCGCTCAAAATGGGATAACGTTTTGAAACCGGAAGCGTAACAAATCTCGGTAACGGGCACCTGAGACACCCGTAAGAGCGAGGCTGCAAATTCGAGCCTTAAATTTATCAGGTAACGCTGGAAGGAACTCCCTGTAAAAGCTTTGAAACGTTCGCTGAAATAGTTCGGGTTGAGGCGGACCTGCCCGGCTATTTGGGGTAGTGAAATATCTTCTCGGAAATGGTGTTGAATCAGGGTGATGGCTTTGCGGATGGCCGGGTGGGAGAAATCGCTAATTCCGCCTCGCTCCGGCATCTGCATGGTGGTGGCTCCATGGCGGGCTAACGCGACCAGGAGGTTTGTTAATTCGCCCCGGATAACCAGGTGATACCCCGGTTGCTGGTGGGAAAGTTCGGTTTCAATCCGGCGGTAGCTTTCTACCGCTTGCTCAAAAAGGCTTCCGGTGAAGGTGGTAAGGTAAGAGCGGTTATTATCGAAAAGGAGGCGGCGCAGCTCTTCTTCCAGAAATTCTTCCGAGAAGATAACATTATAGATTTCAAAAACCTCGCCAGGCAGAGGAGCCAGGCCGTGAAAATCCGCCGGGGTGAGCAAAAAGATACTGCCCGGTTTAAGCTCGTAATTTACCCCGTTAAATACGTGCGAACCTTCTCCGGCCAGAATCAAGCTCAGTTCGTAAAACTCGTGCCAGTGGACCTCTATAGGTCCAGCTTCGAACTGGTGGAAGATTTGCAACTGCCCGGTCTGCATAAAACTATGGCTGGTCAAACGCCGGGGAAGACTTTTATTCATGGACGCCTTTGTCTTTATCAGGGAAATACAGCTTCAATTCACTGTAATTTTACCCTAATCCGGGCTAATTAGCCATAGGGCTAAACCGGATAAAGAGCGTATAAACCGGCTCCATGCGAGGGAATATTTTGCCCGAATTTTCCTTCTAAAAGACCCAGGTCTGTCTCTTGCCAGAGGTCTCGAACCCTCCAACCTGCCGCTCCAAAAGTTTCGAACAAATCGACATTGATAGAAGCAGTTGCGTTATCTTCGAGGTTAAAGAAAGCCAGGTATTTGCAACCGTCCGGGCCGTCAGCCACCCAGGCAATCTGGTTATTTTTGTGGAAAAGTTCCCGGTTGCCCTGACTGTGCTGATTCACACGCAAAACCTCCGCATTGGTAAGCAAGCCAAGCGTAAAGGCATCATTGCTGGGAAGGTCGCCGCCCATCATCAAAGGCGACCGGAAAATTGACCAGAGGGTCATTAAGGTGGTTTGTTCGTCGTGGGTAAGGAGAGATTGGCGGTCGGGTCCGCGTTCACCCCGGATGCTGATGCGACCAAGCGGCAGCATATCGGCGTCCGGCCAGTAGCCCGGCCCACCTGCCGCCGCCCAACGCCGGCACAATTCAAACTGAGCTTTTATATCAACCCAGCGGTCCCATAAGTCGTCCGAAATGCGGGAAAGTTCGCAGTGAGATTTGAGATGAGCTAACTGGTCCGGCCCGGCCCCGGCGTTACCCGGTGACAGGCTGAGGACAATTGGCCGACCGGATTTTTTTATCGCGGCGGCAATGCCTTCAATCTCGGCGGCGCGGTAGGGCCAGTTGATGTCGTCGGTCTTGATATAGTCCACGCCCCAGGAGGCGTAAAGCGCGATAATCGAATTGTAATAAGCCTGGGCACCGGGGTGGCTCATATCCAGGCCAAACATATCATCGTTCCAGGGGCAGGTGCTGGATTGGTCGGCAATATCCGCCTCCCGGTAAGGTGTATCGAAAATAGCCGAGTTTTGCCGTACAGCCTGGCGGGGAATCCCTCGCATAATGTGGATTCCAAACTTCAGGCCCAGGCAATGCACGAAATCAGCCAGGGGCTTAAAACCCTGCCCGCTTGCTGCCGAAGGAAAGCGGTTTGAGGCCGGGAGCAGGCGGCTGTATTCGTCCATTATGAGAAAAGCATTGGGCCGGTAACCCCCGGCCCTGGCTTCCGGCTCGTACCACTGGATGTCTACCACGATATATTGCCAGCCGAATTTTGCCAGGTTTTCAGCCATGTAGAGCGCGTTGGCCTTAACCTCGTCCTCGCGAACGCTGGTTCCATAGCAATCCCAGCTATTCCAGCCTAAAGGAGGGGTTGGAGCCAAACCATTATTTATGCTCATCCAGGTTTATACCTTTTTTGGTGGCGGCCCACTGGAAGCCCGCACCACCAATTCGGTGCCGACCACCACCCGGCTGGATACACTGCCCCCTTCGAGTAACTTGAAAAGGAGTTTTACCGATTGGCGGCCCATCTCGACTGAAGGTTGACGGATAGTGGTCAGAGGCGGGAACCCGGCGGCGGCGGCCGGAATATCGTCAAAACCCACAACCGTCAGGTCTTCCGGGACCCGCAGTTTGTGTTCGCGGGCCCATTGAAGCACCCCCAGGGCCATCCGGTCGTTCAGGGCAAAGACGGCTGTTGGCCGGTCGGGCCGTTCGAGTAGTTGAGAAACCGACGAATAGGCCGCTTCCTCGGTCCAATCCCCGCTATCCACTACCAGGTTTTCGTCATAGGGCAACCCTTTATGGGCCAGCATCTGCCGGTAGCCGCGCACACGCTCCTCGGAAGCATAGGCGCTATCTTTGACCTGGAGCATTCCAATTCGGCGATGTCCCAGGGAAATTAAATACTCGGTCATGCGCTGGGCGCCTTGCAAATCGTCAGCATGGACGCAATAGGAAGGGACCATACCCACCGGGTAACCCAGGATTACCCAGGGGTAACGCTGCTGGGAGAGTTGGCGGTGGAGGTCGGGCGATTTACTCTCCTGGGTCTCCATCACCACCGCCCCATCAATATAGTTCGAACGCAAAAGCCGCTTGTAGGAGGAGGACGACTCGTGTTCCCGGTTGGCCGTCGCTATTAACAAAGCATAATCGTGGTCATTCAAGACTTCTTCGATACCGCAAAGGTTTCCTTGAAGGTGGGGGTCATAGAGTAACTGCAAGGGGGTATAAGGTATGACCAGCCCAATAATGGAGGTACGCCCGCTGGCGATGCCCCTGGCCGCCAGGCTAGGGACATAATTTAGTTGACTGACGGCGGACAATACTTTCTCACGAGTAACTTCATTAACCCTGGTGCTACCGGAAAGCACTTTCGAGACCGTGCTTATCGAGACCCCCGCCTTCGACGCGACATCGTAGATTGTTACTTTGGGCGTTTCTATCATCGGGAAATACCTTTAAATTAGACAGATAGCTATTTTTTGCAGCAAAAAATCTACCAATTTTGCCAGGTTTTATTATTTTGCCAGGTTTGAATGAGTATATTTTTTTGAATCTTTATAAAGCCTTTCCGTGAAGCACTTTACACCCTATTAAATGGCAGTTTGCCCGGAAAGTCAAGGGGTTTGCGAGCGGCAAATTAATTTTTTAGAAGGTATTGACAACTTAAAAAGGGGCAAATATAATAAAAACCATAAAAGCGCTTTCACAAGTATCTGGTTTCAAATCTCTCTGAGTTTTTAAGGTTAAAGGACCAATAAACCATAACCAAGGGCTGTACCTGGGCAATCTTACATAATTTTAGCCAGATTAATTATTTGTTTTGCCCAAAAACGGCTTAAATAAGAGGAGGTTTTTGTCATAAGAGTTTGTCCGGTTGCTTGAGTATACTTTATTAAGCCTGGAATTGATAAAAATAAGAAAAGCACTTTCCTTAATTTCGTGACTGGCAAGGGTTGCCATTACCAAGTAAGCTATGTTAGCCAAACATAAGGAGGATTTCTAATGAGCAGTGATGCTTTAAGTAAGAAAGGTTTTTCCCGCCGTAAATTCGTTGCCCTTACGGGTGGTGCAATAGTTGCCAGTGGCATCCTGGCCGCTTGCGGCGATGCTACCAACACTTCCGCTCCCGCCGCTACCACCGCTGCTTCCGGCGCAGCCACTACCGCCGCCGGTGCCGCTACTACCGCCGCTTCGGGTACCGCTACTACCGCCGCCGCTGCTTCCGGTGATAAAATTACCCTGAGCCACTGGTACCACCAGTACGGTGAAGACGGCACCCAGAACGCCGCCCTCAAGTACGCCTCCGATTACTCCAAGGTCAATCCGAATGTTACCGTCAAGGTAGAGTGGATCCCAGGCGACTATGACAGCAAACTCAATGCGGCCCTCTTGACCCCGGAAGGCCCGGACATCTACGAAGGCCACCTGACCAACTCGATGGTCCAGGCCGGCCAGGTCGCTCCCCTGGATGACCTTTTCACCGACGACATCAAGAAAGATTTTGACAAGGTGGCGTTGGCCCGCAACACCGTTGACGGCAAAGTTTACGGCGTTCAGATGATTATCGACCCGCAGTTGTTCTACTACCGCAAGAGCATGCTCGACAAAGCCGGGCTCAAAGTGCCGACCACGATGGACGAATTGATCAACGCCTCCAAAGCCCTCAACAGCGGCAAAGTCAAGGGTCTGTTCATGGGCAATGACGGTGGTCTGGGCATCCTGGCCGGTAACCTGGTCTATGCCGCCGGGGCTTCCTACCTCGACAGCAGCAACAAACCTGCCTTCAACACCGACGCTGTCGCCGCTGCCTGGGCGCAGGGCAAGACCCTGGCTAACTCCGGCACCTTGCTGGTAGGCGCGCCGACCGACTGGTGGGACCCCTCCGCCTTCAACCAGAACCTTTCTGCGATGACCTGGAACGGCCTGTGGGCTATGCCCGGTATTACCAAGGCCCTGGCCGACGACTTTGGCGTCTTCCCCTTCCCGTCTGCCGGTCCGAGCGGCAAACAGGTAGTCTATAGCGGTGGTTGGGCTGAGTTCGTCAACCCCAAGACCAAAAACCTCCAGGCTGCCAAAGACTACGTCAACTGGCTGTGGCTCAAGAGCGCTGACAAGCAGCAGGACTGGTCGCTTTCTTACGGCTTCCACATCCCGCCGCGCATCAGCACCGCTGCTTCGGCTGACAAACTGAAGAGCGGACCTGCCGCTGAGGTTGTTAGCCTGACCGGCAAACTGGGCTATGGCGACCTGACCATCTGGAACTCCGCGATGGGCCAGGCTCTGAGCGACGCTTTCACCAACGTCGTCCAGAAGAACGCCGATCCCAAAGCCGAATTGGCCGCCGCCCAAACCAAAGTTCAGGCCGAACTGGATAAAGTTCTGAAGAAATAAGCGGTTCCATCTTCACCACTTACAAAACGGCTGCCTAAACAAGATAAACCTGGCATCTTTATACATTGTATAGAGAGGTCAGGTTTATCAAACCTTTAGAGCAAATTATCCACTATAATAGACCTGAATTGTGATTTTGGTCCAGGCTTTCCAGCAAGGTCCTTTTGGGAGTCCTGGTTGGAAAGTTAGCTTAAACCGTCAGTGAGGACACAAGTACATGGCTACTTCCAAGAATGTAGCAACTTCCCCGGAAGTATACGGCGATTCAGAAATCGACCGGAAGGGAAGGCGCAAACGGCAGTTGCAAACTACCCTGGCTTTCTGGGGTTTTGTTGGACCGATGATGCTAGGTCTGATAATTTTCGCCTATATCCCTATTATCTGGGGGTTTATTCTCAGTTTCTTTGAAGCTCGCAATACCATTACGCCCACCGATTTTGTCGGGCTCGATAACTATACTTCGATTATTGGGGACAACCAGTTCCAGAACTCCATTGTCACCATCCTGATTTTTGCCGTGTTTATCGTGCCGATTACACTCCTTTTCTCGCTTTGGCTGGCAATTATGGTCAACACGATAAAGTTCGCCAAGGGCTTTTTCCGCTCGGTCTTCTTCCTGCCCACGGCCTGTTCCTATGTGGTCGCTTCGCTGGTCTGGCGTATTACCCTTTTCAACGGTCTGCCTTACGGTTTTGCCAACAATATTCTCTATATCTTTGGGCTCGACCCGATTATCTGGATTGGTACGGCTAATCCTCCTTACTACTGGGTGGTGCTGGTTACGGTGCGCCTCTGGTTGCAGGTCGGTTTCTATATGATTCTCTATCTTGCCGGGCTCCAGGAAATCCCCAAAGAACTTTACGAAGCGGCTTACGTGGACGGGGCTAAACCCGGTGGTTGGGCAACTTTTAGCCGGATTACCTTCCCCTTGCTGCGCAATACTACTATTGCAGTTTTGCTCCTCAACCTGATTGCGGCTTTCCAGGCTTTCGACGAATTTTATAACATCCTGGGTGCCAAATCCGGCCTGGCTTTGCTGGCTCGTCCTCCGTTGGTCTACCTGTACAACATCGCCTTTACCAACCAGAACTACGGTGCCGGGGCTGCCGGTGGCTTTATCCTGGTCGGTATCATCATCATCATAACGTTAATCCAGGGTAGACTTTTGGGCTTTGGCCGGTCGGAAAACTAGCAGAGGAATTATTAACCGTCTGAGAAGGCGTACCCTCAAAAGGGAGGAGAACGTAAGCAAATGTCAGCAGTTTCTTCAAATACCGGCCAGGAGACCGCGTCCAGGGATTACTCCGTGGCAAAAAGGGTTCCCTGGGGTAGATACCTGGGGCAAAGCGGGATTTACCTCGTTCTGATTTTTCTGAGTATCCTTTTCCTGATTCCGTTCTATGTCATCGTCCGAAATGGTCTGATGAGTTCGGCGGAAATTACGGCCCCGGACTGGGTCTGGTTACCATCCTCATTGCATTTTGAGAACCTGGATAAACTGTTCAACGACCCACTGGCCTCGATGGCAGTCGGATTACGCAACTCGTTTATTATTGCGATAGTCCAGGTTTTCGGCCAGATGCTGTTCGCTTCGATGGCGGGGTACGGGTTAGCCCGGATACCTTATCGCTGGCGGAACGTCGTCTTTTATATCTTCCTGGTAACGCTAATGATACCGGGGGCCGTAACTTTCGTTCCCAAATACGTCATCGTTTCCTACCTGGGCCTTGTAAACACCCTCCAGGGTATCATCATCCCCGACCTTTTCAACGTTTTCGCGGCCTTCCTTTTCCGGCAGTTCTACCTGAACTTCCCCCGTGAACTGGAAGAAGCGGGCCGGGTGGACGGTTTGAATTACTGGGGTATCTACTGGCGGCTCCTGCTACCGAACTCGCGGGCTATCCTGATTTCGCTGGGGGTACTGACCTTTATCAATAGCTGGAACTCCTTCCTGTGGCCGCTCGTTATCGGGCACGATTCTTCGACCTGGACTGTCCAGATTGTCCTTTCGACCTTCCTGACTGCCCAGACGATAAATCTACCGGCCCTGTTCATGGGAGCTGCCGTAGGTATCTTACCGTTACTAATTGTATTTTTAGTGATGCAACGCTATATTGTCCAGGGTGTATCTCGTTCCGGTATTACCGGCTAAACGGGTCTACCCCAATTGGGCAGGTAAGCATTTACTAAAAATGGAAACGGTAGATTTAAAGTTGGCTCCTTCGGACGAAGCGGTACGGCTGGGAATAATCGGGACCGGCCTGGCGGTGAAGTGGATTCACTGGCCGGTCCTGCAAAAACTGGCCGGGATGTATACGGTAGTAACTGTTTGTGATATTGACCCGGCGGCGGCGGAGGCCACCGCCCAGAAAGCAGCCGAGGAACTGGGTAGCCCAGGTTGCACCTGGACCACGGATTACCATGATGTGCTGTCAAATCCGGCGGTAGAGGCGGTGTTAATCGCCCTACCAATCCAGCTAACCGCCCGGGTTATCCTGGAAGCGGTCCGGGCCGGTAAGCATGTCCTGGCTGAAAAGCCACTGGCTTCCAACCTGGAACAGGCCCGGAACCTTGTCGAAACCCTGGGTGAGTATAAAAACCTGGTGGTGGAAATTGCGGAAAATTACCACTACCGGACCGATTTACAAAAAGCTAAAGAGTGGATTGCGGCGGGCCGTATCGGCGAACCGATTCTGATTGAAATGAGTTCGCATCACTGGGTAGATAAAGACCGGGGTTTTGGCACGACACCCTGGCGGCAAACTGACGAATACGGTGGAGGCATCCTGGTGGATGCTGCTATACACCACATCGCCGGCTTGCGCGAGTTAGGCGGAGATATCGCCCGGCTACAGGCTTTTATAACTTCCGCTCACCCGTTTATGGCCGGGCCCGATACCTTGAATTTGAGCTTACAATTCCGGAATGGTGTCATTGGCAGTCTCTTATTCTCAGGGGCTATTAAGACGGCCCAGCCCAGGTACATGGAAGTCGCCGTTTACGGCACCAGGGGCGAAATAAAGATTAGCTATGGGCAAGCTGTCCTGAACGCCAGTTCCGGCGAAAACGACAAACCTACCCTGGTCGAGGAAGTGACCTTAACCAGGGAGGATAGTGGATATTTAAGCGAATTTAAAAACTTCTACGAGGCTATTCGCCAGGGTGCGGCAGTCATTTCTACGGTCGAAGAAACCTACCACGACTTTGAAATCATTACGCAAGCCATCAATTCCGCCGCGAGTGGTCAAATCGTCCAGTTTTAACGCCTGTCTTTATAATTATTAAAACCGGTTACTTTTTCAGTAACCGGCAGGCTTTCCTATACCTGGAACCGGGATTAGCCTCGCAAGTTGAACCATTCTCCGATTGTTGGTACAGCTTTCCCGGTTGAATTCATTAGAAGTGGATGCGACCCGTTCGCAATATTAGATTTTGTCAGGGGGAATTTCCAGGGCGAAATTGATTCGAAAGGATTTATTATTTATGATTTACCCTGATTTAAATGTTTCGGAAAAACCTCAATCGGAAACCAAACGGCCTTTTTTACCCGATATTATCTACGGCGGAGATTATAACCCCGAACAATGGTCGCCCGAAACCTGGGAAGAAGATGCCCGGTTGATGCAAGAAGCCGGGGTTAACATGGTATCCCTGGCTATTTTCTCCTGGGCTTTACTGGAACCCAAACCCGGCCAGTACGATTTTGGCTGGCTCGATACTATTTTGGACCTGCTTAACAAACACGGCATCAAGGTAAACCTGGCGACAGCGACCGCTTCCCCCCCTCCCTGGCTGGCTAAACTCCATCCCGAAAGCTTACCGGTTACCAAAGAAGGTGTCATCTGGTGGCCGGGTGGACGGCAGCAATACTGTCCCAGCAGCCCGGCTTACCGCGATGGGGCCGCCAACCTGGTCCGTTTGATTGCCGAACGCTACCAGAATCACCCGGCCCTGGCGATGTGGCATATCAATAACGAGTACGGCTGTCACGTGGCCGAATGTTTCTGCGACCAATCGGCCCGCTCCTTTCGGGAGTGGCTCAAAAGGCGGTACGGTTCTATAGAAGCTCTCAATGGAGCATGGGCGACAGCCTTCTGGAGCCAGCACTACAGCGAGTGGGACGAAATTAACCCGCCCCGTTCTGCCCCGACCTATGCCAACCCGACCCAGCAACTCGATTTTAAACGCTTTTCCTCGGATGCTCTCCTGGAATGTTTTCTGATGGAACGGCAGATTTTAAAAGAAATCACCCCGGACGTGCCGGTAACGACCAACTTTTTAGGATTTCTCAAGCCGGTCAACTACTGGCAATGGTCTAAAAATGAGGATGTTATCGCCCTTGACTCCTACCCGGACCCTACCGACGAACACTCGATTATGGAGGCGGCAATGACTTACGACCTGAACCGCTCCATGGCCGCCGGGAAACCCTGGGTGATTATGGAACAGGTGACCAGCCAGGTGAACTGGCGGCCTCAGAATGTATTGAAACGGCCCGGCCAGATGCGCCTTTTGAGCTACCAGGCGGTCGGGCGTGGCGCGAACGGTATCATGTTTTTCCAGTGGCGGCAATCCAGGGCCGGGGCCGAGAAATATCACGGCGCTATGGTTCCGCATATCGGCACGACCAATTCGCGGGTTTGGCGGGAGGTGACAGCCCTGGGGGCCGAGCTAAACAGCCTAAGCAAAATTAAGGACAGCAGCCACAAAAACGAAGTGGCGATTGTCTTTGACTGGGAAAGTTGGTGGGCGCTCGAACTCGACTCGAAACCTTCCGCTGATATTAAGATGATGGACCAGTTAAAGAGTTATTACGAAACCCTCTTTAAGCAAAATGTGAATATTGACTTTGTCCGGCCCGACTCTGACCTGACCCCCTATAAAGTGGTCTTACTGCCCAACCTTTACATGGTGAGCGAAGAAAATGCCCGCAATATCGAAAGCTACGTAGCCGGGGGCGGGCACGTGGTCATGTCCTTTTTTAGCGGTATCGTAAACGAGAACGAACACATTTACCTGGGTGGATACGGCGCGCCTTTCCGCAAAATGCTGGGGTTGCAGGTGCAAGAGTTTGACCCCTACAGGCCGGGCCAGACCAACCGCCTTTGCCTGGACCAGGACACCGATAACCCGGAGGCGGAAGGTTGGCTGTTTGACTGCAACCTCTGGAGCGATTTGATCCACCTGGAAGGGGCCGAAACCCTGGCCCGCTACGAACAGGACTTTTATAAGACCCAACCGGCCCTGACCCGCCACCATTTCGGTAAAGGGGTCGCGTATTACCTGGGGACGCACGCTGAACCGGCCTTTATGGATTGGCTCCTGGCAAAGGTTACCCGCGAGGCCGGGGTTACTCCGGCGCCAAACGTGCCTGGTGGTGTCGAAGTGACCACCCGTCGGAACGAGGACGCCGCCTACCGGTTCTTCCTGAACCATAACTCACATTCGATTGAAATCAAACTGGACACCCCGGCCCGTGATGTTTTAACCAACACCCTTTACATCGAAAGTTTCATCCTGGAAGGGTATGGTGTGGCAATTTTGACCCAGCCCCCTACCCCTGGGGAAAAATAAGGTTGGAATTAAATTGGCATCTGGAATTCGATTTGCCGGACGTAAACCGGGGAAGGTTGTAAAATCAGGTCAGCAGTATTTTACCGGACAAAATTAACGTTTTTAGAAGGGATACAATTTTTCTCAATGGAACCAGCAAAAATTATAGCTGACCCCGATTTTAAGATTGGCGAGGTAGACCCGCGCCTGTTCGGCTCTTTTATCGAGCACCTGGGCCGGGCGGTCTACGGCGGCATCTACGAGCCGGGCCACCCTACCGCCGACGAGATGGGTTTTCGGCAGGATGTAATCGAACTTATCAAAGAGTTGAAGGTTACGCTCGTGCGGTATCCGGGCGGCAACTTCGTTTCCGGTTATAACTGGCTGGACGGGGTTGGCCCCAAAGAAAACCGCCCTAAGCGGCTTGAACTTGCCTGGATGTCCCTCGAAACGAACCAGGTCGGGACAGATGAATTTTGCGAATGGGCCAGGCGGGCCGGGGTCGAGGTTAATATGGCCGTAAACCTCGGCACCAGGGGTATCGAGGAAGCCCGCAACCTTGTCGAGTATTGCAACCATCCTTCCGGCAGCCAGTTTAGCGATATGCGTATCGCCAACGGCTATGCCGAACCGCACCGGATTAAAACCTGGTGTCTTGGCAACGAGATGGACGGTCCCTGGCAAATGGGTCATAAACCTGCCGACGAATATGGCCGGGTGGCCGTTGAGACCGCCAGGGTTATGAAGTGGGTTGACCCTTCTATCGAACTGGTAGTTTGCGGGAGTTCGAATGCCGCCATGCCTACTTTTGGGGCCTGGGAGGCCACCGTTTTAGACCACACTTACGAACAGGTCGATTTCCTATCGCTTCACAGTTATTACCGCAAACAAAATAACGACCTGGAAACCTTCCTGGGCCAGTCCATGGACATGGACGCTTTCATCCAATCCGTTGTTGCCACCTGCGATTTTATCGGGGCCAAGAAGAAGCTCAAAAAGAAGCTCAATCTCTCGTTTGACGAGTGGAATGTCTGGTACACCACCGAGGATGACGACAAAATTATGAAACAGGAGCCCTGGCAGGTTGGGCCGCCCCTTTTTGAAGCTCCATACTCCCATGAAGACGCCGTTGTGGTGGGGCTGCTTTTAATCACCCTCCTTCGCCACGCCGACCGGGTCAAGATCGCCTGTCTGGCCCAACTCGTCAACACGATTGCGCCAATCACTACCGTTAACGGGGGTGGATCTTTCCGGCAGTCAATTTTTTACCCCTTCATGCACGCGGCCACCTACGGCAAGGGAACGGTGCTGAATTTACAGGTGAAATCACCGAAATATAGCAACAAACAGTTTGACGCTATTGACTATCTCGACGCAGTGGCGGTCCAAAACGAGGAAGCCGAGGAACTGACTATTTTCGCGGTCAATCGAAACATCTCGGAAGCCCTGCCCCTCGAAGGCGATTTGCGCGGAGTCGAAGGCTACCGGGTCATCGAGCATATCGTGCTTGAAAATACCGATCCGGTGGCGAAGAATTCCCTTGCACAGCCGGATAAAGTGGTGCCGCACAGTGGCGGTAACGCCGGGCTGGATAGCGGCAAACTGACGGCCAGTTTACCGGCGCTCTCCTGGAACGTCATTCGGCTCGGCAAACAAAGCTAATCCTTCGTTTCGAGTGGTTTGCAGGACTATACCAACGAGCCGTCTTTCCTCCTTTAATAAAAATCCACCGCCTGGCGCGAAACAGATGGTGGATTTTTATTTTTATAACAACAGACTTACCTGCCAATATCAGGAAAACTTGATGGTCAGGCTGGAAGTGCAACTGCTATCCGGTTTGGACGAAGGGTTATCGAGAAAAGCCTTCATCACGTTGATGCCGCAGACATTGTCCGGCACCACTTCTCCGTGCCCGTTATAGGGAAACTCCACGTAAAAGCTTTTGCTCAAACCCTGGGCAACTTTCTGGCCGAATTCGGGCGGGGTTATCGGGTCGAATTGCCCTTCCATAACCAGGGTCGGAATATCGCTTTTTAAGAGAGTTACCTGGGCCTGAGAAGCGGCTGGGACGTTCCATTTCTGGCAAAGCGTTATCGAAGATTGCACCCCAATATCGCTATCCTGGGCAAACTCCGGCAAAGCCTGGCTTTCCGCCGCCTGGTTATCCGACAACTTGCTAAAGGGCCATTCCTCGGCGCATTCGACCGAGAAATACATACCGAGGTCTGTTTCCAGGTTGACCTCGAAAGGGACCGCCATCAAGGGTGCGAGTATAGCGTTGTTACCGGAATTGACCAGGCTTATGATGCGCGGTAAAAGCTGGATAGTCTGTTTGTCGTAAAGCAACTGGAACAGCACCGAGACAAACTTGCTGCCATCCACTTTTACGTTCAGGGTCGTGTTGGTTTCGGGAATGGTTACCTTGACGGTCGGTTGGGTCGTATTCAGCAAGTTATAAGTCTTGGTGAATAAGTCTTTCAGGTTGGGATAAGCTCGGTTACAGGCTGCATCCGCCGCGCAGGTCTGAAAAATCAAATTCATGGTGCGGCTGCCCGAAGCGATTGCGGTAATATCGGGGTTTACATTGGGCGGCACAACCGAGTCAATCACGGTGCTGCGGACGATTTGCGGGTAAAGGCGCATAACCGTTTGAGCCAGGATGGTACCGTAAGATGCGCCGTAGACATTGATTTTATCGTAACCCAGGGCCTGCCGAATGTCGTTTACATCCCCGGCGCTCTCCACGCTGTTAAAGGCCGCCAGGTTTACCCCCTGCTTGGCTAACCGGTCGTGACAGGCCAGGGCTGAATCCACACTGTGCTGGGCATCGTCGGTGGGATTGAGGATTACCGGGGCGTCCTGCTCGGACTGAGTTTCGATTTCGGGACAGTATAGTTCGGGTTGGGAGTTGCCTACACCCCGTTGGTCGAAAAAGATGGCATCGCCCCGCTGTGTAAACCCGTTATAAAAATCGCCGGTCATTAAATCAATGATGGATTGGATATGACCGCCCGGCCCGCCTTCCAGGTAAATTACCGGTTCGGCTGGGTTAGTGGCCTTGCTTTTGAAGACCAGGACCGCGATTTTGAGAGTTTTCCCATTGTTTGGTTGGGCATGGGTTTCCGGCACGATGACATAGCCACAGCGGACCGTCTGGTTTAGGGTCTGGCCTGCCGGTAAATTAAAGGGACATTTTGTGGCAGCTTCAAAACGAGGTACGCCGGTACCGGAACTGGCAGCGGTGGGGCTACCTTCATTTAATGCCGCAGTTGTCGCCGGGGCGGTGGTTGCTACCGCCGTGGTCGCCGCCGAAGCCGTGGTGACTGCCACCGTGGTTTGAGGCGGGACGGTAGTTGAAACTGCGGAATCCGTGGTCGAAGGTGGGGCGGCTGTCGCGGGGTTGGTGGTCTGGACCGCTGTCGTAGAAGGGGTCTGGGACGTGGCGGAGCCAGGGGTTGGAGATGGCAAGGTCAGGATCGTATCATTCCCACAAGCCTGAAGGAGGACGGCCAGCATTATAAGCAGGGCCAGCCCCGGATAAATTTTCTTAGATTTTAACAAGATTACCTCTATTCAATTGCAAAATCCGCTGCCAGTATAACCAATTTGAGAAATACCAAAATACTGATTTAACCCTTGTGGTCAAATCATAACACTTTTATACAGGTTGAAAAATTATAGGTGAGTTAGTTTTGAGCCCGGAAACCCGAAACCGGCCTTAAAAATTGGGTGGATTTAGAGGTAAACGAATAAAAAAGGTCGTGCCATGACCGGGCTGACTTTCAACCCAGATTTTCCCGCCGTGGAGTTCGACCAGGTTACGGGTAATAGGCAAGCCCAGGCCCGTCCCCGAAATCTTGCTACCCTGTTCGTGGACCGGTCGCCGGTAATACCGGTCGAAAATCATGGCCTGTTCATCGTGGGGGATGCCGGGACCGTTGTCGCCAATTTTTATAATAACCTGGCCTTCGTGTTCTTCCAGGCTTACCTCAACTTTACCACCAGGCTGGGTATATTTGTTGCCATTGACCAGCAGATTGGTAAGGATTTGCTCCATCCGGCGGCGGTCCGCATGCATATCTATATTTCCCCGGCTGGGTACGAAAGTCAGGGTTTGCGATTTTTCCTTGAAAAGGGGGTTCAGGGTCGAAACTACCGACGCAATTAACTCGCCAATGTCAACGGTTGCAATGTTCAGTTGAATATTGCCATTTTCAAGGCGGTTGAGGTCAAGCAAATCCTCCAGCAGGTTGTTTAGGCGTTCAGAATTACGGGTAATATTATCAATCAATTGCAAAAGGAGCGGCGGGAAGTTTTCCGGTAAATTAGCCGAAAGCAATCCCGCACTCATTTTAATCGCCGTCAAAGGAGCCCGCAGGTCATGGGCGGTCATCGAAAGAAATTCTTCCTTTTGCTGGTAAAGTTGGGCTTTCTCCAGCGCCAGGCTGGCTTTTATGGCGAAGGCTTCCAGAAGGGCTTTTTCCTCCGGGGTGAACTGGCGGGCTACTTCCGAGTAAGCCTCAATGACCCCGTTTATGCGCCCGTATTGCCGGATAGGTACGACGAGGGCAGAGCGAGGCAGTTGGCCGGAGGTCAGGGTTGGTACAAAAATTTCCGAAAGTTTGCTGACGTCTTCAACCCCTATCGTTTCATTCAAGTTCAGGACGCGCCCGGCGATAGACCCCTCGACCGGTAAAAAGGATTCGTCAGGGGAATTATTTTGAAGACCAAAGCCGGTTTGAAGGACGAAACGCCCGGCCCGCTCGTCCAGCAGGAAAACCGCCGCCGAAGGGAGGTTGAGCAACTGGCGAGTTGCCATTGAAATTTGCCTGAAAAGTGGGAGCGGTTGGGTAAACTCATTGAGCGAACCGATTACCTCGGCCAGGGCCTGGGCCTGGTGCTGGGCTTGCCGGGTCTTCTCATAAGCCTTGGCGTTTACAATGGCGATAGCAGCCTGGCGGGCGAAAAGGTCTAACCACCATTCATCTTCGTCATTAAAGTCGGTCTCTCCAATTTTATCGGTCAGGTAGAGGTCGCCAACCACTTTACCCTGGATAGACACGGGCATTCCCAGGAGGCTGGTCATCGGGGGGTGGTTAGGTGGAAACCCGGAGCGGCGGGGGTCTTTATTTATATCCTGGACCCGTAAAGGGCGGCCTTCCTTAATCAGGATACCTAGTAAGCCGTGACCCCTGGGTAAGTCGCCGATTAACTCGCGCTGTTGCTGGGAAATTCCGCTGGTTATAAAAGAGGTAATCACGCCCTGCTCATCCACAATACCAAGCGCGGCGTATTTACAGTTTGCTACCAGGCGGGCGGTATCGGCAATCAGTTGAAAGACCGCGTTAAGTTCAAGTTCCTGGGTAATCGAAACAAAGGCGTCCGCAGTGGTCTGTAAACGGGCAACTATACTATCGGGTTTTATTTCCGGGCTTTGAAAAGAGTTAGTCATAACTTTTCGTTAACAAGTTAGGAAGTTAGCCGTAAGCGCGGTTAAAATAAGTTCAAATCTTTAAAATTTAGCAAAAATACAATCTTGCTACCGGGAAATTTCACTTTTTAAGTGAAAGATTTAGTCCTGGCCCCTATTAAAACATTTGGGCTTTCAAAAAGCAAGAAAAGCTAAAAAGACAGTTTCAAAAAATGTTTCTTTATGTTTGAAGTTTGAAAAAATAAGAACCTTTCCCTGGGTTTTGGGCCGGGATTTCCACGAAATTTGCTTGACTCCCAGGAAATCCCGGAACCCTTACCCTGAAACCTTTATCTTCCCGTGACGATTTTCTTGATAACATCCAGCGGTATTTTAGGTTCCCGGTCAGGCGTCAGGAGACCATTCATCTCCTGCTCGACATCGGTAAACTGGGTGTAGCAAAAACCCTGGACCAGGGGTGCATCCCTGAGAGCCTGGAAAACAGCGGTCAGCCGTTTAATAAAATCTCCCTCGCTATCCGCCCCGGTGTAACCCCAACCTTCTCCACCCGTCGTGCTAAAGAAAATCCCACCAAACTCGGTGATGAGAATCGGTTCGCCGTTGTAACTGTAACCCTCGGCGTAGACCTCTTTTTTCTGGGGAGCATCGAGGGCCGATTCAAGGTTGGAATAGCGTTTGAGCAAGACCTCGCCGCGTCCTTCGTAGTCGTGGATAGTGGTGAAATCGGACTTTACATGCTCCCAGCCATCGTTGGAGATTACCGGGCGGGAGGGATCGAGTGATTTGGTCAGGTAATAGAGGGATAAGGCATGGTCCTGCTGCTGTTTATCAACCAGGACATTCGGCACACCCCAGCTTTCGTTGAGAGGCACCCAGGCGACCACGCAGGGGTGGTTGATATCCCTGGCGACGGCGTCCATCCATTCCGGCACAAAACGCCGGGCATACTCAACCGAATAGGTGTAGGCGTTAGCAGCCTCGCCCCAGAGTAGCAGTCCCAAACGGTCGCACCAGTAGAGATAACGGGGGTCTTCCATCTTCTGGTGTTTCCTGGCCCCGTTGAATCCCATCGCCTTGGTCAGTTCAACGTCTTTTTTGAGGGCCTCATCGCTGGGAGCCGTCAGAACGCCTTCCGGGAAATAGCCCTGGTCGAGGACCAGTCGCATGTAATAAGGTCGGTTGTTAAGGCAGACCTTTCCGTTTTCGACCGAAACCTTACGTAACCCGAAATAGCTTTCCACTTTGTCGTTAATCCCACCCTCACCGGTCAGGTTAAATTCGACCTCGAAAAGGTGGGGATGTTCCGGGAACCACCAGCGTTCGTGCGCCTCTGAAGCAGTGGTATAGAGCCTGATAGAGCGGCTTTCCTCGTCCCTCACGACCGAGTATTCATCTTCGCTGACAAGTTCACCCTCAAAAGTGATTCTGGTGCGCAGACGCAGGTTCTGGCCCGGCTTAAAACCGCCAATAAACGCCCGGATACCGATTTCGCCCCGGTCCACGTCAGGGGTAAAGACGACCCTTTCCAGGTAAACTGGCGGGGTCGCTTCCAACCAGACCGTTTGCCAGATGCCGGTGGTGCGGGTATAGAAAATGGCGGCGCTTTTTTGTTTCCAGAACTGTTTTCCACGCGGCAGGCTGAGGTCCAGGCTGTAGTC
Source organism: Chloroflexi bacterium 54-19 (assembly GCA_001898225.1). Taxonomy (GTDB): domain Bacteria; phylum Chloroflexota; class Chloroflexia; order Chloroheliales; family Chloroheliaceae; genus 54-19. Next base: position 45,693 of record MKTJ01000043.1, read on the forward strand.
CTGGGCTTTGACCACAATTTCATTCTCACCGGCCTTGAGTTGCCCGGTAATTTCGGCGGAGAAAGGGGTGTGGCCGCCCTGGTGATGTTTAACAAATACGCCGTTGACCCAGACCCAGGCTTCGTAATCCACTGCGCCAAAATGGAGGTGGACCCGCTGGCCCTCGAAAGATGCCGGGATGGTGAAAGTGCGTTTATACCAGACAGTATCGTGGAAATCGTTGGTGCCGATGCCGCTCAATTCGCTCTGGAAGCAAAAAGGTACTTCAATTTTTTGGGAAAGAGTGGGATTTTGATACCATTTCGCGGTATCGCCTACTTGCTCGTCGTCGAAATCAAAGTCCCAGGTTCCGTTCAGACTAAGCCAGTTATCGCGGACAAACTGGGGACGGGGATATTCTTCCCGGTAGGGCATATAGTTCGTTTTTCCAATCTATCTTAATTAATGCTAACCGGGTGAGGCTGAGGAAAACCCGGTTAGCATTAGCCAGTAAAAACTATTTCTGCAAGAAGTCGATAAGGGTCCGGGTGGTGACCTTGACCCCGATTTCCAGGCTCTTTTCGTCAATGGCAAAGAGCGGGCTGTGGTGGGGAGTCGGGCCGTCCGAACGCTGCGCCCCCACAAACATGAAGCAACCAGGCACGTCCACCATAAACTCGGACATATCCTCGCTACCCATAATGGCGGGGCGGTCGAGGACGGCTTCGCTCCCGATTACGCTAGCGGCGCTTTTCTGGGCAAAACTGGTCAGGTCGTCTGGGTTAATTACGGCCGGGGCGTGTTCCATCAATTTGAAAGAAATCTCAGCCCGGAAAAGCTTGCCGAGGTCGCGGCCCATAGCTTCCATCCGTTCGATCAGGTAAGAGCGGAGTTTAGGGTCGAGGGTCCGCAGCGAACCGGTCAGGATGGCTTCTACGGGGATAATATTGCTCTTGGTCCCGGCCTGGAAAGTGCCAAAAGAAAGGACTGCCGGATTCATCGTATCAATTTCCCGGCTGATAAGGGTTTGCAAGGCCACCACAAGCTGGCTGCCCACCATAATCGGGTCTACCGAGAGTTGCGGCATCGAGGCGTGCCCACCCACACCCCGCACCACGAACTTGAAGGCATCGGCGGCGGCCATGAGCGGGCCGGGTTTCAGGGTAACGGTGCCAGTCGGCGAAAACGCGCCCAGGTGCAAGCCGAGGGCATAATCCGGTTTGCCGCCAATCGGTCCATTCGGGGCATAAAGGCCGTCATTGAGCATGGCTTTCGCGCCGCTCCCGATTTCCTCGGCGGGCTGGAAGGCAAAGACCACCCGGCCCGGCAGGTCGTTTTTGCGTTCGGCCAGGATGTCGGCCACGGTCAGGGCAATCGCGGTGTGACCGTCATGACCGCATGCGTGCATAACACCATCGGTTTCGGAGTGGAATTCGAACTTGGAATGGTCCTCTTGCAAGGGCAGGGCGTCCATATCAGCCCGCCACATCACGGTGTTACCGGGTTGCCCGCCTTCCAGGACCGCTACGACCCCGGTCTGGCCGACTTTACGGGTTACTTTAAAACCCTTTTTTTCCATGAGGTCGCTGACAATCCTGGCGGTGCGGTCTTCCTGGAAGGAGAGTTCGGGGTGGGCATGGAAGTCGCGGCGAAGGCGGATTAATTCGTCCTGGCGCTTGGTAAACTCCCAATCCAGGTTAACGTTAAAATCGTTTTTTTCGGCTGACATGTAATAATTTCCTTTGCTCTATTTTCTCGTCCAAACTTATTAAAAACTTCTCCGGTTAAAGTACAAGATAAATCGCAACTGGTTGTATTCCCTAATTTTAGCACATTTGCCTCTCTTTTGAGGTGGAATGCCCTCTTGAGCAACTTCATAAATATAAACAGCTAATTAACCATTTACTAGATGGGATGAGACGGGAAAGAGCAATGCGTTATCACTGGTTTCACGAATTTCTAAACCAACCCGATTAGTTAAATTTTGCCTTGAAAAGAGGACGCCCGGACTATTAATTGCCAGGGTCCGGGCGTCTTTATTACTTCTAAACCCAGTAACGAAACACCTCTTTACCCTCCATAGCGATTAAAGTTTACGGGCGCGTATCCCTAAAAATAAGGGGATTTCTTCACGGGCGGTCTGGTCGGCTTTTGAGTCGAGTTTGGCCTGGGGCAGGCTGTAGCCTGGAACCTCCCGAAAGCAGTCTACCAGCAGACCGCAATTTCCCAGGCCGTTGATATAGTCTTCCAGGGGCCGGTGAAAACTGCGGCTAACCCCGGCCTTCCCTCCCTGATAGGGCTTTAGCGGGACGGCCAGGGCTGTCAGGTAGCGGTCCACCCGGCGGAAGCGTAATTTACGCCCCTCGTCCCAACCCCAACCGCTCTGCCTGGGCACCCGAAAGCAGGGATGGGTCATGAGGATTACCAGCCGACCGCCAGTTCTGAGCGCCCAGGCCGCCGATTTTAGGACTTCTTCGAGGGGATTCATGTCCTGGATGGAAAGCAGAAAGACCCCCGCATCAAAAGAACCACCTTCAGGGCCAATAACCCGGTCAAGGTAGCGGCTATCTCCGGCCAGGAAACGGCCCTGGCTGCCGTGATAGCGCCGGGCGTAGCCAAGCAGACTGGGACTGAGGTCTACCCCGGTATAGATGGCCCTCGTGGCGTGGACGAAAGGAGCCAGCACCCCCGAACCGGCCCCCAGGTCAATTACTTTTTCGCCCGGTTGCAGGTCAAGCAGTTCGAGGACGGTCGGGATAGCCAGGCGGCGGTGGTGTTTGCTTCCTTCCTCCCCGACCCAACCGTCATACCATTGAGCCAGGTGCTCCCAACTGGTCGAACCACCATTTGAAGTGCTGGTAGAAGGTGGAGCACGTTTCGCCCCTTTTTTATTGCCTTTTTCCAAAATTTTCCCTCCCTGGTTAATAAGCGTCCAATAAAAAGGACAGGCTGCCAGGAGGGGGATTTTTCCAGAATTAGAAATTTTGGGTAATAAAAAAACCCTCCTGACAGAGCCTGCGCTGCTGTCGAAGGGCCAACTCTTTTTAACTACCTATTTTGGAGAAAAGTAGTTATTGAGAGCGTGTCAATGGAAAGACACATTTCACCGGGGCAAATTCCAATATTGGCGGATGTACCTTTTTTATTGGGAAACAACCGGACCAAATTTGCCAGCCGGGCCTTAAACAGCGTGCGAGGCAAGCTGCCCGCGAAGCCGAGAAGACATGAAATGCGTCATACCACAACACATAGAGATGAATTTCCTTCTGAAATTTGCCGTTTAATAATCACTGAAACCGCTGCCAACCCGAAGATTTAAAGGTTACTTAGCTGGTTTCAGTATAAAAAGTCTAACAGAGGTTGCAGGTCCTGTCAAGGTTGCTCCTGTTCAATAAAAGCAAACTCTTAAACCTTCATTCCAACCCGGAACCCGGTCCGCCAGGTCGGGTAAAGCGGTTCCCAGCCCAACTGGTGGGCTTTCCTGTTGGAAGCGCCGCGTTCGGAAGGTTTCGCACCGGGCTGGACCGGGGGCGGTGGGGCACCAACCGCTTCCGCGAAGGCGGGAACCCATTCCGTACCTGGGGCCGGTTCGTCGTCAACGATATTGTAGGCGCCGGGAGGCCAATTTAGGGCCAGCAGGGCCGCCCTGGCTGCGTCATCTATATGCACAAACGAGGAAATCCCATCTGTGGCGACCAGTTCGCCCCGGCGGGCCTGTTGGGCCATTTCGCCGTCCGGGGCGTACCAGGTGCCCGGACCATAAAACAGGCCGTAACGCAGGATTACGCTTTCCGGCATTTCTGCTAACATTTTCTCCAGGGCTATGACCCCAATGTTTTGAGGGTCAAGTGGGTCTTCTTCAGAGGCCACAGCAGAGCCTCCAGCATAGGCCATCGTTATGCTCTGGGCTATCCCCCGCCGGACACCTGCCGCCAGGGCCGCGTCCACCAGGTTTGTGGTGCCTTCGACACGCAGGCGGGCGTTAGCGGCGTAATCAAAGTCGTTCAGGTCGGTAAGCTGGTGCAACAAAACGTCAGGTCGGGCGTCGGCCAGGACCGCGAATATTTTCTCCCGGTCGTAGACGTCAACAATAACCGCCTTTGCGCCCAGGTTTTCTACAACTCCGGCCCCTTTCTCGCTCCGGCTCGTCCCAATAACATCGTGCCCCGCTCTAACCAGCAGCGGCACCAACCGCCGCCCGATGGCCCCACCCGCACCTGCCAGAAATATTTTCATCTTTTAGCATCTCCTTTTCTTCATTTTAACTCGATTTTAGCAAAGAGCTTGACACTTAAACAGACTCAAATGGCCTAATAATCTGGTGGTTTGGCAGATTCGGTCGATTTCGACGTTGTATAACGGTTTTAGAAAAGCCCGGCCTGGGGTAATATGTAGTCCAGCAATTTTTATAAGGTAAACGGTATAGGAGTAAAGATGGCTGAAAAAATAGTAGAACAGGCTATAACAAAGGGACAAAAAGCAGGCGATTTTGCCAGATCTGACAATAAGGATTGGTGGGATAGGCAAAACCAGAACTTTTTCAAAAATTGGACAGAGTTAGCTTCCGGTAAGGGCGGAGTAGCCCTGGTCTTTGGCTGGGCGGTGGCTGAAGCAACCTTCTGGCCGGTAATCCCTGATTTCGTGCTTGCTCCCCTGGCAGCGGTCAACCAGCAAAAATCTCTCCGGTTACTGGCAGCCTCTGCCTGCGGGTCGGCCCTGGGCAGTCTGCTTCTTTTCGCTTTTACCAGGCGGAACCCGGCTAAAACCAGGGCTCTTTTAAAAAAACTACCCCTGGTCCATGCTTACCACTTCGAACAAATAGAACACAAACTGACAAAAGACTGGTCTAAAACCCTGTTAATGCAGCCCTGGAGCGGCGTCCCGGCCAAGATTGTTGTGGCGGTCGGGGCCGAAAAATCGCTCCTGGATTGGTGGAAATTACCACTCTTGATGCTATCCCGGACCGTCAGGATGGCACTGGTGGTAGGGATAGCGCGAGTAGCAGGGAGGGTTCTGCGGCGCCCCCTTTGTAAATCCAGCCTGGTCGTCTTCTTTCTTTATCTTATATTCTTTATTCCGGTCTGGTGGCAAATAGTCAAAGACCGCTCCAAAAATCTAAAGAAAATCCCGGAAAGGAAGTTGGATTCTCTATAATACCTGTATAAATATTATACAAAAGTTTAACTGCATAACAGGATAAAAGTACTCTAGTCAGCCGTAACTTTTAGCCTAAAATAAATAGTAGAAATGGCTCTTCCGACTACTTCAGGGGAAAATAGATACCTTAAAATCCTTTGTTGTTCAAGAACCTGGATAATTTTTTCTGGAAATCAAGGGGTTCCTATTCTCCTTATCAAAAGTTTCTAACTGCCAAAAACCGGGTCAATTAATCCAAACCTTAAAAATTAATTCCTGAATCCGTCTATGTTGCGCTGGAGCAGTCTTCAATGCAATTCAAACTAAAGGTTGGCCTGTTAATAATCAATTCGGCCCTACCCGCCAAACCCTCGCTTTTCCTCCGAGTATGGGGTGGTTTGGTGTTTATATTTTTTTTAGTGGTCGCCCTTGTTTCCCCTGCTTTACCGGTCTACGCCAGGGTAAGTTCATCAGCCCTCAACCAACCGCAGGACCAACCCGGCCAGTCCCTGACTTCGTTGCGATTCCGCCATATTGATACCAGCACCGGTTTACCCGATAATCACGTTGAATCAATCCTGCAAGACCACTCCGGTTTTATCTGGATTGGCACCTGGAGTGGGCTGGTCCGGTACGACGGTTATCATTTCCTGGTTTTTAAGAATAACCCAGATGACCCCAATTCCTTGAGCAATGACAATATCAGCGAACTGGTACTAACTTCTGACGGGAAAATCTGGGTTGCCACCCGCAGCGGCACTTTAAACCGTTTTGACCCTACCACTCAGCAGTTTACCCGGTTTAAAATTAACGCGTCATCCCTTATCCAGGACCGCCAGGGAACTTTATGGGTCGGGACTGCGGCAGGACAATTTGGCCGTTTGGACTCGCAGACCGGGGTTTTTCAACCCCAACCCCTCACTAATTGTCCTAATTCCGGTCCTCAAACCATGATCCGCAAAATGGAGATTGACCCTGAAACCGGGGCGCTCTGGATGGTTGGGACAGCTTTATACCGCTTTGACCCTGTTACGGGCCAATCGAATTGTTATAGCGCCCCGATGCCTCCCAAACCTGCGCCAAATCCTGCTCCCAAATCGGACGACCTTATAAACGCAGTGCCGGTAACTGAAAATGACCCGGCAACCGCAACGTCAGGAATGAGATTTACAGATGTTTCGACGGGCCAACCTGGTGCTTTGTGGCTGACCGGAAATTTAGGATTGTATAAATTCGATAAAACTAACGAAACCTTTACAGTCTTCCGGTTGGAAAAAAACTCACCTAATAAGGACCAACCTAATCCCGGTGAAACCACCGCTTTGAATGTTGTAAGTCTGTACCTTGATAAAGAAGGAGTGTTGTGGCTTGGAGCCGATGGCACGGACGGGATTTATAAGTTCGACCTCAAGACGCAAAAGATAACCGCCCATTACAGCAACGACCCCGCAAACCCGGATAGTTACGCTACCGGACCGACCTGGGCTATAATGGAAGACGGTTCAGGCTTGCTCTGGTTCGGCTCGGTTTTGACCGGAATAAATGTCCTGGACCGCCGGCAGACCCAGTTTACTTTTTACCGCCGCGACCCTCTTTCGGATAATAATTTTCCCAAGACCCCTATCCAGGCCCTTTACCAGGAACCGGGTGGGAAAATCTGGATGGGATCGAATTCCGAAATTGCCAGCTTTAACCCGCAGGACGGTACTTTCCAGCATTTTCTTACTTATTCCAGGCCTCTCCCAACTACCAGGCCCGAAGCCGTGGCTATTTCAGCTTTCTTTCCTGATGAACAGGACGGACTCTGGTTTGATGGAGTAGATGGCCTGTACCGCTTTGACCGGAAGACCCATCAAACCCAGGTCTTCAGGGCGCCTGAAATGCTCCAAAATGTCGGCCAGGGGATTGAAATAGACTCTATTGCCCAGGACAACCAGAAAAACTTCTGGGTTTTGAGCAAAAACGCCCTCTATTACTTCGAAACGGCCAGTCTTCAATTTACCAGGAGAATTCCGGTCACCGCCCCGGATGCTAACGGGACCTTAAAGCCCGTAATTGCCCGGATTGTTAACCTGGATAAGCAGGGTGAGGTCTGGGTCGGGGGGATCGGTTTTCTGGGGCGGCTCGACCGGCGGACCGGCCAGTTTAAGGGTTATTTTTCCGACCCTAACAATCCTAAATCAATGCCGAATCTTACCCCCAATCAGCTTCACACGGACAGCCGGGGGAATATCTGGATAGCTTCATCGGGGGGTTTGATTCAGTTCAACTCTTCCACGGAATATTTCAAACTTTATACCGAAAAGGAAGGGTTTCCGTCCAATACCCTACTGGGGCTGCTGGAAGACGAAAACGGCAATTTCTGGATAAGCAGCACCAGGGGACTTTCAAAATTTAACCCTACAACCGGGGTTATTCGAAACTACGATACCAGCGACGGTTTGCAAGGCAACCAGTTCAACAGCTTTTCCTATTTCAAAAACAGCCAGGGCGAGATGTTTTTTGGTGGGGAGAACGGCCTGACCGCCTTTTACCCCTCTCAAATCGCGGAAAATCCCTACAACCCACCGGTTGTACTGACCGGGATGGAGCTTTTCAATCGCCCGGTGGTTCCAGGCCCAGACTCCGTTCTAAAAGAGCCAATCTGGAATACAAATAGCATCACCCTGGACCATAGCCAGAATTTCGTATCCTTTGAAATCTCCGTCCTGAGTTATGCCGCTCCCCAGAACAACCGGTTCCGTTACCGGTTGGAAGGACTCGAAAACGACTGGAAGGAGGCGGATAGCAGTACCCGTTCGGTCAACTACGCCAGCTTGCAACCGGGCGAATATATTTTCCGAGTCCAGGGCTCAAACGCCACCGGGGTCTGGAGCGATCAGGAAGTGGCCCTCAAAATTGTAATCAACCCACCCTGGTGGGATAGCTGGTGGTTTAGGGTCCTGGCTGCCCTTTTCGTATTGGGAATATTGGTGTTTTGGTTGCGGTGGTGGTCCCACCGGATTGAACGACGCAACCGGATGCTCGAAGCCCTGATTGAGGAAAGGACCAAAGAGTTAGCCGAGGCCAAAGAGCGGGCCGAGGCCGCCAATCTGGAATTGCAACGCCTGGCAGTCCTGGATGAATTGACGCAGATTGCCAACCGCCGCCGTTTTGACCAGTATTTGCTGGCCCAGTGGGAATACGGGAAACAAGCCCCGGTTAGCCTGTTGTTGTGTGACGTCGATTTCTTCAAAAGGTTTAACGACAATCACGGCCACCAGGCCGGGGATAACTGTCTCTACCAGGTGGCCCAGGCTATCATTCGCTCGGTTGGCTACACAAAAGACCTGGCCGCGAGGTTCGGCGGGGAAGAATTCGCGGTCATTTTGCCGGAAACAGGTACTTCGGGGGCATGGCAGGTAGCCCGGACTATTCAATTAGAGCTTAAAAGGCTAAATATTCGGCACGGTTTTTCAGATACGGACGACCTGGTCACGCTCAGTATCGGAGTAGCCACTATCACCCCGACTCACGATAATTCGGCCACGACCAGGGAAGAACCAAAAATCCTTATTGCCGCCGCCGATGCCGCCCTTTACCAGGCCAAGGAACAGGGCCGCAACCGGGTGGTAATCAGCCCGACAATGTCCACCTTGCCCGAAGAAGAAATCGCCTATAGTTAGGCGATTTTTTATTTTAAACATTCGCCCTGGTTTTTAAGAACAAATTCCCCTTCAAAAGCGTATAGGATTTTAATCAACCAACTTTTGGTCCCCTGTCAGGGAATGATGAGGTTTTTCTTGCAACGCGGCAAGAGTTGGCCGGGCGACCCAACTGTAAAGTATAGTTAATTATTACATCCAAACAGGGATACCTTCTGTGTAGTTTTCTTTAGCAGTACGTAAAAGGAATAAGAATTATATGACGATACCTAAAGGAATTGATGATATACCGGAAATCTTTTTTACCTGGGATGATATTTTATCCGGGGGCTTACCGGCTTTATTGGCCCGTGAGGCGGAGGCAAAAGGCCCACTCCTTAAACTAAAAGATAAATGGCAACCCGGCGAGAATTATATCCTCTTTATGGTAGGCCCGGAGGCTAACCGGTTTGTCCTGCATACCCACCGCCAGCATTTTAGCCACGACCAGGGCTGGACTCCTTTAATCGGGGATACTCTCGGGCACGGCCTTTTGAATATGGACGAGCCGCAACACACTATTCACCGCCGCCTGTGGAACCCGGCTTTTGCCAGCGCCTATATGACGGCTTATTACCCGATTATCAAGAAAGTGATAGACCACCGGACAGCTACCTGGGCTGACGAACACGAAATTGACCTTTTCCACGAAGCCCGCGAGATTACCTTCGATGTGGCCGCCGCCGCCCTGGGTGGTATCGAACGGGGTGAGGAAGTGGACCATCTACGCGACTTGTTCTATCGTCTGCTCCACGGCTACGACTCTTCAATGGGCAGTTACGAGGATTATCTCGTTGAAGAAAAACGAATAACAGGAGAGTTAACCAGGATTTTGCTGGGCCTGATTGCCGAACGACGTAAGTTAAAACCGACCGACAAACCTCGCGATGTGCTGGAAATGATTGTTCACGCCAGAGATGACCAGGGAAACACCCTGGACGACATCCAGGTGCTGGCCCATACAAATATCTTGCTGGTAGCCGGGCACGAAACCACCACCTCTTTAAGCGCCTGGGTGCTTTATCTTTTAGCCGCTAACCCGGATTATCGCGAGAAAATCCTGGCCGAACTGGACAGCCTTCCGGCCAACCCGGACGGCTCGGTTACCCTGGAAGCCTTGCGAGATGCCCGCTTTTTAGACGTTTTTATCAAGGAAGCCGGGCGGTTATACCCGCCGGTCATAAACGTGCCACGGGGCGTCCTCCAGGATTTTGAGTTCGCCGGTTATCATGTCCCGGCAGGGATGCAGGTACGGCTGGCGATTGGCGGCGGCCATCACCTGGGCAGCGTCTTTGATAACCCGGAAGATTTTGACCCGACCAGGTTCTTGCCCCCGCGTGACGAGGAAAAACGGACCCCTTACTCGCTCATCACCTTTGGGGGAGGCCCACGCATCTGTATCGGAATGTATTTTGCCCAGGTCGAAGTTAAAGCCCTGGTTGCAAAAGTCCTACGTTCTTTCGAAATCGAGCCGGTCGAAAATCAGAACCTGCGCCACGCCGGACACTGGACCGCCTTTTTACCTGATGGCATCAAAATCCGGGTAAAAAACCGGGAGACTGTTAACGCTTAAGGTGCAAGGTTAAATTTTTATTTCCTCTTCCGTTTAACAGAACTCACCTCTTAAAAATGCGATTGATGCGGGTCATTTTGGCAGATTTGACCCGCCTTTTTCACCCTGGGTTTCTTCTTTCCATCACAAAATTATATATATTTCTAAACTTATTTTTTTGTGTTAAAATTATGTCTAATTGTGATTGAACTTTTGTCACAGTGATTCGCCCGTTACTGCCGGTTGCAAGCCAGTGCCAACCATGTTTTTAACTAAATACTCTATATTAAATTTGAACCTCAATAATCAGGGGAAAAGTGTGTAGGATGGAAAATAAGGGTATCCCATCTACTATTTATGATGACAATAAAAAGGAGCCAGTTAAAGACCAGCCTGGGGATACCGGCGCTTATAATTTTCTGGCCGGTGGCGGTGTAATGGGCGAACGAATCCGGTCAAAAGATTGGTCTAAAACCCCTCTTGGCCCGGTTGAAGAATGGCCCCAAAATTTACAGACCATCGTGAGGATAATGCTGACCTCGCGCCAGCCCATCTGGATTGGCTGGGGACCGGAACTTATCAAGCTTTATAATGACCCCTATATATCAATTGTTGGTGGGAAACACCCCGAAGCCCTGGGCCAACCGGCCTCCGTGGTCTGGCAAGACATCTGGCACGATATTGAGCCGATGCTCCAGCAGGTTATGGAGAAAGATGAAGGGACCTACGTTGAATCCCAGCTTTTGATAATGGAACGATACGGGTACGCCGAAGAAACCTATTACACCTTCTCATATAACCCGGTGCCCTCCCCCCAGGGCGGGGTCGCCGGGATGATTTGCACCAATACCGACGACACCAGGCGAGTTATCGGGGAACGCCAGTTGGCCCTCTTGCGCTCTCTGACCGCCGAAACGGTGGATGCCAGGACGATAGAGGATGCCTGTTTTCTGGCCGCCCGCAGCCTGACCTATAATCGACATGACCTACCCTTTGCCTTGCTTTACCTCCTGGATACGGCCCGGAATGAGGTCTACCTGGCCGGTACCTCGAACATCGAAAAAAATCACCCGGCGGTCCCGGAGCGGGTAAGCCTGGAAGCCGATTCGGTCTGGCCTTTCCTGGAAGTCTCTCAAACTGGTCGCCCGGTTATAATCGAAAATGTCGATAAACATTTCGAAGGGTTACCGACCGGGGCGTGGCAGCGTCCGCCCTCACAGGCTGTCGCCGTCCCTATCCCCCATTCCGGTGAGACCGGCAAACCCGGTGTCCTGGTTATCGGATTAAACCCATATCGCAAGTTTGATGAGGGTTACCAGGGTTTTATCAATTTGGTGGCCGGACAAATCGGTTCGAGTATCAGTAATGCCCTGGCCTACGAGGAAGAACGCAGACGGGCCGAAGCCCTGGCTGAAATTGACCGGGCCAAGACCCTTTTCTTTAGTAACGTCTCGCACGAATTCCGCACTCCCCTGACCCTGATGCTTGGCCCTATCGAAGATACCCTGGCCGAGAAAGACAAACTTACCTCTGAGCAATTCCAACGGGCCGAGATTTTACACCGCAATGCGTTAAGGCTTCTCCGGTTGGTAAACGCTCTCCTGGAATTTTCCCGTATCGAAGCCGGGCGAGTCCAGGCCCGTTTCGAACCGACTGACCTTGCCACCATTACTGCCGACCTTGCCAGCAGTTTCCGCTCCGCCATCGAAAAAGCCGGGATGGAGTTGACCGTTGAAACGGCCATCATCGAAGGACCGGTATATGTTGACCACGAAATGTGGGAAAAGATTGTCCTGAACTTGCTTTCAAATGCTTTTAAATATACCCTTCAAGGCCAGATTAAGGTCAGGGTGACACCGGCGGGGGAAGGTAACGCGGTAGAATTATCTGTTACAGATAGCGGGGTCGGTATTCCCGAAAACGAAATGCCGCATCTATTCGAGCGGTTTCACAGGGTAGAAGGGGTGGCGGGCCGCACCATTGAAGGTACCGGTATCGGGTTGGCCCTGGTGCAAGAACTGGTCAAACTCCACGGCGGGAGTATCCAGGTTTCTAGCGTCCTGGGCCAGGGCAGCACCTTTACGGTTACCATACCCCTTGGGAGTAATCATTTACCTCCTCAGCAGGTCGCGGAAACCGGAACAACTTCGTCAATCCGATCCCGGCTCAACTCATACGCCCAGGAAGCCCTGGGATGGGTAGAAGAAGCGGAAACTTCTTTGGCCTCCGAATGGGTGGATACGGTAGGGTTTGGCGGAGAACTTGAAGATAATTTTGAGGGTGTGGGCGCCGAAAAGGAAATACCGACCTTACCCCGGATCCTTCTGGCGGACGACAATGCCGATATGCGCCAGTACGTCCGGCGATTGTTAAGTGAGAAATACACTGTTGAGGCGGTTTCGGATGGACAGGCCGCCCTCGAAGCAGCCCGGCGAAACCGCCCCGACCTTATTTTGAGTGATGTAATGATGCCGCGCCTGGATGGATTCGGGCTTTTAAAAGCGTTGAGGACCGGGGACGACACCCGCACCATCCCGGTCATTATGCTCTCGGCGCGGGCCGGGGAAGAAGCCAGCGTGGAGGGTCTGAACGCCGGGGCCGACGATTACCTGACCAAACCTTTTAGCGCCCGCGAACTATTGGCGCGGGTTGCCGCTCACCTGGAATTAGCCAGGGTCCGCCGGGAGTCCGAGGCCGCTATCCAGCGCAGCCGGGACGAGGCTGAACGCCAAAGGCAGCAGCTTTACCGGACCTTTATGCAAGCCCCGGTTGCAATTAGCGTTTTGCGGGGGGAAGACCTGGTCGTGGATTTATCAAACCCGGTAAACCAACGGATGGTTGCGAACCGCGCCATTATCGGAAAACCGTTAAAAGAAGCTTATCCCGAAATACCGCCGGAAACGCTGGAGATATTTTACCGGGTCTACCGGACCGGCCAGCCTTATTCGGCCAGGGAATTGCTGACGCCCCTGGATTTGAATAATACTGGGGAATTAACCCAGCGGTACTGGAACGTGGCCTACGAACCGATGCGCTCGGAAACTGACCAGGTGGAAGGGATAATCACGGTTTCGGTGGATGTAACCAGCGAGGTGCTGGCCCGCCAGATAATCGAGGAAAGCGAGGAACGCTTCCGCACTCTGGCCGATAATATCTCGCAACTGACCTGGATGGCGGACGAGGATGGTGACATTTACTGGTTCAACCAGCGCTGGTACGATTTTACCGGCACCACCATGGCCGATATGGCGGGGCAAGGCTGGCAGCAGATGATTCAGCCTGAGCAGGCCGAGCGCGTGAAGGAGAAATTTACCTTCCACATCCAGGCAGGCAAGGACTGGGAAGATACTTTCCAGATTTGCGGGAAGGATGGCAACTATAGCTGGTTTCTTTCACGAGCCATCCCAATCCGGGATAAAAACGGTAAAATCTACCGCTGGTTTGGCACCAACACCGATATAACCGAGCGCCTAGAACTCGAAAAACGACGGGACGAGTTTATCGGGATTGCCAGCCACGAATTAAAAACACCTCTTACCAGTATTAAGGGTTATAACCAGCTTCTCGAACGTATTGTCAGGGATTCAGGTAATGAAAAGGCCAAACTTTATCTGACTAAGGCCAATGTCTATATCGGGCGGCTCAACAGTTTGATTGCCGATTTGCTGGATGTGTCGAGAATCCAGGCCGGCCGGCTCGATTTTAATATCGGGGAGTTTGATTTCGATGATCTGGTGAAAGAAGCGGTAGAGAGTATCCAGCCGACCACCAATCACGAGCTAAAAGTAAACGGTAAGGCTGAAACCCTGGTAACTGGCGACCGCAACCGCCTTGAACAGGTTATCACCAACCTGCTAACCAACGCTGTTAAATATTCTCCCCAGGCCAGCGAGGTTTTAATAAGGGTAACCCGCGACGACGCAAATGTTGAGTTGGAAGTCCAGGACTTCGGGATTGGTATAGCCAGGGATAAACAAAATAAGATTTTTGACCGTTTTTACCGGGTTGAAAGTAGCGCAAAAGGATTTTCAGGCTTAGGCATCGGATTATTTATATCATCCGAAATAATTAAGCGACACCAGGGCGAATTGGCGGTGGAGAGCGAGGAAGGACAAGGCTCGACCTTTTCCTTTACCATTCCAATTTCGCCGGATTAAACCAGGTTTTACCAGGAAGATTAATTATGAACAATAAATCCGTCCTTATTTGCGAGGATGACGAAGGCATCATTGATATTGCCCAAATCGTGCTTAGCGACAAAGGTTACTCCGTGATTTGCCTGGTTAATTCTTACAACATCTACTCCGTTATCGAGGCGAAAAAGCCGGATTTGCTTATTTTGGACCTGTGGATTTCCGGGACCAGCGGCGAAGAAATTACCCGTACTCTTAAAGCGGACTCCACAAAGAAGCACATCCCGGTAATCATAATGTCAGCTCATAAAAATGGCCCCGCTATCGCCAGGGAAGCCGGGGCCGAGGGATTTTTGAGAAAACCTTTTGATATAAACGAACTGGAAGAAATTGTCGAGCAATTTCTTTAACGTTTAATAGAGCAAGCCTGGTTTCTAGCTTACTGTCTCCGGGGCCGGAGCCTGCACGGGGCCAGGTTCGGGTAATCCGAGGACGGCTCCTTTATCCGCCGAGGTGACAAAGGCGGCGTACCGGCGCAACCAGGAGCTTTTGACCCTCGGCTCCGGGTGGACCACTTGCGCCAACCGTCCCTTGATTTGTGCGTCGGTAAGGGCAACCGATAAGGTGCGCTCGACCAGGTCCAGCGAGATTAAATCGCCGTCAACCAGGGCTGCAATCGGGCCGTTTGCTGCCGCTTCCGGTGAGATATGCCCGATACAGGCCCCCCTGGTCGCCCCCGAAAAACGGCCATCGGTTACAAGGGCTACTTTTTCGCCTAACCCCATTCCCATCAGGTTCGCGGTTGGTGCCAGCATTTCCTGCATTCCCGGCCCACCGCGCGGTCCCTCGTAACGGATAACCACCACATCCCCTGCCGAAACCTCACCATTAAGAATTCCGGCGCTGGCATCTTCCATTGAATTATAGATTCGGGCCGGGCCGGTATGTTTTAGCATCGCCGGGGCCACTGCCCCGACCTTGACGACCGCCCCACCGGGAGCTAAATTCCCCGATAGGACCGCAAGACTGCCCCGTTCGCTGTAGGCTTCTTCTAGATTATGAATTACCGCCCGGTCGAGGATAGCCGCCCCGGTAATATTTTCACCGAGGGTTTGCAGGGTCACAGTGGGCCGGTCGAGTTTGAGCAGACCAGGCACCCGCGTCAATTCTTGCAGGATGGCGCTGATACCACCGGCCCGGTCAATATCCTCCATATGCCACTTCCCGGCAGGACTTACCTTGCACAAGTGCGGCGTGCGGTCGGCCACCGTGTTAATCCGCGAGATGGGGTAATCAATCCCACCTTCGTAGGCCAGGGCCAGGGTATGCAGGACCGTATTGCTCGACCCGCCCATCGCCATATCCAGGGCAAACGCGTTATCAATACTTTCCTGGTTTACAATCTGGCGTGGGGTCAGGTTGGCTTTGACCAGCCGCATGATTTGCCGCCCGGCGGCCTGGATCAATTCATTGCGCTTTTCGGAGGTTGCCAGGTAACTACCGTTGCCGGGAAGGGCCAGCCCGAGCGCTTCCATCAGGCAGTTCATCGAATTGGCTGTGAACATCCCTGAACACGACCCGCAGGAAGGACATCCCTTTAGTTCGAGTTCGTTTAACTCCTGCTCGTTTATTTTCCCGGCCCGAAAAGCCCCGACCCCTTCAAAAATACTGGAAAGGTCCACACTCCGACCATCGGCCAATTTTCCCGCCGCCATCGGCCCGCCACTGACGAAAATGGTCGGAATATCGAGTCGCATCGCCGCCATGAGCATACCGGGCACAATTTTATCGCAGTTGGGGATACAAACCATACCATCAAAGCGGTGGGCTTCTATCATCGTCTCGATACAATCGGCAATCAGTTCCCGGCTTGGCAGAGAATATTTCATCCCGACATGGCCCATAGCGATACCGTCATCCACTCCGATAGTATTGAATTCGAAGGGTACTCCCCCAGCGGCCCGGATAGCTTCATTCACCATCTTCCCAAAGGCCTGTAAATGGACGTGCCCCGGCACAATATCGACGTAGGAATTGCAGACCGCGATAAACGGCTTGCGAAAATCACTCTCACCTACGTTGCCGGTCGCTCGCAGCAGTCCCCGGTGGGGCGCTCTCTCGAAACCAAGTTTTATTAAATCCGAACGCATTGTCACTTCCTCTCAAATCTTTTTTACCAGGTCTGACCGGTATTTATAATAAATTTCCTTATTGGTATTTTTTTATTATTTTGAGTATAGTTAGACCGTGTTATATCGTCCAATACTTTTTTCAGGTAAAGTTGATACCTTGAAAGTATCAACCACCAAAAAACGAAGGGAAAACTGGTGGAAGTCCCCAAATTAAATTATTTCCTCGCCGCCGCCCAGACTTTGAATTTCCGGCGGGCAGCGGAAATGTGCAACGTGGCCCAACCTGTCTTGAGCCGCCAGATTGCTACTTTAGAAACCGAACTAGGGGTGGAACTGTTTAGCCGAGTAAAAAAACGGGTCAGGCTGACCGAGGCAGGCCAGGAATTTGTGGTTTTCGCCCAGCAAGCCATCGAAAAATTGCAGCAAGGCCAGCAAGCAATGAGCGAACTTAAAAGCGGGGAACGGGGCCTGGTCCTTGTCGGCAGTATTGAAGGTTATGGCACAGAGGCTCTGCCCCGCCTTTTCGCCGGATTTCGAAAACACCACCCCGATATTCGCCTGCAATTGACCATTCGTGGTACCGACGAATTGTTGCAACTGGTCGAGCAGCAGGAACTAGATTTCGCGGTAGTCGGTATGACCTTCGACCAGGGCAAACCACCCGAAACGCTGGTGGTCCAATCGGTCTTTCGCGACCAACTGCATGTACTGGTGCACCCGGAACACCCTTTAGCCCAAAATCCGGGCGAACCTTTGCGGCTGGAACAACTGGAGGGCGAGCCGCTGGTCCTTTTAAGAGAGGGGTTTGTGGCAAGGCGGGTTATCGAGCGGGTCTTTGCCCAGCGTGGAATGGTGGTCCAACCGGTCGCCGAAGTGGATATGATGGAAGGAGTGCTGGCGTTCGTCCGGTCGGGAGTAGGGGTGACCCTGGTACCGCCTTCTATGATACGGGCCAGCCAGCGCCGGGAAGTGGTCGCTCTGCCGATTGCCGACCTCAAAGAGGATTTCGTCTTTGCCGTAGTCCAGCACCGGTTCCGGGCCCTATCCCCTGCAACCAACGTTGTAATGCGTACCGTCCTTAACGAGTTGAATGAAATTTGAATTTGATTCCTGGTTTTTTAATAAATTAAAATTTATTGGTATTATTTTTTAGGGATATGTTACTTATCTATTTTTATTTTTTGTCAGATTTTAGAATTTGGCCTGCCAACCGGAAATTTTAAGCCAAAACCGGAAATCACCGGATATGCCCTTCCTATAAACCGGAAATGGAAGGGCTTTGAGTCTTCGTATTCTTTGCTATAATTACTCTTATATCCCGATGCACAATTAGGACTGCTTTGTCACCAGGACTGCCCAGGCAACAACGAGACGCCCGGCAAGGCAGATATAGCCCTTCAAAATTACTTATCAAACTTCAACAAACCGCAATTTTTTAAGCTGAATTTGCCCGGAAGTTACCGGACGCCCCCGCCGGGAGTGTTACCGGTGTGGTTGCATTTAAACCAATACCCGCAGAAAAGCTATTTCTAATTAGAAAGGAGCAAAGTAACCACGATGGCTATGCAAGAAGATATAAAAGAAACGACCGGCCAGGCCGACTTTGAGGCGTTAGAGGAACAAATCACCCTTGGAATGGAAGAATACAAAGTCCCCGGCCTCGCGATAGGTATTCTGCTGGGCGACCAGGAGTATTCCAATGGCTTTGGCGTTACAAACGTGGATAACCCCCTACCCGTGACCCCGGATACCCTTTTTCAAATCGGCTCGACCACCAAGACCGTGACCGCCACGACCATGATGCGCCTGGCCGAGCAGGGAAAAGTTGACCTCGAAGCGCCTGTCCGCCAGTATATCCCCGACTTCAAAGTCCAGGATGAAGAAGCTTCGGCCAATGTCAAAGTAAAAGACCTGTTTACCCATACCGCAGGATGGGCCGGTGACTTTTTTATTGATACCGGGTGGGGCGATGATGCCGCCGCGAAATATGTCGCCCGGATGGCCGAACTGCCCCAGGTAACTCCCCTCGGCTCCAACTGGTCCTACAACAACGCCGCTTTCACGGTAGCCGGGCGGGTTATCGAGGTCGTCACCGGCAAGACCTACGAATCGGTCGTAAAAGAGTTGATTTTCGAACCGCTGGGAATGAAACACTCTTTCTTTTTCCCGGAGGAAGTTATGACCTACCGTTTTGCTGCGGGGCATCAGGTCCATCCCGATGGGGCCAAAGTCGCACGGCCCTGGCCGATTCCGCGCGGTTCGAACGCAGCGGGTGGTATCAGCACGACCATTCCCGACCAGTTCAAATATGTGCGCTTTCAGATGGGTGATGGTACCGCGGAAGACGGCACCCGTCTGCTAAAACCGGAGTCGTTGGCCTTTATGCAATCGACCGTTTTCCAGATTGAGGAAGGCGGCGACGCCATGGGCCTGAGCTGGATGCTCTTTAAAGCAGGCGGGGTTCCGGCTCTCCGGCACGGTGGTGGCACCAATGGCCAGATTTCGGCCTTCATGTTTATCCCGGATAAGAAATTTGCCCTGATTATTACCACGAATGCCGACAAAGGTATAGTGCTGAATGCCAAGCTGCAAACATGGATTTTGAAGAATTTCCTGGGATTGTCCGAACCTGAACCAGAATTCGTTGATTTAGGGGCGGAAAACCTGGCCGAATATGCCGGGCTTTACACCGCAATGGGTTCGAATAGCGAGCTTTCCGTGAAGGATGGCGGTTTGTATTTGCAGATGATTCCGGCTAACCTGCTTGGCAGCGAGGAGACTAACGCGCCTCCGCCCCCTGCTTCTGAGCTAAAATTCACGGCCAAAGATGTCGGCATTCTCCAGGATGGGCCGTTCAAAGGAGCAAAGGTGGTTTTCCGGCGTAAAGAGGACGGTAGTATTGCCTGGCTGCGGATGGGAAGCCGGATTGCTACCCGCCAGGGCTAATTGGGCCAGTTTATTTTACAGGAAGGAATGACAATGAGTGAAGAGCTTGCCGCTAAATTGCAAGAGTTCGATGAGTATGTAAATTCCGTTTACCAGGGCTGGGACATTCCCGGCCTGGCTATCGCGGTGGTCAAGGACGACGAGATTGTCTTTGCCAAGGGGTATGGGGTCCGCAAATTGGGTGAAGATACCCCTGTTGACGAGGATACTATCTTCGCAATTGGGTCGGCCTCGAAAGCTTTCACCGCCGCCGCCGTTGCCATGCTGGTTGACGAAGGCAAATTGAAATGGGATGACCCGGTCTCGAAGTACCTGCCCGACCTGCGCTTTTCCGAGCCCTACGTGGATAAGCAGATGACTGTCCGCGACCTGCTGACCCACCGCTCCGGCCTGGCCCGCACCGATTTCCTCTGGTACGGCCAGCCCTACAGCCGCAAGGAAATCTTGCAGCGGGTCCGCCATATCGAACCGGCTTCGAGTTTTCGGACCGCTTTTGGCTACCAGAACGTCATGTACCTGGCTGCCGGGGAGTTAATCCCGGCTGTGACCGGCCAGAGCTATGACGATTTTATCCAGGAACGCTTTTTCGAGCCGCTCGAAATGACCCGCAGCAATACCAGCACCAACGACCTGTCGAAACTCGATAACGTGGCGACCCCTCACTCCCTTCAGAATAAAAAACTGAAAGCCATTGAGTGGCGCAATATTGACAACATTGCCCCGGCAGGTTCCATAAATTCGAGCGTCAAACAGATGCTAAACTGGGTTAAATTGCACCTGAATGATGGCAAGTTCGGCGACAAACAACTTATAAGTCCGGCTTCGGTCAAGGAATTACATACTTCCCAGTTCGTAATCCCGCCGGTCGGTGAGTTCCAGTTATTCTGGATGTCCTGCCCTGATATGAACTTTTTGACCTACGGCCTGGGCTGGTTTATCCAGGATTACAAAGGTAAGAAAGTTAGCCATCACGGCGGGAATATTGATGGCATGTCGGCCATGGTTTCGATGATACCCTCAGAGAAGTTAGGCGTGGTTATCCTGACCAACCTTAACTCGGCCCTTTTGCCCGTTGTCTTGCATTACAAACTGCACGATGTGTTTTTGGGTGGTGAAAGCCGGGATTGGAGCGCCTACGCCCACGACCTGAAAGATAAGGTTGAGGGTATGGGTAAGGATGCCGCCGAGAAGCAGCGCAAAGCTCGCCTGGTAGGCACCCAACCCTCGCTTAAACCGGAAAGTTACGCGGGCGAGTATGAACACAAAGCCTTCGGAAAAGCGACCATAACCCTGGAAGGAAACGGGTTGGTTTTCCGGTTCGGGGAAGCCATCACGGCTGACCTGGAACACTGGCACCTCGATACCTATGCCCTCAATCCGCGTGATTTCACCCTATCCGATGACACCGAGGATACGGCTAAAATCCTGGCGAATTTCATCTTGAACGCCGACGCCAAGGTCGAGGAAGTCAGGTTGACAATGCTGGGTGATTTCAAGAAGGTTCCCGAACCGCCCGAACCTACCGCCGAGGCCGCCGAAACCGAGGCGAAAGCCGAGGCAGTCGAAGAAATTTAACAGGTTATAAAATAAAAGGAGTTACCGGGTTGTCCGTCCGGTAACTCCTTTTTTGTTAGGTAAACGAGGTATGTTAGCGTTCCAGGACCCACTTGGTGAGGAATTTATCCGTCCGCTCGATATAATCCTCAATGGTCACAACCTTGCGCCAGCCGTGTCCTTCGTCCGGGTAGACATGATATTCGTAATCGGTCTTGCCAGCCTTTTTTAGGGCTTCGACCATTTCCTCACCTTGGGCCGCCGGGACGCGCCGGTCCTTTTCACCCATCAAAATCAGCACAGGGGCTTTTATCTGGTGGGCCAGGGTAATGGGCGAACGCTCTTTGTAAAGCTCCATGTTCTCGCTGCGGACCCCGAACATGTCTTGTAAAAGATATAGGGCCGGGCGGTCCACCTGGTCCGGGAAACTGACCAGGTTGCTCAACCCTTCCAGGGCCACCCCGGCCTTAAAGCGGTCGGGCCACCCGGTCAGGAGGCGCAAGGTGGCATAACCGCCCCCGCTGATACCCCACGAAACCACTTTGGTCGGGTCAATTAGGCCGCGCCCGGCGAGGTAGTCGACCCCGGCCAGGTTGTCCTCCATGTCCTCCTGGCCCCAGGTATTAATTAGAGCCCGCCGGAAATCTTTGCCATAGCCGGTGCTGCCCCTGAAATTCGGTTGGAGTACCACCCAACCCCGGTTCACCCAGTACTGGGCGTAGGCGTCCCAGCGGCGGTGATACTGGTTGATAGGCCCGCCATGAATGTAGAGCATAAGAGGATGCTTGCCTGGCTGGATTTTCTCCGGCTTGAGCAAGACCCCCTCGATTTCGAGACCACGCGGCCCCTGCCAGCGCACGATTTCCGTCTTGACCAACCCGGCCTGGGCAATGCCGCCCAAGGGGTGGCCGGTCAAAGCTTTACCCTCCCGCCTGTTCAGGTCGTAGAGCCAGAGGGCAGGTGGTGTCCGCGAGTCCTGTTTAGAGTAGGTCAGGTAGCGGCCATCGGGCGACCAGGCCAACCCCGCGCAGACAAAATCTCCTTCGTCCAGGGCGGTTTGTTCCCCGTCAAGTGTGACCATACGGACCGTTATATTACAACCCTGGTTTTTCAGGTAAGCTAGCCTGGTTCCGTCCGGCGACCAGACCGGGTCCTGGTGCTCGGCGGCTTCGTTTACAAGATGGCGGCTCAGGCCCGTTTCGAGGTTCAAGAGGTGGAGGTTACTCCACCCGCTTTCCTCCGAAACGTAAGCCAGCAATTTTCCGTCCGGAGAGGGGGCGTAATTTCCCGGCGTGTGGTCGTAAGCTTCTCCCTCGGCCAACCCATCAAACAGGATTTTAGTCTGCCCGGTTTCGAGGTCGGCCAATACCAGCCGGTTGGCATAGCTCGGCATGGCGTTGCTATCGTATTCGAAATAGACCAGCCGTTTGCTATCCGGGAACCAGCGTGGGGCTGCCGCAAAATAGTCCGTATCGCTGACAAGACGAGGCCAGCCATTCCCGCCTGGTTCAGCCACCGCCACGGCCTGGGTTTCACCAAACGCGACAATAAAAGCCACCAGTTTACCATCCGGCGACCATGCCAGGTTGGACTGGCTCCCTTCACCCTGGGCAAGCCGCCTTGCCCGCCCACCCTCGGTGCTAATCAGGTGAGCTTTTCCGTCCTTTTCGCTCAGGTAGACCAGTTCGGAACCGTCCGGCGAGAGGCTAAAGTCGAAAGAGGCCGGGCGTTGGCCTATCATGGGCAGTGGCGCCGCCGGAAAATCGCTCGTCACCTGGGTGATGGAGCGGTCGGATAGCGCCAACCTGTAAATATCGGCCCGTTTATCCCATTCTACTGTGTAGTAAAGATATTTACTATCATGCGACCAGGCCGCCCCGGTATAGTTTCGGATCTGGGCAATCAGACCGGGCGTAAGGGTCGGTTTCCAGTAACCGGGCCGTTCGGCAGACCGGACCGCTTTGGAAATATAAGTTTGGGTTTCTGACATTTGTGTTACCACTATTCTTTAACCGGGTTAACGTTCCAGCACCCACTTGGTCAGGAATTTCTCCATACGCTCGATATAATCAAGAGTGCTGGAAATCTTCCGCCAGCCGTGGCCCTCACCTTCGTAGACGTGCCGTTCGAAATCGGTCTTCCCGGCCTTCTGGAGAGCCGCAACCATTTCTTCCCCCTGCTGCTTCGGCACCCGCGCATCCACGTCCCCTTCCAGAATGAGCAAAGGCGCTTTTAGCTGGTGGGCCAGGTTTACCCCGGAACGCTGGCGGTAGGTTTCTAGGTTCTCGCTGCGGACACCCAACAACTCCTCGATAATATAAGCAGCCGCCCGGTCGGTCTGGTCGGGCATGCTTTCGAGGTTGCTCAACCCGGCCAGGGCTACCCCGGCCTTGAACCTTTCGGGCCACCCGGTAACGAGGCGCATAGTCGCGTAACCGCCATTACTTAAACCCCAGGCCACTACCCTTGAAGGGTCAATAAGGCCCAGGTTATTGGCGTAGTCGATGCCGCCCATGCTGTCTTGCATATCCATGTCGCCCCAGGTGCCAAAGAGGGCTTTGCGGAAGGCACGGCCATAGCCGGTGCTGCCCCGGAAGTTGGGCTGGACCACCACCCAACCCTTGCTCACCCAGTATTGCGGGTGGGGGTCCCAGCGCTGGTTATACTGTCCCATCGGGCCACCGTGGACGTATAGGAGCATCGGGTGCTTGCCCGGCTGAACCTTTTCCGGTTTGAGCAAAAGCCCTTCGATTTCGAGACCGTCCGAACCCTGCCAGTGGATAGTTTCGGCCTCGACCAGACCAGCCTGGGCCAGGCCCCCAATGTTGTATTTGGTTAACTGGGTCGCTTTCCGGTTTGTCAGGTCGTACAACCAGATATTGGGCGGAGTGTAAGAGTTCTGCTTCGTAAATGACAGCTTCGTGCCGTCAGGCGACCAGGCCTGGTCGGAGCAGACAAAATTGCCTTCTTCCAGGGCAAAATGCTCTCCATTTAAATCTGTTATGTTGACGGTGACGCTGGTTCCCTGGTGTTTAAGATAGGCTATGCGGGTGCTGTCCGGCGACCAGTGGAGGTTGTGATGTTCGGCGGCTTCCTGCACCAACGGGAAGCTCTGGCCTGTTTCTACGTTCAAAAGGTAAAGGTTAGCCCAGCCGCTTTCCTCTGAAATATAAGCCAGGTATTTACCATCGGGTGAAGGGGCGTAGTTGCCTGGCAAATAGCTGAAGGTTAAATCCTTGCCCAACCCTTCCGAAAGGATTTTGGTCTGGCCTGTTTCAAGGTCGGCCATAACCAGCCGGTTTTCGTAGAAGAAAGTGCGGTGGCTATCATATTCGAGATAGACCAGCTTTTTGCTATCGGGGAACCAGCGCGGGGCAAAAGAGAAAAAGTCGGGGCTGCTGACCAGCCGGGGCCATTGGTTACCCGCCGCATCTGCCACGGCAATCCCAAACAGGTCTTTTGAGAGATATGTAAAAGCCACTTTGCTCCCGTCCGGCGAGAAAATCGGGCTGCCCTGGCCGGGATCACCAAGGGCCAACAGTTTGGAAACACCGCCTTCGCTGCTGATAAGGTGGATTTTCCCGTCCTTCTCGCTGGTGAAAGCAATCTGGGAACCGTCCGGCGACAGGCTGAAGTCGTGCGAGGTAGCCATCTGGCCCATCATCGGAAGGGGTGTGGCCGGTACGTCACCTGTGACCTGGATAGTCGAGCCGTCTTCCAGGTTTAAGCGGTAAATGTCCGAGCGCGCATTATAGCCGACCGTGTAATATAGATACTTGCCGTCCGGCGACCATTCACCTGCTGTAACTTCCCGCGTCTGAGTTATCATGCCGGGGGTCAGTTTCGAGGGCCAGTAACCGGGCCGTTCCCCAAAGATTTTCGATTTTGGAACATAACTTTTTTCAATCGTGGTCATTTCTATGATTCCTTTGAACTAGGGTCTGACCGGCGGGCCAGCCCGTTTATCCTTGGCCCGCCGGTCAGACAAACCGGTCAGACGCCAGTCTTACCTTTCCAAAACCCACTTGGTCAGGAATTTCTCCACCCGGTCGATATAATCGAGATAGCTGGAATTTTTCCGCCAGCCGTGACCTTCGCCTTCGTAGACGTGGCGCTCGTAATCGGTCCGGCCCAGCTTTTTGAGGGCTTCGACCATTTCCTCGCCTTGCTCTTTTGGCACACGGGCGTCAACTTCACCCTCTAATATCATCAGGGGCGCTTTTATCTGGTGGGCCAGGTGCACCGCCGAACGTTCCTTGTGAGTTTCCAGGTTTTCGCTGCGATTCCCCAGCAATTCTTCTATCAGGAACAGGGCGAAACGGTCGGTCTGGTCGGGAAAACTGACCAGGTTGCTCAACCCGCACAACTCTACACCCGCTTTGAAGCGTTCGGGCCAACCCGACAAAAGACGCAAGGTGGCATAACCGCCGCCGCTGATACCGGTCGCTACGACTTTGGTCGGGTCAATCAGGCCAAGGCTGTTGGCGTAATCAATCCCGCCGATATTGTCTTCCATATCTTCTTTACCCCAGGTGGTGAGAAGCGCCCGGAAGAAATCCCGGCCATAACCGGAGCTACCCCGGAAGTTCGGCTGGACCACGACCCAGCCCTTGCTCACCCAGTACTGGGTGTAAGGGTCCCAGCGCAGACCGTACTGGCCCATCGGCCCGCCGTGAATATAGAGCAACATGGGGTGTTTGCCCGGTTGAATCTTCTCCGGTTTAATCAGCAAACCTTCGACTTCCAGGCCGTCGGGACTGTTCCAGTGGACCACCTCGGCCTCGACCAGACCAGCCTGGGCCAGGCCACCCACGTTGTATTTGGTTACCTGGGTCGCTTTGCTCTCCTCGAAATCGTAAACCCATACATTGGGCGGCATGGTAAAGCCCTGTTTGGTATAGCTAAGCTTTTTCCCATCTGGCGACCAGGCCAGGTCGGCGCAACTAAAATCACCCACATCCACCGCCGTTTGTTCGCCGCCTGGCGTCACCACGTGGACGGTCATGCGGGAGTTCTTGGAACGCAGGTAGGCAAGGCGCGAACCGTCCGGCGACCAGGCCAGGTCGGTATGCTCGGCGGCTTCCTGGACCAGGTAGTTAGAGTCACCCGTAACCAGGTTCAAAAGATGGATGTTGGACCAGCCGTCTTCATCTGAAATATAAGCCAGGTATTTGCCGTCCGGCGAGGGGGCATAGTTACCGAAAAAGTACCCAAAGGTTTGACCCTGGCCCAACCCATCAAACAAGACCTTCTTCTCGCCGGTTTCGATGTCAACCTGTACCAGGCGGTTTTCGTAGCAAAATAGCTGGTGGCTGTCGTATTCAAAATAAACCAGCCGTTTGCTATCCGGGAACCAGCGCGGCATAAAAGCGAAATAATCCGGGTCGCTGACCAGGCGAGGCCACTGGTTGCCCTTCGCCTCCGCCACGGCAATCCCCATGATGTCCTTGGACAGGGTGGTAAAAGCAACTTTGGAGCCGTCCGGTGAAAAGGTAGCACCCGATTGGGCAGTTTCACCCAGTGACAGCAATTTGGAGATACCGCCTTCGCTGCTTATCAGGTGAATTTTCCCGCCCTTCTCGCTTGGATAGGCAATCGTTGAACCATCGGGCGAGAGGGTGAAATCGTGAGTGCTGGTGCCGTGCCCTATCATCGGCAGAGGCGAGGCCGGGAAATCGCTGGTTACCTGGGTAACGGAGCCGTCTTCCAGGCTCAGGCGATAAATATCCGAGCGGGCGTTATAGCCGACCGTGTAATAAAGATATTTCCCGTCCGGCGACCATTCGCCACCGGTCACGTCGCGGACCTCGGTAATCATACCGGGAGTGATTTTTGTCTCCCAGTAACCGGGCCGGGTGGCGCGGAGGGCCGCTTTCCGGGTGTAACCTTGTGTCTCAATCATTTTCTTCAACTCCTTATAAAACTAAGGGTTTAGCGTTCCAGCACCCACTTGGTCAGGAATTTTTCCATCCGTTCGTGATAATCGGAGATGGTAATCGAACGCCGCCAGCCGTGCGCCTCACCGGGATAGAGGTGATATTCGTAGTCGGTCTTACCGGCTTTTTGAAGGGCTTCGACCATTTCTTCACCCTGTTTGGCCGGGACACGCAGGTCTTTATCCCCCATCAAAATCATTAGAGGCGCCTTGATGTCGGCGGCGTGATAGGTCGGGGAGCGTTCTTCGTAAAGGGCCAGGTTTTCGTGGCGGTAACCCAGGAAATCCTGGATTAAATACTGGCAGAAACGGTCCACCTGTTCCGGGAAACTGACCAGGTTGCTGACACCCTCGAGGTCAACCCCGGCCTTGAAGCGGTCGGGCCAACCGGTCAGGAGGCGCAAAGTGGCGTAACCACCCCCGCTCAGGCCCCAGGAAACCACTTTGGTCGGGTCAATCAGGCCCAGGCTGTTTACATAGTCAATCCCGGCCAGGCTGTCCTGCATATCTTCCTGGCCCCAGGTGTTGAGCAACGCCCGCCGGAAGTCGCGGCCATAGCCGGTGCTGCCCCGGAAATTCGGCTGCAAGACCACCCAGCCCCGGTTTACCCAGTATTGGACTGAAGGCTCGAACCGGAGGTTGTATTGCATAATAGGTCCGCCGTGGATATAAAGCAGGAAAGGATGCTTGCCCGGTTGAAGGTTGGCCGGTTTGGTCAGGATTCCCTCGATGGGCAGTCCGTTAGCCCCCGTCCAGTGGACCACCTCGGATTTGATAAGGTCTTTTTCTTCAAATCCGGCCAGGGTATAAGAGGTGAGCGGGGTCGTCTGCCCGGTTTTGAAACTGTAAACCCAGATGTTGGGTGTAATATTCGAACTTTGGAGACCAAAACTGAGGTTTGAGCCGTCCGGCGACCATGCAATATTCGAGCAGACAATTTCGCCACCCGCTATGGTCGTTTTTTCTCCTTCCAGCGAAACCACTTCCACGGTCATGGCGCAGTTCTGGCTTTTGAGGTAAGCGATTTTGGTCGCATCGGGTGACCAGACCGGGGAATGGTGTTCCGCCGCTTCGGTGACGAGCGGGGTGGTCTGTCCGGTCGCCAGGTCGTACAAAACAAGGTTGCCCCAACCGCTTTCCTCCGAGACAAAGGCCAGTTTGCTCCCGTCCGGGGAGGGTGCATAATCCCCGGCGCTGTAACTTGCCACGGCTTCCCGGCCCAAACCCTCGAAAATTATCTTCTTTTCGCCGGTTTCTAGGTCGGCTATAACCAGCCGGTTCTCCCAGTGGGGCATGGTGTGGCTGTCGTATTCGAAATAGACCAGCTTTTTGCTATCGGGGAACCAGCGCGGGGCAAAGGTGAAATAGGCCGTGTCGCTTACAATCCGGGGCCAGCCTGTCCCTTCCGTATCGGCTACCGCGATAGCCTGGGTCTCACCAAACCCTGAAACGAAAGCGACCCGTTTTCCATCCGGCGAGAAGGTTACCTGGGTCTGGCTGCCCTCACCGAGGGAAAGAGGCCGAGTCAGGCCGCCTTCGGTGCTGATTAAGTGTGCCCGCCCATCGTTCTGGCTCATATAGACAATCTGGGCGCCATCCGGCGAAAGGCTGAAGTCGAAAGCCCCGACCGACTGGCCCAGCATCATTACCGGGTTGGCCGGGAAATCGCTGGTAACCTGGGTTACGGAGTTGTCCTCCAGGTCCAGGCGGAAAATGTCGGAACGGGCGTCCCAATCCACCACGTAGTAAAAATACCGGTTATCGGACGACCAGACGCCCCCTGTAACATTCCGAAGTTGCGCGACCATCCCAGCGGTAATCGTCGGGGTATAGTAACCGGGCCGGTTGGAATACAACTTCGATTTTGGTGTATAAGTTTCGGTCTCTATCATTTTATTTCCAATTCTATCCAAATCTTCTTGAGCAGTAGTTATATTTATGCGCCGTGTCGCAAGACTTTACCGGCTTTGGCCCCGGTGTCCACTCCATTCTCAATCACAATCTGGCCGTTCACGATTACCTGGCTGATGCCTTTTGCATACTGGTGAGGTTCCTGGTAAGTGGCCCCCGCCGAAATCGTGTCCGGGTTAAAGACTACAAGGTCGGCCACACAACCGGGCCGGACCAATCCCATATCGGAACGCCCTAACCGCCGGGCCGGGAGCGAGGTCATTTTGCGGATGGCTTCTTCCAGGCTCAAAATTCTTTCTTCGCGGACGTAGTGTTCGAGCACGCGGGGGAAAGTGCCGTAGGTGCGGGGGTGCGGCTTGCCGCCCGCGCCGGGGTTGATGCCGGAACCGTCGGTGCCAATGGATACCAGGGGGTGCTGCATGACCTCCTTGACATCATCTTCCGACATAATAAAGACCACGATTTGAATCGGGGAGGTCTCGTCCCGCAGCATAGTCAGAGCGGTGTCAACCGGGTCCTCGCCCCGCGCCTGGGCAATCTCGGTGACAAACTTCCCTTCAAACGGCTTGAATATACTGTCGTTCCCGACCCTGGCGATTACAATCGTGTCAATCGGAAACTGGCTGGCTCCACTATCAGCGGCTTCATCATAAATAGCCTGTTTAACCCTGGCGTAGGTTTCGGGGTCGCGCAGGCGTTGTTTCATGGCCGCTACGCCCCCTTCCATAGCCCATTGTGGTAAAAGAGCAGGCAGGGAGGTACTTCCGGCGGTATAGGGGTACTGGTCAGCCTGGACATCCAGACCGGCGGCGCGAGCGTCATCAATCATTTTGAGCGAGGTCTTGATTTTGCCCCAGTTTTGCTTTCCTGCCGCCTTGTGATGGCTCAACTGGACTCCGACCCCCGCCTCTTTGCCGACCGTAAGGGCTTCTTCTACGGCATCGAGCAAGGTCAAACCCTCACCCCGGATATGGCTGGAATAAAATCCACCGTACTTCTTGCCGACAGCCGCAAGTTCAATAATTTCGGAGGTCTTGCTATAACTTCCAGGCACATAGATAAGCCCGGTCGAAAAACCAAAAACCCCGGCCTCGAACGAGTCCGCGACCAGCTTTTTCATCTTGTCGAGTTCGGTGTCGGTCGGTTCGCGCTCGTCATAACCCATCGCCCCGACGCGGATAGCGTTGTGACCGACCATCAAAGCGACATTCCCGGCCAGGGGCAGGTTTTCCAGGTAGGTCATAAAGGTAGCGGCATCGTGCCAGTCGAGTTGTTTAGGTTTGCCGAAAAAGAGCAGGTTGTAAAGGAATTCGATTTTTTCCGGCACCACCGGGAACGGAGACAGACCGCAGTTCCCGACCAACTGGGTCGTAATCCCCTGGGTTATCATCGACTCGCCGCGCGGGTATTCGGGCAGTTGCATATCCGAGTGGGAGTGCAGGTCGATAAAACCGGGGGCGACCACCGCCCCCTCCACGTCAATCACCCGGCGTGCTTCGCGGTCCGAAACCTCACCCACCGCCGCGATTTTGCCCCCTTCCACGGCCACATCTCCCTGGTAACGGGGGCTACCGGTTCCGTCAACGATTCGAGCGTTGCTTAAAAGCAAATCATACATGATAAAGGCTCCTTATTTAGCCGGGTCAGTCAGTTGACCCCGGCGGGCAATCCGTCCGCCAAAGCGGAACCAGCTTATTTGCCCATCTTCGTCCCGCAGGAACTCCCCGATAGCCCCCTTATAGGGTTCTTCCAGGCCGACAACACGTTCTCCGTCAACAACAGCCAGGGTAGTCGGGGGCGGGGTGCTGCGCTTGCCCAGGCCCGGAATGTCGGTCGGGATTGCCTGCAAGCTCAACCCATCACCTTTAACCGCCAGTTCAATCACCGAGCCGTACCCGGTATAAGTCCCGGCGAAAGCGGCCAACTCTTCCTGGGAGGGAGTAAGATGTTCTTTATCGGGAATATCCCAGCCGAGAATGTTCTGCAAAGCCCATTTGACGATATTGCCGTGCAGAGTGCCGCCAGAGTTTGAGTTTGTCAGGACCGTTATGGCGAAATCTTCATCGGGAACCATCTGGAAGGCTGACAACTGGCCGTTGGTGGTGCCGCCATGCCCGACCGTCTTTTTATCGCCGTAGTGGCGAATAAGCCAACTAACACCCACTTCATCGGCGATGCTCCCGGCCTTTGCCAGGGGTTTTTGCATCGTGGCGATGGTTTCCGCTTTTAATAACTGGGTGCCGTCCGCCAGTTTTCCATCACTCATGTGGAAACGGGCATATTTAAGCTGGTCAATTACAGTGGATACGAGCGCACCCGCCGGGTTGACCGAGCGCGGCAAAGCCCAGGGACGGGCTACTTTCGGCGATTCGCCCTTAACGGTTTCATGCCCGACCGAGAAAGAATAGGTCATTACATCGTTGGCAAAAAAGAAAGAGTGGTCCATACCAAGCGGGTCGAGGACCAGTTCTTTGACAGCCTGCTCGTAGGTCTGGCCCGTAACCGCTTCGATAACCCGCCCGGCCAGGGTAAACCCGGCGTTATTGTAAGACCAGATTTTGCCAAGGGGCGTCAACTGTTGCAGCTTGTTCATCTGGTCGACGTACTTTTTCACGGCGTCATCACCCGGCCCGAAATCGTCAAACACATCACCGACCCAACCGCCGGTATGGGTAAAGAGGTCGCGCAGCGTTACATTGGCGGTGATTTCATCGGAGGAAAGCTTGAGGTCGGGCAGGTATGTAACCAGGGGGGCGAACAAATCGAGCTTGCCTTGCTCAACCAGGCGCATGACTGTGGTGGCGGTAAAGGTTTTGGTGGTCGAGCCGACCTGGAACAGGGTATCAGTTTCGACCGGAAGGGGGTAGTCAACATTTGTTACCCCAAACCCGGCGGTATATTCCTGGCCTTTGTAGTAGATACCAACCGCCACGCCCGGCACACCTAACCGCTCCATTTCAGCGGCAATTACCTCGTTTATTTTTTCAAAGGCCGGTCGGGTGTCGGTGGGGGAAATAACAGTATCTGACATATTTATCTCCTTCTGAGTATTTAAACTTTTGCCCGGTCGGATTCATTCGACCCTGAATAACCCGGCGTGCAGGTTTCCCTGGCCGGGCAAAAGTCAGGTTTTATAAAGGATTAACGCCCGCGCTGTTGAGGATCGAGCAGATCACGCAAGGCATCTCCCAGCAGGTTACTACCCATTACCGTAATAAAGATGGCAAACCCCGGAAAGTTAAACAACCAGGGGGCCGTCCGCAGGTAAACCTGGCCATCTACCAGTTGCGCGCCCCAGTCCGGCGATGGCGGTTGCGCGCCAAGGCCAATAAACGAAAGCCCGGCGCTGGCAAGGACCGCCGAGGGAAAGACCAGGGTAGCCAGCACGATAAGGGGTGCGACAGTATTCGGAAAAACGGTCTTGAACAATATCCGGGGGTTGGACGACCCGGTCGCCCGTGCCGCCAGGACATAATCCTGGGCTTTGACGGAAAGGACGGTTCCACGCACAATTCGGGCAAAGCCAGGGATGGTGCTGATACCAATCGCGATAATACCGTTGGTCAGGCCGGTCCCCAGCACCGCCAGGACGAGCAGGGCCAGAAAGATGGCCGGGAAGGCCAGCAACAAATCAATAAACCGCATCAGGAGAACATCAATCCAGCCGCCATAAAAACCGGCTACCAGGCCAATCAGGGTTCCGAAAGCGGTGGCGATCCCGATAGTTATGATACCTGCCTGTAACGCGGTCTGGGAACCATAGATTACCCGGCTGAACAGGTCACGACCGAGGGCATCGGTCCCGAAAAGATGGTTAATGCTGGAACCTTGCAAACGTGGCCCGGTGCCGAGTTTATCCGGTGGAAAAGGCGCAATCCAGGGTGCGAATATGGCCGAGATAACTACCAGAGCTAACAAAAACAGGCCGAATAGGGCCTTTCGGTTTTTTAAGAGGCGGCGAAGAAAATCGGCCCAATTCCGCTCGTAAGGTTTTTTTACCGATTTCAAAGCCTTGTTGGCAACATTTTCAGTAGAAACTTGGGTTGATTGAGTCACAGGCTCGTTGGATACCTCCATCACTCATAATCCTAACTAGCGGTTTTAATGAGCCTTTAACCGCGGGTCAATCCAGAAGTAGAGTAAATCCACTACCAGGTTAACCAGGACATAGGTAATTGCCGCTACCAGCACAATCCCCTGGATTACCGGGTAGTCCCGGTTGCCGATAGCTTTTACCGCCAGTTGTCCCAGGCCCGGCCAGGCAAAAATATTTTCAACAATAACCGCCCCACCGAGTAACGCGCCGAACTGTAAGCCCGTGATAGTTACAACCGGTATCATCGCATTCCGATAAGCGTGGCGGACCATTACCTGGTTCTGCACCAACCCTTTGGATGATGCAGTCCGGATATAGTCCTGGCCTAACACTTCAAGCAGGCTGGAACGGACGAAACGGGAAATGATGGCGGCCTGGATAATTCCCAGCGTGAGAGCAGGCATGATTAGCTGAACGGCATCACCATTTCCGATAATCGGCAAAATCTGTAACTGGACGCCGAAGAAGTTAATCATAACCAACCCCAGCCAGATAGGTGACAGGGATAAACCTATCAGGCTGAAAGCAGTAATGCCGGTATCTATAGCCGTATTTTTGTAGCGGGCCGCGACTGTGCCGAAAAGCAGTCCCAGCACCAGACCGATGAGCAGGCTTGAAACGGCCAGGGTAACTGTCTTGACATACCGGTCGCCAATTTCGTCTATAACATATCGCTGGTTGGTCAGCGATTTCCCCAGGTCTCCGTGAGCAACTCCAAGGATGTAATTAAAATATTGGACAATCAGGGGTTGGTCCAGGCCATAGGCGGCCTTTAAATTTGCGACAACTTCCGGTGTTTTAGGCCGTCCGAATAACATTGTATCTATCGGGTCGCCCGGAATTATCACCCGCATCAAAAAGACAAGCGTGATAATGCCAAAAACAACCACGATCAAAGCGAGTAATCGCCGAAAGATGAATTTGAGCATTCCGAAAAATCCTTACCGCTCCAGGTAATTCTGGAAGAAATGAAGAATCGGTTTACTGCCAGCGTTATTGCAAACCCTGGCAGTAAATATCACAAGGGGGATTCTTCATTTCCCCAGGAAAACAGTTACCGCTTTACGCCGTCCTAGGAACCCAGCGTTACATCGTTGAACAACAGGTTCTGTAGCGCGTCCAACTTAAACCCGTTTACCTTCTTCTGAACTCCGAGGAGAACATAAGGAGTGTAGAGCGGAACCACCTTGGCGTTGTCAAGCAGCGCTTTTTCAGCCTGTTTGGCAACCTCGATGCGGGCCGCCGGGTCCAGGGTCTGGTCCGACTTGGTAATAAGGTCGTCTACGGTCGGGTCTTCTTTGCGAAGGAAGATTGCGCCACCTTTGCCCAGGTACGAGAGCGACAGGAAGGAAATATCCGGCCAGCCGACCCCAATCAGGGCAATATCGTAATCACCTTTGCTCAGCAGAGGTACCACAGCGCTAATTTCCAGGATATTGATTTTAAGGTCAATACCGATGGCTTTGAGGTTAGCCTGTAAAATTTCGGTGGTCCGCTTGATACCGCTATCACCGGAATAAGTCAGGAGGGTAAAGCTGGCCGGTTTGCCATCTTTAGCGACAATACCGTCAGCCCCGGCGACCCAGCCGCCATCCTTAAGAGTTTGCTTGGCTTTATCGACATCGAAAGGATAAGGATTGAGGTTCGGGTCATAACCGGCTACCCCGGTCGGTAAAGGCGCAGTCGTGGCCGTGGCATACCCGTTCAATGCGTTGTCAATGATGGTTTTGCGGTCAACGGCATAAGAGATGGCTTTACGCAAAGCCACGTCATCAGTCGGCGCTTTGTCGGCAAAGTTAAGGAAGACAAGCTGGGTGCTGCTCTTGACCTGAAGTAAGTTCAAGTTGCTATCCCCGGTAATTGTCGGCACATTGTCGGTCTGCACCGGGTTTACGATGTCGGTCGAACCGCGCTGCAACGAGGCTAACTGGGTAGCAGGTTCAGGGATAATCTGGAAATTCAAAGTATCAATGTAAGCCGGGCCCGGATTGTCAATGTCCGCCCGGTAGTTCTTGTAATCGGGGTTCTTTACAAGGGTAATGTTCTGGCCGGTCGTCCAGCTTTTGAACATGAAGGGACCGGAGCCAACCGGGTTGCGACCGTACTGGTCGCCGTACTTGGCGACAGCCGCCGGGGATACGATACCACCGTAGCCGATGCTGGCGTTCGTGAAGAAAGCGGCGTAAGGTGAATCGAAGTGGAAGATAGCCGTGGTCGCGTCAGGGGCATCCACCGTCTTAAGAGTGCCAAAGAACGACTTGGTGGCAGAGGCAGTTTTGGGATCAAGAATCCGGTCAAAGTTGGCTTTAACAGCGGAAGCATCCAGGGGCGTGCCATCGGTAAATTTCAAACCGGAGCGAATCTTGAAGGTGAGGGTTTTGCCGCCATCAGCAATCGTCCAGGATTCAGCCACCCAGGGGTGCGGCAAACCATCGGTCCCGATATAGACTAACCGTTCGTAGATAGCGGAGTTGACCGCGTTGGAAGCGCCAAGGACTGTTTTGGCCGGGTCAAGTTGGTCAGGTTCCTGGGGCAGGGCGTAATTTAGAGTGCCACCTGGTTTACCGGCGGCAGCGGCGGTAGTAGCAGCCGCGGTGGTCGCAGCGGCAGTCGTGGCGGCAGCGGTCGTGGCAGCCGCAGTCGTGGCGGCGGCGCTGGTGGCAGCAGCCGTGGTCGCCGCAGCGGTTGTGGCGGCGGCAGTGGTCGCAGTAGCCGCAGTCGTGGCGAAAGCGTTACCGGCCTGGACCGCTGTAGCCAGCGGGGTCGCAGTCGGCAAGTTGCTGCTGGCAGGAGTGGCCGTATTGTCACCGCAAGCGCCCAGCACCAGGCTCGTAATAAAAATCAGGGCGACCACCAGGGCTACCCGGCTGTGCAGACCGGTTAATCTTTTACTGGCCGGGGTTGAGCTGCCCTTCGGCCTATCCTCTCTAACTCTAAACTCAGTCATCATCTTCTCCTAAATAATCTTAACTGGACGCTTAGACTTTACCCTGACCGAGGGTAAGTTCTTTCGGACTAAACACTTTGACAAGACTCAGAACTTGCTCGGCGCAACCCCAAGATATGGTTACCCCGGCGCCTCCGTGTCCATAGTTATGGATGACAACTTTGGCATCAGGCAACACCTCTGCCTCCAACCGGACCTCTTTGCGAGCCGGTCTCAGACCCACCAGGTGTTCGAGAACCTGGGTCTGAGCCACCTCAGGCACCAGTTGGCTGCATACCTCCCAGATTTTTTTGGCTGTAGCCGCATCCGGCTCTAGCGACCATTCTCCGGCTTCAGCCGTACCACCCAGAATACAATCGTTGGAACGAGGGATAATGTAATTTGCAGTTCCGTAATTATCGGCGCTGACAAAGAAATCTTTCAAGGCAGTGCGCGATACCCGGATAATCTGGCCCCGGATAGGATAGACTTCTTTATCACCCAGGAGCGAACGGGCCCCCAGCCCGGTGCAGTTAACAACCAGGTGACTTTCCTCGAAAGCTTCCGAAAGAGAACCTATTTCACGCCGGATAATCTCGCCGCCCAGTTGTTGAAACCGGTTGACCAGGTAACCCATGTAAATGCCAGTATCAATAACCGGTGAATCGAAAAAGTAGCCGTCATGGTAGCCAGCGGGCAGTTCTTCCGGTTGAGCGTGCCGGTAGTTCCGCACGTAGCTTGACCAGACCGGGTCGGGGGTCGGCTCTCTGAATAGCTCGACACCCGGCAAAATTCGAATTCCGGTTTCAGGGATAGAGGCCAGTTCACAAAAAATTTCGTAGCTGCGTTCACCCCAATCGGCGACCTTTGCCTCCGGGGCTACCTTATAAGGATACCATACTGCCGCAGCAATATTCGATGTGGTATGCGGGGGCAGGTCTTTGGCCCAAATCTTTACCTTGTACCCCTCTTCCAGGAGCAAAATTCCGCTCGATAGACCGTTTACACCGCAACCGAGTATTGTTATAACCGGGTCCGGGTTTGTATCCTGGGTAACATTTTCCATAGTAAAGTAAATTTCTTTCTGCCTTATTTCAACTGTTGCGACGCACGGCCATCCGGCCACCAAACCTGAACCAGCCTATCTTGCCTTCTTCGTTGCGGATAAACTGGCCTTTAACGTCTTTGAATGGGCCGCTTTGAGTTAAAACCACATCTTTTCCGAGGAAGCCAAACTTGACACCCGGTATCGGCGGGGGGTCTACCTCGAACAAGCCGTTGGTGTGATATACAAACTCGCCTTCCAGTTCGCCACTCTCGGAAATCGCCATATTGATACTGCTGATAAGGGCATTATAGTTTCCGACATATTCGGGCAAGGCGTCCGCCGGGATTGGTTGGACTTCAGCCGGGGCATTTTTCGCGCCGAGGAAATGCTCGAAGACCCAATCGGTGACATCCTCGTATAACTGACCACTCACCCCGGTGCTGACATCAGAATTGGTCACCAGCGCAAAAGCGAACTGGCGGTCTGGCACCATTTCAAAAGCCGACAATTGGCCGAAGGTGCCGCCACCGTGCCGGACCCGTAGGACATTCCCGACCTTGCCGCTAAACCAGCTAAGGCCCATGTTTTCATCGGACCCGGCTGGCACAACCGGGGTTTTCATCAGGGCTAACGTTTCGGGAGAAAGCAGTTGGGTGCCATCCGAGGCTTTACCATCGCCCATGTGGAACCGGGCATATTTTAGCTGGTCTTTGACGGTGGTACAGATGCCACCCGCTGGATTAGACGAGCGCGGCAACTCCCATTTCCGATTGACTTCCGGCCCGTTCTCGCCCCGGCGGTGACCACTAGCAACCCGGTATGAGATAACTTCGTTGGCAAAGAAGAAGGAATTTTCCATCCCAAGAGGCGTGAGCAGCAGTTCTTTGAGAGATGTTTCGTAGGGTTTGCCCGTTACAACTTCTATAACTCGCCCGGCTACGCTAAAAGCGGCGTTGTTATAGGACCAGAACTTACCGGGAGGCGTGACCTGCTCGACCCCGGCCAGTTTCTGGACGAATTTTTCCAGGGCGTCATCCCCCATCCCGGTATCGGCAAAGAAATCGCCTACCCACCCGGCGGTATGGGTGATAACATTTTTGACAGTAACTTTTTCGGCAGCCTCGGCGTCTTTAAGAGTGAGATCGGGTAAATACCGGCGCAGGGGCGCGTCCAGGTCAACTTTACCCATTTCGACCAGCCGCATGAGGGCCGTGGTGGTCATCGTTTTGGTGGTCGAACCAATCTGGAATAAAGTGTCGGGCGTGACCGGGAGGGGATTTTCGACGTTGGTTACGCCATACCCGGCCAGGTATTCTTTGTCGCCATAGCCGATGCCGAGCGCGACACCCGGTATGCCGTAGTATTCCATGGCAGACCGGACCTTTTCATCCAGGAGTTTGAAGTCTTCGTCCGTGAATTTGCTTAAATCTAACAGGCTATCGGCCATAGACGGCTGTCCTCTCTTTTCTCTCTAATAACTAAGCTAAAACCGGGTAGCGAAAAAGTATAATAAAAGCTAACAGGTAGCAGGCAGCTAAAAAATTATTAAGTTGCTAAAGCTAGATAAGTATTTTAGAATGAAGCTATCTGTGAACTGCTCTAAGTTTGAGGATTCTGAACCTTAAGTATAATAAGACTTATACCAAAAAAATATAGGTAATCACAGTCCTTCCATTTCCGGTTTAATTCAGATAGATTTCCGGTAACTTCCGGTTTTAAGGTGGCAACTTGTTATCGTTTAACCCACCAATAAAAACCTCGCCAGGGGAACTATTAAAAAAACTGCGGATACGCACCGGCCTGACCCAGGCTGAATTAGGTGCGCTCGTTCCTATCAGCGAAAAAATGATTCGAAACTGGGAGACCGATACCAATCTACCAAAAGCCGGGAACCTCAAAAAGCTTATCGAAATCTTCTGGCAGCGCCAGGTCTTTGTAGCCGGTATCGAGCAGGAAGAAGCCCTCGATTTATGGAATTCGGTCAAAGCGGTTTTTGACGCCACCACCCGCACTTATAACGAATACCCCGGCTTTGATGAAGGCTGGTTTTACGAGCTGACCCGCCCCGCCAAATTCTTAAAAATAATCGGCCAGCCTGGAATCGAAGGTAACCTGGCAGAATCCCACTTTCAGGACTGGGGCGAAGCGCCCGGCCTGGAAACTTTTCATGGCCGGGAAAAAGAACTGGAACTGCTTAATAAATGGCTGGTTGACGATGGTTGTCGCCTGGTAGCCCTTCTGGGTATGGGCGGTATCGGCAAGACCTCGCTTTCGGTGAAACTAACCCAGCAGGTTAAAGAACAGTTCGAGGTAATAATCTGGCGCTCCCTGAGAAACGCCCCCCTGGTCGAAACCATCCTCGACGATACTCTCGAATTTCTAAGCACGACCCCCAAAACAGCCTTACCGGAAGACCTCAACAGCAAAATTTCGCTTTTAATTGATAACCTGCGGAAAAAACGCTGCCTGATTGTGCTGGATAACGCCGAAAGCATTTTGCAGGAGGGGACGGGCAGCCGCGCCGGGCATTACCGCAAGGGTTACGAAGGCTATGGCCGCCTGATTGAGAGACTCGGCCAGACCAACCACACCAGTTGCCTGGTGATAACCTCCCGCGAGAAGCCCCGCGAGTTTAATTACCTGGGCGGCAGTAAAGCCCCTGTTCGAGTTCTCAACCTGGCCGGACTTGAAGATGCCGAGGCCTGTGAAATCCTGGCCGATAAGGGGTTGTTAAACTCGGACCAGGAAGTCTATAACGCTCTGATTGGACGCTATTCGGGCAACCCTTTAGCCCTTAAAATTGTGGCCGAGTTTATCCTCGATGTGTTTAACGGCCAGATTGGGGCCTTTCTTAAGAGCAGCCGCATGGTCTTTGGCGACATCACCGATCTTCTGAGCGAACAATTCGACCGGCTTAACGATCTCGAAAAACAGGTGATGTACTGGCTGGCAGTCGAAAGGGAACCGGTTTCCCTCGAAACCCTGGCCGCCGATTTACTCCTGACCGAGCCGGACAAGGATTTACTCGAAACCCTCAGTAGCTTGCGCCGCCGCTCGATGGCCGAAACGGGCGAGATTACGAATGTCTTTACCTTGCAGCCGGTCGTAATGGAATTCGTGACCGACCGTTTTACCAGGGAAATCTGTAACGAGATTGAAAGCGGGCATTTCGGGCTGCTGGCTTCCCACGCCGTTATGAAAGCCCAGGCCAGGGAATATGTCAGGAAAAACCAGATTCACTTTATCCTGAAGCCCGTCCTGGCAAGACTGACGGTAAACAACAAAGACCAGGCAGCGGTCCAGGAATTGTTGCGGAGGATGGTCGCGCTGTTGCGCGAAAAACGGCTTTCAGAGCAGGGCTACGCCGGGGGGAACCTGGTCAATTTACTCTACCACCTGACCAGGGATTTGCGTGGTTATGATTTTTCCGGGCTTAACATCTGGCAAGCTTATCTCCAGGGGGTTGACCTGCAAGGGGTCAATTTCAGCTATTCCAACCTGACCGGCTCGGTCTTTACTGAAACCTTTAACGTTATCTGGTCAGTCGCCTTTAGCCCGGATGGAAGATTCCTGGCGGCGGGTGGAATTAACGGGGAAGTCCGGTTTTGGCGGTTAAAAGAAGGCCAACAGGTCCATACTTTGACCGGACATACAGATTGGGTGGCTTCGGTCGCTTTCAGCCCCGACGGCTGTCTTTTCGTGAGCGGCAGCCATGACCGCACCCTGAAATTCTGGGATATTGAGACCGGGCGCTGTGTCAGGACGATTGTCGCCCACGACGACATGATCTGGTCAATCGCCATGAGCCCTGATGGGAAAATGCTTGCCAGCGCCAGTAAGGACCACCTGGTAAAAATCTGGGACGTTGCCAGCGGCCAATGCCTGGCGACCCTGGCCGGGCACACAAATTGGGTCAACTCGGTGGCGTTTAGCCCGGATGGAGCGCTCCTGGCAAGTGGAAGCAACGACCAGACTATCAAATTATGGGATGTTGCCACCCGGCGCTGCATTCGTACCATCCAGTCCGAACACGACATGTTCTGGTCGGTGGCCTTTAGCCCCGATAGTAAAATGGTCGCCGGCTGTGGCAATCGCCCCTCAATTGGCCTGTGGGAGGTTGCCAGCGGCCACCAGCTAAAAGAGTTGGAAACCCAGAGCCCGGACAGCGTGGTTTATTCGATTGTCTTTAGCCCCGACGGTAAGAGCCTTTTTAGCGGCAGCAAAGATGGCACCCTCTACCTGTGGGATTTAAGCAGCGGCAACCACCTTAAAAGCTGGCCGGGCCACCATAGTTGGGTCCGCTCGGTCGCTTTCAGCCCGGATGGTTTATTGGTGGCGAGTTGCGGCGAGGAGCAAAACGTCAAGGTCTGGGACGTGAGAAATACCCTCGGCGAGAGTTACCGGACCCTTCAAGGTTATTCGCACCGGATAGGAGCGGTAACTTTTAGCCCGGATGGCCGGATTTTGACCAGTGGCGGAGACGAGCAGGTAATCCGGTTGTGGGAAATGGATAACCTGGGCGCCACCGAGGAAGACTATCGCCAGGCCCGCACGATTCCCTGGCAGACCAGTTTTATTCTCTCGCTGCAATATAGCCCGGACGGCCAATGGCTGGCTGCCGGGAGCTACGATTGGTCGGTAAAACTCTGGAAAACCCCCCAGTGGGATAATCCCCGCACCTTGCGCGGGGAGGGGGGCACCGTTTGGGGAGTGGCCTTCAGCCCGGATAATCGCTGGCTGGCAAGCAGCGATTACACCAATTCGATAACCCTCTGGGATGTGACAACCGGGGAGTGTATCCGCACCCTGGAAGGCCACAAAGAACAGGTCTGGTCGGTCGCTTTTAGCCCGGATGGGGAAAAACTTGCCAGTGCCAGCGACGACCAGACGGTCCGGCTATGGGATATTGAATCGGGCAAGTGCCTGGCAATTTTCGAAGGGCATAAAAGATTGGTCTGGTCTGTTGTCTTCAGTCCCGACGGGCAGCGTCTTGCCAGCGCCAGTGATGACCACACCATCCGGCTCTGGGATATTTATTCGCGGCAATGTTTTAAGGTTTTGGAAGGGCATAAAGACCGGCTGCGGGCGCTCACCTACAGCCAGGATGGCCGCTATCTCGCGAGCGGAAGTTACGACCAGACCGTCTTTTTGTGGGATGGCCGGAGTGGTGAACCCGTGGCCCAACTGCACGGCCACCAGGAAGTCGTCCGAGGCATCGCTTTTCATCCCGCTAACGAGCTCCTGGCAACCGGGAGTGAGGATGGCACGGTACGGCTCTGGGACATTCCGGCAGGTAAATGTATCAAAATTTTGCGCAACCGGCGTCCCTACGAAGGTATGAATATCCACCAGGTTAAAGGATTGACCCTCTCCCAGGTCGAAAGCCTTAAAGACCTTGGCGCAATCGAATAGAAGTTAGCCGATTTACCTCAACTTATAAAGTTATTCCCTTATAAAGTTTATTTTATCTTTTTATTATTGTGCAAAACGAAAATCAAAACAACCGGAATTTGCTATATAAAACCGGTCTTTTCGTGATAAAATTTTTATTGCCCCACCGTTTATATAATTTAAAAATACAAGGTTTTCCCAATTGACCCGTTATCAATCGTATTGATAACTACCCTGTCCTGGTTGATGCGCAAAACATCTCAATTTACAACATGATGAGGTAAATAATGTTTGTATCAAGGTTCTACCGAAGTGCTTTGTTAGTCATACTCCTTTTTGCCGAATTGTTGCTGGGTGTGATGGACCCCGTTAGTGCGGCTCCATCTGCCGCTCCCACTAATCCCGGAACAAATTCCGTCCAGGCCCAGGTACCTACCAGCGATTGCCAGGGCAGTAAAGGATTTGGCTTGAACGCCGCTAATAAAAATTTACTCAACCAGTTACAAAACGCCATCGGGTCCGGTGGGACCATTAGCTGCCACGACTATACCGGCAAAGTTCGCTTTTTAAGCACGGAACCGGGCAAACCGCTAACCCGCGCGGCCAACCTGGCCTCCAAAGCCTCCCCTGAAGAAGCCACCCGCAATTTTCTGACAAGTTATGGCTCGTTGTTTGGCCTGGCTGACCAGTCCAAAGAGTTAAAAGTAATGCGGGAAATGACCGGTGACCAGAGTAACAACTATGTGCGCTACCAGCAGGTTTACCAGGGTGTCCCGGTTATCGCGGGTGAAATTATCATCCAGGTTGACCCGAACCAGCAGGTTGTTTCGGCGGGGGGCGAAATGTCACCCGACCTCAGCCTGAATGTTACCCCAAAACTTACCGCCGACCAGGCCCGCAGCCAGGCTTTTGCGAAAGTTGCCAGGAATTACCAGGTTGACCCGGCCCACCTGACCGCTTCCACCCCCGAACTGGCAATCTACGACCCGCGCCTCCTGGCCGATACCGAGGGATTTAGCGAGTTGGTCTGGAAAATGACGGTCGAAAGCGATGGTACCATTCCCACCGAACCATTCCAGGAATTTGTGCTGGTAGATGCCAACTCCGGGGCTATCCCCTTGAACTTTAACCAGATTCAGGATGCCAAAAATCGTTGGGTCTGCAACAACAATAACGTGCCTGTAGTATCGGAGTCGGATTGTACATCCCCGGTTTTGGTCGAAGGCGGAAACGTTAATGCCCAAATAGCTGATGTTAAATTGGCTTATAACTACGCCGGGGCCACTTACGATTTTTATAAGAATAACTTCAACCGCGACAGCCTGAACGGGGCCGGGATGACCCTGAAATCTACCGTAAATTTTTGCTATTCAGGTTATACCTGTCCTTACCAGAACGCTTTCTGGAATGGCACCCAGATGTATTACGGCCAGGGTTTCGCGGTTGCCGATGACGTGGTCGGGCACGAACTGACCCACGGGTTTACCCAGTATACTTCCGGTCTCTATTATTCCTTCGATTCGGGCGCAATTAACGAATCTTTATCGGATATTTTTGGGGAATTTATCGACCAGACTGACGGGGTGGACGGCTGTGCCGGAAGTTCAGTTTCTTTAAACTGGCTTTTAGGGGAAGATTTACCCCTTGGGGCCGGGAATTGCAACGGCCAGATTCGCAGTATGAAGAATCCACCAGCTTTTAGCAATCCGGACAAAACCTCCAGCCCCTATTATTATACGGGTTATAGCGACCATGCCGGGGTCCATACCAACAGCGGTATCGGTAACAAAGCCGCCTATCTTATCGCCGCCGGAACCTCCGGGGAAACAGGTGGTACCTTTAACGGCCAGACCATTACCGCATTAGGTATCCCGAAGGCCGCCCAGATTTATTACGAATTAGAAACTCACGTCCTGACTTCCGGGGCAAACTATCGCGACCTCTACAACTATTTGCCCCGAGCCTGTACCAACCTGATAGGCACTCACGGCATTACCTCTACAGATTGCCAGCAGGTTACCAAGGCAGTTACCGCTACCGAAATGAACATGAACCCGCCTGGAAGCCGGACTGATGCGCCAATCTGCACAGCCGGGCAA
The DNA here is from genome assembly GCA_001898225.1 of Chloroflexi bacterium 54-19. Lineage (GTDB taxonomy): Bacteria > Chloroflexota > Chloroflexia > Chloroheliales > Chloroheliaceae > 54-19. Next base: position 90,214 of record MKTJ01000043.1, read on the forward strand.
CCAAACAACGTTTTCTTTGACAACATGGAAAACACTTCCAGCGGGAACTGGCTGACTACCAATAATAGCCTGTGGCTTTATTCAACCGATAAACCTTCCAGTGGAACAAAAAGCCTTTATGGTTATGACTATTATGGAACCAGCGACTCCAATATCTATATGACTAACAGCGTCATTCTACCGGCCAACGCTTACCTCAATTTCCGGCAGTATTTTCAGTTCGATTATGGCGTTGGTTATAACTACGATGGAGGTATGGTCGAATATAGCACTAATGGCGGCAGCACCTGGAATGACGCGGGCAGCCTGTTCGACTACAACGGTTATAATGGGGCTATTTCCTATTACACGGGGACTACAAATACCCAGTATGGCAGGAACGCTTTCGTTAACCTGAGCCGGAACTATTATTCGAGCCGGTTAAATTTGAGCTCATTGGTTGGAAATTCGGTTAAATTCAGGTTCAGGATTGCCACCGATAGCTCGGTTTCGGATGTCGGTTGGTTTATTGATGACGTGCGGATTTATACCTGTGGCCTGCCACCAACTACCACCAGTCTTACTTCCTCGGCAAACCCGGCTTACCTGGGTAAGCCTGTCACTTTCAATGCAATCGTTACCCCGACCGGTGGCACAACCCCGACCGGCACCATTACTTTTAAGGATGGCGCCAGCACCCTGACCACCGTTTCCCTAAGTGGCGGAAAAGCCAGCTACACCACTTCAAGCCTGAGTTCCGGTTCGCATTCGATAACGGCTGTATATAGTGGAGATGGCAATAACCTGACGAGCACTTCCAATACGGTTACCCAGGTAATCAATATGGCGAATACCACAACTACCCTTTTGAGTTCGATAAACCCATCTTACGCGGGTCAATCGGTCACATTTACAGCGGTAGTTGTAAGCCCCGGGGCAGCCCCAACCGGCACCGTTACCTTCTACGATAACAGCATCCCGCTCGGTTCGGCGGTTAGCCTCGGTGCCAACGGGAGAGCCACTTACACCACGTCTTCGCTTTCTATCGCGACCCACCCGATAACGGCCAGCTATTCCGGGGACGTTAACAATAATTCAAGCAGTTCCGGCATGGTTAGCCAGCAGGTCATTATCGCGCCTACAACCGTAACCCTTGTTACTTCAGCCAGCCCGGTCTTTAACGGGGAGTCGGTCACCTTCAAGGCGATTGTGACTAACCCCTGGGGTGGCACGCCTACCGGTAATGTCACTTTCAAAGATGGTGTCAATACCCTGAATACGGTTGCCCTATCGGGCGGTATCGCTACTTATACTACTTCGGCGCTCTCCACCACCAATCACACGATTACTGCTTCTTATTCAGGAGATAGCAACAACTCTCCTGGCGACTCAAACACCGTCAATCAACAAATCCTGGCCACCGGCTGTACCAACCTGACGGTAACCACCACCAGTGATGACAACAGTTGTAATAGTCTGCGGGAAGCTATCGCGGTCGCTCATTACAATTCCGCCCATTCAATCACCGGCACCACCGTTGAGATTAGCTCGTCAGTCGGCGGGGTAGTCAAACTGGACGGTGCTAATGGCGGGGTGACGCTGGGGTTGGGCATTACCCTGCAACGCCAGGATGGAGGTTGTGGGTTAAGTGGTCCCGACACTTATATCCAGGCCGGGCTAAATTCGACCGGTGATGGTATCACCTTGAATAAAGCCTCGCTGATTGGCATCTGGGTCAGTGGGTTTAATGGGAGGCAAATTGTGAATTACGGTGGCACTGGCAAAAACACCTTGAACTGCGTCAAGTCAACCAGGACCAACCCGGCCTAGCCAACTAATAACTTACCTTGATTAAAAAGGACACCCGGCGTTTTTAGTACCGGGTGTCCTTTTTGTTTGAAGCTGAAATTGAAATTGTTTTAAGCCTTGCGCATATAAGTTGCTACTGTTAGCGGGGCGAAAATTGCAACTACCACGATTGCACCCAGGGCCGTCAACCAGAAATCCACCCCAATCGTGCCCTGGTTGATAATATCCCGGATGGCGGTTATCAGGTGCGACACCGGGTTGACATTAACAAACCATTTGAGCCAGTCGGGCAATGTATTCACAGGCACGAAGGCGTTGGAAAGAAAGGTCAGCGGGAACAGGACCAGGAACGAGATACCCTGGACGCTGGAAGCGGTCCGCGAAATCACCCCGAAGAAGGCGAAGACCCAGCTAAAACACCAGGCAAACAGGATGACAAAGACACTGGCTCCAACCACACTTAATAAACCGCCCGCCGGGTTAAAACCCATTATGTAACCCATGGCAAAGGTCAGGATTGTGATGATGGCGTACCGGATGGTATCGGCAATCAAAGCCCCGGCCAGAGGTGCAATCCGGGCAATGGGCAGCGATTTGAAACGGTCAAAAACACCCTTATCCATATCCTCGCGCAAAAGCACCCCGATAGCGACCGACCCGGTCAGGATGGTCTGGGCCAGGATACCGGGGATTAGGACCGGCAAATAACTTGCTACGCTTCCCGAAATCGCCCCGCCAAAAAGATAGGCGAACATCAGGGTAAACAGAATCGGTTGTAAAGTTACATCAATCAATTGTTCGGGGGTATGCCGGATTTTTAAGATACCCCGGTAAGCCATCGTCAAAGAATCGCGCACGGTCTGGGCAAAAGTGGTGTGGTTAACTAACTGCCGTTCGTGGGCCGGGGTTATTTTTCTTTCTATTGAAACGTAATTTTCTGCAAGCATCAGGCTACTCCTTCCATAGCTGGGACATTGTTGGTGGCGTTTCCGGTCAAGGCCAGGAAGACCTCATCCAGGGTGGGGGTCTTCACGCTGACTTCCGCCAGTTGAATCCGGGCATTTCTTAAGGCCAAAAGTAAATCCGTCACCTGGTCAGGGGCCGACATCGGCGCGGTAATCAGACCATGTTTTGATACGTGGGCTTCCACCCCCAGGACCGCCCGCACGATGCGGATAGCCTCCTCGTCAGTCTCCCGGTCGGAAAGTTTTAACTCCAACGAGGCGTTACCGACTGAAGCCTTAAGCTCAGAGGGAGTGCCTTCCGCGATGACCCGGCCATGGTCAATCACGGCAATCCGGTCGGCCAACTGGTCGGCCTCATCGAGGTATTGGGTCGTCAGTAAGACGGTTGAACCGTTCTGGACCAGGCGTTGAATGGTATTCCACATCTGGTTGCGCGTGATAGGGTCGAGGCCGGTGGTCGGCTCATCTAAAAAGATAAGGGGAGGTTGGGCGATTAAGCTGGCAGCCAGGTCAAGGCGGCGGCGCATACCACCCGAAAATTTGGACAGGGAGCGGTTTGCCGCCTCGGTTAGGCCGAATTCTTCCAGCAATTCGGCGGCTTTCTTCCTGGCCTGGTCTTTTTTCAAACCGAGCAACAACCCAAAAATAACCAGGTTTTCGGTAGCGGTCAGCATTTCGTCTACCGAAGCGTATTGCCCCGTCACACCTACAAGCTGGCGAACAATATTTGCTTCTTTGCGTACATCGTGACCAAATACTCTAGCCGAACCCGCGTCGGCTTTTAATAAAGTTGCCAGGATTCGAATAGTGGTAGTTTTACCTGCCCCGTTTGGTCCCAACACCCCATAGATGCTGCCGGTCGGCACCATAAGGTCAACCCCATCTACGGCGCGATTATCCCCAAAATGTTTTACCAGGCCGGTGGCTTCAATTGCCGGGTAGTGATGCCTTTCAAGTGGTGACATAAACAAATTCCTTTTCTCAATCGTTAAATTTTTGTTTTTCTTTCCTGTATTTATTTTCCATAGTTTTTTAAACTGAAAATTAACCAGACCAATTTTGCGCTACTTTTTATGGCTGACCTTACTTTCAGTTTTAGGCCACCCTAATTTAACCAGGGATTGGGGGAAGCGGCATCACCCGTTAACATGATTGGCCGGGTGATTGTGTGGTTTTAAATCCAGGATGCAGGTAAGAGGAAGTTTTGGGATAGGCCGGTTATAAAGTTATATTCTGGCCGAAATTGGCTAAAATTTACCCTTTTCCACCGGGTAAAAATGATTTTGAAAACCTGCAATTTGATGTAGGATGTTTTTTGTTGGGTATTTGGCGAATCCGGCAGGTGGTTTTTATAATTTCTTCAAAATTACCCTGTGTTTTGATACCCAATAATTTAGCCTTAACGAAATTCCCCGGTTTTTGAACATGGCAGGTTTGTTACCCAACCTTTTAGCAAAGGCAACCGGGCCGGCTATTGTTATATTGCCAGGAAACCTCCATCTACCGGCAGGGTTATCCCATGGACGTAGTTACTTTTACCCCCGGCCAGGTAAATCGCCGCCTCGGCTACGTCTTCGGGAGTAGCAAAGCGCCGGGCCGGTAAGGACTGCAAAAGTTGTTTCGAAGCTACCAGGGCCTCGTGAATACCGGGCGTATCAACCAGGTGAGGGGCGATAGCATTGACATTTACCCCTTTTGGCCCGAATTCGTCCGCCCAGGCGCGTGTTAATTGAGCCAGGGCCGCCTTTGAAGCACCATAAAGGGCGCCTCCCGCAAAACCTTTATGAGCTGCCACCGAGGTTATATTGATTATTTTACCCTGGCCTCTTTCGACCATCGCGGGTGCGAAGGCTGCCGTTAAAAGAAAAGGCGCTTTGACATTGGTCGCCAGCACCTCGTCCAGGGTGGTATGGCTAACCTCGGCGGTCGGAGCCATTGGAAAAATTGCGGCATTATTGACCAGAATATCCACTTTACCTAACACTTTTTTGGCATGGTAGACCAACCCGTTAATACCCCGGTTTGAAGCTAAATCGGCGGCGTAAAAACCGGCCCATCGACCATAAACCTGGATAATCTTTTCGACCGCCTCGACGCCCCGTTTGGAATTGCGGCCTATAATCAATACTTTGGCACCCTCACGGGCAAACGCCAGGGCTATTGCTTCCCCTATACCGGAGGTAGCCCCGGTTACAAGAGCCGTTTTACCTTCCAATTCCATGGTTTTCCTGTTCCCTTTGCTGGTCTTAAGGACTGTTTGGTCTTGCTCTAACGTTATTAAAATTTGGTTTTGCAAAAGTAATTATACTTTATTTATTAAAAATTAAAATAACCTGGCTTTTCAAAAAATATAAACCTCACTCCATTCCTGGGTTTGATTGGCTGACTTAGCCATTGACAGAATTCTTTTGCCTTCACGATTTCTCTATAACACCAAAAATGATAAGCTTAAATATGCTTTGAATTCCTAAAATATTTTTTGGTAAAACCGAATAAATGGAGCCCAACCAGGAGAAAAACAATGATTTTAGTTACCGGTGCAGGTGGATTTATAGGCAAAGAAGTATGCCGGGTGCTTTCTGAGCTTGGCTACGAGGTTGTTGCGCTCGACCGCCAGTTTGCGACCAGTACGCCCTACCGCCAGGTGATGGGGGATGTAGGAGACCCCGCTTTTTTAGCCAGGGTTTTCGAAAGCCAAAAATTCGAAACCGTAGTTCACCTGGCCTCAATCCTCAAAACCGCTTCCCGCAAGAATCCCCAGGAAGCCCTCCGGGTATCCGTTGGTGGAAGTCTTCACCTGTTGGAACTGGCCGCGCAATCGGGCGTGTCGAAATTTATTTACGGCAGTTCTATCACCGCTTACGGACCAAAACCCTTAGCCAGATACGGTGAAGTTTCCGAAGAGGAGCCTCCCGCTCCTAATACAATTTATGGGGTCTCAAAACGGTATGTCGAATTGGCCGGACAAAATTATAATGACCAGGGCCTGTTACAATTCGTATCCTTGCGGATTGGCATGGTAGTTGGACCCGGTGCGGTCAATACCTCGACCCCCTGGCGCAGTCAAATTTTTGAACAACTGGGGTTAAAACAACCCGCCCCGATTAACTTTTCCTTTGGGGAGAATGCCCGGTTACCCCTGGTGTATCTGACCGAGGTGGCCGAAATCATCCGGCACCTCCATGAAGCAAAGCGGCCCAAATTCACCCTTTACAACACCCCGGTCGAAAACTGGACTGCCCGCGAATTGGCCGGGTATATCCAAACTCTCAATCCTGGGCTTAGAACAACCTTTAGCTCAACCGCCGGGCTCGATGACCCCGAGGCCATTGACAGCCGCCGCTTCCGGGGAGAGTTCGGCTACCAACCAATCCCCCTGCGGGAACGCTTTCAAGAATTTGCCGGGAAAAACTAAAACCAGGGATTTTATCTTTTAGTCGGTAAAACCCCTGGTTTAGTGTAAGTTTGCCTGTCAGAAAAAACTTCTTTATTTGCCCGGGTGTCTGGTCAGGATGCTCATTAACGGTTTATCCTGGCCGTTCTGGGGTTCCACCGATAGGGGATATGACCCCCACCACGGCCCCGCCGCCCAGTAGGTGCCACCTATACCCTCGGCATCCAACTTCGCCAGGAAATTATCGAGAACAGTTTGCCAGCGAGGGTCGTTATTAGGAACGCCATACTCTGTAATAATTCCCCTGACGTTGTGGGCTTTGAGCCAGTTAATAAAAGATTGGACCCTATCCACCCCGATTGTCGGGTAAGCGCCACTTGCATCATAAGGTTCGGTGTAAGTGCCGGAATTGTCCCTGTCGAAATACTGGTGGGCTTCGTAAAGAAGTTTGTTGGCCGGGTCCGAAAGAAGCAGGTTCGCATTATTTTGCTGCCAGCTCCAGGCGCCGCTCCAACCATCCCCCGGCACCAGGACGAGGTGATTCGTATCCACTGCACGGATAGCATTGAGCCCGGCCTGGGCGGTCCCGGCCCAGGTATTATTGGTATCGTGCGGCTCGTTCATCAGACCGAACGCATAAATGGCGGTTTCGGCTTTGTAGTGGGTCGCAAACCTGGTCCAGAAATCCTGGAAGGCCGCGACCGGCACCTGGCTCGAACCGATCAGGTAGGAAGTGCCGTTTAAGGTGTAGCGGGCGTAGTTGTGAGGGTCGAGAATTATTTGAAGGTTGGACATAAATAGCAGGAAGGAACTCCAGAGATTAAAATAGAGTTACCACACTTTATTTA
>MKTJ01000044.1:0-182470 GCA_001898225.1 Chloroflexi bacterium 54-19
CCAAACTTCAACGTCTTTATCCTGACCTATCAAAATTAGCGTGACTAAGTACTAGTCGCAATTGGATTGGCGGAATCTAGCCCGTACCCAAAGGTCGCACCTACAGGCATACGGGTTCCGGTGGCGGAAGGTAAAAATGCAGACATTAGGCAAGCCGATGGTGTGAGAAGGTCAGCAAAGAATGGGCAAAACCCTCCAACTTGTCATCCTGAGCGAAGCGAAGGCACCCAGAGGGTACCCGCCGCGCCGTTGGCGAATAGCACGGTCGGAAGGGTTTAGAATCGCGATACGTAAACACTGGAAGTTTTAGGGCAGAAATGGTTTTAACACGTTCAACGTTCACCCTAAAGGGCGCGTTCAACGTTCAACGAGATTTTATTCTATGAGCAACTTTCTAACTACAATCCTGGAATACAAATACGTCGAGGTGCCCCGGCAATCCGCCCTCGAATCGCTGGCCGACTTGCAGCGTAAAGCCGCGACCCTACCCGCGCCGCTCGATTTCGAAAAGGCCCTGCGCCAGCCGCGGGTGCCGGGGGAGGTCGCCCTTATCGCCGAAATCAAAAAGGCCTCGCCCTCGAAAGGGCTGCTCTGTCCCGATTTCGACCCCGCCCGGCTGGCGGCTTCCTACGAGCGGGCTGGGGCCTCGGCTCTATCGGTCCTGACCGACGAAAAATTCTTCCAGGGGCATCTCGACTATTTGCAGGTCGCTAAAAAAGCTTCCGGGGAACATATCCCCATTCTGCGCAAGGACTTTATTGTCGACCCTTACCAGGTCTGGCAGGCTCGCGCTTACGGGGCGGACGCCCTTCTATTAATAATGGCGGCCCTGACCGACGCCCAGGCCCGCGAACTCTACGACCTGGCCCATAAACTCGGCCTGGGGGTGCTGGTCGAGGTCCACGACCCGGCGGAACTGGACCGGGCCCTGCAACTCGGAGCCCGCATTATCGGGGTAAACAACCGCAACCTGGAAACTTTCGAGGTGAGCCTGGCGACGACCGGGGAGATTGCGGCCCACCTGCCCGCCACCTTTGACGGTCTCCTGGTCAGCGAAAGCGGGATTGCCACCGCCCAGGACATCGCGGCGGTCCACCGCCAGGGGGCGCGGGTCGTCCTGGTCGGCGAGACACTCGTCCGGGCCGCTTCGACCCCCACCGGGCTGGATACGACCCGCCTTGAAAGCAAGATTGGCGAGTTGTTTGGTGTTTAGTAGTCAGAGGTCAGAAGGCAGTAGTCAGAAGGCAGTAGTCAGAAGGCAGTAGTCAGAGGTCAGACCCGAAGGCAATCGTTCGATTGTGCTATTGTCCAACGGACCGGCCCACAAGGAACCCTACGGGCTAGATTCCTCGGTTCCCTCGGAATGACAATAACTACGGGCGTCTCAGCGCCGATGGCGTAACGTATACACAATGACTTAATCAGGCAAAAACTTTGAGGAGGTCCACAAGGATTGGTAAGGTCACAAACTTGTCATTCTGTGGCTCTGCCACAGAATCTCGCGCCGTTGGCGGAGGTACTGACCCTGGTTTGCAACGGTGAGGTGGTCAGGACTCAGATAGTCGTTCGACTGTGACATTGTCCACCGGACCGGGGATTCCACGGTTCCATCGGAATGACAGGAAATCCGGTAAGGCAACCTGACCTTTATGAAATAATAATTTGACCTGAAAAATTGCTCAAAATTTAATAGGTAAACGCCATAGTAAGTAAATCTGTCCATTTAGTAATACAGACTGACCAATAATTTTTAAGAAAGAACATACGATTTTGGCACCGGAAGTAAAAATAAAAATCTGTGGTATCAAGACGCCGGAGATGGCCCTGAAAGCGGTCGAAAGCGGGGCCGACCTCCTGGGGCTGGTTTTTTACCCGCCCAGCCCGCGCTTCTTGACCGACGAGGCCGCCGCCGGGCTGGTCGAGAGCATCGCCGGGTTCGAGCGAAAACCGGGTCTGGTCGGTCTGTTTGTCAACGTGCCGCTCGAAGAAATGGCCCGCAAGGCCGAGCAGTACGGCCTCGATTATCTGCAACTGAGCGGCGACGAGACCCCGGCCCAGGTGGCCGAAATAAGCCGGGTCCGCCCGGTAATACGAGCCTTGCGCTTGCCCGCCACCATTGAGCCGGAAGCCGCCCTCGAACTGGCCGCGCCCTTTGGCTCTCTGCCGGGGGTTACGCTCTTGCTTGATACCCACAAACAGGGTATGTACGGCGGGACCGGGCAGACCGGGGACTGGCAGGCCGCCCGCGCTATCGCTCAGAATTACCCGACCCTGCTGGCGGGGGGGTTGAAACCCGGCAACGTGGCCCAGGCGGTCGAGTTGGTCCGGCCCTGGGGCGTCGATGTCAGCAGCGGGGTCGAGATGGACGGAGCGCCCGGCGTCAAAGACCCTCTCAAAATTGAACAGTTCTGCCACGCCGCCCGTTTTGATGCTGCCCTTAACCGGGCTGAAAAGTAATTTTTAGAAGAAGTAATCGCAAAGAGTAATTTTTAAAAGTTATAAAAGGATAATGTGATGGTTCAAAATTTACAGGAGACTGCCGGGACGTACAATCTGCCCGACGCGAGCGGACATTTCGGGGTCTTTGGCGGCAAGTACGCCCCTGAAACGGTCATGCCCGCCCTGACCGAACTCGAAGCGGCCTACACCGCCGCGAAAGCCGACCCGACCTTTCAGGCCGAGCTAAACGAACTGTTGCGGCATTACGTGGGGCGTCCGACCCCGCTTTACCACGCAAAACGGCTCTCCGAACATCTCGGCGGAGCCCAAATCTACCTCAAACGCGAGGATTTGGCCCATACCGGGGCCCACAAAATCAATAACGCCCTCGGCCAGGCCCTGCTCGTCAAACGGATGGGCAAGCCGCGCATCATCGCCGAGACCGGGGCCGGGCAGCATGGGGTCGCCACCGCTACCGCCTGCGCCATGCTCGGTATGGAATGTATCGTCTATATGGGTGAAGTCGACATCGAGCGGCAATCCCTCAACGTCTTCCGCATGAAACTGCTCGGCGCGGAGGTCCGCCCGGTCACCAGCGGCAGCAAGACCCTCAAGGACGCCATCAACGAGGCTATCCGGGACTGGGTCACCAACGTCCAGACCACCCACTACCTGATTGGCTCGTCGGTCGGCATGCACCCTTACCCGTTGATGGTCCGCGACTTCCAATCGGTCATCGGCGCGGAGTCACGCCGCCAATCACTCGAACAGCTTGGCCGCCTGCCGGATTACGTGCTGGCCTGTGTCGGCGGCGGCTCGAACGCCATCGGCATGTTCTACCCCTTTGTCGAGGATACCGAAGTGCGCTTGCTCGGTGTCGAGGCGGGCGGGAGCGGCGTCGCCAGCGGCAAGCATTCCGCGACGTTGGTGGCGGGCCGGGTCGGGGTCTTGCACGGCTCCAAGTCGTATCTGTTGCAGGACGCCCAGGGCCAGGTCATCGAAACCCACTCGATTTCGGCGGGCCTCGACTATCCGGGGGTCGGGCCGGAGCACAGCTATTTGAAGTCGATTGGCCGGGCCGAATATGTCGCGATTGACGACCGGGAAGCCCTGGACGGTTTCCAGCAGTTGTGCCGCTTTGAAGGGATTATCCCGGCCCTGGAGTCGTCCCACGCGGTCGCCCAGGCCCTCAAACTGGCCCCGACCCTGCCCAAAGACAAGGTGGTGCTGGTCAATTTGTCCGGGCGCGGCGACAAAGATATTCATACCGTCGCGGACGAATTCGGCGTCAAGTTAAAATAAGGTAGGCTCATCTTGTTAATTCTGTGTGATTTTGACGGCACCATCACGACCGAGGACGTTACCAATTTAATGCTCGACCATTTCACCGGGAAGGGCTGGCGCGATGAAGTGTTGCCGCACTACTGGGCCGGGGAATTCAACCATTTCGACCTGATGGGCAAGCTCTACGCGACCCTGCCCCACCCCGAACCCGAACTGCTGGCGGTATCCCGCACCGTACGGTTCCGGGCCGGGTTCGAGGACTTTGTAAAATACTGCCGGGCCAGGGGCTTTGCCCTCTCGGTCGTCAGCGGCGGTCTCGACTTTTACATCCGGTCGCTCCTCCCGGCGGACATCCCGTTTTACTCCTACCGGGGCGAGTACGACCCGGCGGGGAGCCAGTGGCGGGTCCATCTGCCCGGCTGGCCGGAGGTCAATCTCGCGGGCGGCGAGGATTTCAAGGTGCGCGTGCTGGAAGAGTTAAAGCGGCAGCACCCCCAGGATCACCCGGTCGTCTTTATCGGGGATGGCCGCAACGATGGCCCGGTAGCCGCCGCCGCCGACCTGGCTTTTGCCCTGAAGGGGAGCCGCCTGGCTGAGATTTGCGCCGAACGCGGCCAGAAATTTTTTACTTTCGAGAATTTTACCGAGATTTGGGCGACTTTAGAGGATTTTTATAAAAATGAAACAGCTATTAACTAAACAGCAAAAACAGAGCGCGGCAACCCTGCTTGGCGGGGCCTCGATAGGGGTCGGGCTGGGCTTCCTGGCCGCGCCGGGCCTGACCGGGCGCATGCTCGGCACCACGCCCCAGGCCGCCGAGGAAGCGGGCCACCGTTTCGCGGTCCGGGCCCTGGGTGCCCGCGACCTGGCCCTGGGTATCGGTCTCCTGGCGACCCGGCAGGACCGGGACAAAGGCGCCCTCTGGCGGCAGATGTTCGCGGTCTGTATGGCCGGGGACGTGGTGGCCTCCGGGCTATCCGTCGGCAAACCGGGCGCGAACTTCTTTACCTTCGCCGGGGGTCTATCGTCGGCGGCGCTGGCCGTCCTTGCCTATCTTTCAGCCCAGGAGGATTAACCATGAGCCGCATCGCTCAAACTTTTGCCCGGCTCAAAGCCGAGGGTAAGACCGCCTTCATGCCTTTTGTCACCATGGGCTTCCCCGAACTCGATACCACCGCCGAACTGGTCCCGGCGCTGGCCGAGGCTGGAGCGGACCTGTTCGAACTGGGCGTGCCTTTCTCCGACCCTATCGCGGAAGGGCCGACCATCCAGAAATCGAGTTTCAGGGCCCTCGAAAACGGGGTCACTATCGAAAAATGTTTCGAGATGGCCCGCCAGATTCGGCGCAAGACCGACGCGCCCATCCTTTTCATGGGCTATTTCAACCCGGTCTTTGCCTACGGGGTCGAGAAATACGTGGCCGAGTGCGCCGCCAACGGGATTGATGGCCTGATTATTCCCGACCTGCCGCCCGAAGAAGCCGCCGAACTCCTGGCCGCTTGCCGCCGGGCCGGGCTCGACCTGGTGTCGATGGTAGCCCCGACCAGCACCGACGAGCGCATCAGGGCGGCGGTTGCTAACGCCAGCGGGTTTATCTACTGCGTGTCGCTGGCGGGCGTGACCGGGGCGCGGTCGGCGCTGCCGGAGTACCTGCCCGAATTTTTGGGCCGGGTGCGGGCGCAGACCGATTTGCCCCTCGTGCTCGGTTTTGGCATCAGCAAGCCGGAGCATGTCGCGCAGGTTCGCGGCCTCGTAGACGGGGCTATCGTAGGGAGCGCCCTGGTGGACGTGCTGGCGAACGCCCCGGCGGAGAAGCGGGTCGAGCGGGCGGTGAGTTTCGTCCGGGAATTGCTCAACGAGAATCCAAAATAGAGGCTGGATACCGTTGACAAAGGTGGGGACCGGGTGTTATAATGCGCTTCGCAATCGAGCGAGACCCGGTTGGCGCAGGGAGCATATGCCGCCGTCTAGCAACCACTCATGCGGTGGGTCGCTCAGTAGGCGAGGTAGCTCAGTGGTAGAGCAGGGGACTCATAAGCCCTTGGTCGAGAGTTCAAATCTCTCCCTCGCCACCATCAAGACGGCAAAGAGCGGGCGATTAGCTCAGTTGGTTAGAGCGTAGCGTTGACATCGCTAAGGTCACTGGTTCGAGACCAGTATCGCCCACCATTCGAAGCAGTCCTGGCTTGCCAGGGGTCGCACAGGTTGGTAACGCAGGGGTGTAGCTCAGCTGGTAGAGCAGCCGTCTCCAAAACGGCCGGTCGAGGGTTCGAATCCTTTCGCCCCTGCCATTTACAAAGATGGCAGCGCCCGCAAAGTAGTAAGACACTCAGCGGCGACGTAGCCAAGTGGTAAGGCAGAGGTCTGCAAAACCTCCATCCAGCGGTTCGAATCCGCTCGTCGCCTCCATTAACAAGTTTATAACGGTTTTGTTTGCATCAATTCTTAGAGAATGGGCGTGTAGCTCAGTTGGTTAGAGCACATTCCTGATAAGAATGAGGTCACTGGTTCGAGACCAGTCACGCCCACCATTTTTCCTTTCGGAAAGATGCAGACAAGCCGCAATCTGCGGGAGTGGTGGAACTGGTAGACACACAGTCTTGAGGGGGCTGCGCTTCACGGCGTGCGAGTTCGAGTCTCGCCTTCCGCACCATTGTCCTCATTTTCTTTTCTCTACAGTCACGCGCAAGTGGCGGAACGGCAGACGCGCTACATTCAGGGTGTAGTATCCTTACGGGTGTGAGAGTTCAAATCTCTCCTTGCGCATCCTTTTTCTTCTTCCAGAGTTTCCAATTTAACGTGGCGCATTCGTCTAGCGGCCTAGGACGCATCCCTCTCAAGGATGAGACCACGGGTTCGAATCCCGTATGCGCTACCATCTTCAAACTTTCTCCTGTCCCTTTCAAATTTCTTCTCAAAACACTTCTTATCCCACCCAATTTTTCCAAATAAAAATTGAATAAAAAGGGCTCTCGCTTCGGACTCTCATGTCCGGGGCGAGAGCCTTTTTGGTTTTATACCAATTACTGGTGAACTTGCGGAATTAAAATTACACGGGCCGTGCCAATGTCCAACGGACCGGAAATTCTCTATACAATGACAAGTTTATAGTTGTGATAAAGTCCGGCGGAACACATTTACCCTTTAGCGGGAAAAGTCATGCCCCCCTGAACCCGGTCCCTCCCCGTTTACCCCTAAAAACTTACTTACACCCTACCGGCCCCAAATTACTAACACTAAACACTAAACACTAAAAACTTCTTACTGCCTCTCTGCCTACTAAAAACTAAAAACTGAACACTAAAAACTCCCCTCCACCTCTTGACTCGCGGAGCAAATGGCGTTACACTTGGAACAAGTGGTATATACAACCTGACCAGTTAGCAGCAAGTCAAAATCCAATCCCGGCATTAAAAATTCCATAATCTACGAAGTTGTAAAAGGCAGTGGCATGTTAAAAAATGGGCCCGTTCCCCGGTATTACCAGCTAAAAGAAATCATCCGGCAGAAAGTTACCGGCGGGCAGTGGGGACCGGGTACACCCATCCCCAGCGAGCGCGAGCTCTGCGAGCAGTACGGCATCAGCCGCATGACTGCCCGCCAGTCCATTACCGAACTGGTTAACGAAGGCTATCTCTACCGGGAGCAGGGTAAAGGCACCTTTGTGGCCCAGCCCAAAATCACCCAGCAACTTATCCAACTGACCGGTTTTACCGAGGACATGGAAGCCCGGTCAAAACGCCCGGCCACCCAGGTGCTGAACCGGGCCATGGTCCCGGCGGACGCCGCTACCGCCACCGCGTTGCGTATCAAACCCGGCCAGTTGCTTTTCAGGGTCCAGCGTTTGCGGCTCGCCAACGACGAACCCCTGGCCGTGGAAACGTCGCTGATAAACTTTATCGGCTGCGAACACCTGATGGACGAAGACCTGGGGCACGAGTCGCTTTACCAGTTACTCGAAAAGAAGTACGGCCAACCACCCCTGGAAGCCGACCAGGAACTCGAAGCCCGGCTGGCCGGGGACGAAGAAGCCCGCTGGCTCAAAATCTCCAGGGGCGACCCGGTCCTGCTTATCCGCCGGACCACCTATACCGACCGGGGCCAGCCGCTCGAATTTGCCCGCTCGTTCTACCGGGGCGACAAATACCGGTTCTATACCAGGCTCCACCGGAAATAATCGAATTCAGTTTCTTTTTAGATTTTAGACCTTATTTTTTTTATTAATTACTTATATTATGGTTAAAAGTGGACTCGATACTTTAGATAAACAACTTTCCGGGCAGCGCGTAGGCCTGGTGACCAACCAGACCGGCCTGAACCGGCAGTTCAAACGGACCGCCACCGTCCTGGCCGAAAAAGGGGCGCATCTCGCCGCCCTCTTTGGCCCGGAACACGGCTACTACGGCGTCGAGCAGGACGCTATCCCGGTTACAGAAGTGACCAAAGATAGCTGGAGCGGTGTCCCGGTCTACAGCCTGTACCGCTCGGTTGACCTCGCTAACCCTGCCGCCGACTCTTTCGGGCCGCCGCCCGGCAGTCTCGACGGCCTGGACGCCCTGGTCTTCGACATCCAGGACGTGGGTTGCCGTTTTTACACCTACCCGACCACCCTCGGCATCCTGATGGAGCAGGTCGAACTCCCCATTTACGTGGTGGACCGGCCCAACCCGATTGGCGGGGAACTGGTCGAGGGGCCGTATGTCGAGCCGGGGTACAGTTCGTTTGTCGGGCGCTACCCTCAAATCCCGGTCCGGCACGGCCTGACCCAGGGCGAACTGGCCGAGTTTATCAACCGCTACCTCCTGGATGGGAAGGCGAAACTCGAAGTGTTGAAGATGGAAGGCTGGCGGCGCGGCATGACATGGGAGGAAACCGGCTTGCCCTGGCTGGCGACCTCGCCCAACCTGCCGACCATCACCACCGCCCGGCTCTATCCCGGCACCTGTCTGATTGAGGGGACCAACCTGTCGGTCGGGCGCGGCACCACCCAGCCGTTCGAACTGGTCGGCGCGCCCTGGATAGAGCAGCCGGAAAGACTGGCGGCGGAACTCAACCGGCTGGGCTGTCCCGGTCTTTACTTCCGGGATACCTTTTTTAAACCAATCTACGAACCGTTTGCCGGGGAAGTCTGCGGCGGGGTGCAGGTCCATGTCGCGCCCGCCTACGAGGATAACCCCAACGGGCCGGACTATATTGTCAGAAGTGGTTTGCTTCTTGTGGCGACAATTGCCCGGCTCTACCCCGAACATTTCCATTGGCTCCCTGCGCACTTCGACCGGCTTATCGGTAGCGACGTGCCTCGGCGGATAATTGCCGGAGAGAACAATCCGATTAACTCCGTGGCAGACCTTTTTCAGACCTGGTTTTTGCAAGAAACCAGGTTCCGGGAAAGCCGCCAGCGTGTTTTATTTTACTAACTTACTCTAAGGAGGAGAAGATGTCCGAAGAAACTAGAAAGAGACTCAGCCGCCGCAAATTCGTTGCCCTGACCGGTGGCGCGCTTGTGGCGAGCGGTATCCTGGCGGCCTGCGGCGATAACACCGCGACCACCGCTCCCGCTACGACGGCCCCGGCGGCGACCACGGCGGCCAGCACTACCGCTGCCGCTACCACCGCCGCTACCAGCACCACCGCGGCTGCCACTTCGGCGGCGGCTACGACTGCGGCTGGCACCACTGCCGCTGCAACTACTTCGGCGGCAACCACCGCGGCTGTGACCACTTCGGCGGCCAGCACGGGCGATTTCATCACTTCCAAGAGCGGTTACAAAGGCAACCTCGACTACTGGGCCCTCGGTTACGCCGCCGGTGGTGGGAACGCCTTTAGCAAGTCTTCCGACTCGGCGGTCGCGGCCTTCATGAAAGCCAACCCCGACATCAAAGTCACCATTACCGGTTACACCCCCGATAATGCCGGGTTCGCCAAGGTCGTCAACGCGGTCCAGTCGGGCAGCGGTGTGGACGCCTTCCGTATCCCGAACGACAGCCTGCCGACCCTCATTCAGCAGGGCGCAATTGCCCCGATTGACGATTACCTGACCGCCGACGACAAGAACGACATCCTGCCGAACCTGTTCGACCTGGTGAAGGTAAACGGCAAGCTTTACGCCTGGCCGTTGTGGGTGCCCCCGGTCGGTATGTACATGAACCTCGATATTTTCAAGGAAAAAGGGGTCGATTTGCCGCCCAAGACCTGGACCTACGATGATTTCGTGGCAATCGCCAAGAAGCTGACCTTTACCCGGGGCAGCGACAAGGTTTACGGCTTTAGCGCCCTGTTCGATCCGGGTGGGGTGGATAGCTGGCCGTTCATCCTGTCGGATGGCGCGCTCCCGCTCAGCAGCGACAACAAGAAGTATACCTGGAACACCGCCGACGCTTATAGCGGCCTCAAGAAGGTCACCGACCTGGCCCTGGTCCACAAGGTTACCCCGCCGGACTTCGGTACCCAGAAACAGGACGACCTCCTGACCGCCATGAAGAACAAGTTGCAGGCCATGTGGACCCGCCCCAGCGGTGACGCCGGGACGCTGACCCAGGCCGGTCTGAACATCGACATCTGGCCGATTCCGCTCGGCAAGAGTGGCAAGCCGATTTCTGCCGGTGGCGTGGGCCTGATTGCCGTTACCCCGAACAAGGATACCGCCAAGCAGAAAGCCGCCATGGACCTGGCCCGCTACCTGACCAGCCCCCAGGTGGAGCAGGACGTGCCCGGTTACTACCTGGCCCCCGGCGCCCGCAAGTCGGTCACGGTAAAGGCTCCTTACAACAAGTTCGCGGATATTGCGCCCAATGCCTGGATTACGCCGAGTATTCCGCAGTGGACCCAGATTCGGACCCTTATTCACCCGAATATCCAGAACGCCGTCTTTGGTAAGATGACCCCCGAACAGGCTCTTTCCCAGCCGGCGGACGAGATTAACAAGCTGTTGTCCCAGAGTTAGAGGCAATTTGATGGCAGATACTAATATCACCCAGGTAAATAGTCCGGCGGTCCAGTCAACCAATCCCTTCGTGCTCTTTTTTCGAAGGTACGGTTGGGGGTACGCCTTTGTCTTCCCAAGCTTCCTGGCTTTCGCTGTTTTCACCTTCTTCCCGGTAATCTGGGCTTTCATAATAAGTTTCCAGGATTTCCGGCCACGCGGCGGGGGCAGTTGGGTCGGGTTGCAGAACTATATTGACGCGTTTACTACCCAAAACGGGGTGTTTGTCGAAGCGTTACAGAACACGGTAATCTATGCCGTGGTCACCGTGACGGCCAACATCTTCATCGGGCTGTTCCTAGCCAGCCTGTTGCAACCGCTCTCCAATAAGTTCCAGACTTTCTTCCGGGCGGCTTATTATCTGCCAGCCGTAACCAGCGCCGTCATCATCGCGGTGACATGGCGCTGGTTATTCAACACCCAGTGGGGCTTTCTCAACTTCTTGTTGGGCCTGGTCGGAGCCGAGCCGGTTCGCTGGCTCTCCGACCCGGATATAGCCCTGCAAAGTATCATCCTTTCGACGGTCTTCACGATACCGGCGGCAGGGGTGGTCCTTTTTAACGCGGCCATGAACAGTATCCCCAAGGATTTCTACGAGGCCGCCGACCTGGAAGGGGCGGGACCACTGCGTAAATGGTGGAGCATCACCCTCCCCCTGATAAAGTCGACCACCCTTTACGTGGTCGTCCTCTACACGATTGCCAGTTTCGAGGTTTTCGAGAAAGTTTACATTATGGTGCCGAGCGGGGTCGGCAACAGCACCCAGACCATTGTGACCCAAATTTACCAGACGGTCTTTTCCCAGTTCCGCTACGGCGTGGCTTCCGCCCAGGCCATGGTGTTGTTCGTAATTGTGGTTACATTCGCGGTTATTCAGTTCCGGTTCTTCCGGACGGATGTGGAGTATTAAATAATGGCTTTGAGCGTAGCGCGTAACGCGGGGCGGCAAGCACCCTCCAAAATAACCGTGCCCCGGATTTTGATGTGGACCGCCCTCATTCTGACCACCCTTATTTCGTTATTCCCGATGTACTGGATGTTCGTGACGGCCTTTACCCCGACCCAGGATACTATCAAGACGCCGCCCGACCTCTTTCCGCACGCCGACCTCTCGAACTTCGAGCGGTTGTTCAGTTCGGCCAGGGATTACTGGAGCTGGTTTGCCAATAGCGTGATTATCACGCTCGGCATTACTTTTTTCCACCTCATTTTCGATACTCTTTCCGGCTACGCCTTTGCCAAGAAGAAATTCCCGGGCCGCAATATCCTGTTCTGGATAATTATCAGCACCCTGATGATTCCGCCCCAGGTGACGCTGGTCCCGCTCTATATCGTGGTGCAGAACTTCAACCTGCGCGATAGCCTCTGGGCGGTCATCTTGCCGGGGTGGGCCAACGTTTTCGGTATCTTCCTGATGCGGCAGTATATCCAGACTCTGCCGACGGAACTGGAAGAAGCGGGGCGCATAGACGGGTGCAGCGAGCTTGGCATCTTCTGGCGAATTATCCTGCCGCTATCGCGCCCGGCCCTGGCGGCGCTGGCGATATTCACTTTCGTGCGCTTCTGGAACGACTTTTTGTGGCCGAGCATGGTCCTCATCAAGAGCCCGTCTTACACCCTGCCGGTTGGGGTCGCCAGTTTGCAGACGGAGTTCTCGACCGATTACGGCCTCATTTTTGCCGGGTCGGCGGTGGCGGCGCTGCCGATGATTGCCTTCTTCCTGGCTTTCCAGAAATATTTTCTAGAGGGGGTCCGGGCCGGGGCAGTTAAGGGATAAAGGCTCGTGAAAAGTGTTTAGTTTTTAGTAGTCAGAAGTCAGAGGGCAGTAGCCAGTTTGGATCGCAGCCGCAGGTGCGACCTATAGGTGTGAGCGCTGCCCACAGGGAACCCCCCCTATGGGCTAGCTTCCGTCAATGCGACACACCAGTGTGATTGCGACTACGCATTGTGGTATGCGCACCCGCAAGGCGTGACAAGGTAGAAGCTTTCTCTCATTGTCAGGATATGGCATAGCCAGAAAGACTTTATTTACAAAGTCCTAAATATAAGAATCGAATTTATGGCACAAAATTCTCATTCTTCCCGGTTGAGCGCCACGGTAGTCGGCCTGATGAGCGGCACCTCGGTTGATGGGGTCGACGTGGCCCTGTGCCGGTTCGAGGAAGACCTGACCCAACCGGGCGAAATCTTCCTGGAAGTGCTCGACTACAGCGAACAGCCTTTCCCCCAGGAAATCCGGGCCCAGGTCTTTGAAGCTTTCCAGGAAAAAAGCGGCCCGGCGGAGCTTTGCGAGTTAAATTTCGCCCTGGGCGAGGTCTTCGCGGCCTCGGCCCTGCGGGGGTTAGCCGCCTCCGGCCTCGACCCGGCCCAGGTCGACCTCGTCTCCTCGCACGGCCAGACCATTTACCACCAGGTCGCCGCCGGGCACCGCCTTTCGACCTTGCAGATGGCCGAGGGCGCGGTTATCGCGGCCCGGACCGGCGTCACCACCGCCTACGACTTTCGGACGGGCGACGTGGCGCTCGGCGGGCAGGGCGCGCCCCTCGCCCCTTATTTCGATGTCCTGTTCTTTTCGCATCCGACCCGCAACCGGGCCTTGCAGAATATCGGCGGTATCGGCAACGTCACCTTTTTGCCCGCAACGGATACGAACGGGGTTAACAAGGCTCCTCTCGCCCTCGATACCGGGCCGGGCAACGCCCTGATTGACGCCGCCGCCCGGATTTTTAGCGAAGGGCAACGCCAGTTTGACGACAACGGCGCGATGGCGGGCCAGGGCACGATTGACCCCGCCTGGCTGGCCGAACTGATGGCCCACCCTTACATCCGGGCCGAACTGCCCAAAAGCACCGGGCGCGAGGTCTTTGGCGACGCCTACGCCCGCCGCCTGGTCGAGCAGGCCAGGGGCAAGGGCCTTTCGCCGGAAGATACCATGGCGACCCTGACCGCCTTCACCGCCAAGAGTATCGCCACCTCGATAAAAAGGTTTAGCCCGGTTGCCCGCCTGGAT
The DNA here is from genome assembly GCA_001898225.1 of Chloroflexi bacterium 54-19. Taxonomy (GTDB): domain Bacteria; phylum Chloroflexota; class Chloroflexia; order Chloroheliales; family Chloroheliaceae; genus 54-19. Next base: position 13,716 of record MKTJ01000044.1, read on the forward strand.
GAGTTAATCGTCAGCGGGGGCGGGGCTCATAACCGGGTGCTGATGGAGATGCTGGGCGAATGGCTGCCCGGCGTCGAGGTGCGGCATCACGACCAGTTCGGCGTGCCCGCCTCGGCCAAAGAGGCGGTCTGTTTCGCCCTGCTCGGCTACGAACTTTTACGCAATCGCCCGGCCAACCTGCCGGGCAGCACCGGGGCCTCCCGCCAGAGTCTGCTGGGTAAACTCGCGCCCGGCCTGAACTTTGCCCCCTTGCTCCAAAAATTCGGCCCGGTAATGGAAAACTTTTCCCCGGCGACCGGGCCTTCATCCACCGATACCAACACCAAGGAGAATACCTCATGGCAGAAGATGCCTCGCTTGAAGCTGCGGCCAACCAACCCCAGCTAGAAGCGGTTGATACCGTCAGTCTCGCCACCGAAGCTTCCAACCCGGCCAGCCGTAACCTGGACCAGTTGTCCGCTTCCCAGATTGTCGAGCTTATGAATGACGAAGACGGCAAAGTCGCCGGGGCCGTCCGCAAAACCTTGCCCCGGATAGCCCAGGCCGTAGAGGTCATTACAGCCCGGATGCAAAAGGGAGGCCGCCTGGTTTACATGGGCGCGGGGACGAGCGGTCGCCTGGGCGTGCTTGACGCCGCCGAGTGCCCGCCCACCTTTAACACCTCGCCCGACCAGGTGCTGGGTCTGATTGCCGGGGGACCGAACGCGATGGTCAACGCCGCCGAAGCCGCCGAGGATGACCCGGCCCTGGGACGCCAGGACGCCGCCGCCATCGGCCTGACCGAGAACGACATCGTGGTGGGGCTTGCCGCCAGTGGCCGGACCCCTTATGTTATCGGGGCCCTGCAATATGCCCGCGAGGTCGGGGCCGCCGCTATCGCCGTGACCTGTAACAGCCCTTCGGCCCTGGAAGAAGTGGCCGAAATCACCATCGCCCCCGTAACCGGGCCGGAAGTGCTGGCCGGCTCGACCCGCCTCAAGGCCGGGACCGCCCAGAAAATGGTGCTAAATATGCTCAGTACTGCTACAATGGTCCGGCTTGGCAAGACTTACGGCAACCTGATGGTCGATATGCGGCCTACCAATGCCAAATTGCGCCGCCGCGCCGCCCGGATTGTGGCCGAGGCCACCGGGCAGGACGAGATGGCGGCTATGGAAGCCCTTGAAGCCAGTGGCGGCGAGACGCGCACCGCTATCGTGGCGCTCCTGGCCGGGGTTACGCCCGAAGCCGCCAGGGAACGCCTGCGCCAGGCCAACGGTTTTGTCCGCAAAGCTCTCGAAGGTTAATAGTCTGTTAGGAAAGTCCTGGTAGGGTATTGCATTTCAATAACGGGTAAAGTCGCACACCTTGTCACGCCCTACGGGTGTGTAGAAGGCTGTACAAACAGACACCTGGTAGGACGAAGGTCCTTCTACACACCCGTAGGGCGTCTCGCGCCGTTGGCGAAACGCAAAAACAAAGGCTTTGCCAGGTCTGAAGTGCGTTATGTCGTAACCTGAGTCTGCCTTAGATAAAGGCCAATTTTCGACTGTACGCAACGCCAACGGCGCGAGATTCTGTAAACCGCAGGATGTTTAATGGCAAATCATCTCTCTTAAAGCGGCTTACAGAATGACAAAAGTATGGCTCTTCTTAGTTTAAAGAGTATTTGCTGCTAAATTCTATATCGGAAAATGAGTTCTTTCTCTATTTCAAAACCTGCGTTTCAGCCGGGAGATAATCTCAGCCTGGTCAACACTTTCCGTTGGCCGGATAAAACTTTTCGCAACGAATACCGGGTCAGCCAGGGGCCAATCGCCACCGGGCTCGAACCCTGGTTGGCGTTGGCCCTGCTCCCGGCCATGGTTGCCGGGATGGATATAAAGCTCGAACAGCCCGTTTCGCCGCGTCTGCTCGAAAACCTGGGCAAAATCCAGGATATTTTCTATTCCTGGGAGAACAAGACCTTTCACCGGGTCGGTATCGAGGCCGCGCCCTACAGCCAGCCTGTAATCCCGGCGGACGGGCGGGCGGTTGCCACTTTCTTTTCGAGCGGGGTAGACTCTTTCTATACCCTGTTCAGGCATTACGCCGAAATCGACAGCCTCGTTTACATGAAGAACCCCTTCATAAGCGTGACCGACGACGCGATTGTGACCGGGCGTATCCGCAAAGTGGCCCATCTTGTCGAGAAGCCTGTCCTCGAAGTGCTGCCGCTGGTGCGAGCCTATACCGAGCCCTACGTGACCTGGTATTACATGCACGGGGCGGCGATGGCAAGTTGCGCCCTGCTGCTGGCCCCGCAGCTTTCCAAAGCCTATTTCGCCAGCACCCATTCCTATTCCGGCATGGCCCCGGCAGGTTCGCACCCCATCCTGGATGGGTTGTGGAGCACCGAGGAAGTCGAAATCGTCAATGATGGGGCCGAGGCGACCCGCTTCCAGAAGATTGAGTATGTCTCGCAGTTTGATGTGGCGCTCCAGAATATGCAGGTCTGCGTCTGGGACCTGCCCGATACCGAAAAGTTTAACTGCGGCAAGTGCCATAAATGCCTGATTACCCAGGCGGCGTTGCGGATAGCCGGGAAGTTGGACCAATGCCCGGTCTTTGCCGAGCCGCTTGACCTTGAGAAGTTGGCCCAGGGCGATTACGATACCTATTACCACCGGACCAATTTGCTGGAAATGCTGGAAGTGCTCGAAGAACGGGGCAGCGACCCGGCCCTGGCAAACGCCCTGGCGGCGGCCCTGGCTAACCAGCGTCCCCTGGCCCATTTTCAAACCTTCCTGGGGGTCGACCCCGAAGTGGCGGGTCTGCGCCATCAAATGGCCGGTTTGCGCCAGGAACTGAACGTCTACCGGACCGCCCTCCGCTACCAACTGGCCGACCGCGTGAATAACTACCTGGGCCGGAACAAAGCGGTCCACCGGGCCGGGGAAATCCTGGCGCACGGGATGGCGCGTATCTTTAAGTAAACCGGAAAATGAGCTCATTCTCTATCTCAAACCCCGCTTTTCAGCCGGGAGATAACCTCAGCCTGACCAACACCTTTCAGTGGCCGGATAAAACCTTCCGGCACGAATACCGCTTCAGCCAGGGAGAAATCGCGACCGGCCTCGAACCCTGGCTGGCGCTGGCGCTGCTCCCGGCGATGGTGGCCCGGATGGATATTCGCCTGGAAGAGCCCGTCTCGGCCCGGTTTATGGCCGGTATCGAAAAAGTGCAGGACGTTTTTTGTAGTTGGGACCCCGACAAGTACCACCGGGTCAATATCGAGGGCGCGACCTGCCTCCCACCGGCCCGGCCCACCGCGGGGCGGGCGACCGCCGGGTTCTTTTCGGGTGGGGTCGATTCTTTCTATACGTTGTTCAGGCATTACGCCGAAATCGACACCCTCGTCTATATGAAGAACCCCTTCATAAGCGAAGCGGACGAAAGCATTGTGTCCGGGCGGATACGGAAAATCGCCCGGCTGGTGGACAAAAATGTAATCGAGGTCTTGCCCCTGGTCCGCGAGTACACCGAGCCGCATCTTATCTGGTATTACGCGCACGGGGCGGTGATGGCGAGTTGCGCGCTCATGCTGGAGCCGCAGCTTGCCAAAGTCTACTTTGCCAGCACCCATTCCTACCGGGGCATGGCCCCCAACGGCACCCATCCCCTGCTGGACCGGCTATGGAGTACCGAAACAATTGAATTTGCTACCGATGGGAGCGAGGCGACCCGCATCCAGAAGCTGGAATATATCTCGCAATTCGAGGTAGCGCTCCGGCATTTGCAGGTGTGCGTCTGGGACTTGCCCGATACCGAAAAGGTCAACTGCGGCGAATGTTATAAATGCCTCATGACCCAGGCCGCTCTCCGGGTGCTGGGCAAACTGGACCAATGCCCGGTCTTTGCCAAACCGCTCGACCTGGACGCCCTGGCCCGGCACCAGTTCGACTCTTTTTACAACCGTACCAACCTGCTCGAACTCCTGACCATCCTGGAAAAACGGGGCGACGACCCGGCCCTGGCAAACGCCCTGGCAGCGGCCCTGGCAAACCAGGAGCCTTTACCGACCTTGAACCTGCTGGGCATCGAATCCCGGATAGCCGCCCTGCATTACCAGGCGGACGATTTGCGCCGGGAACTGGCCGTCTACCAGACCGCCCTCCGCTACCAACTGGCCGACCGCGTGTATAACCTTTTAAGCCGGAATAAGGCGGTCCACCGGGCCGGGGAGTTACTGGCGCACAGGGTAGCGCGGTTTTTTAAATAATTCCAGCGCCTTTGGCGTAGGGCACTAACAGAAGTAATGTCATTCCGTAACCCGCTTTTAGAAAGGTGACCTGCCAAAAACGAACGACGGGTTACGCACCCTAAAGGGCGTCTCGCGCCGTTGGCGAAACGTAAGGTCAAAGACCGTCCCAGGTCCAACGAGCCGAAGGTCGCAACCTGAGGTTGTCAGGTCGAAGCCTGATTCTGCCGGGGATACGGGATGGTTGGGGTCTGTACGGTACGCAACGCGCTAGATTCCGTAAGCCGCCCCACAACTAGAGCAAATGGTCTTTCAACAGCGGCTTACGGAATGACAGGTTTGCGGGCTGTGCTAAACGCCAACGGTACCCTTAAAGAGGTGCCCAATGTTCCGACAGTGGGCTTGCGCCTGTAGGTACCAACTCCGGTTTGTAAGCCGCCGCTCGGCATAGGAAAGCCCTCTTTTATAAAGCGGCTTACGGAATGACAAGAAGCAAGGTTTTCTCGAATTAGTAGGATTGCTACCAGGGCAGTAACCGGGATAACTCTAAGGAAACCGCTAAACAGACCTGTTATGAATCGGGTAAAATAAGGCTCTTTGACAATAAAAACCAATCAGCCTCTGCGCTGATTTAACCCTGGCAACACATAAAAATTAAGGATATAAATGACTCCTGAGATTGAGGCCGTGGACCTGGCCGCACCTGCTCCCAAAGAAAAACCGCGTCTGACCGATTTTTGGGCGGTCATCCTGGTGGTCTTGACCGGCGTTAGCTACGGCTCCCAGGCTATCTTCGGCAAATGGGTCTATGCCAACGGTGGCAACGCCATCACGCTGCTCACCATTCGCTCGGTTATCGCCATGATAGTGGTCTGGCTGATAATCGCCTTTCTCCGTCCCTCGCTGCGCCTGCCCGTCCGCAAGGTGGTCGAGCTGAGCTTCCTGGGGGTGATATTTGTTTCAAGCTCGGTGACCTATTACGTCTCCCTGATGTACATCCAGGTCGGGACGGCCATCCTGATTGCCTATATCTTCCCGGCGCTGGTGGTCGTGGGCGCAGTCATCTTCTACAAAGAGAAATTTACCGGGCGCAAGGCTATCGCCCTGTTGCTGGCGATTGGCGGCTGTATCCTGACGGTCGACCCGGTCAAGACCCTCTCCGGCGGGGTCGATTTGAACATGTTCGGCGTGTTGATGGCTTTTATCTCGGCCTTTGTCACGTCGGGTTACATCCTATTGAGCGCCCGGCTCGGCAAAGGGGTGCCGGGGGTAGTCGCCTCCGCCTACAGTCTGCCCGCCATGGCCTCTTTTTATGTAATCTGGTGCGCGCTGGGTCAGGTCGGGCTCGATATGAGCGTGGTCGGCGGCGGGTTCGCCTTTGGCATGGACTGGGTCGGCTGGCTGTGCTGCGTCATAATCGGCCTTTTGACCAGCCTGGCCTGGACCTTCTACCTGATTGGTCTGCCCAGGGTCGGTCCGAGCCGGGCCTCTATCCTGGTCACGTCCGAACCGGCCACGGCGGTCTTTTTAGGCATTATCATCCTGGGGGAAGCGGCCAGCCCGGTCAAACTCGTCGGCGGCGCGTTCATCTTCTGGGCGGTCTTTTTGTTGCGTAAGTAGAGGGCAGAGGGCAGAAGGCAGAAGCCAGTAGGCAGAGGGCAGAAGGCAGAAGCCAGTAGACAGAGGGCAGAAAGAAGTTTTTAGTAATCAGGGATTATTATAAACGCTCAGGTTATTTGGTCCGTCTGAAAAGAACAGGTGAAGAAGCGTCGAGGCATTTCGATATTTTTATAAAGTAAAAAGGGAAGCAGCAGGGAATGGCACAGATTTTTGTAGGAGTTGACGGGGGCGGCAGCAAGACCAGCGCCGTGGTGGTGGACGAGCAGGGCCGGGAGATAGGCCGGGGGGTGGCCGGGGCCTCCAATTACCAGGGCATTGGCCTGGAACTGGCGGTAAACCACGTCCGGTTCGCCATCCAATCGGCCCTGACTTCCGCCAACTATTACGACCTGCCCGACCATATTCTAATCGGGGTGGCCGGGGTGGACCGGCCCCAGGACCAGGTCTCCTGGCAGCAGGCGTTAGCCCAGGGGCCTCAACTCGCCCACAATGTCGAGGTGGTCGGCGACTTCGAGCTAATTCTCTACGGTCTGCCCGACCATACCGGCCTGGGCCTCATCTGCGGCACCGGCTCTATCGCCTTCGGGCGGGACGGGCGCGGCAAAAAGACCCGCTCCGGCGGCTGGGGCCATTTCTTTGGCGACGAGGGAAGCGGCGTCTGGTTTGGCCGGGAAGCCTTGATGGCCTCGGTCAAGGCGTCGGACGGGCGTGGACCTCGCACCCTCCTGCTCGATTTAATCATGAAAGAGTGGAACCTGACCACCCCGGCCAATTTTATCGGCGAGGTCTACGGCAGCGGCGACCACGGCATCGACAATACCAAAATCGCCCGGCTCTCCCGGCTGGTCTTCCAGGCGGCGGAAAGTGGCGACGATGTGGCCCGGCTCCTGATTCGCAACGCTATCAACGAACTGGCCCTGGCGATAAAAGCCTGTGACAAAAACCTCTTTTTCGATAGACCGCCCGGCCTCGCCATCACCGGCGGCCTGATTTTGCACTCGCCCGGCTTCCTGGACGGCCTGATAAAACGGCTGCGCGGCATGATGAGTGTCGGTGAGGTGGTAAGGGTGGAAGACCCGGCCCTGACCGGGGCCCAGGCGATAGCGGGGAGGTAGGCAGAAGGCAGAGGGCAGAGGTCAGAAGGCAGAGGGCAGAGGGCAGAAGACAGTAGTCAGAGGGTAGAGGGCAAAAGACAGTAGACAAAGGGTAGAAGCCAGAGGGCAGAGAATGTAAAACCTGATTACTGCCTACCGACTACTGACCTCTGTCTACTTCCTACTAAAAAGGAATATGATGGGCGCACGGAACTATAAGGACTTATTGGCCTGGCAAAAAAGCATGGATTTAGTGGAAGCTTGTTACAAACTAACCATGAATTTCCCTGCTACCGAAAGATATGGCTTGACCGATCAACTCAGGCGGGCGGCAGTCTCAATTCCGGCTAATATAGCAGAAGGCCAGGGTCGTCATTATGAAGCGGAGTTTGTAAGGTTTCTGTATATAGCTTCTGGCTCTCTGGCTGAATTGGAAACACATATTTATATTGCACAGCGGTTAGGTTATCTGGGGTTGTTGGAAACTGATCAATTGCTCGAAAATGCTGCCGAAATTGGCCGTATGTTAAACGGCCTGATTTCTTCTCAAAAGAAAAAATTAGCGGGGCAGTAGGTAGAGGGCAGAAGCCAGTAGGCAGAGGGCAGAAGTTAGTAATTGGAAAGCAGGTGTTGGTAGGTGGAAGGTAGAGAGCAGTAATTGCGGGCAACTGACTACTGTCCTTTGCCCCTTGGGTCCTGAATTCTGACTACTGCCCTCTGCCCTCTGACTACTTGAAAGGAACTCACTTTGAACCAAAAGGATAAAGCCGGACAGCGCCTGATGCTGGCCCTTGACGGTCCGGAACTGGACGACGCGACCGCCCGTTTCCTGGTCGAAATGCGGGTGGGTGGGATTTGCCTGTTCGGACGCAACATCACCTCGGCGGAACAGGTCACCCAACTGACCCGCGACTTGCAGGATTTAGCCGCCCGGCACGGCCTGCCGCCCCTGCTCATCAGCATTGACGAGGAAGGCGGGCGGGTCAGCCGCATGCCCGCCGACGGCCAGGACTGGATTACCCCCAGCCAGATGGCCCAGGCCGCCGCCGGAGACGACGCTATCGGTGTGGCGGCGGGGATAGTCGCCCGGCGCTTGCGCAAACTCGGCATCAACATGGACTTTACCCCGGTGGCCGACCTCAACAACAACCCGGCCAACCCGGCTATTGGCACCCGCTCCTTTGGCACCGACCCTGAAACGGTCGCCCGGCGGGTCGCAATCGCTGTCCGGGCCTACCTGGCCGAAAATATCGCGCCCTGTGTCAAGCATTTTCCCGGTCACGGCGATACGGCGGTAGACAGCCATCTCGGTCTGCCGGTGGTCTACCACAACCGCGCCCACCTCGACCGGTTCGAGCTCGCCCCCTTCCGGGCCGCTTTCGCCGCCGGGGTCCCGGCCCTGATGAGCGCCCACATTCTCTACCCGCAACTCGAACCGTCCAACCTCCCGGCGACACTCAGCCCCCTGTTCCTGACCCGGCTCTTGCGCGAGGAACTCGGCTATACCGGGATTGTCTTTAGCGACGCCCTGAACATGGATGCCATCGCGCAGTACTATCCCCGGCCCGATGCCACCGTGATGACTCTCAAGGCCGGGGCCGATATTGCCCTGCCGCTTGGCGATATGGCGACCCAGCAAGCCTGTTTAGAGCGCATTGTCGAGCGGGCGGACGAACTCGACCTCGATACTTCCCTGGCCCGAATCCTGGCCGTCAAGGAAAAATTCGCCCTGCCGCCCCTGCCCGCCGACCCCGACCGCGAGAGGGCGGACGCCCGGTTAGCCGCCGAGGTCGCCTGCCGGAGCGTGACGCTGGTGGGGAAAAATTCGCTCCTGCCCCTTTCGGGTGCGGAAGCCCGTCCGGTCGTGGTTGATTTCGAACTGCCGGTCGCTTCGTTTGTCGAAGAAGGCCGCCGGGCCGGGCCGCTCCTGGCCCAACTGCTGGGCGAACGCTGGCCCAACCTTCAATTTCTGACGACCTCGGCCCTCGTCCCCGAAAACGAGGCCGAACTTGTAGCGGCGGCCCGCGAGGCGAGCGTGCTGGTAGTGGTGGTGCGCAACGCCCAGCGCGTCCCGGCCCAGGCGGCTCTTTTGGAAAAGCTGCTGGCCGTCCAACCTCGCGCGGTGGTCGTTGCCGCCCGCGACCCCTACGATTTGAGCCTGGCCCCGGCGGCCCCGGTCCGGTTAGCCCTCTACGGCGACCCTCCGGTCAGCGTCCGGGCCCTGGTGAAGGCCCTCTTTGGTGAGATTACTATCACCGGCCAGTTGCCGGTAAAAGTGAATTAAGTCAGGAGTAAGTTTATGGATTTTGAAATTGACCATGCCGCGCCGGGCGCGCCTCTGCCCGACCTGGAAATTCTCGAACTCTGGAACGCTTCGTTTGGTCCCGAATTTCAACTGAGCGAGGCTCTCTGGCTGCAAAATACCACTCTCGACCCCAGTTTCAACCCGGCGGATATTATCCTGGCCCGTGACGAAACGGGGAAACTGGCCGGGTTCGCCCAGGCCAAGGTCTTCCGGGATACCGCCAGCTATTCCGGCGACGACTTGCCCAAAATCGTCCGGCGCGGTCATATCGCGGCTATCGCGGTCCTGCCCGAATACCGCCGCCAGGGTCTCGGTCAGACCCTGCTTACCGAGACCGAAGCCTACCTGGTCGAGAACGGCGCGAACTATTTTTACGCCGGGGAGAATTTCCGGCATTACTTTCCGGGCGTCCCGAAGCACAGCGCCGAGGCCCTCGCCTTTTTCCAGGCCAACGGCTACAGCCTGGGCGTGGTCGAGGTGGACCTGGATGGCCCGCTCGACCCGGAGGTCTACGAACCGATTATTGACAGCGCCCGGCAGGTCACTTTCCGCCAGGGCCAACCGGGCGACGAAACGGCTCTTTATGAATTCCTCAAGCGGTCTTTCCCCGGTCGCTGGTTCTATGACACCCGCCTTTATCTCGAACAGGGCGGGCTGCTGGAAGACATCTCGCTGGTGTTCGACCACGCCGGGATTGTGCAGGGTTTCCTTGTAAGTTACCGCCCCGGTGGTAAAATAATCGGGCCGGGCCGCTTCTGGCTGACCGGGAACCGGGAGTGGGGTGGTATCGGGCCGCTCGGTCTTAGCCCGGAAATGCGCGGCCTGGGGGCCGGGCTGGGCGTGGTCGGAGCCGGGATGCGCCACCTGCACGAACACGGCCTCAAGTTTGCCCGGATTGACTGGACTACCCTGGTAGATTTCTATGGCAAGGCCGGGTTCAAACCCTCGCTGACCTACCAGCGCGCCAGTAAACCTGCTCTGTCTTAAGAGTAGTCAGAAGTCAGAGGGCAGAGGGCAGAAGTTTTGGCACATTCAGGGGGCATCTCAGCGCCGATGGCGTAACGTCAGGCCAAACACTTGTCATTCCGAGCGCAGCGAGGAATCTAGCCCGTAGGGTTTCCGTTGGACCATAGCACGGTCGAAAGTGCCGGGCACCTGCCTTCTGACTACTAAATACTGCCCTCTGACTACTAGAAAGTGAAATTAACATGTCTGCACCGGAACTGGTTTTAAGCGGTAATATCTGGCACGAGGACGGGTTCAGGCCGGGCCGGGTGACGGTCCGGGAGGGCCGGATTAGCGGGGTATCTTATGGCGACTCGGCGGGTCCGGTCGATTTCGACTTCGGCGCGGCCTACATCACGCCCGGCCTGATTGACATGCAGCTCAACGGCGGGTTCGGCCTCGATTTCACCGTCCAGCCCGAAACCGTCGATACCGTGGCCGCCGCCCTGCCGCGCTGGGGCGTGACCGCCTTCCTGCCCACCTTTATCACCGCCCCTATCGAGACCTATCACCACGCGCTCGGCTTCCTGCGCGACCGCCAACCGGGCCAACCGGGGGCGCTGGTCCTGGGGGCGCACGTGGAAGGCCCCTATCTCAACGAGGCTTACCGGGGCGCGCACGACCCCCAGTATATCCGCGAACCGTCGCTGCCCGAACTGCATCACCTCCTGGCGTACGGCACGCTCAAATTCCTGACCCTGGCCCCCGAAGAACCGGGCAGCCTCGAACTCATTCACTCCGCCACCGAGAACAAGGTGCTGGTAGCGACCGGGCATAGCGGCGCGACCTACGAGCAGGGCCAGGCCGCTTTCGAGGCCGGGGCCGTTTGCGCGACCCACCTTTTTAACGCCATGCCGCCCCTCCATCACCGCAAACCGGGGCTGGTCGGGGCCGTCCTCGATAACCCCAACACTACCGCCAACCTGATTGTGGACGGTATCCACCTCCACCCCGCCATTGTCCGGTTGATTTATCGGCTCAAGGGCTGGCAGCGGGTGGTCCTGGTCACCGACGCCATGGCCGGGCTGGGCATGCCGCCGGGCCGGTACGACCTGGCCGGACAGGCCGTTATCGTGGACGAAAAGTCAGCCCGGCTGGCCGATTCCGACACCCTGGCCGGGTCTATCCTGACCCTGAACGACGCTCTCAAAAACATGGTCGAGTTTACGGGCTGCCCACCGCACGAAGCGGTCAGCATGGCGACCCTCAACCCGGCCCGCCTGCTCGGCCTGGCCGACCGCAAGGGCCGCCTGGAAACCGGGTTCGACGCCGACATCGCGGTCTTTGGTGATGGCGACAATTTCGAGCCGCTCCTGACCATCATCGGTGGCGAGGTGGTCTTTCAGAAGAATTAGCAATTTAACAATTTTTAAGGCTTGTTAACTTATTCTTTTAGCTTCCAGGGCTATACTTGAAGGCGGTTTTCGCTAAATTGCTTGTCATTCTGAGGCCGCAGCCGAAGAATCTAGCCCGAAGGATTCCCTGGGGCAGCGCCGTTGGCGAGACGTCAGGCCAAACACCTGTCATTCCGACCGAAGTGGAGGCATCTCAGCGCCGTTGGCGAAACGTCAGGTCAGTAACTTAGAATTTTGAGGCTCACATTTGCCAGGGAACTACGATTCTAAGCACGAACGACCGTAACATGGTCCAACGGACCGGCCCACAGAGAACCCTATGGCTAGATTCCGCCAATGCGACACACCAGTGTGATTGCGACTGTGCGCCCGGTGGGTGTGACAAAAGGTCCGGTCAGAATGACAGGTAGCCCCCGGTCAGGCGAAAGGCCAAATATAAAAAGAAAAAAATTGGGTTGTAAAACAGAGGAGCTTTTTTGATGGACGAACAACGCAAACCTATCTCCCGGAGCGATTTCCCCGCCGACTTTGCCTGGGGCACCGCTACCGCCTCCTACCAGATTGAAGGCGCTTTTAACGAGGACGGGCGCGGCCTGAGCATCTGGGATACCTTTTCGCATACCCCCGGCAAGACCCGCGACGGCGATACCGGCGACGTGGCCGACGACCACTACCACCGCTACAAAGAAGACATAGCCCTGATGCGTGAACTCGGTTTCAATTCCTACCGCTTCTCGATAGCCTGGCCGCGCATTTTGCCGGAAGGCCGGGGCAAAGTTAACTCGAAGGGGCTCGACTTCTACGAACGGCTGGTCGATACCCTTCTGGCTAACGGCATCGAACCCTACGCGACCCTCTACCACTGGGACCTGCCCCAGGCGTTGCAGGACAAGGGCGGCTGGAAAGAACGCTTTACGCCCCAGGCTTTTGAAGAATACGCCGACGCGGTTTCGCGGCGGCTGGGCGACCGGGTCAAGGGCTGGATAACCCTCAATGAACCGGCGGTCTCGGCCTTCGTGGGGCACGTGGAAGGCCGCCACGCTCCCGGTGAACACAGTTTCCAGGCGGGTATCCGGGCCACCCACCACCTGCTGCTGGCCCACGGGCTGGCGATGCCGGTCCTGCGGAGCAACAACCGCCGCAAGGACGCCGAGTTCGGTATCACCCTCAGTACGACCTTTGCCGAGCCGGGCGACGACTCCCAGCAAGCCTACGAAGCGGCGGTCATGGTCGATAATTTCAACAACCGCATTTTTATGGACCCGCTTTTCAAAGGGCGTTACCCCTCGGCTATCAGCAACCTGATTGACCAGTATCTGCCGGTCCAGGGCGGCGACCTCGAAAAAATTGCCGCGCCGCTCGATTTCATCGGCATCAACTACTATTTCCGCACCCTGGCCCTGGCCGTGGAAGACCAGCAAGCCCTGAAATATAAGACCCGGAAGGTCAAGGGGGCGCAATACACCGAGATGGACTGGGAAGTCGAGCCCGAAGGTTTTTATAACCTCTTGAAAATGGTCAATACCGACTACAAACCGGCCAAAATCTTGATTACCGAGAACGGCGCGGCTTTCCCCGACCGCCTCGAAGAGGGCCAGGGCCAACCGGCAGTCCATGACCCCGACCGCACCAACTACCTCAAGGGGCATTTCGAGGCCGCTCTCAAAGCTTTGAAAGAAGGCGCGCCCATCCGGGGCTATTTCGTCTGGAGTTTCCTCGACAACTTCGAGTGGGCCCAGGGCTATAGCAAGCGTTTCGGCATCGTCTACGTCGACTACCCGACTCAGCGCCGGATTGTCAAGGACAGCGGGCGCTGGTACCAGACTTTCTTGCGCGGGTAGCCGATGGCAAATAGCTTTAAGGATTGGCGCGACCTGCTGGCCTACGTGGAAAAACGCGGCCAGTTGCGCCGGGTGCGCGTTGAAGTCTCACCACAGTACGAAATCGCGGAAATAACCGCCCGGACCGCCCGCCTCGCCGGGGGTGGTCCGGCCCTGCTTTTCGAGAATGTGGCGGGGTCGCGCCTGCCGGTCGTGACTAATCTCCTGGGGACGCCGCAACGGCTGGCCTGGAGTTTTGGCCTCAATTCGCTTGACGAGCTCGAAGGGGCCATGCAAAACCTGCTCCGCCCCGCCGGGCCGCAAGACCTGGCCGAACGGCTGGCCCGTCTCGCCGAAACTTCCCATTTCGCCCGCTACGCTCCCCGGACCGTCCGCACTGCCCCGGCCCAGGAGGTCGTGCAGGTGGACCCGACCCCCGCTTTCCTGGCGCAACTTCCCCTGCTGGCGGTCTCCCCGGACGAGACCGGCCCGGCCTTGCGCCAGCACCCGGTCTTTACCCGGCCCCAGCCCAATGGCCCCCAGGAGGTGCGGGCCGGGTCGCTCCTGCGGCAAGGTGAGAGTTTCTACCTGGGTGGTCCCACCCTTCAACCGGGCGAACGCCGCCAGGTCTCGCTGGTTATCGGCGGCGACCCGGCCCTGCATTTCGCCGTTAATGCCCCGTTCCTGCCCAATCTCGACCCGCTAATCCTGGCCGGGGCGCTGGCCTCCCGCCGCCTGGAACTGGTGCGCGGCAAGACCAACGACCTCGAAATTCCGACTACCGCCGAACTGGTTTTAGAAGGGTTTATCGAGAACCGGCCCGAACCCCTGGCGGTCCAACTGGGCGGCTGGAACGGCTATTCCGCCCCCACCCCGCCCTTTTACCCCTTTACCCCTACCGCCCTCACCTCGCGCAAAGAGCCGCTCGTGATAACCCCGGTCGTGACCGCCCCACCCAACGAGGCCGGGACGCTCGTCAAAGGGTCCGAACGGTTGCTCCTGCCTCTGCTGCGCGAGACCGCCCCCGAAATAGCCGATTTGAGCCTGCCCGCCCCCGCCGCCATCTATAACCTGGCTCTGGTGGCGATTCACAAGAGCTATCCCGGCCAGGCTCAGCGGGTCATGTACAACCTGTGGGGCCAGCCTCAATTCAAATTCTTGAAGAATATTGTGGTGGTGGACGCCGACTGTCCCATCCGGCAGCCTGAGATTATGCTCTCCCAGGTGCTGGCGGTGGTGGACCCCGGACGCGACTTGCTGGTGGTCAGGGGTCCGCTCGAAAGCGGCGATTTGAGCGGGAGTTTTGGTTCAAAAGTGGGGATTGACGCTACCCGCAAGCTGCCGGGCGAGGTCCTGGAAAAACTCGACCCGTCCCGTTACAGGACGGTGGCCGGACCGGAGGAAATCCGCAAGCTGGTCGAGAAAAAGTGGCTCGAATACGGGATTGAGTAGTCTACTCAATGCCGTATTGCCCGGTCACGACGCAGTGGTCGCTGCCGCGATTGGCGCAATCCACGTCCACCTTGAGCGGGACCACGTCCGGGGTCGCCAGGATATAGTCAATCCGCAGGACCGGGAATTTACTGACCAGTTCAAAAGGCCGCCAGGTCGCGCCCCAGCCCAACCCCGCTTTCAGATAGGTATCCTGTAAATTGGCGGTCAGGTGTTTGTAGGCCGGTTCCCACTGGGTCGTATTAAAATCCCCGGCCAGGATAAGCGGCTTTTTCTGGGCGATAAGCTGGTCTACCTGGCTGAAAATATTGGAAATTTGCTGGTTGCGGTCGCCCGGCTCGAAACAGAACGGCCACTTACAACTGGCTAAATCGGGGTTATTGGGATGGGCCGTCGCCACGATAACGGTCTTGCCGGGGGCCAGTTCGAGTTCGGCCCAGAGGACCGCGTTGGGGTCCCACTCCGACTTTCGCGAATCCCACTGGTTATAATTTACAATCGGGTAACTGCTCAGCAACACCAGCCCGGCGGGCGCTCCCTGCATGTAGCGCAACTGGTAGGGATAAATTTTTTTGAGGGTGTCGTCGTCGGCCAGCCATTCCCCGCTGGTCTCCTGCAAGACCACCACCGGGGCCGGTTTTTGTTGCAGGTAGTCAATCGCGTTTTGGGGGTCGTTGTTGACATACATGTTCCAGGTCATCAGGTCGAGTTCGACGGCGGCGGTCTCCGGGGGCGGCGCGAAGTTGAGCGGCGGCATAAACCGCAAGGCCCAGACCACCAGGCAGCAGACAAAGGCGACCCGCAGCAGCCCGAAACCGCGCACGAATAAGAGCGGTATCAGCAGCGCCAGCGGCAGAAATAAAAAAGGGGCGAAAACCTCGCTCATCCCCAGCGCCCCCGCCTGGGGGTGCAGGAGCAGGTTTAGCATGTTTAACACCAACAACAGGGCCGGGTACAATAACGAAAGAAAAAGTAAGACTCTTAGAAAGCGTGTGCCTGGCAACCGCAAAATCCACCTCTGATATGTTAGATAGTCTACCCTCGCTCGACGCGCTGCTTGTTAATAGTATAACGGGTAATCAGGGATTTAGTTATCCCTATTTCATTAGATTTTTTAAAGGATTTTTCACTTTGTAATTTATGGATTGATATTGGATAGGGCGATTGGTATAGGCTGTGCTAATGTAACCTTGCGTTCAGGCTTGAACGCGGAGATAATAATTTTATAATAACCAACAACTTGTATTAAGCACGACTTTCACTTTGAACCTGAGAAACCTTCAAATAAGAGAAAAGCGAACTTATGGCAATTGTTTCAAGCGAAAGTCCTATTAAGGAAACGACTTACAATGG
Organism: Chloroflexi bacterium 54-19; assembly: GCA_001898225.1. Lineage (GTDB taxonomy): Bacteria > Chloroflexota > Chloroflexia > Chloroheliales > Chloroheliaceae > 54-19. The sequence continues at coordinate 29,939 of MKTJ01000044.1, forward strand.
CGTACTTACCGATAGAAAATTATGGCGTGGTGGGCGACCTGCATACGGTGGCCCTGATTGGTCTTAACGGCTCGGTCGACTGGCTCTGTTTCCCTGTCTTCGACTCGCCGAGCGTGTTCGGGGCTATCCTCGACTCCGATAAAGGGGGCCGCTTTCAGATTTACCCCGCCGACGACCACGTCAAGGTCAAGCAGATGTACCTGCCCGATACCAACGTCCTGATTACCCGCTTTCTGAGTCCGAACGGCCTGGCCGAACTGACCGACTTCATGCCGGTCGAGACCGAAACCAACGAGACCTGGAACCATCGTTTGGTCCGGCGTATCAAGGTCGTGCAGGGCTCGTACCGTTTCAAGATGGTCTGCCAGCCCGCCTTCGACTACGCCAGGGCCGCCCATACCGTCGAGACCTACGAAAACGGGGTGGTCTTTCACTCCCGGAATCTCAGCCTGGGCCTCGCCAGCGAAATCCCCTTGAACGTCGTGGATGGCGGGGCGGCGGTCTGTGAATTCACCCTCGAACGCGGCCAGAGCGCCTGTTTCATGCTCCACCGGGTCGAGGATAACGGTCCCTGCGGGCAATTCTTCCAGGAGGACGAGGTCGAGGACATCCTGGCGGATACGGTAAAATTCTGGCGCAAGTGGATTTCGAAATGTACCTACGAGGGGCGCTGGCGCGAGATGGTCCACCGCTCGGCCCTGGTCCTCAAACTGCTGACCTTCGCACCGACCGGGGCAATTGTGGCCGCGCCGACCACCAGCCTGCCGGAGAACATCGGCGGCGAACGCAACTGGGACTACCGCTATACCTGGATTCGCGACGCCAGTTTTACCTGTTACGCCCTGCTCAATCTCGGCTTCGAGACGGAGGCGACCCGCTTTATGGAGTGGATTGAGGCCCGTTGCCGCGAACTCGACCCCAAGGTGGGCGGCCTGCAAATTATGTACGGGATTGATGGCCGCCATAATTTGACCGAAATTTCGCTCGACCACCTGTCGGGCTACATGAATTCCCGCCCGGTGCGGATTGGCAACGGGGCCTATAACCAGTTGCAGCTTGATATTTACGGCGAACTGATGGACGCGGTCTACCTTCACAGCAAGTACGCCTCGCCCCTCTCTTACGACCAGTGGACCTACCTGCGCAAGTTGATGGATTGGCTCTGCCAGAACTGGCAAACCCCCGATAGCGGTCTGTGGGAGTCGCGGGCCGGGAACCAGCACTACGTCTACTCGCGCATGATGATATGGGTGGCGCTCGACCGGGCTTTGCGCCTGGCCCGGCAGCGGGGTCTGCCCGCCGATACCAGCGTCTGGAAGAAGACCCGCAACGCCGTTTACGAGGAAATTATCGCTAAAGGTTGGAGCGACGAACGCAAGAGTTTCGTCCAGTACTACGGCAGCGATGTCCTCGATGCCAGCAATCTCCTGATGCCCCTGGTGAAATTCCTGGGGCCGACCGACCCGCTCATGCTCAGTACCCTCGACCGCATCCAGGAAGAACTGGCTTTCGACGCCCTGGTCTACCGTTACGATGTGAAGAAGGGGGCTAAGGACGGTTTGCAGGGCGGGGAAGGGACTTTCTGCCTGTGCAGTTTCTGGCTGGTCGAATGTCTGACGCGGGCCGGGCGGTTGGACGAAGCCCGTCTCAAGCTGGAAAAGATGTTCAGCTATGCCAACCACCTGGGGCTGTATGCCGAGGAAATCAGCACGTCCGGCGAAATGCTGGGCAACTACCCCCAGGCTTTCACCCACCTGAGCCTGATAACAGCGGCCTATAACCTTAACCGGGCCCTCGATAAGACCACGCCGGGGAGTAATATTTTTTAGTAGTCAGTAGTCAGTAGCGGGATGGTTGCAATTCCAACCATCCTTTCCTGGTAGTCACTTGCCGTTCCTTGTTTCGCCAACAAAACAATTGGTTTGTCCTTCCGGCGTACCAAAAACTAAACCCTGACTTCTGCCCTCTGGCTTCTGCCTTCTGGCTTCTGCCCTCTGCCCTCTGGCTTCTGCCTTCTGGCTTCTGCCCTCTGCCTACTAAACACTTGACGCCAAACCTTCCCTGTGCTAATCTATTTGTATGACCAACCAGATAGACAATGGCAAAAGCTGGACCCACCGGGCCGACAACCGGGAGCGCCTTATCGCTGCCGGGTACGCGGTGCTGTCCGAGAAGGGTTACGAGGCCACCACCGTCAAGGAGGTAGCGAAGGTCGCGGGCGTATCACCCGGCCTTTTCCATTATTATTTCGCTTCAAAAGACGAACTGCTGCTGGCGGTCCTGCGCGAGTCGGGCAACCGCTACGGCCAGATGATGCGGAACCTGGGCGATAGCGTATCCATCGAGCAGTTGCCCGAAGCGACCGTCAGGGCGGTCAAGGAGCGGGCCGTCCAGGAGCCGGAATGGTACCGCTTGCGCTACGAATTGTTCGCCCTCGGCTTGCGCAACCCGGCCTTCCTGCCGGTGCTGGGGGATTTGTTCAAGTTCATCCGGCAGATGCTGGCGGGGCCTTTAGAGCACTTCACCGGGGGCGAAACCGGACGGGCCGAAGCCCTGGCTGCTATCGTGATAGCCTGTTTTGACGGGCTGGCCTTGCAGCAACTGGCCGAGCCGGGTCTCGACCTCGACAAGGCCTACGATTTGCTGCTCGAAATTATTCTTAACGCCAATAAGAAGTAAATTTTTTTATAACTTAAATTGGTTGTACGTACAAACAAATAGGAAAAATATGAAGAAAGAGAAAATTTTATGGATTTAACACTTGTAATTGGGTTCGTGAACCTGTTCCTGGCAGGGCTTCTGGCCGGGGAGGAATTTACCATCCGTTTCGGGGTGCGCGGACCCCTCGCCAGCCTGGAAGACGCTTCGCATATCCGCTTTCGCCAGGCTTTGATTTACCGCCTGCGGGTGCTGGTCCCGGCCATTTTCGCCCTGACCATCCTGTCGGGGTTGGTCGTGCTGATTCTATCGCTCGGTGAGACCGGGGCGGTCTTCCGGGGCCTGGCGGTCCTTGTCCTGGTCGGGTTTATCCTGCTAACGATGTTCGGCACCGTCCCGATAAACGCCGCCGCCCTTGAATGGGACCCGGTTTCGCCACCCGCCAACTGGCAGGTTCTTATCAGGCGGTGGGAGATGCTCGATGACATCCGGTGCGGGGCGGCGGTGCTGGCTTTCGCCCTCTTTTTAATCGGGATGGCGTTGTAGTAATAAGCCGCTTTGAGTTACTTTAATAGGCCGCAAAGGAGGGAACTATGCAATTAGATGGCAACTGGCGAGTGGCCGTTTCGACCCCGGTCGGCAGGCAGGAGGTCGTTTTCCGGCTAACAACCGTGAATGGCAGCATCGAGGGGACCGCCACCCAGGGCGAGGAAGTCGCGCTTTTCGAGAATGTGGTGCGGGAGGGGAACCGGTTGCGGTGGGCCTTGCGCGTGACCCGACCCTTTAAAATGCACATCAGGTATGATGTTACGATTGAGGGGGATAAGATGGCGGGTACGGCCAAAGCGGGTATCTTTCCCACCTCGAAATTGAGCGGGGAGAGGCAATTGGCGGGGTAAAACTAAAATCGAGGGCTTCTGGTTTCAAAGGCGAACGACGGTGATATTCGCCAACGGCGCTGCCACCAGGGAACCCGTAAACGGGCTAGATTCCGCCAATGCGACACACCAGTGTGATTGCGACTGTGCGCCGTGCGACGCGGAGTTGCGCTCGGAATGACAAGGAGAGCGGACGGAATGACAAGGGACAGGAGCGCCTTTTCCTGAGAGTGTGAAAGAGGGAGCGGACGGAATAACAAAAGGAGCGCCTTACAGCAGGACAACTAAAGTCCCAACGTAAGGCGCTCCCGGTTCGTGAGAAGGGGCTAATTGCCAGCCCGGACTAGGTTATCCAGCCCTTCTGGCGGCAAAGGGCCGTACCGAGCAGACCGAGTAAAACCTCGTCCTTGGTGCCCTTGAACTCCGGGTGATACTCGAAGCGGTTCCGCTCGAAATACTGCACCGTGTAGGTCTTGCCGTCATCGGGGTTCTTCTCCTGGAATTCCTCGCTAATCGGGTAGCCAAAGATGGGCAGCCCCCCGTTAGCCTTCCAGTAGTTGTAGAAAACGCCGCCCAGGGTGTGACTCGTCGGCGCGAAATAGACCTTGGTCGAAGAATCTTTAATCGCCGTCGCCTTCGCGAAAGTCCGGCCCGCCGTCTGCTTCACCCCCAAAAGGCCGAGTAAGACCTCGTTTTTGGTCCCCTTGAATTCGGGGTGGTACTCGAAACGGTTGCGCTGGAAGTATTGCACCAGGAAACTCTTGCCCGGCTCGGTGTCCGACGCCTCGGTAAATTCCTCGGTCAGGGGATAGCCGAACATCGGCAGACCACCGTTATTCTCCCAGTAAGTGCGGAAAGCATAGCCCAGGTTGTGCCCGGTCTCCGGGAAATAGCGAATGTTGGGGTCGGCGGCCCGCGAAGGGGCTTTGGCGGTCCGGTTAATCCCGGCGGCCATGGTGCTGATGCGGGTCGTGCCGACATTATCCTCAAAATATTTGACGTACTCCTGGATAACCCCGCCGAACATATCGACCTGGCGGACCGTCTTCATCTTGACATAACCGGTAATCGTGGCCGACGCGCCGGGCGCGAGCGATTTGCCGAGGCCCCAGCGATAGGGGTGGCTGACCCCGGAGTTGCCCGCAAAGTCTACCGCTACCCGGAATTTATTGGTCTGCTTGTCATAAGCCAGCGACTCGTAGGTCTGCCCTTCCTCGTAGACAAAACCGGGCGGCGGGTCCTGCGTCTCGATGGTGGCGCTGCCCGTATTGGTCACAACAGCCTGGATTTTCAGGGTATCGCCCAGCTTGAGGGTCGTCGGCGAAAAAGTAATCGACTTGAGGTCCACGTTATAGGTGCCGGTTGGCGTGGTCGGGGGCGGGGGCGTCGTGGGTGTCGTCGGGGCGGTAACCGTCCCTCCCAGGATTGAGGCGACCTGGGACCGCAGACCGGGCAAGAGCGAGTAGCCGGTATCGCCGGGGCAGGTCGTGGCAATCACATCGCGGTGCCCCAGGATAACGTTAACGGTCTTATCAATCAGGTACGCTTTGCCGGTCGGGTTGAGATTCTTGGAATAAGCCTTCCAGGATAAGAGGCGGGTCAGCGAATTTAGCTGGGCGTCGGTCGGCTTGACCGTCTTGAAACTGCCAATCAGACAGATACCGATGCTGCCATAGTTATACTGGTAGGCGTGCCCGCCGACCACGTCGTCACCCCCGTAGCGCCCCTCGTAGATGTTGCCCTTCCAGTCAATCAGGTAATTGTAGCCGATGTCGCCCCAGCCCTGGGTAATGGCGTGGTAGCGGTAGATGCTCCGCACGTCCACCGAGGGGTCGGCGTTGTAGACGTTCGAGGTTTCGCTGTGGTGAATGATAACCGCCTTGATGGTGCGGTACTCGGTCGGCCAGATAACGCTCTTGCCGCTATAGCGCCAGGACTCGTTGGCGCCCCACCCCGCCCGGCTGATAATGTTGGGCTTGGTCGAGGCCACGATAGGGGCGTTGGAGACCGGCACGGCGGACAGGTCCGGCCCGGCGGCAGTATCAATAAAGGTTATCCCGGCCAGTTTGACGGCGACACCGCTCGGAATGGTCAGGCGAAATTGAATATAAGGCGTATTCAGGTTCAGGAGCGGGCCGAAGGTGCGGGTGGTGCTGGCGTGGTCCGGCCCCTCAAAGTTATCTATCGAGACATCGAACCACTCGCTAAAACTCGCGCCGTCCTTGGAGCCGCGTATTTCAAAGGTCAGTTTGGTGGCGTCCCCTTTGGTCACCTCCCAGTAGCTCCCGGCGGCGTTATAGGTCTGCCCGACCGCTTTCACGGGCGAGAGATAGGTGCCCTGGGCCGGGAAGCCGCTCGTCACCACGAAATCGGCGGCGTCGGCCAGCAGCGGCCCCGCGCCCAGGGGTAGGGCCGCGATACTCCCGGCCAGGGCGACCGCGCCCCCGGCGACCTTCAAAAAGCGGCGGCGGCTGTGCAGGTAGGCTGAAAGAGGCGCGCCGTAGCCGGACCCGGTTTCCTGGTTGCTCGTTATGTTTTTCAACTGGTTACTCGTCTGGTTAGTCAACTGGTTGCTCAAAAGAGGGCTTTGTTCCGGTTCAGAGTTAATTTTTCTCACGACAAATGTACCTCCAACTAAGCCGAGTTGGTGATTTAATTTTATATAGTAACGACTTTCGCTTCGAGCCTGAGAACCACTTCAAAGACGCGGGTAAGCGGCCTCGAAAGAGGGTTTCAAGCGACAGTCCTTATAGTAAGTAGGAGTTTAATTAGCACGTTAGCGAGCGGAAAACTGCCTTCGCTAAATTATTAACGGTCAGGGTTTCGGCTGGTTGCTATAAACTCGGCTTAATTTTTGCTTTTGTTAAATTAATGCTGCAGATGTTCCGTTGCGACAGATTGCGCCAGGAGGAGCCCAACCTTATCCGCGGTTCCGGTTAAATACACTTTCTTTACGATGGTATATTAATTTTTTATACCTGGCAATAGTACTATAGTGATAGTTTTCTCCTGGCCCCGGTCATGTAAATGGGCTAGTTTACCTTATTTTGAAAGGAAAAACGGCGGCGGGTGGCCTTTTTATTGCTCTAAACTAAGGTGATAACTCCACCGGAGCGGGTGTGAGCGGTCCTGGCAGGCAAAGTTAGCCTTTTTCCCATTGCAAAAGGTTTAGATTTCTTAATATCAAATTAAAGCGCTAAACTCGGCGTAACTAATACCCTTCTATTTCGATTAATTCTACGGAAGTTTGCGAAGTAAACGATGAATGTGAAGAAAGATTTGAAGGAAGATTTGAAGAAAGATTTAATAATGAAAAAGATGAATGTACGCCTGGCAATCCTGGTTGCCAGCCTGGCCGTGCTGGGCCTGCTGCTGGTAGCTTGCGGCGACAATACGGCGACCACCGCGCCGGCCCCAACCACCGCCCCCGCGACCACCGCCCCCGCAACTACGGCCCCGGCCAGCACTACCGCTCCCGCCGCCACCACTGCCGCCGGGGTTAGCCCCCTGGCGACCGCGACCGCTATCCCGGCGACGACTGCCGCCGCCACCACCGCCGCGCCGACCACGGCAGCCGCGACCACCGCCGCCCCTACAACCGCCCCGGCCACTACGGCGGCTCCAACTACCGCCCCGGCGACGACTGCCGCCAGCACCACGGCGGCGGCCACGACCAGCGCCTCCGGCGGCAATCCCCCGGCGGTCAGCGGTACGCAGGCCGATGTTAATAAAGATTTGTTCCTGGATGACCGCAGCAACGCGATTCAAGTGCTGCGCTCGTTCTACAACGCCATCAACCGGAAGGAATACGTCCGGGCTTACAGCTATTACGCCGCCAATACCACTAACTTCCCGGCGTACCAGCAATTTGCCGATGGTTACAAAGATACCGCCACGGTCGAGCTTTATCTCGGTTCCGTGAGCGCCGGGGTGGGGGCCGGTAACGTCTACTACGGCGTACCTTTCTCGCTCAAGGCTACCGGCGCGGACGGAAAAGCCCAGGTCTATGCCGGGTGCTATACCGTCCACGGTGTCAACGACCCGAAGGTCTTCGGTGCGCCGCCCTACACCTCGCTGAACATAGATTCGGCCAAGGTCCAGACGGTTGCGGCTGGCGGCGATACTGCCGGGATTATGGCGAGCAGTTGCCAGAATACGGGCAGCCCGGCAGTGACGATTACCCCGGTCCCCAATGACGACTCGGCGGTGGCGGCCAACTACTTCCTGGACGACCGCAGCAGCCCGGAAGCGGTAATCCGCTCGTTCTACAACGCCATCAACCGCAAGGAGTACGTCCGGGCCTACAGCTATTTCACGGCCAACGCCAGCAATGTCCCGGCCTATGAGCAGTTCGCCGCCGGGTACAAGAATACCGACACGGTCCAACTGACCCTCGGCACGCCCACCAGCGACGCCGGGGCGGGGCAGATTAACTACACCGTGCCGGTCAAGCTGACGGTCAAAAACAGTGATGGTTCCACCCAGTCTTTTGCGGGGAACTACACCCTGCACAAGGCCCAACCGGCCAACTTCGGCGCGCCGCCGTTCGAGCCTATGGGTATCACCGGGGCCACCATCAAGTAAGGGAGTTCCGTTTATAGCAGTCTAAAAGAGAGCCATCCCCGGTTTCGAGCCAGGGGTGGCTCTTTTCTTTGCAGCCACCCAATACAGCAAAATAGAGCGGGATGCGAACTAACCAGCCGGGAATGTGAAATAAGACGCTAAAACCCTCATTTTGAGAACTTAATGTGAACTAAAATGTGAACTGATGTACGCTGACACACTTCACTTTTCCTTCTATACTTAAACCATCACCAAACGTTACCCGCCCAGCCGGAAGGTCCGGCGAAAGGCACCAAGAAAAATCAATTAAAAAATAAAAAACACTCCTGGCCGTCCGAAATCAAAACCGGACCAGGGGACCGGCTTCGGTTTCCCTGGAACCGGTGGCAAAGTCGAAAGAGAAAGAGAAAGAAGGAAAATTGCTATGGAAAACCAGAATCAACCGGAAACATTCTTGTCTGGCACGACTGATGGTGCGACCGGCGGTGCGACCGCCAGGAAAACTGCTGGCCTCAACCGGCGCAACGCCGTGAAACGCCTCGGCCTGGCTGCCGGGGGCGCCCTGGCCCTCGGTCTCGCCCCGATGACCACCCTGGCCGCCAGCGACCCCTACAAAACCCTGGTCCCGGCGGCGAACCGGAAACCCTCCGGCTATAACGTGCTGCTGGTCCACGGCGCTTTCGCCGACGCCTCTAGCTGGAACGAAGTCACCGCCCTGTTGCAGCGCGAAGGGCATAACGCCCTGGCGGTCCAGCTTCCCCTGTCGTCGCTGGCCGATGATGTCGCGGTCACCAAAGCGGCCCTGGCTACCCTGACCGGCCCGACCGTTATCGCGGGTCACTCCTACGGCGGCGCAGTCATTACCGGGGCCGCGACCGGGGTTGCCAGCGTGATTGGCCTGGTTTACGCCTCGGCCTTTGTCCCCGACACCAACGAGAGCCTGCTCGACCTGCTCGGCAAGGCCGCCCCGCCCGAAGGTGCTGCCTACAACGTTCCTTCCTACCGGCCCGGCTACCTCTGGATTGACCCGGCCCACTTCCCGCAGGTCTTTGCCGCCGACGTGGAACCGTCTAAAGCCCGCGTGATGGCGGTCAGCCAGAAACCGATTTCTTTCGACTGTTTTGGCGGACCCAGCGGCCCGGCGGCCTGGCACGAAAAACCCTCCTGGTACCTCGTCTCCCGGCAGGATAAAGCGATTAACCCTGACCTGGAACGCTTTATGGCAAAACGGGCGAAAGCGGCCACCATCGAGGTTTCGTCCAGCCACGCCTCGCCGGTCTCGCACCCGGTCGAAATCGTCGGGTTGATTGGTGCCGCTATCCGCAAGGACCGCAAATAAACCGCCTGCGGACATCTATTAAAACTTGAAGAAATCTTACGAGAAGAAATTTTAGGAAAGGAAAAAACCACGATGACAAACGCCAATATTGTACTGGTCCACGGGGCCTGGGCCGACGGTTCAAGCTGGAGCAGCGTTATCTCGCTCCTGGAAAAAGCCGGGTACGAGAATGTCCAGGCGGTCCAGTTGCCCCTCACCGGGCTGGCCGACGACTTCGCCGCCACCCGGCGCGTCCTCAACCGCATGAGCGGGCCGACTATCCTGGTCGGGCATTCCTACGGCGGCGCGGTTATCAGCGGGGTGGCCCTGGCCGGGACGCAGGTGGCGGGGCTGGTCTATATCGCGGCCTTTGCCCCGGACGGAGATAGCCTGGTTGACATCAATGGCAAGTTCGCGGCTCCGCCCAGCGCCCCCACTATCAGCCCGGATAAAGACGGCTTCCTCTGGCTGAACAAAGATACCTTTGGAGAGATGTTCGCCGCCGACGTGGACCCGGCCCAGGCCCGGCTAATGGCGGCAGTCGAAAAACCGATTGCTTTTACCTCTTTCCTGGCGAAAGTCGAGCAACCGAACTGGCGCAACCTGCCCTCGTGGTATCTGGTCTGCGAGGCCGACCTGATGATTAACCCTGACGCCGAACGCTGGATGGCCGAACGGATGGGCGCTACCACCCGCTCGCTGCCCGGTGTCAGCCACGCCCCGATGGTGTCGCAGCCCCAGGCGGTAGTCGCCCTTATCCTGGCAGCCGCGGCCCAAAGCGCGACAGATTCCGTGGTCGCCTGATTGGAACCATTTTTTAACCGGTTGCAAGCAACCAATTCTGAGGCAACCGGTTGTAAAACATTTTTGAAACATTTTTGACGAATTAATCTTGTTATGGGCCTGACGGACTGCCCGCCCGCCCAACCTAAAAGGAGAAAACCGATGACCAAGAGTATTGTTTTCATTCACGGGGCCTGGCTGACTTCTCTTTCCTGGGAAAACTTCATGGACTATTTCCAGAAACGCGGGTACGAGGTCAGCGCCCCAGAATGGCCCTACCGCGACCGCCCGGTCCGGGAGTTGCGTGAGGATACCGCGCCCGAACTGGCCGAAATCGGCGGGAACGAACTGACCGACCACTTTGAGAAAATCATCCGGGCCATGGACGAGCCGCCCATCCTGGTCGGCCACTCGTTTGGCGGGCTTATCGTTCAGCGGTTGCTCGACCGGGGCGTGGGCCGGGCCGGGATTTGTCTCGACTCGGTCGCGCCGGAAGGGATCGTGGGGGTGGACTGGACCGTCCTCAAGGCCAATTCGAGCGTCCTGTTCAAGTGGATGGGCTGGGAAAAGGTCCAGCATATGACCCTTGACCAGTTCCGGTACGCCTTTGCCAATACCATGCCGGAAGCCCGGCAGGAAGAATATTACGACCGCTACGTGGTGCCGGAAACCGGGCGGATTTTCTTCCAGATTGCTTTCGCCCAGCTCGACCCGCATCACGCCACCCAGGTCAATTTCAAAAATAACGACCGGGCCCCGCTCTTGCTGGTAGCCGGGGAGAAGGACCACCTGGTGCCCGCCCACGTTACCAGGGCCAACTACGACCACTACAAACATTCGACCGCCCTGACCGAGTTCGTGGAGTTCAAGGACCGCTGCCACCTCCTGTTCGCCCAGGACGGTTGGGACGAAATCTGCACCTTTGCAGCCGACTGGTTGGAGAAAATCAACCTGGGCGCGCAAGAAACTTCCGAGGCCCCGGCGGTATAGCCTGATTTGAAGATGCCGGGAGAGGCAAATTCAGGCCCGGCGCAACAATTTGCCTCTCTCATTCGAATAAGAGTTGTAAAAATTGAAGAAACCCGGTTCAGACAAAAGCCAAGACTCGTACTGCCAAATTGTAGAAATTGTGTAATAATTTAAAATATAAAAATTAAACGGGAACCATAGAAAAATATTTCGAAACGCACCGAAAGGAGCCACTGCCAATGTCCAACGTGCTAACCGATGTTTCGCGGCGTTTGCCGCCTTTCACCCGCAAGCTTGCTCAGAAAGTCACCCGCGAACATCTCAGCGAGACCGCCGAAGATTATCTCAGCGCGAAAACGCGCATCCTGATACTCGGCGCGGGTTTTGGCGGGCTCACCACGGCCCTACAACTCGACCGCTTGCTCGACCCGTCCCAGGACGTGAGCGTGCTGGTGATTGACCGCAACAACTATTCGTTCTTCCATCCTTTGCTCTGGACGGTCGCCTCCGGGCGGACCAGTCCCAGCAGCATCGTGGTGCCGGTGCGGACCTTCCAGCGCGGACGCTCCTTCCACGTGCTCCACGCCGAAGTTACCGGGATTGACCTGGACCGGAAGGTTGTCGAAACCAGCGCCGGGCCGCGTCCCTACGATTATCTCGTGCTGGGGCTGGGCTCGATTACGGCCTTCCCCAACCTGCCCGGTCTTAAAGAAAACGCCCTGCCTTTTCACGCCCCCTCGCACGCGATGGAGTTGCGCAACCACCTGATTGACGCCGTGGAAAAGGCCCACCAGTGTTCGGACGAAGCCGACCGCAAAGCCTGGCTGACCTTTGTGGTCGGGGGCGGCGGCGATACCGGGGTCGAACTGGCCGCGACCATCTACGAGTACCTGGCGGACGGTCTCTACCGGCGCTACCCCTGGCTGAACACCAGCATGCTGCGGATTGTCCTTATCGGGCGCTCTGACCGGTTGATGCCGATGAGTACCCCCACAACCTCGCAGAAGGTCCGGCAGGTGCTGGAGGAGGAAGGCATCGAAGTTTTGACCGGCGTGAGCGTGGAAGGAGTCACGGCCAACGCGGTCCAGACTTCGCAGGGGGAAATCCCGGCCCACACCTTCTTCTGGGCTGCCGGTATTAGCGCCCCGCCGCTCATCACGGGGCTAGATGTCAAACAGGCCCGGAACGGCGCGCTTATCGTCAACGACCGCATGCAAATCCCCGGTCACGAAGAAGTCTTCGTCGTGGGCGATATAGCCTGGGCCTACGACGCCGCCAACAAAGAGGGCATCCCGCCGACTGCCCAGGCCGCCGAACACGAGGGCGCTTATGTCGGTGAAACCATTGCCGGGCTGCTCAAAGGTAAAAAAGATGCCGCGCCCTTTATGTTCAAGCCGCGGGGCCACCTGGCTCTGCTGGGCCGCCGGACGGGGGTGGCCCAGGTCGGCCCTTACGTCTTTACGGGCATGGCGGCCTGGTTCCTGTGGCACGCCTACTACCTGTCGCACATTCCTTCGTGGCGGAGCCGCCTCCAACTCCTGGTCAACTGGACCCTGGCGGGTATCGCGGGGCCGGAGACCAGCCAGCTACGGCTCGAATAGCTTCTAAAAATAAGACTAAAACTATAGTTTCTTAAAAGTCCCAGGAAAAAATGCTAATCGGGCGGGCTGCTCCTGCCGGGCGCGGAGCAGGTTTATTAAAGTTACTTTTTAACCGTCAGCGGTAACAGGAAAGGGAGGAAAAGTAAAAATGGAAAAATCTACGGCCACGCTTCCCCGAAGGGTGTATGTCCAGGGTTTGAGCGAACGTGAACTGGAAGTGTTGAGCCTGCTCACCGAGGGCGCGACCAACCAGGACATCGCAGCCCGCCTGACCGTCTCTCTCAATACCGTAAAAAAGCACATCAGCAATATCTTTATGAAACTGGACTCGCCGAACCGGACCCACGCCGCCTATCTCGCTCGCAAGATGGGGCTGGTCGTCGAATAGAAATTTGAGAAAATAAAAAAGGTTATCAGGAAAGGCTAAAAAGATGAATTTTCCCTACGACCCGTTAGCAAAACCCGGCCCTTCGGACTGGACCAATCATCTCTTTGAAAAAATTGTCGCGAGCTACCAGCTCAAAGTCCTGCGTTATGTGCAACGGCTGGTGGGCGACCCCGAACTCAGCGCCGATATTTTGCAGGAAACCTTCCTGGCGGTCTACGCCAGCCTGGCTAGGCGGGATAAGTTCGCGGAGGCGAGTAACCAGGCCGAATTTTTAAAATGTATCCAGCCTTTGATTTATACCATCGCCCGGAATAAAGCCACGGACGAACTGCGGCGGCGCAAATGCGTCCGGTTTGTCTCGATAAATCCCCAGCCCCTTTCCCCGGAAGGGCGCGGCTGGCAGGAAGACCTCGACCCGGTCATCGAATATACCCTGACCAGGGAAGAAAGCAGCCTGGAAACCCAGGTCGTGATGGGCGAAGCTTTGAAAGCGGCCATCGAGCAAATCGGGCGGCGAAAGCTGCTAAACCTGTTTTTGCACCTGGACGGCTACAGCTACAAAGAAATCGGCGAAATTACCGGGGAGAGCATGGCAAGCGTCAAGTCCAAGATTTTCAGGTGCAAACAGCACCTGCGCCAGGCCCTAGAAACCCCGGCTTAATGAAAAAAATAAATAGTAATTTGAAGAAAGGAGGTCCACAATGGACCTGGGTTTAGCGGGAAAGACGGCCATCGTGACCGGGGCCAGCCGGGGAATCGGCCTGGCAATCGTAGAAAGCCTGGTGCGGGAGGGCGTGACGGTAGTTGCGGCCAGCCGCCAGACCGGGGAAGCCCTGGCGAAACTGGCGGCAGCGGGCCGGGTGCGTCCCTTCGCGGTGGACCTGGGGCAGAAGGAAGGCCCGGCCCAACTGGCCGCTTTTTGCCTCGAAGAACTGGGCCGGGTGGACCTGCTCTTTAACAATGTCGGCGGGATTGACCTGAAACTGGGCGGTTTCCTCGAATTTAGCGATGAAGACTGGCTCCGCAGTTTCGAGTTAAACCTTTTGAGCGTGGTCCGGCTGACCAGGGCGGTGCTGCCCGCCATGCTGGCCCAGGGCTCCGGGGCGATTGTAAACATTTCCTCGATTAACGCTCGCCAGCCCGACCCGGTGGTCGGCACCTACAGCGCCGCGAAAGCCGGGGTCACCAACCTGTCCAAGGCGCTCGCCCAGGAATTCGGGGCGCGGGGTATCCGGGTAAACGCGGTCTCGCCCGGCCCGGTCAGGACGGCTATCCAGACCGAGGCCAGTGGCGTCGCCGGGGTCCTCGGTGAAAAACTGGGGGTGGCGCGGGCCGACCTTATCGAGCAGCTACCCAAGATGAACGGGATGGTGCTGGGCCGGTTGGTCGAGCCGTCCGAAGTGGCCGCGCTGGCCCTGTTCCTGGCCTCACCCCAGGCTGCCACGATTACCGGCGAGGAAATCCTCATTGACGGCGGCATGAGCAAGACTATTTGAGATAGAGCCAGGGTGCTTGCAAAATCGTTTAACGTGTAACGTGTCTTAACGGCTCATACTTTTCATGATGCCGACCACGTGGTCTAGGAAGAACTCGGTAATGTTCTCCTGGGGCGAAAGGCCGGGCATCAGGAGAATGAGCGTCCCGGTGGACGAGTCTTTAGCGACCGCCACTTTAAGCTGCCGCTCTTTGTCCGGCGCGATTTTTAGCTCGACATCGGTATAGGCGGTCAGGAAAGGAAAGATTTCCCTGAAATACTTCCACTGTCCGGCCCGGCCATAGCAGAAGATGAATTTGGGCGACTTTTCTTCCAGTTTGAGGGTGTTGTAAAGCTCGCTCAACCGTTTGAGACGGGTGGGGCGTCCCAGGAACTGGTCCTCCTGGTAGCGCTGGGCGTCCCTCAGGACATCGTTATAGTAGGGACTATCGGTCAGGGAGGTGTTGCGGTAGACCCACTTTTCCTGGTTGCCCAGGTTGCGGGAGGGGAGCGGCAAAATATCGGTCAGGAGTACGTCACCGTCGAGGGCGCCGAAACGGTTGGTGTAGTAGTCGCGGCGGGCCGTCTCGGTCTGTTGTTCAACGGGTTCGAGCAGGCGGGTCGTCAGGTAATTGGCGTAGCGCCAGGTCGGGTTGCCGTAGAAATAGTTGGTTTCGGCGCGGTACCGGGCCTTGAAGATTTCGGCGTCGGCCAGTTCTTTCTGGAATTCGGGCAGGGCGATGCGCTCGGAAAGAGTGATATTGCCGTCTTCCGGGCCGGTATCGTTGGTGCCGATAAACCAGATTTTAGCGTCCAGGTTGCCGAACCCGATAAAAGGGAGTAGCCGGAAGACTTCCAGCTTTTCGAAGCTGCGCCGGATGGGGACCGCCGGGGGCAACTCCACCGGGGCCTCGACCGTTGTAGAGCGGCGGGCGCTGGCCGAAGCAGTCCCGACTGATGCCGCCGGGGTGGCCGGACGCGATGGCGTGGCCGGGCGATTTGTAGCACCACTGGAGGAAGCCGCCGGGCTGGCCGGGCGCGAGACACTACCAGTAGAACCCCCCGTAGAGCCAGTGGTAGGGCCAGGGGACGCTGTTTTGGTCCTGGGGGAAGCCGGGGCCGGGCGGGCCGGTTTGGCGTTTGCCGCTTGCTGCTCCTGGAGCTTTTCTTCAAGCTGAATATTGGAAACAATCCGGGATTGCTGGGCCTGGTCGAACTCGGCAACTACTTCATCGGCCAGGTAGCGGACTTTCATGCGCCCGGCAGGCAGAAGTTCGAGGACTTCATAGGTGCCGCGCCGGTTACGGTATTTTTCGCCAGGGACAAATTCGATTTCCAGGTTCATTTTGCTCTAAGGTATTCCTTATGGCTTAACGAAGATCTTTTAACTGCTGAAAAAGCTGCCGTTCTTGTTCCGATAGGTTCGAAGGCAAGCTTACTTCGATTTTAACATACATATCGCCCCGGCTGTTCGGCACGTTCAGCACCGGCATGCCCTGGTTGGTCAGCCGGAAGATCTTGCCGTTCGGGGTTTCGGGCGGCACGTTCAGGGCAAATTTGCTGCCCTTGGGTGACGCTACAATTATCTCGCCGCCAAGCATGGCGGTGTAAAGCGGGATATTGGCGGTGGTGTGCAGGTCCGGCCCCTTGCGGACAAACGCCGGGTGCGGCAACACCTGGATCCGCAATAGCAAGTCGCCCCTGGTCCCGCCGGAGATACCCGGCCCGCCTTCGCCCGGCACCTTTACCTTGGTACCGTCGTCCACGCCAGGGGGAATCCGTACTTCTAAACGCTTGGGACGCGGGACCACGCCCCGGCCCCCGCAGAGGGTACAACGCTGCCCGCCGCGCATGCCGGTGCCGTTACAATAGCTGCACAACTCGGTCGACTGGATTTGCAACTGGCGGGTCGAACCCTGGTAGGCTTCTTCCAGGCTCACTTCGAGAGGCTGTTCGAGGTCTTCGCCGCGCTGAGGGCGGGGAGTCGCGCCCCGGCCAAAGCCGAAATCGCTGGCCCGCGTGTGGACGCTCGGCCCCGAATTGCCGCCGCTACCGCCCCTGCCGGGTTGGGTCCGGGTGCGGGTGGTGCCAAAGATACTATCAAAAATGTCGCCAAAACCGCCGTTAGGGTTGGCATAGTCGTAGGTAAAGCCGCCGGTCCGGGACGAGCCGAACCCGGCTTTATCGAGCCGTTCCCAATCGGACCCCAGGTTATCATATTTTTGCCGTTTATCTTTATCGCCCAGCACTTCGTAGGCTTCGTTGATTTCTTTAAAATGTTCGGCAGCCTGGGGGTTATCCTGGTTTACGTCCGGGTGATATTTCCGGGCCAAACGGCGGTAGGCAGATTTAATTTCCTGTTCGGTGGCGGTACGAGGAAGTTCTAATGTTTTGTAGTAATCTTTTTGTGCCATGACATCCCGGTTTTTCTAGTATTGCTTCTTTTCAAGCTAGTGTATCATCCTCATGGGGATGCGGCAAGTTAGTTGGCTAAAGCGTTTGTTAGATTTGTGTTAGATTCAGTAGTCAGAGGGCAGAAGCCAGTAATCAGTTTAAGGGAAAATAAAGGTTTCGTCCGGTAAAAAATAATTTTACAATGGCAAAGCTTCAGTTTAAATTGGTAAGTGGGTTTAGACTATAGCAGAAAGCCAAACCCGTTAAATTTACTGCCTTTTGGCCTCCCCCTTCTGTCTACTGCCCTCTGTCTACTGCCCTCCGCCTTCTGCCCTCTGCCCTCCGCCCTCTGACTTCTGCCCTCTGGCTACTACCTACTCAATCTTAATATCGAACTGGGCTACCAGGACGCCCTGCTCGGTGGTGAGGCTTTTGAGGGAAGGCACCCGGCCCAGGTTCGTACAGGTCAGGCAGTCGCCCGGCTGGCCCGCCCCCACCTGCCGGTTTATCTCGTCCTCCACCAGGGTATTGACCTGGGTCACAAGCTGGTTCAGGGCCGAAATGGGCAGACCGATAAGGGCCAACTGGACATCGCCGCTCTGGGTCAGGACGACCTTCTGGTTGACCGCCGCCACGCTGTCTTTGAAGGCGAAATCGAAGTCGCGGCCAAGCGTATTGAGCCGGACCGTCACGCTCATCTGCGAACTTGGCTCGAAAGAGACCGATAGCCCGCTGATGGAGGCTACCCCGAAGGCGTTCAGGGGGTTTTGCTGCAAGGCCCGGCTGATTTCCCGGTTGATATAGTCCTGCCCGACCCGCACGTTTAAATCGTTCGTGACTGCCGGGTTATTGGCCGGGGGCGGCGTCAGTTTGGCCGGGGAACTGCCCACCAGCCACCAGACCAGCCCGCCCACCAGCAACAGGTTGAGCAAAAAGCCAAGAATAATCCAGAAGACCGGGTGGACCCGGCGGCGATGTTCGACCACCGGGGCTTTGAACTTATGGTTCCCTTCCGACCGAGCGGGTAGAATTTCGGCCTCATCCTCCGCCGAATACCTGTCACGATAAAGCGGTTCGCTCAAACTCTTCCTGCCTCCCACCATTCTTTCCCGGCCCGGTTTCAGCCGTCCTCGAAACCTCTCGGCACCAACGTCCTGACAGGAAAAGTGTTAAGCAGAAGTCGTGCCCGCTTCCGGGGAAGCTATTTGCCTTCTTCTTTAAGATTCAGGAGCGCGTCGGGAACAACTACCATCTGGGGACCGAATGTCAGGTCGGAGCTTTCGGGGAGAAAATGCTTCTTCCCCAGAAGTCCGCCCTCTTTTACTTCGTAGCCGGTGACGGCCAGGTTTGCGGGGTCGAGTTCAATATCGTTGAGTTCACCGACCAGCCGCCCGCCCTGTGATACGACCTGTTTGCCAATCAAATCGGTAAAGCCCGGCCCTTTTTCCAGGGCCGTGTCGTTCGGGGTAGGCTCGGCGGCCATAGAAACGGTCAGGGCATCCTTGCCGATATTCTGGAGAGCGTCCCTGGCTATCGAGTTGGTCTTGCCAAAGAGGCCGCTTTCTTTCACCCGCAGGCCAATAACCTGGCGGGTCGCGAGGTCAATTACGAGGTCGTGCAGGGCGCCGATGGTTTTTGCGCCGGTAATCTCGACTACGGCCCGGCCTTTCAGTTCGCTGAACTTCATGGTTGGTGGTTTCCTTTCGTTCTCCAATTTTCTTTTTAATGTTTCAGTAGTCCTGACGGGCATAAAACAAGCCAGCGGGCTACCTGAAAATTAAGGATTGCGAAAGGTTCGAGATACCGGCGCCAGGGCTCCCTAATTCGCGGCGGGGTTTTGCCCCTTGAAGACCTTCAAAAGGAGCCACAGCGACGGCAAGAGTATCACCGAGCCGATAGCCAGGGCCACCAACTGCGGTCCCAGGGCCGAATCGGGCGCCGCCGCGCTGCGAATGGTGATGTCGGGCACGACCAGGGCCGGGGCCTGGGCCACTGCCCACCCCCATACGATGGTCGCGACTTCGGCGATGGTGGCGAGGCGGGCCAGGCGGTAGCGCCGGAAGAAGGCCCCCAGCATGGCGACCAGGCCCAGGAAGACGGTGGCAAGCACCAGAGGCGTAGCCCGGCCCCAGGCCAGTTCGCGCCAGAGGGCCGGGGCTCCGTCCAGGGTTACGGGCAAGGTGATTGTGGCAATCAGGGCTGTCACTACTCCCGAAAAGACCGCCCGTTCGCGGAAATCCTCGCGCACCTCGCCTTCGGTTTCGAGGGTGAGATAAATAGCCGCCAGGAAGGCGCACAGGCAGAGGGCCAGTACCCCGATTAAAAGCGGGAAGGGAGAGAGCCAGGTCGAAAAGAAGTCGCTCAGGAGGTGGCCCTGGCTGTTAAACCGGATGTTCCCCGAACCGAGCGCCCCCACGCACATGCCCAGGAAGACCGGGGTTATGAGGCTGGTCGCGCCAAATATCCAGCCGAAAGCTTTCTGGGTGCGGACCAGCGAGGCGGCGTGGGCCCGGAAGACAAAGCTCGCTCCCCGCAGCACGATTCCGACCGTCACCAGCGTCAAGGGTATCGCCAGGGCGGTGCAGATAGCGGCGAAAGCGGGCGGGAAGGCCGTAAAGAGCAGCACGATTACGAAAATCAACCAGACGTGATTGGCTTCCCAGACCGGGCCCATGGCCCTGGCAATCGCTTCGCGCTGGGCATCTTTGCGCGGCCCAAAGGCCAGCAGGTCCCAGACGCCACCGCCAAAATCGGCCCCGGCCAGGATTACGTACAGGGTCAGGCCGATACCAATCAGACCGGCGACGACCCAGGGCAGTTCAATCGTAAACATTCCAGGTCTCTTTCTTTACTACTTTTCTATGCTTTTCCCTAAACTTCTTCCAGAGTGGCTTTGTGGTCCGCCGCGCCAGGCGCGAGGCCCGCGCTTTCCGGTTTGGTCGCGGCCAGGCGGCGCAGCAGCCAGACCACGATGGCGGCCAGCCCGATATACAGGACGGTAAACCCGATGAAAATCGGCAGGATGCCCGGCGCGGTCGTAACCGAGTCGGAGGTGCGGACAAAGCCGTAGACGACCCAGGGCTGCCGTCCCAGTTCGGTGACCATCCAGCCTGCTTCGAGGGCGATAAAGCCGAAAGGACCGCTAAAGACGATAAGTTGCAACAACCGCTTGCCGCCCGGCACCTTTTTCTCGCGCCACCAGCGCCAGCCGACCCAACCGCTCACCAGCAACAGCAGCGTGCCGCTCCCGACCATCAACTGGAAGGAGGGATGGACCATTAACGTGTTCGGTTGCTGGTCGGCGGGAATGTCGTTCAGCCCGGTGATGACGGCGTTGGGGTCGGAGTGGGCCAGCAGGCTCAACCCGCAGGGAATCTGGATGGCGAAATCGGTCTGGCGGGTTTCCAGGTTCGGGATACCGCCGATGTTGAGCGGGGCGCAGGCGGAAGTCTCGAAATGCCCCTCCATCGCGGCCAGTTTGGCCGGTTGGTTATCCGCGACCCACTCGGCGCTGATGTGCCCGCTCACGAACTGGAAGGGCAGGACCAGGCAGCCCATCGCCAACGTTATCGCCAGCCCGGCCCGGTTGTACTCGGTCCGGCGGCCCCGCAGGAGGGCAAAGGCGTAAATCGCCGCCGCCGCGAAGCCGGTCGCGATATAGGCCGAAAGGGTCGAGTGAAGGGCCTCCACGCCCCAGGCCGGGTTGAACATGGCCGCCAGCGGGTCCACGTCGGTCACCTGTCCGTCCACGACCTTGAACCCGGTCGGGCTGTTCATCCAGCCGTTAACGGCCACGATAAAGATGCCGCTGAACATGCCGCCCAGGGCCACCGGGATAGTGGTCAGCCAGTGGGCAAAGGGTTTGAGGCGGTCGCGGCCATACAGGTAAAGGCCCAGGAAAATCGCTTCGATAAAAAAGGCGTAACCTTCCAGGCTGAAAGGCATCCCGACGATGCTCCCGGCGTACTTCATAAAGCCGGGCCAGAGCAGGCCGAGCTCGAAACTCAACACTGTGCCGGAAACGGCCCCGACCGCGAACAGGATGGCGGTCGCCTTGGCCCATTTTTTCGCCAGGGCCAGGTAGACGATTTTTTTGGTCTTGAGGTAAAGCCCTTCGGTAATGACCAGCATCATGGGGAGGCCGATGCCGAGGGCGGCAAAGACGATGTGGAAAGCCAGCGAGGTGCCCATCTGGGCGCGGGCAGCAATTAAATCGCTCATAAGTGTACCCCTTCAAGGTAAACCTAACAAAGGTCCATTGGCAGCGGACCGGTGGCAGTAAAACGGCGGGTAAAACCGATAGTCAACCAGAGGCAGTATTGTTCGACAACTCTAGTCCTTACATTGTGAAATTATAAACAATGTATAACCGGAAAGCAATAGGTAGTAGACCCTAACTGTGTAACCTTTACCAAAGCTTAATGAATAAGAAGTTTTTAGTTTTTGGTGTTTAGTAATCAGAAGGCAGAAGGCAGAAGGCAGAAGGCAGAAGGCAGAAGGCAGAAGGCAGAGGGCAGAGGGCAGAAGGCAGAGGGTAGAGGGTAGAGGGTAGAGGGCAGAGGGCGGGAAGGGGAAACAAAAACGGCTCTCCCAGGAAAGGGGAAAGCCGTTCGATTCGGGTCTAGTGCGATTAGAACCAGGCAGCGATTAGAGGTCAGGCTGCGGGGTCAGGCGCAGGTAAGGTTTCTCCTGGCGATAGCCTTTCGGGAACCGGCGAGCCAGTTCTTCGGGGTCTTTGATGGCCGGGGCGATAACCACTTCGTCGCCCTGCCGCCAGTTGACCGGGGTCGAAACGCTGAATTTGTCGGTCAGTTGGAGCGAGTCAATTACCCGCAGGATTTCTTTGAAATCACGCCCTGTGCTGGCGGGATAGGTGATGGTCAGGCGCAGTTTCTTGTTCGGGTCAATCACAAAGACCGTCCGGGCGGTCATGGTCGCCGAGGCATTGGGATGGATTAAATCATAGAGATAGGAAACCTTCCGGTCGGAGTCGGCCAGGATAGGATAGTTGACGCTGGTCTTCTGGGTTTCTTCGATGTCTGGAATCCAGCCTTTATGGTTTTCGGCGGTATCCACGCTCAGGGCTATCACTTTGACGCCGCGTTTTTCGAACTCGCCCTTCAACTTAGCCACCTCGCCCAGTTCGGTGGTGCAGACCGGGGTGAAGTCCGCCGGGTGCGAAAACAGGACAACCCAGCTATCTCCCGCATATTCATAGAAATTAATTGGCCCTTCCGAGGATTCCTGAGTGAAATCAGGTACAGTGTCGCCTAGATGCAGACTCATTTGTAACACTCCTTTGGCTGTCGAACGGTGCGCCGGGACAGCAGGTACAATTTTTGTAGGCTTTTGTATAAGTTGTTTATGCTTACAATTACTGTAGCATAGTTTGTTGACTTAGTCAATCTCCTAACTATACTTTAATCGGCCTATTGTTGACTTATATCATCGAAGAAATCAATAAAGGCTTAAAAAGTTTTATCTTGCAAAGAAAAGGCCCCTTCGAGGAAAAGTCGAAGGGGCGCTGGGATGGATTTTTGGAAGGACCGGGCGCAGGTCCGAAAAGCAACCTATCCGCCCGGCCCGGTGTACCAATTCAAAAGTTACAGGTTACAGGCCGTTGCCTAGCTGTTCGGGCAACTGGCGGCGGCGTTATTTAGCAGGGTCTGGGTGCTGGCCCCGCTGTTATCCTGCTGGATTTTAGCCTGGGAGATACCCCAGACCGTATCCGGCTCGATAGCCACCTTGTGGGTCAGGTAGCAGCCGTAGAAGACCTGGTGCGACCCGTCGGTCTGGGTCGAGTTGATTACTACCGGCACCCAGGCGTAACGGTTGCCCGCCGCCGCGCCCACCTGGAACGGTCCCGTCACCAGCGATACCGCCGAGGTGTTCGCGTAGCCGTTGACCCAATCGTTGTAGGCCGGGAGCGAGGTGGTCGGCGTATCCCAGTAGTTGTAAGCCTGCTCGAAGGTCTTGTTGTTAATCGACTGGTAGAACAGGTGCATGAGTTTGTCCGGCGCCGAGTATTGGATTTCATTACCGAGCAGGCCCAGTTCGACCTCGTATTTAGTCCCGGCGTATTCGGGATGGTATTCCATCCGGGCGCGCTCAAACCACTGGACCAGGTAAACTTTCCCGGTGGCCGGGTCGGTCTCCTGCTGGGCTTCGTCAATCGGGTAGCCCAGGCGGTCCAGGCTGCCGTTTTGCTGCCAGTAGGCGTAGAAGCGGCTGTCTACATTGTGTTTGGTCTGCGGGAAGAAGTAGTAATTCTGTTTCGGAGTGGTCGGCTGGAACGACGGGTCATTTTGAATCCGGTTGGAAGTCAGGCGTTTGCCGAGCAGCCCCAGTTCAACCTCGTACTTGGTCCCGGCGAATTCCGGGTGCAGCTGGAAACTATTGCGCTCGAACCACTGGGTCAGGTAGACCTGGCCGTTTTCGGCGTCGGGCTGCTGGGTAGCGTCGGTAATCGGGTAACCAAACGCGGCCAGCCCGCCGTTATTGCGCCAGTAGGTCAGGAACTTGCCGCTGACGGTGTGGCCCGTTTCGGGGAAAAACTGGCTGTCGTCCGCCGCGTTGGCGGTGCGGGTAGTGGTGGGTCCAACCAGCAAAGCGCCCAGTCCCAGGGCCAGGACCGCCACTATTAACCAGTTTAATTGTTTCTTCACATTCACTTGATATGCCTCCTTTAGCATTCGTTTACCATCCTCATACTCTTTATAATGCGACGTTGCAGGGCTTAGTTATGGGCTAAATTTAAATTGCGCCAACCTTTAGATTTCTTTAATCTTTTAGCCCCTGTCCTGGCCGGGGATACTACTTGCGCTACCGGGATACCGTTTCTTCGTGTAAAAATGACCCCGCATTATCCGGGCCAGCCCGCGCCAGGCGCGTCTCCGGGCCGCTTTGCCCGGCCCATGTCCTATAGTAGCGCAGAACGGACCAATTTAATATACTCATAAGTATTACTCTTGACAGCATTTTATTTCTTTGCTATATTTATGAATGAATAACGATTCATTCATCCGAAAGGAAAGCATGCCGCGTACCGAGGAAGCGAACCAGCAAATCCGGGAGGAGCGCTACCAGCAAATCCTGATGGCGGCCCTGAAAATCTTTGCCCACAAGGGTCTGACCGATACCCGCATCGCCGATATAGCGGCGGCTACCGGGATGAGCCAGGGCTTAATCTATCGCTATTTCGCCAGCAAGGAGGAGGTCTTTGCCACCCTGGTAGGGGGCGTCCTCCAACTGACCCTGGATATGGCCCGGCAAGCAGCCGCCCTGCCCGGTGGGGCCCTGGAAAAGATGCGCTGGTTGACCACGCAGTTATTGCCCTACCAGTACGAACAGCCGGAAGGCGTGCTCTTACTGATTCACGCAATGGTCAACGAGGCGGTACCCTCGAACATCCGGCAGGCTTCCATAGAGTATTCGGCGGAAATCCAGGGCGTTATCCAGGGGATAATAGCCCAGGGTCAGGCCGAAGGGGTTTTCCGGCAGGATAGCCCGGTCCGGCTGACCGTATTGTACCTGGCGACCTTCCAGGGGCTGGCGACCGCCAGGGGGTTTATCGCGCAGACCCCCGAAAGTTTGCCCGATGTCGAGGCTTTACTCCAATTTTTACGACCTTAAATTAAAAACAAAAAACGATTTATTCAAAGGGAGAATTTCAATGAGCGATATTGTGATTAAGGTAGCCGCCGATATAGACGCCCCGCCCGCCGAGGTTTACGCCCTGCTATCGGACTACAAAACCGGGCACCCTACCATCGTGCCGGAGCAGTATTTCAAGGATTTAGTCGTGGAAAAAGGCGGGCAGGGGGCCGGGACCGTTATCCGGTTCACGACCATGGTCATGGGCAAAGAATATCACTATCACCAGGTTGTTAGCGAGCCGGAGCCGGGCCGGATTTTGCAAGAGAATGACCTCGACCGGGATTTGATGACCAATTTCACCCTCGACCCCATCAACAATGGGCTGCAAACTCACCTGACGATTACGACCAGAATGGGCGTCAGCAAGGGTATCAAGGGTTTCTTTGAAAAGCTGATGATCCCGATGGCCCTGCGTCCAATCTATAAAAAAGAGTTGCAGCAGATTGCCGGGCGTCTCAAGGCTCTCCAGGGCAGCGAGAATCTCGCTCGCCCCACCTACTAAACCAGGGCAAATGCAAAGCCCGAAAATTCTGTCATGTTGATACGATGGTGATACTGTCCAACGGACCGGAGATTCCGTGCGTAGCACGGAATGACAAGATGGAAGGCCGTGCTTTTCACCAACGACGATTTTCCGAATCCCGTTCAACGTTGTTTCGTGCCCTTGGGCAAACGTTCAACGACTTTGCTACCTACTAAACACTAAAAACTGAACACTAAACACTTTTCTACTTTGAAGTTTTGGGGGAGGCCAGGTTATAATAAAGGTCACAGACCTACAGCCCCCACAACTTGAAATAGGAGCGTTTATGAGTGAGGTAAACATCTTACCGGGAATTACCCAGCGCGTGGTAGTGACGGGCCGCCTGGAAATGGCGGGCCTGGAAGCCGGTCCGGCCAGCGGTGTGCCGGTAGTGCTGGTCCACGGCAATATCAGCAGCAGCCTCTTTTTTCAGGACTTAATCCTGGCCCTGGCCGAAAAAGGTTTTCACGTCCTTGCGCCCGATATGCGCGGTTACGGCGATACCCAGACCCTGCCGGTAGACGCTACCAGGGGGGTCGGCGACTTCGCGGACGACCTTGCCAGTTTCGTCCAGGCCCTCGATTTACCGCCTTTCCACCTGCTCGGCTGGTCGCTGGGCGGCAATATCGTCATGCAGTATACCCAGGAATACCCCGAAACGGTCCGCTCGTTGTCCTTACAGTCTCCCGGTTCGCCTTTCGGTTTTGGCGGCAGCAAAGGGGCGGACGGGGAGTTGTGCTATAGCGATGGGGCCGGGTGCGGCGGCGGCGGGGTTAATCCCGACTTCCGCCAGCGCATCAAGGATGGCGACCGCAGCGCCGACTCGCCGAACTCGCCCCGCAATATCATGAACACGTTCTACTTCAAGCCGCCTTTCAAGGTTTCGCCCGAAATGGAAGAAGTCTATGTGACGGCGATGCTCCTGACCAAAGAGGGCGACCAGAACTGGCCCGGCGATTTCAAACCTTCGGAGAACTGGCCGAACGTCGCGCCCGGTACCACCGGGGTCAATAACACCCTCGCCCCGACCTATCTCAACCAGGTTTCTTTCGCGGAGATAAACCCCAAACCGGACGTGCTGTGGTACCGGGGCGATAGCGACCAGATTGTCTCGGATACCTCTTTCTTCGATTTCGGCTACCTGGGACAGCTAGGTTTCGTACCGGGCTGGCCGGGCGCGGAGGTCTTCCCGCCCCAGCCGATGATTGCCCAGATTCGCGGGGTGCTGGACAAGTACCAGGCTAACGGTGGCAAATATCAAGAGGTGGTGCTGCCGGAGTGCGGTCACGCCCCGCACCTGGAAAAAGCCGCCGATGTGACGAAGATGCTGGTCGAGTTCTTCAACGCTCACTAAGTACTCTTTAAGATAAGCCTTTAAGTCTTGTCATTCCGTGGCTCTGCCACGGAATCTCCGGTCCGTTGGACAATATCACTAACGCGATTATTGTCATTTCGAGGAATATCGCGCGTTGCGTACCATAAAGCCCAAGTCTAGACCACATCTCAGGCTGAATCAGGTTTCGACCTGGCGTACTTCAGACCTGGCAAAGTTCTCGACGGTGACATTGCCCAACGGAAACCCTACGGGCTAGATTCTGGGACCCGCACAAAGTGACGAAAAAGGGCTCGTTGATGCAGCGGGTCCCAGAATGACAAGTACTCTACCCCCTGGCAACTGGCTACTGACCTCTAACCTCTGACTACTGCCCCCTTACCACTCCGTGACCGAGTTGTCGGCGTTGCGCCAGACCGGGTTGCGCCAGTTGTGGCCGATTTTGCTCATTTCGCGGACCTTCTCCTCGTTTATCTCGATACCGAGGCCGGGAGCGGCCAGGCGGTTGACATATCCCTGGTTGTAGGCGAAGACCGCCGGGTCGGCCAGGTAGTCAAGCAGGTCGGAGCCCTGGTTGTAATGAATACCGAGGCTTTGCTCCTGCAAGGTGGCGTTGGGCGTGCAGAAGTCGATTTGCAGGGAGGCGGCCAGGGTAATCGGGCCGAGCGGGCAGTGGGGCGCTACCGCCACGTCAAAGGCCTCGGCCATCGCGGCGATTTTGCGGAGTTCCCAGATGCCCCCGGTGTGGCTGATGTCGGGTTGGATTATATCCACCCCGCCCGCCATCAATATCGGCTTGAAACCCCAGCGGGTGTAGACCCGTTCGCCGGTCGCGATTGGAACGGTAAAGTGGCGGGCCAGTTCGGCAAAGACCTCGGCGTTATCGGCCAGGACCGGCTCCTCGATAAAGGCCAGTTTGTAGGGCTCAAGCTCTTTCGCCAGCACCTTCGCCATCGGTTTATGGACTCGCCCGTGGAAGTCGATAGCAAAGTCGATTTCGGGGCCAATCGTTTCGCGGATGGCCCCAATCATTTCGCCTATCTGCGCGATTTTGGCGTTGGTATCAATCCATTCCAGGGGGCCGGGGCAGCCCATTTTGAGGGTCTGGTAGCCCGCCGCGACCTGCTTTTTGGCCGACTCCACTACCGCCGGGATGGTGTCGCCGCCGATGTGGGCGTAAACCTTGACTTTCTCGCGGACGTGCCCGCCCAGGAGCGAATAGATAGGCAGGTTAAGTTCCTTGCCGCGAATATCCCAGAGGGCTTGCTCGATACCGGAGAGGGCGCTGGTCAGGACCGGCCCGCCCCGGTAGAACCCGCCTCGATAGAGGACCTGCCACAAATCTTCAATCAGGGAAGCATCTTTGCCGATTAGGTATTCGCCCATTTCTTCGACAGCGGCCCGGACCGTATCGGCGCGGCCCTCGACAATCGGTTCGCCCCAGCCCGCCACGCCTTCCTCGGTAGTAATTTTTAGAAAAAGCCAGCGGGGCGGCACTTTGAACAATTCCAGTGTACGTATCTTCATTGATTCTGATTCTTCCTTATTCTTGCCAGATTTTTGCCAGAAATTTCCGGGGCCGTAACAAACATTTACGACCTTGATGTTGTCCAACGGACCGGGGATTCTGGGGCGAAGCCCCAGAATGACAAAATGGTATGACTTTATTTATAGAGCAGAAAGTCCCAACCGGCCTGCCCGCCATTATACGGCAGGTTATATAAGATAAGAAATTAAGTTGTCATCTTAATGCCATTTTGGGCTGGTATGATGGCGGAAGGCGGTTAAAATTCATTGACAAATTACACAAAAGTATTAGACTGGTTTGTGTAATTCTTAACGCAATTAGAAGGATGAGAGCGGTTATGGCGCGTAATACTCCCAGGATAGATGGCACCCGACTACTGGTAGAGCCGCGTCCTATCGAAATCAATTCCCCGGCCTGGTTCGACTGGCTGGAAACAAACTCATCTTTTATTTTCGAGAGCGAAGATAAAGCCCTCGGCCTTTCGGCCCGCCGGGAGCAGCGCAGCGGAAGCTGGTACTGGTACGCTTACCGGCGCAAAAACGGCAAACTGCGCAGCGCCTACCTGGGCCGCTCCGAGGAAATAGACCTCGCCCACCTGTGGGATGTGGCCCTCACCCTGGATAAATCGCTCAACGGCGCAGCGGGCGGCGGTACTGTCTCCGCCTTCAATAAGCCCGCCCTGCTGCCGCCCCCCGAAATCGTCCCGGCCTCTCCCCTCCTGGTCACCAAGTTGTTTGTTCCCCGGCCCCGGCCCGACCTGGTGGTCCGCCCGCGTCTTCTAAACTGGCTGCACCAGAATTCCGGCCGCAGGCTTCTGCTCGTTTCCGCCTCCGCCGGGTTTGGCAAGACCTCTATCCTGGCCCAGTGGCTCGCCGACTGGCAGGGTGCGCTGCCCGACCGGAAGGTCGCCTGGCTTTCGCTGGACGAGCGCGACAGCGACCCGACCCGCTTCCTGACCTATTTAATCGCGGCCCTTCAAACCGTCCAGCCGGGCCTGGGCGAGAAAAGCCGAGTCCTGCTGCAAAGCCTGAAGGTGCCTTCTTTCGAGGCGGTCCTGGGGGAACTGGTCAACGAGTTGAGCCGCCTCCCGGCCAGCGACCTCATGGTGGTGCTGGACGACTATCACCTCGTGACCGATGAAGCGGTCCACGAAGCGCTGGCTTTCCTGCTCGATTATGCCCCGGCCTATCTGCACCTCGTGATAACCAGCCGGGCCGACCCGCCTTTGCCGCTCGGACGGCTGCGGGCCAGGGGCCAGTTGGCCGAACTGCGGACGGCTGATTTGCGCTTTACCCTGGACGAGGCCACCGAGTTACTCAAAAGCGCCCTGGGTTTGAGTCTGACCCCGGCGGAAATCGGCGCTCTCGAAGAAAGCACCGAGGGCTGGGCCGCGGGGCTCCAACTGGCTATTCTCTCCATGCAGGGGCGGCCCGATAGCGAGGATTTTCTAAAAGGCTTTGACGGTAAGCACCGTTTTGTCCTCGAATACCTGGCCGAAGAAGTCTTGCGGCGGCAACCGGCAGAAGTCCAGTCTTTCCTGGTCCAGTCCTCTATTCTCGACCGCCTGTGCGGCTCCCTCTGCGACGCCATCACCGGGCGGGACGATGGCGCGGCCACGCTCGAAAGGTTGGAACAGGCCAACCTTTTCCTGGTACCGCTCGACCGGGAGCGGCGCTGGTTCCGCTACCACCATCTTTTTGCCGATTTTCTAAAACAGCGCCAGCCCTCCGATGTCGCCGCCTGGCACCACCGGGCCAGCCAGTGGTTCGAGCGGCAGGGCCAGATTGAGGAAGCTATCGACCACGCCCTCGCCGCCGCCGATAACGAACGGGCCGCGTTCCTGGTGGATGGGGTGGCCCGCCATACCCTGATGCAGGGCGAATTACATATCCTGCGGGGCTGGCTGCAAAAGTTGAACCGGGAGGTGCTAATTACCCGGCCTCGCCTCTATATCTACCGGGCCTGGACCCTGGCGATAAACGGGCGGGTGGTCGAAGCCGAGCAGGACCTGGTCGAGGCCGAAAAAGCCCTCAAGGCCGGGGATAGCCGGGTCACTGAGATTGCGGCCATCCGGGCTATAATCGCGGCTTACCAGGGAAACCTGACCCGGGTGGAGGGTTTCTCCCGGCAGGCCCTGGAAAACCAGGCCGGGGACGATCCTTTTATCCAGAGCATCGTGACCTGGAGTGGGGCTTTCCCTCACCTGTTGACCGGGGAGGTCGAGTCGAGCATCCAGGCTTTTAAGGAAGCCGAACGGGTCGCCCGCCAGTCGGGGAACTTGCTGGTCGGCATGAGTTCGCTTTGCCAGCTTGCCGAGTTGCAGATGATAAAAGGAAATCTCAAGGAAGCCGCCCGTATCTACGAAGACGCGGTCCAGTTGTCGCAGCAGGATAATCCGCGCGAACCGCTGGCTTCGGCGGGGATGGCCTACCTGGGCCTGGGCGAGGTTTACCGGGAATGGGGCCAGTTGGACCGCGCCACCGCTTATCTCTACCAGGGTATCGAACTCAGCCTTCGCTGGGGTGAGCTTACCGCCATGGACGGCTATCTTTCGCTGGCAAAAATTAGCGGGAGTCACCACAAGCCCCAGGAAGCCCAGGCGTTTCTCCAAAAAGTGGAGGATTTGACCTCGAAGATGAACAGCCTGCTGGTCGTGGAGTATATAAAAAGCCTGCGGGCCCGCTTCTGGCTGCGTTATGGTCCGCTCGAAGCGGCCATCGAATGGAGCAAGCAGACTACCCTCGACCCGACTGCCTTTTACTTTTACAACTGGCTAATTTATACCAATGTTATCCGGCTGCGGATAATCCAGAAAGATTTTGCCGGGGCCGCGCAGTTGCTGGGGGAATTGGCCGGTTTAGTCGAGAAGTATGGCGGCACCAGGAACCTGATTGAGCATTTGATGCTGGAAGCCCTCCTGTTCCAGGCCCAGCATAAAAACCGGGAAGCTCTCGCCAGGCTGCGGGAAGCTTTGCTGCTGGCCGAGCCGGAAGGCTATATCAGCCTTTTCGCCGACGAGGGTCCGGCCCTGGTCGCCCTGCTCAAGAATTTTCAGACCTCCACGCCGGGCCGCCAGTCTGCCAGCCTCCAGAACTATGTAACGAATATATTGCAGTATGTGGCGGAGGTCTCCGCCGAGACGCAAGCGCCCCAGGTCCGTGATACTCTCTCGCTCCCGGCCCCCACCCCCGCCCGGGTGTCGAACCTTTTGAGCGAAGGGGAACAGCGGGTCTTGCGACTGCTGGCGGCGGGTCTTTCCAACGCCGCTATCGCCCGCGAACTGGTCCTCGAAGTCAGCACCGTCAAGACCCACCTGCTGCACATCTACACCAAGCTCGATGTCCACGACCGCCACGCCGCCCTTGCCCGCGCCA
The DNA here is from genome assembly GCA_001898225.1 of Chloroflexi bacterium 54-19. Classification (GTDB taxonomy): domain Bacteria; phylum Chloroflexota; class Chloroflexia; order Chloroheliales; family Chloroheliaceae; genus 54-19. The sequence continues at coordinate 61,379 of MKTJ01000044.1, forward strand.
GGGCTTTGAACCTGCTCTAGCCTCCAGGGTAACTGCAAAGGCCGAAAGGCTTCTTTATTCCCTGCTCATTCGACCGTGCTATGGTCCACCGGTACCCACACGTGGGTGCCCAAGATTCCTCGGTTCCCTCGCCGCCCGAAGGGTGTGACAAGAATAAGGCTGTGCTATGGTCCACCGGAGCGGAGACGCCCATAGGTGCGACTAAAGGGTGTTGCTGCGCCCGAAATGACAATCTGGCCTCTGCCCTCTGACTTCTGCCCTCTGACTTCTGCCCTCTGGCCTCTGACTACTAAACACTTTGCCCTCCCCTGCTCTAGCCTCAAAAACATCCACCTTTTTATCCGCCTCGCGGTGGATGCCCGCTCATCCTTTCGACTGCTAAATTAGGACTGGCAAAGAAGCTATAAGCCAGAAATTTGTAGTGTCTCGAAAGGAAACTTTGAAAATGAAAAAACCCTCCAAATATGCAATCGCTTTTACGGCGGCGCTGGGGCTTTTCCCGGTCGCCCTGGACAGCACCATTGTCAATGTGGCCCTGATTCCAATCAGCAAAGCCCTCAAAACCGATTTCAATACGATTCAATGGATTTTTATCGGCTATATGCTGGCGAATGCGGCGGTGGTTTCCCTTAGCGGCTACCTGGGCAACCGCTTTGGCACCAAGCGCATGTTTTTACTCGGCCTGGCCCTGTTTACCCTTTTCTCGGCCCTGTGCGGTCTCGCGCCCGACCAGAACTCCCTGATTGCCCTGCGGGTGTTGCAGGGTATCGGCGGCGGGATGTTGTTCCCGCTCGGCATGGCCCTCGCCATCGGCCCCTTTGAGGTCACCGAACGGGGCAAAGCCAGCGCCCTGATTGGCGTACCTTTGATGCTGGCCCCGGTCTTTGGTCCCATCCTGGGCGGTATCCTGATTGATAATTTGGCCTGGCAGTCCATCTTTTTTGTAAATTTGCCGGTCGGCCTGGTCGCTTTCTGGCTGGCCTGGCGGGTCCTGCCCTCCGATACGGTCCTGCATAAGAGCGGGGGCAATTTCGATTATACCGGGATGGCCCTTTCGACCCTGGGCGTGGTCGCGGTCATTTATGGGGTAAAACTGGTCAGCACGACCGACCCGGCGACCGTGACCGCCCTGAACCCTGGCGGCAGCATTTACGGCTGGAGCTACTGGCTGGTCTGGGTCCTGCTGGGGGTTGGCGCGGCTTTGCTGGTCGCTTTTGGCTTCAACTCGGTAAAACTGAGCAAAGACCCGGTTATGGATTTGCGCCTGTTCAAAGACTACAGCTTTAGCATGGGGATACTCATTGTCGGGCTGGGTTCTATCGTATCCTTTGGCGTGATGAGCCTCATCCCCCAGTTTTTGCAGCAAATCCGCCTGCCGAACCTCTCGGCGGTGGATGCCGGGTTGGCCCTCCTGCCCATGGGCATCGGGACGGTCCTGGGGATTTTCCTGGGTGGCGGCCTGTACAGCCGGTTGGGGGCGCGCCCGATTGCCTTCGTGGGGGCGGGTGTCTTTGCGGTTGGTTTCTGGCAGACCGGCCATTTATCGCCCACGACCAGCGGCGGCGACATCTGGTTCTGGCTGTTTTTGCTGGGATTGGGCGTGACTACCACCCTGGTCCCGGCGCAAACCCTGGCGGTGGGGTCCCTGGAAGGCGAAAACCTCAACAAAGCCACCTCCCTGATTAACTCGCTCAAACTGCTGGTGGCCTCGGTCGGGGCCTCGGTGCTGGTCACGGTTTTAATCCAGCAGACCACCTCGCACGCCCAGACGCTTTCGGCGGGCCTGGCGGCGAGCGGCCAGGTGCCCACGGCGGCGGAGCGGCAACTGCTGGTGGCCCAGGCGGGTTCTGCCGGGATGAACGACCTCTTTACCATCCTGACCTATATGGCCCTGGGGTTGATGGTGGTTTGCCTGGCCCTGCCGGGTCGCAAAAAGAGCCCGGCGCTCAAGGGCAAAGCGGTCCAGGCTGCGGCCCTGTCCGAGCAGACGGTCGCGCCGGAAGTGGTCCTCACCGAGGGCAAGTAGGCGGGGTTAAAGTTACACAATTACCCGCTTTTGGAGGTTAGAAGGCAGAGGGCAGAAGGCAGAGGGCAGTTTGTCATTCCGAGCTTGCGAGGAATCCCCGGTCCGTTGGACAACGGCTGTGCTTTAGCCCAACGGGTCGGCGGATGCTCACTTGGTGCCTTCGCTTTGCTCAGGATGTACTAAGTATTATCCTGATTCTAGAATATCACAACCTTTCGTAAACGCACTACCGGGCGCAGTTGAGAAATCCCTGTTGTACTCCTGTGGATACCCTTGGTGAATAGCAAATAGCCCAGTTGAAGGTCCAGGACAAAGTTCCTGGACTTTTAAATTTGTCCTGGTCCGCAAAGGATAGAACAGGATAATCCGCCCGGTTTGGTGTTATATTTGAAGGGCGACCCCGGTCCGTTGGACCCTATCACGGTCGTAAGGGCCTTGAATAGAAATACTGCTAATTCACTCTCGACTAGAAATAGGAATGATTTTCTGAAATGGACAAATTGAACGACAACGAAAAGCAAGCCGGACAGGTTTTCCCGGTTGATCCCAGGGAACGCTTCTCCAACCGGGTAGCCCTTTATATAAAGTACCGCCCTGGATATCCTTCCGAAATTATCGATCTGCTAAAGGAGCGGATTGGCTTTAATAGCAGCCAGGTTGTGGCGGATATAGGTTCGGGGACCGGCATTTTGACCCGCTTATTTTTGGAAAACGGCAATACCGTCTACGGGGTCGAGCCGAACAAAGAAATGCGCGAGGCGGGCGAGGAATATTTGAGGGATTATCCCAATTTTAAGAGCGTAAACGGCAGCGCCGAGGAAACGGGTCTGCCCGACCAGAGCATTGACCTGGTGGCGGCGGGCCAGGCGTTCCACTGGTTCGCCCCCAAAAGGACCCGTAACGAATTCAAACGGATTCTAAAACCGGGCGGCTATGTGTTTTTTATCTGGAACGAGCGCAATATCGAAAAGTCCGATTTTGTCCGGGCCTACGAACAGCTTTTGATGGACTTTGCGCATAACTATGCGAACGAGCCCCGCCACATGGGCGACCGGGAGCGGATTAGCCGCTTTTTTGGCGGGCAGGACTGGCAGCAGGTCCAGATGGATAATGCCCAGGAATTTGATTTTGAGGGGTTGAAAGGGCGTCTGCTCTCGTCTTCCTATGCGCCGTTGGAGGGCCATCCGAACTACGCGCCGATGCTGGAACGCCTGCAAGAGATTTTCGCTACCTATCAGACCGACGGGCGGGTCACTTTCCCTTACGACACCGACATCTATTTCGCGCAACTGGCCTGATTAAGCTGTTATAGGAATTGCAATTCTCCCGCAACCGTATTATAATATGACTGACCAACCAGTCAAAATAAACCTGGGAGGCGTTTGAGGCCGGGACAGGGCTTTTGCGGGTTAAAGTCGACTCGCCCGGTCAGGTCCGTTGAGAAAGAGGTGCGTAAGCCAGTGCCAAAGATTGTGACAGAGGAAGAACGCCTGAGTACCAGCCATCGTATTATCCGGGCTGCCGCCGAGGAGTTTGCCCTGGTTGGCTTCGAGCAGGCCAAAATGGAGACCATCTCGGAAAGAGCCAGCATCGGTAAGGGGACGATTTACCTTTATTTCGAGTCGAAACAGGGTCTTTTCAGCGCGGTCCTGGCCGAAATCTCCGCCGAACAGTTGGCGGCCCTGCGTCAGGCCCTGGCCGGACTGGCCGACCCCGACCTGCGTCAGATGCTTACCGCCCTGCTCGGCACCTTTAACACTTTAGCCATCGAGCAGCCGGACGGTTTTCGGATTTTTATCAGCTCCCTCTTTGGTGTGAACCGCCAGTTCAAGTCGGAAGCCGCCGTCCTGCGCCGGACCTTTCTCGACCTGATAAAAGATGAACTGGAAAAGTATAAAAAACAGGGTGAAATAACCTTGCCGGAGCTCGAACCGGCGGCCCTGCTCATCCTGAACACCTGCGAACTCTGGGCCTTGCGGGCCGAGTCGTTGGGGTTCGATAACGATTACGTATTAAGCCACCAGGCCGAGATTGTAACGCTGTTGTTAGCCGGTCTCAAAACGATTTAACTGCTCATTTATGAAATCGTCAGGGCCGGTGGTGCAGGCTTGTAGCGCATTGGGAACGACCCGAATTAGCTTTCGGGTTACGAAGAATAGAATATTGAAAAGAGTTTTTAAAAAATGGATCTGCCTGGAAATTTTAATAAAAGCCGCCTGGGTTTGCGGCGGGTGCGGGAACGCCTGGAAGGCATTGAAACGGGCCGGTCCCTGGCTAAGTGGCTGGGGCTGGGGCTGGCGATTGGGCTCGTGGCGGGCCTGGGCGCGATTGTCTTTACCTGGGCCATCGACTTTTCTACCCACTTCTTTTTGACCAACCTGGCCGGGTACACACCGCCTTCGGCCCTGGGCGAAGGTAAAGAAACTATTACCGAAGCGGCCCGGCCCTGGCTTTTCCCGCTCATCCTGGCCGTGGGCGGTCTTATCAGCGGGATTATCGTCTACCGGTTCGCGCCTGAGGCGGAAGGTCACGGGACCGATGCCGCTATCGCCGCCTTTCACCACAAGGGCGGCAAAGTGCGGGCGCGGGTGCCTTTTATCAAACTGATAACCAGCGCCATCACCATCGGGAGCGGCGGGAGCGGGGGCCGCGAGGGTCCGACCGCCCAGATTTCCTCCGGTTTCGGTTCGCTCCTGGCGACCTGGCTAAAGCTGGACGTGAGCAGCCGCCGGATTGCCATGGTGGTCGGCATGGGGGCCGGTATCGGCTCTATCTTCCGGGCCCCGCTCGGTGGCGCGGTCATGGCCGCCGAGATTCTCTACCTACACGACCTGGAAGTCGAGGCTATCATCCCGGCCCTGGTCGCTTCGATTGTCGGCTATTCGGTCTATTCCTCGGTTTACGGCTGGTCGCCAATTTTTGGCTCGAACCTGGGCGGCCTGACCTTCGATAACCCGGTCCAACTGGTCTATTACGCCGTCCTCGGTCTGATTTGCGGCCTTATCGGCATTTTCTACTCGCGGAGTTTTATCCTGACCGGCCGGTTTTTCCATCACCTGAAAATCGCCGGGAAGAGCGTGCCGAACTGGGTCAAACCGGCTATCGGCGGGGCGCTGGTCGGCGTGATGGGTATCGTGTCCCCGGCCTTTATTCACATGGGTTACGGTTGGGCCCAGGCCACCATGTCGCCCAGCGCCATTGACGGGCTTTTGAGCCTGCCGCTCTGGCTGGTGGTCCTGCTGCCGCTCGGCAAGATAGTTGCGACCTCGCTTTCAATCGGGAGCGGCGGGAGCGGCGGTATTTTCGGGCCGGGCATGGTCGTGGGCGGCTTCGTGGGAGCGGCCTTCTGGCGGCTGACCGAGGGCTGGCTGCCGGGGATGCCGGTTTCGCCCGCGCCTTTCGTTATCGTGGCGATGATGGCCCTTTTTGGCGGCATTGCCCACGCCCCGCTGGCGGTCATGCTCATGGTGGCCGAGATGACCGGGAATTTGAACCTGCTGGCCCCGGCAATGGTGGCCGTGGCGATTTCCCTGCTGGTCTGCGGCAACCAGACCATCTATGTCAACCAGGTCGCCACGCGGGCCGAGTCCCCGGCCCACCGCTACCGTTTTAGCTTCCCACTCCTGGCGGCGCTGCCGGTTTCCGATTTTATGCGCCTGCCCGTGACCGTTTTAGGCCCGAAAACTTCTTTGCCGGAGGCGGAAGCGGCCCTGGACCGGACCGCCGAGCTTAGCGGTCTGCCCGTGACCGGGCCAAACGGGAGCCTGGTGGGGGTCCTGACCGGGTCGGACCTGGAAAGACTCGACCGCGCCGCTACCTCGCCCGGTACCCCGGTCGAAGCGGTAATGAATCCGCACCCGGTCGCCATCACTGCCGGGGAGGGTCTCGACCGCGCCCTGGAACTGCTGGCAAGCAGCCACGTTAGCTGGCTGCCGGTGGTCGAAGATGAAAACGCTCACAAGTTGGTCGGTGTCATCAGCGTGGCGAACGTGGTCAAAGCCTACCAGGAGGGAATGAGCCAGGGGGTTAAGAGCCTGAGCGCCACCCTGAACGGCATGAGCCTGCGCGAGATTCAAATCAGGCCGGGTATGGTCGCCTGCGGGAAAAGCCTGCGCGAACTGGAACTGCCCCAGGATAACCTGGTGGTCTCGATTTACCGGCACGGCGAGTTGCTGGTGCCGCGCGGTGGGACTCAGTTGCAGGCGGACGACGTGGTAACCCTGATGGCCGGGTCCACCCAGACCAGGGCAGCCCGCCATTATTTCGAGACGGGGGTGATTGTCCCGGCGATGGATGCAGGCAAAGTGGATGAAGTGCCGGTGCAGTAGGGGGTTAGCCCTTTAACTGTAAAGGCCCAGATTTAACCCAGAGAGAATCAAACTTTATTTTTTAGACTAACTAACCACCTCAACAAGTTCGATTTCGTGCTATTTACCAAAAGCCGGGTGAACTCCTTCCCCGGCTTTTTATTTTACTGATATTTTCTAATTAGCCGCCTGCCCCGGACGATTTATTTCTTTATCAATCCTGGTTATTTTGCCTGCCAGAAGGGTAAAAGGTGGGTTTATGGCATATTTTGTGACACTAGCCTGGTAAGGAGTCAGTAAACGCCGTTTTTTAATTTGTTAAAGGAATGGTCCCCGGACCAGGAGTAAGCCGCTAAAGAGAAGAAATTTTTAAAGTTAATAAGAAAAGATAATAAAATATGAGCCTAAAAATTCTAAAACCGGAAGATACTTTGCCGGTGACGCCCGAAACGGTGGCGGCAGATTCGGCCCCGCCAGAGCCGGTGATAAGCGTTGAGAAGGTCTGCAAACAGTTCGAGAAAAACGAGCCGACCATCCGCGAGATAAGCTTCGAGGTCCGCCCCGGCGAGATTTTCTGCCTGCTGGGGCCGAGCGGCAGCGGCAAAAGCACCACCATGCGGATGCTGACCGGGGTTTACGAGCCTACCCAGGGGCGTATCCAGGTGCTGGGGGTCGAGCCGCACCGCTTTACCCGCCAGACCCGGTCGCGTATCGGCTACATGCCCCAGCATTTCGTCCTTTTCCCGGAGCTTTCGACCCTCGATAATATAAACTTCGTGGCTTCGGCTTACGGCATGAGCTGGTTCGGACGCTCGGCCAGGGTCCGCGAGGCCCTCGAATTTGTCGATTTGTGGGAGGCCCGCGACCGCCTGGTCTCCCAGCTTTCGGGCGGGATGCGCCGCCGTCTCGACCTTGCCAGCACCCTGGTCCACGGCCCGGAACTTATTTTCGTGGACGAGCCGACCGCCGGGATTGACCCGATTCTACGGGCCAAGTTCTGGGACCATTTCAAGTCGCTGCGGGCGGAGGGCCGGACCCTTTTCGTAACGACCCAGTATGTGACCGAGGCCGACTACTGCGATAAGGTCGCCATATTGAGCCGGGGCCGCTTGCTTTCGCTCGGCACCCCCGAAGAAGTCCGCAAACAGGCCATGGGCGGCGGGATTATCAACCTGACGCTCGAAGAAGTGACCGGGCAAGCCCTGCGCCTGCTCCGGGCCATGCCTGGTATCAGGGATATTTTGACCGTCTCGCCCGAAGAATTGCGGCTGGTGGTGGACGATAGCGGCTATATCCTGCGCGAAATCGTCCACGCTTTCCAGGAGGCGAACCTCGATATTCTGAATATAGAGTCGTACCGGCCCGACTTCGAGGAGGTCTTCGTGCGGCTGCTCGAACGCGAGAACGCCGGGCTGGAGGCGAGCGAAAAACCGAAAGCGGGCCGGGAAAGACTGCTGCCGGTGGAGGGGGGCCGCCTGCCTCAACTGGTGCCGCCCCAGGAGGCCAACCCGCCCAGGGACGCTCGTCCGAGCGGCCAGCGGGACGGCCAGCCGGAGGTGTTGAAATGAGCGTAACCCCGGTTAAAGACAAGACCGCTCCTTCGAAAAACCCGCTCTGGCGGCTGCTGCGCAAGATACTCGACCGGCCCTACCCGGTCACGCACGTCTCTTTTATCCGCAAAGAGTTGTTCGGGGCCATTCGCCAGCCTCGCCTGATACTGAGCATGGTGGTCGGGCCGTTCCTTATCCTGGCCCTGTTTGGGCTCGGCTATTTTGGGCCGGGCAACTACGCCACCATCCTGGTCGTGCCGGATAGCCCCGGTATCTCCACCGATATTAACGAATACAAGGGAGTTATTACCCAGACTTTCAAGCTGGTCGGGGTGACCAAAAACCTCGACGAGGCCCGCCAGCAGCTAAAAGACGGCGCGGCGTCGGTCGTTATCGTGGTGCCGGACGACGCCCTGGACGAAATCTATAATGGCCGGAACGCCTATTTCCCGGTCTACTACCGGACGCTCAGCCCGGTTGATTCGAGCTATATCGAGTACAGCACCTATATCTACGCGACCGAGTTCGACAAGGTTATCCTGCGCCAGGCCCTGGCCGCCAGCAAACCCCAGCGCAGCCAGCTACAGGAATCCTCGCGGCAAATCGACCAGAGTACGGTCGTGCTGGGCGAATCCATGCAAAACGGCGATTTATTGCAGGCTAAAGTCCAGGTTAAGTCCATGAAGGCGGTCGTCCAGATTACCCGCCGGGGTCTCGACAGCCTGATTCTGCCGGGCCAGGGCGACCCCAATTCGCCCCAGCAAAAGCTGCTGGCAGGGCGGCTTTTTAACGCGGTCACGGCCAGTGGTATCAACCAGATGAATAGCGACCTGGACAACATTGATACTCAGCTTACCGCCCTTGACGCCGGGTTCGACCGGGGCGACATAAACTCGTCCGCCCAGCAGGAACACCTGGCAGCCCTGCGGACGGCTAACGCCTCGCTGGGTGGGCGGGCCAGCAAGGTTGCCAATATACCCCCGTCGGTGCTGGTGGAGCCGATTCTCTCGGCGGCCAGCAACGAGGTCAAGACCCAGGTCAACTATATCAACTTCTTTGGCCCGGCGGTGGTTATCCTGCTCTTGCAGCACATCGCCGTCACGCTGGCTTCGCTCTCGAACGTGCGGGATAAACAACTCGGCGCGCTCGAAATCTTCCGGGTGGCTCCTATCAGCCCGACCCAGATTCTGACCGGCAAATTTATCAGTTTTGCTCTGTTGCTGCTGCTGTTGGGGGTGCTGCTAATCGGCCTTATAACAACTTTGCTGGGGGTGCCGTTCGTCCAGTTGGGGACGCGCTGGTTCCCGGCCTTTTTATCGCTGTTCGTGACGATTTACGCCTCGATAGGGCTCGGTTTCCTGGTGGCCGGGATTTCTCGCACCGAGAGCCAGGCGGTCCAGTTCAGCATGTTGCTGCTCCTGGGGAGTATCTTCTTCACCGGGTTTATCCTGCCCCTGAACCAGTTCGCCAGCTACATTCGCTATATCAGCTATATCCTGCCGATAACCTACGGCGCTGCCGGGCTGCAAAATACGATGCTCGATAACCAGCCTCTGAACCTGGTCTACCTGGTCGTGCCGTTTTTGCTCGGCACCCTTTTCCTGGTGATAGGGCGCTTTCTCTACCGCCGCCAGTTCGACCTGAGCTAATAAACGCAAAACCGGCCCTTCCATTGAGAGTACATTTCTTTGAAAGGGCCGGTTTTTGTTGGAAAACTTTAGGCCAGCCCGGCAGCTTTCAGGACGAAAGAAAAGGCGTAATTCCGGTTGGCGTAAAGGGTGAATTCGGGATGGGTCTTCGCGCCCCAACTGTCGTCACCGGCGACCCCCATCTGTTTGTAATTGACCCGGACCACCGTTTTGGCCGGGGCCGGGAGCAGATAAGGATGGGTGTAGCCTTCCAGTTCGGTCGGTGTATAGGGGAGCGCGTTCAGCTCGAAGGTGTCGAAATTCTCCGGGCCGTAGACCACCAACCCGGCCTGGTCCGGTCCGGTCAGGCTGGCCCAGCGCACCTCGACCTTGTTGCCGCACTCCTGCGGTCTCAGGTAGGGGACGTACTGTTCGGCCACTTTGCCGGAATAGAGCCCGATTTTCGCCCCGGTCTGGCGGTCCCAGTAGCTTTCGTGGGGGCCTTTACCGTACCACGCCACCGTATCGAACGTTTTTTCCATCTCGAACAGGACGCCGATTTCGGGAATTTCCGGCAAATCGCTGCCCGGCGCTAACTCCTGGCTGACCTCGATTTCCCCGTTGCTCCTGACGGTATAGGCCAGGGTGCAGAACGAGGGGGTGGTGGTCGGCAGGATATAGTTGGTGGTGACTTCGACCTGGCCGCCCTGCTTTTTCCAGAAGAACTGTAAAAGCTGCCGCTCGGCCCCGGCGTTCCGCCAGGTGGCGCTCCGCACGTTCAGCTTGTTGCCCCGGTCGTTATCGGTGTAGGCCCGCCAGAAGTTAGGGGTCAGCCCCTGCCGGAGAAGCTCTTTGCCCCCGACCTTATAGGAAACCAGCGCGCCGTTGCTCTTGTCGAACCGGACCGCGAAGTTGTCGCCGGAAACTTCGAGATGGTCGGAGGCGTCCGCGACCTGGACCGGGCTGTAGCCGCCGCTCCCGGAAAGAGCAGGCGCGCTGACGGTCCCCGGCAGGCTGAATTGCTCGAAGGCCACTTCGTGCCCTGCTTCCGCCCACGAGGTCGGCTCTTTCAGCCGGAAACTCACCGTCAGGATATAGTCGCCGCCCTGCTCCTGGGGCTGGTCGTAGGCCAGGGTTACTTCCCCGGTCTGGCCCGGTGCCAGTTCCAGTGGGGCGTGCCCTTCCTGCACCGTCACCCCGTTCCTGGCAAGCTGCCAGTCGAGCGAAAACTCTTTAAGGTCGGTGAACAGGTAGCGGTTACGGACCGTGAAAAGCCCCTTTGCGAGGTCAACCGCTGCCATCCTGATGTTCTGGTAGCACTTTTTGACCTCTAGCAGCTTGGGCGAAACCGTCCGGTCGGCAAAAATCAGGCCGTTGCCCGAAAAGTTGCCGTCGTTCGGCACATCGCCAAAGTCCCCGCCATAGGCCAGGAATTCGACACCTTCCGGTGACTTTTTATAGATGGCCTGGTCAATCCAGTCCCAGATAAAGCCGCCCTGCAAGACCGGGTAGCGTTCGAACAACTCCCAGTATTTGTGCAGACCGCCGCAGGAATTGCCCATGGCGTGGCTGTATTCGCAGAGGATGTAGGGTTTGGCCGGGTTGCTCTTGGCGTAGGCCTCGATTACGTCAACGTGACTGTACATCCAGCTTTCAATATCGGAGGCCGCGTCATATTGCCGGGTCGGGTGGTGGACCACCCCTTCGTAGTGGACCAGGCGGGAGGGGTCGGCCTTTTTTAGGAAGTCGTGCATCTTCAAAAAGATGTCCCCGACATAAGATTCGTTGCCGAGCGACCAGAGCAGCACCGAAGGGTGGTTTTTATCGCGCTGGAACATCGAAAGACAGCGGTCCATGATGGGCGGTTCCCATTCCGGCTTGCTATCGGGCAGGACCGTTCCCGCCGCGATGCTTTCGGCGTTCCAGGTGCCGTGGGTTTCGAGGTTGGTTTCGTCAATCAGGTAGATGCCGTACTGGTCGCACAGGTCGTACCAGGCCGGGTGGTTCGGGTAATGGGAAGTCCTGACCGCGTTAAGGTTGTAGGCTTTGAGGAGTTTGATGTCTTTGAGCATATCCTCGTAGGCCAGGGCTCGCCCGGTCCGGGGCGAGAATTCGTGGCGGTCGGTCCCCCGGAAGGAAATCGGCTGGCCGTTGATTTGCATCAGGCCGTCTTTAAGCTCGAACTTGCGGAACCCGACCTTGCAGCCGACCGCCTCGATTAGCTGCCCCTCGCCGTTTTTCACGGTCAGCACCAGCGAATAGAGGTTGGGATACTCGGCGCTCCATTTTTTAGGGTTTTCGACCGGGACAACCACCTGGCGGTTGTAGTAGCCCGGTTCGCCCTCCTGGGTCGGGCTAAAAGGCGCGTTTGAGAAAACGGGCTGGTTTTGGGCGTCGTAGAGGGTCGCTTCCAGGGAAACACCGTCCAGGTTGGCCTCGCCGTAGGCGATAAGGTTGGCCCGGACCGAAAGCTCGGCGTTCCGGTACTGCTCGTCCAGGTTGGTGTTGACGAAAAAGTCGTAGACATGGTTGCTGCGGATAGTGTAGAGATAGACCTCGCGGAAGATGCCGCTCAGCCGCCAGAAATCCTGGTCTTCCAGCCAGCTTGCGTCGCTCCAGCGATAGACCTCGACCGCCAGTTTATTCTCGCCGGGAACCACGTAGGGGGTTAAATCGAACTCCGCCGGGGTGAAAGAGTCCTCGCTATAGCCGACCAAATCGCCGTTCAACCAGACGTAAAAGGCCGATTCGACCCCCTGGAAGCTGATAAAGACCGGCTGGCCCTGCCAGTTTTCGGGCAGGGTGAAGGTCCGCAGGTAGGAGCCGACCGGGTTATATTCGGTCGGGGCGAAGGGCGGCGTGAGGTCTTCTTTGCCGACCCAGGGATAGATGACATTGGTGTACTGGGGATAGTCGTAGCCCTGGAGTTGCCAGTTGGAAGGGACGGTAATCTCCGGCCAGCCGGAAGCATCGAAGCCGGTTTCGTAGAACTTCTCGATGCGCGAGGCCGGGTTGGTCGCAAAAGAAAATTTCCAGGGGCCGTTGAGCGAAAGATACTTGTCGGATTGGGTCACGTCCCCGGCTAAAGCCGCCTCGACGGACTGGTAAGGGATGAAAGAGTTGTGCGCGGGCAGGCGATTAATCTGGAAAATCTCCGGGTTGTTGTTCCACTCAGGATAGCCGTTCTGGGGAGGCTGGTAATTAAATTTAGGCATAAACCCCCTTCTTTTCATATTTCAGGCAATAAAATCCGGGTTAGCATTTTTCCACAATGAAACCCGGCCTGCCCCTATTTTAGCACAGTAGGCAGTTTTTAGTAGACAGAGGGCAGAAGGCAGAAGGCAGAGGGCAGAGGGCAGAAGGCAGAAGGCAGAGGGCAGAGGGCAGAGGGCAGAAGTCAGAAGTCAGAGGGCAGAAGGCAGAGGGCAGAGAGCAGAGGGCAGTTTTTAGTTATCGACTGCGCTCGGAGTGGCAGGATGGGAGAGGGACGGTATAAAAGGGTCCCCACTCCAATTGAAAACTTAACTTCTGACCACTGCCCTCAGCCTACTGGTTTCTGCCCTCTCTAAAAACTAAAAACTAAACACGGAAAACTGCCTTCTACCCTCAGCCTACTGCCTACTGCCCTCTGTCCTCTGACTACTAAATATGTTAAAATATAGACTGCCTGAATTGTATTTATTTATCTGCTTGAGCTGGCCTGGGCGCGGACCCAGGGTTTAGTTTTGCAAAAGGCCAGTTTTAGGCCGGTTGGAGGATGTGTGTTTAAGTTTTTCCGGCGTAAGAAAGAAGCCGAAGAGGTAATTGAGGAAAAGACAGAGCAGGCCCTGGAAAAGAGTCGCGGCGAAAGCGGCATTTTCGGGCAAATCGGCAAGCTCTTTGAAGTTGACGATATTACCGACGAATTCTGGGAAAACCTGGAACGGTTGCTGTTGCAGGCCGATATTGGCATCAATCTCACCGATAAGCTGATTGAAAACAGCCAGCGCCGTACCCTGGACGAACGGACCCGCCGCAGCCGCGACGTGGAAGTTATCTTCCGGCGCGAGATGATTCGGACGCTCGCCGAGGTCCAGAACAAGGCCCAGGCCGCGGTGGACGCTCTCCACCGGAAAGAAGCCAGTGACCGCGAGTGGGACCGCAAGCAGCAGGAGAAGCAGCAGCTTAAAAATCGCCCTAAAGGCACTCCGCCGCCCCCGCCCGCCGCGATTCCGAAGGTTACTCCCGGCGCCGAAGGCGAGAAACGCCCCTATGTGATTATGGTCGTGGGGGTCAACGGGAGCGGCAAGACCACCTCTATCGCCAAACTGGCCGCCTACTACCAGAGCGGCGGGGCCAGCGTGGTCCTGGGGGCCGCCGATACCTTCCGGGCCGGGGCTATCGACCAGCTAAAATTGTGGGGCCAGCGTCTGAATGTCCCGGTCGTGGCCCGCAATTACGAGTCGGACCCGGCGGCGGTGGCCTTCGATACGGTCAAATATGCCCAGGAAAACGGCGCGGACATCGTCATTATAGACACGGCGGGCCGCTTGCAGACCAACTTTAACCTGATTGCCGAGATGCAGAAAATCGAGCGCACTATCGAAAAGGCCCAGGTCGGCGCGCCCAACGAAATCTTGCTGGTGCTGGAAGCTGTGACCGGGCAGAACGGCCTCTCCCAGGCCAAGCACTTTACCAACGCGGTCGGCATTGATGGGATTGTCCTGACCAAGCTGGACGGCACCGCCAAGGGTGGGATTGCCTTCGCGATTGCCAACGACCTGAAAATCCCGGTGAAGTATATCGGTACGGGCGAAAAAGTGGTAGACTTTGCCGAATTCGACCCGGAAGCTTACGTCAACGCGCTCTTTGTGCGCAACTAGACCCGATTTGGCTCGTAGATTAAAAGCCGGTGGCCCTGAACTGGACTGTAATAATTCTGAAAGACAGGAATAGCTAGATGTTTGAGACTTTATCTGAGAGACTGGAAGGCACATTTCGCTCTTTAACCGGGCGCGGGAAGTTGTCCGAAGATGATATTCGCAAGGCTATGGTCGAGGTTCGCCGGGCCTTGCTCGAAGCGGACGTAAATACCATCGTGGCCGAAGAATTCGTCAAAGACGTAACCGAGGCCGCCCTGGGCTCTAAAATCCTGACCAGCCTGACCCCCGGCCAGCAGGTTATCAAAATCGTCAACGACAAGTTGACCGAACTGCTCGGCGGCGAGACCGAGGAGGGTGAAGGGGTCGACAACGAACTGAACCTCTCCAAGACCCCGCCAACCGTTATCATGCTGGTCGGTTTGCAGGGTTCCGGTAAAACCACGACTGTCGGTAAGCTGGCCCTGGCCCTGCGCCAGAAAAAGCACCGGCCTCTCCTGGTCGCGGGCGACATCTACCGTCCCGCCGCCGTCGAACAATTGCAGACGCTCGGTCGCCAGCTCGACATCCCGGTCTACAGCGAGGGCACTTCGGTGGCCCCTCCGGTTATCGCCCAGCACGCTATCGCCCAGGCCAAGAAGAACAACAACTCGGTCGTTATCGTCGATACCGCCGGGCGGTTGCAGATTGACGAGCCGTTGATGGAAGAATTGCAGCGCATCAAGGCCGACATCAACCCGAACGAAATCTTGCTGGTAGTGGACGCCATGTCCGGCCAGGAATCGGTCAATGTGGCGATGGAGTTTAACCGCCGGATTGGTATCACGGGTCTGATTATCACCAAGATGGACGGTGACGCCCGCGGCGGGTCGGCCCTGTCGGTGCGGGCTGTGACCGGGGTGCCGATTAAGTTCATGGGTATCGGTGAAAAACTCGACGCCCTCGAAACCTTCTACCCCGACCGTATCGCCCAGCGTATCCTGGGTATGGGCGACATTCTTTCCCTGATTGAACGGGCCCAGGCCGCCTATGACGAGGAAGAAGCTAAAAAGCTCCAGGACAAGATGCGCAAAGGCAAATTCGACCTGGAAGACTTCCTCAACCAGATGCGCAACTTGAGAAAGATGGGGCCTTTGAGCGGTATACTCGGTATGCTGCCGGGTATGGGTAAGCAGATGAAGGAAATGCGCAACGCCCTGAATACGCCTGAAGCCGAGGCCCAACTGCGCCGGACCGAGGCGATTGTCCTTTCGATGACCAAAAAGGAGCGGCAGGACCCCGATATTATCAACGCCAGCCGCCGCCGCCGTATCGCTGCCGGTAGCGGTACGGGCGTCGCTGACGTGAACGAGCTTTTGCAGCAGTTCCGGCAGATGCGCCAGATGATGCAGATGGCGAGCAAAGGCGGCGGCATGAACATGGCGAACATGGGCTCGATGCTGGGCCAGATGGGCGGCGGCGGTATGCCCGGTATGGGCGGCATGCCGGGAATGGGCATGGGCGGCGGCGCCCGCAAGCAGACCCAGGCTCCCCGCGACCCGCTGGCCGACTTCAAAAGGGGTGGTGCGCCGCGACCCGCTGCTCCGAACGGCGCGGCTCGCCCGGCGAACGGCGGCCCGGCCCCGGTCCGCAGCGCGGGCGCTCCCGGCGCAGGTGTGAATCGCCCGCCCAAGAAGAAGAAAAAGTAGTCAGAGGGCAGAAGCCAGTAGTTAGTGTTTAGTGTTTAGGTATCACACCCGCAGGTCGCACCTACGGTCGTACCTACGGGTGTGAGCCGCAGTAAAGAAACCGTAAACTTGTCATTCCGAGCCGCAGCGAGGAATCCCCGGTCCGTTGGACAATAGCACGTTCGAAGGTACATGAAATCGAGATTCCGTGACTGTGCGCCGCACGGCGCACAGTCACATTGGTGTGTCGCATTGGCGGAAGCTAGCCCGTAGGGTTCCCTGTGGGCAGCGCCGTTGGCGTAATGGTAGATCATTAACTTGTCATTCTATGATCCGCTGTACTAACGAATGGCGACTCGGAACTTTGGGTGGGTTACAGAATCTAGCCCGTAGGGTTCCCGTTGGGCAATAGCACAGTCAAAGACTTAGCTAAGTCCGAGGTGCCTCAGGTCAAGGTATGCTTCTGCCTGAGATATAGGACAGTTTTGGACTGTACGGTACGCAACGCGCGAGATTCCGTAACCCGCCGTTCGATTATGGCTAATCGCCTTTCTAAAAGCGGCTTACGGAATGACAAGTTTGTGACCTTACTTTTATTTGCAGACCTTCTTCATACCAAAGACGCGCCTCTTAATGTCAGGATAGTGGGGTCGGGAAGATGTCCGGGTACATCCTGGTCATGGCGTCATCCAGCATGATGCTCAGGGAGCGCAACTGAGTCCTGACCCAGACCTGGGTGTCTACTTCGTAGACCTGGCCCGACTTGACCGCCGGTAACTCCTTCCAGAAGGCATTCGCCAGCAGTTCGTTTTTGGCTTTATCGGCGTCCGCCCCGGCGGTGCTGGGGTTGACCCCCACAATCAGGGCGTCCGGGTTGGCTTCCAGGATTTTCTCCAGCGACATATTGACCATGCCGCGTGGGTTGACGTTCGCGGGCGGTTGCAGCACGCAGCCTTTTGTCACCTGCCCCACAAAGAGGCAAATCGCCGACGGGTTGGTCGCGACCTGCCCGTTCAGGACGTAATTTGACATAAATACAAAGGTCTTGTCCTTGGGCGACCTGGCTTTGTAAGCGGCTAACCTGGCGTCAAACTTCTTGATGACTTCCTCGGCTTTATCGGCTTTGCCGGTGAGCTTGCCGACCAGCCGCAAGTTGTCGTAAGGCTCGGTCAACCCGGCCCGTTTCGCCAGGAAGTAGGGAGCGGTCTTGGAGAGCGAGGTCCGCAGGTCGTCGTTGAACCCGGCCTCCCCGATAATCAGGTCCGGTTTGGCCCTGGCAATCTGTTCCAGGTCGGGGGCGGCGGTAGTGCCGCCGATTTCGGTCACCTGTTTGGACAGGTCGCCAAAATATTCTTTCTTAACGACCAGGTTCATAAAGGTCGAGGCGACCGGGACGATTTCGAGGTCGGCCAGCAGTTCGATGCAGGGCGGGCCGATACAGACCACCCGTTTGGCCGGGGCGGGCAGGGTAATCGTGGTCCCGCTGGCATCCACCACCGAAATGCTCCCGGTCGCGCCGGTTGTTGTGGCAGTGCCTGTGGTCTGGGCGGCTCCGGTAGTGCCCGCAGCCGTGGTTTGAGCGGCGCTGGTGGTCATGGCGGCAGTTGTAGCCGCAGGCGCGGTCGTGGCGGCCGGGGCTGTAGTGGCGGTGTTGTCCCCGCAGGCCGTAAAGACAAGGCTCACGAGCAGTAACAGGGCGACAACTCCCCCGATTCGCCCCCGGCCAGCCTGGGCCGGGACACCCTCAATATTAAAACGCAAAGCAAATAATCTCCTCTCTAAAGGTCAAATTCATCCTGGAGAAAGCCCGAAATATATTTCTAAAACAGCTTGAAGCCGATATTATTGTTGACTAATTGTTGAGGTTAGTATAGACTAACAAAAATTACTTGTCAATATAGCCCTGGGAAAACTGCTCGGAATTCACCGGGAACGAATTGTGGAAAGGACACCTGCCAGATGCCGGGGTTTTATTTGCGGAGGGCGCCTTAATGCGGGCCGTCCCGAATCTTTCAGAAAACCGCACTACCCTCTCCCAACCGCTCCCGCCCTCGAAGTTGGCCCGGCGTTTTGTACCGCTGGCGCTGGGCGGGGTGGTGGTTTTAGCGGTCCTGCTGGTGGCTTACGTGGGGTTGGGGAGCGTCTATCTCAACCCGAACGAGGTTATCATGGCCCTGCTGGATAAGCCTGTCGAAGCCTTTCACCGCCAGATTGTCTGGGAATTGCGGCTCCCGCGCGGCATCACGGCCATCCTGGCCGGCATGATGCTGGGTCTGGCGGGGGCTATTTTGCAGACCGTCACGCGCAACCCGTTAGCCTCGCCCGGTCTGACCGGGGTCAGCGCAGGGGCGGTCCTGGCGGCTATCGCCGGGCTAACCTTTTTCCCGGCCCTGGCGACTGCCGGGTTTTTGCTGCCGTTCGTGGCGGCTATCGGGGGCGTGGGGGTAGGGGTTGTCGTCTACCTGTTGAGCCGGCAGGGCCGCACCGACCCGCTCCGGCTGGCCCTGAACGGTATTTTGCTGGGAGCCGTCCTCAATTCGGGTACTTCCATAATCCTGATTTTCGACCAGGAGCGGGCTGCCAATATCGTGCTGTGGCTGATTGGTTCGCTCAACGGGCGGACCTGGGAGCATCTCAACTCGCTGTGGCCCTGGGCGGCGCTGGTTATCCCGGTGGGGCTCGGTTGCGCCGGGCTGGCAAACGCCCTCAACCTGGGTGACGATGTCGCCGCCGGGTTGGGGCAGGACGTGGAGCGGGCGCGGGCCGGGCTGTTTTTGGTGGCAATCTTTCTCACCTCGGCTGCCGTCGCCACGGTCGGAGCCATCGGTTTTATCGGGTTGATTGGGCCGCATATCTCCCGGCGTCTGGTCGGCAACGACACCCGGCGGCTTTTCCCTATGAGCGCGCTTGTGACCGCCATAATTTTGCTCCTGGCCGATTTTATCGTGGTGGCCGTGACCAAAGGGGGTCTGCCGGTCGGGGCGGTTACCTCGATGCTCGGCGCGCCCTTCTTTCTCTACCTGATTTTCAAACGGATGAACGCCGGGGCGTGAGCAACCCGCCCCTGAAAACTATTCTATTGGGCTAACAATTTTGGGGGCCTTTCGACAAGGGTATAGCAAATGGAACAGCTTTAGCCAAACTTGGTATAATCTCCTAAAAATAAAACTAGGGAGCGGGTTATAAACCATTTGCTAGAAATGTTCATCACAAAAATTAAGAGATTAGGGGCCCAATTCATCCCGCCGGACGGTTACGTTATGCTGCTCTGGGCGGTGTTCGCAGGGGTAGCCGGGGCCCTGGCTACGATGGTCTTCCGGCAGGGCATCTTGAGTTTACAATGGCTGTTGGGCAAGCAAAACCTGTCGGTCGTCGAGATGGCCGAGAGCTTGCCCTGGTACATTCGCTTCCTGCTGCCCATCCTCGGAGGGCTGGTGGCCGGGGGCCTGCTGGTGCTGGCCCAGCGCTTCAAGCACGGCGCGCCCTCCGATTATATGGAAAGCATCGCTTTCGGGGACGGGCGTATCCCTGTGCGCCATACCCTCCTGCGCAGCCTTTCCTCCCTGGTGACCATTGCTTCCGGCGGCTCAATCGGGCGGGAAGGCTCGATGGTCCAACTGGCCGCCATGTGTTCCTCAATCCTGGGCCGACTCACCCGGCTCCGGCCCGACCGTCTCCGCCTGCTCGTGGCCTGTGGGGCCGCCGCCGGAATTACCTCCGCCTATAACGCGCCGATTGCCGGGGCTTTTTTTATCGCGGAAATCGTCCTGGGGGCCATTTACATGGAAAGCTTTGGGCCGCTGGTGGTCGCGTCTATCACGGCGAATATCACCATGCGGGCCATGCCCGACTACCACCCGACCTACGAAATGCCGGTCTTCCCGGCCATTCCCGACCTCGAACTGCTGGCTTTTGTCGGGCTTGGCGTGGTAGCGGGGCTGGGCGCTCCCCTTTTCTTACTCCTGCTCGACTTCGCCCGGGCCCAATTTCGTAAACTGGGCGGCGCACAGGGCTGGTCCTCGGACTGGTCCATCCCGTTGCGACTGGTCGTAGGCGGTTTGGGGGTCGGCCTTATCTCGGTCTGGGAGCCGCAGGTCTGGGGGAACGGCTATGAGGTTGTCAACTCGCTGCTGCACAATTCCTGGGCCTGGACGGCGGTGCTGTCGATTCTCGCCTTCAAGGTGGTGGCTACCGCCTTTACCGCCGGGGCGGGGGCAGTGGGCGGCGTCTTTACGCCGATGTTGTTTGTGGGCGCGGCCAGTGGATACCTGTTCGGCCAGGGGATAGAGGCGCTATGGCCGCAATCCTCGGCCCCTTTCACTTACGCGATAGCCGGGATGGGCGCTTTCCTGGCAGTCGCCACCGGGGCGCCTATCATGGCGATTTTGATGATTTTCGAAATGACGTTGAGCGTCCCGGCCCTGCTGCCGCTGGTGTTGACCTGCATCGTAGCCTATTTCGTGGGCCAATCCTCCAATACCCCGGCCATGTACAGCGTAACCCTGGAACACCGCCGCAACCGCCAGACCCAGGGCCGTTTGAGCAAACTGGTGGTCAAGGACTTGATAAAACCGGCCCAGACTGTGTTGCCCCTCAACGCCCCCTTTGATGACATTGTAGAAATGCTGCGGGAGCACTCGGTCAAGTACCTCTATATCGTGAACGACGCGGGCCGGTTCTGCGGGGTCGTATACGCCCAGGAGGTCACGCTGGCCCTGGCCGATGACGCCGACACCTCCCACCTGAAAGCCGCCGACCTCCTGCACCGGGAGTTTCCGGTCCTGACCGAAAACCAGCAATTAGGGGAAGCCCTCCAGGTTTTTCTAAAGCACCCGAGCGAACGGCTCCCGGTTATTCTCTCCGCCGAACAACCGGTCCTGCTCGGCGTGGTCTACAAGACGGCCCTCCTCGACACCTATTATCACCTTTACCGGCCCTTGCTCTGATAACCGGACTAACCCCGGGCCGGCAAATTCAGCAGGTTGATAAAAGCCTCCACCGCCCTGGAATATCTTTTAGCCTTCAGGTAAACCAGGAACAGGGGGCGTTTCAGGATGAAATCTTTCAGGGGGACTACTCGCAGCAACCCTGCCGCCAACTCAAGTTTTATGGTGTGCTCGGAGACAAAGGAGAGGCCCAGCCCGGCCCGGACGGCCTGTTTGATGGCTTCGGTGCTGCCCAGTTCCAGGCTCGGTTTCAGCCTGGCAAGTTCACCTCGTTCCTCGATAGCCTTTTCCAGCACTGCCCTGGTGCCGGAACCTTTTTCCCTTAAAATAAAATTTGGTTCGGTTTCCATTACTTCGGCCAGGGTCAGGTCCGTCTTTGCCAGGAGAGAGTGGCCGGGCGGCACAACCAGGACCAGTTTGTCTTCCCGCCAGACGGTTTTCTTCAACTCCGGGTGGGTCACAAACCCCTCGACCAGCCCGATTTCCAGCCGGTTAGCCAGCAGCCTTTCCTGGATTTCGTCGGCGTTACCGATATTCAAAGACAACTCGATATTGGGGTAGAGGTTTTTGTACTGGCCCAGTAGCGGTGGCAGCAGATAGATGCCGATGGTCGTGCTGGCCCCGATTGCCAGGTGGCCGCGTTCCAACCCCTGTAACTCCTGGAGGGCCAGTTCGGCCTCCGCCGAGAGGGCGAAAATCTGGCTGGTGTAGCTGAAAAGGAGTTGCCCGGCCTCGGTCAGGTAAACTTTCCGGCCCACCTGGCGGAAAAGGGGCATCCCAATGCTCTTTTCGAGTTCCTGGACCTGTTTGGAGACCGCCGGTTGGCTGATAAAGAGTTCTTCGGCGGCCCTGGTGAAGTGTTCCAGTTCCGCCACCTTGTGAAAAATTTGCAGGTGGTTAAAATTCATGCTTTTCCGTCTCCCCTGGCCTGGGCTATAACCTTCGAATACAAGACCTGAGTCTAGCATAACCTGGGGTTATAGCCCAAACCGGGGAGCGACCGGGATTTTTAGAAAGCGGGCGTGTTACAGTCCGAACGTGGTAATAAACAGGAAGCTGGCCCCGATAAAGATGGCGAAACCGAGGGCGGCGACGCCCAGGGCCTTCACCCCGGTCCGGCGGATAACCGCCAGGTCGACCATCAACCCCATCGCGGCCATTGCCATGACCATCAGGAAAATGCTGACCTGCAACACCAGGTTTGAAAAATCTTTGGGCAGCCAGTTTAGCGAGTTAATCGCGCCGACCGCCAGGAAACCCAGCACGAACCAGGGTATGGGCAGCTTCTTCCAGTTGAAGGAATATTGGGCGGCTCCGGGCTGGCCCTGTTTCAGCCTCAGCATAAAGATAAAAGTTATAACCAGGGCTACGGGCGCTAACAGCATGACCCTGGTCAGTTTCACGACCGTCGCCAGGTCGGCGGCGCCCGGTCCCCCGGCGGGTCCGGCGGCCACCACCTGGGCGATTTCGTGCAGGGTCGAGCCACTTAACAGCCCGTAAACGTGGGCTGACCACCCAAAGACAGGCGCGGCAAGGCTGAAAAACAACACGCCCACGGTGCCGAGCAGCCCGCAGATGGCCACGGCCAGCGAAACACTGTCGTCGTCGGCATCCGGGACCAGGGGCGCTATGGCCCCGACCGCCGAGGCCCCGCAGATGGATTGGCCCACCCCTATCAAAAGGGCCAGCCCGGTATTCAGCCCCAGTTTCCGGCCCAACCAGGGAATAAAACAGATTCCAAAAGTGATTAACGCCATATCCAGGACCAAAACCTGGAGGCCGCTCGAAACTATCAGGCCAAAATTGAGGCGGACCCCGGTCAGGATGATGCCGTAGCGCAACAGCTTCTTGGCCGAAAACTGCACGCCCCCGACATAGCTCTTTGGCAGCCCGGCCACGCTCCGCCAGCCGAGGCCCAGGAGCAGCGCGACGGTCAGGCTTCCCAGGATTGACAGACCCGGCAGGGGCGCGAGAACGGTCGCCACAATCCCGATCAGGGCGGTCAGGCCGATCCCGATAGCGGCGGCGCGCCAGTCTTTTATCGCCGGGCCTTTGGCTCCCACGATTTCCTTGCCGGTATCCATTGGGCTGGCCGGGTTTATGGTTTTAGCTTCGTTGTTCGGTGGAACATTTGGGGCAGCCTCAACACTCTGAGGTACACTGGTTGTTTGCATTATACTTTTCTCTTTTTTAGATTTGTTACTGGCTTCTTTTCAACCTATCAATCTAAAGAAAAGTATAAGCCTGTTCTTTCTATAACTCCAATATATGTTAATCATATATTTCATAACTCACAGTTATGAAATATGAAACAGCAACCTGGCTCCTAGATTTTTCGACAGACCAACCCGAACCAGCCGGAAAGCTCGTGCTTTGCCAGTATTTTTAGCCTAACCTTTTCGAAAGCGGTGGTAACCTCAGCAAGATGGTCGGCTTTAAAGCCGCTACAGATAAGCAGCCCGCCGGGCCGGAGCGCCTCGCTTATGGCCCCGGCCAGGGTTACGAGGTTTGGCCCAAAGAGGTTCGCCAGGATGGCATCGAAAGGCAGGGCCGCGTCCAGGGAAGGTGGTCGCCGCTGTAACTCCTCGCTAAAGGTATAGCCGGTCTGGTCCCTATCTTTAAGGCCGAGCGAGCCGGCTTCGGTCACGATTTTAGCTTCCAGCCCGTTTAGGACCACGTTTTCGCGGGCGATATTGACCGCCACGTGGTCCGGGTCAATCGCCAGGACCTG
Source organism: Chloroflexi bacterium 54-19 (assembly GCA_001898225.1). Lineage (GTDB taxonomy): Bacteria > Chloroflexota > Chloroflexia > Chloroheliales > Chloroheliaceae > 54-19. The sequence goes on from MKTJ01000044.1 coordinate 85,093, forward strand.
ATTTATACCCAGCCGGACTGCGGCGATTGCCAGCGAACCGGTTCCGGTCCCCAGGTCAAGCACCTTCTTATATTGGGCCGCGTCGAGCCAGTCTTCCATCAATTCCAGGGTTATCTGGCTGGTCGGGTGGATAAAGCCCTGCTGTGGGCCGAACCTCTTAGAGTCGGACTTGAGTTTTATAAACAGGTCTTCCGCCGCGACCTCAGGCTCGGCCCTGGCGGCATCTTCCGTCAGAACGTTGATGATAAAATGTTTTCCTATCCGGTAGCCGCCTATCCGGTCCTCCCTGGTTACCGCCCCGGCCCGGCTAACTTCCTGGATAGACACTTCGGGGAGGGGGCTGACTTTTGCCAGGTTCCGCAGGGCTTCCTGTAGACTGTCCAGTTTCGGACGGTTGTTAGGGTTGTTGGGCAGAAAAGTTACGACTGTATAAGGGGCAGTCTTGTCCTCGATTTCTTCGCCAAGGAGGCCGGTTTTAGAAGTTGGTGTGTGCCAGGTCTTGTTTTTGTGACCGTAGCGGATAAATAAGCGCAGCACCAGTCCGACCAGGGCCGGGTCTACCGTCAGCGTTAATTCGTACCAGACGGGGGTTGCCAGGTCGGCCATATAGGCCAGTAAATCGGTCTTCACCGATACTTTCTGGTGGGTGAGCCAGCCACCGCCATCTTCAAGCTGAATCAGCCGGAGCATCCACAAATCCTCAAAATCTTCCTCAGAAGGCTCGCCAAAAGGAAGGAAAATCGCTTCGAGGGCGGGAAATTCTTTTAGCAGTGCCAGCAAGGCCAGGTGTAGGGCCGGGTTTTGCAGGGGTGGGAAACCGGCCAGGGCCGGGTCGAGGGCCAGGCCCGCCAACCGGGCTTCGGTCTTTTTTGGGTTAAGGGTGAAGTGATACCAGCCCCGCAGGTCGCCCAGGTTTGTCCCGGTGATGACGCCGCCAAAAGCGCGGCCCTCCCAGGCGCTGTCAATCTGCTCTTTCAAACCGGCCAGTTCAGCCGCCGCAAGTGTCCGGTTTACCGGGGTAAGCGTTCCCTCGTCGCCCGTCCCTGTGGCGACCCATTTCTCGCCGGACCCGGCCCAGGCCAGGGAAGTGGCCCGGACGGTAGCAAACAACTCAGGCTTTTCAAACCAGTTATAGGCGCTGAACATTGTTATACCTTTTTAGAATATGCACAAAATACCACTCAGAATTTTCTGGTAGTGATAATATCAAATTTGGTTAAAATTGGGAAAAAAGGAGAGTATAAAATAAAAAAGTCGGGGCGAGAGGATTTGAACCTCCGACCACCTGAACCCCATTCAGGTGCGCTACCGGGCTGCGCTACGCCCCGTCAATCCGGTTTGTAGCTTTTTAATTTACCTTATTATAGAAGGCTAAACGCAATCAGATACTAAACTGCAAACCTCTTAAAAGTATCCCTGTATAGTCAGGATTTTTATCGTATCAGGTGTTTCTTTTGAGGCTGAAATCGCCCCTTCAATATATCAAAAATTTCGAAAAATTGAGCCTAACGAGGGAACGGAATTTCCAGATTTTGACTTCTTACTTCCACAATTATATTGCTTGTTTCTTTTTTACGAAGACTTTGAGTACGTGATTTACTAACTTTTCGAAGAATTGGGGGTAGGGAATATAATCTTCTTGTTTCCAGGTTTTTATCAAAGTTCCCCTCCCCGGTGCATATTCAATTTCTCCATCCATTTCACGTGGGGCATCCATAACATATACAGGAAACGGCTCTCCGTTATGAAGTGTTCTGGAACGTTGGTCGTAAATTTTTGCAAGAAGTTTAGGCAAACCTGATGGTTCCACTCGTCCATTTTGCGGCCTTCCCGGCTCGTCCCAGAAATCATCCTCAATATTTTCTATTATGAAAGCAACGAACCGCTTACTTATAAATCTATCTTTATCAACGATTGCTTTTGAAATTTTATTACGAAGATTTTCATCTTCGATTTGATTTAGCAGCTTAACGAGTTCCTTGTTTGAACCTCCTTCCCCCAATGAAGGTTTATTTATTTTGGTGTCTTGGCAGAGAACCTCGATAGCTGAGACTAGACTAAGGTAAGCTAAATCTGGTTGCTCTTCGATTGCTTGAAGAGCTTGATGATACATTTTAACGGCTAACATGAACTTTTGGTGGTATTTTGATTCTAAGTTTTCTACTTGCGATAACCACTCGGAGAGATATTCAAGATTGCTTTGCCCCTGAATTAAACTTTTATCCACCCATTTTTTCCTCCAATTATTAGAAAACATTACTGGGTTATCATCATGCCTAACTGTGGAGGTTATCTTAAACCGCCTTCTTAAAAAAACAGAACTAAGGGAAACCAACTCGTCAGCTATTCCCCCACCATGATAGTACGCTGGCTGTTTCTGGCTCCCAAATAATTCATCGTCACTAAAAAGTTGGCGTACCTCCCTTATACCCAAACAAAGTTTACGTTCTTCTCCTTCTTTCTTATCGTTAAACTCCCAAATTTTGAAACGGTAGGGCCCGTAGTTCAAATCCCCAATTACGTTTGCATCAGTTACAACTTCGTATTCCACCGAATGTACTTCGGCTTCGGGATTATCCACATCCTTCTTATTTCTAATGAAGTACATTACTTTCTTATTATCCACTTCATTTCTCCTTATGGGTTGGATGAGGACGGGTTCTTAAACAAACGGGTTTTACTTTTAGTACCGTTCTTCACGACAAGCTAAACCCTTTGATAGGATATAGATTACCGTTTTCTTATAATTTTTGGGGCTAGTTCCCCATTCGAAAACAAAGTTGCAATTAAGAAATTCGTCATTGTCTTCTCCAAAATAAATATCGGTTAGAGTTGGTAACTTTCCACTAAGCACACCTTCCTGAATAGCATTTACTGCGTTTGCGGTAAAAGTTTCCACAATAAAATTTGTTGAATCCTTACCATCCCCTCCCCACATTACTACATCAGGTTTTTTAGAAGGTGTAACTGGCTGAAGGTTTTGTTTCCCGGTACCATTACAGCAAGGGCATTTAGCTTGTCCTTGCTCTGAATAACTTTTGAAGGTTTCTCCCATTTTATTTTCACTCTCTAGATAGCAAGCTACTTTAAAATTCCCCACTATTCTGGTAAATTCAAATATTGTTTATTAACTACATCAACAATGTCCTTTAATAATACTGCAAAATTCAAATTTTTGATATGACTCTTTTTGAATTTCTATGTTAAAATATTTTCAGCACCGCAACATTAACCATGAAACAAATCGTAATACTGTGTTTGAAGATAAACTCAACGCACCTTTGCATCCGTCATGATGTGTTATACCTTGCTATGAAAAGAGGATTAAGACAATGGTTGCTTATCGGCTCGTTTTTCCAAGATTACTCCTGATTCTTTCGATATTTCTAGTCCTTTTACTTGCCGCTTGTGGAGATAATCCTACTCCCGTACCTTCTACCACAACACCGGCTATACAAGCCGCCGCCCAGCCTACCCCTAATATTCAAGATACGGTTGCCGCCCAGGTAAAAGCGACTATTGCAGCCATGCCTACAGCTACGGTTGCCGTTCCACCTACAGCTACAGCTATCCCAGCTACAGCAACCCCCGCCCCCACAGCAACAAAAGCTCCTACTCCAACAGCAAAGGCAACCGCTACATCTGCTCCTACGGCTACCCCGGCTCCTACTCCTACCCCAAAATCAGTACCTAAACCGATAGATATTGTTGGCTCTGGCGATAAACTGACAAACGAAATACTTCTTCCACAAGGGGCAAACTACATTATTGTGAATCATACAGGCCAGAATTATTTTGGAGTAAAGCTACTGAATGAAAGCGGAGATATGGTAGATTTGGTAGCTAATACAATCGGCCCGTATAAGGGCACAAAGTTTTTAGAAGTACCCGTAACTGGAAAATACCTTTTTGAGATTCAGTCGGAAGGTAATTGGGCCTTAAATATTACAACGATAGATGCTTTGAAGGAAGGTGCGATACCGGCTGTTGATTTCCCATTAAAGGGGAAAGGTGATACTGCTCTTTTGGTAAATGTACCTCAGGAGGGTTTACTAAAGTTTAAGTTAACACATAATGGTAATAATTACTTTGGGGTAACTGTTCGAGATGCGTCTGATGGCTCACAAGCTGCTTTACTTGCTAACACTGTTGGAAAATATAGCGGTGAAAAAGCTCAAAGGTTTGGAGATGGAATATTTCCCTTTCAGATACAAGCTGATGGAGATTGGACTATAGAGCTTATTCAGTGATAAAAATTTCTGACACTATAAAACTACGACTTCCAGTTGTAGTGGTACAGCCGGAAGTGATTGATGGGGTAGCAAGCTGCACCAGGGACACTGGGCGACCCACTAAAGGCTATACCGTTGTTATCAGCGTTTATTTCACGTATAACGGACAGAGTTATAGCGGCTCTATAAGTTTTACGCCCCCATAGTTTCTATTTCTATGACGTATGACTCGATTTAAGTTGTACGCCTTGCTCAACTATTGTTATTCAACATATTTAGTCGGCCAACAGGCTAGGAGGCTTATTATGGGTCTTTTCGGGAAAAACAAGTGCCAGAACTGCCACAAATGTGGTAGAAGCACAGCCGGTAAAGTACTTTCCACTGTTACAGGTGCTAACACGGTTGGCCGGGCCGCTTTCGGCGTTTCAGCGGGCTTGTTCATGCGGAAATGTGGTGTGTGCGGGCACTATATGGCCGAACACGGTAAGAGTAAATAAAATCCTCAGTTTGGTGGTTTTTGGCGCACAACATGGGTGATATATTGTGCGCCTCACTCTTTATTAAGCAGGGCCATATGTTGTGCAAACTTTGTGCTAAAGAGTATTCCGGTTTTGAGTGCCCTCGTTGTGGTTTGGGCAAGAATGAGAGTCCGATAGTAACCCCGCTCCATTTTGGAAAGCATAAAGGGCTTACGGTAGAACAGGTACTTAAGATTTCGCCATCCTATCTACGCTGGATGGTTTCTCACGAAGCTGGAACTCCTGCACAAAGAGCGCAAGCCAGACTTTATTTAGAACAGACCCAGTACAACTACAAATTCAGACTTCGGCCATCTGAGAACGAAGGGCCATCAGATTTAACACAATTTACTAACTCGCAGATTGGTACAAAGTGGCCTACCCCCACGCCACCAGCACCAACACAACCTTTTCCAAGAGTAGTGCCTCAAGCCCCTATGCCCCGGCCCCAACCCCGCCCGGTGCAACCTTATGCCTATCAAAGCTATAACTCCGTCCAAGTTCCCTTTAAATCCATCCAACCGGCCTATCCGAAAAAAGAAAAGAGAATACCGGGCGGCTTATGGGCTATTATCATTGTTGGCGGTATCATATTATTTGCATTGGTAGCCGCCGCCTCGAAGAATAATTCACAGACTGGAACAAGCCGGGCAAATCCAACGAGTGCCGGTGTAATAGCCAGTTCAAATAATAGTAGTAATCAAGCTGTAGCCAATCCCAGTCAAGCAGTTAATCCAACCAAAACTTCAGCTAACACTAAGGCTGTAGTAAATCCCACATCTACTTCGGCACCAGTCCAAGCGCCCTCTCAGTCAGAACCCAGTAAGGCAAATCTACAGTATGCGATAGTTACGAATGTAGTAGATGGCGATACCATAGATGTTGCTACGCTCTCTTCGGGGAATATGCGAATTCGCTTGATTGGAATGGATACGCCTGAAACAAAAGACCCGAACAGGCCGGTTATGTGCTTCGGCCAAGAAGCCACTAATAAAACTGTTGAACTTCTGAACCAATCCAATAATGAAGTCTACCTGGAAAAAGATGTATCCGAAACGGACAGGTACGGGCGGTTTCTGAGGTATGTTTGGATTACTGAGCCGGATGGCAAGCTCTACATGCTAAATGAAGAGTTGGTAAGATGGGGCTTTGCCCAGGCGGCCACTTATCCACCGGACGTAAAGTATCAATCCAGGTTCGTAAGCCTTACCAGCGAGGCGAGAAACGCTAACAGAGGACTCTGGTCAGTTTGTGGTAGTTTTGGAGTGCCGTTGGTAGCCCCAACTGTTGCCCCTCCACCGCCCGCCGCCCAGCAACCAGAAAGAGTTGTAACCGACGAATCCTACCCCTGCCTCGACGGCCAAATAAAAGGTAACAACAATAGCGGCATATACCATATGCCCTGGCAACAGTATTATGCGGCAACTTACAGCAACGTCCAGTGTTTCGATTCTGAGCAGGAGGCAATAAATGCTGGCTTCAGGAAAGCAAAAGTTTAATTCTATCTATGGAGTGACTAATGTTTAAATTTGTAAAACAAACAAGGGTTGATGGGAAGATTATTATACAAGTGGAGAAACATTTAATCATTCCCTTTGGCCGCCCTAAGTGGGATATAAGTAAAATTCAAATAAAAAGCGTATCGACTAACGCCACCTACTTTTCAAGTGATACTCCCTGTGTTTATATAGATGCCACAAAAAATGAGCCGGTACGTTTCACAGATATTGATGTTGTGTTCATAGAAGATTTAGCTGATGAGGTACGCTTCGATGAAAATGCTTTTGAAGACGTAATGTTAATCAAAGACAATCTACAAGCTAATTATGAGGTTCAAACGGCTTCGGAAAAACAGTTTTTAGATTTATATTTTGATTACTGTGTTTCCATTATTAAGCCAACTAAAATCACTGAATTTTTACATGGTAGTAATCGAGATAATTATCCTGCCCCTCTAAACCACCCTCGTTGGGTTTTCCAGGCCCTTTTACCTTTACCACAAGCACACCTTTACCTTGAAGACCCACTTGAAGAAAAGTTTTCTTACACCCCTGAGAACATGTTTAAGGTGGATTTTGCTTTTTGGACTGGTGAACGAATTGTAGCTATTGAAATTGATGGTTCCTCACATATAGGCAGCGAGACCCACGTACGAAAGGATAGATTACTTCAAAGAGCAGGCGTACAAGTTATTCATATTTTGAACAGCGAAATAACAAAATACAAGGAGAGACTAATCCCGGCTTTACTTCCAGATGAAATAACACAGTTTTGGAAAAGTGTTGAACCTGAAAAAGGACTTGCTAACCCTCTAACCTTACCCTTCTTTTAGTATAACTTTTGAGTCATTTGGAATTAGTTAAGACTTACTAATGGAGGAAACATGGACATCCCTATCGCATTAGTTCTTGAACCAGATTTCCGTCCTAATCTGTCCTATAGTTTCCTTCAATCGGCAGCTTACTTTTCTCGAATGTCCCACAAAATTGAAATAGAAGTTACTGACCGAAGCCTCCAGCTAGTAGAGTACAAAGCAAACTCAACGGCAGCAGTAATTTTTGCGATAACAGCAGTAGAGGCTGTTATTAATGAGCTTTATACCGATGCAGTTGACGGTATCAAGGAAGCCTTTAAGAACTTGGACCCATTAGTTTCTGATTCAATGGCGTTAGTTTGGAACGATTTTAAGGATAAGGAGAATTTCTTCCTGAAATTTAATTTCGTACTCACCCTAGCAAAAAAGCCTACCTTTGTTAAAGGTTCTAACCCTGGTCAGGATATGCTAACTTTGGTTTCTCTACGAAATAACTTAATCCACTTTAAGCCCGAATGGAAATCAACTCAAGATGAGCATAAAAAATTGGAAGATAGACTTAGGGGTAAGTTCGAACTTAATCCTTATGCACCTGATTACCGGCCATTCTTCCCGGATAAGTGCTTGGGGCATGGGTGTGCTGAATGGGCGGTAAAAACAAGTATCGCTTTTTTAGATGAGTTCTATATAAGATTGGGAAAACGTAAGTATACCAATTTTTGGAGTGCCGATTCGAAGTTACTCAAAACTCAGTGGGTATGATTTCAAGAAATGAGTTTATATGGTGACAAAAGTGGATATTAAGCGGTAGAAAACCAGGATGGCAGTTGGTCGAAAAGTGGGCTTTATTTTTATTTTACAGATATTTAGTCTCATCGAGATTGTAATAAATAATAATCTGGGAAAATATAGAACCTGTTAATAACTCATTTTAAAAAATTGTGGATAACTGGGTGACAAGTTATCCACCGATGTTATAATTACTTTTACCAGATAATTTTTTCTGGTACAGAACAAGAAAAGAGCCGCTCCGGGGGTAACTTTGACGGGGAACCCACTTCACGGCTCGTTTCAGTATTCATTGAGGGGGGATTTTAAATATTTAAAATATCCCTCTCAATGAATATTATTGCACGGTTGCGCCATAAAAACAACTGGCTAATATCGAATTAATTCGAATCCGGCAGTAGTTATTAATCTGAAACGAGAAATACGAGCGGTTTCTTTTCCAAGCCACTAACTGGAAAGGGACCAACATATGCATCCGTTGACAATCGACGCACATACTTACCTCGACATCTTGGGCACTATCCTCTTGATTTTGACCCAGGTTAACCGCTTTATCGGCCTCATCATTAAACTGGTGGCGCTGCTCAAGCGGCGTAACTAGCGAGCAGTGAAGGCCCGCTGGCCCGTAACAGGGTTGGCGGGCCTTTCGTACCCGAAGCCAGTACCCAACAACCAAACTTAACCCTACCCCTAGTATCAATTTTGAGACTACCCCTAGTATCAAATCTGATACGTGCCTAGTATCAAAACTGATATATAAAAGAAGATACAATATAAGTAGATACAATATAAAGAAGATTTATATATTTTTTCTTACGAAAAAATAATAAGCAGGTAAGGGGTAATTATTAAAATCTTCTACACCCTCCCTGCTTATCTGTTTAGAAAGAATACTTCTATCAAGAAGGTACCCTTCGTATATAAATCTTGCTAGTTATAAAACCCCTCACCCCCTACCCCCTCTCCCCTTGTTAAACCTCGTAAAATTGAGAGCGGCGGTTACCACTTAAACTCAATTTGACTCCAAAGGCCACTTAGAACCCCGTAGCGGCCTTTACCACTGTTTTAGAGTAGTTTATCATTCTTGCGCTATCACCGGCCTTCCATGACTCCCCAACATGGATTTGAGTCAATCTAGCTAGTAGTCCAAAGTAAATAAAAAGCCCTGGCTATGTTGACTTGTCAGGGCTTTGCATCTGAAGGAAATAATGAGAGGGTAGGGGTAGAGTTGATTAGTAGGGGGTGGGTATGCTTTTCCAGAGCAAGGTTAGGTGGGTATTATCAAGGTTGCTGCTGGTTAGTACAATAGATTTTATAGCGATTTTTAAGGAATGAGCCGGAAGACTTTTGCTCCTTTCTTAAATATTGCAGCTTACTTGACATAAGTATTACACACTACCGTTATATAAATTGTCAACACAATACTACATTAGAAACCTACTGACATTTAAAGAATGTCACCGCTAAGTGTTTGATAGTCGCCGCGCTGGGACTCACTACAAAGGCACGTGTGACTCAGATATTACCCTACCCATATTCCAATGTGGATTTACGATTTAAGGGCCTCTCTCGACTCTCTGGCATGGCTGTGAGTCAAGAGAATAAATGGTCCTACCCAACAAAAACCACAAATTTTATAAAAAAGACAGGCGGCTATCTTTTGGGTAGCAGCCCCCGATATTCAATGGAAAAATCTGAGAAAATTTAACTCAATGGAAAAATAAAACCCCTATCTGTCGAAACCGTAATAGGGGTTGCACCTCAATAATAATGATTGTGGTTTAGTAGAGTCGGTCGGCCATCTCTTCAACCTCATTGTCGAGCCTTCTGGCAAAAGCCCGCCAGGTCTGTTCGAGGTAGGTGGCATTGTCAAGATAGTTTTCTCGCTGAGTGCCGAGTTCCCGGCCAATTACGTAAGAAGTGCCCGGCGGCGGGTCGAATTCGGCAATCCGGCTACTCACGAAGTAGCTATAGCGGATTGCGGCATTTCTCATATTTTCAGCCCGCCGAAGTTTTGCCCGTAAAACTTCCAATTTGGCTAGTGCAATTGGCCGCCCAAGTTGCTTCGCAAGATATTCAGCATCGAGAACAGCCTCCCTATAGGCGCTGGTATGTGGGAATTGGCGGCTTTCTCTGTCAACTTCTAGCCGGGCGGCTATAAGTTTATCTTCCAGAGCATTTAGTTTCGACTCAGCCTCGCGAATTGCGGCGGTGCCCTGCTCGTTGAGTTCGGCAAATTCAGCCTCGAAAGCCCGTTTTCTTTCGGCTAACTCGTTAAAAACGGCCTGTGTGATGGGAGTAAAGGTAGGAGCGCTCATTATGCAGCCTTCCCTTCCTGTTTAGGGGCGGCTATCTCGAATTTTGCGTAGCCGCCGCGCAACCAATCCTTGAGAACGTTGGCCGGTACCGGAAGTCGTGTAGGTTCGGTCTGGTGGCCTTTGCAACCGTGAAAGCCACTCCGAAGGCAGGGAATAACGAGCCAGTTCTGGCCCTGATTGTCTTGCTCTATAAAAGCTATAGTGTGGCTCTGGTATTGGCTATCGCCAATGTGCCGAATGTTGAGGAAACGTTTGAAGAATGTGGACAAAATATTGCTCCGATGGATTGTTAAGTAAGTCGGTAAAGTATGTATGTTGGGTGTAGATTGACTACAGGTGATAATTCAAAAATTCTGGTAAATAAGGATGTAGTTAAACGAAAAAATTTGGCGGCTAAAAAATTTTAGGGGCTTGCTAAAGACCAAAATCCGGTTGGCACGAAACTGGACTAGTGCTGGATGGTTTCCAGAGAGCCGGGAGCCAGAATCCCGGCCCCCATATCCAGGAAAAAATTATGCTCTAACAATCGGCTGTCTTGGCATTGGTAAAACGCCGCCGGGAGCCTCGGTTGTGGAGTTGTACTTTTCGTCCACGAGTCTGAAATCCAACGCGATAGCTGACAGAAATTGTAGGATTAGCATCTGGTTGCTGAGTTCGAACGCTACCACGAAAGCGAAGCCGGGGTTTTCGACAATATCTTGCCAGGCGGGCCAGGGAATACGATGTTCGCCAATAGCGCGAGTAATTTTTGCAGCGTCACGGCTGTCCTGGAGCACCAGTACAACGTACCCGGCCAAATCGCCGCTCAAGTTGATGTGAAACTGCGCGGCGGCGGGCCGTAAGCGTTCGCGGGTGCGTTGCCCTTGGGGCCCAACGGCTTTAGTAGCAAGGGCGATTTCTTTCTTGACATCAATGCTCAGCATAATCCCTTTCAGGATGGTGAAGCTCTTCAAGTCTGGTTGTTTGCGGGGCATGAGTAAAACCTTTCTGGGTGGGAGGCCGGTAACAATTTGCTACCGGCCAGGTGTAAAACTAAAAGGGTATTTCTTCCCTTGATGAACTTTTCAGTCGTTTGCCAGGAGCTGGTACATCGGGGCAGCCTTCCAATATCATAGCCGCAGTGAAGCTTGCTGGGTCATCAATGCTTGATTGTTTCTTCGCCCAAGCATACATATCCCTTATATATTGAGGTTCACGCTTGTTATCCATTAAAAAATGGATTAACTTATCGGTATTATTTATATTACATGCCTCTAAGACGGTATTATATTCAAAGATGAGGTAAGCCTTCTCTAATTTTTCTGTTAAAGGCATTTCGCCGATAGACGATTTTTTAGAAAAATCGTGGAACGTAGATAGAGTATTATTTAAGGGAGTATTATTAAAGTTAGAGTATTGATTGGGTCGCAAATCTGCGACTTTCGAAACTGGCAAATCTGCGACTTTCGAAACTGGCAAATCTGCGACTTTCGTATGTACCAAATTTGATACTAGGGTAGTATCAGAATTGATACTAGGGGTATTTTCTGATAGTGGTGTGGCTTGCTGCGCGGGAGCTTCCTGGCTGGCACCTTCCCGTTCGGGTAACTCTAACAAGGTATAGACATTCGGCTCGTTCTTGCGCTTTTCTTTGTTGAATTGTCGGTGGACGTGGATTAGGGCGAATGTTTCTAGTTCATCGGTTGCTCTGATTACTGTATCCACCGATTTACCCATCTTTATTGCTAACTGCTCTTGTGTGTAATAACAGGAATAGCTTCCTCCTACCCCGCCTTCAACTGCGCGTTCCAAAACCATATAAAGCCTTAATGCCGTGTTGCTCAAGAGCGGTAAGTATATATCAACAAAATTGTTTGGCGTTTGGAAGTAGTTTTCTTCAAGGACACCTTTTAATTTGAGGCCAGGAGGTAGGGGAACTTGACGGTATTTCCCTACGTTGATTACTCGCGTTGAATCAAGGGGAGTAGCCGCGCCTGTACCGGCTGTACCTGAAATAGTTGTCGTGCCAGTTTCGGTTGTACCGGCACTCACCGCACTCTTTGAGGCGGCATGGTACCGGGATTCAGGTACAAAATTGGTTACTGGTACAGAGTTAGATACAGAAGCAGATACAATAGTCATTAGTATGTTCCTTTCATGAGGTACACACTTGACCAGGACAGTTACGAGGGGTACAATAGTGGTTACAGAGTAATGCTATGTACCTGCTGTACCCGACAAGGTGTATCAGTAGTTAAAATAGAAATTCGAGCGGCCAGTATTAGTAGTACTGGCTTTTCTTTTGCCCTGAATAGCAACTGGCTACCAGTTCAAAAAGTAAAAATCTAGCCATTAAAAAAGTGACCCATTCTGCAAACCATCCACACCGTTAAAGGTTAAGATTTGTTGCCGGGCCACGTGTAATGGCTTTATGCCGGTTAAATTTTCTTGTTCGATTACTTCCAAATGTTACGAATTCTTTTCCTTCTTATTGTTGCTAAGAAGTCTTAGCCGCCCTGGCTTTGGCAGAATTATCATCACGAAATTTCCTCAGAAATAGGGCCAGTTCGGCTTTGGCTTTTTCGTCCAGAATTATTGTCCGGCCTGCGCTCTCCGACTCAATTTTCAGGTGCGCCTCTAAAAGCTCTTCCTCGGTCATAGCCGGCGCTTCTTGTCCGGCTGTAGCCCGCAGCCGCAACCCTTCCATATCCGAAACCCGCACATAGGCCCGCTTGTCGCCTATCTTTCTGAACGTGGTTAGATTTTTCTTTTTGGCATGGTAGTAGATTGCATCGCGGGTGATACCATATCGCCGCACCGCTTCCTCAATCGGAATCAAATCTGGGACATTTATGTCTACCGGCATAAAACCTCTTTAGCATAATTAATTCTTGAAAACTACCATCATTATATCGTGTATTTACTGAGTTGTCAAGGGTTTTGTATAGTCGCTAAAGCTCGTGTGTAAATCTATTGACTTATGTGTAGCATTGTGTAATAATTAGAGTGTAAGAAAAATCCGCTTCACTCGTTTCTCAGGCCAGCGAAGCGGACAAGCTAACCGAAGTCAATCAGATAGCACAAGGAGTTTACCACTATGCAAGCTTTGACTGCAACCCCTCGCATTTCTATCGTTACTCGCGTATGTTTCGTTTGCGGCGGCCCCTCCTCTGAAGATAAAGGATTGGTTTATGAGGCAGGCGGGTACGTTCACGCTACTTGTTCTAGCCGGGAATACGAACTCGTAACGGAAGTCTCTTTCCCCGATGATGAGCCGGAACCGCCTACAAGTGGCCCGGCGGCTAGTGGCCCTGTTCTGTGCGAAGATTGCCGCTTGTACGCCCCGACCTATGAAGACTACTGTGAGGCTTGCCAACAAGCCTGTTGTGATTGGGACAGCGACAACGCCCCGGATTATGACGTTCTATATGAGCGTTACCGGGCGGCGGCTGATGTTGTTTACCTCTTAGCTGTAGCGTAGGCTGGGGTAACACAAATGAATAGAAAGGAAGCGGCCCGCTTAGGCGGGCTTGCCTTAAAAGGCAAGGTTAGTAACTCGTACTTCGAGTTTATCGGCAGACGTGGGGGAAGAAACGAAATGGCCCGCCAATACCGGGAAGCGGCGGCTCTCACGGAAAACGAGGAATTGCGCGAACATTATCTGGAAAAGGCGGCGGCCTGGAAGGTAGATACCGGCACGATGGTTATGCTGGGACTGTGGGAAAAAGAGAACTGCCCACCTCGTCCGGCCCGGCGGCGGGCTAACACCTGGGAAGAAAAACTTAAACGTTGGGAAGCAGCCCAAAAAGCAGCTTGAAACGAGCAACAATCGGCGGGTTAGCCAAGGAGGTTAGCCCGCCTTGAAGGGAGAGAGGAAAATGCATCCCATTCAATTGCTTAGAATAACACTTGGTTTTCGGTGTGGTTTGCCAGTAATCGCCAATGAACAAGTTGTTGAGACTTTCCCGGCGGGCCAACTTGTCCAGGCACAAGCGAGTGCAACAATGCTAAATGCCGCCCTGCCGGAAGATGATAGGGGCCTCGTTTTTTATTCTTTCGAATATATTTGGCCCGACCAATACCCTCATTCTGTAACCCGAAAACACTCTGGTAAGGGAATAGTTAAGCGCGGCGGCTAACTAAAAAGGAAAAGCCCTGGTTATAGGCCGGGGCTTTTATGTTTTACTTTTTCGCCAACCATTATCAATAGCATGTTGCTCGGTACAGAACCAACGTTCACCTTTAGTCGGGTTTATGCCGGTGTCAAAATAACTGTCGCTCAAAAATTTAATGTGGAAAATTTTTTCACCTGTCGTGGTAATATTCCCCTTGATATTACAAATGTCATCCTCGGAAGAATCCTTCAATTCACCCCTACAGCTTAAATAATACTCAGCGTTGATGGTTCCTTCATTTCCTTGCGGATTAGGGAATGGCATGTGAGAGCCGCAATAAGCAGGAGAATTACTGGAAGCCATTTCTGTAACTGCTTGTATAGTTGGAATTGCTGTCAGTTCGCTGGTCGGTTTAAAAGTGCTAGTAGGATTTGGAGTATTTGTTGGTGCTGGTGTAGCCGTAATAATAACTTCTTTTACGATTACTACTGGCGTGGGAGTCATAGTGTCTCCACAAGCCGATAATAATACGCAGCAAACGAAAATACACAAATAGGCCGATAAGAAGTATAACAATCGTTGCATTGTAGCCTCTTGTTACATATTAAAATTCGGTTGGGATTATCTTATTATTATATCAAATAAATTAGGGCGCGACTATCTTCAATAAAAGAAACCCTGGCGATTTGGCCGGGGTTTCAAGACTTTTTATTTTATTTCCATTTTAACGGCCTACCACGCCTTTGCAAGCCCGGTAAGGTTCCATTCAAGGCAGTTAGAGGCGAATTAGGCCGGTGCAGGTCTGCAAGGCGTTCAGGGTTGCGCTGGACATAAACCTGAGTCGTGTTGATGCTGGTATGGCCTAGTAAGTCCCGAAGCTCGAACACACTTACCCGGCTACTCATCATCAAGGCGAAAGTATGCCGCAACTGGTGAGCGTGAAAGTCTACTCCACTCCTTAATCGAAGGCGGCGAATAATGGTGTTAAACCCCCATAGCCCTAAAGGCTCCCCCTCGACAGTCATCCAGAGCGGCCCATCTGCCCCGGCCTCCAAGCGCACCTTGAGATAGTCCATCAATACACCTTTGCACTTCTCGGAGAAATAAGCTTGACGTTGGCCGGTCTTGCCTCGAATAACGCAGCGTAGCTTGTGTATATCCAGGTCGCTTATGTTTAAGGAAAGTAGCTCGCCGCGCCGGATACCGGCATCCAGAAGCAAGCTGACAATAGCCAGGTCACGCTTGCCGGTAAAGGTAGCAACCCGCTCGGAATCGGTAAGGTAGGCAAAGAGGGCGGCCAGCTTATCAGCCGACACGTTTTTGATTATCGTATCTTTTTTGTGGTTACTGGAGAACTTGACGCTCTTGTTAAAGGGGTTCTGCTTGATGTGTCCTTCTTGTTCGAGCCAGGAAAAGAAAACCTTGATGGTTCGGCCATATGAAACTACACTGGCCGGGGATAGTTCTTGATGCGCCTCACTACTGCCCCACCTATT
Organism: Chloroflexi bacterium 54-19; assembly: GCA_001898225.1. Classification (GTDB taxonomy): domain Bacteria; phylum Chloroflexota; class Chloroflexia; order Chloroheliales; family Chloroheliaceae; genus 54-19. Next base: position 100,854 of record MKTJ01000044.1, read on the forward strand.
AGTTTGAGGTGTTTTCAGATAGGCGGCAAATTCGCGGGCCTCTTTAACTGTTACTGCCTGGGGACTTATACCAAGTTGCCTTGAATAGCCGGTATGGGTTTCCCACCACCAGACAAATTTCGGTACTTTCTCCTGATAATCTTTTATTGTGCGGGGAGACAAATCTTCCAGGCGGCAATAATCCAGCCAGGTTTCGATATAATGATTGAAAGTAAGGGAATTTTTTGAAGGATTAGGTGTTTTTGTTGGCATGTGCAACCTCTTTCGAGATTGCGTTTAGCCTATTGGAGTGGTAAAAAGTCGGGGCGAGAGGATTTGAACCTCCGACCACCTGAACCCCATTCAGGTGCGCTACCGGGCTGCGCTACGCCCCGTCAATCCGGTTTACTACAGGGCCGCATTATAGCACCCGCCCGGTCCAATGTCAATTTATTTCTTGCTTTTTGCCCCACATCTCAAGTATTATCTGCTATCTGTGAAGTGTTGTTTGGCTATCAAACCTCAGAAAGGGCAGGTAAGCATGGATTACGCGTGGAAACTCGACTCCGGCAAGAAAGTCTCGCTCAAGGATTTCGACCCTTCGTATAGCGGCAAGCTGAAAAAAGATGAGGCCCCTGCTCTACTGGATAAATATAACCAGGAACTGGCCGAGTTGCAGGAAATTCTTTACGCCGCCGGGCACAACGGTGTCCTGATTGTGTTGCAGGGGATGGATACCAGCGGTAAGGACGGCACTATCGCGCACGTTATGTCCCACGTAAACCCCCAGGGCTGCCAGGTGACTTCTTTCAAAGCCCCCACCGCCGAGGAACTGGCCCACGACTTTCTCTGGCGGGTCCACGCCCACACTCCCGCTAAAGGCATGATGGGAATTTTTAACCGCTCCCACTACGAAGATGTCTTGATTGTGCGGGTCCATGACCTTTTGCCAAAAGCCGACTGGGAGGCCAACTACGACCACATCAACAACTTTGAAAAGCTCCTGGCCGGGACCGGCACCCTTATATTGAAGTTCTTCCTGCACATCAGCAAGGACGAGCAGGCCGAGCGGTTGCAGGCTCGCGAGGATGACAAGGATAAACGCTGGAAGATTAACGCGGGCGATTATAAAGAGCGCAACTACTGGGACGCCTACCAGGAGGCTTACGAAGATTTGCTCGAAAAATGCAGCACTCCCCACGCCCCCTGGTATATTATTCCGGCTGACCGCAAATGGTTCCGCAACCTGGCGATTGCCCGGACCCTGGTCGAAACGCTCCGGCCCTACCGTAAGGAGTGGGAAAAAGCCCTGGAAGCGCGTGGTGAGGCCGCTTATGACGAACTCTTGCAGTACCGCGAGAGCTTGAAAAGTAGCGACTCTGCCGGGGAAAAATAAAGCTCTGCCACTAAAAAAGCTGCCTGGTTGGGCAGCTCTTTTTATTTCAGCTAAGTTCAGGGACCGCGTACGCCCGGTTAAGGCCCGAAGGAAAGGACCGAATTGTACCAGGTGAGGTAGTCTACCACGTGCGCGGTCCAGTATTCGGCGTTGTGGTCGCCCGGCCACTCGGTGTAGGTGAAGGGGATGTTGCGGTCTTGCAGCACCTGTTTGAGTTCGAGGACGCGGGACTTCCAGGCCGAGTCACTGGCTCCTACATCAATCCAGACCTTCATGTTTTTTAAGGCGTCTCCGGCGCTGGTCTTCGCCAGTGTCACCGGATCCATATGGTCGAACCAGTTCTCGTCACCCCACCAGGGTACTTTCTGGGCGTAGGTGCGCATGGCCGGGCTGTGCGCCCCCAGCACCCCGAAGATGCCCGGATAGTTCATGGCAAGCTGGAGCGCCCCGGTGCTGCCCATCGAAAGACCGCCCACCGCCCGGCTGGCCGGGAGGGGTATGGTCCGGTAGTTGCCGTCAATGTGGTCAACCACCTCGTGGGCGGTATAATCGCCCCATTTCGGGCCGTTGTCCGGGTGGTCGACCCAGTAAGCCTGGTCGCCTTCCGGCAGGACAATCAGAAAGGGGCGGATTTGCCCGTTGCTAATCAGTTCGTCGGCCCGCGCCATCAGGCCGTACCAGTTCCATTCGTCTATCTGCCCGCTGACCCCGTGTAGCATGTAGAGGACCGGGTAGCGTTTTGCGCCGGAAGTGGCGTATTCCTTGGGCAGGTAAATTTCGTAACCAACATTCTTTTGGAGGTCGGGGCTATAGAACTGCCGTTTGACAATCTGGCCCTGGCCTTTGAAGTCCATTACCACCGGGTCGCCTACGAATGGGAGTTTGAGGGCGGGGGCCGGGTAGGGTGTGGCGGTCGGGGCGATAGGAGCGGTAGCCTGGGCAGTCGCCGTACCCGGTAACAGGGTGCTGACCGGGGTAACGTTTTTGGCGGTCGGGGTCACGGCGGCAGTTCCACTCGGTTTGATGGTGCCGGTCGGGGCCGAGGCGGTGCTTTTGACGGTATTCCCGGCAGCCGAAGCGTCCTGGGACATTTTAAAGATTTCGCCTTCTCCACAGGCGCACAAAAGAGCAGTTAAAAACAATACCACGGCCAGAGCGCATAACTTTTGATAATTTTTGATAGGTCTCATTTATTTATTACAACGAAATTTTAACTTAAAAAAAAAGACGGGCCGGTAAGCCCGTCTTTCACAACATTGTTTCGACAAGTTATTACCCTAGAATTTTGTCGAAGAAGGCAAAGCTGTCCTTCTTCATATCGGGACAGACCGCGTGGCCGATGCCCGGAAAGATATTGAAAGTAGCATTAATCCCACTTTTTTGCAAAGCCTGGTAGAAGCGGGTAGCTCGTTCTACCCTTGTTTGCCCCAGGTACGGATTCCAGGCTGCCGGTACATCTTTGGTTGCATTATCCGCGCCACCGACCCCAATCCAGAACGGAACTTTGCGAAATGTTTGCAAATCGAAATTATGTCCTGTGATTTTAGCCAAATCGGATATGCCGTATGGGAACCGCAAAGCGGTGTCGCTGCCGCCGTTACCGCTCTTAAAACTCTGGTAGGGCAGGGTATAACTTCCGGCGGACATCAGGGCCACGGCTTTGACCTGCTCCGGGTAAAAGAGCGCGAACCGGTGGACAATCTGGGCGCCCCGCGAGAAGCCAAAGAGCATCACCTGGGGGTTGACCGGGTAGCCTATTATACCCGGCAGGGCCTGGACCAGGCTATGTAATTCGGGTAGGAGTTCTTCGTCGTTGACCATGACTTTGCCGGGGTCGACATAGTTGGGGTCGTACTTCATGGTCGGCGCGACCAGGACGAAGCCGTATTCGTCGGCATAGCTGATCAGGGGCTGGCCGAAGGCGAGGCCGTTATTGCCCATGCCGTGTATTGCCATCACGATTTGCAGGGCGTGGTTGGCCTGGGGCGCGGGCGGCATATGCACGTAAAATTGGGAATCGGCGTAGGGGAATTCGTAAAAACCGGGGTTGGAGTCGAGCCCTTCCTGGGCCGCCTGGGTGCTATCGAGGACGGGCACCGGGGTAGGCTGGCCGGGTCTGGCCGGTTTCGCACCGTTGGAGGTAGGCGGGATGTTTGCGCCCGTTCCGGTGCCAGCGGTCGGTTTAAGGGACTGGGAGACCGGCCTGCCGGCGGGGGTGCCCTGGATGACCTGGACAGGGGCGGGGTTCGGGTTGGGTTGGACTACGGACGGGGCCGAAGCGGTTGGGTTGGTATAATCGGCGCAGGCCGAGAGAGCGAAAATAAGCACCAGCAGACAGCTGAGAGGCTGGAAAATGAGACGTTTAAGGCGCTTGACCATTCTTTAGACTACTCCCCCTGGAATGCACACCGGGCACAAGAAAGAAGCTTGCTATAAGCAAACTGTTCCGCGATATTTGGTTAAAGTTTAATTAATAATTAACGAAAATTTTTATAGTTTCCTGAAAACAGCCAGATTGCGGGGTTAAGATTAAGCAAAGACACGCAAAGAAATTGACAAATTTACCGGCCAAAACCCTACGATGGATTTTAATGATTTGGTTGTTCGGGGAAATCCCACTCTGAAAACCTGAACTCAGTTTATCAAAGATTGGGAAAGTTTACAAGTATTTTACATACCGGCCTTTCAAATTTAACATAAGTTCATTACGGCGAACATTACAAACATCATAGTTCGATTACAATTCTTTATAGATGCATTATCTATAGAGTTTTGCAGCGGGCACTAAAAAAGCCGCTACCCTCTCAGAACGAAAGATAGCGGCTAAAAATTACTCCTTATTCTTCAAAATTTTTCCAAATGCCGTCTAAACGCGGGAAAACACTCCCCGGTCTGTTAGCCCGTCACCTGCTTGCGATTGGACCGGGCCTCGCGGGACTCCTTTCTGGCCTTAATAGCTTCCTTAAGCGGCACCGTCTTGCGGTCTACCAGGCGCGAGAACATCGACCGCTTGTAGGTCTTGAGTTTGTCCGCCGAAGTGAGTTCGGCGTCCTCGTCCCGGCCAGCCTCTTTGGTCGCAGCGTCAAGGGCGCGCCGGTAGCTGCGGCGTTCCAGGTGTGGCAGTAGCTTGAGGGCCTTGCGGTAGCCCCGGTTGCCGCTCGAAAGGGACCGGGCCTCGTGCTTATAATCGCGTTGCTTTTTGTGATAGGGCGACTCTTTGCGGTGGGGTAGTTCGATGTCAGGGGTTTCTTCGGTGTCTTCAACATCGAAAAATTCTTTATCTTGCATAGTAACCTCCTTGGTCGGATTACTTGTCGGGACTTGGGAAGTCCCCGCGTGATGCTACTTTCATACTACTCCTATTGTCCAGGAATAACAAGCGCCCGTTTTTCCTATTCAGGGGAAGGCAAAGTTTTTAGTGTTCAGTTTTTAGTTTTTAGCAGGCAGAAGCCCGAAGTCAGTTTTCAAAACGAGGCTCTCACTTTTCATTCCTTGCTTTCTTTTGTCATTCCGGGGCTTGTCCCCGGAATCTCCAGTCCGTTGGACAATAGCACCGTCGAAGGTCCATGACAGAGTTTTGGACTTTGCATTCGCCTTGTATCCTATTAAATCTACGCTTTTTCGGGTGGCAGTGTTTCATCCGGCCCGTTGGACAATATCCACGTTGTCTCAACACTGGATTCTGACTACTGCCTTCTGCCTTCTGCCTTCTGCCCTCTGCCCTCTGACTACTGACTTGCCATCCGGCGGTTGGGAAGGTAAGCTATAGGCGTAACACCCAGGGAGACATTTTTGTAAAAGATAAAAAGTTTGTGAATTATTTGGCCCGGCAGAGTTGGAGGTAAGACGGTATGGCAGAAGCAGAGAAACGGACCAGTATCGAGGTAATCGTAGAAATTCCCCGCGGTTCGCGCAATAAATACGAGTTTGATAAAGAACGGGGTATCTTCAAGTTGGACCGGGTCCTCTATAGTTCGGTCCACTACCCCAGCGACTACGGTTTTATCCCCGATACCCTGAGCAAGGACGGCGACCCCCTGGATGCCCTGGTGATTATGGAGAGCCCGACTTTTCCCGGCTGCGTGGTGGACGCCCGGCCCATCGGTTACCTCGATATGACCGACGAAGCGGGCCACGACGAGAAAATTTTGTGCGTCCCCACCAAAGACCCCCGCTTTGACCAGATTCACAAGCTGGAAGATTTGGGCCAGCACTGGCTCCGCGAGATTGAGAATTTCTTCTCAACCTACAAAGCCCTCGAAGACAAATGGACCGAACTGGTCGGCTGGCGCGACAAAGGCGAAGCCTGGCAGGTTATCCAGGAGTCGGAAGCGCGCTGGCAGGAATACTTGAAAACGAAACAATCCGGCAAGTAACGGTGCCTAACCCTTTGAATTACCGTATTTTTAGTTGAGCAGGTTTCTACTTGCAAAATCTGGTTTTCAAAGGAGTTAACTCTTGCTAGAAATTCCCGCTTATTATTTCAGGCAGCCGCCTGTGGAGACTTCCCCCGCCACCATCGCCGGGTTCGAACGGCTCTATCGCGAGTATGTCGCGCCGGGCGGCGGCCTTGAGATTCCCTACGACCTGGCCGCACCCCGCTGGCAGTTCCTGTGCTACGTGTGCAACCACAAGAATATTTTGCTGCACGGCTCGGCGGAGCGGAATATCACCGAGTTCGAGCCGCGCCAGTCCAACGACGTGGATGAATTCGGCAACCGCCGGGCTGTCTACGCCGCTTCGGACGGCCTCTGGCCGATGTATTTCGCCATCGTGGACCGCGAGAAAGTATCTTCCCTGATAAACGCCTGTTTCCAGGTTATCGGGCCGGACGGGGTGAAGTCCGAGCCCTATTACTATTTCTCGATAACCGGGGAGGCCCTCGCGGATAACCCCTGGCGCGACGGCATGATTTACCTGCTACCGGGCGCAACCTTCGAGCCGCAACCCCTGCAAGATATTGGGGGCGTTCCGATAGAAGTGGCCCAGTGGGCTAGCCTGGTCGAGGTCACGCCCCTGGCGAAACTGGCCGTTACCCCCGCCGATTTCCCTTTTCTCAAACAGGTTTACGGCCACGACCCGGCGGCCACCATGGAAAAGGTCCGCGCCAACCCGCAGGGGTTCCCCTGGCACGAGTAAGCGGTCCGCTCTCGTTTTAGAGCCGGACCGGGACGCCCCGCTCTTTGAGATATTCCTTGGCCTGGCGGATAGAGTAGTCGCCAAAGTGGAAGATGCTGGCGGCCAGCACGGCGTCGGCTTTCCCGGCGGTAACGCCTTCGTAAAGGTGTTCGAGGTTGCCGACCCCACCGCTGGCTATCACCGGGACATTGACCGCCTCGGCGACAGCGCAGGTCAGTTCCAGGTCGTAGCCGTCGCGGGTGCCGTCTTTGTCCATGCTGGTCAGGAGGATTTCGCCCGCGCCGAGGGCCGCGCCCTTTTTGGCCCACTCGACCGCGTCAAGGCCGGTCGGGGTGCGCCCGCCGTGCAGGTAGACCTCCCAGCCGCCCTCGCGGCGTTTGGCGTCAATTGCCAGGACGATACACTGGCGGCCAAAGTAGCCGGAGCCTTCCTCAATCAGGCCGGGGTTCTGGACCGCCGAGGTGTTGACCGCGACTTTGTCCGCGCCCGCCGCCAGCATGCGCTGCATGTCCTTCAGACTGCGTATCCCGCCGCCGATGGTGAAGGGGATAAAAATCTGCTCGGCGGTCCGGGCGACCATATCCACGACCGTTTCCCGGTTATCGCTACTGGCGGTAATATCCAGGAAGACCAGTTCGTCCGCGCCCTGGGCGTCATAGAAAGCGGCCAGTTCCACCGCGTCCCCGGCATCCCGCAAATTTAGAAATTTAGTCCCCTTGACCACCCGGCCCCCGGTCACATCCAGGCATGGAATTATTCTTTTTGTCAGCATCTTTTTATTCTAGTTTATCCAGGAAAAGACTCGAATTTTAATTAAAATCAATCAGCCAAAAGACCTAATATACTGCAAAGATTTATACCCAGGGTTTTCCACACTTTCCACATAATGTTGATATAGAACAAAAGTTTTGCACAATATCTTGCAAAATGTTGACAACAATGTGTATATCTTTTTGTGTAATTACTTTGTCAGGTTTTTGGCCCTTTTTTTGACAGTTTTAAATGCTGCCAGGAACCCCTGACAGCATTATGTTACCCTATTATACAGCGTACGGTTGTTACAAAATCCCGGCGCTACTTGTCGCCGTAGAGTCCTTCGATTACCTCGTCTTTGATAGTAAAGGAGTGTTCGGGGCCGGGGAATTCTCCGGCCTGGACTTCGTGGCGGTACTGGGTCAGGGCGTCCCCGATGAGCGTCGCGCCGTCGGCGTACTTTTTGACGAAGCGGGGCGTAAAGCGGTCGAACAGCCCGATCAGGTCGTGCATCACCAGCACCTGCCCGTCACATTCGGGTCCGGCCCCGATACCGATGGTCGGGATGTTAATGCTGCGGGTAATCAGCCCGGCCAGGCGGTCGGGAATGGCTTCCAGGACGATGCTAAAGCAGCCCGCTTCTTCCAGGGCTTTGGCGTCGTCAATCAGGCGTTGGGCGGTCTTGGTATCGCGCCCCTGCACTTTGAAGCCGCCGGTCGCGGAGACCAGTTGCGGCAGCAGCCCGATATGGCCCATCACCGGGATGCCGTTCTGGACCAGGGCCCGGACGGTTTCGGCGTGGGTGGCCCCGCCTTCGAGCTTAACGGCGTCCATCCCGGCCTCTTTAAGAAACCGGACGGCGTTGTGGACGGCCTGTTGCGGCCCTTCCTGGTACGAGCCGAAGGGCAAATCTCCGACCAGGACGGCTTCTTTGGTGCCGCGCCGGACCGCTTTGGCGTGGTGAAGCATTTCTTCCATGGTTACAGAGACGGTGCTTTCGTAGCCGAGTACGACCATCGCCAGCGAGTCCCCGACCAGGATGACATCCATCCCGGCGCGGTCGGCCAGCAGGGCGGTCGGGTAATCGTAGGCCGTGACCATGGCGATTTTCTGGGGCGGGTTTTTATCCGGTACGCGGGCGAGTTGCTTGCGTCCGGCGATTTCCGGCACAGTTTTTTTCATTTCAGGGTTTCCCTTTCCAGCCTGCCGTCCGCAAGGGGTACAGCGGCCTTTTGAAAGTACAGGTTTTCATCATCATTGACGCTACGGACGAACGTGAAAGTTTGTCCACCTATATTATACCAAAGGGTGACAAAGTTTTTAGTTTTTAGTTTTTAGTAGGCAGAGGGCAGAAGTCAGAAGGCAGTAGTCAGAAGGCAGAAGGGAGAAGACAGAGGGGAGTAGGCAGAAGGGAGTAGGCAGAAGGCAGAAGGCAGAGGGCAGAGGGGAGTAGGCAGAAGGCAGAAGGCAGAGGGTAGAGGGGAGTAGGTAGAGGGCAGTAGGCAGAGTATTGTCATTCCGTAAGCCGCTTCTAGAAAGGTGACTTGCTAAAAAACGCGCGGCGGGTTACGGAATCTCGCGCGTTGCGTACCGTAAAGCCCAAAACTTTCCCATATTCCGGGCAGAATCAGGTTTCGACCTTACTCACGTTGAACCTGGCTAAGTCTTCGACTGTGATATTGTCCAACGGGACCCACATGTGGGTACCCCGATTCCTCGCTGCGGCTCGGAATGACACTACTCTGACTTCTGCCCTCTACCTACTCCCCTCTGACCTCTGACTTCTACTAAACACTAAATAGTGGCTACTGCCCTCTGCCCTCTGCCTACTGCCTTCTGCCTTCTGCCCTCTGTCTTCTGGCTACTGCCCTCTGCCCTCTGACTACTCCTCCCCCGCTTGACAAGCCTTGCTCCCGGATGATACGCTAAAAAGGCTAAAATTAGCACTCAGGCGATTAAAGTGCTAAAAATCGCTCGTTTTTACCCTGTATAATGAAACCGGTGCCGGGCTGATTGCGTAGATTCCTTGAGGAAGCCTGGCAAATTGGCGTTCAGATATCGGAAAACCAGGTTCTTAATCGGTGTAAAACGGGTATAATAGAGGACAGTAACTCGCCGGAGAAGGCGAGGTAGAGGTGGAGTGAAGTTCCCGGTTAACAGGGTGCAGGTGAACCCATGACGACCAGTAAATTCGAAAAGGGGCCGGAGAATCCCCCGGCTAAAAAGAAGGCCGGACGGCCTCGCAAAAATGTTGAGATAATCGGGCCGAGCGGCGAGTCCGGCGACGATGGCAGCCGCCTGAGCGACCGCCAGCGCGCCATCCTGCGGATTATTATCCAGGAGTTTATCACGACTGCCGCGCCGGTCAGTTCCGAGGCGATTGTCAATAAATATGGCCTGCCCTACAGCCCGGCGACCGTCCGTAACGAGATGGCCGAACTGGAGCAGGGTGGTTATATCTCGCACCCGCATACCTCGGCGGGCCGGATTCCGAGCGACCTGGGGTATCGCTACTATGTGGAGCACCTCATGGAGCGCCGGAGCGGCCTCTCGCCGGTCGAACAGAATACCATCCAGCACCAGTTTTACCAGTTGCAGATGGAGTTTACCGAGTGGTTGCGCCTGGCGGCCTCGGTTACGGCCAATACCGCCCATAACGCGGCCCTGGTCTCGACCCCCCGCGTCTACGACAACCGCCTGAAATACGTCCAGTTAATCGGGGTCCAGGAACGGGCTGTCCTGCTGGTGATTGTGACCCAGGACGGCTCGGTAAAAGAGCAGATGCTGACGCTGGAAGACCCGGTGACGCAAAATGAGTTGACCCAGGTCACGAACCGGCTGAATACGCTGCTTTCGAACCTGAACCGGCCCAAGATGGAAGCGCGTATCAAGGATTGGCCGGACGACCTGACCAAGTTTGTGGCCGGGCGCATGGTCGAAACCTTCAAGGCGCTCGACCGCTACAAGGACGCCCAGATTTACCGCGACGGCCTGGTCAACATCTTGAACCAGCCCGAATTTAGCGACATCGGGCGGGTCCGGCACGTGGTCCAGGTCATCGAAAACGGCCAGACCATCACCAGCATCATCCCGGAAGTCCTTTCGAGCGACGGGAACGCGGTCCAGGTCATCATCGGCGGGGATAACCGTTTTGACGATTTAAGGTTGTTGAGCGTGGTCCTGGCGCGGTACGGCATTGACGGCCAGATGGCCGGGGTGGTCGGGATTGTCGGGCCAACCCGCATGGAGTATAACCGGTCGATTTCGACGGTCCAGTATATCGCCAACCTGTTGAGCGGGTTGGTCACCGAACGGCGCGGCTAGGTAGGGTGGGAAGACTGCTCGGAGATAATTTTAGAAACTTTCAGAATTTAGCCCGGTCGTGCGAAAAAGACCTGTAACCGGCGCCCGCGTGGCCGGTTATATCCCTTTGATGCGGAAAACATATACAAGTCTAACAGAGCTTTTATAGCTTTAAGGCTTAAAGCGCAATATAATTAGCTGATAATTTATTTTTAATGAGGTGATACCAAAAGTGAGTGCAGAGACTAACGTGAATGGGGGCAATCCCAATCCCAACACCAAAACGGACAATGAAGCGGTCGAAACTCCCCAGGAGGAACTATCGGTCGAGGAGTTGAAACAGCAGTTAGCGGAAGAACAAAAGAAGACCGCGACCCATTATGATAATTTCGTGCGCGCCAGGGCCGATTATGAGAACCTGAAACGCCGCACGGAAGCCGAACGAGCCAAGTTAAATTCCGAAATCCGCGAGAAAGTGCTGGTCAGAATCCTGCCGGTCGTGGATGATTTCGAGCGCGCCTTGCAAAATGTGCCGGAGAACCTCAAGGGCGAAGCCTGGCTAAATGGCGTGAACATGATTGAAAAGAAGCTCAAAACATTTTTAGAGCAAGAAAATGTCAGCGAAATCCCGGCGGAAGGCCAGGAGTTCGACCCGCGCGTCCACGATGCGGTCCACCGCGACGAGGAAAGCACCGGGGACAAGGATGTAGTCCAGGCGGTTTACCAGAAGGGCTATAAACTTGGTGACAAAGTAATACGCCCGGCGGTGGTAAAAGTCGGCCGGCAATAAAAAGAGAAGATAGTACAAACAATGAGCAAGCGTGACTACTACGAGGTTCTAGGGGTTTCGAAGTCCGCGACGGACGACGAATTAAAGTCGTCCTATCGCAAGTTAGCCAAGAAATATCACCCGGATGTAAACAAAGAACCGGACGCCGAAGAAAAGTTTAAAGAGGTTACCGAAGCCTATAACGTCCTGACCGATAAGCAGAAACGCGCCGCTTACGACCGCTACGGTCACGCCGGTATGAGCGGGGCGGGTGCGAACCCGTTTGAAGGTTTTAGCGGGGTGGGCGGCTTTAGCGACATCTTCGAGCAGTTCTTTGGCGGCATGAACGGGGTAGGCGGCCAGCAGCAGCAGCGCCGGGTCCAGAAAGGCGCGGACCTGAAGACAACCCTGGTGCTTACTTTCGAGGAAGCCGTCTTTGGCGTCGAAAAGGAAGTAACCGTCAACCGCTACGACACCTGTGGCCGCTGTAAGGGGAACCGCAGCGAACCGGGCACCGAAACGGCCCGCTGCGAGGTCTGTAAGGGCACCGGGGAGATTCGCCGGACCCAGAACAGCATCTTCGGCCAGTTCGTCAATGTCACGAGTTGCGACCGCTGCCGGGGCGAGGGCCGGATTGTAGTCACGCCCTGCAAAGAGTGCCGGGGTGAGGGGCGGGTCCGCGTGACCAAGCCGCTCATGGTAAAAATCCCTGCCGGGATTGACGCCAACCGCCAGATTCGGATTACCGGTGAAGGCGAGGCCGGTCCGCGCGGTGGGGTGCCGGGCAACCTTTATGTCAGTATCGTGGTCAAGGAACACCCGGTGTTCCAGCGCCGCGAGAACGACATCCTGCTCGACCTGCCCCTGACTTACTGGCAGGCCGCCCTGGGCGACCGGGTGGAAGTGCCGACTGTCGACGGCCCGATGGAACTGGAAATCAAACCCGGTTCGCAGAATGGCGATATTCTCAAGTTGCGGGAGAAGGGCGTGCCTTATCTCCAGGGAAATGGCCGGGGCGACCAGTTGGTGAACCTGAAGGTGGTCGTGCCGAAAAAGCTGACCGAGGAGCAGCGCCGGTTGTTAACGGAGCTGTCCAAGACGATGCCGCGCGAGAAAATCGGCAAGACTTCCGCCGCCGAGAAGGAACACGAGGAAAAGGGTTTCTTTGGCCGGATAAAGGACGCCCTGGGCTCGAATTAATCTAAAAAGTTGCTTCGGGTGTTATAATTATATAACAAGAGATGTTGCGGAAAGCTCCACTCGGTGGGGCTTTCTTTTATAGGTTTTGCTATAATTTTGCTTATTGGAATTGGAAAGAAAAGAATCGCGGGTAGCCCATGATTCAGGAAGACAAACCAGGAAAAATAACCCCGGCCCGGCCCGGTCGCACCGTCGACCACGACCACGCGCACGACCATTCCCATGACGACCATTCGCACGGTCACGGGGAGGACGGCCACACCGACGGGCACAATCACGCGCACGGGCAGGTGATGACCCGTTCGGACGGCAAGGTCTCCAACCTGTTCAAAATCAGCCTGATTTTGACGGCGGGTTTTGTGGTGTTCCAATTTATCGCCGGCCTCATGGTCAACAGCCTGGCCCTTATTTCCGATGCCGGGCACAACCTGACCGACGCGATGGCCCTGGCCTTTAGCTGGTTCGCCCTGGTGCTGGCCCGCCGCTCTCCCGATAACCGCAAGACCTATGGCTACCACCGGGCCGGAATCCTGGCCGCGACCCTTAACGCCGCGACCCTCATTCTGATTTCTTTGTACGTCTTTTACGAGGCGGTCCAGCGCATTTTCCACCCGGAGCCGGTCGAGGGCGAGGTTGTGGTGATTGTGGCGACCGTCGCTTTTCTCCTGAACGGTGGGATTACACTGGCCTTTGTCCGGGCCTCCAAGGACGACCTGAACGTCCGTAGCGCCTTTATCCACCTGCTGGGGGACGCCCTTTCTTCGCTGGGTGTCATTATCGCCGGGTTGATTATGTGGTTCACCGGGCTGGCTATTTTCGACCCCCTGGTTTCGATTCTAATTGGCCTGTTCATTTTGTGGTCGAGTTGGAGCATCATCAAGGAGGCCACCAACGTCCTGCTGGAAGGTATCCCGGAAGGGCTGGACATGGTCAGCCTTATGCACGACCTGATGGAAATTCCGAACGTCAACAGCGTCCACGATTTGCACGTCTGGACGCTCGGCGGCAGCAACCGGATGCTGTCGTGCCACATCCTGACCAATGAAACGACCCTGCACGAGGCTAACACGACGGTTCACCTGATTAAGGAGATGCTGGTGGATAAATACCGGATTCACCACGCCACTATCGAGCTTGAGTGTGAGAACTGCGAGATGCCCGAACTTTATTGTACGGTCATCAGCGGGCATGGTGCGGTCGTCAACAGCCACGACTGACGCATAATTAAACAAGGTTGCCCACCTGCTCACTAATAAAGTATAGGTGAAGGTGGGCAACCCGCAACAAATTATGTTAGGTTGTCATTACAGTAAAGAACAAATTTGCCTCTTTTTATCCCATAATATCAGGTCTGGCTGAATACCTATCACACCTTACGGGTGTTAGCAGTTTCCACACCGTTGGCGAATAGCACAGTCAAAAACTTTGTCATTCCGTAAGCCGTTTTTAGAAAGGTAACTTGCCAAAAACGAACGGCGGCTTACGGAATCTCGCGCCAGTGGCGTTTCGTACAGACCTAAACTAGCCCATTTCTCAGGCAGAATCAGGCTTCGACCTGTCTCACGTTGAACCCGACGAAGACCTCGGCCTTGCGTTATGCCACCGAGGCCCGGAGGCGGGTGTCTCAATTCCTCGATTACGCTTGGATAAAGTACTCTGATTGGCTTGTTGAAGTCTTTATTTGTACCCGGTATCGGTTCAAAAAAAAGAATAAGGAAACTTATATTGACAGAAGAAAAGAACTTGAAAATCCGCTCTGAAACGATAGCGGACTACGCCGGGATTGCGGCGGTAAATTTTGCCGCTTTTGGCATGACCGAGGAAAGCTCGATTGTGGCTTTGCAGCGCCAAAGCGAGAATTTCGACCCCGACTTATCGCTGGTGGCCGAGATAGATGGCAGGGTAGCCGGGCATGTCATGTTTATGCCGCACCGGGTCCAACTGCTGGGAGAAACGGTCCGGGCAGTGAATTTAGCCCCGATTAGCATCCTGCCGGAGTACCAGAAAAAGGGTATTGGCGGCAAGCTGATTGAGGCCGGGCATAACCTGGCCCGCGAGAAGGGCTATGACTTTAGCTTTTTGCTGGGCCACCCGACCTATTACCCGCGCCTGGGCTATCTGCCGAACGCCTACGGGTTCAGCACTTTGAAAGCGACGGTGGGCTTCTCCCGACCTGGCAGGGACCAGTCCCATGACCTGCCCGCCCTGACCACTCGCCCGGTCAAGCAGGGCGATGGCCCGACCCTGTATAGCCTGTGGCGGGAGAATTTCTTGCCCGAAGTCGATTTCAGTCTCGACCCCGGCGAGGCCCTGGTCGAGTGGGTCAGCCCCAACCCGGCGGTGGAAGCCCTGGCTTTTCTTTCGGAGGACGGTTCGGAAATAGTGGGCTACTGCCGCACCCGCAAGGCGACCCCTGAGAAGCCTATCATGTTCCTGGCTAAAGACGGGGCCGTGGCGAGGGCAATGCTCGAATTGTTGGCCGAAAAGAAGGCTGAACAGGGGGAGGCTTCGGCGGTGGAGTTCGAACTGCCGCTCCACCCTTCGGCAAGATTGAGCGCCGAACTGGGCGGCGGGGCGCATTGCCGGACCGGGATTTATACGATGGCCTGTCCGCTCCGGCCCAGCCTTTTTGACGAGTATTATGCCCAGGTGAACGCCGGGGAACGCCCGCCCGGTTTTCCCATCTGGCCGACCGCGTTCGAGTTAAGTTGAATCAAAAAGCCCCGGCACACGCGCTGCCGGGGCTTTTTTAATTCTGAGTCCCAAAAAATTGGGAAGGATTAGCGCCTAGAGGGTGGCGTTGGGTTTGCCGCGCCGCCCCAGCATAATCAGGGCACCGAGCGCGCCAAAGACCAGGCCCAACCGGAAACCCTGGGCGAAATAATCCTGGCGCGGCTTTTTATAATCATCGAGGTAAGGTTGCATCGGAAATTTCCTTTCAGCGGGCGGTCAGCAGGCCGTCCAAAAAAGCCAGTGGGTTGCCCCGGCTAGACGCGGGTCCCCCGGAACAACGCCTTGATAGCGCCCCGGATACCGGCCAGGATAGCCGCGATTTTGACCAGCGGCGAGACTACGCCCTCGCCCACGTAGGCCACGGTCGCTTTCGCGCTGTCGGCGGTCTCCGAAACCTTGTCAATCAACGGCCCCACTTTCGTATCGGTCAGCTTGGTTATGACGCTGACCAGCACCAGGATGGCCGCCACCAGGGCGATAGTAACCACCAGCAGGCCGCAGGCAAAGAACGACATGACGACAGTCGCCTCATAGCTGGCGACGCGCAGGGCCTGTTCCGGCACCCAGATAAATATCGCAATTGGAACCAGTATAATTACGAGGGCTACGACTATGCCGCCAATAATGGCTAAACCTTTGCTCATTGAGCTAATCTCCTTCTGTTGACCTGAAATTGCCGGTAGGGGCAATATCTTGTTACGAGCGTAAGGCGCAAATAAACCTGGGGCGCGGCCTTAGCAACAGCCAATATACCCTGCCATAAAACTGTTAAGGGATGGTTGGTGACCCGGTCCGATTTGGTGCGTGCGAAAAGACCGGGAACTGCTTGGGCAACCAGTTGCTGGCAACCTTTCGCCAGCGAAGAAAGTTTGTGGGCAGAATCGCAAGGGCTTTACATCACGATTCGGGCCAGCGGACGTTTCCCGGTGGGTAAATCACGCCGGGTGGTTATGGAATTAACAAACCTGGTCGAGCAATTTTAGTATAGCACAAGCCGTTCCCGGCTACAAAGGATGGCAGGCTTATTTGCCTTTTTCGGTGGGCAGTTTGGCCTGGACCCAGCTTAAGGTGCCTCCCTGGACGTTGAATAACCGTTTGAGTCCGGCCTGGCTGGCAAACATCGCAGCCTGGGCGCTCCGGGCCCCCGAACGGCAAATGAGCAAAACATCTTTATCCTGGGGAATTTCAGCGAGGTGCTGCGGAAAGGTGCTGAGCGGTATCAGTTGGGCGTCTTTGGCGTGGACTTCGACGTATTCGTAGGGTTCGCGCACGTCAATCAGGACGGCTTCGCCTTTAGCCAGCATTTCCTGGGCTTGCTGTACCGTTACTTCCTTGAACCCAGCCTGGTTTCCTCGATTAGAGAACATTTAATAGCTCTTTCTATTTTTAACAAAGTCTTTTTAAAAGTGTTTCCTATACTTCTACTTCCCGAATACTCCGTAATTTTAGCGAACATTCCGATATATCGCAACAAGAAAAGTGTTTAGTGTTCAGTTTTTAGTGTTTAGTAGGCAGAAGGCAGAAGTCAGTTTTTAGTTTGAACCTTCCGCATTATCATTCTGGCTCTACCTTGTGATTCCTTGCTTGTTTATGTCATTCCGGGCGACTAACTTTGTCATTCCGTAAGCCGTCTCCAGAAAGGTGACTTACCTTAATCGAACGGCGGCTTACGGAATCTCGCGCGTTGCGTACCGTAAAAACAATAATTGTCCCGTATTTCAGGCTTAATGAGACCTCGACCTAACGCATGTTGGACCTGGCGTGAAATCTGGATTCAAAGCCCCTGACTGTGATATTGTCCACCGGACCGGAGATTCCTCGACTGCGCTCGGAATGACAAGTTAGAGGCTTTACTCATACTGGGAAAATTGCCCAGGGTGTAAAAGAAAATCCAAAATGAAATGAGCCATCCCAGGTTTGAAATTCGGGATGGCTCATTTCATTTCAGCTAGAAATAGTTTTAATCTGTGAGGTTAGGCCTGCGAGGCTGCCTTCAGGCCCTGCTCCAGGTCCCACAAAATGTCTTCAATGTCTTCCAGGCCGATGGAGAGACGAATCATGTCGGGGGAGACACCGCCCGCCAGTTGTTCTTCCTCGCTCAGTTGGGCGTGGGTGGTGCTGGCCGGGTGAATGACCAGCGACTTGGCGTCGCCTACGTTCGCCAGGTGGCTGAACAACTGGACCCGCTCGATAAACCTGCGCCCGGCGTGGTAGCCGCCCTTGATGCCAAAGGTGAAGATGGCCCCGGCCCCTTTGGGCAGGTATTTTTTCGCCAGCTCGTAATAAGGGCTGTCCGGCAGCGAGGGGTAGTTGACCCAGGCTACCTGCGGGTGTGAGTGCAGGAATTCGGCGACCTGGCGGGCGTTGGCGACGTGGCGGTCCATCCGCAGGCTCAGGGTTTCGAGCCCTTGCAGGAACATAAACGAGTTAAAAGGGCTGAGGGCCGGACCCATATCGCGCAGGCTTTCGACCCGCGCCTTCATAATAAAGGCGAAGTCGCCAAAGGTCTCGAAAAAGTGAATGCCGTGATAGCCCTTGCTCGGCTCGGTCATAGCGGGAAAGTTGCCGTTGTCCCAGGGGAACTTGCCGCTATCGACGATAATACCGCCGATGCTGGTGCCGTGTCCGCCGATAAACTTGGTGGCCGAGTGGACCACCAGGTCGGCTCCCCACTCAATCGGGCGGCACAAATAGGGCGAGGCAAAGGTGTTATCCACAACCAGGGGCAGGCCGAATTCATGGGCGATTTTGGCGACCGCTTCGATATTCATCACGTCGATTTTGGGGTTGCCAATCGTTTCGGCATAAAGGACTTTGGTCTTCGGGGTGATGGCCTTGCGGAAGTTTTCCACGTCAAAGCTGTCTACAAAGGTCGTATTGATGCCCATCTTGCGGAAGCTGATGTCAAGCTGGGTATAGGTGCCGCCATAGAGGGTGTTGCTGGCGACGATTTCGTCTCCGTGGCTGAGCAGGGTAAACAGGGTGATGAACTGGGCCGATTGGCCGCTAGAAACGGCCAGCGCGCCAACGCCCCCTTCCAGCGAGGCCACTCTTTCCTCAAAGGCGGCGGTGGTCGGGTTCATGATGCGGGTGTAGATGTTGCCGAACCGTTGCAGGGCGAACAGGTTCGCGGCGTGGTCCGGGTCGTCGAAAACGAACGAACTGGTCTGGTATATGGGCATGGCGCGGGCCCCGGTGGCCGGGTCGGGGCGTTGCCCGGCGTGGAGAGCGCGTGTATTAAACCCAAATTTTCGGTCTTCAGCCATAGTATTTCCTCTTTTAAGTCAGGTGAGTAGTTTTAGTGATTTTAGTTCTTTTTGAAGAAGATATTTCAGGACGCATTATGACACAGCCATTCTAAAAGCGCCAGTGTTTAGAGTAGTCAGAGGGCAGAGGGCAGAGGGCAGAAGGCAGAAGGCAGAGGGCAGAAGGCAGAGGGCAGAGGGCAGAGGGCAGAGGGCAGAGGGCAGAGGGCAGAGGGCAGAGGGCAGAGGGATACAAAGTTTTTAGTTATCAGTGTTTAGTTTTTAGTAGCCCCGCCACGTCTTGCGGGTGCGTGTGCGGTACGAAATAGAAATAAAGACAATTGAGACCGCCTGAAGTGAAAAACTGCCTACCGGCTTCTGACTACTACCCTCTGCCTTCTGGCTACTGCCTACTGCCTTCTGCCCTCTGCCTACCGGCTACTGCCCTCTGCCCTGTTAAATGTTATTGACAAAATTTTAACAAATTTGCTTTTTTCAAAAAGACCCTGTATAATACCACAAGCTGTATAAATTTTTGTTGAAATGCCACTAAATGTTGTGGTTTGTTAAAAATTTCTCAGGGGAATTGTGAATTTACCGCCAATAAATTTAAGCGGAAAAGGCTCCAATCCCGGTGACGCAGAACTCGCTGAAACTTTCAGCCAGAAGGTGCAACGTCGCTGGGATAGGAGCCTTTTTCTTTGTGTCGGCCTCGATGGTAGCGCCGACAAACTGCCTTCCTCCCTGGCCGGGCAGCCGGTCGAGGACGGCCTGTTCGAGTTTAACCGGCAAATTATCGAGGCTACCGCCGAGTTTGCCGCCATCTATAAGCCCAATATAGCCTTCTACGAGCAAAGCGGGCCGCCAGGTTTGGTCGCTCTGAAGCGGACCTGCGACTGGCTGAAAAGCCGGCATCCTGAGATTCCGATTCTCCTCGACGCGAAACGTGGCGACCTGGCTAACACAAACGAAAGCTATGCCGCCGCGTTTTTTAATTATTACGAGGTCGATGCCGTGACGGTCCAGCCCTATATGGGGGCCGGGCCGCTCGCGCCGTTCCTATCCCACCCGGAAAAGGGGATCTTCGTCCTCTGCCATACCTCTAACCCCGACTCGGCCAGTTTCCAGGGGCAAGTGGTGGCCGCGACGGACGAGTATCCCGCCGAGCCGCTCTATCACCGGGTCGCAAGGCTGGCGGCGGGGCCAGAGTGGAACTATAACGGCAATGTCGGGCTGGTGACGGGCGCGACCTTCCCCGCCGAACTGGGCGAGATTCGAAGCCTGGCTCCCCAACTCCCCTTCCTCATCCCCGGCATCGGGGCGCAGGGGGGCGACCTGGAGCAGTCAATGGCAAACGGCCTGGACGAACGGGGCGGGGGTGTGCTGGTAAACGCCAGCCGCAGCATCATTTTCGCCTCGAAAGGGGCCGATTTTGCCGAGGTTGCCGGGCGTGAAGCCGGAAAGCTGGCCCAGGAAATGCGGGAAGTCTGGGAAAAGGTAATGACCGCCCGCCGCTAATAAGGAGCATAAATAGAGAAATGGAAACTTCGGACCTTACAACTACCATCACCGGGCAGGACCGGGCTAAACTGGCCGATATGCTTTTTGAAATCGGGGCGGTCAAGTTTGGCGCGTTCCGCATCAAACTGCACGAAACCCGGCCCGATGCCCCGCTTTCGCCGATTTATCTCAACTTCCGGCTGCTGCGGAGCTATCCCGAAGCGCTGGGGTTTGCCGCCGAACTGCTCCTGAAACTGGCCGGGCCGCTCGAATACGAACTCCTGGCCGACATCCCGACCGGCATCACGCCGATTGTGGCCGTGATGACCTACCTGGGGAAAGTCCCGATGATTTCGCCCCGCAAGGAGACCAAGGCTTACGGCCTGGGCGTGGCGATTGACGGCGAGTACAAAGAAGGGCAGCGCGTCCTGCTGGTGGACGACCTGATTTCCGCCGGGGACAGCAAGTTCGATGCTATCGAAAAACTGCAAAAAGGCGGGTTGGTGGTCGAGGATGTCCTGGTCGTGGTGGACCGGCAGCAGGGCGGGGCGGCGATGTTGACCGAGAAGGGCTTCCGGCCTCACGCGGTCGTGACTATCAGCCAACTGCTCGAACGCTACCGCCAGACCGGGGCGATTGACGAAGACCGTTACCACCAAGTAGTGGAATACCTGGGGCTGAAATGAGATTACCCGGCCTGGCTGACCCGCACGTGCACCTGCGCGAACCGGGTAGCGAAGAAAAAGAAGATTTTTACACCGGCACCTGCGCGGCCCTGGCGGGCGGTTTTACGGCGCTGCTGGATATGCCGAACAACCCGACGCCGACCGTTTCGGCGGAAGCCCTGGCCGAGAAGAAACGGCTGGCCGCCGCCAAGATTGTCTGCGACGTGGGCTTTAATTTTGGCGCGACCCCGACCAATGCCCCGGTCTACCCGGCGGTAATACCGGAAGTGGCCGCTCTCAAGGCTTACCTGGGCGAGACTCACGGACCGATTGTCTTTGGCAGCCTGGAAGGGATGCTTTCGGTCTTTCAGGGTTGGAATTCGCCCAAGCCAATTATGATACACGCCGAGGGACCGATTGTAGCGGCTACGATTGGCCTGGCGGCGCTCTATGACCGGCGCATCCATATCTGCCACCTGTCGAAGGCGGACGAACTGACGCTGGTCCGGGCGGCTAAAGAGCGGGGTTTGAAAGTGACCTGCGAGGTGGCCCCGCATCACCTGTTTTTGACCCGCGAGGATGCCGCGCCGGAGCGCCTGGGGCCGTATGGCCGGATGAGCCCGGCCTTGCAGACGGGCCGGGATATTGACGAACTCTGGCAGGGTCTGGCCGATGGCGCGGTGGATATGATTGCTACCGACCACGCCCCGCACACTCGCGCCGAGAAAGAAAGTTCCAAACCGCCATTCGGCGTGCCGGGTCTCGAAACGGCCTTTCCCTTGCTCTACCGGGAAGTTTACCGGGGCAAGGCCGGGCTGACGCTCGACCGGCTGGTAGAACTGATGGCTATCGCCCCGCGCCGGGTCTTTGGACTGCCACAAGGGGATAGCGAAATAGAAATTGACGATACCGAGTTCATTATTAGCAGCGAGAACCTGCACACCAAATGCGGCTGGACCCCTTTCGAGGGGCAAACGGGCCGGGGCAGGGTGCGCCGGGTATGGCTGCGCGGCCAGCTTGTTTTCGAGGATGGCCGCGTGTTAGC
Organism: Chloroflexi bacterium 54-19; assembly: GCA_001898225.1. GTDB lineage: Bacteria > Chloroflexota > Chloroflexia > Chloroheliales > Chloroheliaceae > 54-19. Next base: position 122,581 of record MKTJ01000044.1, read on the forward strand.
TTCGCCAGGAAGTGGTCGGGTTTTATTTAGTGCGTAGAACGTAAAACGTTGAACGTTAAACGGGAAGCCAGCAGCATAAATTCACGTTTAGGGTCAAGGTTTTAGGTTAAACGAGGTTTTAAGGGGGAAAAATGTTGACTTACAATGATTCCGTCGCCAGGGGTGGGATTGCCGAACCGGTTAACGGGAGCTGGCAGGGCAAGGATATTATCTCGGTTGAGCAATTCACCAAAAGCGACCTCGACCAGTTGTTTGAGGTTACCGCCCGTATGAAACGCATCAAAGAGATGAACGGCTCGACCGATATTCTGCGGGGGAAAATCCTGGCTAACCTCTTTTACGAGGCCAGCACCCGTACCGATGCCAGCTTCAGTATCGCAATGAAACGGCTGGGCGGTGAGGTCCATAATATCGTTGGGGTGCAGTTTTCCTCGGTATCCAAGGGCGAAACCCTGGCCGATACGGTCCGCGTCCTTTCGGGCTATACGGACGTGCTGGTGCTGCGCCACCCCCAGCAGGGCGCGGCGGCGACCGCGGCCCAGGCCATTCACGCCCAGTGCCGCCTGACCGGGAGCGGCCCGGTCCCGCTGATTAACGCGGGCGACGGTGTCGGTGAGCACCCGACCCAGGCCCTGCTCGATATGTATACCATCGTCCAGAAGTTCAACCGGATTGACGGTCTGACCGTCGCAATGGTCGGCGACCTCAAACATGGGCGGACGGTCCATTCGCTGGCCCGGTTGTTGAGCTTCTACAGCGGGGTCAAGTTGATACTGATTGCGCCGCCGAGCTTGCAAATGCCGCCGGACCTGCTCGAAGAATTGCGACGACGAGGGGTCGAGACCAAACTTGCGGACAGCATCGAGGAAGTCTCCCACGAGGCCGATGTCTGGTATATCACCCGTGTCCAGAAAGAACGCTTTGACAGCGAGGACGCCTACCGCTCGGTCCAGGGCAGCTACAGCGTCAACGCCGAGACGGTCAGCCGGATGCGCTCCGAAGCGATTATTATGCACCCACTGCCGCGTGTCGGTGAAATCTCGGAGGACGTGGACAGCCTGCCCCAGGCGGTTTACTTCGAACAGGCCGTCAACGGTATGTATGTGCGTATGGCAATCCTGGCCGGGGTGCTGGGGCGCTGGTAAACCACGCCGGTAAGCCGGGTGTTTTTGAAAGAGATTTTGAAGGTAAGATGAAATCAACTTACGATATTGATAAGAGTTACGACGCCAACTATGCCGAGGGGCCGGTTTTCGAGGGCGAACTGCCCGACCTGGCGGCCCTGAACGCAGGGCTGCCCCCGGCGACCTTCCTGGGTTACCGGGTCAACAGCACCTTTGGCGTCCCGGCGGGGCCGCTTCTCAACTCGGCCTATATCGGGCTGTACGCCCGGCTTGGCTTCGATGTCCTGACCTACAAGACGGTCCGCACCGCCTACGCGCCCTCGCACCCTTTCCCGAACGTGCGGGCGGTCGATACCGCGCCCGGCTGGTATCATACAAATGGCAAAAATGAAAAACCGGCCCTTTTCACCCTGCCTGAGTTGGACGAGAGCCAGCCCCAGCCGCACCTGAGCATCACCAACTCCTTCGGGATGCCGAGCAAAGACCCGGCGGTCTGGATGGCCGATGTGGCGCTGGCGAAAGCCTCGCTCCAACCGGGTCAGGTGCTGGTGGTGAGTGTGGTCGGGACTTCCCGGCCCGGCGGCACCCTGGCCGACCTGGCGAACGACTTTGCCGAGGCGGCAAGGCTGGCGGTCCAGGCCGGGGCCGATGCCATCGAGGCGAACCTGAGTTGCCCGAACGTCAAGGCGAGCGAAGGCAGTCTCTACCAGAGCCCGGCGGCGGTCGGCGCGGTGGCCGGGGCGTTGGCGGCGGCTTTAGGCAAAACTCCCTTCTTGCTGAAGATGGGTTACCTGGAAGACAAAAAGCTCATCCGAGAAGTGGTCGAAGCGGCGGCGAACGGTGGGGCGGCGGGTCTGGCCGCTATAAATACCATTCCGGCCAGGGTTTACCAGGCCCCGGAGGAGCAGGCTTTGCCGGGGGATGGCCGGTTGGTGAGCGGGATTTGCGGGGCCGGTATCCACGAGGCCGGGCTGGCGATGGCCGGGCGTTTGCTCGAAGCGCGCCGGGAGGCCGGGCTTTCCGCCGAGAAATTTGCCCTGGTGGGCGTGGGAGGAGTGATGACCGGGGCGGATGCCCTGGCCTATCTCGACCTGGGTGCCGATGGAGTCCAGAGCGGCACCGGGGCGATGTGGAACCCCTACCTTGCGGTGGAGCTAAAACAACTCCTGAAAGCGGCGGATCCTGTCCGCTAAATTAAAATAGCTTAATCCATATATTCAAGAGAACAAAGTTTATCCACATGAGCTTCATAAAGGCGTCGTAGCGGCGACTTTTATGAAGCTCAATTGTAATGTTCCGGTAATTGATTTTCGTTAATTTTATGCTATATTTCTCTTTAGGAAAAGGTTTCTGGGGCATCGCGAAAACCTTTTTACCAACACCAGAATTAAGTCTAAAAAAGAATACGAACGACCCGATTTAATTGTTCCTCAGCAGTCTTAAAAAAACTTAACAGCCGTAATCTTTGAAAAACGTTGCCAGCGTTTCAGCGGCTTTCAACAAGCAATCAAGGGTAGAGATAAGGGTATAAACAGGTAATGATGGACCCGGCAATATTAACAATTTTGAAAAAAGGCGTGGAAGAAGCTAACCTCGGCCATAAAATCCAGGCTCGCGCATATTTCTTTGAAATCCTGACCATGGATCCGAACAATGAATACGCCCTGTTGTGGCAGGCTTATCTGAGCGACGACCCTTACAAGGCGGTCGAGTTTTTAGAGCGACTTTTGAGGTTGCAACCCCGCCACAAAACGGCCCGCGCCTACCTGAAACAGGCCCACCAGCGCTGTGAAGAATTCGAGCGGCGGCGCAAGAACAATAATTTTAGCGATTTCTTCCAGACCTATAATGTTTCGGGGCGGCAGGGTTTGCCGGTGCCTTACCTGGGGGATTACCTGGTCAACCAGGGTCTGATTACCTCTCAGCAACTCGAAATGGCCCTGAAACTGCATGCCAATCTTAAGGAGCGCGGCCACCCCAAACCGATAGGCCGGGTGCTGGTCGAGTTGGGCTACATCAACAACGAGCAACTTAACCGCTGGCTCCAGCAGCAAAACGATGACCTCGAAACTTTTTACCTGCGCAACCTGGCATAACTTAAAAGAACCCTGAAATGTCTTGGCCCCTTTGCCGTAAAATTTCTATAGCATTCGCCCGCACTAAAAAAGCTTTGTCGTATTCCTTTAACAAAGAAGTGCCCCGACCTTGTCATTCTGTAAGCCACTTATTGAATGACGATTTGCTCTTTTCGAGTTGTGGCTTACAGAATCTCGCGCCGTTGGCGTATAGTACAGTCTAAAACTTATCCACCTCTCAGGCAGAATCAGGCTTCGACCTGACGCACATAGGACCTGGCAAAGCCTTCGACCTTGCGTTTTGCCAACGGCGCGAGATTCTGTAGAAGGCTCTTTGCTCTTACAAAACGTTCGTCATTACAGCCTTCTACAGAATGACAATGGGTGCGACCTTATTCTAAATTGCAGACTTTGTTTGTACCAAAACTTGTCTAACAAACTACTCAGACTGACTATGGTGGGGTTCTTCCGTACCCGGCTTAACCGCTAAACCTGGACGACATAACGCCTGCCGATTAGTTCGATGCCGCCCGCCTCGGCCAGCCTCTGCTCCGCCTCAAAAAGGTTTTGAGCCAGCGCGTAACCCCGGTCGTCCTGGGGCAAATTCCCCATAAGGTAGCGGTACATAGCGGCGGTCTTTTCGGTGGAGAAGCGCGAAAACCCCTCTTGCAAAGCTTTCTCGATGGTTGCCCCTGTATGCAGGCCGTGGCTGCGAAAATGCTGCCAGAACTCGAATTTGCCCCCGGTTTCAAGGAAAGAGTTTACAAAACCCTCTTTCGCCTCAAGCAGGCCGCCGCTTTTTATGACGTGCGCCATACCGTAGAGCCACTCCGAGGTTTTGGGGTCAATTTCCTCGTAGGCGAAATCCTCGATGATAATCTTGCCGCCCGGCTTCAGTAAAGACCGGGCCTTTTCGAGCGCTTCCGCCAGGGGCGGGATGTGGTGGAGAGAGCGGGTAAACAGCACGGCGTCGAAAGGTTCTTCCTCGAAGTCGGGCCAGGTGACCTGGCGGGCGTCAATCCCCAGGCTGCGGGCCTGTTCGACCGCGCCGGGGTCGGCGTCCACGGCGATAATCTGATAGCCGAGGTTTTGCAGTTCGAGCGCCAGTTCGCCCTTGCCGCACCCGACCTCAAGGAGGCGTTTGGGAAAAAGAGAAAGGTTAGCCTGGACGAATTTGACTGTATCAGTGGTAGCAATATCAACCGGACGCATGGTTTTTCCTTTCTAACCGGAAATTACTTGCCTTTGGCCGGACCGTAGGCGGTAATCAACCGCTCGATAAGCTGGTCGGTCTTCTCGTCCACCACCTGCAAAGCGGGATGGCTGTCGTACCAGGCGACCATCTCCGCCGCACCCTGGGGGAAGGGGATAGTGGCGGCGTAGCCGGGGACCAGCTTTTTGATTTTGCTGTTATCGAAAATCATCGAGTGCATTTTATCGCCCAGGATGCCCTCGCCCCAGCCCGCGTCAACCTCGTTGATACGGTCGGAAGCGACATGGACGATTTTGGCTTCGACCCCCGCCGCGCTGGCGATGATTTCGGCGATTTGATTCCAGGTCAAAAGGTCGTCCGAGGTGATATGGACCGATTCACCGATGGCGTGAGGGTTGCCGAGCAGCCCGACAAAGCCCTTGGCGAAGTCACGGTGGTGGGTCAGGCACCAGAGCGATTCGCCGTCACCGTGGAGGACAATCGGCTTCCCGGCGCGCATCCGGTTTAAGACGGTGTGGCCGCCATGGAGCGGGAAGGACCAGGGCGAATAGGTGTGGGAAGGGCGCACGATGGTGATGGGGAAATTTTCTTCGCGGTAGGCTCTAACCAATAATTCCTCGCAGACAATCTTCTGGCGGGAGTAATGCCAGTAAGGGTTGTGGAGCGGGGTCGATTCGGTGACTGGCCAGTTGCGGGGTGGCTTCTGGTAGGCCGAGGCCGAACTGATAAAGATGTACTGTTTGGTCTTGCCCCGGAACAGTTCGAGGTCGGTCTCGATGTGTTCTGGCCCGAAGGCGATAAATTCGGCGACCACGTCAAAGGTCAAATCGTTTAAAACCTCGGCGGCCTCGGCTTTATTGCGGATGTCGCCGATAAGGACTTTTACCCCCGCCGGGACAGTCACATTGTCGCGCAGACCCCGGTTGAGCAAGGTCACGTCAAAGCCCTGTGCCACGGCCAGGTCCACACAGGCCGAACTGATGAGGCCGGTGCCACCGATGAAAAGAACTTTCAAAATCAGGCTCCTTTGCTGTAATGATTTGAAATTTATTAAAGGCCCGTTCTGGAAAACGGAAAAATGTTATAATGCACTTATGCGTAAAATCTTTGGCGGAAAAACCGAATCAACGCCACCTAAACGGCGGACTGGCCTCAGCGCCGGGACCATGTGGGTCGTTTTAATTGTGTGGGTCATTCTCTTTTTGATGATTCGCGATGCCACCCACCTGGGCGGCAACCCGCTTATCGTCTTTCTGGTAATGTTCGGGCTTTTCTTCCTGGTCCTCTTTTTTATCCGCGTCGGCACCGTCCGCAGCCGGACGTGGTGGCGGCGGACCCGGCCCGGTCTGGTCCGGTTCCTGGCCTTTTTCGTACCCTCAAAACGCCGTTAGTCCGGCAAGAACCGCAGAAAAACCTCGTTACTCACCAACCGTCCTCGCCGGGTCAGGCGCAGGCGGGCTTCGCCCTGCGTGCCCTGGAAGCGTTCGACTAATCCTGCTCCATCCAGCATTTCGATGGTGCCGGGGAACAGCTTTTCGAGTGGTTGGCCGAACTCGCGCTCGACGCGGGCCAGTTCCAACCCTTCGTTGAGGCGCAGGGCCAGGATGACGCTGTCGGCCAGGTCAACCTCGCGGCTTATCTGCTCGGCTTCGTCGGCCACCACGACGGATTGGTTATTTCGCAGCCGCCGGATATATTCGTCGGGGTCTTTGAGGACCGGGTAGCGCCACCCGGCGAAGGACGAATGCGCGCCCGGCCCGCAGCCCAGGTAGGGCTCGTTGCGCCAGTAGACCAGGTTGTGCTGGCAGGCGAGGCGGGGCGACATACCCGGCACATCGTCCGGCGACCGCAAAGCCCAGTTGCTGATTTCGTACTGGACATACCCGGCTTTTTCAAGTAAGTCCTGGGCCAGTTCGTACATATCGGCGGCGGTATCGCTGTCGGCGGGGGTCAGTTTGCCGCTTTCGACCTGGCGGTGCAGCATGGTGCCTTCCTCGACTGTTAACCCGTACAGCGAGAGATGGGCCGGGCGGATACTCAGGGCCCGTTCGAGGGTCGATTGCCAGGTCGCCAGGTTCTGGCCCGGCAGCCCGTAGATAAAATCGAGATTGACGTTATCGAACCCGGCCCGGCGCGCCATTTCGAGGGCCTCGACCGCTTCGGCCCCGGTATGGGTCCGCCCCAGCGATTTTAAGAGGGGGTCGTCGAAAGTCTGGACCCCAAAGGAGAGGCGGTTGACCCCGATTTGCCGCAGCCCGCGCAGTTTATCTAGCGAAAGGGTGCCGGGGTTGGCCTCGACGGTAATTTCTACGCCCGGTCGCAATTCGGCCCGGCGGGCGATGGCTTCGAGGGTTTTCCCCAGGAAGGCCGGGGGCAGGAGCGAAGGGGTGCCGCCGCCAAAGAAGATGGTTTTAACCGGCCCGGTGCCGGGGGTGTTGCCCAGTTCTGCCAGGGTCGGTAAAGGGTGTAAGGGATGGTAAAGGCCCGCCGCGACGGCTGCCAGCGACCGCTCGACTTCCTGGGCCAGGGCAATCGAATAGCGCCCGTGCAGGTGGCCCAGGTTGGTGTAGGTATTAAAGTCGCAGTAGGTGCAGCGGGTCCGGCAAAAGGGAATATGCAGGTAAAAACTAAGCCCGGTGGCGGCCTGGTGGCGCGCCATTTCACTTTCCGGCCCCTGCAACTGGCGGGGATTTTGCCCGGTGGTATCGGTGGTATCAGGGTTACTTGTTAACATAGCTACATGATACCTGAGTACGGATGGGATAGCAATTCTTCTTGAGAATTAAGTGTTAGCTGCATCACAGGTTTTCCGCGATATTTTTACTATAATAAATCCGTTGATTGACAATGTAGTAGCCTGTACTGTGCATTGGAGGTAATAATGTTAACGGAACCTGCCACCCCGGTAAAAGATGCCTATGTGCTTGGACATTCCGAGAAAGAAATCGAACGATTACAAAAACAAAACAACTTCTTGCAGGTTTTCACCTGGCACTGTTTCCAGGAAGCCGGCATCAAACCTGGAATGAAGGTGCTGGAAGCCGGGTGCGGTGGGGGTGATGTCGCCCTTATCCTGGCTGAAATGGTGGGACCGGAAGGCCAGGTGGTTGGGGTGGATCTCAATCCGCAGGCCCTTGAAGCCGCCCGGCAGAAGGTGGCAGCGGCGGGCCATAATAATATTATCTTCAAGCAAGGGGACCTTCAAGATATTGTCCTTGATACGGATTTTGACGCGGTGGTAGGGCGTTTAGTCCTTTTCCACCTCAAGGAACCGGCTAATATCCTTCGCCACCTCCTGGATTGTCTCAAGCCGGGCGGGCTGGTGGCCTTCCAGGATTACAATCTCCTGGCGGCCAGGGCTTATCCAATCGTACCCCTGTTTGAGCAAACCCTTGGGCGGATTATAAAAGCTTTCCGGCAGGCCGGGGCCGACCCTGAAATCGGTCTAAAGCTGAATGAAATCTTCCGGCAGGCTGGTTTACCCGGCCCCACTATGCGGTGCGAAGCCAGTGTCAGCGCCGGGCCTGAATGGGACGGTTACGAACAATTGGCCCTGGTGACCCGTACCCTGTTACCTTTTATGCAAAAAGTTGGCCTGGCAACCGCCGAGGAAGTTGAGGTTGACACGCTGGCCGACCGCTTACGGGCAGAATTAATAGAGAAGGGCGGGGTGGGTCACGGTCCTGACGTGATTTCGGCCTGGTCCCATAAACCGGCCTGACCGGGAAATGAACTATTGGCGAGTAAGAAACCTTACTCGCCTTTTTAAAATCTTTGACCCTGCCGGGGCCTTTTGTTATAATCGCGGCGGATTTCGACCTTTATCCGCACCGGGAGGCCCGTTTATCAACCAGGACAAGACCAAAATATCACAAATCGCCCCGGCTTCCGCCGACCCCGCTAAACCCCGGCTATCCCGGTGGCAATTGCCGAGCGGCTTTGAAAGAGTCCTGGCCTGGGAAGCCCGGCTGGCCTTGCTTTTGGGGAGCCTGGGGCTGGTTGTGGCCTTGCACCTGCCGCAACGGTTCTGGCAAAGCGCGACGGCCTGGTTCGGGGGCCGCCTGACCCAACCGCTCGAAAGCGCGACCCCCTTCGATAACCTGGCTTCCCCGAACGCGGTCTTTCCTCTGCTGGCCCTGGCGGTCTGGTTGCAGGGGGCGGCGGTGCTGCTCTGGCTCAATACCCGCAAGGTTTCCCCTGGCGAAATTCCACCCGCCGAACCGCTTCCCCCTGGTAAACAAATAGGGTTACCCGCCTATGTGGCCCCGGTTGTGAGTGGGGTACTGGTGCTGGGGGCGGCGCTGGTCGGGCTGGGCGAACGGCTGGGCCAGCTCATGCCGGACAGCCTCGACCGTCTCCCGGCCTCGAACTATGACGAGATGGTCTACTTTAGCGGTTCGTCGCTGCTGGCGCAGGGCCAGTTGCCCTACCGCGATTTCTTGCTGGCCCATCCCCCGGTCTCAGAACTCTTTTATGGCGCGCTGTTAAAGTTGACGGGACTGGCCCAGGGCGGTTACCAGGCTTTCCTGGTGGCGCGAGGGGGCGCGATTGCCCTCGGTCTCCTGACTATCCTGGCCCTGTTCTGGGTGGGGGGCCGGGTGTGGTCGCCCGGTAAGAGCGGGTTTTCTTATCTGCCTGCCCTGGGCGCGGCCTGGCTTTACGCCCTGGATGCCCGCTCGGCGGCTATCGCAACCCTGGAAACCCCGGCCAACTTCTTCACCATTTTAGGGTTGGGCTGCTACCTCGAAGCCGACCGCGCCGGACGCCGCCGTTTACAGACTGCGTTATTGGTCGGGAGTGGGGTCTTGCTGGCCCTGGCGGTCCTGTGCAAACTGCCGGGAGTGGTCTTCGTGGCGGCGTTGGTGGTCTGGCTGGTCTTCCGGCGCGAGTGGCGGCACCTGCTCTGGCACGGGGTGGGGCTGGTCGGGGGCGCAATTGCGGTCCTGGGGCCGTTCGTGCTTTTGAGCGGACCGGGCGAATTTTTAAGACAGGTCGTTTTCTTCCAGCTTTTGCGCCCTGACGAGACGCGGGCGGGCAAGGACCAGCTTGGACGGCTGGCCGATTACCCCGATAACGCCCTGACCATTTTCGCGGGTGGCCTGGCCCTGCTTTTCGTGGCGGTCTGGCTGGCAGCGGGAGGCCGGGATAGGGGGCGCTGGCTCGTGGCGGCCCTGGCGAGTTTCCCGCTAATTGTGGTATTTACGCTCAGCAAATCTTTTCACCCCTGGTATTACGTCCAGTGGGCTTTGCCGCTGGCTTTGCTGGGAGCGGGGCTCTTTTCGGTGTCGCGCTGGCAGACCGTTCTGGGTGGAGCGGCCCGGCTTTTCAAAGGCAAAAAGGTTTTTTCAACATCAAAGGCGTTCTGGGGCGGGGCGGTGGTAATCGGGCTAGTGGCGCTGTTTCTAGGGTTGCCCCTGGCGCTGGCCGGGTGGCAGCAAAGCCAGCACCCCGCTTTCGACCGGGCCTACCGGGCCACCGGGGCGGCTATTGCCAATAGTAGCGGGGTTCAGCCGGGGGACGTGCTGGATTTCGACCCCGGTTACAACTTTATGGCAGGGAAGCGCCCGGCCCGCCTTCCTTCGAGCGGCAAATATTTAGTAGATAGCGCCGGGTACATGGTCTATCTGAACCTCGACATGGACCGGACGGGGCTTCTCGCGCTGCTCGGCAAGGGGTTGAGCGGCTCCACCCAGGCCGATACCGCAACCCTTTTCCACCGGGAGCGGGCCCAGGCCCTGGTTGTGGAGGGTTTGGCCCAGGCCGGGTGGGTGGTCGTGGATGGCGTGCTGGCCCTGCCGCAGCTTACCCCGCAATCGGTCGAGTTTATCGGGACCGCGGCCACCAAAACGACCACCATTGACTACGCCGACCTCTACCGGGTGCGGCCCCTGGCGGTCCGGCAGCCCTATACCTTTGATAACGGGCTGGTGCTAACGCCGTTTGGCCTCAGCACTTCGCGCAACGGGCAGGCCAACGCCGACCCGGTCGAGCCGGGCGAAATCATCCGGCTGAAGGCGGCGGACGCAGCCAGCCGCAGCCTCGATTTACGGTTTGTCTGGCGGGTGGTGCGTCCGCAGACGACCGGGGTTAAGATGTTTATTCACCTGGTGAACGAGGCCGGGACGACGGTGGCGCAGCAGGATTTAGCGCCGCAACAGGGGCAGGCCGATACCGCCGGATGGAAACCGGGCGACGCCTACCAGGATGTTCACGGGTTGCCGCTGCCGGGAAACCTGGCGGCAGGGAGCTATAAAGTTGAAATCGGGATTTATAACGCGGTGGGGAATGAGAGGATAATGGCCGGGGGCCAGGCCAGCCTGACCCTCGGCACGCTCATTATTTCCTGACCTTGCTTTAATTAAGGCCAGTTCGAACTCCGGCCATTGCTGCCGGGCTTGGTATCGTCCTCTTCTTCCTCCTCGTCTTCGAGCGCCTCCTCGCTGGCTTCTTCCTCGTCCTCATCCTCGTCGTCGTTGTAATCTTCGTCGTTGGTGTAGAACTTGTAGTCGCCCAGGCTGGGGGTAAAGAAATCGAGGCTGTACAGGGCCGGGACACCAATCGGAGCGGTCGCCTCGTCCATCAGGTCATCCACAATTGCCTGGACCGTTTCCTCGCCCAGGTTCGCAACAAACTCTTTCCAGAGCAGCAACGTGCAATAGACCAGCTCATCGTCATAGTGGAGGTCCATCTTGCCGATGTTTTCCATGTCGCCCTGGACATCGCGGCGGTCGGCATCGAAAAGGGTCCACTGTTCGGAATTAGAAGTTCGGATGCGCCGGGTTACTCTTAGCCTCATAATTTTCTCCTGGAAAAACTTCTAAAGAATTTTTCTAATAAAGTTTTGCACAAAATGGCCGGTCAGTGGCGCACCGGCACCCTCCCGGCTTTTCGGCAGGGCGGGTTCAGCAGTTACAGGTTAGCAAAGGTGCCGGGTAGAGTCAAGCCCGGTTAGTGTTTAGTAGTCAGAGGGCAGAGGGCAGAAGGCAGAAGGCAGAAGGCAGAAGGCAGATAAAACCGGCTACTGCCCTCTGTCTCCTGCCTACTGGTCGAGGGTGGCGAGGTCGTCCATGGTCAGGCGGTAGGGCAGCCATTCCTGGAGCCTTTTCGCGCCGAGTTGTTCGTAGAACCGGATGGAGTTGACGTTCCAGTCCAGCACCTGCCATTCCATGCGCCCGCACTCGCGCTGGCGGGCCAGCCTGACGCAGTTCTTAAAGAGGGCCAGCCCCGCCCGTATTTTGCGGTATTCGGGCAGGACAAAGAGGTCTTCCAGGTAGAAGGTCGGGCGGGCCAGGAAGGACGAATAGGTTTCAAAAGAGATGGTGTAGCCGATGGCCTTGCCGTCAAGCTCGGCCAGAAAGACCTCGAAGCGGGGCCTGGGGCCAAAACCGTGTTCGGCCAGGCGGGCGCGAGCGTCGGCTTCGGGCCGGGGCAGGCTTTCGTAATCGGCCAGGGCGTCAATCAGGTTCAAAACGGTTTCGACATCTTCTTTTTGGGCCTGCCGGATGGTCACCGGGGAACTGCCGGGGTTCGCGGTCATCGTCTGCTCTATCCTTTCACCTCTGGTTGCTTTTTACGCTTGCTTGTCCGGTCCGGCTGGTTTGTAACGGCTTATAATAGCCGCCTTCAGGGCCGGGTTGACGGTAAAATGTTCGTCGAGGAATTCTAACATGACCTGGGCCGATTCGGGGGAGCGTTCGTAGCCCTGCAAAAGCCGGGGCAGGACGGCGGCGAGACCGGGGAAGCGTTTTTCGAAACGCCGTTCGTTGCCGTAAATGTCGGGCCAGGCGGGTTGCTCGGTTTCGAGGAGGTGAGCCAGTTCGAGCAGGCGGTCCACGGCGTAGACCTGGATAAAACGCATGGCGGTCAGCTTCTCGCCCCGGTGGAAGCGGCCCAGCCCGACGTAGAGGTTGCCCAGGGCCTCGCCGACCAGTTCATCGACGGTGCGCTGCCAGCGTTTGGTCTCTTTCTGGGCGAACCGGATGGTATCGGGGATTTCAGGGCGTTTCCAGGCAATCCGGGCTTCCGCGAATTCGAGCGCGGAGAGGTCGGGAAGCTCGAAGGCGTCCACCTCGGCAAAGATGCCGTCCTCGAAAACGATACTGTAGCCGGTCAGGCCGTGTTTGTGCTGGTGAACGATGGGAGAGGCGGCGTGAATCCAGTCCATGTTGACCAGGAAATCTTGCTGGTAGCCGTCCTCGGCGATAACCCACAAATCGAGGTCGGAATATTCGTCCACCCGGTCGAGTTCACGCCCGCTCGAACCGAGGGCCAGCACGGCCAGGGCATGCCCGCTCGCGATAGCCGATTGGACGATTTCATCCAGGCGCTGCAACAGCCGGGCGCGGGCGGCTTCGTTCCGGTCGCTCATAGGTTGTTTTTCCATTCGCTGGCGAGCATGCTGTAAACTGCCGTGTCCACCTTGTTGTCGTAGAGGCGGAAGGCTTGCCGCAAGATGCCTTCCAGGGTAAAGCCGAGGCGTTCGGGGATGGCCCGGCTGCCGGTGTTCCCGGTGGCGCAGCGTATCTCGACCCGGTTCAGCCCCAAATCACGGATGGCGTAATCGACCATCTTGCGAGTGGCACGGGTCATGAGGCCCTTGCCGGTGTAGGGCTGGCCGAGCCAGTAGCCGATTTCGGTCGTGCGAGTGTGCCAGTCGTAGTAGCGGAAGCCGATAGCCCCGACCAGTTCGCCTTTGTACCAGATTCCGGCCTGGAAGCCGTTGTTATCGGCCAGCCGTTTTAGCCCGGCCTTGATAAAGCCGTCAATTTGCTCGACCGTATCGAGGTTGCCGATGTGGGGCAGCCACTGGCGGAGAAATTCGCGGCTGGCGGTGTTTAGCTCTAAAAGGGGCTGCGCGTGGCGACTTTCCAGCAGGCCAAGCTCTATTTCATCGTCAACGCTTAAGCGAAACATAGACTCCTTTGTGAATGTATTGCTGGGTTTGATTTAATGATTGTTACACCTTTAAGTTTTACTACAGACATTATTCTTACCAGTAAAAGAAAACACTATACCTTGTCATTCCGTAAGCCGCTTTTAGAAAGATAATTTGTCTCAATCAAACGGCGGCTTACGGAATCTCGCGCGTTGCGTACCGTAAAAACAATAACTAGCCCGTTTCTAAGGCCGAACCAGTCTTCGACCTGACGTACCTTGAACCCCTGGTAAGCCTTCGGCCTGTCGTTTCGCCATCGGCGCTAAACCTGAAAATTACAATGACTGTGCTATTGTCCACCGGACCGGAGATTCCTCGGTTCCCTCAGAATGACAAGGGAAGGACCGTACTTTTAGTTACAGACTTTTCCAGTTGTTGAAAGCGTTTTTACTTAGGGTTGGCGGCCCACTCGTCTTTTAGTAATCCGTAGACGACCATGTCCACTAAAATATTGTCGTGGATGAACCCGACCTGGCGCAAAGTGCCTTCTGCGGTGAAGCCGAGCCGTTCGGGAATAGCCCGGCTTTTGCGGTTGCCGGGGGCGCAGCGGATTTCAATCCGGTTCAGGTTGAGTTCGTCAAAACCGTACTCGACCAACCGGCGGACGGCCCGCGTCATGAGCCCTTTGCCAGTGAACTCCTGGCCGAGCCAGTAGCCGATTTCGGTGCGGCGGGTGTGCCAGTCAAAGTAGTGGAAACTGGCGGTCCCGGCCAGTTCCCCCTTGTACCAGATACCCACCGCGAGACCGTCATTTTCGGCATATTGTTTGAGCGAGATTTTGATAAAGTTGCGGCTGGCCTCGACGGTCGTGCTGCCGTCAACCCAGGGCAGCCACTCCCGGATATGTTCGCGGCTGCGGTCGGTTAGTTCGAACAGGGCCTGGGCGTGGCGTTCTTCGTAGAGGCCCAGTTCGATTTCGTCGTCAACGCGTAGACTGAACATGGTCTAGTTCTCCTTCAGGGCCGGGGTCGGCGGTTCCTCCGGGGAGGTGTCCGGTTCGTCCGAATTTTCCAGGTCGAGGGTCCGCACCGGGGCGGGGGGTGCGACCGGTTCCGCCGGGGTTGAGGCTGTTTCGGGGGCAGGAGCGGCCCCGCTCACTTTACGGAAGTCGAGCGTCCGGTCGCCGTCGGGGGCGGTCGTCAGTTCGGCCCGGATGGTATCGCCCTCTTTGAATTTTCCCCTGATAACCTCTTTTGCCAGCGGGTCGAGGATTAGCTGCTGGACGGCCCGGCGCAAAGGCCGCGCCCCGAAGGCCGGGTCGTAGCCGACCTCGACCAGCAGGCCCCGCGCTTCCGGCGAGAGTTCGAGGGTCAGGCGGCGTTCGGCCAGCCGTTTGTGGAGCGACTTTAGCTGAATATCCACGATGTAATTGATTTCTTCCCGGCCCAGCGGTTTGAAGACGATAATCTCGTCAATCCGGTTGAGGAATTCGGGCCGGAACTGCCCCCGCAGGGCCAGCATCACGGAATCGCGAATATCCTTCTGGGTGTGTCCGGTCTGGGTCAGGTTCATGATGTCCTGGCTGCCGATGTTCGAGGTCAGGATAATGACCGTATTTTTGAAGTCAACCGTCCGCCCCTGGCTGTCGGTCAGGCGACCGTCTTCCAGGATTTGCAAGAGCAGGTTAAAGACATCGGGGTGACCTTTCTCGACCTCGTCAAAGAGGACCACAGCGTAGGGCCGCCGCCGGACCGCCTCGGTTAGCTGGCCGCCTTCCTCGTAGCCGACAAAGCCGGGAGGGGCCCCGGTCAGGCGGGCCGCGCTCGATTTTTCCATGTATTCCGACATATCGAGCCGTATCATGGCGTGTTCGTCGTCAAAGAGGAATTCGGCCAGGGCGCGGGCCAACTCGGTCTTGCCGACGCCGGTCGGACCCAGGAACATAAAGGAACCGAGCGGGCGGTTGGGGTCTTGCAGACCTGCCCGCGCCCGGCGCACCGCGTCCGCCACGGCGACCAGGGCCGTTTCCTGCCCGATGACCCGTTCGCGCAGGCGGTCCTCCATGGTCAGAAGTTTATCCATCTCGCTCTGGAGCATGCGGCTGACCGGGATACCGGTCCAACGGGCCACGATTTCGGCTATCAGGTCGGCGTCTACCCGTTCGCTGAGTAGTCCTTTGCCGCGCTGGACCTCACCGAGCTTTGACTCCTGCTCTTTTAGCTCTTTTTCGAGGTTCGCCAGCTTGCCGTAACGGAGTTCGCTGGCCCTGGTGTAGTCCTGGTTGCGGAGGGCTTCTTCGAGTTGAGGGCGGGTCTTTTCGATTTCTTCTTTGATGGTGCGGGTCCGGTCTATCGCCCCTTTTTCGAGTTCCCACTGGACCGACAACTGGTGATTGCGTTCGCGCAAATCCTCGACCTGTTTTTCGAGGCGGGCCAGCCGTTCGCTCGTTTCGGTATCGGCCAGGGTCGCGGTCTCGCGTTTGAGGGCTTCGCGCTCGGTTTCAAGCTGGGAGAGTTCGCGCCGGACCGCGTCCAGTTCGGAGGGGAGGCTGTCAATTTCGGTGCGGAGTTTGGCGGCGGCCTCGTCAATCAGGTCAATCGCTTTGTCGGGCAGGAAGCGGTCGCTGATATAGCGGTTCGAGAGGGTAGCCGCCGCGACCAGGGCCGAGTCGGTAAACTTCACGCCGTGATGGACCTCGTAGCGTTCGCGCAGACCGCGCAAAATCGAGATGGTATCATCAACGCTCGGCTCCTGCACCAGGATAGGTTGGAAACGGCGTTCGAGGGCGGGGTCTTTCTCGATGTGTTTGCGGTACTCGTCGAGGGTGGTCGCCCCGACCATGTGGAGTTCGCCCCGTGAGAGGGCCGGTTTGATAAGCTGGCTGGCGTCCATGCCGCCATCGGCGCTGCCGCCCGCGCCCATAATCGTGTGCAGTTCGTCCAGGAAGAGGATGATGCGCCCCTCGGCCTGTTCGACTTCGCGCAGGACCGCCCGCAACCTTTCCTCGAACTCACCCCGGAATTTGGCCCCGGCCACCAGCGCCCCCAGGTCGAGACTTACCAGCATTTTATCTTTGAGGCTCTGGGGCACGTCGCCGCGCACGATACGCTGGGCTAACCCTTCGACAATGGCGGTCTTGCCGACGCCCGGTTCGCCAATCAGGACCGGGTTATTTTTGGAGCGGCGGGAGAGGACTTCGACGCAGCGCCGGATTTCTTCGTCCCGGCCCACCACGGGGTCGAGCTTGCCGTCTTTGGCCCGTTTGGTCAGGTCGCGGCCATAGCGTTCGAGAGTAGCGTAATTTACTTCGGGATTTTTTTCGGTGATGGGTCCGCTGTTGCCCCGGATGGAAGTCAGGACACCGTTTATAGCGTCGCGAGTGATGCCCATGTCGCGCATCAGGCGGCCCGCCTCGCCAATATTGGCGGGTCCGGCCAGGGCCATCATCAGGTGTTCGGTGCTGACGTAGGCGTCATTCATGCGCCCGGCTTCTTTCTCGGCGTTATCGAGGACGTTGCGGGTGGCGTAGGAGATAGTGGTTTTGGCGCGGACGCCGTAGCTCTTGGTCAGGCGGCCCACCGCCCCCTCAATCCGGGTCCGCAGGCGGTCGGGGCTTTGTCCCAGTTTGGTGACAATCTGGGCCGCGATACCGCCCGATTGGTCCAGGAGGGCCAGCGCGAGGTGTTCAGGCTCAAGCTGGGCATTTTTGTATTGTTCGACCAGGGCATCGGCGGATACCATCGCCTCCTGGCCCTTTTCGGTCAACCGGTCTAATTTCATTTATTCAAACCTCTAAAATTAATATTATTCCTGATGTTCGTTTCTTTTTCTTTTACTAAACACTAAAAACTGAACACTAAAAACTTATCCCGTTTTACGTTCAACGTGTATTGCTAATTTTACCACACTGCCAGGCCCTGGAAATTTTTAAGCAATCATTAATCCGAGTTTCATAGAGCTTTCACCGTTTGGGCCTAAATTAGAGGTGTAAACCAGGGCCAGCCAACTACGCTTCAACCGGAATGCGGCCCTTATCGGCTAAATAAAAGTTATTCGAAGGCTGCAAAGCAATGCGGCAATATGAATTGGACAAAACACAAAGGTTACAACAAACCGGGCCATTTCGCCCGCAAATGCTAAAGATGCTTGCCTTTCTTTTTGCTTCGCCGGGCAAGTCCCGACAAAGAGCCTTGTTTTTATTCCTGGTAGTAGGTCTGGCAATCGGCGGCCTGACCTTCCTTTTGCTAAACCAGGGCAAGGCTTTGCCCGCTTCCGGCCAAACCGGCACCGGCGCCGTGCCGCAGCTTGGCGTTCTGTATGTCAGCAGCCAGGTCGCCCTGAAGAACCAGCCGAACAATTCGGCTATTCAGGGCCTGGTCGTTACCGAGGTTAAACCCGGTAGTCCGGCCAGCCAGGCCGGGCTGCTGACCGGGGATGTCCTGACCCACCTGGACGGAAAAGTTATCCAGGCCGAGGACTCCCTTTTGGCCCTGCTCAAGGATTACGAGGTCGGCGACCACCTGAACCTGGGCGTCTACCGGGACGACCAGGCTCTTACTATTACGGTTGTCCTGACCTGAAGTTTTAAACCCGGCCCCTTCTCCAGGCCGGGTTTTTGGTAATTTATTCCCCTTTATTACGCCAGGATATATAATAGAAATGCGCCAGGGATTGCCTGTCTATTTTCGGTGGGGAATTTTAAAAATTCTGGCTATTACGAGAAAAGAAACAAGAAACATGTCAAAAATCCTGGTCGTAGATGACGACCCTCGCATCCTTTCGATGTTAAAACGCGGCCTCTTATTAGAAGGCTACGAGGTGGAAACCGCCGCGACCGGGCAGGAAGCCCTCCGGCTGGCCCGCCAGGCCCAACCCGACCTGGTCGTCCTCGATGTGATGCTGCCCGAACCGGGGCCGGACGGATTGGAAATCTCCCGTTCGCTGCGCCAGAACGGGCCGCTGCCTATCCTGATGCTGACCGCCAAGGACACCGTGCCGGACCGGGTGGCGGGGCTCGAAGCCGGGGCCGACGATTACCTGGTCAAGCCTTTCGCCTTCGATGAACTGGTCGCGCGCGTCAAAGCCCTTTTGCGCCGCTCGGTCCTCAACGAAAATTATCAAAGCGCCCCGACTAACACCACCGAACTTTCTTTCGCCGACCTCGTCCTCAAACTGAAGGAGTACCGTGCCGTCCGGGGCAACTACTCGATAGATTTAACCGCCCGCGAGTTCAAGCTGCTCGAATTCTTTTTGCGCCATCCCCGCCAGGTGCTTTCCCGCGAGATGATTTTGGAAAATGTCTGGACGATTGACTACGAAGGGGAGTCGAACGTGGTAGATGTCCACGTGCGGGCCCTGCGTGACAAACTGGAGGCCCGCAACAAGAGCCGCCTGATTCAAACGGTGCGGGGCGCGGGTTATGCCCTGCGTGAGGAGTAGGAGTAGGCTTTGTTAAAAGGCGTGCGCCGGTTGCCGATTCGCTGGCAAATTACTTTCTGGTTTAGCGGGTTGCTGGCGATTGTCCTCCTTTTCTTCGGTCTGACCCTCTATTTTACCCTGCAAACCGACCAGCTTGCCCGGATTGACGAAAGCCTCAAACGGCGCGCCAACGAGGTCAGATTGCGCCTGGAAGGGGCCACCACCGCCGCAAATTTAAGTGCGCAACAGGTCAGCGAAGCCCTCCAGACCAACCCGCTCGATGAATTTGCCGACCCCGGCGTGTATGTCCAGGTCCTGGACGAGCAGGGCAAAGTGCTGGGCGACTCTTACAGTCTCGGCCAGGCCCGTCTGCCGATTGACCCGGCCCTGGTGGTGGTCGCCCTCAACGGCCAGACCAGCACCGGGGAGGCCCAGGTATCGAGCGAAAAGGTCCGCATTTTCTACCAGGCCCTGACCGTAAAAAACCAGGTGGTCGGCGTCCTCGAAGTCGGTGAATCACTCAAGCCCTACACCGATACACTCGGCCAGGTCCGGCTTTTTCTCATCCTGGGGGCAATAGTGGCCCTGCTGATTTCGCTGGCGGGCGGCTACTGGGTGACCAGGCGGGCCTTGCGCCCGGTGGTGCGGGTGAGCGACACGGCCCGGCGCATTGCGGCGACCCGCGACTTCAAGGAACGGATTCCCCGGACGGTCAATATTCGGGGCAAGCACGACGAAATCAGCGAACTGGCCGCGACTTTTAACCAGATGATTGAGGAGTTGGGCCGGGTCTTTACCGCCCACCGCCAGTTCATGGCCGATACCTCGCACGAACTCCGCACGCCCCTGACCATCATCCAGGGCAATCTCGACCTGCTCAAACGGGGCCTGCCGCCCACCGAGGCCGCCGAGGCTATCGAGGAGACCCGCGAGGAAGCGGCCCGGCTCAGCCGCCTCGTTTCCGACCTGTTGATGCTGGCCCAGGCCGACGCGGGGATGATGGTCGAACACCACGAGATTGACCTGCCCCAGGTGGTCCGGCGCAGCTATCACCGGGCGGTCCAACTGGCCGAAACCCAGAACAAACCGGTCAAGTTGTCCCTGGATAAGCTCGACCCGGCCCGCGCCCTGGGGGACGAGTACCGGCTGGACCAGGCCATTTTTAACCTGCTCGATAACGCGGTCCGCTACACCCCGCAGGGTGAGATTCACGTCAGCCTGAGTGTCGAACAGGGCGGGAACCAGCCCGCCAGGGCCGTTATCGCGGTCAAAGACACCGGGCCGGGGATTGCCGCCGAACACCTGCCCCATCTTTTCGAGCGGTTCTACCGGGTGGACAAGGCTCGCAGCCGGGCGTTGGGCGGGACCGGGCTGGGGCTGGCAATCGTCAAGTATATCGCGGAGGCCCACGAGGGCGAGGTAAAGGTCGAGAGCCAGCCGGGAGTTGGGTCCACTTTCAAAATTATTATTCCAGTTATATAAATTTTCTTTGCAGAATTTTGGGGAATTGTGACAAAAATCTCTATCTTTTCGGGCCATTTGGAGTATAATAAAATTGAGGTTTGTTACAAATTTATCAAACAATTCTTATGAGGATTGTACTCGAAAAAATAATACCGGCAGTCGTTAAGAGTATAGGGGTGAAACAAGTCGCCCTGGCCGGGGGTCCAATAAGTAGAGACCGCAATAATAAAAAATATTAAAACAAAACAAACCGGGTAGGGAGAAACAAGGTGAGCAGTAATTCGCGCAGTAATACGCTTGAAACAGGTGTCGTAAGTATCAGCCGCAGTCCAGAGGTTTACATAACTGACGCTGACCTGTTTATAAAAGACGCGGCCTATTCCAGGGCGGACATTCGCGGTTGCCGGGTGGTCGAAGTCGGTCCTTTTGAAGAAGGTCACCTCTTTTATGCCAACGAAAGCGGGCCGGGCAAGGTTGCCACAAACGGGATGAAATGGTTCTTGGGCCTGGTCGGGTTGATAAAGTTCGAGCAGCCCTTCACCGAACCGGCAGTTCCGGGCTGCGAAGAAGCCGCGCAGGTGGCCCCGGTTCGGGATGTTGACCCGCCCCTGTACTGCCTGGCCCTTGCGACCGACGAGGACGAAATCCAGGTCCTGCCCTCGATTAACCGGCTGCTCCTGCTGGATTTAGCCGCCCGGATTAACCGGGAACTGGGTTTTTAATACAACAGCTTACCGCATCTAAGAGGTAAGAGGCGTGTACTAAACTCAAACATGAGCCATCCTAAATTAAAAATTCGGGTTGGCTCATTTCATTTTGAAATATCTCTTACACCTGAGATAACTTTCCCATTATAAGTAAAGCCTCTAACTTGTCACACCCTCCGGGCGCGAGCGCAGTCGAGGAATCTAGCCCGAAGGGTTCCCTTTGGGCAGCGCCGTTGGCGTTTATCGCTAACTCCCAAGGTGGGCTGTTTTGAAAGATTAATGGATTGAATTCAGGTAGCCGTATGTTTGGGACATTGTCCAGCGGACCGGAGATTCCGTGGCTTTGCCACGCAATGACAAGGTTAGGGGTTTCTTTTATTAATATTTACCCTACTCAATTTTGAGTGTAAAGGTTGGGATGACTTATGTTTATTTATTCCAGATTGAAATTTGAGCAACAATTCTTTCTACCCATTTGAGTAGTTCGGGTTTAAAATCAACATAAGTAAAATGCTTTATAAAAAGTTGGGAAAACGGAACCTTGCTGCTACCATAATCAACACCATTTGCCTGACCAGCACTTTTGACAGCCCTATCTAAAGCAGTATCAAACTTACTAAAGTTTGTGCAACTGAAATTTATATCAAGCCGATATTTATCTTTAATAGCCCTGGTTATTACTTCCGTTGGAAGATAATTTTCAACCTCTCTACCATCGGTTAACCAACCTATACTTTCACTTGCCTCACATTCATCTAGTATTCTTCGCTTTGTTGAATTTATGGTCTTTTTACTTGGTGTTTTATCAGAATCAATCATTACTACTGCTCTTTGATTTATTCGTAGAATTTCAACTAGTTGTACTGGAATTTCAGGGCGGTTAACCGATAAATGAGCCAGCAAGCGGCCTCCATAAAACATGATTGAGTAGTGGACACCCTCAAGTAAATTTTCATCAATTAGGTGAATCCAATGGTTCAAGTAAATCTTGTCACTCGGTCCTTCTACCCAAATTACACAATTCGATTGAAGTAAATCACTCGGTTTTACCCCTAAATCTGTAAGGGCGGCAAGACTATGTCCTACATTCACAACAGGACCTCCATATGTTGAACCGTCAACTTCTTTTTGTAAATGGAAAATCTGGATTTTTTCATTAACGGTATTATTGTATTTACTTTGCGCATTAATGAAGGTGGGTGAATGTGTAGTTATAAAGAAAGAATTTGATGTTTGGGTTGTAATAAATTCCAGAAAATCTCTTTGGAGTGTAGGATGTAAGTGTATCTCCGGCTCTTCGATGCAGCAAATAGAATTTTCTATTGAGAGAATTGCAGTAAGTAAAATAACAAGTTGATGAACACCAGTACCATAGGACTCTAAAGGCAATCGAACATCGTTAGCTTTGAGGATTATTTTAAGGTCAATCGATACTTCTAAAGCGGCATCTGGTAAGCGTAAAAGATTACGGATAAAATTTTGGATTTTATCAAATTTGGCTCTATCCTCATCTTTTCCGATAGGTGGGTTTTGGAAACTTTGAAGTTCTCTTATAAGGTTTTCCCCATTAAAGTTATATTTTTGCCCTTCCTTTATTTGCCTAAATTCTGGTATTTTAATAATAGTTTGAATTGTTTTTGCATATTTGGTCTTAAAATTCTGTAAGTTTCGGCTCTTAAATGATGCTATAAATTCAGCTATACTTCCCATATTTTGTGGTTCCATTTTTAGGATACTTCTACTAAAGTTATAGAATTTAGTATAGTTCTCAAAATTAATGGCTTTTTCAAAAGTATTATCTATAAGTTTGGGGTTTCCACTATCATAAATAATATAAGACAAAAAGAAAATTTTAGTATCAAATGTTTGTATATAAATCGCTTCTTCTGGATTGTTTTCATCAGCTTCAAATTGAAGAGTAAACTCAAAATTATTACTAGGATTTCGTTTATGAAAATCTAATGGACCTAGAAAATCAGACTGCCCTGTATATTTATTTATATTTATAAACATAGAAATTTTTAACAGGACTTCAATCACATTTGATTTGCCAGAGTTATTTTGTCCAACTATTAAATTACATTGTTTGAAAGGAGTAACCTTAACACCCTTACTTCCAATACTCCTATAATTAGTAAATTCAATACCACTAAACTTCATAATTTCCTATTATAATTAAAATTAAAATAAATTATTGGGCAGTTTTATTTTCTCATTAATCTGGTCTATTGTAAAATTGAGAAACACGGGTCATCCTGGAATTTAAGCACCAAATTGAGCAAAAGTAAGAAATTTCTGGTTTGTCGGGCCATATATGAGACGAACGACTGCCTAACCTTAAACATTCAACCTTTCAAAACAATACAACTTAAAAGTGAGGGCTGTTCTCCAACAACCCTGAGATTTCTCGACTGCGCTCGAAATGGCAAGTACCTAACCAGACCTGGTATAAGTCCAGAAGAACTGCGCCATCCCAGGTGTAAAAAATAGGGATGACGCATGTTTGCCTTTTTAAGTCAAAACCCCCTTAACTTTTGGAACGAGTGGCGAAGAAGCTCCAGATTAAGTCTATCCCGGTAGTGTCGAGGCCGTCCGGGGACTTGAGGCTGCCGAACCATTCGTGGACCCCTACCTTAACCGTATAAAAGACCACCTCCCGACCGGGCGACCCGGCGCAAAAAGTTTTCCGGGAAACGTCGCTGTTGTCCTGGCTGATGGGCGCGCTCCCGCAGCCGTTAAACTCGGCCCAGGCGGCATTCTCCCGCACATCGTTATCGTAGGCGACCACGTTATCTTCCAGGCCGTGCATGCTGAATACGGCCACGGGGGTCTGCGGGGTATCGGAGGCCCGGTATTCCGCCGACACCGGGGCAATCGCGGCAATCCTGTCGCCCAGCCGCATCGCCAGCAGATAGGAGAGCATTCCGCCGTTGGAAAAGCCCGTGGCGTAGACCCGGCCAGCGTCGACGGGGTAAACGGCTTCCAGGCGGTCAAGCAGGGCCGAAATAAAACCAACGTCATCGACGCCGCTATGGTAGGCGTAACCGCAACAGAAATGGGCGTTAAAGGTAAAGCCGTCGGCGGGGTTGCCGGTAGCGTTGGTGCCGTCTGGATAGACGACGATAAACCCGGCCTGGTCGGCTTTGGCATTAAAACCCCGTCCGGCCATGATTTCCGCCGTCTCCCCGGCCCCATGAAAGGCCAGCACCAGGGGTAGCGGATTTTGGGCGCTGGTGACCGGGGGCAGGTGGACCAGGAAGGTCCGGTTACTGCCGTGGTAGGGCAGGACCTGGGTGTAAGTCCCGGCGGTCAGGCCCAGACCTGGCGTTTCATCGGGCAGCAGGTTGATGTACTGGTTGCTTATGTCGGTGGCGGTCCGGGGGAAGGGATAGACAATGATGGTGCCCATGACGCCAAAGACCACCACCAACAGGCAGCCCAGGGCAATAAAAAAGTCCTTCAAAGAAAATCTAAGGGGAAATCTAAATCTGTTTTTGAAGGGGTTTGTCACTTCTTACCCTGCTCTTAAACCACTAAAATCCAACCTGACTGAAAATTGGCCTGATAAAGTTTATTTTAGGATAACTTGCTGAAGAAAAACTGAGAGGGCGGTTAGGAATGTGTTAGATTTGGAAAATGTTATAATTGAACCATAACCCCGCCTTCGGGTTTGTTTGGTAGCAAAAGGTGGAACGCACATGGCAAGCGAAATTCTTTCAACCAAAAAGGGGTCCGAGCATAATGGTTCGTCTAATCACGGTAATGGTACAAATGGTAACCGGACCAGCCAGCATTGGCCGCTGGACTTTGAGGAAGCCTATAGCTGGGGTCCGGGACCTTATACTGCCGCTAAAGTCTGGGCTTTACTTGATGAAGAACCGCTCGAACTTATTAATGGATGGTTGGTATGGAAAGCGATGACTGAGCCGGAAGAGCGGCGTGTTGCCGGGATTATTCAAGAGATATTATCGCTGGCCGCCCGGTTTGCCCATTTTGGGCAAGCCTATCCCGATATGCTGGACTGCAAGATGGTCAACGGCAATATTCTAAAGCCGGATGTTTGCGTTATTTCGACAAAGCGCTTTGAAACCCAGGTGATACCAAGGGGGTTTGGTTCGGAAAGTACTGTTTTGAAGGGTAGCCCGGAATGGGTTATTGAAAATCGCTCACCTTCCAACAGGCGCTCCCAGGAAGACCGCAAACGTAAGAATTATTTTGATAGCGGCGCGGAAATAATCTGGGATGTTTATCACGAAGAACGCAAAATCTGGGTTTATGAGGTAGAAAATCCGAAAGAGGCACTTGAATATGGCGAAGAAGATGAAATAAGTTGTGAGCGTTTCTTGCCGGGTTGGAAACGTAAAGTTGCGGATTTCTTTGCGAAAGACCTGACCGCCGAGGAAATCGTGGGCGAGGCTGCCGGAAAATGGCGGGCTGAAACTCAAACCGAAACTTTACGAAGCGTCCTCCTTCTTCAGGCCCGGCTTAAATTTGGGGAAGCGGCTCTACCGGCAAACCTTGGGGAAAAGTTGCAACCTTACACCGCCGCTCAATTGACCGGACTTGTTGCCAGCATCACTACCGCCCCGGCCCTGGAAGATTGGTTGAGCGGGTTTCCCGAATAGGATAAAGTAAGAAATAAAAAGAGGTCCCTCCCGTATGGAAGGAACCTCTTTTTTATTGTTAGTTTAAAACCTTAGGCTGGACCGGCAGCGGGCCAGAAACCCCCACTGGGCGGGTTCTTGGGCTGCTGGATGCGGGAGGCCGCTTCCGATTCGCGTTCGCCCGCTTCCGAACCGCCAGCGCGGACCGGCAGGCTGGGCCGGACGAAAGGCCGGGGCTGCGGGCGCTCGACGTCAAAGAGGCGTTCGAACTCGTCACCTTCCAGGGTTTCTTTCTGGATGAGTAGTTCGGAAATCTCGATAAGTTTGTCGCGGTTGTCGCTCAAAATCTTCCTGGCGCGAGCGTAACCGCCATCAATCAGGGCGCGGACTTCCTTATCAATTTCGTAAGCTACTTCATCGGAGTAGTTGCGCTGCTCCGAGATTTCCCGGCCCAGGAAGACCATTTCTTCCTGTTTGCCAAAGGCAATCGGGCCGAGCTTTTTGCTCATGCCGTAGCGAGTGACCATCTGGCGGGCAATCCCGGTTGCTTTCTCGATGTCGTTCGAGGCGCCGCTGGAGATTTCACCGAAGACGATTTCTTCGGCGGCCCGACCGCCCAGGCCCCAGGCAATCTGGTCTTCGAACTGGCTCTTGGTGCCAAGCCCCTTATCGTCACTCGGCAGGACCATGGTCAGGCCACCGGCCATACCGCGCGGGATAATCGTGATTTTGTGGACCGGGTCCACGTTCGGCAGCATCCGGGCGACCAGGGCGTGGCCGACTTCGTGGTAAGCCGTTATCATCTTCTCTTTTTCGCTGATGAGGCGGCTCTTGCGCTCCGGCCCCGCCACTACGCGCATAATCGCTTCTTCCATCTCCGACATAGAAATGGTCTTGCGGTTGCGGCGGGCGGCCAGGATAGCGGCTTCGTTGACCATGTTTTCGAGGTCAGCGCCACTGAAACCGGGGGTCTGCTTCGCCAGGACTTCCAACGAAACGTCTTTTTCCAACGGCTTGCCCTTGGAATGGACTTCCAGGACGGCCATACGACCGCGGAGGTCGGGGCGGTCCAGGATGACCTGGCGGTCGAAACGACCGGGGCGGAGCAGCGCCGGGTCCAACACGTCGGGGCGGTTGGTCGCGGCGATAACAATTACGTTGGTGTTGCTGTCGAAACCGTCCATCTCGACCAGAATCTGGTTGAGGGTCTGTTCGCGTTCGTCGTGGCTGCCGCCGAGACCGGCCCCGCGCTGGCGACCGACGGCGTCAATTTCATCAATAAAGATGATACAGGGCGAGTTACGTTTGGCCTGGTCGAACAGGTCGCGGACACGGCTGGCCCCGACACCGACGAACATTTCAACGAACTCGGAACCGCTGATGCTGAAGAAGGGCACCCCGGCTTCCCCGGCAACCGCTTTCGAAAGCAAGGTCTTACCGGTACCGGGAGGGCCGATTAACAACACACCTTTAGGGATGCGGGCGCCGAGAGCGGCGAACTTATCGGGGTATTTGAGGAATTCGACCACTTCGGCCAGTTCCTGTTTTGATTCTTCGACCCCGGCCACATCGTTAAAGGTGACGCTCGGTTTGTTCCCCATAAACATCCGGGCGCGGCTCTTGCCGAAGCTGAGGGCCTGGTTGTTGCTACCCTGGGCCTGGCGCATCATGAAGATGAGGACACCGATGAACAGGAGGGTCGGCAGCAAGAAGGTCAGGATGTTAAGGAAACCGCCGAACTGGGAGGATTCATTAACTTTTATCGCAACGGAACCTTTAGAAAAATCATACCCGGCATTTTTTAATTGGGTAGTAAAGTCGGTTGTTGCCGACTCGCGCCGGGAAACCTTTTTGGAGCCGTCGTTATAAATTACGTTTACGACATCGCTATCATTTGTTATATCTATTTCTTTAATTTGCCCGGAAACGGCGTCCCGCAAGACCTGGCTGATGGGTACAGAGCTATTTGGGTCGCTCTTTCCCCCGCCCAGGATGGTGAAGAACAGCAGCAAAACGGCTATCATGATAATCAGATAGACGAAGCTGTTTCTTAGCCATTTGTTTTCACCCATAAATAACCTCCAGACCACTTCCACGACCAGCCGGGTAAAACGCTAAATGGAAGTGTCAATCAAAAGTATAAAAGAGCCGATATTACTACATCGATTCTTTAAAGTAGCTACTTAATTATAGCAAACCCTATACCAAAACACCATCTAATCATTCCCGCCCCCGGGCCGCAACCGGCGCTTTACCGGGCTTCTCACGCCCGTCAGGTTCAAATCGGGCCTGAGCATGGGAATCTGAGCAACTTAGAAAGGTGCTTATATTAGATACGACCTTCTTTAAAAAAAGTTACTATTTTTGAGCCATTTTAACCTCCTTTTTTTAACGTTTTCTAATAATTGACATATTTTTCACAAAGTGTTACACTACCGATTAGAACGTTTAGAATTTTTTGAACGATATGAATCTCTACTACTAACTTGATAGTAAGTAAGAGGTACCAGCCATGATTGACAGTAGATTACATCGCCATCGCCGCGAACCTACCAGAGAAATTCCGCTAGAAGCTCAAATGGAAGAAGTATCCAAGGAGTTTATTAACAACCTTGGGCGAGTTGCCGATTTCTTTGGTTTCAATCGCCTGATGGGCCAGCTTTACGCGGTGCTTTTCCTCAGTCCCGAACCTCTCACCCTCGATGATATGGTTAAAAAGCTCGAAAGCAGCAAGGGGAATGTCTCGATAAACATTCGCGCCCTCGAACGCTGGGGGCTGGTCCGCCAGATTTATAAGTGGGCCGACCGCAAGAATTATTACGAGGCGGAGCCGGACATCTGGAAGGCTGTGAGCGGGATTTTGCAGGAACGCGAGCGCAAGGAATCCCAGCAGATTATTACTTCCCTGAATCAAAGTGTTGAGATGCTGGAAGAAGCCAGCAAGACCGCTACCGGCCAGGAGGCCGTGACAGCCCAGTTTTACCTGGAACGCATGGAGCAGTTGCGGAGACTGTTCAAGTTTGGTGACACGCTGCTCGACATGATGGTGCAGGGCGGCGCGATTGATTTTGGCACGGCCAGCCGGTTATCGCAGCTTGCTTACGAGGACGATGACCCGGAAGGCACCCGCGACCTGGATGAATTGGAGCGGCAGCAAATGGTAGAGGGGCAGCCGCAAGGGGCCAGTAATTAGTCATTTAGAAAATGGTGGGAAAATGAATTCGGTGCAAACTCTTGATAAATTACCGGGCGTGACTCCCCAACTCAGCACCGTTGAGGTCGAGTTGGAGCAGGTCAGCCAGATATTAAATGATGCCGCTAATTTAAACTTTCCTTTATTAAACGGTTTGCTCAAAGGTATTATCGCGGCGGGCGGCAAACGTCTGCGCCCGACCCTTGCTCTCCTGTCGGCCCGCGTACCCGGCAAGATTGACGAGATTAGTGCCCTGAAACTTTTCCAGGTGGCCGCCGCCGTCGAAATGCTCCATACCGCTACCCTGGTCCACGACGATACCATTGACGAAGCCCTCTTACGCCGGGGAATGAAGACCCTTAACTCCTCGTTGAGCGGCGGGACGGTTATCCTGGTGGGCGATTATCTCTTTGCCCAGTCGGCTATCCTGATTACCCGGCCCGGCCAACCCCGCGTGGTCCAGATTTTCGCGGAATGCCTGGCGACCATCTGCGACGGCGAACTGACCCAGATTTTCGCCAGCCACCGCTGGGATTCTTCCAAAGAGGATTACTACAAGCGGATTTACGCCAAGACCGCCGTCCTTTTTGCGACGGCCTGCCAGTTGGGCGCGATTATGGGCGGGGCGGACGAAACCCTGGACGAGCAGATGCGCCAGTTCGGCCACCTCCTGGGGATGGGTTTCCAGATTATCGACGATATTATCGACTTTGAACCGGCGGAAGTGACCGGCAAGGCGACCGGTGGCGACCTCCGTCAGGGTATCGTGACCCTGCCGACGATGTACTTTTTGGAAAAGGCTTCCAAAGAGGACGCCGATTTCGTCAAGGGGCTTATCGAGAGCAAGGAAGCCGACGAGGAAGAGGTTAAACGGGCGGTCGAGCTTATCCGCGCCAGCGATGCCTTCGAACTGGCCTACGCCGAGGCGCACGACTTTATCAATCGCGCAAAGGCGGTACTGGACGAAGTGCCCGCCGGGGAGTTCCGGGACCGCCTGCTGGAAATCGCCGACCAGTCGCTGGGCCGCCGTAAGTAAATTTACATAATAAAAAATCCCGCCATCTCGAAAAATGGCGGGATTTTTTTATTTTTTAACTAACCTTCAAATTTGCTGAAAATCAAGGAGACGTTGTGGCCGCCGAAGCCGAACGAGTTGGACATGGCGTTGCGGACGGTCTTCCTTTTGGCCTTGTTTGGGGTGATGTCCAGGTCACAGTTGGGGTCGGGAGTCTCGTAGTTGATGGTCGGCGGGATAATCCCCTCGTTGATGGCCTTGACCGAAATTATAGCCTCAACCGCCCCGGCAGCACCCAGGAGGTGCCCGGTCATGGACTTGGTGCTGCTGATGCTGACATCGTAGGCCAGGTCGCCCATTGCGCCTTTGATAGCGGCGGTCTCGGCTTTTTCGTTTAGCTGGGTGCTGGTGCCGTGGGCGTTGATGTAGTCAATATCTTTCGGGGTAAAGCCGCCCTGTTCCATGGCTTCTTTCATGGCGCGGATAGCGCCTTCGCCCTTTTCTTCGGGCTGGACGATGTGGTGGGCGTCGTCGGTGCTGCCGTAGCCGGTAATTTCGGCGTAGATGGTCGCGCCCCGGGCCCTGGCGTGTTCGAGGTCTTCGATGATAAGCACCCCGGCCCCTTCGCCCATCACGAACCCGTCGCGGTTGGCGTCAAAAGGACGGCTGGCTTTTTGCGGTTCGGCGTTATTGGTCGAGAGGGCGGTCATGGAGTTGAAACCGGCCACGCTGATAGGAATGAGAGGCGCTTCGCTGCCGCCCACAATCATAACATCGGCCTGGCCTCGTTTGATAATTTCGACGCCTTCCCCGATGGCGTGCCCGCCGGTCGCGCAGGCCGAGACCACGCAGAAGTTGGTGCCGCGCGCGCCGAATTTCAGGGCGATATACCCGCTTGCCATGTTCGGAATCATCATCGGAATGAGGAAGGGGCTGACCCGGGTGGGGCCTTTTTCAAAAAGGGTTTTTATCCCTTCGCTCAAAACGCCGATACCGCCGATGCCGGTCCCCATCAGGACGCCAATCCGGTTGCGGTTCGATTCGTCAATGGTCAGGTTGCTGTCTTTGACGGCTTCGACCGAGGCGGCCACGGCGTACTGGGCGTAGCGGTCCATGCGGCGGGCGTCCCGTTTATCCACGCCAAAGTCTTCCGCCTTAAAATTTTTGACTTCCCCGCCAATGGTGGTATCAAACCCGGTGGTATCGAAATGGGTTATCGGGCCGATGCCGGACTTTCCGGCG
Source organism: Chloroflexi bacterium 54-19 (assembly GCA_001898225.1). Taxonomy (GTDB): domain Bacteria; phylum Chloroflexota; class Chloroflexia; order Chloroheliales; family Chloroheliaceae; genus 54-19. Next base: position 153,511 of record MKTJ01000044.1, read on the forward strand.
ACAAGGCTGGCCCAACTTTCTTCCACGCTGTTGCCGACCGGCGAAATCATGCCCATCCCGGTAATTACTACTCGTTTAGCCATTTTCTCCCTCATTAAGTCCCCAATTACAAAAAATTCGTCTTTGGTCCGGCTCTAAGTTAAATTCAATTTATTCTTTTGGACTGCAAATAAAACAGGCACGCTGGGAAAATACTATAGCACGCCGGGCTTGCATGGGCAAATCGGGTAATTGGTCAGAGGGCAGAAGTCAGAGGTCAGAGGGTAGAAGGCAGAAGGCAGAAGGCAGAGGGCAGAAGGCAGAAGGCAGAGGGTAGAAGGCAGAAGGCAGAAGGCAGAGGGCAGAAGGCAGAAGGCAGAAGGCAGAAGGCAGTGTTTAGTTTTTAGTAGGAACCGGGAAGTTGGGGTTTCCATAAATACCAGCACATCCTGAGCGCGGCGAAGGATGTACTATTTGCATCTTTCTTTACGGACCTGGAAAAATGTGACACTTTTGAGACAATTTTGTGATAAGCCTGAGACATTATACCTTTAAGATTCGTATTGTGAATTAAGGCATAGTTAGCCTGGGAATAACCAAATAAAATAGGGCCAGGCCAATTCAGGAAGTGATTGTTTGAGATGTCAAAGGCTACCGGGAAAAATTCAATATCGTTCGGGCTAAACCGAGGATCTTTCCTGCGGGGTCAATTCCTGGTCCTGGTTATCCTGCTTTCCAGCCTGTTTCTGGCGGCTTGCGGGGCTTTACCCGCGCCCGCCGCCGACCTTTCGAGCCTGACTTCTGCGAACAACCCGGTGCGGGTCGAAGATGTTTACCCGGTCAGGCCGCTTCAGGGGGCGGCGGTTTCCTATAAATTAGGGCTAAACCTGGATGCTGCTGGGGGGATTGCCCAGGGCCAGGTCTTGCAGGTGACCTTGCAGGCCAATAACCCGGGCGAACTGGCCTGGTCTGCCGGGAATTTTCCCCACCTGACCTTTGGCGCGACCTCGCTTGATTTGTTACCCGTTGAAGGCAGCGCCACTCCCCTTTTCGCGGCTTATGTGCCGGTGGGGGTTGAACTGGCGGCCCAGCCTTACCCGCTCGAAATCTCGTTCACCGACGAGACCGGGGCCACCCGCCTTTTGCGAAGGGTTATCGAGGTCGAAAAGGTCGACTTCCCTTACCAGGATTTGACCCTGGACGGCGACCTGGCCGGGTTAGCCGACCACCAGGCCGACGCTTACGACGACACCCAACTGGCGGGGGCTTACCAGACTTTTAGCCCGGTGCGGTTGTGGCAGGGCGACTGGCAGCTTCCCCTGAATGTACCCTGGGCCCTGACGACCGCTTTTGGCGAACAGCGCACTTACAACGGGCAGTCCGACACCCTCTATTACCACGAGGGGGTGGACATGGGGCCGCTCTCCCGGCAGGCGGGCGACCTGGTGGTTTCCCCGGCGGCGGGGCGGGTGGTCTACGTGGGCGACCTGGAAGCGCGGGGCCTGACCGTCGCGCTTGACCACGGCCTGGGCGTGACGAGCTATTACTTCCACCTCTCGCAGATTTCGGTCGAGCCGGGACAGGTGGTCGCGGCGGGCGACCTGCTCGGCCTGGTCGGCAGCACCGGGCGGGCGACCGGGCCGCATCTCCACTGGGAAGTGCGGGTACAGGGAACGCCGGTAGACCCGTTCGCTTTCCTGGGCGCGCCTCTCGCCTGATACCGAGTAGGGTCGGATATTTTTAAGCCAAAGGACTGTGCCGAACGCTAACGGCTCTTCGCATCTTGACTGCCCCTATATCTGGCGGCCATAACAAACTAAAATCTGGCTTCTGGCTTCTGCCCTCAGACTACTAACCACTATTTCACCTTTTTTATTTTTCTATCTAACCGTCCTACTTTTCCACATTTCGTGGCGAAGTGGGGCGGTTTTATTTTGGCGAGGCTGAAAAAGGGATTGGAATCCCCAGTTTCGGCAAAAAGTGCCACCTCGTAATATTGACACAGCACAATTGTTCTAGTAATATTGATTTAGGACATAGGTTCTAAATTAGCCAAAAAGGACTTGCCGATGCGTTCCCTTCTCGATCACCAGGCCGATGGTATCGAATACACCCTCCATTCTCACGGGATAGAGGCCAGCGTGGTGGGCGGAAATATCTCGCCGCGCCTGATTCAGTTCCATATCAAGCTGGGGACCGGGGTGAAGTTTAACCGGGTGGTCTCCCTGGCCGACGAAATCGCCCTGGCGCTGGGGGTGGGGCATTGCCGGATTTCCCGTGACGGCTATTTCGTGAAGGCCGAGGTGCCGCGTCCCGACCCGCAGGCGGTCAAGCTCTTTCCCCTGATGCGGAACCTGCCCGGTACCATCCCCTTTAACTCGCCTATTCTCGGCCTGGACGAAACGGGTGTCCCTCTGATGGTGCGGCTGAACTCGCCGGACGTTGCCCATATCCTGGTTAGCGGCACGACCGGGAGCGGTAAGACTATCCTGGCCCGCAGCATGATTGCCAGCCTGGCCTTGCAAAACCCGCCCGAACAACTGCGCCTTCTCCTGATTGACCCGAAAGGGCGGGGCTATCGCGATTTTAACGGGCTGCCGCACCTGGTCTGCCCGGTCGTGACCGACCCCCTGGATGGGCTGCACCGCCTGAAATGGGCCGTCCGCCACATGGAAAAGCGGGACGAGAAGGGCATCAGCAGCCCGCTCCTGGTGATTTTTATAGACGAACTGGCCGACCTGATTATGGTAGGCGGCAAAGATATGGAAATGCAGATTGCTCGCCTGACCCAGCGCGGGCGCGAGGCCGGGATACATATCGTGGGCTGCACGCAGAAGCCCTCGGCCAATGTTATCGGCGGGATTGCCAAGAGCAACTTCCCGACCCGTTTGGTGGGCCGGGTGGTTTCGCCGGAAGACGCCAGGGTTGCCAGCGGGGTCGCCGGGAGCGGGGCCGAGAAGCTATTGGGCCGGGGCGACTTTTTGCTTTTCACCAACGGCGAGGTCAACCGGGTCCAGGGGGCGTTTATCAGCCAGGAAGAAATGCTGCAAACGGTCGAGCATCTCATCCAGCAGTATCCCGAAGAAGTCCGCCAGGCGGCCGGGCAGGTTTCCCAGACGATGACCTACCGCCACCAGGACACGACTCCCAGCTCGGCCCCCGCCCGCGGCACCCGTGCCGGCACCAGGGCTATTTCCAGGCAGGAGACTCCCACCGGTTACGAGGATGATTACGCCGACGAGCTTGACTTTGAGGACGACGACCCGATAGGGCCGATTCCGCCCCGTTCGGTCGCGCCTTCGCTCCGTGCGACGGGCCGGGCGACGGGCCGGGCGGCTGACCGAGGGGCGTCCTCGCGCCGGACCAGGGTTGTCCAGCCCGAACCGGACCAGGGGGTAGCCGAACGTCTGGAAGCTTATTACCAGACTATCCAGCAGCGCCGGCAGGAGGCCGCGCCCGATAAGACCAGGGCGGCCAAAAAGGAATCGCTCTACCGTCCGCCCGCGACCCGGACCGCGCCCGAACGCAAGGCACCCCCTCCGAAGGCTTACAAGCAGGATGTCTGGGCGCGGGGTGATGCTGATTTGCCGGACGCCTTCGAGGACGATTTCGATGCGGACGATTTCGAGGAATTTGCCTCCGAGCGGCCCGCCCCGACCCGGCTTTCCCAGGCTGCCCAGAGACGCAAACCGGCCCTCGACCCGGCCCGCCGCCAGCGGCGTAACGACCCCTCTTTTAGAATCGGCTCGTAACAGGAGAAGACCATGAAAAAGTTCTTTATCAGTTTAATGCTCGGTTTTGGGGCCGCCCTGGGGGTCTTCGTAGCGCTGGCGATGCCGCCCGGTGGTTGGGGCGTGGCAGTGGGCGTGGGGCTGGGTTTATTGGGCTGTTTGCCGTTGTTGTTAATCATGATGATGCTGGTGGGCCGGGGCCATACTGACCGCCGCAACTATGCCTACGAGGAAGCGCCCCAGCCGGTGATTATCATCCAGCACCCCGGAGGCTACGACCCTTTAAACGGTTACGGTCCCGCCCACGCCCAGCCATTACCGCAGTATTTGCCGCCTCAACCGCAGCAAATGGAGTATTACGCCTACGCCGAGCCGCTCCGACCGCCCCACGGTCTTTCGCATGGACCTTCGCAAGGTCAGTCACGCCGCTCCCCGCACGGTGCGCCCCAGCTTCAGGAGCAGGATTATTACCGCCTGCCGTCCTCCCGCCGCAGTCACGCCCAGGGCCGCTACCCCGAACATGGACCCGCCGACTATTATGAATACGAAGAAGAATATTACGAGCCGGAACCGGCTTACTATGACGCGCCCCCACCCCAACCGGACCGCTACGATGCCTATTATGGTCCCCGCGAGGACGGCTATTATCCCGAACGGCCAGCCGAGCGGCCAGCCAGGGCCCGGCGTAACCCGGCCCGCGTTCCCTCCCGCTTTGAAGCGACCGAGGCCGAATACCGGTCTATCGGCGAAAGCGATTAATTCGGTCTAAATAATATTGCGACCGGGATGTTTTCCAACGGAAACCCTACGGGCTAGATTCCTCGGTGCGGCTCGGAATTACAAGGGATAGTTATAGAATTGCGTTAGATTCCCCGGCAAAGCTTTGGATTAAATTAGCCCAGGGTGTATAATAACAGGAGTGGTTGGGCCGGACCGGAGGAACTGCCTGCCACTTTAAAGCGATCTAAAGCGTAATACTTGTTTCGCCTGCCAGCAAACCTTCACCTGTATTCCTCTTTATTGATTGTTTTGTATCTCCCAGCGGAAATTTTATATTTAAGCCCGGCTATTTATAAAGCCGCAGGCTAAAGAAAGGTTAGTTTAGCCAGCATGTCACAAGCTTTAGAACTGTCGCTAACTTGTCCCCAGTGCGGCACCGAGTTCAGCGCCGAGGCCCATACTATCGTGGACATGGCTAATGAAGCCGACAGCGAGGCCCTCTGGCAGCTCCAAAACGGTACCCTTAACAAAATCGAATGCCCAAACTGCAAAACCGCCGGAATTATCCCGGTGCCGCTGCTTTTGAATAACCCTGAAAAGGAATTGCTGGTCGTCTTCGCGCCGGGCGCCACCCAGATGGACGAGATGCAGTTGTCCGAGCTTATCAGCCCGGTCTTGCAGCCTTACCTGGGCAACCTGCCGGAAGAAAAACAGGCCGAGTACATGTTCAAGCCGATTATCAGCGACGACCCGACCGTCTTGCAGAGGGCCGCGCTCGGTGAGATTAACGCCGAAGATATTATGGGTGACGCTTCCGAGTATGCCGACGAGGAAGATTTTGAGGATGGCGAAGGCGGAGAGCCGGAGCTGAGCGCCGAGGAACAGCAGGATTTAACCGAGCGGATGGGCCTTTTGCAGCAGTTGTTCCAGGCCAACGATAGCCTGGAGCGGATTAGCCTGATGCGCGCCCACGCCCAACTGGTGGATGACCTCTACCTGGAAGTTATCGGCCTGATAACCAGCCAGGCCCAGGACGCCCAGCCGGACCTTATTCCGACTTTGCAGAAGATGATGAACGAGGCGGAAGTCTTTATCGCTTCCAATAAAATGTAAATCCTTGCGCCAGGTTTTCCGGCCCTGGCAAGATTGCGGATTTCAAAGAGAAACCTTCCGGCTCACCCAGGTTCTGGCGGACCTGCGCGGCCAGGAAGGTTTCTTTAATTCCACCCGGACCGGGCAGCCTGTAGAGAATTGCAAACGGCCCGGCCCGGGAAGGTTTCTCCCCAATCAGGTGTAGTTCGTCTGTATTTTCACTGTTTTCTGGCTACTGGCCTCTGGCTACTATTTCCTAACAGGCTTTAGCCAGGGCCATTTCAAGCTTTCCCACCTGGGTGGCCTGGGGGGTTGCCGGGTCGATTTCGTCAAAGGGGCGAACCAGGACGCGTCCGGGCGGCAGGTAGTATTTATGAGCGGCGAGTTTTGCGGCCTGCTCGACTACCGGCCCGGTCGACCCGCAGCCCCACCAGGTCAGGTGGATGGGCGAACCGGCCAACCCCCCGATTTTCAGGGCGAAGGCTACCCAGGCGGCTTCCAGGAAGGTCGCGACCTGTCTGTTGACGTTTTCCAGGGTGGCGGGTAGTTCGACGGCGATAACAATGGTCCCCTCCTGGCAAAGGCGTTCGACCGCCTGCTGCCATTCCCCGGCGGGTTCGGCAGGGTCCACGGCCAGGACCGCCACCGGGTAGCCGGTGCCGGGCCTTTTTGAACGAGGGATGAAGTATTGAGTATTGACCGGGTAGAAACGCCAGCCGTGACGTTTCCAGAAATGAAAGGCTCCGGGTAGCCCGGTGGTGCTTTCCGGGCGAAACGGGAGGGTGGTCCCCCAAAGACCTGACCTGACCCCGCCTGAGCCTGTGACTGACCTGACCACTATGTCCCAAACGTAGGTCAGTCTGTGGTTACTCTTGCGACTTTGCAATTGTGTCATTTCAATTACTCTTGTTTTCGGTTGTTAAAGGAAGGCACGGAAGGCAGTTGTGACGAGCGATAGGGCGTTTGAATTTATTATAAAGCACCTAATCAAGGGGGTAAAGGGTTTACAAGGTTAAAAAAAGTGAATTTAGTGTTTAGAGGGCAGAAGGCAGAAGGCAGAAGCCAGAGGGCAGAAGGCAGAAGCCAGAGGGCAGAAGGCAGAAGCCAGAGGGTAGAGGGTAGTATTAAGTGTGTTGTCACATTCGGGGGTACAGCCCGCGTGCAAAATGACAAAGATAATCACGCCGAATGACAGGGAAGGATGTTTGGAGTGTGAAACTGCCTACTGACCTTTGACGATGGGCTAAGCGCCCCTAAACACTAAAAACTAAAACCTGGCTTCTGCCTACTGACCTCTGGCTACTGCCTTCTGCCTACTATCTCCCCTTCAACGAAATTCAGTTGACAGTGTTGGCCTGGCGCAATAAGATTAATAGGTTGGAAACCCGGATGTGCAAAACGGCTGGTTTGTTATCGGTTGGCTTGCCGGTCCATCCCGAAAAGATTTAACACAAAATTAGTTGGTTGAATAGAAAATTGGATAGAAAATTAGAAGGAAAGAATATTTTGGCATCATCAACGACTGAATACGGCAAAGCGGAAAACGAAGCAAACGAACCTCAAACCGGCCAACTGGCAGGCCAGCCTGTTGGCGTCAACGACTGGAAATCTATTGACCAGGTGGTCCAGGAACTGAGCGCCCGCAACTACGTTATCGAGCGCAGCCTGGCGACGGCGGTCTTCCTCGGCCTGAAACTGCAAAAGCCGCTCCTGCTCGAAGGCGAGGCCGGGGTCGGTAAAACCGAGATTGCCAAGGTGCTGGCCGACTCGATGAACGCCCGCCTGATTCGCCTCCAATGCTACGAAGGGCTGGACGTGAGCAGCGCGGTCTACGAATGGAACTACGCCCGCCAGATGCTCCAAATCCGTATCATGGAAGCCAGCCGGGGCAAAATGAATGAAGAAGAAGAGTCGCAGGAGCTTTTCGGCCCCGAATTTTTGATTAAACGGCCCCTTTTACAGGCCCTCGAAAGCAGCAACGAGAACCCGACCGTCCTCCTGATCGACGAACTTGACCGGGCCGACGAGGAATTCGAAGCCTTTTTGCTGGAAGTACTGTCCGACTTCCAGGTAACCGTGCCGGAAATCGGGACCATCCGGGCCGAGCGCCCGCCCGTGGTGATTATCACCAGTAACCGGACCCGTGAGATTCACGACGCCCTCAAACGGCGCTGTCTTTACCACTGGATTGACTATCCTTCGCTGGACAAGGAATACCATATCCTGCTGGCGAAAGTGCCCGAAGCGCCGGACCTCCTGGCCCAGCAAGTGGTTGGGTTTGTCCAGGAATTGCGCAAGGTCGAGCTTTACAAACTACCCGGCGTAGCCGAGACGATTGACTGGGCCGAAGCCCTGGTCGCTCTCGACCAGCGCGACCTCGACGAAAAGGTGGTCGAGGAAACCCTGGGCGTTATCCTCAAATACCAGGAGGATGTCGAGAAGCTCAAGGGCGACAAGGTTCGCTCCCTGGTGGCTCGGGCCAAGCAGCATGTGAAGAAGTAGGAGGCAGAAGGCAGAAGGCAGAAGCCAGAGGGTAAATGACCGGGATGGATTCCAGGGGGAGTTAAGGATTGTTGTTTCCCTGGAATTTATCCGAAAAAACAGGCAAAACATGAAACCAGGCAAACGCGGCAGGTCCAGGGCCAGGCCGCAAATTAACCAGAAGCCGGCACCGCAAGCAGCGGCGAACCCCGCCCCGGTGCCCGAATCATCTCCCGCTCCCACTCCTGGGCCGGAGCAGGCCAGGGCCGAAAACCCCGACCTGCAGATTATCCCGGTCAATTTGCTGGCGGCGCTGGAAAAGATGCGGGGCGGCGGGGCTGTGCCGGTCTTTATCACCAGGGAACTGGAAAAGTTCCTGACCGAGCAGGGGGTCTACCGGGACGACATGCGGCCCGCCGAAGCCTGGGCCAAACTGAATCAAATTGCCGGAAATGAGCCGGAACCGGAACCCCCGGCGGCTAGTTAGGGAAAAAGTAAAAATTTGTTAAGCGATGAAGTACGCGCCCTCCGCTCCAGTTACGAAAGCCGGGGCCAGGGCCACCTCTTTCACAATTTAATGCTTTTCAGCCGGGTCCTGCGGGAGATGGGGCTCGATGCCAACCCGACCCGCACGATTGACCTGGCCCGCAGTATCGAGTTTATCGGTCTCAACAGCAAGGAAGATTTCCACGACGCTGCCAAGGCGATTATGTTGCGGCGGGCCGAGGAAGAACCGGTCTTTGACTATGTCTTCCAGATGTTCTGGCGGCAGTGGAACCCGCCCGTCAGCGACCAGCCCGGCCAGGAAATGAACCTGCCGCCGGAAGCCCTCAACAATAAGAAGCCTAACCAGCCGAGTAAATCCGAAGGGGCCGACCGCGACAAGGAAAAACAGCCGCCGAACCCTGCCGGGGACGAGGCCGGGGACAAGATTAAACGGCTGGCCGAAGCGCAGGGGCCGGATACCGGCGAGGGCGACGATAGCGATAACGAAAAACAGCAGACTTATTCGGCCTCGGAGGTATTTCGCAACAAGGATTTCCAGGATTTCACGAATGACGAACTGGACGAAGCCCGCCGCCTGATGCAGGATTTGCGCTGGTCGCTCCCCTACCACCGGAGCCGCCGTTTGACGCCTTCCCGCCAGGGGAACCGGCTGGATGCCCGGCGGATTGTCCGCAAGAGCCTGAAATATGGCGGGGTGCCGCTCGAATTGTCCTGGCGCAAACGCAAGATGAAGCCGCGCCCGCTGGTGTTGATTTGCGACATTTCGGGTTCGATGGACCTCTATTCGCGCCTGCTCTTGCAGTTCATGCACTCGATGGAGAGCGGGCTGCGCTATGTCGAGACCTTTGTCTTCGGGACGCGCCTGACGCGGGTTACTCACGAACTGAAAAATAAAAATGTCGATGACTCGTTGAAAAACGTTTCGAAAATCGTCAAGGACTGGTCGGGCGGCACCAAAATCGGGGAATCGCTCGAAACCTTCAACCTGAAATGGGCCCGGCGGGTGATGGGGCATGGGGCGGTTGTCATAATCATCAGCGATGGCTGGGATAGAGGTAGCGTCGAAACCTTGCGCCGCGAGATGGCCCGCCTGCAAAGGTTATCTTTCCGGCTCATCTGGCTCAACCCTCTTTTGGGTCTGCCGGACTACCAGCCGCTAACTATCGGTATCCAGGCCGCCCTCGAATACGTGGACGATTTTCTCCCGGCCCACAACTTCCGCAGCCTGGAACAACTCGGCATGCTCCTGGCCGATATTAACAACGCGCCCAGGGCTTTCCGCAAGCAACAACTTTTGAAAAAGCTGTAAAAGCAGCCCTGAAGAAGTTATAAAGCAGCAACCAGTAGTAACCATATAAAAGAGGTGCAACCATGCAAGACGTATTACCGACAATTGAAGAATGGCGGGCCGAGGGTGAAGATATAGCCCTGGCGACGGTGGTCAAGACGACCGGCCCGGCTCCCCGCTTTGAAGGGGCCAAGATGGCCGTGACCCGGAGCGGCAAACTGGTCGGTTCGGTGAGCGGCGGTTGTGTCGAGGGAGCCGTCTTCGAGGAAGCCCAGCGAGTGCTGCGCTCCCGCAAGCCGAAACTGGTCAAATACGGCATCAGCAAAGAGAGCGCCTGGGACATTGGGCTGGCCTGCGGCGGCGGCATCGAAGTTTATATTGCTCCCCTCGAATAACCAGAAAAGGCGGCGTTGCCATGTCAAACTATGAGAAGATAAAAGAGCATATCGAGCGCGAGGAAATGGTGGCGCGGGCCATCGTGGTCCATGCCCCCGAAGGCGTCAGCATCGGGGCCGAAATGCTGGTCTACCCGGATGGCCGGACCGAGGGTTCGCTCGGCTCGGCGGAACTGGACCAGGGCGCGGTGGCGAAAACGCTCGAACTGATGCAGCGGACCGGCTCAAAGACCTACCCTATCGAAACGCCGGAAGGGCAGTTCGAGGTTTTCGTGGATGTCTTCCCGCCGCCGCCGACCCTGCTGGTCTTCGGGGCGGTCCACATCGCGATTCCGCTGGTCAAGTTTGCCAAGGAGTGCGGTTTTCGGACCAAAGTGATTGACGGTCGCCAGAAGTTTTTGACCAAGGAGCGTTTCCCCGAAGCCGACGAACTGATTGAAGCCTGGCCGGACGAAATCGTGGAGCAAAACGTCAAGATTGACAGCAACACCTATATTGTCGTCCTGACCCACGACGAGAAGTTCGACGGCCCGGCCCTGGATGTGAGCTTGCCCAGCCCGGCCCGCTATATCGGGGCGATTGGCAGCAAGACCACGACCGCCAACCGCAACGAACGGCTCCGTAAGGCCGGGTGGTCCGAGGAAAATATCGCCCGGATACACGGCCCCATCGGTATTCAGATTGGGGCCAAAGAACCCGCCGAAATCGCTATAAGTATTATGGCCGAAGTGCTGGCCGTTAAATATGGAATGGATAAACCTAAGAACTGATGCTAAATCCTGATAAATACCTCCAACTCGGCCCTGAAGTGCGCGAGGGTGAGGCCGTGGTCGCCCTCGAATCGACCGTAATCTCGCACGGCCTGCCCTATCCCGAAAACCTGGAAACGGCCCAGGCCCTCGAAGAGGTGGTCCGGGCTAAAGGCGCGACCCCGGCCACGATTGCCCTGCTCGACGGGAAAATCCGGGTCGGCCTCGGCCAGTCCGAACTGCACCGCCTGGCGACCGAAAAGGGCGTGGCAAAGGTCAGCCGCCGCGACCTGCCGGTGGTGCTGGCCCGCCAGGGCCTGGGCGCGACGACGGTTGCGGCGACCATGTACGCGGCCAGCCTGGCGAAAATCCGGGTTTTTGGGACGGGCGGCCTGGGTGGGGTCCACCGGGGCGCGACGACCTCCTTCGATATATCGGCAGATCTGACCGAACTGGCCCGCACGCCTGTTATCGTGGTCTGCGCCGGGGCCAAGGCTATTCTCGATTTACCCCTGACGCTCGAATATCTCGAAACCCAGGGCGTGCCGGTTATAGGCTACAAGACCGACGAACTCCCGGCCTTTTACACCAGCAAGAGCGGTCTGAAACTGGAAGCCTGGGCCGATTCGGCGGCGGAAATCGCCCGGATTGCCCGGATAAAGTGGGATTTGGGCCTGGGTGGGGGTATGGTGGTGACGGTCCCGCCGCCGCCCGAAGCCGATTTACCGCCCCAGGAAATCGAAAAAGCGATTGGCCGGGCCCTGGCTGCCGCCGAACAGGCCGGGGTAAAGGGTAAGGCCGTGACGCCGTTCCTGCTAAACGCGGTCCGGTTGGAAACCGAGGGCAAGAGCCTGGAAACTAACGTGGCCCTTTTGAAGAACAATGTGAGCGTAGCCGCCGAAATCGCCCTGGCTTTGCTCGACGAAGGCCCCTCGGAGATGCCGGAAGAACTTATCTAAGAACCCCGGTATAGATTATGCGTATAGAGTGTCAAGGTTAAAGGTGCGGTAGAGGCACCTTTCCTTTTCCTTTGTTTCCGGTTTGGAATCTGCCCGATAACTTTTTCTAAAAATCTATAGAAAGCAGCCAGGTTAATGCTACGCGCCGAAACCATTCTTAAAAGTATTTCAGATGCGCTTTATACTCTTGACCGCCAATGGCGCTTTACCTATCTAAACCCCCAGGCCGAACGGCTGCTCCAAAAGTCCGCCGAGGAATTGTTGGGCAAGGTTTTCTGGGAAGAATTCCCTGCCGCCCCCGGTTCCGGCTTCGATACCAATTATCACCTGGCGCTCGAAACTCAAAATAGTTTCAGTTTCGAGGAATTTTACGAACCGCTTCAGACCTGGTTCGAGGTGACCGCCTACCCTTACCCGGAAGGGCTTTCGGTCTATTTTCGGGACATTTCCAGCCGCAAGGAGGTTGAGGCGGCTTTCCAGGAGCAAATCCGGCTGTCGAAACTAATAGCCGAGGTAAGCCAGGCCCTGACCCGCAAAGCCACTCTGCCGGAGATGTTGCATAGCTGCGCCGAGGCTATCGTAAAAATCCTGGAAGTGTCGTTCGCCCGCATCTGGACCTTCAACCCGGCCACGAATATGCTGGAGCTACAGGCCAGCGCGGGCAAATATACTCACCTGGATGGACCGCACAGCCGGGTGCCGCTCGGCGCATTCAAAATCGGCTGGATTGCCGAACACCGCCAGCCCCACCTGACCAACTCGGTCCAGGGGGATAAACTGATAGCCGACCAGGAATGGGCCGAGCGGGAAAACATGACCGCTTTCGCGGGCTATCCATTGGTGCTGGAAGACCACCTGCTGGGGGTGGTGGCGATGTTCTCGCACAGGCCGATTAGCGAGAATACCTACCGGGCCCTCGAAACGCTGGTCAGCCAGGTCACGGTCGGCATCGAGCGCAAACTTACCGAGATAAATTTGCGGGAGCAGCGCGAGAATTACGAGGTGACGCTTGCCAGTATCGGAGACGCCGTCATCGCGACGGACAACCAGGGGCGGGTGACCTATCTTAACGCGGTGGCCGAGGGTTTGACGGGATGGAAGTCCGCCGAGGCCATGCAAAAACCGCTCCCTGCCATTTTTAATATTGTGAACATGACCACCCACCTGCCGGTCGAAAACCCGGTCGCCCGTGTCCTGGAACTGGGGCAGGTAGTGGGCCTGGCGAACCATACGGTGTTACTGGCGCGAGATGGCCGGGAAATCCCGATTGATGACAGCGCCGCGCCGATTAAGAACGCCGCCAACCAGATTATCGGGGTGGTGCTGGTCTTCCGGGACGCGACCGAACGGCTGACCCTGGAAGCGGCCCGCCAGCAAGCCCTGGAACGCGCCCAACAGGCCCGGCAGGAAGCCGAGGAGTCGCGCAACCGCCTTTATAACCTGTTCATGCAAGCCCCGGCGGCTATCGCGGTTTTGGAGGGGCCCAAACACAAGTTTACCCTGGCTAACGGGCCTTATATGGTGCTGATTGGCCGGGCCGAGTCTATCCTTGGTCTGAACATCCGGGAGGCTTTACCGGAAATCGCCGACCAGGGCTTCCCGGAACTGCTCGATAGCGTTTTTACCAGTGGTAAGCCGTTTTACGGCAACGAGGTTTCGGTCAAGCTCGACCGGGCGGGCAGTGGAGACCTCGAAGAAGTTTTCCTGAACTTTGTCTACCAGCCTTTCAGGAACCTGGCCGGGGAAATCGAGGGCATCCTGGTCCACGCGGTGGATGTGACGGAGCAGGTCAGGGCCCGGCACGAGGTCGAGGCTGCTCGCGCCCGCCAGCACAGCCTGTTCATGCAGTCCCCGGCCAATATCGCGGTGCTGGACGGGCCGGACCACACCTATACCTTTGTGAACATGCCTTATGTGCGGCTGACCGGACACGATATAAGTATTTTGCATAAACCGATTGCCGAAGCGCAACCGGAAGTGGCCGGGCAGGGTTATTTCGAACTGCTGGACCAGGTCTACCAGACCGGCCAGCCCTATACCGGACACGAGGCGCGGGTGCTACTGCCCCGCGAGGGTAAAGAGGAGTTGGAGGAAGTCTTTCTCGATTTTGTCTACCAACCCTACACCAACGGGGCGGGCGAGGTTGAGGGCATCTTATATCACGGGGTAGACGTGACGGAGCAGGTCCAGAACCGCCGCCGGATTGAGGGATTGGTGGCCCAACTGGCCGAGCAGCAAGCCCAACTCCGGGCCAGTAACGAAAGTTTGCGATTCCTCTCGGAGGCCAGCGCGACCCTGGCTTCTTCGCTCGATTATAACCTGACACTGAAAAAGGTGGCCGAACTGCTGGTGCCGTCCCTGGCCGACGTTTGTTACTTTGACATCATTGCCAGTGATGGCACGGTTGAACGGGTGGCCTGGCAGAACGGGACGGGTTTGCCAGAGGAGCTTTTCCAGCGTATCGCCCAATATAGCCCTAAACTGGATAGGGCCAGCCACCCGGTGACGGAGGTGGTGACTTCGGGCCAGCCCAAACTGGTGGCTGATGTAAGCGAAGACTGGCTGCGTCATGCCACCTTTAACGAGGACCATTTCGAACTGACCCGGCAGGTCGGTATAATTTCTTACCTGGCGGTGCCGTTAAAGTTGCGCGATACCATCTTTGGCACAATTACCCTGTGTTATACCAGCATTTCGGGCCGGCACTACACCGAGGCCGACCAGGCTTTAATCCTCGAACTGACCCAGCGGGCCGCGATGGCGATTGATAACTCCCGGCTCTATTACGCGACCCAGCGGGCGCTCAAAGAGCGGGAGACTTTTCTATCGGTAGCGGCCCACGAACTGAAAACGCCTCTTACCGGGCTCAAAGGGTTTACCCAGGTGCTACACCGCCAGTTGGTGCGGGACGAGCAACAGGCCCTCGACCCCGCCCGCATCAAGCGGACTCTCGATATTATCAACAAACAATCGGATAAACTGACTTACCTGATTGACCAGTTGTTGGATGTCTCGCGGATTGAGACGGGCAAGTTGCAACTCGATTTGCGCCAGACCGAGGTGGTCGGGTTGGTCCGCGAACTGACCGAGCAGGCCCAGAACCGGACGAACCGCCACATCCTGACTTTTCAGACGGATGTGGAAAGTTTGCCGGCCCGGATTGACCCGGTGCGCTACGAGCAGGTGGTCAACAACCTGCTGGACAACGCTATCAAGTACAGCCCGCAGGGCGGCCCTATCGCGGTGGAGTTGCACCGGGTTGAGGTGGAAGGGGAGCGCCCGGCTTTTCAGGTGAGCGTAACCGACCAGGGATTGGGTATCCCGGTGGAGCGGCGGGAGCACATCTTCGAACGGTTTTACCAGGCCCACGAAACGACCCTGATAAGCGGGATGGGGTTGGGGCTGTTTATCTGCCGGGAGATTATCCAACTGCACGGCGGCGAGATTCACGCCGAGTTCCCCGATGAGGGCGGGACCCGTTTTGTGGTAACTGTTCCTGTGGACCGCTAAGCCACTTCGCCTGACCTCCCGCCCTGTGTTGCGTTGCGAAAAAGGAGGCCTCTATGACTATTGACCCTGAAGCAGCGGAGTTAGCCCAAAGATTAACCGCCGCCTACAGCCGCCTGCCGGAAACGGTCGCCATCGCCTGGGGCGGGTCGCAGACCAACAACCTGACCGACCAGTATTCCGACCTCGATATTTACATTTATCAGAAAGCCGAAATAGCCCTTCAAACGCGCTCGGAGATTGCCGCGACCTTTGCCGACGAACCCGAAATCGGGAATAATTTCTTCGAGTCGGGCGACGAATTCGTGGACCGTAAAACCGGGCTGGGGGTTGATTTGATTTTTCGGTCACCGGACTGGGTCGAAGGGGAATTGACCCGTGTCCTGAAGCGGCACCAGGCTTCCATTGGCTATTCGACCGCCATCTGGTACAACGTGCTGAACTACCGGACTCTATACGACCCGGAGGGCTGGCTGGCCCGCCTGCTCGATATTGCCCGCCAACCTTACCCTGAGGAATTACGCCGGGCCATTATCGCCAAAAATTACCCGCTCCTGCGCGAAAACCAGTCTTCCTACCAGCACCAAATCGAAAAGTCGCTGACCCGCCGGGATAAAATTTCCTACAATCACCGGGTGGCGGTCCTGCTTGCCAGCTATTTCGATGTGCTTTTTGCCTTTAACCGCCAGCCCCACCCCGGCGAGAAACGCCTCATCCCTTTAGCCAAAAAGTTATGCCCGCACCTGCCCGCCAGCTTCGAGGCTGACCTTGACGCCTGGCTGGTCTTACCACCTATCCCCGAAAATATCCCGTCTATCCTGAGGGTAATGACCCACTTGCTCGACGAACTGGATATTTTACTTCAATTTGGCCCGGAATCTTAAAATACTGGATTGAATGTTGTAGAATAAAGGCATAAAACAGGATTATTTCAGGAGAGTAAGCAAGCAAGATGGCATTACGCGCAAGAGGGCCGGATATGGCACGTACCTATACCCCGGAAGAATTCGAAGCATTACCCCAATTTGAGGAACTTTACGAACTGGTTGATGGAAAGCTGGTTAAAAAACCCATGCCCGGTGATGCCCACGGTAGAATTGCTAAACGGATAGACCGTAGACTGGCTGCTTTTGACCCCGATGAGAAGTTAGGTTTGATGTGGCGTGATACTTCTTTTGATGTGGGGACGGGCTGGTTGCCTATCCCGGACCTGGGTTTTATTATGGCCGGAAGAGTCCCGCCTGAGAGCGAAAAAAGCGTCAAAGGGGTGCCGGACCTGGTGGTGGAAATTCATTCTCCCACAGATTTGCGCAGTCAAAAGGAACGAGAAGCCACCCGCCGAAAGATCGCTGATTGGCTGGGTGTGGGAGTGCAAATCGTCTGGTCGGTGAACCCACGGGCTAAAACGGTTGAAGTTTATCACCGGGGGCAGGTAAGCGCGGTGCAATCCCTGGACGAAGATGATGAGCTAGACGGGGAGAATGTTATCCCCGGTTTCAAATTGAAGGTCAGCGAAATTTTCGGCTAACTTCCTGGGTTCAGGGGATGATTTCAAAGGGCTGGGTGCCGTTGATTTTATAAAACCGGAAATTCTCATTGAAGGTAAAGATGCGGGTCAGGCCCAGGACTTCCGCCGCCACGATAAGGGAAGCGTCGGCTGTATCAATCGAAAGGTTTTTATATTCCTCGCGGAGGGCCTCAATCCGGGTAATATCGGGGCGGGTTAAGGGGTAAATTTCAAGAATGCCCTCCTTCTCGAACCGCCGCAAGAGTTGTTGCAAAGACCTCCCGCCAATTTTTTGGGTAAGGTAGAGGGCCTCGTTAAAACTGGGCCAGGTCGTTACCAGGGGCGGGGCGAGTTGCGGCAGGACGGCCCGGCACTTCGCCCGGACTTCCCCCGGCTGGCTTTTATCGAGCAGGGCGATTAGCGGCCCGGCGTCACACAGAATCACAATTTGAACCCCTGCTTGCCGTATTTTTCTGACAATTCGTCGCCAAAAGGGTCCGGTTTGTGGTAAGAAAGCCCTGGTCTTTTTACTTCGAGGCGGTCCACTTCCGCCAGCAGGTTTTCCAGGGCCAGGTCGAGTTGTTGGGGTCCTCTTTCGGGCAGCACGATAACCCGGACCCTTTTCCCGGCCAGCCTCGCCGCCTGGGTCTCGACAATTTCTTCCCAGGTCCCCTCGAAGGTATCGAATTGCGCCATCCGGTTGCCCGCTTTAGTTATTCGTTAAAGTTTGAACGCCATCCTGGACCCAGGACGGCGTTTGTTTTGTAAAGGTTAAAAGCCTGTTGGCTAGCGAATTGTGCCGCTGATGACTTTCAAGGGCTTTTCGCTGCCTGTTGATACCAGCCGGAAGTCGAGACCGGGCGGCATGAGCAGGGTCTGGCCTTTGGCGAGAGGTTCGTCCTCGAACAGGCTCGTGGTCGGTTCGAGGGTGCCGCTCCCTTCCAGGACCGATAGCAGGGTAAAGCTGTCGGGTTTGGCTTGCAGTTCGGCCCGGTCGGTGACGCTATAGAGGTCCGCCGTGAAGTATTCGCTTTCGACCAGGCGGGCGCTGGCGTAGCTTTCCTTCGGTTCGAGAGCGGGGTGGGTCACTTTCGGGTTCGGGTTATCGAGTTTGATGGCTTTGAGCCCTTTTTCGATGTGAATCTGGCGTCCGACCCGGCCCCAGTCGTAGAGGCGGTAGGTTATATCGGTGTCCTGCTGCAACTCGTAGACCACGATGCCTTTGGTCAGGGCGTGGACGGTCCCGGCGGGGAGGTAGACCACGTCACCTTCTTTGACCGGGGCTTTTTGGAGGTAGCGGAGCAGGTCGAGTTCGCTCATGGCTTTTTCAAGTTGGTCGAGGTTTTGGGCGGTTTCGTTGAGGCCGTAGCAGATTTCCGCGCCGGGCTGGGCCTTCATCACGTACCAGAACTCGGTCTTGCCGTAGGGGTAGTTTTCGAGCTGCTGGGCCAGGAAGTTATCGGGGTGGACCTGGACTGAGAGGTTTTCCCTGGCGTCTATGAACTTCACCAGGAGCGGGAACTTGGGATAGCTCTGGCTTTTCGCGCCAAAGTAGCGGGCGGCGTCCTCGTTAAAGAGGTCGGCCAGTTTGCGCCCGGCCAGGGGCCCGTTGGTCACGAGGCTGTCCGAATAGGCTTCCCAGCTTTCGCCGAGTTTGGCTTCGGGATTGGCGGCAGGACGGCCCAATTCTTCGGCCAGCCAGCGCCCGCCCCACACGATTTCCTTGACCTGGGGTTCCAGCCGTAAAGGATACAAATTCATAGACTTACCCTTTTCTCCGTTGCGTTTCTAGGATTGCGGCCCCGTTCGAGCGGGCCAAGATTAATTATCACCTTTTATCCTATGTTATAACTTCCGCTCCAGGATTGCAAAGGTTTTAGAAGTCAGTAGGCAGAGGGCAGAGGGCAGAAGGCAGAGGGCAGAAGGCAGAGGGCAGGGGGTAGAGGGCAGAGGGTAGAAGGCAGAGGGGAGTATTTAGTTTTTAGTGGGACGGGGAATCGGGTTTCTTCGATTATGCTATGGTCCAACGGTACCCATAAATGGGTGCCCAAGATTCCTCGGTACCCTCGGAATGACAGGAAATTACCCCTGGAATGACCAGTAAATGCCCCTGGAATGACAGGTAATTGCCCTCGAAATAACAACCCACCAATCACCAACTTTCTAAACACTAAATACTGCCTTCTGACTACTGCCCTCTGCCTACTGCCCTCTGCCTACTGCCCTCTGCCTTCTGCCTACTTTGGGGCCGGATTGTTAGAGCGGGGCCAGTAGGCTATAATAGGCCCGTTAGCGTTCCGCGATGAATTGAGAGAAAGAGAAGCAAGCAGTTTGAAGTTTAAGTTAGTTATACTCCTGGGGCTGATTTGCCTGGGCCTGGCGGCCTGCGGTGACGAAGCCACCTCAACTCCCGCCCCTACCCTAGCTCCGACCACGGCCCCGGCTACCACCTCTGCTGCAAGCGTCCCCGCTACCTCCGGTGGGATTGCCCTGCCTACGATTGCTCCGACCCTTGGCGACGGCATGACCATGAAACAGGCTTACGCGGTGGTCTCCCCGATGATAACGGCCTGGAACCCCAACGCGGTCCTGGTGACGGTCTTTACGCCGCCGGACGCTACGGTCGGTCTGAACGGGGCGGGCCAGGCTCCCCAGTGGTATTTCGAGGTGATAGACCCGACGTCAGGCCAGCACAGCACCTGGCTGGTCAAGGTAGCCCCGGACGGCAAAGGCAGCGCCGAAAAGAGTATCGAAGATGTCCTTCCGGCGGACCAGGCCAAAATGATGGACGCGGTGAAACTTCCTCCCCTTAACACCCTGATTGATACCGACCGGTTAATGGAAGTGGCCCGCGCTAACGGCGGGACCAAGAGCGACCAGCCCATCGGTATCCAACTGGCAAGCCCGGCCAAAGAGGGCGACCCGCTGGCCTTTGACCTGGTCTTTTATAACGGGAACGATGTTTTGCGCTTGCGGATAGACGCCCAAAGCGGTAAATTAGTAGAGAACACGAAAGGCTAAAAGGAGAAAATAATGGCAAATTCAGGCGGTATCAGTTTTAGCACTCTATTTGAAGTGGCGGGAGTGGTCCTCAACAGCACGCGGACGAAAGAGCCCGGCAGCGAAGGCAAACCCGGTCTGGCCGTAGACCCGCAAAAATTGGCCCTGGGCCTGGCCGGGATTGCCGGGCAGCAGGTCTTGAAGGGTTTTGCCCGGCGGCAAGCCCAAAAACGGCTCAAAAAGGAACTGGACAAGGGTCTTATCAGTCTCGAAGATTTCAAGGCGGGCCGGTCGGCGGCGGAAGTAAAAAAGGCCCGCAAAAAAGCCAGCCTGTTCAAGCCCGGCCTGATAGTCGGGGCACTCGTCGGGGCCGGGTTGTATGTGCTGTCCCTGTCGCCGGAGCAGCGGGAGAAACTTTTCAAGCAGATTGAGCAGGGCCTGGCCCAGGTTATCGGGATTGTCAACGAACTCCAGGGCAAACCCTACAGCCAGGACTACGAGAAAAAAGCCTAAACCGGCAGAATCAAGAAAGCCCTCTCCTTCGTCAATAAAAGGGAGAGGGCTTTTAGATTCAGCCAGTTTTTAGCTTTGTGAGGGTTTGACCCCTTTGACGTAGGAGAGGACGGCGTGTCCGGTTTTCCCCCATTCGACCCCTTCGAAGTGGCTGGCTTCAAAAAGCGGGGCGTATTCAGCCACATCCACCCGCAGCATGTGGTGCATCCCTTCAACGTGCCGTTTGAAGAAGCCGGGGCCGGGCAGGCTGTCCAGTTCGAAATCGACCACCAGGCAAGTTCCGCCCGGTTTTAGCACCCGGTAGATTTCGGCCAGGGCCTGCTCTTTCAGGTCGCCGGGCAGGTGGTGAAAGACCAGGCGGCTTACCACGGCGTCGAATTTGTTGTCTTCGTAGGGAAGCTTTTCGGCTACGGCGTTGCGGAAATCAATTTCCAGGTGGGCTTTTCGGGCCTGTTTGCGGGCCTCGGCAATCATCTGGGGCGAGGCGTCCACCCCGCAGACTTCCCCGGTCGGTCCGCTCTTGCGTTTGGCGGCAAGGGTCAGGCTGGCGGGACCGCACCCCACGTCCAGCACCTTCGAGCCGGGTTTTACTCCCGCCAGGTTTAACAGGGTTTTTTCGCTTCTCTTTAAGAGGGGACTGAATATGAGGTTGTATATCCCGGCCCGCCGGAGGACTATGCCTTCGGTTGTGGGGGTTTGAGGCCCGGCGTGGGAATGGGTATGGCCTGAATGAACACCAGTATGCATGATTATTTCCACCTCGCTTTTTAAAACATTCTGTTAGATTTCGAACATGTTGTTCGTTTACTGTTATAATAGAGAATGAAGTAACCGGCAATAACCAATCAGACCTTGAAAGTTTGTTATTGAACAAAAGGAAGCGGATTGTATGGAAAGTAAAGTGCCGCAGGTCCCGGTGAGTGCGCAAAGCGCCAAAGACCGCCGGGTCCGGCGCAGCCAGCAATTGTTGCGGGAAGCCTTGCTCGAACTGATATTGGAAAAACCCTACCAGGATATAACGGTCCAGGATATTCTCGACCGGGCCGACGTGGGGCGCTCGACTTTTTACGCCCATTTCCTGGACAAGGATCACCTGTTAAAGTCGGGGTTTGAAAATTTGCAGGAGGTTTTCGAGACCCTGAATTTGCGGTCTGGCGGGAAGCCCCAATCCGAGTTCGAGACAATCATGTTTCTGATTCATCACGTGGAGAGTTTCCAGCCGATTTACAAGGCTTTAATGAGCAAACGCGGGGCGGATTGGATAACCCAGGAGGTCCAGTCGATTGTAATAAAGGTGCTGCGCCGCCAACTCGAAAATCAGCCGGTGCCGGGCGACATTCCGCTCGAAGTGCTGGTCCAGTACCGGGCGAGCGCCCTGATGGGGCTTATCAAGTGGTGGCTGGACAACGACATGCCCTTTAGCGCCGAACAGATGCAGCGCTGGTTTCACGAGCTTTCGGCCCTGCCAGTCCATTTTTAGGGGGGTCAGTTTCAGGATTTAGGGGTGGGGACGGGCTGGCCGTTGGCCCCGCACAGGACGATATGAGTCCCGGCCAGGTTGCTCCGGTAGTCGTAGTTCTGGCCGCCCGCCGTGACCTGGATGGTATAGCCGGGGGTCAGCACCTGTGTATACATCATGCTGGGGTCGGGACAACCGAGGGCCGAGTCGGGGAAGGTTTCGGTGGAGTAGCCGGTAACCTGGAAACTGGCTGGCGATAGGTTACTCCGCTTTGCCAGGTCGGCGCTGATAAGAGCATACGATTTTTTGATTTCGTCGGGGATACCGGGCAAAGGCGTTCCTCCAGGTGTAGTAGCGCCCCCGGTCGCCGCGCCGCCGGTCGCGCCAGGGGTCTTGCCGCCGAGCGGGTTGCCAAGGGTCGGGGTCGCCACAGTGGTCGGGCTGGCCGTGGTAGGAGCGGGAGTAGCGGTGGCCGGGGCGGTCGTTGGCTGGGAGGTCGCGGTGGAAGTAGACTCGCCGCAAGCGGCCAGGGTCAGGAGGAGCAGGCAAAGGCAGCAAAAAAAGGAGAGGCGGCCCAGCGAAAAGAATTTCCCTGGTTTGTAAGATTTTTTATGTTGTGGCATACCGCCGCTCCTTTTCTTCTGGTCCGCCCTCCCGGCAGACCGGATTAGATAATGCCCTGGCCCCGGTGGGGTTTAGCCCCGGTATCTGGTGACGAAACGGTCAATCCGGGCCATCGCTTCTTCGATCTGGGGCAGGGCGGTGGCGTAACAGGCCCGGATATGGCCTTTGCCGCTCGCGCCAAACGAGCCGCCGGGCACGACCGCGACATGTTCCTCGACCAGCAGCTTCTCGCAAAATTCTTCCTCGCTCATCCCGACCGATTTGATGGAGGGGAAGGTGTAGAACGCGCCTTTCGGCTCGAAGCAGTCGAGGCCCATTTCGTTGAAGGCGCTGACCATGAATTTGCGCCGGATATTGTACTCTCCCACCATCGCTTTTACCGAAGCCTCGCCATTTTTGAGGGCTTCGATGGCAGCGACCTGCCCGGCGGTCGGGGCCGACATAATCAGGTACTGGTGGATGCGGGTGCAGGCCGCGTTGATTTCCGAGTTGGCGCAGAGATAGCCGACGCGCCAGCCGGTCATAGCGTAGGCCTTGGAGAAACCGCCCAGGGTGACGGTCCGCTCCCACATGCCGGGGAGGGAGGCGAAAGAGATATGCTCGACGCCGTAGACCAGCCGGTCGTAGATTTCGTCGCTGTAGACCAGCAAGTCGTGTTTTTCGACAAAGGCGGCGATTTCCAGGCTGAGTTCGCGGGTGAGGACCGCGCCGGTCGGGTTGTTAGGGTAGCCGAGCAGTATAGCCCGCGTGCGGGGAGTGATGGCCGCTTCGAGGTCGGCCAGGGCCGGGGCGAATTCTTGCTCGACATAGGTCGGGACCGCGACCGGGGTGGCCCCGGCGAAAATGACGGCAGGGGCATAGGCCACGAAGGAGGGTTCCGGGATAATCACCTCGTCGCCGGGGTTGAGGGTCGCCAGGCAGGCCACCTGCAAGGCTTCGCTCACACCGACCGTTATCAGGATTTCCTTGAGCGGGTCGTATTTGGTGCCGTAGAGGTTCTGGAGATGGGCGGCGACCAATTCGCGCAGTTCGAGGATACCGGCGTTGGAGGTGTAGCGGGTCATGCCCTGCTCGATAGAAGCGATGCCGGCCTGGCGGACATTGTCGGGGGTGGTAAAGTCCGGTTCGCCCACGCCCAGCGAAATAACGTCTTTCATCGTCGCCGCGATGTCAAAAAACCGCCGGATACCCGAAGGCGGGACCGTTGCCATGCGTTCAGCCACAAATTGTCTCATTCGGTAAATTTCTCCCTCATCCTGGCCGGAGTCATGTCTTGTAAGCTTAAAGACTATTCCAGCACAATTTCAATTCGTTTATTCATTTTGCCTTTGCTGCGGGTCCCGGCGATTTTCAACCGGCCAATCTCACTGATATTCGCCAGGTGAGTGCCGCCGCAGAACTGGCGGTCGAGCCCCTCAATTTCAATCGTCCGAATTTTAGCGGTCTGGGGCGGCATAGCGTTGACGGTGCGGACCAGTTCGGGCATTTCGGCGGCTTCCGCGAGGGTGACCTCACGCGGTATCACCCGCAGGGCTTTAGCAATCGCCTCGTTGCACTCGCGTTCGAGTCTTTCGATGCGCTGGGGCGCGAGGTCGTCCATGGTGAAGTCAATCCGGGCCCGGTCGGCGTAGACCTGCGCGCCGGAAACGAGGGCACCGAAATCGTTGTAAGCGACCCCATTGAGGACGTGCAGGGCGGTGTGGTGGCGCATGTGGGCGTAGCGGCGTTCCCAATCGAGCTTACCGAGGGCGCCCTTGCCTTTGAATTCGGCGGGCAGGGCCCGGTCAAGTTTGTGCCAGATGGTGCCGTCGGCGGCGTAGACATCTTCAACGGTATAGTCTTCGCCTTCGATGGTTAAAAGGCCCAGGTCGCCGGGTTGCCCGCCGCCAACCGCGAAGAAAAGGGTTTTATCGAGGGCGATAGCCAGCCCGGTCGGGTCAAAAGCCACAATTTCAGCCTCAAAGTCGCGTGCGTAAGGCTCGGTGTAAAAATACTTCTCGGTCATTTGTTTATTCTTTCTGCCTGGTCCCGCCAGCTAAAAAGGGTAATTGGAAACCGGCCTCATTATACAATAATAACGCCGGGGCCGCAGCTTTAGTTATAGTATCCTAGCAGACAATATTGGCTAAATATAGAGCCAATTGGCCTGGAAATTCTTTTAGGGGAGATATTTGTCTGGAGTCAAAAAAGGAGCGCCCGGTTCCCGTGGCTCGTAAAAACCACGGGAACCGGGCACTTTCTTGAATATAACCGTTATTGGACCCCACCTCAAGGGCTCGTAAAGGTGGGTTCAGGGCGTTATTTCCCCTTATCCTTTTCAGGTAAATCGTCGTGGAGGGTTTGCATGAAGGCTTCAAGGCCGACCGGGTCGGGGGCCATGCCGCCTTTCATCGGTTCGCTGCTCCCGCCGTCGAGTTCGTGGGTAACATCGTACCTTTCGGGCCGGTAGTTGGTCCGTTCCTGGTAAAGGGCGTTGCTGCGTTCGTTGTAAAGGTCGGACTTTTTGGTCTTTTCGGCTTCCTCCTGGCCGACCAACTTGCGGCTCTGGTGGGGAGCTTTTTTGGCTGAATTTGTAATGATAGAAGTCACGTAGGTCCTGGCGGCGTTCACGGCTTCATTCCACTTGGTATCACCGGCTTCGAGGTTTGTTTTGGAGATTTCGGAAGTCCCCTTCGCGCTGACCGGGATACTTTCGATGGCCCGGTTCGCTTCGTAGAAGGCTTTTACACCGTCTTCGCCAATCGCCTTCTGCCAGTTCTCGTTGTCGCCTTTGGTTTCCTGGGCCTTTGTAATCAGCTCGCTGATTTCCTTGGCCGGGATAGCCTCGTCTTCCTTTTCGATTTCAAGGGAAATATCGAGCTTATTGCGTTTGTTGACCGAGAAAGCAATGTCGATCGGGCCTTCGAATTCTTTGCCCCACTTGTCTTCGGCGGCTTTGGGCCAGCTAACCACGTTCCACATATTGTCCTCGCCACCCCAGGCCCGTTTGATAAGGTGCGCGCCAATCCAATCCTGGATTTTGGTAATTTTCTTGGTCAGGGTAGATTCCGGCGTATTGGCGCGTTCGCGTTCACTTGCCACGCTCAAACCGGCCACGTGAGCATCGCGGGTCCAGATGGAGGATGAAGTGTCGCCGGTTGAGTCACTACCGGGTTTAAGCTGTTCCAGGATTTTCATCTTGGCCTCGTTAAAGCCCGGACCCCGGTTTTCGTCCCGCTTATCCGCCGACCACTTTTCCCGGTTGGCGGTCTCTTCGAGTTCGGGGGTCAGGGGGTAGGCTTGCCGGACTTTTCCCAGCAGCTCTATTCGCGCTTTATCTATGTCTTCCTTTGTGTTTTTCCACTCGCGGAAATGGGGTTCCAGCGGCAAATTCCGGCTGACGGTATAGCGTTTTAGTTGGATCGGGCCGGACGTTTGCCCGGCAGCGAGGGGCACGAAACTTTTTGGCTGCGCGGTCGTGGGGGCCTGGTCCGGGAGGGAAAGGGCCTTCGCGCCCATTTCATCGGCCTCGTGTTCCAGGCCCTCGTTATCGTTGATAGGGCCTTCTTTTTTCATCTGCATGGTAGGCTGGACGCGGCCCTGTCTTTGCTGGACGACATGCCAGGCTTCGTGGGGCAGATGCTTTTCCTGGCCCGGCCCAACAAAAATATCGCTGCCCTGGGCGTAGGCGTGGGCCTGGAGTTGGGCCGGTTTGTCCGAATTATAGTGGACCTGTACGTCGTCCATGGCGACACCTGAGAGCGACTCTATCTTGGTTTTAAGGCTATCGGGGAGGCCCGATGCTTCTCCGGTCCCCTCTTTACGCTGGACCAGGGAGCCGGTTTTAGCCTGGCGGGACCGTTCAATCAGGCGTTGGACGGCCTGGTTACCAAGGGCGCGCTGTAGATTTAATACTTCAGCAGGGCGAGAGCCGCTGAGGGCCTCGCCCTTTCGCAAACCCGAAATGGAGTCATAGATGGGGTTTGCCAGGGCCAAGTCGGCTATGGTCCGTTCCGCCGGATTGTCATTATCCCGGTCGTGGGTGCCGGGACCATTTGATTTTCGCAAGGTAGTTTCTTTGCCGGACCGGTTCATTCTTAATCTCTTTCTGGTGACTGAGATATTTTTAATAACTATACGGCACTAGGCCGGGCGAATATAAGAGTGGTATAGATTGCATAAACAGGCAAATTGAGGACGGTTCTTCCAGGGAAGCCAGGTTGAAGAACTGGTTGCTAAAATAATTATGCCTGGTTTAATGATAACGTGACTGTCAATGTTTCCTGTAAATTTTTTAAGGAGATTAAGTCAAAATTTAGTCCGAATCACTTAAATTTACTTAACTTCGGGCTAAACAGCTTTCGGCAGAAGAAACATGAATCATCCCGAACTTTAAGGTCAAAACATAACAGGGGCAAATATCATTAAGAAAAGACCCTAAAATTGTCATTCCTCGACTGCGCGGCGTGCGACGTGGAATGACAAGTTAGGGTCTTTACTCCTAAGGGGTAAGGTATTTCAGGCGTAAAAGATAATTCAAAATGAAATGAGGCATCCCCGAATTTTGAACTGGGATGCCTCAAGTTTACTTCAGAGGACTCAGACTTCCGGTGTATCCTCCTGGGTTTGTTCTTGCGACCACTGGATAGCCTGCCCGGTCAATTCGTTGAGGGTGCCGGTGGCCTGGGTTTCCCCCAGCCAGATGGTTTGCGGCGCGTCCTCGGTGAGGGCGCCCCGCCGGATGAGGGCAGCCAGGGCTGTCAGGTGCAGGATAGGGCTACCGGCCCTGGTAAAAGCGAACCGCCGGAGGGTTTCGGAGTCGCCGTCGGGTTCGGCCTGGCCTTTCTCCCTGGTTTCAAGCTCGGCTATTACATCCAGGGTAAGCGAGAGTTTTTGCACGTCTTCTTCCAGCCAGGCGTCGCAGAGCAGGACTTCCTTAAACAGGGCGCGATATTTATCGAGCAGTCCCCCGAACTCGTTTTCGGCGGTCTGCTCATCCAGGCCCTCTTTGAGCAGTTCAAAGAGGTTCTCCCGGCCCAGCATGGCGGTCGTCAAAAGGGGCTGGGGATGGTAATAGAAGAAGCGTTCCCCCGGTCGCGGCCCGACCTCGTGATGTTCGAGGGCCTCCCAGGTGCGCTGGAGCAGGGCATAAGAGGGGTCGCCCTTGACAACCAGATAATCCTCGGCTTCCTCTTCGAGCCAGCGCTTTGCCTGGCCGGCTTTTTCCAGGTGGGCCGCTGCTACAACGCCGAGCAGCAGGGCTTCGCCAAAGCGGTCCGCGTCATCTAAATCCACTAACCGGGTGCGCAACTCCGAATTGTTCAGGAGCGGCTCGACAAGGTCAAAGATGTGCCGGTCGTCTTCCAGGTAGGCCCAGGTTCCGGCCAGGCTGACCCGGTCTTCCAGGTCTTCGGGGAGGGGCAGGGCGTCAAGTTGGGCGGCATAGCGGCGGGCTTCGTCCGCGAGGCCGTGGGTCACCAGGGCCCGGACCAGGGCATTGAGGGCGTTGAGGTCGGAGGGGTTAATTTTTTCCAGGATGTATTCCAACTGCTGCCGGGCCTGTTCGGACTGGCCTTCGAGGGTATAGGCTGCCGAAAGACCCATGTACGGTTCGGGCGAATCGGGGCGGACCTGGGCTGCTTCCTGGAAAAAGACCCGCGCCAGGACCGGTTGGTTGCGGGGGAGAGAGAGATGCCCCTTTTCCAGGGCCAGCCCGTATTGCAGGAATTGCTCGCGGGGAACCCCTTCTTTTTCGGCCATAGTGGTGACGTTCTGGTCGCAGACCTGGCTGAACTCGCGGCAGGTCTTGGGGTCGAGGCGGTTGCCCTGGATTTCGTCGAGCTTGTCGCAGTCAATAGCGAGCATGGCTTCATAGGCCATGAGAGGGAAGCCGCTCATTACGTAGGAGCTTGCCAGGTTGAATTGAATCAGGGGGCCGTTGGCGCGGCTGTGCCCGGTCCTTTTGGCGAGTGGTTCGAATTCGAGGGCCTTGGCAAAGGCTTCGCGGGCTTCATCGAAATCTTCCAGGCTGTATTCGACTACGCCCAACAATTCAAAAAAGTCGGCCCGGTCCGAATATTTCTCCCGGAGCGGTTCCAGCACTTCCAGGGCGTCGGAGAAGCGTTTTTCCCGGCCGAGTTTGAGCGCCTTGGTCATCTGGCTTTGAAAATGGCGTTCGGCGGTCATGTCCCGGAAGAAGATGCTGCGCTGGCCCTGGCCCTGGCCGGGTTTATTTTTCTTATCTTTACTATTTTTGTCTTTCTTGCTCACTTCTTATCACTCGCTCCGTTTTTTCTCTATGTTTTGTCAACACTTTACCCGGCTATTTTAACTTAAAAGGGTTTAGTTTTCAGTAGGCAGAGGGCAGAGGGCAGAGGGTAGAAGGCAGAGGGCAGAAGGTAGAAGGTAGAAGGTAGAAGGTAGAAGGTAGAAGGTAGAAGGTAGAAGGTAGAAGGTAGAAGGTAGAAGGT
>MKTJ01000044.1:182492-199261 GCA_001898225.1 Chloroflexi bacterium 54-19
TTCTGCCTACTCGTAAAAGGCCGAGTTTATAGTTTTTCGTTCGGGTGCAAACGATGGAGCGGTTTCTAACTTATAATACACAGGGTTTGAAAGGCCCAAATTCACCTGCGGCGGAGAAAGAATCTCGATTCTAAGCGCCTTTGGGCTGTGCTATGGTCCAACAGACCGGCGATTCTTCGGCTGTGGCCTCAGAATGACAGGTTGAAAGGCTATGCTATTCGCTACCGGCGCTACCTACGGGCTAGATTCCGCCAACGCGCCACACCAGTGTGATTGTGACTGGCGCTGTGCGACGCGGAATGACAAAAGAACCGGTCGGAATGTTAAAATCTGCCTACTGCCTTCTGCCCTCTGAAAACCAAACACTACAATAAATTCACCAAAAGGAATATCAATCTATATGGTTGTTACTTTTACGGCGGAGACTTTACCGGCGCTTTGCGATAAACTGGCTGAGAACGACCCGGACCTGGCGTCCGTCCTGGAAAGATACGGTTATCCGCCTTTCTGGGCCAGGGCGAACAATTACGAGACGCTGGTGCATATCATTTTAGAGCAGCAGGTTTCGCTCGCCTCGGCCCAGGCCACCCTGAACAAGTTGCGGGAGAAGGTCGGCGCGATTATCCCAGAAAACGTGATTTTGCTGACGGACGAGGAATTCCGGGCCTGTTACTTCAGCCGCCAGAAGACCGCTTACGTCCGCACCCTGACCGAGAAGGTGCTGGCGGGGGAGTTGAATTTTCTCGACCTGGCAGCCTGGACCGATGAGGCCATCCGGCAGAAACTGGTGGCCCTGAAAGGCATCGGCAACTGGACGGTAGATGTCTATCTTATCCTGGTGCTGCACCGGGCGGATGTCTTCCCGGTGGGCGACCTGGCGGCTTTGAACGGCCTGAAGGAGTTGAAAGGACTGCCAAAGGAGACGCCCCGCGAGGCTTTATTGGAAATCGCGGAAGGGTGGCGGCCCTACCGGACTATCGCGACCAACATCATCTGGCATAATTACCTGTCGCTAAGAGGCCGGAAATGAGCGGGGCCGGGCAGAGCGGTCCGAGGCAGGGAAGAATCCTGTTTGCAGTTGACAGGGCGGCCATAATATAAATGCTATGTATAAATCGTCTTAACCCGGCAGGATTAATATTTGGTATAGGTTGTGCTGTAGTTAGTTTCGAATCAACATTATTTTTTCGAAATGGAGAAGTCGAATGATACCGAATGCCAGCAACCGACACTTGGAGTTTCACGTATCACGCCAATGCCGCGACCGTTACCAGTTTGACCAGGCCCTGTTCCAGCTAACCGGAAACGTCGTTTTTGCCAATTTCCACGCCGCCCGCGTTTTTGCCCAGCGCATGAACGACAAACGCGACCTTATCAACTATCCCGAACAGGCTGTCAGGGCCGGGCAGATTAACGCGATGGGCCTGATTGATGAAATTTCGCACTTGCTGGTGGAGAATTACCGGCATCAGGTCAATCCAAACGTGATGCAGGAGGCGTTGCAGAGCCTTAACACCCAGTTAGGCCAGGAAGCGGTTGACAAACTGCTCTACCAGTTTAGCGATGAGTTCCCCCCGGTAGCGGTTTACCGGCGAGAGGAAACGCTTGATAGCTGGTTCCAGGGGCAGGCCAACGGTATCCCGAACCGTGAATTAGCCCTCGAAGAGTTGTTAATGCTTTGGATTGCCAACAAGAACCCCGCTTTTTCACCCTTTATCGAGCTTTTTGACGACCAATCGCTGGCAAAACAGACCGCCTACCCGCAGGTCTTTACGGCTTTGCAGAACTTTTTTAACGGCCAACCGGGGATAAACCCCGGCGAAGGCGGGGCGGGCGGCGTCCTGAACGTGGGTAGTGTCGGGGAGGGCCGGGTGAGCCTGCTTGATGCTTTACGGGCCCCGGCCCTGGCCGCGCCTCACTCGCTGACGGCCCAACTGGAATTTCTGCGGCAGCGCTGGGGGAACGTGCTGGGCCGTTCGATTTACCGCCTGCTCGGCAGTCTCGATTTAATCCAGGAAGAAGAAAAGGTCGTGTTCGTGGGCGGCGGTCCCGGCCCGGTCGAAGTGCCACAATACGGCGGGCTGGAAGAAGACCCCGAAAATTATACGATTGACCGGGATTGGATGCCCCAACTGGTCCTGATGGCGAAAAACGCCTATGTCTGGCTGGACCAACTTTCGCGCCAGTACGGGCGAGAGATTCGCTATCTGAACGAGGTGCCGGACGAAGAACTGGACCGCCTGGCCCGTTTTGGCTTTACGGGGTTATGGCTGATTGGCCTGTGGGAAAGGAGCCACGCCTCCAAGCGCATCAAACAACTGATGGGCCAGCCGGAGGCGGTCGCTTCGGCCTATTCGCTGCTCGATTATCAAATCGCGGCGGACCTGGGCGGCGAGGCGGCGATAGACAATTTGCGGCGGCGGGCCTGGGAGCGGGGAATCCGGCTTGCCAGCGACATGGTGCCTAACCACATGGGGATTGACTCGACCTGGGTAATGGACCACCCTGACTGGTTCGTGTCGCTCCCCTACAGCCCTTTCCCGTCCTACAGCTTTAACGGGCCTAATTTGTCCTGGAACGACCGGGTCGGCATTTACCTGGAAGACCACTATTTCGACAAGACCGACGCGGCGGTGGTCTTCAAACGGGTTGACCATACCAACGGCGATACTCGTTATGTCTATCACGGGAATGACGGCACCACCATGGCCTGGAACGACACGGCCCAGCTTAACTATTTGATGCCGGAAGTGCGCGAGGCGGTCATCCAGACGATTCTTGCGGTGGCGCGGCAGTTCCCGGTTATCCGGTTTGACGCGGCCATGACGCTGGCGAAACGGCATATTCAACGGCTCTGGTTCCCCGAACCGGGTACGGGCGGGGCGATTGCCTCGCGGGCCGATTTTGGCCTGACCAAACAGCAGTTTGACGAACTGGTGCCGCAGGAGTTCTGGCGGGAGGTGGTGGACCGGGCCGCCGTGGAAGCGCCCGACACGCTGCTTTTGGCCGAGGCGTTCTGGATGCTGGAAGGCTATTTCGTGCGGACCCTCGGCATGCACCGGGTCTACAACA
The DNA here is from genome assembly GCA_001898225.1 of Chloroflexi bacterium 54-19. Classification (GTDB taxonomy): domain Bacteria; phylum Chloroflexota; class Chloroflexia; order Chloroheliales; family Chloroheliaceae; genus 54-19. The sequence goes on from MKTJ01000044.1 coordinate 185,565, forward strand.
GCGCCTTCATGCACATGACGCGGGATGAGGATAACGCCAAGTACCGGGTGCTGATAAAGAGCACGCTTGAGTTCGACCCGGAAATTCTCAAACGCTACGTCAACTTTATGAATAACCCGGACGAACGGACCGCTGTCGAGCAGTTTGGCAAGGGCGATAAATATTTTGGTATCTGCACCCTGATGCTGACCACGCCGGGCCTGCCGATGTTCGGGCACGGGCAAATCGAGGGTTACGCCGAGAAGTACGGTATGGAGTACCGCCGGGCCTTCTGGGACGAGCATCCCGACCAGTGGCTGGTGGACCGCCACGCCAGAGAGATAGTCCCGCTGCTGCACAAACGCTATCTCTTTGCCGAGGTCGCCAACTACCGCCTTTACGACTTCATGAATACCGATAACAGCGTGAACGAGGATGTTTTTGCCTACTCGAACCGGTCGGGAGAGGAACGGGCCCTGGTGGTGGTGCATAACAAGTTCGCGACGGCGCGGGGTTGGATTAACACCTCGGTGCCTTACATAGTCAGGACGGGCAACGGCGACGAGAAGGTGCTGCGGCGCGATACGCTGGGCGAAGGGCTGGCGTTGGGCCGGGAAGCCCAGCGGTTTACGATTTTCAAAGACCAGACCAGCGGCCTTGAATATATCCGGCCTAACGCGGAACTGACCGGGCGGGGCCTTTACCTGGAACTGCAAGCCTACAAGACCCATGTCTTCCTGGATTTCCGGGAGGTGCAGGACAACGAGTGGGGCCAGTACCAGCACCTGGTCGATTATCTCGGCGGGCAGGGCGTCCCGAGCATCAACGAGGCGTTGCGCGAGACTTTCTTGCAGCCGATTCACGCGCCCTACCGCGAACTGGTCAACGCCAGTTTTGTGCGGCAGGTGCTGTCTTTGCGGACGGCCAGCGGGAGCGGGATGGTCCCCGAAGCCGAGGCGATTGCCTTCAACATTCTTTCGGACGAGGAAAAGGCATCGGTCCTGAAGCAGAATGAAGCCGTAGCTTTAGCGGACGAAACGGCCAAACTCTCGAACGAGAAAAAGCCGGAAGATGAAGCCGCTACGGACACCGCCGAGGTCGTTGAGGCCGTCAGCGCCATGCCAGCCGAAGCGCTGGAGGATGAAGCGAGCAAGCCCAAACCGGCCCCTAAACCGACCCCGACCCAGTTGTTACTGGCTGAGGTCGAGAAGAAGGTGCTTAAACTCGGCCAGGAAATCAAGCGGTTTACAGAGGGCGAGGGCGACCCGGAGGCGCTGGCGGCGGAAATTGTTTCCCAGCTTGAAAAGGTGCTGCATCTGGATACGCTCCCGGCGCGGGCGCTCCTGGCGGGTACGCCGGATTACGACCAGGCGGTCGGGTATATCCGGGACGGCCTGAAGGGAGGCGACTGGACCTGGGGAGCGCTGCTGGCCTGGCTCTTTACCCACTCGCTCGGTAAGATTGTCACCGAGACCGGCTACGATACGCAAAGCCGCAGTTGGGTGGACGAGTGGTTGTTGCGAAAGACCATTCTGAACATGCTGCGCGACCTGGGGGCGGACGAAGCCCTGGCGGCGCGGGGGGTCTTGCTGGTCAACGCGCTCATCGGGCAGGAGGGCTGTTTCAAGGCCCAGGTGAACGAAGCCAAACCGGCCTACCGGGTGGTGGAAGCTTTGCTCAAAGATGACGATGTGCGGGGCTTCTTGAAGGTCAACCGTTACCAGGATGTTTTGTGGTATAACAAGGAAGCCTTTGACCAGTTGCTGGGGCTGCTGCTCCTGGCGGCGGTCATTGACGTTACCAGCGCGCCGGACAAGACGGACCAGGAAGCGGCGGACGAACTGAGCGCGTATTATGCTATCGTGAAGGAACTTCACGCGGCCAAAGCCCACTCGGATTACCGGGTCGAGAAGTTGCTGGCGGCGGCGCGGGGCAGCCTGGCCCCGGTTGCCCCGAAAGGGGTTGCGCCCCATGCGGTCGCAACTGCACCCCAAGTCGGAACGGCAACTCAACCGGGCGTTCCGGCAACCGGCCCCAGGTCCGCCACGCAAGGGGCCGAACCTATGGTCGTGCCGGGGGCCGCGCCGACGTCGGGGACCGGGTCGGGACCGCAGGAAGCCAGTTAAAGACGAGGTTATTTTAAGAAAACAAAAAACAGGCTTTTGGGCCTGTTTTTTGTTGCGCGTTTTTACTTTCCCGTTTTTACTTTTCCATGGAACCTGGGCCGGGTTTATTTTTCGGCGAGCATACAGCTAATCGGGGCGGCCTGGGGATTGTTCGGGAATTTCTCGACAATCTTGTAGGTGTCGGCGCCGTCGGGCAGGTAGAAGGTGCCGACGGTCCCGGCGTTCGGGCCGTCCAGCCAGGTTACCACTTTGGAATTCGGGTCGTAAGTGAAAGAGAATTCCTGGCTCGGATTGGAGCTATGTTTGTATTTCAAACCTTCCAGGATGGTGAAATCGGACTGGTAGGTCAGGTTGCCGGAAGTACCGGTTGCGCAGACGTAGTTGCCCAGGTGGGGCGAGGGCAGGTTGGAGGCGCTGCTGTTGCTGCCGGTCGCGCTGCCGGAAACGCCGGAGGGGTTCGAGTTGGTACCGCCAGGCAAACTGCCGCTATTGCTGTTGCTACCGTTCCCGCTTCCGCTGGCCGAGTTGCCGCCGGACGAAGAAGGGTTGCTATTGGTTCCACCGGGCAGACTCCCGGCCAGGCCGGAGTTGCCGGTTCCGGTTACGCCGCCATTAGAGCCACCAGTGGAGCCACCGGTAGTGCCGCCCGTGGAATTCCCAGTCGCGCCGGAAGGGTTCGAGTTGGTGCCGCCGGGCAAGCTGCCGTTGGTGGCGTTGCCGGACTGGTCGCCGGAAGCGGACCCACCAGGCTGGCTGCCAGTGGCGCTGCCATTAGCATTTGAGTCCCCAGTGGAGCCACCAGTAGTATCACCATTAGAGGTGCCGTTGCTGCCGGATAGGGCCGAATCGGTGCCTTGACCGGTGCCGGGGGTCAGCGAAATGGCGGTAGGGGCCCCGGCAGTGATGGTGCCGGAGAGGACCGAACTGCCGTTTCCACCCGAAAAGATCCCAAGGTTGGCCTGGGCGCTGGCGGTGGCGGTAGCCTGGGCGCTGGTGACGGTGTTTTTACCACCAAAGGCCCCGGTTAGCACGGCCAATATAAAGACGACCAGTATGACTAAAGAGAAAAGGAGGATGGCTTGCAAGGTACGATTTTGCCTTGTGCCTGGGGAGGGGGTTACAGTTGTTTCCTGAGGAGTAGCTGGTTCCATGGTATTTCCTCTGCTACTGATAAATCCCGGTTTACGCGCCTGCATCGCGGTTGAACCCAGGAAGAATATATATAACAAGGAGACCCGAAATTTTGCTAGACCCGAAGGACCCATTTATTCATTTATATTTTTACTCCTTTTTGCATTTATTGTCAAGTTTAACCGGTTTTGTGGGGTCATAAATGGGAAAAACGGCTAAAAAGTAGCCTGGAATCACAAAACTTGTCTAATTCCCGTTGGTAGGCTACAATCGTGCAAAACCACCCTTGAATACTTATATAAGGAGACTGGCAAGCATGGCTTTCTGGCAGGCATTGATAATTGGTGCGTTGCAGGGCTTTTCGGAACTGTTTCCGGTAAGCAGCCTGGCCCACACGATTTTGATTCCGTATCTTTTAAACTGGGGCATCGACCAGCGGGGGACGAACTTCCTGGCCTTTGTGGTGGCGCTGCACCTGGCGACGGCGATTGCCCTGGTGATTTATTTCTGGCGGGACTGGCGGGACGTGATAATGGCCTTTGTGGGGAGCTTTAAGGGCCGCCAACTGGTCTACGACCGCAACAGCAAGTTTGCCTGGCTGCTGGTGGCCGGGACGGTCGTGGTAGGGATAATCGGGTTACTCTTTGAGAAGCAAATCAGCAAGTTTTTTGAAGACCCGGCCTTAATCTGGGTGGTCGCCCTGTTCCTGGTGATAAACGGCGGGCTGATGCTTTATGGCGAATATTACCGCCGCCGGGTCGAGCAGGGTACGGCGCAACCCCGCCAAAAGGTGGCCGCCGGGCAGCGCCGCGGAGACCGGAACCCAGGGGTCTATTCTTATCCCACCTTCCAGTCGTCGCAGATGGCCGAGAAGAACCAGGCCGGGTTTAAGAATACCGAGGAATTGAGTTTTGTGGAAGGGGCCCTGGTAGGCGCGGCCCAAACCCTGGCCCTGATACCGGGCATTTCGCGGAGCGGCGTGACAATCCTGGCGGGGCTTATCGCCGGGCTGAGTCACGAAGAAGCGGCCCGGTTTGCCTTCATGCTGGCGACCCCGGTCATCGGCCTGGCAGCGCTGCTCAAGGTGCCGGAACTGCTCAAACCGGAGGCCCGTGACATCCTGGGTATGACCATCGCGGCGGCGATTCTGGCCGGGATTACGGCTTACCTGAGTATCCGCTTTTTGATGAAGTATTTCGAGACCAAGAATTTGCGCCCTTTCGGGTTTTATTGCATCTACGTGGGAATCCTGGTGTTGATTATTGTCCAGATAAGGAAGTAAGATAAGAAAGAAAGTTTAGAAAGTTAGAGGTTTTTTCTGAAAGAAGGCAAAAAGATGGGCTGGCGCGGGGTCGGGCGGACTCTGACGGGGCTGGGTTTCGTGGCGATAGGGAGTTCTCATTTCACCGCGACGGATGGATTTGTAAAGATTGTGCCAGAATTCCTGCCGGAGAAACCGGCCCTGGTGTATATCAGTGGGGTCTGTGAAATCCTGGGTGGGGTGGGTCTGCTGGTCCCGGCCACGCGCAAACTGGCGGGCTGGGGTCTGATTGCCCTCCTGCTGGCGGTCTTCCCGGCCAACATTTATCACGCGGTGGCAAAGGTGCGGGTCGGCAATTTACCGGATGGGCCGCTTTACCACGCCGTCCGGCTACCGGCGCAGGGCCTGTTAATCTGGCTGGTCGGCTGGGTCGCGGGGCTTTTCGGGGAGAAAGGCCAGGGCCGGGCCGGGTAAGAGACGGAGCAACGGTTTATCAGGAATTAGAGGCGCGTATCTGGGGTGAAAACCCTCGGATACGCGCTTTTTTCGAACACATTATTAGAACAAATAATCTAAACAAATGCTTCAAGCAAATGCTGTGGCTTTTGAAAAAGAACAAATGTAACATCAAACCAGAACAAATGTACGAAATTCTCAAAAGGGAAGGAGGTGAAAGGAATGGTTCAACCAAGTGAACTTGATACCCTGGTAGCGCTGCGGCTCTTGATAGATATTTTGCGCTCGGAAGGCGAAATAGAGTTGGCAGCCGAGAAACCCCGGTTACCTGTAATCAGACCGGCCCGCCCGTGAGTCAGGCGCTGGCAATCCAGGTTGACCACCCAGATTGACCACCCAGGTTAATCGTCCTGACCGATTAACGGGAGCGTTCAACCGGGATGGTCATGCGGGTTGCCAGCCCGAACCGGCTTTATTTTCAATCCTGGGAGGGGTGGTATGGCACAAAAAGAGGGGCTTTCGCTCGATTCGCTTTACAGCCGGTACGTGCCGGAAGGTACGGAGGCTTTGTACGAAGCCGCCGGGGGAGTGAGCCTGGAAAACGAGTTGCGCCTGGCCCGGCTGACGGTGGCGCACCTGCTGGAAGAAGGCAATCACGAGGCGGTCGGTAAGGCTTTGCTGGTGGTGGCGAAACTGGTGGCGGAGCAGCGCCGGAATTCGGGCGAACAGGCCGGCGGGATTATCGCGGGTCTGACCCAGATTTTGAATGAGTTTGGCCTCGGTGAAGGGGAGGCGGGCCGCTAAACCTTTAAGACAGGTAGATAGGCATAAAAGGCGGGGGAAAGCGAGGTGATGAAAAGAGCCGGTCTTTGTTTTTAACAGGGCAATTTTTAAGAGAAAGGAAGGAGTCGGAAAAAATGGCGGTGACGCTTAAAGAGGACAAATCCGGGCAGAAATTTGTCCGGCACGCCCGGTGTGGCGGGGAGTACCAGGTCTTCGGGCCGGGGGAAGTGGTGCCGGACGATGAGGACTGCCAGATTTGCCGGGAGGTGCAGGAGCGGTTCCAGGTCAGTCACGGTTTGAACAATACGGCGACTGCCGGGACACCCCTGGCGGAAGAACTGGGGCTGGTGGTGGTGGTCGATAAAATCGGCCCGGTTGCCAGCTAGAGGCCGCTACCGGAAGACGGTTTTAGCAGGAAAAGAGGAAGGTTTGATGAAAAAAGATAAGACTCAACCGGGGAATACGGACCCGCCCTCGCCGGATGAAACCGGGGCCGGGACGCCTGAACCGCAACCCGGCAAACTCGACCAACTGGACCGGGTTGCCGAACTGAGCGCGCAGCTTGAGGAGTTGCGGGCTTCCACCGAACGGCAGCTAGCCGAGCTACAGGCGGAGAACGCGGCCCAACTGGCGGCTTACACCGAACTGGCCCGCACTTTACCTGGGCTGGTGCCGGAACTGGTCGGCGGGACGAGCCTGGAAGCGGTCCGGGCTTCGGTTGTCGCGGCCCGTGAAGCCTACAACCGGGTTGCCGCCAGCCTGACCCCCGTGGAGGAGACCGGGAAGGGTTTGGGGTCGTTTATGGGGGCAGGCGGCGGGACGCGGGGCGGGCAGGCGGCAGGTGAGGACCAACCGGCCCGACCGGGCGCCGGGCGGGGCGTCAACCTGATTTACCAGGCTCTCGTGGGCGGCAAGAATGGGAATTTAGCTCGTTAGCCCCAGTCTATTTCAGATCCCATTATCACCGGCGGATAAAAAGCGAGCTCCCGTCATTTGCGACCGTTATATTCGCCAACGGCGCGAGATTCTGTGGCGTAGCCACAGAATGACAAATCCCTTTTGAATATTTGTCAAAGATGCGATACAGGTTGGCGAGAATTCAACCGAATACGCCATAAGGAGGTTAAAAAATGGCTTTACTTTTAGCGGACGCCCAGCGCCTGACGAATAACCAGTTCGTGCAGGGCATTGTCGACACGATTGTGACCGAGAGCGCGGTGTTGCAGTATTTGCCTTTCATGGAATTGAACGGCAACTCGCTCATTTACAACCAGGAGGCGACCCTTTCGGGTTCAAGCTGGTACGCCCCGGCGGACACCTGGACCGAGCAAGCCGTGACCGTGACCCAGAAGACGGCGGTCCTCAAAATCCTGGGCGGCGACGTGGACGTGGACAATTTTCTCAACCAGACCTTCCGCAACCCGAACGAACTGCGGGCCGAGGCGGTCGCCAAGAAAGCGAAGGCGATTGCTTACGGCTTTAACGACGCCTTTTTTAACGGGACCGGTTCCTCGAACCAGCCGACCGGACTCAAAAACCTCGTGACGGCGGGACAGACCCGCAGCCTGGGAACCAACGGGGCGTCGCCGACCCTGGACGACTTTGACGCCCTGATTGACATGATTAAGCCGGGCAAGCCCGACGCCATTTTCATGAGCAAACGGACGCGGCGGGGCTTGAAGAAGTTGCGGCGGGGCATCAACAACGTGCTCGACCAGGACATTAACCAGTTCGGGCAGCGGGTCGAGTTTTACGACGGTATCCCGGTCATCGTGGACGAGAACATCTCGGATACCGAGACTGTCGGCACCAGCACGGACTGCTCGCGGGTCTACGCGGTCCAGTTCGGGTACGGCCAGGGAATTATGGGGCTGATGAACGGGATGATTCAGGCCGACGAGGTGGGCAACCTCGAAACCAAGGACGCCTACCGGACCCGGATTAAATGGTATTGCGGGCTGGTCAACTTCCGGGATTTGGCTTTGGCGGCGCTCACGGGGGTCCGGCCTAACTAAAGGCGGGTTTGGCAAAAGGCGCGGGGCCGCCCTGAAAAAGTGGCTCCGCGTCCCTGGAAAGTAAAGGGTTGGAGGATGGGCCGGTAGGCAAATCAAAAGGGAGCCGGGCGGCGTCCGGCGGGGCCGGATGGCGGGCTCAATGGAGATATTTCTCCGGGGGATTTGCTTACCGGCCTGTCTTCCAGCCGGGGCAGAGAGGTGGCAAGGAATGACGACACGGGCGGATTTTCTAAGCGGGGTGCGGGTGGAACTGCAAGACCCCGGCCCGACCAACTATACCTGGTCGGACGCGCTGCTCCAGGCCATTTTAAAGGATGGGCTGGCCCAATTAGCCCTCGATTTACCTCCTTTGAAGGAGATTATCCTGGCGGCGGTGGTCGGGCAGCGCGACTATATTCTTCTTCCCGGCACGCTGGCGCTGGGGTCAGGCGGTATCGCGGAGGTGCAGTTCCCGGTGGGGTTTGTGGTGCCGGAAGGGAAAACCGGGCCGCAATACGCCGGGGCGACCTACCTGGCTGCGAGCGATTTCCAGCCGTTCGAGCAGCGCTGGGAATTAATTGCGGGGGCGGGTGACAGCAACATTTTGCGCTTTCGCTACGCCCTGGCGCAGACCGGGAATATCATCGTGCGGGCTTTTACGGTCTACACGGCCCCGGCGAACGACGCGGCCACGCTGGATGTGAACGGGCGGGACGAGGTGGCGCTCAAATGGGCGGTCTGCGCCAGGGCTTTGAACTGGCTGGAAGAAACGCGGGGCAAACGCCAGGGTAGCCGGGTGGTCGAAGGGCAGAGTCCGGGCGACTATTACACCCGGTTGTACGAGGCGGCTATCCGGGCGCGCCGGAAGGCCAGGGGCATTGTTAGCGGTAAGGTGGTGGTAAATGGCTAATCTGACAGCACCGGACGAACCGGCCCAGACGGCGGTCAAGACCGAGGAACGGCAGCAACTCGAAAGCCGGTTCAAGCAGGCCCTGCGCAATTTCGGGACGGCCTTCCAGTTACCGCCGACACCCGAACCGCCGGCCAATTTGTTCACCTGGAACGGCTCGACCGATATGACCCCGGAGGACCGCCGGGCCATCTGGGAATTGCAGCAGGACATGGCGGTTATAAAGCAGCGGTACGACCTGGTCGTGAAGATAGCCTGGCGGACCTCGGCGGCTTTGCTGGGTCTGGCCGCTCCTTTAATCGGCAGCGACCTTCTGACGCGGCTGGTCAATCTACTGGGCGGTTAAGCACAAAGCCAGGCGAGAGACATATCCCCTAGTTGGAATTGGAAAAAGAAGAAAGGAGTGGCTATGACGGCAACAGCAGGGCAGACCCACGACCTGGTGATAGACGGTGACGGCTATATGCTGGCCGGGACCGCCAAAAGTTCTGGCAACTACAAAAAGACGCTGGCGGGGTCTTCCCAGGTGGGTTTGACCCCGGCCACCGGCAGTTTTTACGAGACGCTACAGGGCGCGGTGGCCCAGCCTATCCGTTCCTTCCGGCGAGCCATCTGGTCGAAGTGGAGCGGGTTGGGCCAGGGGATTGTGGCCGGGGGTGACGGTTGGGAGAAGGCGCAGGCGGCGGGGAGGGTTTTTGACATGGTCAGCTTGCGCCCGGTCCAGAACGGCGGGGCCCTGGCCCTGACGCCGCAAGGGGTGAGCGCCCAGGCCGACCCCGGTTCGCTCGGCGGGACGACCTTTAACACGCTGGCGGCAGGCGGTACGCAGGTCGTGGCGATAGATAACAAAATTTATGTCTCGGCCAACCCCGGCACGAATAACTGTGGTTTTGTCCTGAAGGCGACGGCAGCGGCCAATATCGGCAGTATGTGTAACTGGAACGGCCAGGTCCTTTTGACCGAAGGCACCACCCTCAAAACTCTTAATGTTACAACCGGGGCGCTGACGGCCTTCACCCCGGCCCAGGCCTGCTCCCAGATTGCGGCTTACCAGGGGGTGCTGGTGGCCCAGGTCGGGGTGCAACTGGTCTTTTTAATCAACGGGGCCTGGGTGACCGGGCCGGTCCTGGAAAACCCTATCACGGCCCTGGAGGAATTGAACGGATCGCTTTACATCGGCACCTATACGGCCCTCTACCGGCTGGACGGCGTTTTGCAACCGGCTTCCCCGGCGACCGCGCCAAACACGCTCAATTATTTTAACTACAAAATTTCGGTAGTCTGGCGCACAAATTATTTTTTCCAGTCTTTCTGGACGGAATTTAATTTCTCGAATATGACGGCCTGGAAGGGTTATCTCTGGTTTTTTGCCGGGCCGCGCCTCTACCGGGCCGCGCCGGTCCAGGGGCACGACACCATGCAACCGGAGCCGCAGCCGGTCAACGGGCTCAGCCTGGGCTTGCGGGTCTGCGGGAATCTGCTGATTGCGATAACCCGCGCCACTTCGTCCGCGCCTTCGATAATCTGGGCCAATGACGGCAATTATGACCTGGAAGCGGGCCTGGGCTGGTTCAAACTGGCAAGCGGGGGTAACTGGTTTCACCCCTTTCCGAACGCCGGGTACCAGCAGGGTATGGTGAATTGCGCCACTTATTCGCCCAATACCAGCACCGTTTTTACCCGCTGGCTGATTGACCCGGTCTCGCCGGTAGGGTGGCGGGCGGACAATTTCGGGGTGAGCCGGGCGGCGGTGACGGGCAAAGTGACCCTGCCCCTGGTCACGCCGGAAGACCTGGCCCAACTGGCCGGGGCGACCAACGGGAAAGTCCTGGCGGTCAATCTGCGGCGGGTCGGGGTGGAGTGGTCGCTGATAGATGGGGGTAGCTGGTGGCCGAGTATACCGCCGGACGCGCCCACGCTGGGGGCTTTTAGCCTCGCCATCGAAACGAGCAACAATTCGGGGGTCACCTGGACGACCCTGGTCGAGCCGACTACCGGGGCTTTAAGTTTGAACCTGTTCTGGTTTTACGGGAACCGGGTGGAGTTGCCGGTAGGGTCGGACCTTTACACGCCGGGCTTGATGTACCCCGCCGCGCCGCCCACCGGCCTGGTACTCCCCTTTGGGCCGGTGCCGGATAGCGGCTGGCTTATCCGGGTGACCTGGGGCGGGCTGACGATGCCGCTTTTGCGGCGGGTCTGGCTCGATTATGACGTGGTCGAAATTCAGCCGCAGACGGGCCGGGCCTGGGAGTTGGAGGTCAATTTGCAAGACCCCCAGTTCGAGCTTGATGGGACGGTTGACCCCGGTGACGCGGCTTACAAGATTGGCCGGATAAGCAAGATGGCGAAAGACGGCCAGAGCGTCAACTTTTACGACCTTGACGGCCAGCTTTACCTCGTGAAAGTGACCGGGTTTGACCTGAAGCGGGTAGCGCCGGGCGTCCTCCCGGCGGTTTCTCCCGGCTGGCAGGGCGCTCTCCGGCTTGAAGAAGTCTGGCCGGGAAATTAAAACGTTAAAAATCGGTTTTTAGTGTTTAGTGGTTAGTTTTTAGAAAAAAAGGGAATTAGTTACTAGAAAATAGAACTGACCACTGACTACTGACCACTGACTGCTAAAAAGGTAGGAAGAAATGTACGGAAGCGATAGTTTGTTGATGCCCCCGGTGACATTGGCCGAGATGCCTTTGTACGACACGGACGCGGCCCGGTTCAGCCGCTATAAGAGTTATCTCGATTTTTATAACGGCAACCAGTGGCTCGAAAAGCGGCGACCGGGCGAACGCCGCCTGACCGTCAATTACGCCCGCGAGTTCGTCCACAAGGGAGCGTCTTACCTGATGGGCCGTCCGGTCAAATTCGAACTGGTGCCGGAACTCACGGCGGCGGGCGGGGACGAGGCGGCGCTGGAGGTCCAGGAACGGCTGGCCGCGATGTGGGACGATAACAGCCTGGCCCTGATTGACTACGACGCGGCGGTGGATGCGGCGGTCCTGGGGGATTGCGCTTTCAAGGTGACCCTTCAAACGGGCGACTTTTCCACGGTGGCGAAACCTTTGCAGGTGGCCCGCCAGCCTGGACCAGCACCCCGCAGCCAGCGGGTGGTGGTGCGTTCGGTGGACGTAATGGGCCTTTCGGCGGGCTGGCAGCACGACGATATGCGGCGTCTGACCTGGGTCAGTGAAACAACCCGGCTGAGCGGGGAGCAGATTGTCGAGCTTTACGGGCCGGGGAGCTGCAACTGCGAGTTGCCGCCTAACTTCAAACTCGAAAACAGTTACCGGGTGGAGGAACGCTGGACTGACCGGGAAGTTTTGGTAAAAGTGAGTGGGAAGCCGGTTAAAAGAGAGCCGAACCCCTACGGTTTTATCCCCTATGTGATTGTGCCAAACCTCTCGCGGCCTCGCCAGTTCTGGGGTCTTTCGGATTTGGAGGACATTCTCACCCTTAACAGCGAGTTTAACGTGCGGGTGTCCATCCTGTCGCAGTTGTTGCAGATGAGCGGGAACCCGGTGCTGGTCCTTGAGAACGTGGACAGCGCCGAGGGTCTGCGGGTGGGGCCGGGAGCTATCTGGACCTTGCCGGAGGGAAGCCGGGCCTCGCTCCTGGAGCTTTTGAAGGACGGTGGGGTCCAGTTGCACCTTGACTATATCAACTTGCTCTACCGGATGATGCACGACCTGAGCGAACTACCGGCGGCGGGTTTCGGGCGGGACCAGGCGGTTTCGGGGTCGAGCGGGGTAGCCCTTGAGCAGTTGTTGTACCCGGTGGTGCAGCGGGTGGCCCGCAAAAGGCGTATCTGGGACGAAGCCCTCGATTTGCGCAACCGGATGATGCTGGCGCTGGCCGGACTGCCGGTGCTGCGGAGCCGGTTTACCTGGGCGGACGTACTGCCAAAGGACCGGGCCGGGCTGGTGACGCAGGAGGTAGGGCTGGTGGCGGCCAACATTCACAGCCTGGAAACGGCCCGGCGCGGCCTGGGTGACGAGCAGCCCGAACTGGAAAACGACCGGATTGTCCAGGAACACCAGAAACTGGGTCTTTCTCAAAACACAGGCCCCTCCAAAGGCGGGGTAGAGCCTCCGGTGAAACTTTCGGGGGCGCTGGTCGAGGGTTTATCCAACAGCGGGGGTTAACACGATGGCAAACCGACCAAATGCCGGTATCGAGGCGGGGTTGCGGCGGGCCTTGCGGGACATAGCCGATTTTTCGACCCTGCTCTGGCCCAGGACCGTTTTGCGGCCTTACCAACTAGACCCCGCCCGCGCGATTGCCAGGGCGGTCCGGCGCAATTTTTCGGAAAAGGACTACCGGGGCCCAAACCAGTTCGCGATTGTCTTCAGCCGCCAGGCCGGGAAGGACGAGATGACCGCGCAACTGCTGGCTTACCTGTTGAACCTGTTCCAGTTGCGAGGCGGCCAGATTGTGATGGCCGCGCCCACGGCCCGCCAGGTCACTATCAGCAAGAGCCGTCTGCTCGACCGGATGAACAATCCCCTGAACCGGGGATTTGTGCGGACCCGCGAAGGGTACGTCGTGGGGCTTGGCAAGGCCGAAGCCCGCTTTTTGAGCGCGGCCCCCACCAGCAACGCTCACGGCGAAACGGCTTCTCTGCTGCTGGTGGCGAACGAAACCCAGGATATTTTGCCAGAGCGCTGGGATGCGGTCTTCGACCCTATGGCTTCCAGCACGAACGCGACGACCCTTTTCCTGGGGACGGTCTGGACGGCTTCGACCCTGTTGGCCCGGCAGATGCGCCACCTGCGCGACCTCGAAAACCAGGACGGCCATAAACGGCTTTTCCTGGTGGGCTGGCAGGAGGTAGCCCGCTATGTCCCGAATTACGGCAAGCGGGTCAAAACCAGGATTGCGCAGTTCGGCGAGAGCCACCCCTTTATCCAGACCGAGTATTTTCTAAAAGAGTTGGACGGTAACGGCGGTCTTTTCGGGCCGGAACGCCGTGCCCTGATGGTGGGAACCCACCCACGCCAGCAGGCCGGGACGCCGGGCAAGCTTTACGCCTTGCTGGTGGATGTGGCGGGGGAATCCGAAACCCTGGA
>MKTJ01000044.1:199306-224867 GCA_001898225.1 Chloroflexi bacterium 54-19
CGTGACGGTGGTCGAGGTCGAGCCGCCCCGGCGCCGGGGTTTGACGGTCCAGCCGACCTACCGGGTGGTCCAGCGCTATGTCTGGACCGGCGTGAAACACCCGGCCCTCTATGGGCGTTTGGTCGGGCTGGCCCAGGAGACCTGGCAGGCCCGCTGGGTGGTGGTGGACGCGACCGGGGTCGGGGCGGCGGTGGCCTCTTTTCTCGATAAAGCCCTGCCGCGCCGGGTTATCCCGTTCGTCTTTAGCAGTTTTTCCAAGAGCGAACTGGGCTGGAACTTTTGCGGGGTGATTGACAGCGGGCGTTTCAAGGATTACGCCGACGATGGCGCGGCGGACACGGCCTGGTGGTGGCGGCAACTGGCGGCGGTCGAGTACGAGGTCAGACCGGGACCGGGCCAGGTTTTGCGGTGGAGCGTGCCCGACCCGAACCTGCACGACGACCTGGTGATGAGCGCGGCCCTGGTGGCGGTGCTGGATGAGCAGGACTGGCGTCCGCGCAGGGCTACCGGCACGGGCGGCGAATAGGGTTTTGAGATTAGGGTAATGAGTAAGAAAGGGGTTAAAAATGAGCCAGGCAGATGCAGATTTGAAAATTGTCTGGAAAGGGACGAACGGCCAGAATTTCTGGGCCGGGCGAGATGGCGAGAGCGCCGTGGCGATTGTGGACCACTGCATGTCGAAAGGGGCGGACGGCACACGGGCGACCCTGGAAAGTTGCGCGAACTGGTTCGCCAAACCTAAAAGCGAGGTCAGCGCCCATTTCGGGGTGGGCAAGGATGGCCGGGTCTGGCAGTTTGTGGATTTGCGCAACACGGCCTGGGCTAACGGTATCTTGGAGCAGCCCGACCTCAGCCTGCCCTGGCTGGCGGAGTGTGTCAGCCGGAAGATAAACCCGAACAGGCGGACCATTTCAATCGAGCATGAAGGCGACAGCAACGACACCATGCCGGAAGCCCAGTACCGGGCGACCCTGGCCCTGCACCGCTTTTTGATTGCGACGGTTGGTATCAAGGCCGACCGCCAGCACATCGTCGGGCATTACCAGGTGACCGCCAGGCAGCGGGCGAACTGTCCGGGGGCAGGCTTTCCCTGGGCGCGGCTGATGAGCGACCTGGCAGCGAGTTCGTTCCAGGACCCCGTGACGGGTTTCGCGGTGAATGAGCCGTTCGCCTCCTTCTGGCGCGACCACGGTGGGTTATCGGTGTTCGGGCGGCCCGTCAGCGAGGCGATTTCCGGCGAGAAAGGTTTCCCGGAGTGCCAGTCTATCCAGTGGTTCGAGCGCGCCCGTTTTGAACTGCACCCCGGCGGTGTGATTATGCTCGGCCTGGTCGGTAACGAAGCCCGCAAGCTCTTTCAAATGGCGATTTAGCTTTAGACTAATTTCCGATTCGGTTTCAACAGCAAGGCTGGCCCGGTAACAGGACCAGCCTCTTATATTTCGCCCTTTTAGGATTTCAAAGTTTCAATCCGACCCCAACCTGGTTTAGCTTCAGGAAGCAACCCGATTTTCACTGAATAAACCCCGAATAAATGTTCCAGGGGCCTGGAAATTGCTATAGTTAGTGCGTAACTAATTTTTCGTTTGCCACTTAAGTTATGGAAATTTTGTATTTGCCTTTACCCCGCAAAACGGGTTTAGTAATGAAATGATGGGAAGCTGTAAAAGCACAGGTTGCGCGGTGTTAAGGGCCGCCAGACCTGATAGACAGGAGATAGGATTACATGAGTGATTCGCAGAAAACGAATAAGTCGAGCAAAGACCAGGATTTGGAGGCGAACCGGGTCGAGCCTAAACCCGAAATGACCACCAACCAGGGCGTTAAGGTCAGCGACGACAAGAATTCCCTCAAGGTTGGCTCGCGCGGGCCGACCCTGCTTGAGGATTTTATCCTGCGGGAGAAGATTACCCATTTTGACCACGAACGTATCCCCGAACGGGTCGTCCACGCGCGCGGCGCCGGGGCGCACGGCGTTTTCAAGGTCTACGAGTCGCTGGCCGACTACACTACTGCCAAATTCCTGCAAGACCCCTCGGTAGAGACCCCGGTGTTCGTCCGGTTCTCGACCGTGGCGGGGTCGCGTGGCTCGGCGGATACCGCCCGCGACGTGCGAGGTTTTGCCACCAAGTTTTACACCGAAGAAGGCAATTTCGACCTGGTCGGCAACAATATGCCGGTCTTTTTTATCCAGGACGCTATCAAGTTCCCGGACCTGATTCACTCGGTCAAGCCGGAGCCGCACCACGAAATTCCGCAGGCTTCCTCGGCCCACGATACTTTTTACGACTTTATCTCGCTGACCCCCGAATCCATGCACATGTTGATGTGGGTGATGTCCGACCGGGCTATTCCGCGCAGCTTCCGCATGATGGAAGGGTTCGGCGTCCACACCTTCCGGCTGATAAATGCCCAGGGCAAGGTCCATTTTGTAAAATTCCACTGGAAGCCGGTGCTGGGTATCCACAGCCTGGTCTGGGATGAAGCGGTCAAACTGGCCGGGAAAGACCCCGATTTCCACCGCCGCGACCTCTGGGAGGCCATCGAAGGCGGAGACTACGCCGAATGGGAACTTGGCTTGCAACTTATACCGGAAGAAGATGAGGAGAAGTACGATTTTGATTTGCTCGACGCGACCAAAATCATCCCCGAAGACCTGGTCCCGGTTAAAATCGTGGGCAAGATGACCCTGAACCGCAACCCCGACAATTTCTTTGCCGAAACGGAGCAGGTCGCTTTCCATACCGGCAACATTGTCCCCGGTATCGACTTCAGTAACGACCCGCTTTTACAGGGCCGCAACTTCTCGTATCACGATACCCAGCTAATCCGGTTGGGCGGTCCAAACTTCGCCCAGATACCGATTAACCGCCCGGTTGTGGATGTTAACAACAACCAGCGCGACGGTTATCACCAGATGAACGTCAACAAAGGGCGCGTCTCCTATCACCCGGCCAGTCTCGACGGCCACTCCCCGACGGAAGTGCCCATCCCGGCGGGCGGTTTTGGCAGCTATCTCGAACGGGTTGAGGGCAGCAAGATTCGCGAACGCAGCATCAGCTTTGCCGACCACTACGGCCAGGCTCGCCTGTTCTGGAACAGCATGTCGGTGCCGGAAAAGAAGCACATCTCCTCGGCCCTTCAATTCGAACTGGGGAAAGTTGAGACCAGGGAAGTGCGGGTGCGGATGCTGGAACACCTGGCCCGCATCAACGAGGTGCTGGCAAGCCAGGTAGCCGCCGCCCTGGGCGAGGTTGTCAAGGATGGCAAGGTTACTCCCGCCGATGGGACAGGCGTCGCCCCGGCCCTGGCCGATTTCTCGAAGGCGGTTTCCGAAACGACCGCTTCCGGCGGGTTGCAGCGCGCTTCCGGGCTGAGCCTGGTCGAAAAACCGAAATTCCCGGTCGATAATGTCAAGACCCGCAAGGTGGCCGTGCTGGTAACGGATGGCGTTCCCGCCGAGCAGGTTACGGCCTTCAAGGAAGCCCTGGTTGCTGCCGGGGCCAAAGCCGAAGTCCTTGCCAGCCACCTGGGACAGGTGAAAGGCGCGGACGGTACGGCGGTCGCGGTGGATAAGACTTTTACCACCAGCGGCTCGGTGATGTACGACGCGGTATTTATCCCCGGCGGGAAGAACGCCGAGGCGCTAAGGAACCAGGGGCCAATCCGCTACTTTATCGCCGAGGCTTACAAGCACGCCAAGCCGGTGGTGACGGTGGACGAAGGGGCGGACCTGGTGAAAAAGGCGATTACCCTGGAAGGCATCACCGAGCCCGAATCGGCTAAAAAAGCGCCGGACAATCGCAGTCTCGGCCTGATTATCGGCCAGGGAAGTGATGTCAAAGGTCTGGTCGGGCAGCTACTGGCCGCCTTCGAATCAGGCCGCTTCTACGACCGGCCCAATATCGAGGAAATGGCGGTCTAACCCCAATTACGCTTTTGTTATTCTGATGCTCTACATCAGAATCTCCGGTCCGTTGGGCAATAATTAAATTTTAAGATGGGATGACTCGTGGTTTACCGCCTTCCCGGTGGTTTAATACGAGTCATCCCTTTTTGTATCGGCGTAGGCCAGCAGAACCAGTAACCCGGCTATCATGAGGAGTATCCCGGCCAGCATCGCGCCATGGGCCAGGTTGATAGCGGTGGTCAGGGTGCCGAAAACCAGGAAATAGACCCCTTTGTTGCGGGTGATAGTTGGGCCTGTAAGAGCAATTTCCAGGGCCACAAAGCCAAAAATGTAATTCAGGATAAAGATGAGCCAGTAATAGGTTGGGCTGACTTTATAAGAAATGTTGCCGAATTCGTAAGTTGCCAGCAAGAGCGACTCAAAAAGGAAGCCCAGCAGGGGTAGTACTAACAAAAAAGAGCCGCCCAGGATTGCCAGGGTCTTGGCCGGTTTGGTGAGGTCCACAATAACACACCTTTCTTGCCGCAGGTAATTTAGCTTCGAGATATTTGGGATTTGATTAATTCTTCAAGGAAGTGCTGCCGCTTTAACTACATTTACGAGTATAACATTTTTGGAAGGTTTTGTTATTCAAATAATGAAAAAAGCGTGTCCGGTAATTTGGGACACGCTTTTTGCTTGGTTTCTATGGACAGGCTAAACCGGATTTAATTGGCGCTGTTCCGCCAGAGGAAATATTGCAGCCCGACATTGCCCATTTCCACCTGGAAACCCGCCGAGTTGGAAGGGGTATAGGTCAGTACCCGCCGCTCGAACAGTTGGACCAGCACGTCTTTGCTGACCCCGCCGACCAGGGTCGTGGTCCAGTAGGGCTCGGTGATGGGCAACCCGGTCGCGGAAAAGAGCGGGTCGAACAGCCGGGCGTTGTGGGTCAAATATTCCTGGCCGTAGAGGTCCACCACCGGGCCGCTCTGGTTGAGGTAGTTCCAGAAGGGACTGGCGATATAGTGGCCGGTCTCCGCGACCCTGTGTCCGGTCGTGACCCCGTACTTGTTAAAAGTCGTCATCTCTTCGACCTCGCCCGTGCGGAAAAGGTACTGGTTGACCGTCGAGCCGTTCGAGTTATCGTTGCGGTCAAGCACCTGGGCATAAACCGCAAAAGGCGGGGTCGTGTTCGCCTCCGTCAGGTCGCCCGCCGGGAGGACCGGGCCATCGCCGTTATGAGCCTCGAAAGTGTTGTCGCCGAGTTGCAACTGGCTGGTGACCATCTCTTTGACCAGCAGACCGTTCGAGACATAGTAGGGGTTGTTCACGCTCTCCGCCGAGTAATCGTTGACCTCCATGCGGGCCTTGTCGTAGTAGGAAACCAACCGCCAGCCGTCCGGCGAATCCGCGTAGGGTTCGAAGCCGGTCCAGAAGGTCTTCGGTCCCCACAGCCAGCTCCGTTTGACCGTCCCATCGGCTACCAGCGAGTCGGTATGCAGCCAGCGAAAGCCAATCGCTTCAAAGGCGGTCGTGCTGGAAAAAGGCCCTTCGCTGTTGTCGGTCACGGTGTAGGTGGCCGAGACCGTTTCGCCGTTGAGGTCGCCGACCACAATCGTGATTGGGCCGGTCGGCACCTCCATCTCTTTCGAGGCCGTCCCGATGAAGAAGTCCCCGGCGCGGGGGAGCGGCCCGGTGAAACCGAATTGCCCGGTGGCGGGGGAATAGCCGCTGCCGATTAGCATGTAAAAGTTGCCGACCTTGACGGCTACCTGGCATTCGCCCGTATCGCCACAGATATGCAGGTTATAGCCGGTAATGTGAATATAGTCGCCGGTCGGCCCGGCGGTAGTTGCCAGTTCAATTGAAGGTCCGGACTCGGCGTGAGCGGTTCCAAAAGGTTGCAGGACCAGCCCCAGCAGGAGTGGTAAAAGCAACAAGCCAACCACCTGCTTGAGCCGGTCCAGGCGCGCAGTTTTAGTATAAAGCGGGGAAAACATTAAGTGTTTCTCCTTATTTTTAAATAATTTGTTTTATATATAACGGGAAATCTTTCCCAGGTCTCTAATTATTGGTACTGGCCCAAGACCTACCCGATGGTTATCGGGGCGGTCTCGGTCGAGTCGCCGCAGGTCACGCTCACACTTCCCTTGCCGGGTTTGGTGTTCTGCCCGATTAACCAGGTCCAGGTTATCCGGCCATTCTCGTCGGAGGTCCGGTTTTCCAACCCCTTCGCGGTGCTTGTCGTGCCGCTCGGCACCCTGTAAACAATCCGGCACTCGACCAGGGGCGAGGTCTGGATGGTCACGCTGGCGTTTTTGCCGAGAGTGCCGCCGTTAACCGCCAGGATAGAAACACCCACTCCGTCCGCCTTCGAATCGGCCAGCCCAGGGGTCGGTACCACCGTCTTTGGAGCGGTTGAGGTCGGCGGGATGACAGTCGCGGTCGGGGCGACCGTAGCTTTCACGGTTGCCGTCGCCGTGGCGGGCATTGGGGTCGCGGTCGGGACAGGTTTGGCCGTTGGTGAAGGCGGGACGCTGGTCGCGGTTGGCAAAACTCTGGTTGTCTGGGTCGGAATAGCTGACACGGCAACCTGGACGATAGAGGCCCCCTGGGTGGGGGTGGTTTTTGTCGCGACCGTCAGAGCCAGGGTTGCCGCCGGGCCGGTCGTGCCAGCGGCGGCGGGCGTGGGCGTGACTCTTTCGGCGCAGGCCCCCAGTAAAACTAACATACTGCTTAAAACGAGAATCAAGGCAAATGTCGGGTAGTGCTTGAAGGTTCGGGTATGTCGCATTTTCCCCTCCGGGGGCTAGGTATGGTCTTCCGCAGGGCGGAAAGTTGTCTGAATCGGCAAAATATAAACGGGTAGATTGAAAAAAGGTTCTGAAAAGGGGTCCGATTTGTTTAAGGTGTTACCCGTCTATATTAACCCGGTCAGACATTTAATGATAGCATCCCTTTTGGCTAGGACAGCGACCAAAATCACACAGAAAAGCGCTTTCCGCTTCTGCAACTACCAGATAGGACGCAACCGGAGCGATTTCTCGCCCTGCTGGCGGTAGACCACCCGGCGCAAGAGGCCGCGCAACTCGGTCATGCTGGCTTCGCCCAGTTCCCCGGCCAGTTTCTCCTCCTGGGCGCTGAGAATTTCCTCGGTCTTCTGGATACAGGCCCATCCCCTGGCGGTGAGGGCCACCACTTTGATGCGGCGGTCCTTGGGGTCGGGCTGGCTGACCACGTAGCCGTGCCCTTCCAGGTATTCGACCATCTGGCTGGCGGCCTGTTTGGTTACGCCCAGGTGTTCGGCCAGTTCGTTGACGCTGGCATTTTTGAACGAGAGTAACTGGAACGCAAAGCCGTGACCGGGCCGGACATCCTCGAACCCGGACTCGGTGAGGCGGGACTGCAAATCATCAATAAAGTTGCGAAAGCCCAACCCCATCAGCACAAATAGTTCGTAACCTCCCAGGTTTTCTTCTCCCACCCTGTTTCCCCTCTCCGATATAATTTTTTTTTAGTTCCCACAAATTTAGTCAAGGTCCTTGACTAATCAGCCGGTAGGTATTATAATTCCAAAGTAGTCAATCACGTTGACTATTATAGACTTTTCGGGTAAAAATTACCACTCATAATAATAAAGGAGAATAAGAAAATGTCCACTGAAGAAACCGCTTTCCTGGTAAAAAGTTTTATCGAGGAGTTCTGGAACGCCCACGACCCCGCCGCCGCCGAACGCTATCTATCCGCCGATTTTGTGGATCATGACAATCACACTTCCCTGGAGGGCCGCCCGGCCATGCAGCAGTGGCTCGCCCAGACCACCGCCACTTTCGACCATCAGACCGTTATCGAGGACCAGGTGACGGAAGGGGACCGCTCGATAATCCGACTTACTTTTAAGGTCGTGCAGCGGGGCGAATTCCGGGGCGTCCTCTCTGCCGGGAAAGCCGCCGAGACCAGGGGCTACCGCGAGTTCCGGGTAAAAGACGGCAAAATCGTCGAACACTGGGGTTTTATAGACGGCAATGCCCTGGTCGAGCAGCTCAAAAATTAATATCTTCCATTTGTGACTTCACGCCGGGCGTCAGGGAAGATTCATCAAGCATAAAGGTACGTGGTTACATCAACTGCCACTAAACCGGAGTTTCAATACATTAGAGCTAATCCATCCCTTGTCATTCCGTAAGCCGCTTCTAGAAAGGCGACATGCAATTATCGAACGGCGGCTTACGGAATCTCCGCGCCGTTGGCTTACCGAACAGGCTGCGACTTTCCCGCATCTCAGGCTGAATCAGGTTTCGACCTGACAACCTCAGGTGGCGACCTGAGGCTCGTTGAAACTGGCTAAATCTTCTGTGATATTGTCCAACAGACCGGAGACGCCCGCAGGTGCGACCTTCGGGTGTGTGACCCGCCCAAAATTCAGTATCAGTCTTTCTGGGTTCTGCGGGTCACGGAATGACAAATTTGTTCTTTCGGTTTTGTTTTGGGAAAACGCCGGATGGTGCTATCATACGGTTACACCGTCGCAACCTCTCTTATTCTTAAAAGAGAGGATTATTTAAGAAGAAGAATAAGATAAAACCAGAAAGCTAACTATGGTAATTGCGCTCTATCCCGGCAGTTTTGACCCCTTTACCAATGGTCACCTCGATATTGCCAGCCGGGCCGCCCGGCTCTTTGACCAGCTTATCATTGCCCCGGTCTACTCCAACAGCAAGGGCCGCCGCCTTTTTTCCAACGAGGAGCGGGTCGAGATGATTGAGGAGGCCGTCCGCGAGTACCCCAACATCCGGGTCGAGAGCTACACCGGCCTGACTGTAGACTTTGCCCGTCAACTCGGGGCGAAAGTGATGGTGCGGGGCTTGCGGCTGGTCGGCGACTTCGAGTACGAGTTACAGTTAGCCCAGAACAACCGCGTCCTTAACCCCGGCGTGGAAACGGTCTGTATCCCGACCTCGCCCGGCGTCGGTTTTATCAGCAGCACCCAGATTAAAGAACTAGCCGAGGGCGGCGAATCAATCGCGGACCTCGTCCCGCCCAACGTGGCGGCCCGGCTCGTCCAGGCTTACGCCCGCCAGGGCAGCTAATGAAGCAGAAAATGGCTTGTGAAAACCGGGCCGGTTGTGCTATCCTTTTCGCTGGCTTTTGGAAAAAGCTCAAAATTTAGCCGGAAGGATTATTAGCCTCAATGTCAGATAAGCCCGAAGACCTGCCCGGAATAAAACCGACCAAGCCTATCACCGAACGGGATTTCTTGCCTATCGAGGTGCGGATTGCGCCCCCGCCCCAGATCGAAATGCCCCCACCTCCACCCGATGAAGACGCCGGCAGCCCTCGCCCGAACAAACGGCTCGAACTGGCCGAAGCGATTGAACGCTTCGTACCGGACGGCGTCGCCAGCCTGGCGCTTGGCGGCATGCACATGCACCACAACCCCATGGGCCTGGTCCGGGAACTGGTCCGGCAGCAAAAACATATCCGGCGGCTGATTACCAGCCCCGCCGGGTGCATCAACGCCGACCTTCTAATCGGGGCCGGGTTGGTCGAAGAAATCGTCACCTCGTATGTCGGGTTCGAACACCTGGGGTTAGCCCCGGCCTACCGCCGCTTTGCCCAGGAAGGCCGCTTGCGGGTGCTGGAAGTGGACGAAATGACCCTGGTCCTGGCCCTCAGGGCGGGGGTCAGCAACCAGCCATTCGCCGCCTTGCCGCCCGGCGTGGCCCTGACCGGTTTGCCCAGGGCCAACCCGGCCTTTTACCAGCCCGTGACCGACCCCTTTACCGGGCGGACCGTCCTGGCGACCCCGGCCCTCCGGCCCCAGGTCGCCCTCGTCTACGCTTCCCAGGCCGACCGCTTCGGTAACGCCACCTATAAAGGGGCCGCTTTCCTCGACCGCGAGATTATCATGGCTTCCCAGAGCGTCGTCTTGCAGGTCGAGCAGGTCGTTTCTAACAGCCAGCTAACCGCCAACCCGCTGCAAGTGACCGTCCCGTCGTTCTATGTAGACGCGGTAGTGGCGGCCCGGTTTAGCTGTCACCCCACTTCCAGCCACCGTTTCTACCAGTACGACACCGACCACCTGCAAGAATATTTGCGGCTGGCCGCGACCGAAAAAGGTTTTGAAGAATACCTGGATAAATACATTCGGAGCAGCCCGACCGAAAAGGATTATCTCAGTCTGACCTCGCTGGGGTAAATTGGGCAGGTTAGAGCTATCCGGTTGTACCGCAGTTTGTTTCTGGAAACGCTAAGAGCAGGACAACACAAGACAAAAAGAAAAAGAGAAAGTTGAAATGGACGAAATAAAATACGCACCTACACAGCCTCAAAGCAGTTTCGCGTATGTCGGGTCTTATACCCGCGGGCCGCTGGGCGGTCACGGCGAAGGGCTGTCGGTTTTTCAGATTGAACCGGTAAACGGGGAGTGGAACGAAGTCCAGGTCCTGAAAGACCAGGTAGACCCCTCCTTCCTGACTTATGGCCGAAACAACGTGGTCTACGCGGTCCACGAAAGCACCCAGCAAATTAGCGCTTTCGCGATTGACCCGGCGACCGGGCTCTTAACCTACTTGAACACCGAGTCAACGAAAGGCACCCTGCCCGCCGCGCTCAGCCTCGACCCCTCGGAACGCTTTGTCATCGTGGCAAACTACCAGGGCGGCACCGTGGCGGTCCTGCCGCTTTTGGAAGGCGGCAAACTTGGCCCCATCAGCCAGCTTATCACCCTGGAAGGCCCCATTGGCCCCGACCCCAAAGAGCAGAACCAGTCCCACCCCCACGACATCATTTTCGACCCTTCCGGGCGCTACGTGATTGTCCCCGACAAAGGGTTCGACCGGATATTCATTTTCGAGTTTGACGCCGCCTCCGGCCAGCTAACCCCGGCCAAAACGCCTTTCGTGACCGTCGAGTCCGGTTCCGGCCCGCGCCACCTGGTCTTTCACCCTGAAGGTAACTACGCCTACCTGATAAACGAACTCGGCTCGACCGTTATGGTCTTTGTCTACAACAGCGCCGGGCCGGTCCTGACCCACCTTCAGACCATCAGCACTCTGCCGGGCGACTTCGACGGCGAAAACACTACCGCCGAAATCATGATTGACCCCTCCGGGCGCTACGTCTACGGCTCCAACCGGGGCCACGACAGCATCGTGGTTTACGCCATTGACGAGGGCAGCGGCTATCTCTCGCCGGTCCAGTGGATTTCGTCGGGGGGCAAAGTGCCGCGCTTCTTCCTGCTCAATAAGAGCGGCCAATCGGTCTACGCCGCCAACCAGAACAGCGACAACATCACCATTTTCGCGGTTGACCACGCCACCGGTCACCTCTCCCCGACCGGCCAGGTCATCCAAACGGGTAGCCCGGTCTGCATTGTCGAGTGGTTCAAAAGTTAGCCCGGTAATACAAAGCAGGGAATTTTACACACCCTTTGGATGGTTTGCATAAGCCCCAAAGGGTGTGCCAAAATTAATTACTGCCTTCTGCCCTCTGACTTCAAAACACTGAACACTAAAAACTAAACACTTAGCTAAATAGGCCAAAAGACGGTTGACGCCGCTACCGCGCCGGTTTACACTGGTGATGAAAGCGATGATGGAGCCGAGTAACAGGCGGTCCCGGAGTACAGAGAGTCACCTCGGATTGTTAAAGAATCCGGGCTGGGAAGGTGACCTTCGGAACCTGTGAAGACCCTCCAGAGCGCCGGGAAGAACGGTTTGGCCCAGGCCACAACCCAAACCCGGACGGTCCGCCCCCGTTACCGGGCCATGCAAGGTCAGGTCCGGCTAAAAGCATTTTTCGGCCATTCATATAACACCACCTGACAAAATGCGGTGGCACCACGAGCGCCCCCCTCGTCCGCATAAGCGGCGGGGGTTTTTTGTTTTCTGGTTTTCTCGTGATGAGGTGTCACAAATGCATTTACAACGAATCTGGACTACCCAGCTTGGCGAACACACCGGACAGAGGGTCAAACTGGCCGGGTGGCTGCACCGTCTCCGTCCACTCAGCCAGGTAACCTTCCTCGTTCTTCGCGATGCCCAGGGTCTCGCCCAGGTGGTTATCGAAGAACCGGCCCTCGCCGCCGAACTGGCGAAACTCCCCCACGAATCGGTCCTGTCGGTTGAAGGGCTGGTCGTGGCCGAACCTCAGGCCCCACGCGGTGTCGAAATTCACTCTCCTTCTATCGAAGTCCTTTCCGAAAGCGCCGCGCCGCCTCCGTTCGACCTGTTCAGGCCAACCCTGACCGGGCAACTGCCGACCATCCTCGACCACGCCCCGCTGACCCTGCGGCATCCCCGCCAGCGGGCGATTTTCAGGCTCTCTTCCGCCACCATGGAAGGGTTCAGGGCGGCCTTGCGTTCGCAGGATTTTGTCGAAATCCAGACCCCCAAGATTGTCGCCTCGGCTACCGAGGGGGGCGCGAACGTCTTCAAGCTCGACTATTTTGGCGGCCCGGCTTATCTCGCCCAGAGCCCCCAGTTCTACAAACAGACCATGGTCGGTATCTTCGAGCGGGTCTTTGAGGTCGGGCCGGTCTTCCGGGCCGAACCCCACGACACCACCCGTCACATCAACGAGTATGTCTCGCTCGACGCTGAAATGGGCTTTATCGAGGACCATACCACCGTCATGCGGCTGTTGAACGGCGTTTTAGCCGGGATGGTGGCGACCCTGGCCGAAACGGAGCCGGAAGCCCTGGCCCTCCTAAAGCTGAAACTGCCGCAGGTGCCCGAAACCATACCGCAAATCCACTTCACGGAGGCCCAGGAGTTAATCTTGCGGGAGACCGGCGAGGACGCCCGGCGCGAGCCTGACCTGGCCCCGGCCCACGAACGTTTTTTGGGGGAATGGGCCAGGCGCACCTACAACTCGGACTTCCTGTTTGTGGTCGGCTACCCGATGGTCAAACGGCCTTTCTATACCCATCCCGACCCGACCCGGCCCGGTTACTCGCGCGGGTTCGACCTCCTTTTCCGGGGTCTCGAACTGGTCACAGGCGGGCAGCGTCTCCACCGCTACGAGGACTACCTGACCGCCCTGGCCCGGCGCGACCTGGAAGTGGCCCCTTTTGAGACCTATCTCGAAGCCTTCAAATATGGGATGCCGCCACACGGGGGTTTTGCGATTGGTCTCGAACGCTGGTTGGCCCGGTTGCTCGAAGCGCCCAACATCCGGGAAACCACCCTGTTCCCGCGCGACCTGAACCGCCTGGCCCCTTAATTCCGGCCAGACCTGCCCCTGAAAAAGGGCCCTTCCGATTTTCGAGCCTGGGAGGGCTCTTTTTTATGGCTTATTTTCAAAAAATAGGGGTTAAGTAAACTTTATTTGAAGAAGGTCTGTAATCAAAAGTAAGGTCACAAACTGTCATTCTGTAAAAGGCTGTAGGATGAACCAGTGTTAGGAGAGCAGACCCGACCGAGGAATCTCCGCGCCAGTGGCGAAACCCTAGACCGAAAACTTTGCCAGGCCCGAAGTGCCTCAGGTCGAAGTCTGATTTAGCCTGAGTATTGGACAGTTTTGGGCTTTACCCAACGCCAACGGCGCGAGATTCCGTAAGCCGCCGTTCGATAATGGCACATCATCTTTTGAGGAGCGGCTTACGGAATGACAAGGGTGCGGATTTTCTTATTTAACAGACTAAATACCAAGTACAGAATGGTTTACTATTGAGTCAAAAAGGAATCTTATAAAGAAATTTAGAAATTCGGTATCAAAAAGCGTTAGGGCCAGTCGTTTACGGTGTCTTTATAAATAGAACGCTGGAATGGACCCCAGCCGAGACCAATCCGGTTACGCCGGGAGAAGTTGAAACAACCATGTTTTTCAAGCGCCGGAAGTCAGCCGGTCCCGATACTCCCAACCAGGCTGCTCCCGTTGAAGGGGGGCCGCTCGACTTCGATGTGCTTTACGAAACTTACGTCGAGCGCATCTACCGCTACTGCCTGCGCCGGGTCGGGCAGACCCAGGAGGCCGAAGACCTCGCCAGCCAGGTCTTCACGCGGGCCTGGGCCAGTATGCTGACTTACCGGGGCGGTTCCGAGGCGGCCTGGCTGTTCAGGATAGCCCATAACACCGTCGCCAACCACCTGCGCGCCCGTAAACCCCAGGTCTCGCTGGAAGCCCTGGTCACGACCGGGGGCGCCAATTTCCTGGACGGGTCGGACGAGGAAATGCTCGACCGCCTGATAGGCCAGGAGGACCGGGCCGAACTGGCCGCCCTGGTCGAAACCCTAAAACCCGACCAGCGCGAACTCCTGGCCCTGCTGGTAGCGGGTGAGCTGACCGCCCGCGAGGTGGGCGAGGTGCTGGGTAAAAGCGAAGCCGCCGTCTGGATGGCCTTTCACCGCCTCGTCAAACGGCTGCGGGCGACCCTGGCCGAGCGACCTGTCGAGCGGCCCGGCCCTGAGAAAGAAAAGAACCGATGAGTAGCCCTAACCCGCCAACCGAAAAAGAACTGGCCCAGGCTTTTTTTACCCGCCTCATCCTGGACCCGGCGGCCCAACCCGACCCGGCCCTGCCGCCCGCGACGGTCCGCCTTATCCGCGAACTGGTCGCCGCCGAGCAAGCTGCCAGCCGCCTGGATGGTCCCGACTTCGCGGTCACCCGCCAGCGTATCCGGCAAAATACCTGGCCCCCCGGGCGCGGAACGGAGCCGCAAGTCCAAAGCAACCACGACAACTTGCACCGGCCCGGTAGTTTCGTAAACGAGCCTTTGGCCGGTCCGCCCCCTCGCGAGATAGCCTGGCCGCGCTTTGTGGCCCTGGCCGGGATGGCCGCCACGATTGTGCTGGTGGTGGGTCTGCTGGTTTTGAGCCTGGTGGCTGTCCGGTCGCCCGGTTTCACGCCGACCGCCGGGGTGAACCCGGCCTCGCGCCCTACTGTCCCGGCGACCCTGGCTCCCTCGCCCACGGTAGCGCCGACCGCCACGGCGAACGCGGTTGATACGGTTAGCGACTTGCTCAACCCGAAAAGGCTCCTGCCCAACGCCCTGGTCGACCTCGCCAGAGACTTTTCCCTGGACGCCTCTGCGCTCGATAAACAACTCCAGGGCGGCATGTCCATGGCCGAAATTGCCAAGCGGAATGGCCTGGATCTGAACCAGGTCAAGAAGGTGCTGCTTGCCAGTTTCCAGGTTCAAATTGAGGCTGAAAAAAGTAGCGGTCAACTTTCCCAGGACCAGGCCGACCAGCTATACAAACTTTCAAGCACTTTTCTTGATGATTTCCTGGAGGCAAAAGCGGCCCCACTTATCGGGAAATTGACCCCAACCCCGGCAAAGTAATTGTTTGTAGCTATAAGAAAGGATAAACCTGTTATGTTCAAATCAGGTAAATTCGTGGCGCGTCTCGCCATTGGTGTGGTCTGCCTGCTCCTGGTGGCGGCGACCTTCGCCTTTACCCTTACCCCGGCCCAACCGCCAGCCCAGGCGGCCCCGGCAGCCCAGGCGACCTCTACCCCGGCGCCCTCCAAAACCGGACCGGCCAACCCTACCGTTGAAGCCACCACCGCGCCGAACGACCAGGGGAAAGCCGCGCCCGACCCTGCCAACGACGACCCCTACCAGGCCCTTTTCAATAAGAACTTTGCCGCCAAACTGGGCGTGAGCGAGGCAGCCCTGAACGCGGCCTTTGCCTCGGCCCTTGGCGATACCACCGCCCAGATGGTCAAGGATGGCAAGCTCGACCCGAACGCAGCGGCCAAGTTGCAGGGCCTTTCAGCGCAGGGGCCGGGCAGCCTGCTGCCTGTCATCGTACCCGACAAGGCCGGGGCCAAAGGCCGGGATGTCACCGATAACCCGGTGACCAACCCCAAAGTCTTGTTTATGAATGCCCTGCCCGCCATCGCACCCTTGCTCAAACTCACTCCGGCTGAACTTACTGCCAGATTGGAGGACGGCCAATCGCTACACGACCTGATAGTTGCGGCTAATGTTGACCCGCAAACCATAAAAACCGCCCTCCTGGCAGACTTTAAATCCCAGCTTGATGACGCCGTCAAGGGCGGGAAGATAACCCAGGCCCAGGCCGACGACGCGACCAAAACCCTGGACTCTTTTGTAGACGGTTTTATCAATGCTTCGTCTAACCCGGTTGATAAGAGCATCAAGACCCTTTTTAACAGCGCCGCCACCTGGCAGGCCGCCTCACAGGTCCTCAATATGCCGGTAAAAACCCTCCAGGACCGGGTTAACCAGGGCGAGACCGTCCTTCAAATTGCCCAGGCCCAGCAAGTTGACGAGAAAACCCTGCGCGAGGCCATCCAGACCTCGCTGCAAAGCCAGGTCGCCGCGCTGGTCAAAGATGGCAAGGTCAGCGCCGCTGATTCCGCCGAAATCACCTCGGCCCTACCAAAAATCGTGGATGGCTTTATAAACCAGGGCGGACCAAAGAGCAAATAGCCGCCTGTTACCTTTGCCCCTCTGCTGCCAGGACAGGTAGCGGAGGGGTTTTTCTTTTAAAAATTCGCCCTGGTTTAACTAATTTCAAACTGATAGCAACCTGACGGGGATTTCTTCGTTCTATACATTGGTAAGGCTGAGAAAAGGCTGAATGAGATAAGTGAGATAAACGAAAATTAATCTAAATGTTTTAAGGGTGGGTTGAACCGTGTTGCAGTGGAGTGGAAGCGTGAAGCGTGAGTTTACCTGGCTGGCTGGTCTGAAATTGGCCCTGGTCGTGGTCGTAATGTTGGGTCTGGCCCTGGCGGCAGTAGGCCCGGTCCGGGCGGCGGGTCCGGCTACCGCGTTGACCGCTACCCCGACCCTGAAAACCGGCCCTCGCACCGATGGGCAGACGGTAGTCTGGCTGGAAGGGAACGTCCTCAAGGCGGAAAACCTCTCCAACCAGACCGTTTCAAACGTGGTTACCCTCAAGACCCGCCAGGCTATCAAACAGTTCGACCTGGACGGCAACTATGTCATCTGGGAGCAGTACGATAGCGCCTGTACGGGCAATTGCGATGGCCCGGTCTACGGCCAGAACCTGGCGACCGGGCAAACCTTCCGGGTTTCGCCGGAACCTTATGGCCGCAATATCGCCATTTCGGGTAATTACGCGGTCTACGTCACGGATGTACAGGTGCCAAACAATATCGGCGAAGGCATCCGGGTCCGCAATCTCGCCACCATGGCCGACCCCGTTACGGTTTGTATCCTCTACGCTATCGAGGGCACGCTTTCTTTTGACGGTGACCGCCTGTTGTGGGGGCAAACCTTGGCCTCCTACCAGACCGGCACGGGCAAGGAGCGCTGGCAACTGGTCACCATGCACCTCAACGATGGCTCTCCGACTGTCCTCGACCAGGCCGATTACGACGATTACGGCACGCTCAACCTGGGCGGGTGGGACTTGAAAGGCGACCTGGCCGTCTATTCGGTCAACCAGCAGTTGCGGGCGGTTAACCTCGCTACCGGCGAACGCCGCCTGATTACCGACCCGGCCCAGCGTCCCGCTCAGAACCCGACCACCAATGGCCGCTATATCTTCTGGGAAGATTCGCGTAACTTTAACGCCGCTGCCCCGCAATCCTACCCGCAAGCTATCCAGGGCTACGATTTCCCGAACGGCAGCTACCTGGGGAATGTCGTCCCGACCGGCAACAATACGAGTCCGCGTTCGCGGGGCGACATGCTGGTCTGGAACAGCGGCGATGGCACCGCACGCCAGTTGGTTTCGGCCCAGATTGCCGGGTTGCTTCCAAACACACCTCAACCGGCCAGTTCGACCCCGGGTTATACCTACTTCCCCCAGACCGGTCACAACCTGGGCGGCACTTTTAAAAATTACTGGACCAAAAACGGCGGTCTCAACGTCTTTGGCTATCCCACCACCGACGAATTCCAGGAGCTAAACCGCGACACCGGCCAGATTTTTACCGTCCAGTATTTCGAGCGGCAGCGGTTCGAGTATCACCCTGAAAATAAAGGCACTCCCTACGAAGTGTTGCTGGGACGCCTGGGCGCAGACGAAGCCCAACGGCGCGGTTTTACGGCCAACCTGCCTTTCAAACCGGCCAAAAATAGCGGCCAGGCCCATTGCCGCTATTTCCCCGAAACTCAGCACAATGTCTGCAACAGCTTTATTGATTACTGGCAGACCCACGGTCTCGACCTGAGCGACCCTGGCAATTCCTACCGCGAGTCGCTGGCCCTCTTTGGCCTGCCCCTTTCGGAGCCGTTCACCGACCCTGTCTCCGGCGTGACCGTCCAGTATTTCGAAAGGGCTATTTTCGAGCACCACCCCGAAAACCAGGGCACCAGTTTTGAAGTCCTGCTCAGTCTGCTTGGCAACCAGGCTTTGAAGAACCGGGCCTGGCAGTAACTAAATCGCCGGATTTCTAAAACCACCCAGGTTTGTGCTATCCTTAAAGACAACGCCCCGGAAGGTGGGCGAGTCTTTTATTTCAGGGAGATAGCAGAATGCACATTTCTTTCGAAGAAATCGGCGGGCGCGGGATAGGCAAACCTTACGAAACCCAGGAACTAATGGCGGTGGTGATGTCCCGCCAATTGCGCGATAACGAACTGGCCGGGACCGGGGCCGGGAGCGCCATGGCCCGTGCGGCCTGCCGCCTGGCCCAACTTCTACACGCGCCGGGCCTCTCCTACCTGGCCGGGGGTAGCGGCGCGGTCAACCCCTATCTCGAACCGCTGGTCGCTTCCAGTTGCGATTACGCCAATCTCCTTTGCGAATCCACCCTCCAACTGGCCGAGCTTATCTCCTCTATCCCGGCGGGCCGGGTCGATGTCTTTTTCTATGGCGGGTTGCAGGTGGACCGCTACGGCAACGTCAATTTGAGCCGGGTCGGCGACCCGACCCGGCCCCGGTTTCGCGGTCCCGGCGCGGTGGCCCTGCCGCTTATCGGCGCGGCCCGGCGCGGTATCATCTTCATGACCGACCACAGCCCCCGCAGTTTTGTCGAAAAAGTCTCTTTCCTGACCGCGCCCGGTTTCCTGGACGGTCCCGAAAGCTGGGAGAAGGCGCGGGCCGAGGGGCAAATCCGGGGCGAGGGTCCGGTTATGGTGATTACGCCCCTGGCCGTCCTCGACTTTGAAGAAAGTACCCGCCGGATGCGCCTGGTGTCGGTCCATCCCGGCGTAACGGTCGAGCAGGTCCAGGCTGCCACCGGTTTCGAGCTTATCCTCCCGGCCCAGGTGCCCACTACAACCCCGCCCGACCCGACCGAAATCCGCCTCCTGCGCGAGATTGACGAAGAACGGTTGCTCAGCCAGCCTTTGAACTAACTAATTTCCTCGAACAAATCAAAAAGCCTGCTAACGCTTCTGTAAGGAATTGCCAGCAGGCTTTTTGGTTTTTTATAGCTCAATCGTGGCGCGGGGCCGGTGGCGCAAGAAACCGTCCCCGGCCCTGTTTGTTAGACGGCTATTTTCCCCTTCACGACCGTACACTTAAATGTATTCGGTAGTGTCAGAGGTGTCGATGGCTTGGACGCATACAGTTTAACCCCGTTCAGGGTCAAACCCTCCACGTTAACGCCACCCATCAACTGCAAGACTATCGGGTATGGGCCATTATTGTTCAGGACAATATTGTTGGCCTGGTCGCAGACCCCGGTCGCGCCCAGCAGATGTGAGTTGACCGGGACAGTCATAGTGACCGGCCCCGCTGAGGTCAGGTTAATCGTGTTACCGGTCCCCAGGCTGAAATCAATCTGGCCGCCCCCGTTAGGGCTGTTGACCTTTAACGCGTAAGATAAGGTGCCGCAAACCGTCCCGGTGCCGTCGTCCGTCGCTTTCGTGACGGTCGTGTTGTCGTTGGGCGTACAGCCATTGTCGGTCACCACCGCCACCACTTCCGCGTGTTTCCCGGTCGTGTTGTGGTAGTGGAGCAACAATGCCCCCTTGGTGCCGTTTGTGGCGTAATTCGCGGTGTTTATGGTGGCAGTCAGGACCACTCCCGGCTGGTCATCATAGAACGGTACGGTTGGGTCGTAACTGGCAGGGCTGTTGAAATTCAGGCCCGGATTGGCCGCATCGTAGAAGAAAGGCCCTTCATCGTCAATCGACGGACCCAGCCCGAACCGGTCGAAGGTCACAATTTCATAATTGAAACTGGCATTGGCCGAAGACAGGCCCAGTTGCTCCGGTGCGACCGGGAACACGACCATGTTGCTATTGAACGAGTTGAAGTCGAATTCCCCATCATCCCCGTTCAGCAGGTTAACGGTCGATGACGAAACATCAAAGGTGTTCAGGTTGATAATGGTCAGGGCGGTCAGGTCGGTAAAGGTCGACCCGTTCTTGACCGGCGCGTTATACATTACATAGTCGTATAAGCCATCTTTGTCGGTGTCAACATAGATGTCGTATTCGACTTCGTAATAATGGGCGACGGTCCAGTTCGACCAGGTGGTCAGGCCAAAGAAGATGCGGGCATCCTCACCATCAACGCCGTTTGTAACCTGGGGCGCGTTGCTTGAAATACCGATGTACTGCAAGTCCGCCGCGCTCGTCCGGGAGGTCGTATAGGGCGGCGAGTTGCCCAGGGCCAGCTTGGGACTGGCTTTCACCAGTTCCAGGGGCGCAAACAGCGAAGTGGTTGCGGTAGGTGCATCCCCAATCTGCTCTACGCCGGTACCGGTCAGGGTAACGGTTGCGGTGTTGTTCGTGGAGAAATCAAACCCGCCGCCGGTCCGCATATTCGAAGCCTGGCGCGGAGCGGCGTATACCGGCACCCGCAGGGTGTTGAAGCCGCCCGCGGTCGGGGTCATGATAACGTTGGCGCTGGCCTCACTGAGATAGTTGCGAGTCAGACCATACTGAGAGCCCCCGATAGTCCCGGTCTGGCCCAGCGCTGACGCCGGGTCGAGCGGGTGGCTCATGCCGGAGGCGACCGCGTTCAACTGGACCTGGAAGGTCACCGTGCTATTCGCCGGAACGAATACGGAACTTCCCTGGGGGAAGGTGTAAGTTACCCCCGGTACTTCCGAATAGGTGTTGAGACTCAGGTTGTAGGTTACGTCGGAATAGCTTTTGTTCTCAACCTTGATGGTTTTGGTCAGGGTTAGGGTATCCACCACTTCCACGTTGCCAAAGGAGACGCTGACCGCCCCCACGTTCTCGGCGTTGAAAGCCAGGATGCGGTTGTTGTCGGCGACCGCCTGCCCGACATCGACCCGACCCGCGCCCACCCGTGAGCCGGTATATTTCGGACCGCTGGAAGGCGGATTGTTGACATCACCCAGGGTGGAATAGAGGTCGTGATTGGCCGTGTTCATGGCCGCCGCCTTGTATTCCTCCGGGGTCCAGCCGGGGAATTTCTGGTGGAGCAGGGCCATCACCCCGGCCATGTGCGGGGCCGCCATCGAGGTACCGCTAAGGGTCTCGCCTTCGTCGCCGGTGCCGCTGGCGGTGGAGAAAATAGTCGTACCGGGCGCGGCGATGTCAGGTTTAAGCTGGTTGCCAAAACCTTGCGGCCCACGCGAGGTGCTGCTGTCAATGGTATCGTTCTGGCCTACGAAGGTGACCTTTTCCTGGTTAAAGTACTCGGTGGTCAGGGTAGCTTCCACGTCGGACACCACCCCGGCAGTCAACCTGGTCTTGAGGGCATCGCCGACAGTGCTGGTGGTATACATCGAAGGGATGTGGGTTGCGCCCGAAATTGAGGTGTCCAGGTAGGGCACCCCTGAAACCAGGATCATACCCACGGCCCCGGCAGCCTCCGCGTTCCCGCCGCGTGTCACCGAACCGCAGGGGAAAGTAGTCGCGCCGGGCGCGGTCGCCCAGTCCAGGACCACAATCTTACCGCTGATATTGGTCAGGTCAGCCCCGGTGAAGGCCGCACAACCCGACTGGTTGGTCGCGGGATAATACAACGGCGCGGTAACCGGCACCGTCACAGAAACGCCGGTCTGGGTTTCCCAGGCGTAGTTGGCCGAACGTGAGGCCGGGTAGACCCCACTGATATTCGTTGGAGTTATCACGGTCGGGTCGGTAACGCGGAAACCGTCCGTAACGGCCTCGGCATCGCCGGAGTTGGCGACGGTCAGGGCGCGCTGGGCGCTGCCGGGCGAACCGTTGATGTAGAAGGTATCGCCATCGTTACCGGCGGAAATCACCACGGTTACCCCGGCCAGGGCCGCGTTGTTGCTGGCGGCAGCCGAAGAATCGTCCGGGCTGCCAAAAGCGGCGCCCAGCGACATGTTGATAATGTCCAGGTGGTCGTTGGTGGAGGGGTTGCCGTCCGGGTCAACCGCCCAGTCAATCGCGGCCTCGGTCAGGTTCGTGCTGCCCTGGCAGCCGAAGACCCGCAAGGCGTAAAGGGTCGCGCCGGGGGCCACACCGGGACCAATCCGCATGGATTCGAGGTCGGTGCTCTGGTTGTAAGGCCCGGTATAGGTAGAGCCGTTGGCGTTTACGCCATAGCCCGCCGCTGTCCCGGCCACGTGCGAACCGTGCCCGCCCCCCAGGTCCGCCGCGCAGTCGAGCGGGTTCTGGTCCGGTTGGGGCGCGTTGTCGGCGGTGTAATCATCCCCGGCAAAGTCAAACCCCCCGGCAACTTTTACCGTGGGATAAATTTGCTTGCCGTTAAAATTTACCACCGGCCCGGTCACGGTATGGGCGTAATCGTAATCGGCCTGAAGGCCCGACCCGCCAAAGTTGGTGTGGATATAGTCGATACCGGTGTCAATAATACCGATTTTGACGTTGTTGCCGGTAATGCCATAGCTGCCCCAGGCTACCGGTGCGCCGATAAAATTATTGCTATAGGCGTTGTTGCGCTCCATCGTGGTAATCCGGTGGAGTTGTTTGACGCCGGGCAAGTTAATGAGAGCTTTCAGGTCCGCCGCGTTAGCCAGCACCGCGATGCCGTTGTAAGCGTTTTTAACCTGGTAGAGATAGGTATATTTGACGTTCGAGCTTTTCAAAGCGTTCAGGGTTTTGGTCTGGGCCGCTTCAATCTTGCTTTTCTGGCTGACCGCGATTTGCACCTGGGCCAGGCTCGATTTGCCTTTGCCGTCCGTGGCATATTGCGCGACCACCACCGGGTCATCCGTCAATTCAATCATGACCGGGATGACCCCCTTGGCGTCTTTCAAACTGGGGCCATAGGGGTTACGCTCGGTTTCAAGGCTCTGGTTGGGGAGTTTCGTAAAACCTTTGTCGCCGGGCGCGTTTGAGGTTGCCGATGGCGTGTTGTTGGGTGTCGTAGTAGCGGCCTGGGTTGGAGTCGCTACCTGGAACGACCCCAGCGCCACACTCAGTACCATAAACCAGGTCAGTATCCTGGTGGCGAGGGTCTTAGGGGTATAACTTCTCATCAAACACCGTCCTCATTCTGTCTTTAGATTCCTGGTCAACGCTAAAGGAACCACACAACATCTCCCTGGGCGTCGACAATGTTTGAGGGTTGAATTTTCAATTCTTAAACGAGTAAAGCGGAAAATCTAATCTGACACAAACCGTTTAAAAATCGAAAGGTGGTGCCGGTTGGATTGCCGGGTGCGCTAAAAGTCCAGCGCCGGAATCAACCAAAGAATTTGAAAACTAACTACCTGCTTTGTAAGAGTAGCCAGATAGGTATGTGTTAGATTGTTATGAGAACGAAAGGCTGTGACCTGCCCAGGTTTAAGCAGACCTGGCTTTTTATGAGCGTGCGTTAGCCGACTACTGTTTTACTGCCTGGTAGGTTTAACTAATCCAGGCAGAAAAATCTGCCTGTTTTATTAAACTTTTTTAAGTGAGAGTTTTGTTGCCGATAGCCGGTTAAAAAGGCTCATTGTAACCAGCTAAAAAGGATTACCTAAGCAAGCGAATGGTGCTACGATAGTTTTGGGTAATGGATTTATTATATATTAAAAGTAAAATTTAGACCAGGGCTAAAACACACTATTTTGACAATTATAAAAATCTAAAAATGTTCAATATGTCCAAATAACCTCTTGTCTTAAAACTAATCCTGGTGTAGCATGGTCGAGAGAAGCACCTTTTCAAATTGCAGAATTTTTTTGGGGATGGCTCCGGGCCGTAACCGGCGACATTGTTTTGCATTTAATCTCTTAGAACCGGAACTTCTTACTAACTACCTTACAATCTTTATCGCGTAAATAGGGCAGAGCTACCCGACGAGGTAGGACTGCTGGACTTGTTTTAGTAATGACAATTGAGGCTGGCAAAGAATTAAAGCAAACTGCCCTGGCTGTAATCGAGCCGGAAAAACCTGGGAATCCCTATAGATTAACTTATTTGCCGGGCCTGGATGGCCTGCGGGCCCTGGCCGTCCTGGCTGTAATGTTTTATCACGCCGGGGTCGGGTTCATGGTGGGCGGTTTCCTGGGGGTGGATGTTTTCTTCGTAATTAGCGGGTTTTTGATTACCTCCCTTCTCCTGAGCGAACGTTCCCAGGCGGACCATACCAACCTGAAGGCTTTCTGGTGGCGGCGAGCCCGGCGGCTACTCCCGGCCCTCTTTCTCCTTTTACTCGTTACCGTTATCTTCTCGGTACTTTTCTTGCCGGACGAGTTGACCGGTCTGCGCGGTGACGTGGTTTCCGCCATCACCTATGTCACGAATTGGGAGGCTATTTTTAACCAGCGGTCCTACTTTGAGGCGATAGGGCGGCCCCCCCTGCTGCGGCATCTCTGGTCGCTAGCCGTCGAGGAGCAATTTTATATCATCTGGCCGGTCGTATTCGTCCTGGGTATGCGCCTCAAAAATCGCCGCTACCTGCTGTATGGACTTGGCCTGGCCGCGCTGGCCTCGGCAGTCTGGATGGCGCTCCTTTACCAGCCCGACTCTGACCCTTCCCGCGTCTATTACGGCACCGACACCCACGCTTCGGGTCTTTTAGTCGGGGTCTTGCTGGCTTTTATACCTTTCCTCTCCCCTGAAATTACCTGGCAGGGCTGGCGGACCAAACTCAAGGCTTACCTGGTGAACCTGGCCGGACTGGCGGCCCTGGCCGTAATGTTCTATAGCTTTGTGACCATCGACCAGTTCCAGTCTTTCCTGTACCAGGGTGGTTTTCTGGTCCTTTCGCTCGTCACGGCGGTAATAATCTTCGGGGTGGTCCACCCGCTCTCCTATCTCGGCCAGGTCTTCGAGTGGCGGCCTTTGCGCTACATTGGCCAGCGTTCCTACAGCCTCTATCTCTGGCACTGGCCTATTTTTAACGTCACCCGGCCCCGGTTGGACCTTCCCCTGGATGATGGGCCGTTCCTGCTGGCCCTGCGCTTTGGCCTGACCTTCCTGCTGGCCGAGCTTTCCTATCGCTACGTCGAAACGCCCCTCCGGCATGGCAAACTCGAACAACTCTGGCAGCGCTGGAAAAACAGCCAGGGCGAGGCGCGCCGCCGCCTTAAAGCGGGCTGGTTGAGCGCCGGGGTCGCTTCGGTCCTGGTTTCTTCCATGCTGGTGCTGGCCCTGGTCGAGGCTAAAGCCCCACCTCCGCCCGATTATCTGCCCGGCGAGACCCCCGGTCAGGTCGGCTCGCTGCCGATAGATTTTGATACCACCCCGGACGCGACTCTTGCCGCGAGCCCGGCCCCAACCTCGACCCCGGCAATAATCGCCACGCCGACCGTCCCGGCCTTTACGACCACGGCTCTGGCGCCCGGCGAAACCCCGGTGTCAACGGCGGTGCCAGACCCGACGGCGACCACCGTACCGACGGCCACGCCCCCGCCCCCGCCAACCTCTACCCCCAAACC
>MKTJ01000044.1:224874-332366 GCA_001898225.1 Chloroflexi bacterium 54-19
CCTGTGACTGCCGTGGGCGATTCGGTGATGCTGGGCGCGGGTAACGAACTCCACAAGCTGATTGGCCCCATGATTTACGAGGCCGATGTCGGGATGCAGGCCAAGACCGGCGTCCAGATGATCCAGTCTTTCAAGGACCAGGGGCAGCTTGGGCCGACCGTGGTTATTCACCTTGGCACCAACGGTTATTTTGCTGATAAAAGCTTTGACGATATGATGAAAGTCATCGGCCCCAACCGGCGGGTCTTCTTCGTCAACGTCCGGGCCCCGCGTGAATGGCAGGACCCCAACAACAAGGTTATTCTGAACGGGGTCAAACGCTACGATAACGCCTATCTTATCGACTGGTTTTCGACCAGCGCCGGGCATCCCGAATATTTCGTCAAAGATGGCGTCCACCTTACCCCGACGGGCATCAAGGTCTACACCTCCCTGATCGCCAACTCCATAAAATAAAATCTGGCCGGTTGCAAAGCGGGGGACAACTAAAAATAGGGACAGGTCGCAATACCTGTCCTCTTTTTTACCCCTGCACCGGTGAGAAATCTGGAAACCGAACCTGATTCGTTAGTGAGTCGCAAAGGGTTAACAACTTTGTAACAGGTTCTAAGATTTTTTATGATTACTCTGCCGGTACCTTTGCATTAATTTGCCGGAAATTAAAAACTTCTTTGTTAACCTAAAGCTGTAACACCGGATGGGTTGGCTCTCCCAGGGCCCGCAGTTTGAAACGGAAACTCGGCCTGGCGTCCTGCTAATTTTACAGAACTTCCGAAACTGCTCAGTCCAGGCCCGCCCTGGCACGACGCCAATCCATCCCGCACGCTTGGAAATTACAAAGGAGAACACAATATGTCTTTTGTTGCGAAACGAACCTGGTCGGGTCTGAGCCTTAAAGCAGTTGGATTGCTGGGTATCCTGGCCCTTTTACTCACGATGAGTTTTACCGCCCTTCAGGCTAACGCGGCTGCCGGTATCACGGTAACCGATACAACTTTGCGTTTGAGCGAAGTGCCGGTAATCAGCGGCACCGGGTACACCCCAAACGAACGCGTTGACCTCTGGCTCACCGCCCCTGATAGTTCGGTTAAATCCTACGGCTATGTCTTTGCTGATAACTCTGGCAATTTCTCCGGCTTCTCGTACACTCCCTCCACTACCGACCAAACCTGGAGTGAAATAGCGGCCCTGTCCACCAATATGGCCGGGACCTGGTACGTGACGGCCCGTGGCGATACCAGCGGGGCCCAATCCATCGCTTCCTTTACGGTCATTGGCGCGACTCTTACGGCCAGCGTTACCAACACTAATGGCACTCTCGAAACCATTACCTATAGCGGCGAAAACTACTTCGCGGGTGAAAACGTATCCCTGTGGCTGACCGACTCGACCGGCAAAGTTCTTTCGCTCGGCGACGCTTATGCGACCGCTTCCGGTACCCTGCCTTCCCTGGTCGACAATGACGGCAACCTGATTACCACCCTGACCTTTGACAACACCGGCCTCACCGGGCCCCTGTGGATTACCGCTCACGGCAACGGCAGCGACCAGACGGTTATTGCCGCTATCGCGAATTCCTAAAACTCACATTCACTTAACCCGGAAAAGATACCTTCTTTTCTAATAGATTCCCTCACAGGGGCCAGGTCTACAATGGTGTAGCCTGGCCCCTTTTTTCTCCTGTTGTCCCTACTTTTTCTTGATGATGTAAGGCTCAAATGATATAAAACTCAGCCAGGTAGCTGAGATTCCTCCACTTCGGTCGGAATGACAAAACCATAGGCTGTGATATTGTCCAACGGACCGCGAGTTGCCTTTTCTCGCACCCAAAGGCTGCATCTAGGGGCGTGACGAGTGCCCATTCAAGGTAATAAAAAGGCCCTCCTTGTTATAAAGAGGGCCGGGTGAAACCAAACTTTTATTTTAGGGTTAAACCTTGTGGTGATAGGGCACTGAGGTCACCACGATGCCGGGCCGTAACAACAGCGCCCCCTTCATCCGCAAGGCGGTCTGGTTGTGGAGCAGGTTTTGCCACCACCGGGTTGCCACGAATTCCGGGATAACGACCGTAATCGTATCGTCGTCGCGGCGGCGGTCCACCATGTCGATATAGGTCAGGAGTGGACCGATAACCGAGCGGTAGGGCGTCTCGACCACCACCAATGGAATATCAATTTTCATCTCATCCCACTTCTCCCGCAAAGCCGCGATACCTTCCAGGTTGTCGTTGACGTGGACCGCCGTGACATCGTCCGAAAGGGTCCGGGCATAATTGAGGGTGCGCATGGTAATCTGGTTGAGGTCGCCCACCGGGACCACTACCGTGTGATGGCGCAAAGGCAGGGGGTCTACCTGCCCACCTTCCAGGCTGATTTCATCTTTGACCCGCATGTAGTAGTGGTTTATGGTGCGGAACAGGGCGTAGAACATCGGCACCAGCACGACCACCACCCAGGCCCCGTTGACCAGTTGGGTCAGGGCCAGGATGACCAGCACCAGCGAGGTTGTAATTGCCCCCAGCAGGTTCAGGATAAAACTGCGCTGCCAGCCGGGCGTCCGCAACCGCCACCACCGCGAGACCATACCGCTTTGCGAGAGGGTAAACGAGGTGAATACCCCGATAGCGTAGAGCGGCACCAGTTGTTCGACGTTCGCCTTGAAGAAGTAAATCAGGGAGGCGGCCAGCAGGGCCAGGGTGATAATGCCGGTCGAGAAGGCCAGGCGGTCGCCCTGGTGCGAAAAGAGGTGCGGCAAGAACTTGTCCCGCGCCAAAAACCAGGTCAGGCGGGGGAAATCGGCGAAGGCCGTGTTCGCCCCCAGGATTAGAATCAAACAGGTCGCAAGCTGGAATATCCCGTAAATCGGGCTGTTGCCGACAATGTGGTGGGCCAGTTGCGAGGTCACGCTTTCGTAATTCGGTTCGTGCGACTCCAGCGGCAAAATATTATAGTGGTTCGCCAGGAAAGTAATGCCGACGAACATTACCGCCAGGATGACAATCAGGGTTAAAAGGGTCGTGGCGGCGTTCTTGGATTCGGGCGCTTTGAAGGCCGGGACGCCATCCGAGATAGCCTCCACACCGGTCATGGCCGCGCAGCCCTGGGCGAAAGCCCGCAGCACCAGCAAAAAGCCCAGTGTTTCCTGCGGCTTAAAGGCTTCCTGGGGCTTGGCGACTTCCGTAAAAAAACGGATGCCAAAAAACGCGTCCAGCAGACCGAGGATAACCAGCAAAATAACCGTCCCGATAAAAAGGTAGGTCGGCGCGCTGAACAAAGCCCCGCTTTCCCGGACCCCCCGCAGGTTCCCGACCGTCAGCAGCAATACGAAAACCAGGCACATCGGCACCAGGAAAGGTTGCAGCGCCGGGATGGCCGAAATTACGGCGGCTCCCCCGGCTGACACACTTACCGCGACGGTGAGGATGTAACCTATCATCAGCGAGGTTGCCGCAATCAGGCCAAAGGTGACCCCCAGGTTGTCTTTTGCCACGATATAGGAACCGCCGCCCTTCGGAT
Organism: Chloroflexi bacterium 54-19; assembly: GCA_001898225.1. Taxonomy (GTDB): domain Bacteria; phylum Chloroflexota; class Chloroflexia; order Chloroheliales; family Chloroheliaceae; genus 54-19. The sequence continues at coordinate 228,390 of MKTJ01000044.1, forward strand.
AGGCGTAGATGGTCTGGCGGTAACTGCTCCCTACCACAATGAGCAGGAGGGTAATGGCGAAAGCAATCGGGATACTGACCCCCAGCGCCCCGGTCCCCGCCAGGACCAGCACAATCAAAATTTGTTCGGTGGCGTACGCGACCGAGCTAAGGGCGTCCGAAGAATAGATAGCCAGGGCTTTGGTCTTGGTCAGGCGTTCGTGGATGGAGTGGGCGGTCGGAATCGGTTTGCCGACAACGAAGCGTTTAGCCCGCTGGTAGAATTTCCCCCACCCGGTGCCGGGAGACGACTGGTCTACTTTGACATACAGATTGCGGCCTTCCCAGACCTGGTTCGGCGCGATAGAAGGCCGGGTCAGCCGGATATAGCGGTCTCCGGGCCGCCGTCCTTTGAGACCTTTCTTCTCCTGGGCATCTTTCCAGGCGGCAGCATCGTCCCCGTTCTTATCGAGGACGGCACCTTTTGAACTCTTTTCTACCGGGAAATCGGGGGATTGGTCAATCGCGGCGGGGGGAGTAACCGGCAATCCATGTTGGATTTGGGGCTGGACGCGCTGGTTAGTGGCCGGTAGTATAGGCGAATCCTGACCTGTCTTACCGTTGCCGTTGCCGGGTGTACTACTCGAACCGGCGACCTTGAAACTTTGGCGCTTGATGCTGCCAGCTTTCGGTGACTCCGGTGAAGCTGGCTCTAACTTTCTTTCGGGGTTATCCATAAAGGTTAAACCACCATCCTAGAATTGAATTTTGAAGTTAATGAGGCTTGTAACTTGTAAAATGAGAACCGACTTTTTGCTCTGGCAGTAGCTTTACCCTAATTGCTTAGCCTGCTTTTGACACTCCCGCATGGGTATCATTAGTCCTTTGTTAATGTAGCATAAGCGGGTCCAGCATGGCAATATCGCGGGGCGAAAAGGCTGAAATCTTAATCTATTTTCTTTCCGGTGGGGAAGGACTGGGAATTTATTTGGAGTTAATGAGGTTGCGGCCCGCCTCTTTAGCCTGGTAGAGCAGCCTGTCCGCCCGTTTCAGGGCTTCTTCCGGTTTATCGCCCGGTTTCCAGGGCGGGCAAAAAGATGTTAAAGACGGTCCCCTGGTTGGGCGTGGATAACACCTGGATGTGGCCCTGGTGGTTGCGAATAATCGAGAAACAAATCGTCAGGCCCAGGCCGTTCCCGGCGGCCTTGGTCGTAAAGTAAGGGTCGAAAATCCTGGTCAGGTTATCGCTGCTGATACCCATCCCGGTATCGCGGACCGTAAACCGCACGTAAGGCCCTTCGACCAGCGGCAAGCCCCGCAAGGCCGGGTGATTGGGGGGAAGGTTCTCCGCAGAAATGGTCAGGGTGCCACCCTCCTGCATCGCCTGGAGCGAATTTAATACCAGGTTATGGACTACCTGGCTTAACTGGTGGGGGTCTACCTCAACCAGCCATGTATCCGAAGGCAAATTGTAATTTCGTTCGATATTGGAGCCCTGCAACACGAAATTGGCCGAGTCCCGGATAAGTTCGGGCAGGCTGGCGGTCTGTTTAATAGGGGCACCGCCCTTGGCAAAGGTGAGCAGTTGCTGGGTTAACTCTTTCGCTTGCAAAGAGGCTTTCTCGGCCCGGTCAAGGTTCTCTTTCAGCCGTTCCAGCATTTCGGCTCTGTCGCTATAAATCCGGGCCACCGAGATGCTGCCGACAATAGCCGTCAGCAAGTTATTGAAATCGTGTGCAATCCCGCCCGCAAGGAGGCCCAGCGACTCCAACTGGGCTACTTTTTGATATTCCTCGATAATTTTGAATCGCTCGCTGATTTCGCGGAAGACCAGGACGCTCCCGGAGATATTGCCCTGCCCGTCGTGGATGGCCGCCGCGCTCAGTTCGATTGGGTGTTCGGTGCCGTCCCGCGCCAGCAACAAAAAGAAAGGCGGCATAACCCTGGGCAGCGACCCGGACCGCAGCACCTCGGTCACCGGGTGGGGTTCCGGGGGCCGGTTCTGGGGATTGCGCAGGTTGAAGATCTCGTTGAGATTTTTATGCTGGGCCTCTGATTGGTTCCAGCCGGTAATTTCTTCCGCGACCCGGTTTATAAGCAGAATCTGGCCGAGCGGGTTGGTCGTGATGACGCCATCGGCAATCGAACTAAGCGTGACCGCGAGTTGTTCTTTTTCGGCGGCCAGTTCTTTTTCGGCCATTTTGCGCTTGGTTATATCGACCGAAATCGCGCCTACCGCGTAGATTTCTCCGTTGGCATCGTACATCGGAAATTTGGTGGTAATATCGGAATAATATATGCCGTCCTTTTCCCCTATTTCTTCGGTAACCAGCGGTTTGCCAGTGCGCAGCACCTCGTTGTCCTGTTCGACCATCCTGGTGGCTTCCGCAAGGTCATTGCCAAAAAGCTCAAAGGTGGTCTTACCGATAACGTCTTTGGCCGCCAGCCCGCTGAATTCTTCGCAGTAGCGGTTATACATCAGGTAACGGCCTTCTCTATCTTTGGCAAAGATATAGATCGGCGAGTTATAGAGGATTGCTTCGAGCCGTTCCTCGGTCTCGCGTTTGGCCGCCTCAATTCTCTTTTGCTCGGTAATATCGAGACAGGTGGCGATAAAACATTGCTCCCCATCGATATCGACCTGCTCGGTAGAGAGTAGCAAAATAAGTCTATCCCCATTTTTGTGGGTAGTAACGACCTCGCGGTTGCGGAGGGCAAAAGGGGAACGGCTCTCGACCATGTTTTGAAAAAGACTGGCCGGTCCGGTCGGGTTTTGGAGCAATTCGAAGATGTTCCGGTCGATCAACTCAATTTCGCTAAACCCGGTCATCTCGCCAAAAGCAAAATTGGTGTTTACAATGGTCCCGTCACTGGTCCGGGCGATGGCGATTGGCAGGGGCGCCGAGTTAAAGACCCGGATAAAACGCTGCTCGCTCTGGCGCAATCTATCCCAGATCTGGGTCTGCCGGGTGACGTCGAGAGCGGTCCCGCTTACGCTGGCAACCTGGCCGGTCTCGTCAAAGATAGGGGTAATCCGTAATTCGTAAGTGCTGTTCTCGCTAAATCGGACCAGGTTATGCACCATTTCCCCCTGCAAGGCCCGGTGATAACTGGCGATAATCTCCGGGTAATTCCGGTAGACCCGGTCGACCGTCTTGCCGACCACCGCTTCCCCGGTCAGGCCGTTTTGCCCCTGGCCGTCCAATTTAGTTATGATACCGTCGCGGTTTACATCAAAGATGTAGACGGGAAGCTGGCTGATCAGGTTATCCAGCCGTTCCTCGGTCTGCCTGGAAGCCTTTTCCAGCATGATGTGTTCGGTAATATCAATGGACAACCCGCCGACCCACTCCAGGCCGCCAGGCACCGGCAGGGGGAAGACTGTCGTCAAAACATAGGAAGTCTGCCCTGTTTCATCCTGCATCGGGTCTATAAACTTCGTGATTTTACCCTGGCTGAAGGTCTCGCGGTTTATTTTGAGGTAATTGGTGGCGTCCTCCTCGGAAAAAAATTCAAAGACCGAGTGACCGATGACCTTGTCGGGAGTAGAGCCGACATATTTAGCGAAGGCGTTATTGGCGTATTGGTAAACGCCCTCGGTGGTATTAATGAAAGCGAGGGTCGAACTGTAATCCAGGAAGTATCCCAGCATCCCTTCCCGGTGCCCAAACATGTTTTCCAGGGCCGTCCGCAGGGTGGCGATAAAGTCTGGTTTAGGGTCGCCAATGGCGGCTTCCCGTAGGACCGTCCCGGCGTTAGCAAAATCAGGCCCAATTAACTGTTTTTTAAGATCCTGGTTTTCGATTGTGAGCCGTTCTAACTGCTGCTGGGCAACGGCCAATTTCAGCCGGGTAATTTTATTCCGGCTCCGAGTCTTTTTGTAGGAAATCATCTTGCGCGGTTTTCCACCCCTACCTGGGGCAAACACATCTATCCATTTTAACTCAAACAAAACAAAGGAACCCTTATAATACAAACGGTATGTATCATAATTTTATGTTAATTTATAGTTTTATTTTAGTGTATAAATATTACAAAAAGGATTACGATTACGGACGGTTAGATTACCGGGATATCCACCGGTTGGCCCGGCTAACCCTGCCTTTTTAGCCTGTACTGGTTATAAAAAGTTTCAAGCATTTCGCGGGTAATTAAATGGCTCGAAGATGCCTTCTGCGTACAGGTATAGCGGGCGACCAGTTGCCCGCGCAAAATGGCCTCGACCAGGCTAAACCCTTCTTCGAGATAGCGGCTGGCTAGAAAACCCACGGCCAGCCCATCCCCGGCCCCGTTGGTGTCAATGACCGGGGTTTCAAGCTGGACCGGCTCGAAATAGCGGATACCCTCGCGGGTGCCCAGGGCGCAACCCTTGCTCCCCATCCCGGCCACGATAACCTGGACCGGGTTACCGGCCAGCAGTCTTTCGATAAGCGGGGCGGGGTCGGCAAAGTTGGCCGCCGAGAAAAACAAAACGTCGGACCCCTTGATAAAGTCCTGGCGATAAGAATCCTCGATTGAAACGAGGTCTTGCAGGTCACAGGCGATGGTCAGACCGGCCTCACGGGCCAGGGGCAGCAGTTGGCGGGTCCAGTTTTCTATGCTGAAATGGGCCACTGCCCCGCCCCGGCATTTGTTAAAGAAGGCGCGGCAGAGGGCCAGGTCCGGCTCTAACTCCATCGAGCCGCTGCCGTCATAAAAGTTCTTGCGGCGACCATCTTTGTACATGATATTGACGCTGCGCCGGGAGCCCTGGGGGTCGCTAAAGAGGAGGGTATCAATCCGGTCGTGTTTTAGCTCTTCCTCGATAAATTTGCCGTTATAGTCCGGGCCGACTGCGCCGATAAAGCCGGTCCGGTAGCCAAGCTGGGCGAAGCCCCGGCTGCTATAGCCCCCTGCCCCACCTACATAGTCCAGGTTGCGGGAGAAATTTGCCTCGACCGTGAAATCAATCTCGTCCTTGCCAAGATAGACGTTTGTATCAATGCCGACCGCCCCGATCACCACCACGTCCAGGGGTGAGTTTTCCGCGTAAGCTTTTGCCGGAAGTTCCATTAAAATACCTCGTCATAATAAGCGGGTCTGCAAACAAAGAACTGCTCTGCCCCATGTCATTTCTCAATTGCGCTTGGAATGACAAGCGGTGAGAAAGTGATAAGGTCCAACGGACCGGAGACGCATCCACGGTCGCACCTGCGGCTGTGATAAGGAGTGCAGTCGGAATGTAAAAACTGGTCGCTGCCCTCTGCCCTCTGACTTCTGCCCTCTGACTTCTGCCCTCTGACTTCTGCCCTCTAAAAACTGAACACTTGTCTCCCCGTTATTTCGTTCAACGTTTAACGTTTAACGCTTCCATCATACCCTATTTTCTTCGGGAAAAGTGACGGTCTGGCCCGGCAGGCGGATAGAGCGAGGCACCTTATCCTCGAACAGCAGGTCGCCTTTCTCGCGCATCCGGTGGACCCAGTAATAGGCCGAGGTCCGGTGGTAGCCACACTCGGTGGCAATTTCGTCCATTGAGGGGCTGTAGCCATTCTCCAACCAGTACCCGCGCACAAAACTTTTTATATTTGCTGCAATCTGACGGTAATTCAGGTCGTTATCAAGGTTTAGCTTTTTCTGGCCGTCCCGGTAAAAAGCCCGCCCGGCCTTTTCTCCTGCATTTTTGGTCATTAATTCACCCCTCTAATTAGAACAGATTTTCTATTTTATTATTGCATACAATTGGTGTATAATCAAGGGGTAAAAAGCACCGCAAGAACGTACATAGAAATTATGTAACCGGAATAGAGTAGGAGTTTATGAGCGCGAAAAGTTTGGGGAAATACATCCGGCGGCAGCGTGAGGCCATGAATTTGACTCGCCCGGCCTTTGAAGACCGTTTCCAGGTCGGGGCCGGTTCACTCAACAACCTGGAAGGGGGGTACGCCCAGCCTTCCACGACCATGTTAAAGCGCCTGGCCGAAATCCTGGGGGTGCGGCCTGGCATGTTATTTGATTTACTGGTAGATGTTATCACCATCGAGGAAGCCCTGGGGATTGCCCCGGTCCAGGAAGGCGTCGTCTTTACCCAGAACGAAATGATTCTGCGATTGCCGGAAGAACTGCGCGGTCACGACGAGTCTATTCGCCGGATAGAGCATTTTGTCGCTTTCGAAACGGACCTGGTCCTGAAGGAAAATCTCCGCCAGAACGAAGAGATTCACAGCCGGATTCAACGCCGCCAGGCCCGCCAGGCCGCCCAGAAAAGCAAGGCCGGTTCCACAAACGCTACCGAAGCGGGCTAATTGTGTCCTTCGTTACAGTCTTTTAGAGCGGTTTTTTATATAGTGGGACAAAAATATCGGCATATAAAAAACAGCACTCAGAAAGACGACTGAAAGGAACTAATGCTTACAGCCAGATTTTTTAAAACTATCTTTGGTATTTTAACTCTCACGGGCAGCCTTTTGCTGGCTGCCTGCGGGGATAATACCGTCGCGCCCTCGCCTTCGCCGACCACGCCGCCCGCGACCACGTCAGTCTCGACTACCGCCGCCGCGACGACCGCCCCGGCCACAACGTCAGCCGCGACCCCAACCGGCGCTGCAACCACGACCCCGGCTACCATTCCCGCGACGACCCCGACCGTGGCCTCTACCACGGCGGCGGCAACCCCGGCCAGCGCCACCACACCCGCCGGGCAGAGCGGCAGCGGGAAGGCTGCGGAACTGCTGGCAAATATCCCCAACTCGCCCGAATACCTAAAAATTTTGAGCTATACCAATTACGCGGCCTTCCGCAAGCTCAATAACCTGCCCGATGGTGGGACTTTTCAGACTCTTTCCAGGGACAAGGAAGCTTTCGCCCGGTTTATGAGCGGCAGCCGCTACCTGAACCCGTCCTCGCTTATGGCGGTTAACTATTTCCAGACTCTACGCGATATGGCCGGGTTTGACCTCTTACAGGCCGACTATGACGCGGAAGCCGGGGAGCCGCCCAAGCTTATTTCGCTGGCCCAGGGTAATTTCGATGCCGCCGCTATCGACAAAGCCTGGACCGCCGGGGGCGCGGTCAAAGGCACAGTCGGGCCAAACACCTCCTATACAATCGAGAAAATTGATTTTGACAAGGAATTGCAGCACATTTACCTCGGCAACCTGGCCCTGATTCCGGTCCCGTCCCAGAAGCTGCTGGTCTACGGCAAACCCCCGGCGGCGGCTACGGCGGTCGCGAGTGCGCTGCCCGCCAAAACCCCGGTCACAAATAACCCCGCAGTCAAAGGGCTGCTCGATGTCTTTGGCGACCCGGTTTCGCTCTACATGGGCAGTTCTCTTATCGGTTCGGGCATAAACATCCCGCTCGATGTCAGTCCGGGAGCCGCCAAAGACGCCCTGGAAGCTACCATCAAAGCAACCAAACCGGTGCCGGTCCCGCTGATGGGCGGCTACGCCTTTTACCAGGATGCTGCAGGGGCCAAAACCTACCTCGTCGCCAATTACTACACCGACCCGGCCAGCGCCAAAGCCGCCCAGCCTGTGCTGCTCGACCGGCTCAAAAACGGGGTCAGTTCGCGCTCTCGCAACCCCTACAGCCAGTACTGGGAAGTGGCTTCGAGCGAGGTTGTGGGGAATGTCGTAACCTTCAAGCTCAACTGGAAACAGGCCAATGGCCTGGCCCAGTTTGTCTTAACCAGGGATTTTCCGGCTTTCCTGACCTAAAATCTGGTTTTTAACAGTCTGCCACTAACGGCCAATCCAAAACCGCTCCGAATTACCCTGATTAAGCCAGGGGTAGTAAAATAGGGGCGGTTTTGTTTTAGATTGCTTTTCGTAATAAGGAGGATAAATGAGCGTCACTATTTCGGACATTACGGTCAGGACTATCCAGGGCGTCGAGAAAAGCCTGGGCGATTACGCGGGGAATGTCCTGCTGGTTGTAAACGTCGCCTCGGAGTGAGGCCGGACCCCTCAGTACTCCGGTCTGGAGGAATTGCACGAAATGTATTTCGAAAGAGGTTTCCGGGTTTTGGGTTTCCCCTGCAACGATTTTGGCGGGCAGGAACCCGGCACCAACGAAGAAATCCTCGAATTTGCCCAGGACAGGTTTGGCGTAACCTTCGATATGTTTGAAAAGCTGCATTGTATCGGCCCCCAACAACATCCCCTCTATGCCCGCCTGGTCTCGGCTTTCACGCCGGCAGAAGATGTGCGCTGGAATTTTGAAAAATTTCTGGTGGACAAAAATGGCGCGGTGGTCGCCCGGTACCGGTCGGGGGTGGAACCCGGTTCGGACGAAATGCTGGCCGACATCGAAAAAGCCCTCGGCTAGCTTCTGACAAATAATCAAATGACCCCGTTGCTTCGAATCAAGCGGCGGGGTTTTTTTATAAGAACAGGCCAGTGATTTTGTTTACTTTGCAGGTGTGATACCCGTCAAAGAGAAAATGGCACAACTAATGCATAATATGGATAGTGAAGATAATAAAAAGTGTAGCAAAAGGACAGTTCTATGATGACCCCGTTATTTGAAAAGACCGTGGACCAGGCCGAGCTTTCTACCGAGAATTTTGAAAAATTGATGGCTTTTTACGTCCAGGAAAGCGCCCGTTACGCCTACGCCACCAAATCGGAAACGACTTACTCGTGGCAACTGCCGGGAGAATCAAATATCGAACGCCGCCTATTGCTCCGCTACGATGCCGCCGAGGCAGCCGTGACGATTTCTTACGAAATCTTTTACGGGCTTTTCGAGGGTGACATCCGCTTTTATGTAAAAAGAGCCGGGGCCGTTACCCCGCAGCAATTCGGCAAGCCTCTCTCCGCTATCGTTACCGCCACCTTGCGGGAACTGGTAGCCTGGAAACCGGCTTACGAAACCTTTTAGAAATTATAAAACCTTCCGAATTTTAACAACTCTCTCCTCCTTAAAGCCTTCCAATTGGAAGGCTTTTATTATTGAGGTCGCTTTTTTCCCTTATAATCATCCAAATTTCCAGATTAATCTGCTAAAATGGGGCCAGTTCCCCTACCGGCGCAAATTTGATTCAATAAACCAAAGAAATTCCCGACTTTCGCCATAGACCTGGAAAAATCCTGGTTGTTGACGCTAAACCACCTCAAAGAAAGTTTCAAGCGAAAGTCCCAAAAATAAAAATAATGAAAGGGCCAAAATGAACGAGCTTTTGCACGAAGCCGCTGCCAGGGCCGCCCGCTATCTTGAGAATCTCGGTGAGCGCAGCGTTGCCCCCACCCCGGAGGGTCTGGCCGGTCTGGACCGCTTTTCCGAACCGCTTCCAGCCCACCCTTCTGACCCCCAGGAGGTGCTGGCCTTGCTGGACGATTACGGTTCGCCCGGTTCGATGGGCGTGGCGGGCCCGCGCTTTTACGGCTTTGTAATCGGCGGGTCACTCCCGGCGGCGCTGGCGGCGAACTGGCTCGCCGGGGCCTGGGACCAGAATGTCGGGCTGACCCTGGCGTCCCCGGTCGGTTCGCGGCTGGAAGAAGTCGCCCTTGGCTGGCTGCTGGAACTGCTGGGGCTGCCGCCTGAGAGCGGGGCCGGGTTCGTGACCGGGGCGACGGTGGCAAACTTTACGGCCCTGGCGGCAGCCCGTCACGCCGTCTTGAAACAGGCCGGGTGGGATGTCGAGGCGGACGGGCTTTTTGGCGCGCCGCCGATTACTGTCATTGTCGGGGAGGACGCCCACACCACTTTGTTCAAGTCGCTGGGAATGCTGGGGTTGGGCCGCAGCCGGGTAGTCAGGGTGCCGGTTGACGGCCAGGGCCGGATGCTGGCCGATAAGTTGCCGCCCATCAGCGGCCCGACGATAATTTGCGTCCAGGCCGGGAACGTCAATACCGGGGCGTTTGACCCCATCCGGGCGATTTGCGAGAAGGCGCACGCCGCCGGGGCCTGGGTCCACGTTGACGGAGCGTTCGGGCTGTGGGCGGCGGTCGCGCCAGGGCGGGCCTACCTGGTGGACGGCCTCGAACTGGCCGACTCGTGGGCGACCGATGCCCATAAATGGCTTAATGTTCCCTACGATAGCGGCCTGGCTTTCTCGCGGGACCGGGAAGCCCTGCGGGCCGCCATGTCGGTCAGCGCGTCTTATCTGCCGGAAGGAGCCCGCCGCGAACCCTCCAACTTTACGCCGGAACTATCGCGCCGGGCGCGTGGGGTCGAGGTCTGGGCGGCCTTGCGGTCGCTGGGCCGGGAAGGTCTGGCCGAACTGGTCGAGCGGAACTGCCGCCAGGCGACCCGCTTTGCCGAGGGGTTAAAAGCCGCCGGGTACGTGATTCTAAACGAGGTGGTCCTTAACCAGGTGCTGGTGAAATTTGGCGACCCCGCCACGACCATGCAGGTCGTTAAGGCCGTCCAGGAGGAAGGGACTTGTTGGGCCGGGGGTTCGGTCTGGCAGGGGCATACCGCCATGCGCATCAGCGTGTCATCGTGGGCCACCACCGATGCCGATGTCGAGCGCAGCCTGGAAGCCATGATAAGGGTAGCCGGGCAAATCCGTAAGAAAAAATAAATCAGTATAAAAAACAGGAGAGAACTGCCGGTTCTCTCCTGTTTTTTATTACTCTATTCTAATTAGTCCTCGGCGGCCATGCGGTTGGTCAGGCTGCCCAGTTTTTCGATTTCGACCGTCACTTCATCGCCCGGCTTTAACCAGTTTTTGACGGCCATACCCAGGACCACACCCTGCGGCGTGCCGGTCAGGATAACGTCGCCGGCTTCGAGGGTCATGTACTGGCTCAGGTAGCTGACGATTTCGTCCACCGGGAAAATCATGTCTTTGGTGTTGGAGTCCTGCCGTTTTTCGCCGTTCACCCAGCAGCGCAGCCACAGGTTTTGCGGGTCGGTGATTTCGTCGCTCGTCACCAGGTACGGTCCCATCGGGCTAAAGCCGTCAAAGGTCTTGCCCAGAAGCCACTGGCTGGTCCGCATCTGCATATCCCGCACCGATAAATCGTTGGCGGTGCAGTAGCCCAGGACGTAACCGAGGGCGTCCTCCTGCTTTACATAGTGGGCTTTGCGGCCAATCACGACTGCCAGTTCTACCTCGTAATCGTATTCGACGGCCACGGTCGGCAGCAAAATCGGCTGGTTGGGGGCCGAGATGGTATTGTTGAACTTGGAGAAGACCACCGGGAAGGTCGGGATGGGCGCGTTGGTCTCGATGGCGTGCTGGCGGTAGTTCAGGCCGATGCAGATAATCTTGCCTGGGGTCGGCGCGACCGGGCCGATTTGCAGGCTGGCTTCATCGAGGTAATCGGCGCTACCAGCTTTTTCGACCAGGCTCTTGACCTCGTCCAGGCCGCCCAGGCCCTTCTGGTAAAAAGAGGAAGGGGTCAGCGATTGGCCGCTGGCGGCGGCTAAAGCGGTCAGGTTCAGCACTCCCTGGTCGGTTTTGAGGCCGAGAGCATATCCTTCGGGAGTAACAATATTCAAGAAAATCATCTTTTCTCCTATGAATTCGTTGCTAACAACATTGAGTAACAATTAAACGTACAGAGCCATGCGGGTAGTGGTCCCGCCATCCACGTATATCACCTGCCCGGTGATAAATTCGGCGGCATCCCCCGCCAGAAAAGCGACAATGCCCGCTACATCTGCCGGTAGTCCGACCCGGCCCCACGGGACTGCGCTATCGCCTTTTTCCCGGTTGTACTCCGGGTCATCGAAATAGCGGGGTACTTCGATAAGACCCGGTCCGACGGCGTTAACCCGGATTTTGTGCGGGGCCAACTCCGCCGCGAGTTCCCTGCTAAAAGTTACAATCGCCCCTTTGGTGGCGGCGTAGGCGGCGTGCCCCGGCAACCCGGCAAAAGCGTGGATTGAGGTAATGTTTATTATAGTGCCCCCGCTTCCCCGGTCAATCATACCGCGTACCACCTCCTGCGCGCAAAAGAAATAGCCCCGCATGTTGAGGTTTAAGACTTCCTCGTAGGTGGCTTCATCGGTCTCTAAAAAGGGGACAGTGCGGGTGACCCCGGCGCAGTTAACCAGGATGTCAACCGGGCCGAACTGCTCCGCCACCGTCTGGATAAGCCTTCGACATTCGCTGACCTGGCTGAGGTCGGCCTGAAAGGTCTTGGCCTGGCCGTCAAATTCCTGGATGCGTTCGACCGTTTCTAGCGCGCCATTTTCGCTGTGGCTGTAGTGGACCGCCACAATGGCACCCTGCCGGGCCAGTTCAATCGCGATACCCTGCCCGATGCCAAGCCCCGCGCCTGTCACGACCGCAATCTTTCCCGCCAGACTTTGCATTTGCTTTTGCACCTTTGCTTTTACCTGTCTGTTCCCTTTTATTGTGAATTGTAAATTGCTTTTTAACTAGAGAAGTTGGGTTCCTGTCTCCGCCGAACCCGGCTATTTTACCCGATTTCCCGCCCCTTTACTTTGAAACCGCAGGGCAAATTTCAAACAATTTACAAAGTTTGATTACTATCTTATAACTGATATTATAAATTCGAAAATTGATTCTAAAATCCGTTAAAACTGGTGGAACAAATGGTCGAATCGGCCTGGCCTGGTTCGTCTTTATCATGACGGCCACCGGGGCCGCCGTGGATAAGAAGTCTGGACTTGCATTTTTAGAAGAAAGTGAGAGATTACCATGCGCTACGCCGCTTTAATTTATGGGAATGAAGCCACTTCCGTAAACATGACCGAAGCCGAACAGGCCGAAGAATACAATGCCTACGTGGCTTTCCAGCAGTTGGTCGAGAAATCGGGCGCGCTCCTGGGTGGTGAAGCCCTGCTGCCGACCAGTTCGGCCACGACCGTTAGAGTCCGCGAGGGCAAGTCCCTTATCACCGACGGGCCGTTCGCCGAGACCAAGGAGCAACTGGGCGGTTTCTACCTCCTCAACTGCGAGAACCTCGACCAGGCCATCGAGATTGCGTCCAAGATTCCGGGCGCGTCCAAAGGTTCGATTGAGGTCCGCCCTATCATGGAGTTCAACTAATCGGGGCATTACCGGGGGTTGGGGTCGCCTGTTGGAAGCGCGGCCCCATCACCCAGGTCCGGGGATGTGTGGGGAAACGGTGCGAGATGGAAGACCAGGCAAAGAATCAGTTTCAGGAGCTAATCGAAGAAATTTTCCGGGAAGAAGCCTCGCGGGTGCTGGCCTCGCTAATCGGCAGCTTTAAAAAATTCGAGCTGGCCGAGGATGTTTTGCAAGAGGCTTTCCTGGCCGCCCTCGAACGCTGGCCGCTCGAAGGTATCCCGGCCAGACCGGGAGCCTGGCTCTACACTACGGCCCGCCGCAAAGCCCTCGACCGCCTGCGCCGTTCCAGCGTCCTTGACCGCAAACAGGCCCTGCTGGTGACGTTGGCCCAGGTCGAGCAGGAACTTGAAAGTACGCCCGATGCCCTGGTCGAGAAAGAGTTCGAGGACTTCCCCGACGAACGGCTAAAACTGATTTTCACCTGCTGCCACCCCGCCCTCAACCAGGAAGCCCAGGTCGCCCTGACCCTCCACACCCTCGGCGGACTTACCACCGAAGAAATCGCCAGCGCCTTTTTGCTCTCGCCCACGACCATGGCCCAGCGCCTGGTCCGGGCCAAGCGCAAAATCCGCGAGGCCGGGATACCCTACGCCGTCCCGGCCCTGGACAGTCTCATGGAGCGGCTTGACGGGGTGATGGCGGTCCTCTACCTGATTTTTAACGCCGGGTACACCGCTACCACGGGCGAAACCCTGGTCCGGCACGAACTGTGCGCCGAGGCTATCCGGTTGGGCCGGGTGCTGGTCGAATTGCTGGCGAAAGCAGGTCTGCGCGAGAGTCCCGAACTGCTGGGCCTGGTGGCCCTAATGCTATTGCACGACGCCCGCCGCAGTGCCCGGCAGGGTGAGCAAGGCGAAATGCTAATCCTGGAAGAACAGGACCGCACCCGCTGGAAACGCTCGCAAATCGCCGAGGGGGAAGCCCTGCTCGAACGGGCCCTGGCCCACCGGATTCCCGGCCCCTACCAGATTCAGGCGGCTATCAGTGCCCTGCATTGCCAGGCCGCCCGCGCCGAAGATACCGACTGGTTCCAGATTGCCATGCTCTATAGCGAACTGGTCCGCCTTACCCGTTCGCCCGTGGTGCGGCTCAACTGGGCTATCGCCGTGGCGATGGCGACCACGCCGGGCCGGGGCCTCGAACTTTTAGCGGCCCTGGAGTCCGACCCAAACCTGCAAAATTACTACCTGTTTCATTCCGCCCGCGCCGACCTGCTGCGCCGGAGCGCCCAATGGGAAAAGGCTCGCCAGAGTTACCACCGGGCCCTCGAACTTTCCCACAACGCTGTCGAGCGGGCTTACCTGGAACGCCGCCTGGCCGAAATCGCCGCCCACCAGAATCTCGAATGAAAAATTAACCCTCCCAGACCGTGTATTCCAGCCCGCCACTGAAAGGTAGGGTCACGGTGCGGAACCCCGAATTTTCCGCTTTAATCCTGGCTAAAAAGGCCGCGTAACCCTTCGCCGCAAAGATAGTATTGTCGCTGATAATGACCGCGCCCTTTTTTAGCTGCGGGATGAGCAGTTCGAGGGCCGGGAGCGCCATCGGCGTCCAGATGTCCATCAGCACGAAATCGACCGGGCCACCGGTATCCCCGATGGTTTCGCGCAAATCCCCTTCCCGCAAATCTATATATTCGCTTACCCCGGCCTCGGCCCAGTTGGCGCGGGCGGCGGCGCATTTCTCCGGCTCGTACTCGGTCCCGATAACGATCCCTTTCCCGCCGTTGTCGCGGATTGCTGCCGCCAGGTAAATCGTCGAGACGCCGTAAGACGTGCCGATTTCGACAATCCGTTGCGCTCCCAGGGCACGGCATTGTAAATAGCAGAACTCGGCCTTATCGGGTTCCAGGGCCACCAGTTTATCGCTCAAATATTTCTTGCGGGCCGATTCAAAGTCGGGGCCGGGCGGTAAATCGGCATTTCTCACCGGGTTGGCTTTTTCTTCCGCCTCCTGGCGTTCGCTAATTTCGTACAGCCGGGTCAGGACCGCTTCGGCCCGCGCATCTCTTAAAATAGTCGGCATAGACTATTCCTTTCCTGGGTGTTGGATTTTTTAATTCGGACGATTTTAATATTTAAGATAGCCTGAGCTACCCAGGGTGTCAATTAAAATCTAGAAATCATCCTTGACAGCCTCCTCGTTTTGCCCGATAATATATAACAGGTTTCGAACTTTCGTAGAAAAAGTGTTGTATTTCTACCACTGCCAGGCAATTAAGGACGCGCCGATGCATCCACGGTCTATGCTTTTCACCCTCTGGGGCGTTTATATCCGCCATTTCGGTAGCGAAATTCCGCTCAGCGCCGTTCTGCGCCTGATGGACGAGTTTGGATTCGCCGGGCCTGCCGTCCGCGTGGCGGTCAGCCGCCTGGCCGAGCAGGGCTGGGTCTCGCTCCGAAAGGCCGGGCGCAACAGTTATCTTTCCATGACGCCCAAGGGCCTCGAACGGGTGGACGAAGCGGCGACCCGGATATACCGGCTGCGGCCCGAACGCTGGAACGGTTCCTGGCTGCTCCTGACCTACACCATTCCCGAAGAACAACGCGCCGCCCGCGACCAGCTCCGGGCCGACCTGGCCTGGTGGGGTTTTGGCACTCTTTCGCCGGGTACCTGGCTTTCGCCCCATTCGCTCAGCCCGGCCCTGGCCGCCCGCCTCGCCTCGCCCGAATTTTCCCCATATGTCGACTATTTCCAGGCCCGCTACACAGGACCCAATACCAACGCGGCCCTGGTGTTAAAAGGCTGGCGGCTGGAAGAAGTCTTTGCCAGGTACAATTTATTCCTGGAAAAATTCTACCCGGAGTTCGAGGCGGCCCAATCCGGGGCCCAGGCCAGGGCCCTTTCCGAGCAGGACTGTTTCGTCCGGCGCTGCCGCCTGGTCCACGAGTATCGCAAATTCCTTTTTGTTGACCCCGGTCTGCCCGAAGAACTGCTGGCGGCGGACTGGCCGGGTGGAGAGGCTTTCGCCCTCTTTCACGCCTACGACCAGCTATTGGCCGGACCCGCCGCCCGCTATTTTTATAGTGTCTATCTCGCTGCCGGTGGCCTCAATTTAGCCCCGGAGCGGTTAAAACAAAGCCTGGAAGCCGCCCTCAATCCCTTTGGCCCGACCGGCTCTTACGTATCCGAACAAAGTGATAAACCGGGCCTGGCTTATTTCAAAGTGCTGGACAGGGTGCCAACCCATCGTTAGAGATAATAAAAAGACCTGCTCAAATTCTCAAAGTAGAGAAAGGATGTTTTAGATGTTCTGGAATGAGGCTGTGGAAACGCTCGACCGCAGGGAGTTGGAAAAGCTTCAACTTCAACGGTTACAGGCTACCCTCGAACGGGCTTATACGGTCCCTTTTCACAAGGAGCAGTTCGACCAGGCCGGGGTCAGGCCCGCCGCGCTCCAAAGCCTGGACGACCTGACGAAATTCCCCTTTACAAAGAAAAGCCACCTGCGCGATAACTATCCCTTTGGCCTGTTCGCCGAGCCGACCGACAAACTGGTCCGGCTGCACGCTTCTTCGGGGACACGCGGCAAACCGACCGTGGTCGGGTACACCCGCCAGGACATCGACACCTGGGCGGAGGTCTGCGCCCGCTCTATCGCCTGCGCCGGGGGTCAACCGGGCGATATGCTCCACGTCGCCTACGGCTACGGCCTCTTTACGGGCGGTCTCGGCATCCATTACGGCGCGGAAAAACTGGGGGCCTGCGTGGTCCCGGCTTCGGGCGGCAACACCCCCCGCCAGGTGATGCTTTTGCAGGATTTCAAGGCGGTCGGCCTGGCCTGTACCCCTTCTTACGCTCTTAACATCGCCGACCAGATGCGCGAACTGAAATATACTCCCCAGGACTTTAACCTCAAATACGGCATCTTCGGGGCCGAACCCTGGACCGAGGAAATCCGGGGTAAAATCGAGCAGGAACTCGGCCTGGTCGCGCTCGACATTTACGGGTTGAGCGAGGTCATGGGGCCGGGCGTCTCGATGGAGTGCGAACAGAAGCAGGGTTTGCACATCTGGGAGGACCATTTCCTGCCCGAAATCGTGGACCCGGCCACCGGCGAGCGCCTGCCCGAAGGCGAAACGGGCGAACTGGTCTTTACCTCGCTTACAAAGGAGGCCTTCCCGGTCGTGCGCTACCGGACCGGCGACCTCTGCGCCCTCTACTACGAACCTTGTCCCTGCGGGCGCACCCACGCCCGGATGTCCAAGATTAAAGGCCGGATTGACGACATGTTCATCGTCCGGGGCGTGAACGTCTTCCCATCCGAAATCGAGCGGGTTCTGCTCGAATTTGAAGAACTGGCCCCGCATTACCAGATTATCCTGACCCGGCCCGAACACCTCGACGTGGTGACGGTCCTGACCGAGGTCAGTTCCAATTTTTACGCGAAACATATCGGTTTTGCCATGATGGACCACAACCACCCGGCGGTAGACCATCTACGAGGCAATATCCGGCTCAAACTAAACCAGGCCCTGGGCGTTTCAATCGAGGTCCAGGTGACGGCTCCGCGCACGATTGCCCGGAGTGAAGGAAAGGCGGTGCGGGTGGTAGACCAGCGCCCCCGCTAGTTCAAAGGAGAATTTTTTAAATGTACAAATTATTCGCTTTCTATACCGAGCCCTCGGCGGAGGAAAAGGCCGCTTTCGAGGAATATTACCACGCGACCCATGTCCCGCTCTGTCACAAGATTCCCGGCCTGGTGAGCATCGAAGCAAACAAGTTTACCGGGGCGCTCGGTGGCGGTCCCGCTCCCTATTACATGATTACCATCCTGACCTTTAACAGTAAGGAGGAATACGAGGCGGGTATGGCGACCCCGGAAGGCAAGGCGGTGGGCCGGGACACCCGCAATTTCCCCAAAGGGATTTTATCAATGGCCTTCGCGGAAACGGTCGACTGATTTAGCGCCCAGAAAAAGTACCAGTTAGAGTAAAGGATGGACAGCATGGAGCAAGCCACCAGATTCCAGAATATCCTCTACGAAGTAAAACCGGACGGGGTCGCCTGGGTGACCCTAAACCGGCCCGACGCCCTGAACTCGTTCACGGGCGACCTGCTGGCCGAACTGGCCGCCGCCTTTCACCAGGCCCGGCAGAATGAGGAGGTGCGGGTCGTCGTCATCACCGGGGCGGGGCGGGCCTTTTGCGCGGGCCAGGACCTGCGGGCCAACCCCGACGCCATCAACGACCTCAAGACCTGGCTCAAGACCACGTATCGCCCGATGCTGATGGCCCTGCAAGATTTAGCCAAGCCGACCGTCGCGATGGTCAACGGGGTAGCCGCCGGGGCGGGGTTCTCGCTGGCGCTGGCCTGCGACTTCCGGGTCGCCTCGGCCAAGGCCCGCTTCGTCCCGGCCTTTGGTAAAATCGCCCTGGTCCCCGATAGCGGCATGAGTATCAACCTGCCGCGCCTTATCGGGTACGGGCGGGCCCTGGAACTGCTAGGTCTCAGCCGCGACCTGACCGGGGAGGAAGCTTTCGCCTGGGGCCTGGTCAACCGGGTCTGCCCGCCCGACGAACTCGTGGATAAAACGACCGAGTTGGCCGGGCAACTGGCCCAGGTCGCCCCGCTGGCTTTCTCCCACACCAAAGATTTGTTACAGCGCGCCCCGCTCCTGACTCTTAACGAGGCCCTTGCCCTGGAAGAAGCGGCCCAGGGCCGGGTCGGGTCGAGCGCCGACTTCAGGGAAGGGCTGGCCGCTTTCGAGGAAAAACGCCCGCCGCGCTTTAGTGGTAAATAATTTTCGAGGAGTAAACTTATGACTACGATAGTTAAAAATGAAAGCCAGCTTGAGCAGGAGATGATGGCTATAATCGAGTCGGGGGGCCGCCTCGAAAAAGACAGCCCGATGACCGCCGACTACCGCGAGAACCTGCTCAACCTGATGACGATGCAGGCCGATAGCGAACTGGCCGGGTCTTACGGCTATATCCCCTGGATTAACCAGGCCCCCAGCATTGACGAAAAGCTTATTGTGGCGAATATCGTCCGGGACGAGGTGCTGCACGGCAAACGGATGTACGGTCTGCTCAAAGAGTTGGGCGTGGACGCCGAGGCCCGCGTGAAGGAACACGACGCCGCTTTCATGGCCCGCCTGGACGACTCCAACGCCAACATCGGCACCGAGCGCAAGGCTTCCGACAAGCGGGTGAACATCTTCTATTACCCGATTGACACCTGGACCGACTTTATCATGTTTAACTTCTGCATGGACCGGGGCTCGGCCCACCAGTTGGAGGACGTGAAGCAATCGAGCTACGGCCCCTGGGCGCGGGTTATCGAGCTCATTTTCAAGGAGGAAGTGACCCATATCCGGCACGGCGATATGTGGGTCGAGCGGTTGGCGAAAGACCCCGCCACCCACGACGACTGCCAGGAGACTTTTAACAAGTGGTACGCCCGCACCATGAATATCTTTGGTCGGCCCGGCAGTTCCCGCAACAAGCTTTACCGGAAGTACCATCTAAAACTGCGCGACAACGACGAGGTTCGGGCCGCCTTCGACGCCGAAATCCACGAGAAGTGCGCCGCCTACGGTTTGTCTGTTCCCGAATGGAAGCCAAACTGGTAGGGAAGTTTTTAGTAGTCAGAAGGCAGAGGTCAGAAGTCAGAGTTTAGTTTTGCCATTCCTCGACTTTTCTTGTCATTCCGAGCGTAGTCGAGGAATCTAGCCCGTAGACAGCGCCGTTGGCGAAACGCCAGGACAAAGACTTTGCCAGATTCAACGTGAGACAGGTCGAAGCCTGATTCTGAGTGAGTTGTGGGAGAGTCGCGGTCTTTACGCAGCGCCGTTGGCATATATAACTATAACAATTTTCGGACTTTGCAAAGGCCCTGGTAGTACAAACAAAGAGCCTGGTGAGTTTTACACCCGCCAGGCTTTTTTAGTTAAAAATTAGGATACTAACAGTAAGTTTTGCACCTTTTGCTGTGGAAATTTTCGGTAAATTCATTTAAGAGGAGAAAATAAATGATAAGCGATAAATTATACTTATACAAAGGGGAAACTTTACTTGGTACCTTGCAATTAAAAGAAGTTGACCAACCCTGGTTTATATGTAGTTTTAGCCCAACCGCAGCCTTTGAAGAAGTTAAACCTTTATTTGATAGGGAACTTGAGTTGTTGAACGCCGGTGATTCTGAGGAAGATGCCTGGGAGGAAATAATGGGGCAAATTGATGCTTTAAAGTTAAGACTAACAGAAGCCGAAAATGGGAATAATATTGAAGAATTTCTTTTACATATCCAAAATGACGAAGCCTGGTTTCGTTATTAGCATAATAATAATAGAAAAAGCCTGGCGGGTTTTAACATCCACCAGGCTTTTTGATTTACCTTAAAACTTTAACTTAAACCTGTAAAATCCCTGGTTTAGTTGTTGTCCGAGTCCCAGTCGTGGCCTTTACCCTGGCTCGGCACGACCTGGCCGGTTTTCGGATTGAGGAAAAGGCGTTCGTTCTTGCTCCCGTTCGAGAAATCGAACATATTCACGAGGGAACCGGCCAGAACATCGTAAGAACCGTCACCTATCCGGCCCAGTTTCCAGTTGTCCTCGATAAACCGGAGAATAGAACTCTGGTCGGTCAGGGTATGGTCAACCGAATTGTGGCGGGCGTAAGGGGAGATTACCAGCAGCGGTAAGCGCGGGCCATAGCCACACCGGTCCTGGTAGCCGCCCAATACCGGCGCTTTGGTACCGCACAGACCGGCATCAGTAAACGCATCCGAACCGCTCTGGGACTGGTTCAGGATGGTGCCCATCTGGTGGTCGTACCAGCCGTCCGAGTCGTCATAGGCGATAACTACCGCCGTATTTTTCCACTGAGGGCTCTTTTCCAACTGGTTGATGGTATTCACCAGGAAGGTTTGTTCGTCCAGCGGGTCGGAATACCCGGCGTGACCGTCCTGGTAACTGGCCGCTTTCAGGAAGCTAACAGCCGGAAGGTTATTGTTGGAGACAGCGGTCCAGAAGTCGGTCAAATCGTACTGGTGATTGGCCTGGTCGGTCTTGCCAATCATGTTGGCCGAGGTCGGGGGCAGGTGGTGCGGGTTGGCCGTACTGGCGTAATACATGAATGGTTCGTGGTGGGCGCTGTAGTCGGTAATGGTAGCGCCGCCAATGTTGGTGTGAGTGCTGCCGCAGACCGCCGTGCCGTTATTTGTAGAAGTGGGTCTGAAACCACCCTGGAACCAGCCCCAGGTCATATTCTTACTGTTAAGCACATCCCCGATGTTTTTGCCGGTCATACCAATCTTTTTGGTCGAGCAATCATCGTAAATGGGGTCCGGGTCGCCGATGACCGAGCCATTCACCACGCTATTGGGAAGGGTATCCGGCGTGGCTCCGTGGGTCTGCCCGGAGATTAAGTTCAAAGCCCCAGGCGTAGAAGGACCGAAGGTCGTACCGTAGGAATTGTCGTTCATGGCGAAATTCTGGGCGTAGTTCCAGAGGGCGGTAACGGTATTCCCATCAAAATAATCCATTACGATAGTCTTGTCGGGGCAGCTTCCGCCGCTAACCGATTCGACAAATTTATCCATTAAGCCGTGGTCAAAAGCCTTTTGCTCGTCCATATAAGAATGGTCCTGGTCGCAGGTCAACGCCTGGGAAGGGCCGAGGCGCTGCGGATTGGAGAGGTTCGGGTTATAGTTGAGCAGGGCTTCGTTCAGGCCGTTTACGCTCGGAGTATCCTTGCTTGCCTGGAAGCGGGTTTCGCCGGGTTTGTTCTGGGCGGTGGGGTAGGTACCGAAATAATGGTCGAAAGAAACATTTTCCTGGAAAATAACGACCAGGTGTTGGATGGGAGTCGTGGTAGTATCAGGCCGGTTGTCTGATTTGGTAGCAGCATAAGTAAACACTGGAACAGTTAAAGCTACCAAAAGGCATAGAACTGCCCCGGCGCTGAAAGCCAGTTTTTTCAAGAGAGCCTCCTGTATAAATTTGCATGCCAGGTTCTAAAAAACCACCCTAAAGAAGTTTGAACACTAAAGTTGTATAGAGAAAAACCTTCTTAATGGAGCCGGGTAGAGATATATTTGAGCCATTACAAGCTTTAGTGATATGCCACCAGAATACCCTGCTCTTATAAACAAAGGTTTAAGAAGCTTTTAAATTTTTGATTAACAGGTTGTTAAGAGGGTTATTAAAACCGCTCGTTTTGAGGACCGGTAACAATGAGAGGAATTAGAAATAGAATGGATTACTCCTCGATTCTGGTTTCGGATGGGTTGGGGGCAGGAAAGCCGTAAATATGCTGGTTTCCTTCTGGGGGGCGCGACTCCCTGATTAACGACGGGCGGAAGAAGATAAACCAGGCCGAAACCAATAATAAGAAACCGCAAATGCCTATACCGCCAACATACGCGAATATTGTCTTAAGAGCGTCTCCAGAAAAATCGCCCTTACTGGTCATAAATCCTAAAATAATAATACCGAATAAACCCAGTCCACCTAGCAATTGAAGGATACCACCTGCCACTAATCTTGTCTTTGTCAGCCAGCCGCTAAACCAGACGAATCCAACTGCAACAATCAGTGAGAACATAAAAGGAACAATCGTAATGCTCATGCTGGGGTCTTTTATAGAAATAATAATAGGTATAACATGGCCGGTAACCAGGGCGGCAATACCCCACATGCTAAGCTTAAAGGGAAGGTTTCGCATAAGAATTCCTGTATAAATTTTAAATTATTTGAAGCGGAATGAGTTGTAAAGATTATATTCTAACAATTTAAGTTTTACAAATGGGGCAAAGTATTTTTCGGGAATCAAAAACCCCTGGCCCCTCCCTTTTCAGGTTGAGCCAGGGGTTTTCGGTTTTATTTACCGCGACTGGTTGCTAGATGTCGAGGTTCTTGACGTTGCGGGAGTGGGTGATGATGAACTGTTTGCGCGGCGGAACCTCGTCGCCCATCAACATACCGAAGGTTTCATCGGCGCTGGCGGCATCCTCGACGCTCACCTGCAACAGCACCCGGCCCTGCGGGTTCATAGTAGTCTCCCACAGTTGGTCCGAGTTCATTTCGCCCAGACCTTTGTAACGCTGCACTTCCGGCTGCTTCGTAAGATTCATCCGTTTGATGATTTCGTCGCGCTGCGGCTCGGTGTAGGCGTATTGCCGGTCCTTGCCGTGCTTGACCAGGTAGAGCGGTGGCTGCGCGATGTACAGGAAGCCGCCCGCCACCAGGTCCTTCATATTGCGGAAGAAGAAGGTTAACAGCAGCGTGCGAATGTGCGCCCCGTCCACGTCGGCGTCGGTCATAATCACGATGCGGTGGTAGCGCAGTTTGGCGACTTCGAAGCTGTCGCCGATGCCCGCGCCCAGGGCCGTCACCAGCGCCCGAATTTCGGCGTTGGCGAGCATTTTGTCCATAGCCGCCCGCTCGACATTCAAAATCTTACCGCGTAAGGGCAGGATGGCCTGGAAACGGCGGTCCCGGCCCTGCTTGGCCGAACCACCCGCCGAGTCACCCTCGACGATAAAGAGTTCCGAGCGGGAAGCGTCTTTCTCGGAACAGTCGGCCAGTTTACCCGGCAGCGACAGCCCATCGAAAGCGCCCTTGCGGATAATCGTGTCCTTAATTTTGGCCTGCTGCTCGCGGATACGGGCCGCGATA
This sequence comes from Chloroflexi bacterium 54-19, assembly GCA_001898225.1. Classification (GTDB taxonomy): domain Bacteria; phylum Chloroflexota; class Chloroflexia; order Chloroheliales; family Chloroheliaceae; genus 54-19. The sequence continues at coordinate 251,980 of MKTJ01000044.1, forward strand.
GAGCATTTCTCGACGATGCGCCGGGCTTCGTTCGGGTTTTCTTCCAGCCAGGTCGTCAGCGAGTCCCCGACCACACTTTCGGTCGCGCTCTTGACGTTGGCGTTGCCGAGTTTGGCCTTGGTCTGCCCTTCAAACTGGGGGTCAGCCAGTTTCACGCTGATAATCGCCGTCAGACCCTGGCGCACATCGTCACCCGTGAAGTTCTCGTCCTTTTCTTTTAGAAGGTTGTTCTTGCGGGCGTAGTTGTTGATGGTGCGGGTCAGGGCCGAACGGAACCCGGTCAGGTGCGTCCCACCGTCAACCGTGTTGATATTATTGGCAAAGGTATGAATCGAGTCGTTGTAACCCTCGGTGTACTGGAAAGCCACCTCGACCTCGACCTCGTCCGACTTCTTCTGGACATAGAACGGCTTCTGCTGGACCACCCCACGGGTCTTGTTCATGTGGCGCACGAACGACATCACGCCGCCTTCGAAATAGAAGGTCAGTTCGCGGTCGTTCCGGTCGTCCACCAGTTGAATTTTGAGGGCCTTGGTCAGAAAGCAGGTTTCGCGGAAACGCTGGGCCATCGCCTCGAAGGTGTATTGCAGGGTGTCGAAAATGGTATCGTCGGCCAGCCAGCTTGTGCGGGTGCCGCGCGGGTACTCGGCGATTTCTTCCTCGCTCATGTCGCGCACGGTCATATCGGCCACGGGGATACCACGGCGATATTCCTGCTCGTAAAGCTTGCCGTCACGCCGGACCTGGACCCGAAGCCAGGTCGAAAGAGCGTTCACGACCGAAGCGCCCACGCCGTGCAGACCGCCCGAAACCTTGTAGCCGCCGCCGCCGAATTTACCACCCGCGTGGAGGACGGTCATAACGATTTCGAGGGCCGGACGCAGCTTCTGGGGGTGAATATCGGTCGGGATGCCGCGGGCGTCGTCCGAGACGGTCACGACATTGTTTTTATCGACATGGACTTTGATTGTGGTGCAGTAACCAGCCAGCGCTTCGTCCACGCTGTTGTCCACGATTTCCCAAACCAGGTGGTGCAGACCCCGGTAGTCGGTGCTACCAATGTACATACCGGGACGCTTGCGGACCGGGTCGAGCCCCTCCAGCACCTGAATATTGCTGGCGTTATAATTCGATTGAACTGCCTCTTCACTGGTCACTTGTTGTGTCACGCTCATTGCCTCCGATGAACTATCCGGTTTAATTAATCAATGTATTATACCATGAATCAGCCTCAATTAACAGCTTAATTAGAACAGATATGCAAATAATCAAGCTAACACTCCTCTTATACAAAACCAACTTTTCTCTAACATTTCGCAAATCCAGTTCTAACAAAACGGGCCTATAATGAGCCTCGGAAGTTAATCCGGACGGAATTTTGAAGAAGAAATTAACAAGAATAATTAAGAAGTTCTAACAGAATTACTAAAGAAAATTTTGAAGAAAAATAATTTGGAGGATAATTAAGATGAGCACATGGGTAACGGTTCGACCTGCGGTTCAACCGCATAATTTTCGCCAGACACGGCCCCTCTGGACCGCTAGCACTCTCAACGACCAGTACCTGAACGAGGCTTTTAACCGTTTCTTTGGGGCCCCGCGCCAGGCCGCTCCGACCGGCGAAGTGACCTACCGCCTGCCGGTGAACGTGGCCCAGGACGAGCACAACTACTACATTTTCGCCCAGTTGCCGGGTGTCCAGGCCGACCAACTCGAAATTAACGCCGTCGAAAACAAGCTGACCATTTCCGGCGAGGTCCAGAAGAGTCTCCTGGCTCCGCAGCTTCCGGCCCAGGCCGAGGAGGAGAAGTCCGCCGAAGGCCAGGAAAAGCCCTCCTTCAAGTGGTTGCGCCAGGAACTTGGCACCGAGAATGTCCGCTTCTCCCGCGAGCTTGAGTTTCCGACCCCGTTCGACGCCGAGAAAATCGAGGCTTCCTACGACAATGGGATGTTGCAGGTAGTGGTCCCGCTGGCTCCCGCCGCGAAGGCTCGCCGGGTGCTGGTCAATGGCTCTCATTCCCAGAACTAATTAAATTCAACAACCTCAAGTATATTAAGCCGCTCCTGTTCCTTTAGGAGCGGCTTTTATTTTTCTATTCTTGTAGACATATCCCCAAAAAAGGGAAAAGGGAGTTACGAAAATGTTCCTGACCGCCCTAAAAAGTATAGTGCTAGAGTTAATACCCGACATCTATTTCACCCTGAAACACCGGGGCAAAAACTATCCCAAGCCGCCGCTTTACCCAAACTCACACACCCTTAAAAAATATCCTTTTCCCGGCCATCTCAAAACCAGGGTCATTTCTTTCGAAACACCGGACGACTTCGAATCGGTTTACCACTTTTACAAAAACCATTTGACCCGAAATGGTTGGAAGTTGGAAGATGAATATCAGGATGATAGCAAAATGAGTTTTCTCTACCATCATCCAAAATACCATTTATTTAAATATTACCGCCCAAGAAAATTCCACCGCCACCTAATGTATGGCCTGGATTTCAAATTTCAAAACCTTGAAGGTATCTTGCACGTTGAAATTCATTATAAAATTTTGGGCCCCTTCTTTTGGCGCGATGATAATTTTTAACGGCTGCTAAAATCAGCTATCCTGAAACTTAAACGCAAACCACATACGAGCGATTCAATATCCTGTCATTCTGCGCCGCCGCGAGGAATCTTTTTCCCCAGGTCAGGCGCTGTGTGGGTACCGTTGGACAATAGCACGGTCATTGGGGCGTGGAATAGAGATTTCATGGAACCTCGTATTGATGAGCATGAAAAGAGTTAACCCGTTTTTGGCATAAATATGTTTCTGACCCTCCTGAAAAGGCTAACGATAGATTTAATATTGGACCTCTACTTTGCCCTTAAACACCGGGGTAGGTACTATCCCCGCCCGCCTCTCTACCCCAACTCACACTCCCTTAAAAAATACCCCTTCCCCGACCATCCCACGACGAGGGTCACTTCTTTTGAAACACCGGACGGCCTGGAATACATCTTTCCCTTTTACGAAGACGTTTTGAAAAAGGATGGTTGGAGCCTGGAAAGTGAAAGTTGGGGCAGGGGTTATATGAGGTTCTACTATCACCGTCCCCATTTTTATTTCTTTGGCAAGGCCCCGCGCCCTCCAACCTTTCATAGCCACGAACGTCCCTGGTACAGCCTGGAAATCAGGGTACAACCCCTGGAAACAGGTCGCCGGGTGGAAATTCACCATACTGTCCGTAGCCCGCGTGGTTGGCGCGATGATACCTTTTAACGCCAAATAAAGGCCGCTCTCCTGTAGGAGCGGCCTTAAAGCGATAACCTGAATCTGGAGGAAATTAAGGCTTGATATTCTGGTTTAGCCGGAAAAAGTTAGCCGGGTCGTACTTGCGTTTGACCTCTTGCAACCGGGCGTAGGTATCGGGTGGGTAGGCTGTCCGCGTCCCTTTCTCGTCATCCTCCGCTACGAGGTTTACATAACTCTTGCCAGTGGTAAAAGCACCCAAAACTGCGCTCAGGTCGCGCGCGGCCTGGATTTGCTCCTCGCTTTCCTGGAGGTCGAGCCAGCCAAAGTTAACGTCAATCGAATATCTGGCCTCGCGGTAGGCGTAAGCCGTCGCCTCCCGGCTGACCCTGGCGACCTGCCCGGCCAGGGGTGTGACCAGGATAAACGAACCGGGTGAAGTCATCTGGTTGTCAGCTCCCGCTACCAGCGCCTCGATTAAACCGTCCGGTAGGCCTTCGCTGAAAGTGCCGTGGACGTAGTAGTTCTGGCCGAAGCGCGCCGCCTCGTCCACCAGGCTTTGCTGCACGACATAGGGAATAGGACCGAGCATATCCACGACCGGGCGGCTAAAGGAACGGATTCTTTCGACATAGCCCATTCCTTCCTCGATGGGTCCCGCGTAGCACATCGCCAGGGTTAAGACCTTCGTGCCTTGAATATCCGGCGGCACAAAGGGGGCGGGCGGCGCGGTCATAAAGATAGCCTGGACCGCCAGTTCGTCCGGGGCCGTTTCGGTCAGGTCGCGATAGAATTCCAGCGCGCTCTGGGCCTGGTTGAGCGGAAACATGGCAATGCCCCCGGCCACGATTGGCCCCAGCGGGTGCAAGCGGTATTCGAAAGAGGTTACAACGCCGAAGTTGCCGCCCCCGCCCCGGACGGCCCAGAAAAGGTCCGGGTTTTCGGCGCTGCTGGCGTGGATAAGCTGCCCTTCCGCCGTTACGAGGTCCACCGATAGCAAATTATCAATGGTCAGGCCAAATTTGCGCGCCAGGTAACCAAACCCGCCGCCGAGGGTCAGACCGCCAATCCCGGTGTGAGAGACCTGCCCGCCCGTTACCGCCAGACCAAACGCCTGGGTCTCGAAGTCCACATCGTGCCAGGTGCAGCCGCCCTCGGCCCTGGCGGTCTGGGTCACCGGGTCCACCCGCACGCTTTTCATCAGGGAAAGGTCAATCACCAGGCCGCCGTCGCACACGCTATGCCCCACGACACTGTGCCCGCCGCCCCGCACCGCCACCTGTAAATTGTTCCGGCGGGCGAAATTTACGGCAGCGATTACGTCACCGGCGCCCCGGCACCGGACAATTAAGGCCGGTTTGCGGTCAATCATATTGTTCCAGACCTGCCGGGCCTGGTCATAACCCGGTTCCCCGGCCAAAAGAACCTCACCCCTTAAACCACCCTTGAGTTGACCTAAAGCTTCGGCGGAGAAGACAATATTATGAGAGGGGGTCATAAACACACTCCTTGGGTTATATTTGGTGCTGAAAAATAACCCTATAAAACTTAAATTGTACTAGCTGGCTCCAAAGGCACCCGGTTCTCACGACCCGGTTTCAGGGTTTTATAAATAACTTTTCCAGGCTGAAACCGGGCCGGATCGGGTATTGGTTTAATGAGGGACTTCCAGGCCAAGCTGGCTTAAAATGCTCGGCAGACCACCCCCCGGCACTACCGGGAGGTTCAGGCTGGAGAATTTGCCGCCGCGCATGGTCAGGACCGGGTGTTCGACCGCTAACCGGATAGGGTTGCCGGTCGGAGACACCGGAGGAATGGGCATCCCGGTCGGGGTCAGGTCTAAAACTCCGGTCTGGGTGCCGCTAATCTGGATGGTCAACTCTACCTTGTCACTGCTTTCGACGGCCTGGCTGATGTTGAAATTAAAGTCGGGGAAAGCCTGGGCCAGGATAGCGTGTAAACCCAGGAATTCAGCCTTGCCGAGGGGCTGCGGGGTAGGCCCGGTTACCACAAAATCGTCGGTTATATAGCGGCTGGCGGTCTCGACATCACCGCGCCCCAGGGCCTCACAAAAATCCTTTGCCAGGTCAACGTTACTCATGACAATCATCCTTTCTCAAATTTGGGCGGCAAATCCAGGCAGATAGCCTCCCCCGGTCGTTGTGTTTTAGCGTAGGTGTGATGGGTCTTCTGGCGAATTACTAAAACCGTCCGGCGGTAGGGCCGTCAGGTTTAACTGGCCCTATAGTAGCAAAGGGATATTTGGAATAAATGGGGAATAGTACGTAAAAAATAACCGCCCGGTACGTATAAATCCGGGCGGTCAGGGGTTGTTTTATTCTTCAGGCAGGGGTCCGAGCGGATTAGGCGGCCAGCCAGGCCAGGGTTTCCGGCAGGACGGATTCCGGTTTCTCGCGGTGAGGATAGTGGCCCAGCCCTTCCAGCACCTTGATATTTGCGCCGGGGAGTTTCGATTGCACCAGGTCGGCTTCGGCCCGGGCATTTTTGAAGTCAGGGTCTTTGGTGCCGAAGAAAATCAGGGTTGGGACTTTGATATTTTGAATATCGTTATCAATCCGCCGGGCCAGGCACATCCCTATAATGCTTTTCATCGCGCCGGGCCGTTTCAGGAACCCCTTAAGCTCGGCAAAATAGTCCGGTTCCAGCGGGCGGCTTGGATAGAGCGATTTGAAATAAGTGGCCCAGAACAGCCTGCCGATAACCGGCAAACTCAAAACACCTGTCAGCAAATAACCCATCAACATATTCCCGGTGTGCATTATTGGGCTCAACATAACCAGTTTTTCGACTCTTTCGGGGTGCCGGACCGCGTACAGCCCTATCGAAGCGCCCGACACAGAGCAGCCCACCAGCGTAGCTTTATCCACCTTTTCGGCGTCCAGGATGGCCGTTATATCGTCGCAAAGGGCGTCCAGGTTAAAAGACTTGAACTGGCCCACCGAGTCGCCCATGCCGCGCAGGTCGGTGGTGATGACCCGGTATCCCGCCTCGACCAGGGCCGGGGCAAAGAATTCGTACTCGCGGCGGGTATCGCCCAGGCTCGGCAGGCACAAAACTACCCCGCCTTTTCCGGCAGATTGGTCCTCAATGGTATAGGCCAGTTTGCCGCCAGGGACCGCTACAAACTTTTCTTCTTTTAACGTTTTGCTATTTTCTTGTTTAGCTTGTTTGTTTTCGGTTGTCATTTGGCTGCCCGCTTTCTTTCTCTCGGTCTTAACCCGTTTATTAAAAAATTTTCCAGGACCAATTTTTCCCGGTCCTGTTTTTTCCTGTTACTTTCCGGTGATATTGTGTCCGAACGTTCGGACGTTTTTATTGTAGCATGGTTTTGAAATTTGTAAAGAGGCAATTTAAAGAATTTAGAAGAAGTTGGATTTTTAATTTGTGAGGTGATAAAAAACCCCGGCTCCCTCTTATTCTAAGGAGCCGGGGTCGTCAACGTCAGGGTTAAGCCCGTAAGGCTCGTTTGAGCGCGTTTACAAAATCGCGCTGCAAGGCCTGGGTAACCTGGGCTGTCGCCACCATATTAAAGCCGTGGAACCCGCCGGGATAAAGATGGAATTCGGTTGGCACCCCGGCCCTGGTCAGGCGGCGGGCATATTCGAGGTCTTCTTCCAGAAAAAGGTCGAGAGACCCGACGCTGATAAAGGTCGGCGGCAATCCTGCTAAATCGGTGGCACGGGCTGCCGAGGCGTAAGGCGAGACACCTTCGCTGCCGGGAGCCTGTCCCAGCATGGCTTCCCAGCCGAAGTAGTTAGCCTGGGGTTTCCAGATAAACTCCCCGGTGTAGGGATGCGGGTCGGTCGTAACGGCGGTGCGGTCGTCCAGCATCGGGTGAATTAAAAGCTGGAATGCCAGCGGTATTTCGCCCCGGTCGCGAGTAAGCAGAGCCAGACCTGCGCTAATCCCGGCCCCTGCGCTCGAACCGCCAATGGCAATCCGGTTCGGGGCAATACCCAGTTCGCCCGCGTTCTGGTAGAGCCATTTCAGGGCGGCGTAACAATCCTCAACCGGGCCGGGAAAAGGCGTTTCCGGGGCCAGGCGGTAATCCACCACCGCGACAGCGCACCCGACCTGCTTTACCAAATTTTTAACCGTTGCGTCTTCGTTGTCGGCTGACCCCATCACGAAGCCGCCCCCGTGGACCCAGAGCAGGGCGGGCAAGGGGCGTTCCAGTCCTTTTGGCAGGTAGAGCAGCACTCGCACCGGGGGAGCGTCCTGGGGACCGGGCACCTGGTATTCGGTTACCTCAATATCGGGAGAGGGCGCTGTCTTCATGGCCGCCACCATCGCCTTCAGGCTTGCTCGCGCCTGGGGCAGGGTTTCATTGGTTAAAGGAACATCGGGAAGTAAATCCAGTATCGGGGCCAGTTCCGGGTCAACAAGATGTTTGGAGTTCATGGTTTTCCTTTGTTGTCATAATAAAATTAGGGTGCAGGGCACTAAATCGGCCTTTTTTTGGTGCTTTGTCTTTTAACGCGCCCTTCAGGGTGAACTTTCAACTTTCAACGTTTTACGTTTAACGCTTTTAATGCCAGCCCATGCGGTCAAGTTCATCGTCGTCAATACCGAAGAAATGGGCCACCTCGTGCAGGACAGTGCGCCGGACCTGCTCTTTGAGGGCGGCCTGACCGGGATATTCATCTTCCAGCGGCTCCTGGTAAATCGTGATTTTATCCGGCAGGGCCATGTTATAGTTCGAAAGGCGCTGGGTCCGGGGCACCCCTTCGTAGAGCCCAAAAAGCGTCTCGCGGTCTGGGTTCATCCCCATACTGAGAAGCTTCGCCCGCGAGGGCCGCCTTTCGACCATTACGACCACGTTCTCTTTTTCGAGAAAGCGGCGGAACCGGGCGGGCATCCCGCGCAGGGCGGCGGCTACCAGTCTTTCAAATTCGGGTTTGGAGCGGGCCAGGGTCATAATTTTCTCGTCTTTTCTCCGGTTGGTTGCTACGATTGGTCCGGCAAACTGTGGTCCCGGTTTTTTCTAGGAAACTTTTATACCTTCCAGGGTCCGTTCCGGCGCTTTGAGTTCCGGCTCGCTCTCCCAGTCTACTTTCGCCAGGAAGTCTAAAACGCGCTGCTCGTATTCCGGGCCGTAGACCATATAGCCCTTGGTATGGGCCACACCCGGCTGAATCCACAACTCTTTGGGTGACCCGGCCAGTTTGTAAAGGATATGGGCATTCTCGACCCTGGTCAGGCGGTCGGCCTCGCCGTGAATAATCAAAAGAGGCCGGGGCGCAATCCGGGCCACGTAATCCTCCGGCGAAGCCTGGCCGCGCGGTAACTCGTGGTGGCGGGCGAAGATGGCCCAGGCGTAGCGGCTCAGGGGCCGGGCCGCCCAGAGCGGCGCGTGATAGACATTATTGATTTCGGCGGCAATCGAGTGGCGCAGGTGGGCGTATGGGCTATCCGCGACCACCGCCCGGATGTAGGGGTTCTCGGCGGCGCCCATAATCATGATAGAAGCCCCCATCGAGATGCCAAAAGCCGCGAAACGGGTCTGCCCCCGTCCGAGCAGCCAGTCCACCGCCCCGTGGACATCCAGCCGTTCCCAGTAGCCCATCGAGGTACCGCGCGGACCTTCGCTCCGCCCGTGGCCCCGGAAGTCGAACATAAAGACATTGTACCCGGCCCGGTAGAAAATCGAGGCGTATTCCAGGTCGGGCTCTTTGTTCCCGGTGTGGCCGTGACCGGAAATAACCGTAATATTGCGGGGGTTGGGATGGTCGCTGGGGGCAGGGATATACCAGCCGTGCAATTTCAGGCCGTCCCGCGCCGGGAACCAGACCTCCTCGTAGGCCATGTCCAGGTCCTGGGGGGTGCGCGGCCCGATTACCCGTGGGAACAGGGCCAACCGCCGGATGACTACCCCTTTGAGGAAACTGCGGGTGCGCCACCAGCCGTACCCGGCAGCCCCGGCCAGGGCTATTTCCACGGCAGCTTTCACCGGGGAAAAATTACGCGCTTTTTTATCTTTTTGGGCTTGTGTCACGGTTTATTCTTCTCTATTTCAAAATTTTAAAATGCCGCAGCCAGGTTTTTCTGATGGTCTGTCCCGCTGGTGTCATCCTGGTGTCATGTTGGGATGATAGAGTCCAGGCTGGTAACAAGGTTTACGAAAAGGCCGCGCACTTTGTTTTAAACCGCCGGGCCATTCCTGTCAACTTCCGGGGCCAGCATGGGAAATGCAAAGTTTTTAGTTCTTGTCGCACCTGAAGGACTTCCACCCCTAAGTGACCATGGTAGGTACGACCCTGGCGACGTGGCACAGACTATGCCTCATTACTCCTGGGGCATCTTTTAAGCTGGACTTGTTATGCTATAATTACCGGACAAAACGAGCGTGGTTATCAGTTTTTACGCTGGGAAACATTAACAAACCATCAGAAAAGGAAAGAAAATCTGTAATGAAAAGAACCGGGACGGTCCGCCCAGGGCCTAAATTGTGGATTTTAACCTTATGTTGTCTCTGGCTGGCCACCACCCTGGCTGCCTGCGGCGGTGATAACCCGACCGCTACTCCAACCGTTCCGCCACCGACCCCGACCCCCGTCAAACCCCTTACCGCAGATGACATTGCGAAAATGTCAGCGGATAAACTCAATACTATCAATGCGCTGCATTTCATCGTCAATATAAAGTCGGGCCAGGTCGAGATTTTCAACGGCATCACCTTTAAGAACGCGGAAGGCGACTACACCAAGCCGGATAAGTTCCGGGCTAAACTCAAGGTCACCGTGGCTATCGCCCAGGTGGACGCCGAAACGGTCGGAATGAACGGGCAGCAGTATCTCCTTTTAACCAACCTGAGTAAAAGCTGGGTCACTCTACCCGCGAATATCGGCTTCAAACCGGACGTGCTGTTCGACTCCCAGAAAGGTATCGGTGCGGTCGTGACCAAGACCCAGAACCTCACACTGGTCGGCACCGAACAAATTGATGGGGTAGATGTTTATCACCTCAAAGGGATAGTTAAAGGCCCCGATATTTCGCCTATCACTGCCGGGACGCTCGGCAAAAACGACGTGAATTTCGAGGTCTGGACGGGGAAGAACGATTTCTACGTCCGGCGGGTCACCTTCAAAGAAATCTCGAACGACCCGAACGCCTCGGACTGGCAGCTCGATTTCTCGAAGTTTAACGACCCGGTGAATATCACGCTGCCTGCGGGTATCACTCCGGTAGCCGCTACCACTGCTGCCGCAGCTACTACGGGTGCGGCGACCACGACCACCCCGGCGGCCACTACAGCAGCATCTTAGGGAGTAAGGCGTAATGACGAACGAGCCAACGCAGGATATTTCCCAGGAACGTTTCGCGGTGACTCCGCCGCTGGTTTCGAATACCCCGGTTGAACCGGCCCTCAATGACGAAAATCCCCAGACCAGTGGCAAAGCCTGGCTGATTCTTTCGATGCTGCTGGTCGGGGTCGTCCTGGCGGCCCTCGACCTGACCGTGGTCGTCTCGATTCTGACGACCATGATGTACGACCTGGATATTCCCCTGGGCGACCTCGATAAAGGGGCCTGGATTGTCAGCGCCTACCTGCTGGCCTATACCGTCACCATGCCTTTCCTGGGCCGGGTGTCGGACGTTTACGGGCGGCGCACGGTCTTTTTGCTATCGCTGCTGGTCTTTGTGGCCGGGTCGGTCATGGTGGCGCTCAGCACGACCGAGATGGGCCTGGGGTGGATTATCACCGGGCGGGTCGTCCAGGCTATCGGCGGCGGGGCGATGGTCCCGGTCTCGATGGCGGTCGTAGCCGACATTTTCCCGGCCAAACGGCGCGGCCTCGCCCTCGGATTGATTGGGGCCGCCGATACTGCCGGGTGGGTTATCGGCCCGCTTTACGGTTCGCTCATGCTTAAATTCCTGGGCTGGCACTCGATTTTCTGGATAAATGTGCCGCTCGGCCTCATTTCGGCGGTCCTTATTTTCGTGGCCCTGCGCGGCGTGAAGTCGCTGCCCTCCCCGGTGGTCCTACCGGTGGCCACGAATGAGGGTACCAAACCGAAGGGCGTTTCCAGGCTGCGCCAGTTAGACGTGCTTGGTTTTATCTTCCTGGGCCTCGCTTTAACGGGCATCAACCTGGCCTTTGGCGGCGGCAAGGAGACCAGCGCCCTGGCCGGGAGCGCCTTCGAGGATGTGGAGAAAAACCCGCTTCAGGAGTACCAGACGCCTATCCTGATAGCGGCGGCGGTGGCCCTGGTGGTCTTTATCATCTGGGAACTGGTGGTTGCGAAGCGGCCCTTGCTCAATCTGCGGACCTTTCGCCGCCTTCCCTACGCCGCCGCCAACCTGGCAAACTTCATGATTGGGGCGGCATTGGTAGTGGCCCTGGTCGGTATCGCTCTCTTTGTCAACACCACCGATAAGAGCAATGACCGGGTGGCAATCGCTTTTGACGCGGCCCTGGCCCTGGCCCCGATGACCCTCGGCATGGCCGTGGGGGCCGTCTTTGGCGGCTGGTTTAGCGACCGGGTCGGCTACCGGCTCGGTACAATCGTGGGGCTGGTCGTGGCGGTCTTTGGCTTTATCGTGATGGCGAAGTGGCAGGTCTCCTGGCAGCCGCCCGACGACCTGGCCCTCCTGCTGCCGGGGGCGGGCCTGACCGGTATCGGGTTCGGGATAGTGATTGCCCCGGTCGGCACCGCCGTCATTGATTGGGCTGAACGCGAGGATATAGGCGTTTCGGCGGCCCTGGTCCTGATACTGCGCCTGGTCGGAATGACGGTCGGGCTGGCCCTCCTGTTACAGTGGGGTTTGAGCCGTTTCCGCGACCTCACCGCCGACGCCCCGCTCGATGAGCATTACGATAGCGTTATCCGGGGTTCGCTGGCCCAGGTCATAACCGAGATGTTTATCGCCTCGGCCCTGATAGCGGCGCTGGCGATTATCCCGGCTATTTTCCTCCGGCGGCGTCCACCCAGCAGCCAGACCGAGGAAGAAATAAAGCAAAAACGCGAGTTGGGCCGGTTATTCTAGCATAACGGCAAAGACGTTTAACGTTAAACGTGGTGACGAAATGTGTCGTTGGCGAATAGGATAGTCTTCACCTTGTCATTCCGAGGGAGGGTGTAAAAACGAACCATCGTTAAGAGAGTAGACCCGACCGAGGAATCTCCGCGCCGTTGGCGTAACATCAGGTCAAAGACAATGTCAGATTTAACATGCGTCAGGTCGAAGCCTGATTCAGCCTGAAATGTGGGGCAGTTTTGGACTATACCTAATGCCACTGGTGAGAGATTCCGTAAGCCGCCGTTCGTTATTGGCAAATGGTCTTTCTACAAGCGGCTTACGGAATGACAAAGGATGGGCCAGCAATAATTGAGGGAGCCCTGGTTCGCGATGGTGGATTAATTCAACCATCATTTTTATTTTTTTTATCAATACTAATTTTACCCGATTATATTTTTAAAAGCAGAAGGATTTCATGACCCCAGCTTACAGCGAGGCCGAAGTTTATTTTGAAAATCTCTGGCAAAGAGAGCGTTTGAAGTGGTTGGCGGGTGAGGTGACGCCCGCGGTCATGGAAAATGGCGCGACCGTCCCGGTTGACTATTGCGTCACGACGGTGGCCCGCCTGGTAGAGCAGCCCCAGACCCCGGTGGCGGCGGTCAAAGCCATTATTGACCGTTTGAAGGGTACAAACAACCCCAATTTTATTTACCCAATTAATTCAGTACACATATCCCTTTTGGGTTGTACACCTAGAGCCACCACAACAGATTCTTTTGAAAAAGAAAGAATAGACCGGATTGAAGCGGTCTGCCAGGGAGTTTTAAAAAGTCATTCTGTCTTGCCGATGTCACTTAAGGGCGTGGGGGTAATCGGCAACCAGGTCTTTATCCAGGTCTATCCGCACGACCGCCAGTGGGCCGAAATGCGCCGGGAACTGGAAGAGGCTTTGCTCGTAATCGGCGAAACCCCTATCGCCTACCCGAACAAGGCCCCCATTCACATGAATATTTTGCGCCTAACCAGCGGTGATAAATCCGCCCTGACCCGGTTGCTGGAAACTGTGGAACAACTTCGCGCCGTCGAGATTGGCGATTTCATGGTCAGCGCGATTGATTACCTTATAACCGATTTCGTGCTTTCCCCGGCCAATGTCACTTTGCTTGACCAGCTAAAATTTTAGATTCGCTCTACCGTAGCCTCTTTCAAAAGTTGTTCTACTTCCGCGATAGCCTGGGTGTTGTCCTTAAAAATGACCCCTTTGATACCGAGAGAACGGGCCGTCTGGATATGCCCTTCCACGTCATCTACGAAAACCATTTCGTCCGGCTGGATGCCCAGTTGGGTCCAGCAAATCTCGAAAATGCGCGGGTCCGGCTTGCTCGTGCCGACCTCGTGCGAATAGACTATCAGGTCGCACATTTCCCCGAAGTGGTAGAGTTCTTCCTCGCGCTCCCTGGCCCCTACGAAACTGTTGCTTATAATGGCGGTCTGGTAGCGGTCGTGCAGCCCGGCGAAATACTCGGTCATTTCGACGTTCAGACTGCCTACATATTCCTCCCAGAGGTCGGCCATGAAACTGACGAAGTCCGCCGGGCTCAATTTGAGGGTTTCCCGGATGTCGGTTTCGACCGTTTCGAGGCTGATAGTGCCGATACTTCCCCCTCGCCAGCTATCCAGAAGCACTCGTGAGATTTCTCCTTCCGGTAAGCCCAGCCGTTTTTCCCATTTTGCCATCCACCCGGTCCGGGGCGTATACTCCAGGACGCCGCCAATATCAAAGACCACCGCTTTTATCGCCATATTTCTCGCTTTCCTGTTGAATTGTTACCTGTTAAATAAAAAACGCGCTACTGGAATATAAAAAGAGCGTACCCGGTTACAGGTTACGCCCTTATTAAAAATTTGCTAAATTAGACCACCAGCAGGTCGGCCATTTTCACGTCGCCGGTATAGAGGGCCCGCCCGATGATTACCCCTTCCGCGCCGAGTTCGGCCAGTTTGCGGACCTGCTCGGTCCGGGCCACCCCGCCGCTGGCGATAACCGGTTTGCCTGCGGCCTGCGCGAACTCGGTGAAGGCGGCGTAATTCGGCTCGGTCAGGGTGCCGTCCCGGCTGATGTCGGTATAGATAAAACGCTGCGCCCCCAGTTGGACCAGTTGGCGGGCCAGGTCGGTCGCCAGCACGCCCGAAGTTTCGGTCCAGCCTTCGACCGCGACCAGGCCGTTGCGGGCATCAATTCCGATAACGATTTTCTCGCCGTACTTCTGGCACAACTGCCCGGTCATTTCGGGGTCGCGCAGGGCGGCAGTCCCCAGGATAACCCGGTCCACCCCCTTACCGAGCAGTTCCAGCGCGGTGGCCTCGTTGCGGATACCCCCGCCGACCTCGACCGGCAGCCCACTGGCCGCCTTGATCTGGGCGATAACCTCCAGGTTGACCGGTCTCCCGGCTTTCGAGCCGTCCAGGTCCACCACGTGCAAATACTGCGCCCCTTCGTCCCGCCAGCGTTGCCCGACCTGGGCCGGGTCGTCGCTAAAAACCGTCACCTGGCTATAATCGCCCTGGTAGAGCCGGACACATTTACCATCTTTAAGGTCAATCCCTGGAATTATCAGCATTTTCTAAACTTTTCTATTTGGTTATAAAAAATAAAACGGCCTGGTTAAAGACCGTTTTATTATATCAAAATTATCTGGTGCGAGTTCCGGCCAGGAGGTGGTTTAAGCGGCTGGCAGGCTTTTATACAAAATTCGCCTGGCTAAAACAAGTCCGGGTTGGCCTTTGGAAAGACGGTATAGTTGTCTCAGGCTAACCGCTTTTTAGAAGCGTACTCGCCGGTTACCACTCCCGGTGAAAAGACCCACCACCCACAGCACGACAATCGAACCAAGAATGGCCGAGATTAGCGAACCGATAAAACCGAAGGGATAGAAGCCGACCGCCCGTAACAGCCAACCGCCGACAAACGCGCCTACCACGCCCAGCACCAGGTCCATCAGGATAGAACCGGAGCGGCGGCCCATTAAAGCGTTAGCGGCTAACCCGGCCAGTAAACCGATGATGAGAAAGAAAATCAGGTCCATACTTAATAACCTCCGAAATCAGATTGCATTTCAAAGCGCAATCACTATAAAAAAGCCTGCCAGATGTCCGTAATCTTTGATGTCCAAGGAGTTGTCCAATTTGTTCAACGCCTTACCTGACTTTATTACGGAATCGGCCGTCGGAAGGTTACAGCTTTTTAGATTAATAAATTTGAGTGGGTGAGTTAGTTTATACGGTGGTGATATTCCAGGTAATCCACCGGGTCCACCGGCTCAATCCGGCGCAGCATCCAGGCTTCGGACTGGCGGAAGGTGGGTTGATTGGAGTGGGAAGGAGCGGTTTCCAGGTCTTCTATTTCGAGACGTTCCAGGAAAGTGATGGTGTGCAGGTCGGTGACCTCGCCCGAAAAGGAGAATTCGCCATTCGCGGGTAGAGAAGTTGAAAAAAATTCAACGTCTTCGAAAAAGTTCTCAGACTCCATTGCCATATCAAAAATCCTCTTAAACTTCAAGTCCCGAATAAAGTTCTTGCGTAAAGGTATTCGCCCGAAGGTTATTTGCATATATTTTACACTGATTTAAACCCTATAGCAAGGGTGACATTTAGGCTAACCCGAATAGATTTAGTAGCCAGAAGACAGAGGGCAGAGGGCAGAAGACAGAGGGCAGAAGACAGAGGGCAGAAGACAGAGGGCAGAAGACAGAGGGCAGAGGGCAGAAGGCAGTATTTAGTGCCTTCCCATATGTAGGTGCGACCTTTGGGGGTAAATTGCCCGCCTGTCATTTCGAACGTGGTCGAGGAATCTTCCCTCCCTCGGAATGACAGGTTGGTGGCCTTACCTGTCTTTAGGGTTTTAAGCACCGCAAGACTGATAAAGCCCTCAAAGCAAGTTTTCCAAGGTCAGTTAAAATTGGAAATACCACAAACTTTAAGAATTATTTTTCGTCTTGTAAAACCAGGCCGAACTCGGCTAACTGGCTGAAGAAAGAGGCTATTTGCTGGGGATTATAAGCCCGTCCGGGGCGGTACCACTGGGAGAGCCAGTTACACATACCCAGGATGCCAAAGGCGGCAATCTTGGGGTCAATATCCTGCCGGAACTGGCCCAACCGGATACCTTCCTCGATGATTTCCTCGAAAAGGCGTTCATAGGCTTTCTTGCGGGCGGCAATCTCGCGGGCGAAGGGTCCGGTGAGATGGACATCCTCGCGGTAAAAGACCTGCATGGCCGGGGAGCGGTCGGCGGCAACCGCGGAGTGGTGCGCGATAGCCCGGTTCAGTTTATCAGCCGGGGGAATTTCGGCGCGGGCAATCTGGCGCAACGGTTCCTCGGAGACTGCCAGCACCGTCATGAAGATAAGTTTTAGGATTTCTTCTTTGTTTTTGATGTGGTAATAAAGGGCCCCTTTGGTCACGCCCAGGGCCTCGCCAATATCGTCCAGGCTGGTCGCGCCAAAGCCGTTACGGGCGAAAAGGTCGGCGGCAGTACTGATAATAACCTGCTGACTCAACCGGACCCGCGTTTTATCTTCCCTGTTTTCTACCTTCCGGTTAGAACGGGCCGGTTTTGCCGGGGGCGCTTTCTCGCTCAATGTGATTGCCTTTTCCACACAGATTCTACCGCATGTTTAAATAAATAATATTTGATTTTAGATTATAGCGGTGGGGCTGTCAATTTGGGAGAGTGTTGAGGGTTCAGTGTTTAGCTTTTAGTGAAATTGGGTTCAAACTTAAGCACGGGAACCGGCCTGTTTCTTCCAGTAGCGGTAATACCAGAGCATATCCTCAAGCTCGAAAGCCTCAAAGATACTCATGTCGGGCAGGTCCGCCGGGTAGCGGGTGCCCCTGGCGTAGGGGAAGACCGTGTTGGTCAGGTAGGAGCCAAAGAGGGCGCGCTCGGCGGGGGATAGCCCGGTAGCAAAGGCCAGGTTGGGCGATAAATACTGCGACGCCACCAGCGGCTCTATCACTACCGTCGAGGGGTCTTTACCCGGTGCGGATAAACGAGGTAACGGTTTACCGCTCTGGCCGGGCCGGGCATCCAGGTCTCCGAACCCACCCAGGATTTTTGGCTTGTTCGGGTTGGAAATATCTACAAAACGGGGCGACCCGTAAATCTCGATGTTGCGGGCAATCATATCGGCCATGTCGCTGGCGGTCTGCCGCCACAAAAGGCGGGTGCCGTCGGTGTCGAAAATGTCCTCACCGTCACGCCCCAGCCGGTAGATATTTTGCAGGAGGGCTTTGTGGACATCCGAGGGCAACAGCGCGAACATATTGCCGTTAAAATCATAGGCCCAGTGGTCGGCGTTGGACCGGGGCGGCGTAAGTTCAGGGTGTTTGCTGGCAAGCAGTTTCAGGGTCGAGGCGTTGACCGGGATAAACCGGAGCGGGTCCACGCCCAGTTTCCGCCAGACCTTTACCACTTTGGCCCGGAGCCGCCCGCTTGCCCCCACCAGGAAGGCTTCCGCGAAAGCCTTGAAGCCGTCCTCGTCGTCGCTGGTTTTGGTAGAGGCAATCTGGACCAGTATGGCCCCACAAAAGAGGGTCAGGAGGTCCAGTATGGCCGCCGGGAGAAAGAGAAAGCCGAGGGTCGGGGTGGTCCGGTAGGTTTGCCAGGCCGCGCCCAGGGTCGCCTTACCGGTCAGGCTGAGAAAGAGCAGCCCTAAATCCAGGGCCACCGTGACTACCAGGGCGCCCAGCACCACACCCCACCAGATAGTGCTGTGTGGCGGGCGGTCCGGGTCGGGCTCGGCTGGTCTGCCGGGGGTTAAAGGCTGGTCCAGGTCGAGCGGGGTGTCGCCGGTATCAGGCCGGAGGCGGATTGCCAGAAAGATTTCGACCAGAAGCAGACCTTGCAGAATGACGGCCAGGACGATAGCGCCGGTATTGGTAAAAAATTGGCGGGTATGGTCGATGGGCGAGGTATCCGCCAGCAGAGGGACCGTCTTGAGGCCGTTCAGGGCGATAAAGACCGCCATGAAGACCTGGTAGGCCAGGGCTAACCCCAGGGCCAGGTTGAAACCCAGGCCAAACTTGCGGACCAGTTGCCACAGTCCGCCTTCAGGAGTTACTTCACCGGGGTCTTTTTCAAAATGTTCGTCCGGGAGGTAGTTGTTAACCCTTTGCCGGTCTTTTATAGTCATTTACGAACTTCCTCGCTATCCCATTTAGAGACAGCCAAAATTAAAGTCCCGTAAGTGTCCCGTGGGTTCCAGCGAAAAACTTAAAACTACTCCCCTACCGCGCAGTCATAAAGAGGAAAAAAGCACTCCTGCAAGAGTTACCACACAATTCTTAAGTTGAGTATAACCCTTTCGGCGAGAACTTGCAATAAGACATAAAGGTTATTTTGATGAGAGAAAAAAGCGAGACTCGCTTCCTGGGACGGCACCACCCGGTAAATCAGGTGAGCTCGACCAGGAGGTCTTCGATAGTGATTAAATCGTAGGGCTTGGAGAGATAGGCGTCGGCCTTTGGTTCGAAACGGCGGTTTATCGGGGCAGCGCTAATCAGCACCACTTTTGTGTTGCTCAGTTCAGGCCGGGTCTTTACCTCCGTGAGCAGTTGATAGCCGTCCATCACCGGCATCATCACATCGGAAATAATTAGGGCCGGAAATTCCTTTTCAACCGTCTTTAGAGCCTGCTCCCCGTTCTCGGCCAACAAGACTTTATGACCCTGCTCCTCGACGATTTGCTGTAACAGAAATAGCAGGCTCTGTTCATCATCCACAATAAGTACTTTAGCCACTTATACTCTTCTTTGACACGCTTATTACCAAAGCTCTTTTATTTAATTATCCTGGTCGAAGCCGCCTGCTAAACCGGAAACCGGCGCACCTTCTCCCCCATCATACACTTGAATATTTATCCCGGTATCCGGCTCAATCGTAAATTCCTTGGGCTCTGAGTCATGCGAGCTATCCCGCATCTGTAAGATTGAAATGACCCGGACAAATTTATTTTGCCGTTCTAACTGGCGTAATAAAATCAGGTTTTCGGCCAGGATTGCAAGCGGAGTATTGCTAAAATCAAGTTCTGTGCCAATTATCTTGCTGATTTTATAGGTATAAATGGTTGTTATGTTCTTCTCTTTGGAAAACCCGACCAGCGCTGCCAGGTAATCGTGGGTCCGATTACCAAAACGGCTGGCTTCCTCAACCTCTAAAACCCCATCCACGACAAAGCGTTGGACCCCGTGTTGCTCCACTTCCTCGTTTATACGAGCGGCCAATACATCCGGTTCAAGTTGAATCGGAGCAATGTTCAATAAGGTTATCAGGCCGTTTTCGACCGCTCTCCGCAAATCCAACCCAAAGCGTTCGGCTTTGATGAATAGCTGGGCCGCGCTTTCATAAAATCCGACATATAATCCCGGCTGACCCTGATGCGCGCCCTCAATGAGGTAACTTAAGCATAGCAGTGTTTTGCCTACTCCCAGCGACCCGGCCAACAAAGTTGTAGACCCTTTGGGTAACCCCCCGCCCAACATCTTCTCCAGGGCGGGTATGCCGAACCCTACTCTTGTATCGGTAGAGCCGGCCCCAGGATAACTCAGCAATTGGGGTGCCAGCGATTCGAAACGGGGGTAAATTGTCCAGCCTTTTTTGGAAATGTCATATGTATGCAGACCCCGGACCTGGCGTAACCCGCGAATCTTGCGGACTTCGACCCGGTTGTATACCCGGGGCCCTTCCACGACATTATAGAGGCCGATAATGACATCGGCGATAGTCAGGTCACCTTCCGAGCCGGTCTCCGTAAGGCTCCGTTCGAGCGAAATAACCGCCGTAACTCCCAGCAGGTTTAACTGGGCCGATAGCCGGTAAAGAAAGCGGCGGATTGAATCCGGGTTGGCGGCCAATCCTTCCAGGGCTCGAAAACCGTCAATACAGACAAACCCGGCGTTTTCGTGCCGCACCGTATCCACTATCAGGTTGGCAACTTTATCCAGGCCTTCATCCATCACACTGGTTAGCGAAAGTAGCCGGATGTCCTCCACGAAAAAGCTTTCGTCAAAAAAATCCATCTGACTGATGTGCTCGATAAGTTTATCGTGCGGTTCGGAGAGGGTGCTGAAGTAGATGGCTTTAGACCGGGCCCGTTCGGAACTTTTGCGAGGGTTTTTCTTTTTACCGGACGGACCGATGGCAAGGGTAGGCGGTTCCTGGGTGGATACGGCCCCGGCGGTTTCGGGCTGGCGGCGGATTTCCTGCTGTCTCCGGGCCCAGGCGAAACATAATTGTTGAATCATAAGGGTTTTGCCTGTGCCGGGGTTGCCAATTAACATAACAAGGCTACCCACAGGTATTCCACCGCCCAGGACCGTATCAAACCCTGGAATCCCGGTGTTCATCACTTTTATTTCTTTCAAAGGTGCGTTCTTTCTGCTTGTACTGGAACTGGCTGGGTAGAAACTTTCAAGGAACTTTTAAATAGAGCTGTTTCCGGGACAACCCCTTAATCCCGGTATTTTAGGGTGCAAAACTAATCAGGGCAAAATTTCAAATTGAACACTTTCAGTACAATATTATAACTTGCAAGTTTTTTTTCTACAACTTGAGTACGAATCGCTTTATTCTGAAAGGTTTTTACCGCTATTTCAGGTCTGTTTGTGGAATAGCCCAATAACCCCTCGGCCCT
This sequence comes from Chloroflexi bacterium 54-19, assembly GCA_001898225.1. Taxonomy (GTDB): domain Bacteria; phylum Chloroflexota; class Chloroflexia; order Chloroheliales; family Chloroheliaceae; genus 54-19. The sequence goes on from MKTJ01000044.1 coordinate 272,888, forward strand.
GGTCTTTTGACCGTACCGCACGGGTATTGACCCGGCGCATAAATTGTATTATACTATAAACAGCTAATCAATTAGCGATAGTTGGTATTATCTTGAGGAGAAAGAATATGGCGAGCCAGGATGATGAAATGAACTTAAATATTAACGATGAAAACTTTAATGACTTTTTAGGGTCGCCTGAAGAATTTGAAAATAATAAAAAAATAAATAAGACTAATGAATTAATTACCGCCTCAAACCTTGATTTAGAGGACTCGGACGAAGCCGATTATCACGTCCGGGCGGGCCGGATTGGCGGTGAAACCACCAAGCAACGCCACCGCGACAGCAATTTTTATAAACAGATCGGGTCGCTGGGTGGCGCGACCACTATGGCCCGGCACGGCCAGGATTATAGCGAAAGACGTAAAAAAGGCGGCCTGACCACTCGTGAACGCTACGGTGAGGAATATTACCAGGCTATCGCCGCGAAAGCGGCCCGTACCAAGCAGGATGCGACCCGTTTGCGAAATGAAGCAATCAAAGCTTTGATGGCGGCCGGTTTCAAAATTCCGACCATCATAAAACTAACCGTTAAAGACCTGGAGGAAAACGCCCGGTTGCATAACCTGGTGGGCGAATCCGCCGCTTTGCAGGACTATATCCAGAACCGCCTGGAAACCGAAAGCGATGTCGAACTCTTATTTGTATCCCAGTCCGGTAAACCGCTATCGTTAGCCAATACCTATACCGTTATGGAAAGGCATAAAGGCTAAATTTTCTCAGAGTGTGATGAAGGTCACGCTTAAAGGCTTGACAAACCCCTATTATCTGATATAATACAACCAGCTAAGAAATCTTAGCGAATGGTCCCGCTCGGCCAGGACCCGGGTTAAGGCCCAAAGAAAGAAAGGAGTAGAAGCAATTGGCAAGAATTTCTGGAATTGAAATCATTGAAACCCGCGCACGCGGCACAGCTTTGCCGACCGGCTTTTACTCCGGCGGTCCGGCCCTCGCTGACCGTTGCAAGGGGAATAATTTTCTTAATCAAAAGCGACTTTTCCGTCCCGGCCAGGGAACGGCTAACCTTACAAACCCGGATTGGTTTATCCAGGGAAGGTCACGCGCAGGGCGACTCGCCCGGCTCGGACCTCCTTTAGCGAGCTAAATCTCCGGTCAGAGGGTTAACCTCCCGGACCCGCAAAGGAAAGGCGCGATTGATGAGAAAAATCATCAGTCGCGTTTTTTAATGCCGGAAAAACAGCACTTTATAGTGCGGATAGCGATAGTAATATACACGCAAGTAACCAGGAACTTATAACCGAGAAGCAGTTAATCGAAAGGAAAAAACAGTGGAACAGCATCTGAATATCCTGTTTAGCGCTCACTCTACCAGCGAACGCTATCAAAAACAGGCCGCGCACTTCCGGCTGGTGAAGGAAGCCCGGCTCGCCCAGGCGAACACCCGGCCCTCCCTCAAACAGCTTTTAGGCCTCCAGCTTATCGCTTTTGGCCGCAAGCTCGCGCAGGATACTAAACCGGCCTTTGTTGAGTAAGTCTTAAGTGGATGAAGAACATGCTTAAACCAAATTTACTCGACATTTGTCCCGAAAAAACCGCTCCGCTTACCCACTTACCCGTGAATTTCTCGTTTTCACAGGGGTGGGTGGCGAGAGCGGAACAGACAGCAAATTATAAAAACCTCTATAACCGCAAACGAGACCTCTCAAAAAATCTTCAAATACCACAGCCGGGGTAGACATCCAAAGACACCCCGGTTTTTTTTTGCCCGTTTTTCAAGTTGTGCGTGAAAAAAAAGAGGCCCAACCGGAAACCGGCTGAGCCCTCATGAAATTCACGTTTTACGTTCAACGTTCAACGTTTTTCGATTATGGCTTACTGGGTTAAATTGTTTAATTCCTGCCGGACAATCCCGACCACAATCTGGTCCAGGGTTTGCTCGTTATAAGCGATACCGGTGTTGCTGGCCGGACCACCGCTGCCGGAGCGGTTTTCGTCACCGCCCCTGGTGATAAAGATGTACTGGGCCAGGGTAATTTCGGCCAACTGGCGGAAGATGTACTCACCCGGCGGGGTCAGACCGCTGGCCCCAATCGTATAGACCTTGATACCCTGCCGTACCGCGTCCACCAGTTCGTTGGTGTATTTATAGTCCTTGGGATAATCGAGGTGGGGTGGGGCATCGGCCACCAGGAAGGCCAGGCGCAGGGCGTCGCCGCTGCTCCAATTCATATCGTTGACCGCCACATGAAGCGCCTCGTTGAGCGATTCGGGGTAGTCGCCGCCGCCGCCCGCCGAAATCGAGTTGAGAAAATTGCTAAAGTCGCCCAGGTTCTCGGTAAAGCCATACTTGCGGGTAACGTAGCTGTCGCCCCGGTCCCGGTAGGTCACGATACCAAAGCGCAGCCGAGGCTGACCCGGCAGGGCTGTAATCTGGTAGGCAATATCGCTGATGGTCTGCTGTATCCGCCGGATTTCCCCGCCCATGCTGCCGGTCGAGTCGAGCAGGAACAGGAGGTCGAGGGTAGTCGAAGCATTCTGCTGGTTGCGGAAGGAGCCGTTCAGGTTAAGGGTCCAGTTCGCACCGATAAAGAGGTTCTGGTTATAGCCCTGGTTCTGGTTCTGGTCCTGGCGTTGGAACGAGCGGGTCAGGGTCTGGCCGTCCTTTTCAGCCGTGACATCAAAAGTGCTGACCTGGGCCGCCGAGGGTAAAGTTTTTGGGAAAAACAGCACCTGGCCGTTCGAGTAGGTCTTGCCCTGGAAGATCAGGGTCTGGTTGGTGTAGATTTTTACCGTGGCATTGGAGACGGTCCGGCCATTGCCGTCCACCACGTTGATGATATAGCGTTCGCTCACGTCAAGCGGCCAAACATCCTGGCTGCGATAACCCTGGAGGTACTGCATATATTCGGTAAAATTAACATTATCATCTACGGCCCCGGCCTTGAGGGGCTGCTGATTATAGACCGGCTGGTTGGGTTTAGAGTAGCTGCTGCCGGGGGTTGCTGCCGGGGCCGGGTACACTTCGGACGACCCCCCCGCGCTATCCGAGGAAGCGGCGGCAGCGGCTGCCGTGGTCGAAGCGGCGGTGGTGGCAGTGGCGGCGGTAGTTGAAGCGCCGGACCCGGTGTCAGAACTGCCTGAGGCTGACGTGGTGGCTGCTGCCGCCGTAGTCGAAGCAGCGGTGGTTCCGGGGGCGGTCGCGTTTGTGGTAGGGGCGGTAGAAGTGGTACCGCCGGGAGTGGCCGGTTCGTAAATTGGAGTTGCCGTGGGATTGGTCCTGGTGGCCGATTCTCCGCCGCATGCGGCCAGTATAGAGGATAGACTCAGACACACCAGCATAAAAAGGGTAGCCCAAAGTAAAGGCCGTTTTTGCATAGCCTTGCTCCTTTCAACAGTTTTAAAAATTCAGGAATTCTATCGCGGACCCATCTGGCGAGCGGTCCCGAAAATGCGCCGGAGAGAGTTTTTTTATAATAATTTGGTGGTTTGGTTGGAAGCCGGCTTCAGACCCATTTAGTTTGTAGGTCGGGCTGTTTCTTGTCGTCAGCCAGGCCCGCTTCTTTTAGTTCAAACGCAAGTTTTACTAAAATAATTACATCCAATTTTGAATTCGTTTTCAAAATGAAATTCGAGTTTGGGTGGCCCAATCCCCCTGAAACGCGGATATATAAGGAGTAACCATTTGAGGGGTGCCAGGAAATTTCCCGGCGAAAAGCAAGAGCGTGGTAGTTTCAAGTGGCTGTCAAACCAAAGGTTTTCCAGTAGAGAATAGTTCAAAAATAGTTGATTAATAAGAAAGAATCCCTTTGGAAGGCCGTAAAGAAGTTGGAATATTTAATATTTGGGGGCTTGCAATTTAAAAAGATTCTGCTACCATATCTTGTATAAACGTGACAATACCATGTGCACGTACGGGACCAACGGAACTGTTACAATTTTTAATTCAACGCGCGGATAACAGGAGAATAATCCAATGGCTCAACAAGGTACCCGTACCATGTCTGATTACATTACCGATTACGAGAACGCTCTCAAAGATTACTCCGAAATGGGCCCGTTGTGGGCTGAAATGGTCTTCGGCGATGATTTTGAGGCTATGAAGGCGCTTTTCGGGCGCAGTTCCAGGGCCGAGAGCCCTACCGGGACCACAGTTTTACGGCAGGATACCAGGACCGTAAAGCAGTTGTAAGTAAATAGTTCTAAAAGTTTAAGGTTTTAAGTGGTCAAAGAGGCAGCTTTTCGGAAGCGGCCTCTTTTGTTTTTATATAAATAGTTATACACATTGTGTAAAACTATATGTTGATAAGTTGTGGACAAGTCAGGATATTTGACCCTTTTGAAACATCTTTGGTTCTTTCCTGCTCAAATTACCAGGCGAAACCAGGTAACCTGACCAAATTCGATTATAAATTAACCGGAGGCTAACCTATTTTTACTGCTGCCGCCCCGTTAATCGTGCCATTCTTCAAACGGGCCAGGGCCTCGTTTAAGTCGGCCAGCTCGAAAAGCTCGACCTCAGTTTGAATGGGGATTTCGGCGGCCAGTTTTAGCAAATCAATCGCATCCTGGCGGGTGCTGTTAGCAACGCTACGGATGGTGCGTTCACCATAAATAAGGTTGTAATCAATCGGCGGAATCTGGCTCATATAGATACCGGCCAGGGCCAGGGTGCCCCCTTTGTCGAGGGCTTTAAGGGCGTCTATTACCAGCCCACCCGCCGGGGCAAAGATAATCGCGCTGTCCAGTTTGACCGGCAATTCCTCGTCGGAAGGTCCAGCCCATTTCGCGCCCAGTTTGAGGGCCAAATCGCGGTGATGCTGGCCCCGTGAAAAGGCATAAACCTCGCAGCCCCAGTGCCGGGCCACCTGGATACAAATGTGGGCGGAAGCCCCAAAGCCATACATACCCACCCGGCTCCCCGGTTTAACCTCGGCCAGCCGCAAAGCCCGGAACCCGATTACCCCGGCGCAGAGCAAGGGCGCGGCCTGGACATCCTCGAAACCGTCCGGCAGATGGTAGGCGAATTCTTGCGAGACGATATGGTACTGGGCATAGCCTCCATTAACATCGTAGCCGGTAAAAAGCCCGTGTTCGCACAGGTTCTCGGTGCCGTTCAGGCAGTAGTGACAGGTCTGGTCGGTATGATAAAGCCAGGGCACCCCGGCCCGGTCGCCCGGTTTGAAGGCGGATACCCCTTCGCCGCAACGGTCCACCACCCCGACAATCTGGTGGCCCGGCACTATATGGGGCTGATGAGGAGGCAATTCGCCCTCGGTAATATGCAGGTCGGTATGGCACAACCCGCAAACTTTTACCGCCAGGCGGATTTCGCCCCGGCCCGGTTCGGGGTCGGGCAACTCAACGAGTTCTAGCGGTTTTTGTTCGATTGAAGCCGGGGCTTTAAGTTGCATGGCGCGCATAATTCACCTCATAAGAAACCTTTTCCTTTTGTGACTACCGGGTATTTTATACCAAACCGGCGAAGAAAGTATAGACAAGCCGTCCTGCTAAACGAACTCAAAATTCGCTGGTCGGGCACCTTGCGAAAAGCCGACCGGTATGCTATAATCCCAATCGCTCCGGTGAAAACCGGGAGTTAGAACGATGGGGTATCGTCTAACGGTAGGACACCAGACTCTGAATCTGTTAGTTGGGGTTCGAATCCCTGTACCCCAGTCTTTCGTCCCATTCCAACAGGCTAAAAGCCCTGTGCAAAAGTGGCTCCTTGAAGAAATAAAGGAGTCATTATGAAAAAAAACAACGGATACACCAAAAATACCCTCCGAAAAGGCTTCAAAACTGGAAGCCGGGACGAAGGGTATTTTCGCGTTTACCGCTCCAAACACGTCCCCAAAGGCAAAGACACTTTCGCCATCTGCCGCCAGAAACTCTAATATTTCCGTTGCTCCCAAACCCGCCCCATTAACTCCTTTTCAAGAATTGTTTGAAGAATAGCTGGATTACTGTAAAGCCAGCGGCCTTTCTCCCAGGACAATCCTGGTTTACCGCGAATTCATCTCCAAATTTTACTGGTGGTGGACTGAACACGCCCGTAAAGGCACGGACAATGGCAAAGAACCTCACCCACCCGACGTTACTACCCGGGAGGTAAGAGAGTTTGCCGCGTTTACTATAAGTGTCATTTAAGGCGTGACTATTACATATTTTACAATCGACAAAGGCTACATTCATCCCTGGGCTACATGGCCCCAGAAACTTTTGAAAAACTAACTGTATCCTGGCTTTTCTGATACTCCACTAGACTTGGGTAAGGTCACTTTTTGGTTGGTTATTTTGAGTAACCAGAAGGATTCCTCATCTTTATTGTCTCCTTGCCCTTTCCCATTGCCTTTTTACTTTTCACCTTCTTCTAATTCTTCCAAAAGTTTTAACATCTTCCAAAACCCACCAGGGCTATTGACAGAATATGTATAATGGACTCAAAACGTTCCCGTGAACGCTCACGGGAAGCTTACCAGTATTTTTCACTGAATTTAATTAGCAAAAATATAAAAATTAAAAAGAGAATTTATGCGCTCGACTATCAAAGATGTGGCGGCCATGGCCGGTGTTTCGATTAACACGGTATCCAGGGTAATAAACGATAAAGGGGAAGTTAGCCAGGAAACTCGTGAAAGAATTCTCGAAGCCATAGAGAGTTTGAAGTTCCGGCCCAATTCTTTCGCCCGCTCTTTACAAGGCAAAAAGACCCATTTTATGGGCCAGATTGTGACCGACTGTACCAACCCGACCAACGCCCAGCAAATCCGGGCGGTCCAGAATATTACGGCCACGCAGGGCTACTCGGTCATGCTGGTGGATACTAGCGAGCAGCACGAGCGGGAACTGGCTGCCGTGGAATTGATGGTCGAAAAATTCGTGGACGGCTTCATTATCACGCCTCTCCAGTTCGACAATGCCCATCTTTTCCAACTCCATCAGGAAGGGACAGTGCCGTTCGTACTGACCAACCGCGCCATCGAGGGACTGGAAGTAGATGCCGTCTTGCACGATAACTTCAAAGGCGCTTATGAGGCGACCCGCCACCTGATTGAAACTAACCACACCCGTATTGCTTATATTACCTCGCGCCGCCAGGTCTGGACGGTCAACGAACGCCTGGCGGGTTACCGTGCAGCCCTGGCTGAAGCCAAAATCGATTATGACGAAGAACTGGTAATCCAGATAAATCTTGACCTGGAAAGCTCCTACGAGGCTACCAAACACCTGCTCAAATTATCCCGGCGGCCCACCGCGATCTTCTGTTACAACGACCATATGGCGGTCGGCGCGATTAAAGCCCTCAAAGAAGCCGGGGTAAGTGTGCCGGGAGAAATGGCCCTGGTCGGCTATGACGATATATTGTACGCCCAGTATCTCGAAGTGCCGTTGACGACCGTCCGGCAACCGACCAAGGAACTGGGCGAAGCGGCGGCGGAAGTCCTGCTGCGGCGTATCGCCAATCGCAAAGCCCCGGTCGAGCGGGTCATCTTACAGCCCAGCCTGATTGTGCGGGCTTCTTCCCGCCCGGTTTAAGCCTGACCTACCGGTACCGGTCCAGGTTTTAGAAGGTTTTACCAGGAGCACGACGAAGTAACTCTTGAAAGACAAGGTAGTGGAGAAAATGTCAACTGTGAATACTAAGTTACAAACCCCCTCACCTCGCCCGGCTGCAATTGAGGAAAAGACCCCGTTTTCCCTCGGCAATTTCGTGGAGCGGCATATCGCCTACTTCCTGATTGCCCCGACCATCCTGGGGATTGCCATCGTAAATGTTTACCCGCTGCTAGATACGGTCCGGCTCAGTTTCACCAACCGGTTGCTATCGCGTCCCGAAGATGAAACAAAATTTGTGGGCCTGGACAACTATTCCGCAATACTGTCCAGCCCGGGCGTCTGGAACGCCTTTAAGGTCTCGCTTATTTTCACCGTGGCCTCGGTAGGCTTTTCCTTCATTATCGGTTTCACCCTGGCCTTGCTGCTCAACCGGCCCCTGCCGGGGCGGGGTATCTTGCGTTCGATTTTTATTATCCCCTGGGCGGTCCCGGCTTTTGTAGCAGCCCTCACCTGGAGTTGGATGTTCAACGACCAGTTTGGGATTTTCGCGTCCCTGCTCAAGGATGTGGGGGTTGCCAGGCCGCCTATCTGGCTGGGAGCGGACCTGGCGCTATTCTCCCTGACGGTGGTCATGATCTGGAAAAGTTTTCCTTTCCAACTTATCGTTCTGCTGGCCGGACTACAGGCTATTCCGGGCGACCTCTACGAGGCTGCCGAGGTGGATGGAGCCGTTTCTTACCAGAAATTCCGCTATATCACCCTCCCTCTTATCAAGCCGATCGCAATGATAAGTATCCTCCTGGCGGCTATCAACGCCTTTAACTTCTTTACCATACCCTGGATTTTAACCAGGGGCGGCCCCGGCGATGCCACCAGTGTCCTGCCTATCTATACCTACACAATAGGGTTTGTCGGGGGCGATTTCGGGTTTGCCGCTACCATGGCCGTCATCATGTTTGTCTTTATCCTGATTATCGGCTCGCTCTACCTGTGGCAGTACCTGCGCGAGGTCGACGCCAGCGGGGCGCAGCGTATCTAATTACAAAGTTAAATTCAAAGTCAAAGTTGAACTGAATAGTACTGAAGTTTTTTAGGATTGTGAGGTATTTCAATGACAGTGGGGTCTGCTGAAGTGCGAGTGAGCCGGTTTCGCCTGGGACGACGTCAACGCAACAAACTGCTGGCCGATGTCGGCTCTTATATCGTGATTTTAATCTTTGCGGTTATCGCCCTTTTCCCTTTTTTGTGGATGCTGCGGACTGCCCTGGCCCCCGAGAAGGACTCTTTCTCCTTGCGGCCTAAAATCCTGCCAAGCGCCCTGACCCTCGACAACATGGTACGGGTTATAACTTCGCCCAGCGTGCCTTTCTTAACCTACTTCTGGAATAGTGTGGTGGTCTCGGTAGCCACCACACTGCTGGTAATTGTGGTGGGGTCGTGGGGCGCTTACGCCCTGGCCCGCCTCAATTTCAAGGGGCAGCGAGCTTTCGGGGCCAGCCTCCTTTTAATCCAGATGTTCCCCGGCGTGCTGCTGATTATTCCGCTTTACGTGGTCCTGGCGAAGCTCGGCCTCATCAACAACTTTTTTGGCCTGGCCTTAGCTTATACCACCCTGAATTTGCCTTTTGTCGTCTGGCTTTTGCGAGGCTACTTCCTGTCTATCCCCAGTGAAATCGAAGACGCCGCTCGGATTGACGGCTGCACCTATTTCGGGGTGTTGTGGCGGGTGGTCCTGCCACTAGCTGCGCCCGGCCTGGCTGCCGTAGCGACGCTGGCCTTTGTCAACAGTTGGAATGAATTCCTGATTGCCTATGTGCTAATCAACGATAACGACCAAAAAGTTTTATCTATCGGGCTGGCAAGCTATGTTGATCAGTTCACCACCGACTATAGCGGTTTATTCGCAATGGCGACCCTGACAACCTTGCCGGTAGTTTTAGTCTTTATGATTTTCCAGCGCTACCTGGTAGGTGGCCTGACAACCGGCTCAGTCAAAGGTTAACGAGAAATTCAAGTCGTTCTACAACACCCTTTTTATAACAAACTGTAAACGGGAGGAAAAGATGGATCAAGAAGCAAAGAGGCTTATCGAAGCATACGAATCCGGAAGAATTTCGCGGCGAAGTTTTCTGCAAAAAGCGGCCCTGATGGGGGTAGGCTTTACCAGCATGGCGGCCTTCCTGGCGGCCTGCGGCGATAGTACGGCTACCACCGCCCCGGTTGCGACTACCGCCAGCGGTTCGGCTACCACCGCTGCCGGGGCCGCGACGACTGCGGCGGGAGGTGCTTCCACGACTGCTGCCTCCGGCGGTAAGATTACCGGGCAGGTCGAACTGTGGAGCCGCGAGACCAACAGCAACGGCGCTCGCCAGCCTCTGTTAAACCAACACCTGGCCGATTTCCAGAAAGCCAACCCGGGCGTAACCACCAAAGTGCAATACCTGGTTTTCCAGGAATCGGTCCAGAAAAGCCAGGCTGCCCTGGCTGCCGGAAGCCCGCCCGAAGTCGGCCAGCAGGGACCGGACGTGGCCCTCAGCTTTGCTGCCGCCAAGAATTTGTTACCCCTTGATGATGTTATCAACGAAATAGGCAAGGATAAGTTCGCCCCCTTGCAGAAAGAGGCCTACGTCATCTATAACAATGTCACCTACGCGATTCCCTGGTATGCCGAAACCCGCGTCTTGATGTACCACAAAGACCTTTTACAAAAGGCCGGGGTCGAGCCGCCGACGACCTGGGACGAATGGAGCGCCGCCGCCAAGAAACTGACTTCCGGCGACCAGTACGGTTTTATTTTCAGCCTGGAATCGCCGGGCGCGGGACAATTCTGGATTCCGCTCGGTACCAGCGCGGGCGGGACCGTCCTGGATAAAGACGGTAACGTGGCGGTCAACACCCAGCCTTTCAAGGACGCGCTTACCTTCGCCGCCAGTTTTATCAAGGATAAAACCATGCCGGAAGCCGCGGTTACCTACAAAGGGGCGGAAGTCAACAAACTGTTCCAGTTGAAACAGGTCGCGATGATTTACACCAACGGCCAGACCTTTGAGGATATCAAGGGAGCCGACCCGACCCTGGCCGCTAATATCGGCGCGGTCCAGGTGCCGGTTAAGACCAAAGGCGATACCTCTCGCTCCTTCCTGGGTGGTTTTGGCCTGTTTGCCTTTGCCACTTCCAAGAACCCGGATGGCGCGAAGGCCCTTATCAAATATATGTATGAGAACCCCTGGTATACGACTTACATGCAAAATACCGGCGGAGCGGCCCTGCCTATTCTCAAGGAGAGTATCAACGCCGATTTCTACCAGAAAGACCCCATCAAAAAGACCATGCTCGACCAGTTGCAGACTGCCGTCCGCTACGCCGGGCCAGTCTACGGAAACACGCCCTATATGGGCCAGGCTGAAAGCCAGGCCGTCTTTAATAACCCGGTGGTCAATGTCATAACCGGCAAAGCGACGGTTGAGCAAGCCCTGGTTGATTGTGACGCCGCCCTTAACAAGTTGAAGCAGGCGCAGCAGTAAATTTAACGAATACCGGCACGGAGATTCCGTAAGCCGCTGTTGAAAGACGACTTGTCAAAAACGAATGGCGGCTTACGGAATGACAGGGGAAGGGCTTTCTAAAAGGGAAAGCCCTGGCTTTATCCAGCCACCCTTGACAATCATTACGGGACGCACTACTGAGCGAAGCGAAGAATCTCCGGTCCATTGGGCAATATCACAAGCATGTGTCCCTGAAATCGAGATTCCTCGACTTCGCCGGGAATACGATTACTCATATTCGAACAAGATTAGGATAGGCAAGGATAAGATAGGATAGGATAGAAAAGATAATGACTAAGGGAAACAATGAACCGGCTGTTTTAAAGGTAGATTACGCGGCCTCGGAAGGCCCGCTCGACCATATCTGGACTTCTATCGGTTTTGATGAAATTAACTGGAGCTACACTCCACGCGGTAAAGATTTGCTCGGTATGCTCAACCGGGAAGTGGCGGAACAGCCCTACTATGTTCGCAACCACAACGCTTTTACCAGCGGCAACGGCCTGAGCTACCCGGCGGGCGGCTCGACCAATGTCTACCGTGAAGACGAGAACGGCAACGCGGTCTACAACTGGGAAATCATCGACCAGATTTATGACGCTTATATCTCCAACAATTTCCGGCCTCTAATCGAACTCGGCTTTTTGCCTTATGACCTGGTGCCGGACCAGACGAAAGAAGCGGCCAGTTTCAATAGCGGTTTTGACCTGGGCTACGAAAACTACGAAAGCGGCAAATGGAAGCTGCCGCCCAAAGATTACACCAAGTGGGAAAAGCTGGTCGAGGCTTTTGTCGCTCATCTGGTGGAACGCTACGGCGCGGACGAAGTCGCCAACTGGTATTTCGAGCTGTGGAACGAACCGAATATACGCCACTACTGGCACGGCACCGTGGAAGAATATTGCAAGCTTTACGATTATTCGGTGGCAGGCGCGACCAGGGCTTTCCCCCAGATAAAAATCGGCGGGCCGGGCGCGACCGATAAAGGCGCTGAATTCATGCGGTTCTTCCTGGAACACTGCACGCGCGGCCAGAATTATATTACCGGCAAGCGCGGCACCCAGATTGACTTCGTTTCTTTCCATACCAAGGGGGCTTATTTTGACCCGCGCCGCACCTACGGACACCCGGTCCCCAAAGCCTCGCCCTCGTTAGCCAAGATGATGGGAGACATCCGGCGCATGACCGGGGTTATCAACAGCTTTCCGGAACTGGCCGGGAAACCGGTCTTTATTGACGAGTGCGACCCGGCGGTCGGCACTATCTACGGCGTCTACGACAACCCTAACTTTATCGTCTGCAACAACGAATACTACCCGACTTTCGTGGCGGCCCTGGTCGGGGAGATTTTGAAATATAATCGGAGCCTCAATATCCCGGTCACGCTGATTACCCACTGGGCCTTTTACTTCGAAGGCAAGCGCTTTTTCGAGGGTAATCGCGTCCTGGCAACCAACCACAACATCGTCGGGCCGATTGTGCCCGGCCTGCAAATCCTGGGCAAGCTCGGCTCGGAAAAGATAAGGGTCGAGACCAGCGCCGGGGCCAATCCTTTAAGCGAGGATTTCAGCGACCAGACCCAGGTGGTGGATGGACTGGCGGCCAAAGGGAACGAAAAATGCTCGGTGGTAGTCTGGAACCATGCCGACGACTGGACTACCGAGGGGAGCCGGACGGTGGAGTTGCACCTGGAAAACCTACCTTACACGGCGGGCCAGCAAATCGAATTAAAACACTGGCGGATTGACGCGGACCACAGCAACGCTTATACCGAATGGGTTAAGTTGGGACGGCCCGAAGGACCGGACGAGGAGCAACTGGCCCAACTGCGGAAGAGCCAGCAGTTGGCTTTGCTGGAACAGCCTTCGACCGTCACGGTGGAGCAGACCGGGTCATTAAAAATCTCGTTCGAACTGCCTTTACACGGCATGTCCCTGGTCGAACTCACTCCGGCAACCCAGGCTTAAGGTAAAGGAAGGCTAAAATTGCCTCAATCCAACAAGGACTCTATAGGCGACCCGGCCCATTTTGTCGGCCTGGTAGGGTGTGGCGGGATGGGTCTGCGCCACCTCTACGGTTTACAGGCGTTGCAGGAAGTGGCCGGGCAACTCCCGGACGGAGGACAGGGGGTCGCGGTCGTGGCGGTCTGCGACCCCAACCGGGATAACGCCGAATTTATCGCGGATAACGCCGAGAAGTTGCTCGGGTTGCGGCCTGACATCTACGCGACCCAGGCCGAAATGCTGGCCGCTCACCCCGAAATCAATGAAATTGACATAACTACAGGAAGCGCTTCGCACCACCACCTTGTGGTAGAGGCCCTGGAAGCGGGTCGGCATGTGCTGGTGGAAAAACCATTAGCGGCGACGGTGCGGGGTTGCAACCTGACGTTGGCCGCCGCCCGCAAAAGCGGGAAGACCCTGGCGGTCGCGGAAAACGTCCGGCGCGACCCGCTCAACCGCCTGGTGAAAGCCCTCTTGCAGGATGGCGCTATCGGGCGACCCTACCTGGTAGTGGATTATATCGCGACGGGCGGCGACTCGATTCTGCTCACCCCCTGGCGGCACCAGAAGGAAACCGGCGGTATCCTGCTTGATGTGGGTGTCCATAGCGCCGACCTTATGCGCTATTACCTGGGCGACATCACCACGGTTTCGGGCGTCACCCGGCTTTTGGAAAAGACCCGTTACCCTTCGCCCGACAAAGCGGTGGTGAGCGAATTCTTTTATAAGAGATGGCTGCCCGACTTGCCGGATAAAGTCGAGGCCACCGCCGAAGATTTGCTGAGCGGCCATTTCCAGTATGCCAGCGGTGCGGTCGGTCAGTGGACCATCATGCAGGCGGCCCACAGCGACAAACGAAATATGCGCCTGATTTATGGCAGCAAGGGCGTTCTCGAACTGCCCCCGGACCGTTCGGGCGGTCCCATCGTGCTGCGCCGGGATGACCTGGCAAACCCCCTTAAAGACCAGGGCTTGCTCGATTACGCGCCTTCCTACCGGCTCGACCCTTTAACCGTGGCCCTCTTTGGTGAGAGTCGTCCGGTCAACTACCAGCTAAGTTTCGAAGAAATCGACCGCCGTCTGGTGGCTATCGAACTGGCCGACTTTTTCGAGGCGGTTGCAGCCGGGAAAAACCCCGAGGTTGACGGTGCGGAAGGGCGCAAAGCGGTCGCCATGGTCTACGCCTTTTTCGAGGCAGGGGTGTTGGGCCGGAGCGTGACCCTGGCTGAGGTTGAGCAGGACCAGGGTATGCCTTACCAGCAGGAACTTAACGTGCTTCTCGGCCTGGATTAATGCCTGGGTTGGAGCTTCTGGAGAGAATTATTTAAAAAATGCGAATTACCGGCATAAGTAGTGTTTTACTGGCAACTCCGCTCAAACGGCCTATCCGGACCGCCATTCACCGGTTCGACCGGATGTATCACGTGGTGGTACGCCTCGATACCGATAGCGGTCTCTTTGGGAACGGTCTTTTGTTTGCCCAGAGCAAAGCCCAGGGGCAGTTGTTTCAGGCAGCCCTGGCCGTTTTCGAGGAGAAAATCATAGGGGAAGACCCTCTGATGGTCGAAAAGGTCTGGCAAAAGTTGTGGAAGGCCATGAACTTTATCGGCAATAGCGGGGTTGCCATCTTTGCCCAGTCGGCGATTGATACGGCCCTGTGGGATATTGTCGGAAAAGCCGCCGGACTACCCCTCTGCAAACTGTTGGGCCAGCATGTCGAAAGTTTGCCGGTTTACGCCAGCGACGGCCTCTGGCTAAGTTATTCACCTGATGAATTACGGGCTGAAGCCCTGGCTTTTGTCGAGGAAGGTTTTAAGGCCATTAAAATCAGGATCGGCTCGTCTCGCCTGGAAGATGACCTGGCCAGGGTCGCCGCTGTCCGTGAGACAGTTGGCCCTGAAATTAAACTTATTGCCGACGCCAACCAGGCCTGGGACAGTCTGACTGCTATTAAGTTTGGCCAAGCCGCCGCCCCCTACGATTTGTTCTGGCTGGAAGAACCAGTCCCGTATTATGATTTAGCCGCCAGCGCGGCGGTGGCAGCCCGGCTTGATATAGCCCTGGCTACAGGTGAATCGGAGTATACTTACCTGGGCTTTACCCGGTTGGCCCAGGAAAAAGCCGCCGATATCTGGATGCCCGATTTGCAGCGCGTGGGCGGTATCAGCGGCTTGATGAAGGTCATCCGGCTGGCCGAAGCCTGCAACCTTCCGGTTACACCCCACCTTTTCCCTGAAATCTCCCTACATGCGGCGGTCTGCGCGCCGACCTGTAATATAATTGAGTATGTTAGCTGGTGGGAGCCGCTATTCGAGGAAAAGCCCCGCCTGGTAAACGGGGTTTTATCCCCCGGTGAGAAACCTGGCCTCGGTCTGGCAATTCCCGAGCGCGTTATCAACGCTTACCGGGTGGGCTAACAGAAGTGGTATCCGGTATCTGCCCGAAAGTTGAAACAGTACCTACACCAACATGAGTAAGAAGGAATAGAGTAAGAAGGGAAACGAGAGGATATGCCGGACAAAATTGGTTTTATCGGTCTGGGGATTATGGGTAAACCGATGGCTCATAACCTGTTAAAGGCCGAGTACGACCTGACCGTCTTTAACCGTTCACAGCAGGCCATCGAAGAACTGGTCGCCGCCGGGGCCAAAGCGGCGGAAAATCCGCGCCAGGTGGCCGAAAAGGCCGATGTGCTAATCACCATGCTCCCCGATTCGCCGGATGTCGAAGCGGTCCTGGCCGGGGAAAACGGCGTCCTGGCCGGGCTTAAACCGGGCGGCCTGCTTATTGATATGAGTACGATTTCGCCCGTGGTATCTCGAAAACTGGCCGAAGCGGCCTCTCAACAGGGTATTTCCATGCTCGATGCCCCGGTGAGCGGCGGGGATAAAGGGGCGATAGCCGGGACGCTCTCGATTATGGTCGGTGGTAGCGAAGCCGATTACGAACGGGCCCTCCCGATTTTCCAGGCGCTTGGCAAGACCATCACTTATTGTGGCCCAAATGGGGCCGGGCAGACCGTCAAAGCTTGCAACCAGGTAGTGGTAGCCCTCACGATTGAAGCGGTTTCGGAAGCCCTTGTGCTGGGCACGAAGGCCGGAGTAGACCCTGAAATCATCCTCAAAGTGCTGGGGGGCGGGTTGGCCCAAAACCGGGTGATGGAGATGCGCGGCCCGAACTTTATCCAGCATAAATATGAACCCGGCTTCAAGGTAAAACTGCATCATAAGGACCTGGGAATCGTCCTCGATACTGCGAAGGCGTTTGGCCTCGATTTACCGGTGACCCCCCTGGTTGATGGAATGCTGGCCGCCTTAATTGACCAGGGAAAAGGCGAACTCGACCATTCCGCCCTTCTGGAAGTGGTGGAAGAACATTGCCAATCTAAACATTAAGAAAGCTGTCAGGATCTATACCTATCCGGGCTACTTCACTCATTGAACTAAAAAATTAACCTGGATGAGTAATTCGGCCAGAATGACCTTAAAGGTGGAGGTGTGATTCTGGGGTCCAGGCATTATTCCGGCTGGAAACGGATTTGACGAACTTTTATACTGCTATGAAAATCTCTTTTTACACAGCCACCCCACCCCGCGGGGGGTAGCTGTGTCTTTATTACCCTGACTAACCGCTAGACTGACCTCATAACCTGGCCGCTCCAAACGCCTTATTAATCGGTTTGTAACGGTGCCACTATTCCGCTCCTCCAGGTAGCTGTACCCCATGTCCTTGTAGGTTTCTTTCCGCGTAAACATGTAGTATCCACTCACCAACATTGAATGCGCTACTGCAATTATTGCTCGCCGTCTACCTTGCCTGGCTGCTATTCTGGCATACAAAGCTCTCATGAAGCTCTTTTTACTTTTGGCTGCGGCCTGGGAGATTTACAGTAGCCTTGAACAGATACAGGCTGATTTGGATGAGTGGATGGTGATCTCGTTCGAGAAAGGATTGCGCTAACTTAAGGCCGAGAATGATGTACACCGGACCTTCTTGATTTTCAAACCAACCAAAGTGGCAGACGAACTGTTATCCATTCCGTCTGCCAGAAAACTTCTTTTGCCTTCTTTCACTTCGCCGGTGAAATCGGAACTTATTTGAACTTGGCTAAGATCGCCTCGGACTTACTCTGCATCTGGGCTACGGCGTCTTTAGGTGTTACCTGTTTGGAAAGCACCTTTGTTACCAGGTCTTGAATAACCTCGGTCGAAATTTGCGGATAGGCCGGTGTCACCGGGCGAGGTTTGGCCGTGTTAAAGGCGTCTACCAGGATCCCAGAGGCTGCGTTGGCGTTTTTGATTTGCGGGTCGTCAAAGGCTGACTTCAAGGATGGCAACACCCCTTCATTGACCGCCATGGTCTTTTGCGGGTCAAGGGTGCTGGTAAGGTATTCAATGACCTTCCAGGCGGCATCAGGATTCTTGCTGGTGGCGCTGATGGACAGGTTCCAGTTCCCAAGGCACCCGGCCGGTTTTTTACCGGAAGCAGCCAGCATTGGGACAGCGCCCCATTTCCCTTTCGATTTGGCGTCCGCCTTATCAAAGTCAGAGATACCACTGGCGAAAGCACGCGCAAAGACAGCGTTACCCTGGGCAAAGGTGGCCTGAAGGTCCGGCCCCTTAAAGGTAATTACTTTTTCCGGGGTTATTTTCTTGTTGTAAATGGCATCTACCATCCATTGCAGACTGGCCTCGGCCTCCGGGCTATTCACCAGCACCTTGCCGGTAGAGGGGTCCCAGAAATCGCCGCCAAAACCCCAGAGCAATTCCAGCCACATGGCGGTTAATCCTTCGTTTTTAAATCCGGCGAAGGTATAGCCGTACATGTCAGAGGTTTGAAGTTTCGCGGCCATGTCGTTCATCTCGTCAAAGGTCTTGGGCGGTTGCAGTCCGGCCTTATCCAGGATGTCCTTCCGGTAGAAAAGGAGGCCGACATTCTGGTACCAGGGAATACCGTAAATCTTATCTTTAAGAGTGGTGCCTTGCAGCGAGCCTTCAAAGAAATTTTGCTTGAAAGCCGGGGTGATGTATTTATCGAGAGGCATCAAGTACCCGGCGGCTGCAAATTCGGGTGCCCAGGGCATATCGGCCGCGATAAGGTCATAGGTGCTGTCTTTAGCCCCAAAAACGGTAACGAACTGGTCGTGCAGTTTTTGGCTGTCATTGGCGAATTCCTGGAAATCAATCGTTACCGGCGTGCCCAGGGCGTTAAAAGTGTCGGCCAGTTTCTTGGGGGTGCCGCCACCTTTGGTAGTGGCCCAGACTACTTTACCGCTGGCGCTGCCGACAGAAAAAGCAGCAGTGGTGGCACCGGCCGCAGCAGTGGTACTGCTGGCGGCGGCAGTGGTAGCACCGGCGGCGGCAGTCGTAGCGGCGGCGGCAGTGGTCGAAGGGGCCGTGGTAGCCACCGGGGCCGTTGTCGCGGTATTATCGCCACAAGCCGCCAGTAACGCCGCGCTGGAAACACTCAAACCCATCAAACGGACCAAATTGCGACGAGAAATGGTTTTCTTGCTAAAATCGTTCTCACTCATGAGAAATTTCCTCCTATTTGTTTAACTCAACTTTAGAACGGCAACGGTTGAAAACCCGTTTGAAAATAGACCAGGGTGATGGAAAAGCCGGTTTTACCGGCGGGCATCCTCTCTATTCCCCAGCAACTTGATGTATATGGCGGCGATAATTAAGATATACAAAAAGGTTATGATTGCCAGGCTGGAACCGAACCCAAAATTCTGGTTACGGAAAATTTCCTGGTAAGTCATATAATTCAAAGATTCGGTGCCAAACCCACCTTCGGTTAAGACATAGACAAGGTCAAAGATGCGCAGGGCATCAATGGTGCGGAAAACCAGGGCGATTAAAATGGTCGGCCTCAGGGCCGGGAAAGTAATGTAGCGGAACTTCTGCCAGGCGCTGGCACCATCGACTGTCGCGGCCTCATAAAGGTCTGCCGGGATAAGTTGCAATCCGGACAAAAGAATTAAAGCTACGAAAGGCGTGGATTTCCAGACATCCGCCACAACAACCGCCCAGAACGTCAGGGTTTGATCGGCGGTCCAGAGCAAGTCATGCTGGATAATTCCCATCCCTTTCAGCATTGAATTAAGCACGCCGAACTCGCTGTTATAGATCAAACCCCACATCCGGGCTACCACGACCGTGGTTATACTCCAGGGAATCAGGATTAAAGCTCTTACCACCGCCCGGCCCCTGAATTCGCGGTTGAGCACCAGCGCAACGCCCAACCCCAGAAAGAATTCCAGCCCCACCGAAATTACCGCGAAACGGGTGGTAAAGCTAAAAGCATCAAAAAGCCGGGTTGAAATGTCGGGCTGGGTAAACGCATCGGTGTAATTTTGCAAGCCGATAAAAGGTTCAGGACGGTCCCCCAACCGTTTGTCAATGTCATGCAGACTGAACCAGAAAGTCTGGGCTATCGGAAAAAAGACCACCAGGACAATCACCAGCATGGCCGGCAAAACCATCAGGTAACTCATTATCTGGCGCTGGTTCAGGCGAAACCGTCGGGTCCGGGCCGTGAGCCCTTTTTCCACCTTTAGTTGTTCCCTCGATACTGCCATAATTTACCTGCCTTTACATACCGGTTTCTTGCTAACGAAGGGAACCGGCTTTCGTCTAATTCCAAACCGGTTAGAGCTACCGGGCCAATCCTCAGGAATTGCCCTTACCCTTTAACCGCCCCATTGGTCAAACCGGAAATAATCCGGCGCTGGAAAATTAAAACCAGTAATACCAGGGGAATAGTCAGAATTACCGCCCCGGCGCTTATCTGGGCCCAGGGTTCGTTGGTATCGCTCAGGCCGGTAAATTGAGAAACCGCTACCGGAGCCGTGAAAGTGGTATCCCGGGTGGTGAAAGTACGGGCAAACAGGAAGTCATTCCAGGCGTTGATAAAAATCAGGATCGCCGCCGTCACCACGCCGGGTACCGCGAGCGGCAGCATCACCCGGTAAAAAGCCGTAAAGGGATGGGCCCCATCAACTTCGGCGGCTTCCTCCAATTCGTGAGGTAAATCCCGGAAAAAAGCCGCCAGCAGCCAGATAGTTAACGGGAGGTTGAAAGTAACATAGGGCAAAAGCAGCGATGGTAACTGGTTGACCAGTTTCAGATTGCTGAACATCAAGTAAAGAGGACCAATAACTGCGATACCCGGGAACATTGAAACCATCAGGACGATAGCAAGCAGCACCCCTCGCCCCGCGAATTTGATGCGGCCAAGCGCGTAACCGGCCAGGGTTCCGATGACGATGCAGCCGATAGTGGTCAGGGAAGCGGCAATAAAACTGTTCCAGATGTTAATCCCAAAACTGCGCCCCGTAAAAACGTCAACATAATTGGAAAAAGTAAGGGGATCAGGTAGCAGGTCGGGCGGGCGCTTTCGGACATCGGAATCGAGCTTTAAGGAGTTGATGATTAGCCAGATAAACGGTCCCAGGGCCACGACCAAAATTAACGCTACCAGCAGGTAAAACCCGGTCTTGCGCAGATAGAACCCGGCTGGTTTACCGTTTTTAAGTGATGTAGTCGCCATTGCACACCTCTTTTTCAAACCCGCTTTAATCTATCGAAGTGCCCGGGCCGTCATTCCCGGCAGAAATTGTCCTGGTCCCGCCCCTGGCAAACCGGTAAGTCTGCGAGCGGACCGGATTTTCAATTTCAAATAAGGAACTGTTCCAGGTAGGCCCGGCTAAAATTCAGACCCCGCTCGACTTTTTCAACTGACCCTTCCCAGACGGGGTCTTCGTGTTCGATGCTGATAGTCCCAACTTTTTCGGCCAGTTCAAGCTCGTTGAGCATGTCAATCAGCTTGCCCCACTCAACCTGGCCCAGGCCGGGCAGGCGGTAGCGCCACCAACCCTCACCCAGCAAGCCAACTTCCGCCAGTTTCGCCGGTAAGACTTCGGTATCTTTGGCCTGAAAGAGCATTACCCGCCCGGCGAACTGGCGCAGGGCGGCTTTGTAATCAATACCCAGCCAGAGCATGTGGGAAGGGTCGAAATTTAGCCCCATAATCTCCCCGCGAGGGTCCAGGGTTTCGAACAAAATGGCCCAGTTTTCCGGCGAATAGGCGATATTCAGCCCGCCCGGCCACTCGTAGAGCATAGGGCAGTTTTCGATAGCGATTTTTACGGAATGTTCCGCCGCGAAGTCGAGTAACTCCGGCCAGACTTTTTTGGCAAGTTCGATATTCTCAGGCACCGGCAGGGAAGGGTCGCGCCCGATAAAAGTGCTGACAATTTTCACTCCCAGGGCGGAAGCCCCGGCAATCATGGCTTTAAGGCGGTCCTGGCTGGCCTGGCGTTTTTCGGTATTGCCGTGAAGGTGCTGCCCGCCCCAGAAAATGTCTGAAATAACCAGGTTGCGACTATCGAATAACTGCCGGACCCGGGCCGCTTCGTCCGGATTGGACACTATTTTCTGCAAATCCACTTTAAGGGTGCCCGGCCCGGCGTGCAGTTCAATCGAGCCAAACCCGTTAGCCGCGGCCCAATCAAGTTGCTCTTCCAGGCTCAACTGGGGCAAACAGGCATTCACAAAACCAATCTTTAACACTTGTCCTTCTCTTTTCTTTTACTTCTGGTTTATTTCAACTCACTTAACTTCGCATCACCCGTTAAAGACCACATAACCTCTTCAAAGCTGCCAGGAATTACTTCCAGCCGGTAAGGTCAACCGTTTGGCCGCTGTTTAACGAGCGGGCGGCGGCCTGGCACAGGTAAACCGCCTGGCGTCCGGCCAGACCGCTCAAACCAGGAGCCAGGTTGCGGACGGCTGCCGCGAAAGCTTCGATTTCGCGGTGGAGGTCGTAGGCGTGGCCGGTCTGCTGGCTAACCTCCAGGTGTCGGGGCGCGGCCTCGCCAAAGCGGAAAAGGGTCAGGTCCGCCCGAGGGTTAAGGTCGCGGTCGGTGGCGGCGCACCAACTCCCTTCCAGGGTGCCTTTCGTACCTGTGAAGTGGATTTGAAGCCTGAAATCAAACGAGGCAACGGTACGGGTCACTTGCACATAGCTGCCGTCCTTGAAGTTGAGCAGGGCCGAAAAATTCTCGTGCCAGGCGGCGCGTTCAGGGCTGCCCGCGCTGGAAACGGCATAAAGACGGGTGGGCGGTCCCGCACTCTCCAGCATGAACCAGAGGGCCAGATCGAAATAATGAATCGGTTCTTCCAAAAGCCAGTCTCCCACCCGATCGGGGTCGTGCCGCCAACCGCCTGCGCCTTTGTTGTAAGGGTAGCGGCGGAGTTCTAGAGAGCCATAGCGGGGTTTGCCTATCGCTTCCCCGGCCAGCAGTTCCTTGAAACTCTCCCAAAGCGTGAAAAAGCGGAACTCATGGCCCGGGAAAAGCACTTTTTGCTGCCGGGCGGCCAGGGCAATCAGGTCATCACATTCCTCGGGGGTAAAGGACATCGGTTTTTCTACCAGGACGTGTTTACCGGCTTCAAGCGCCTGGCGGGTCATCGAATAATGCAGATAGTTGGGAGTGGAAAAAATAACCGCTTCCAGTTCTTTTCGCTCCAGAAAGCGCTGAAAATCGGAGTCGCAGGGGATACCCCAACGCGCTTCGGCCTGGTTGGCGCTTTCGGCGCTACCGGCGCACAAAGCTACCAACCTGGTGCCCGGCTTGCCCTGGGCCGCTTTTTCCAGGGCCGCGATATGCTGCTGGCCCCAGCGCCCCACGCCCACCAGCCCGACATTCACGCTTGTCTGGCCGGGCTGGTTCATAGGTTTACCGTCTTTCCGGTTTCGATAGCTTCCAGGGCGGCCAGCGATACTCGCAAGGCTTCCCGGCCTTCCTTCCCACCGGCGGCGGGGCGCTGTCCCTGGACAATGGCTTTAGCCAGGTCGGTGATTTCGTCCTGCCAGAATTGGACAAGGTTATTCTCGGCTACCTCGGTTTGCTCGGTCCCCTGCAAGTTGAGGGAATGTAAGGTCAAGTTTTTACGAATGTCCCCGATAGCGATACCGTTTGGCCCCACCAGGCGGTCGCCCGATATCATGCCAGTGCTGAGGCCGCGGGGCAGGCCCCAGGTGGTGCTTAACTGGCCCACGTCCCCGGAGGCATACCGTACAATTACCCCCGCCGTATCAATCGCCAGTTCGGTAATTCCGGCTACTTCGGGCTTGCCTTTAGCGAAGACGGTGCCGTACCCGGCCACCGAAACCGGTTGGCTGTCGAATAACAGGCTCCACAGGTCGAAGTGATGGCACCAGAAATCCATTAAGGGGCCGCCGTTGACATTTTTGTGATGCATCAGGACTTTGGGGCGAACTTCCATCAAGTTTTCGCTAAAGAAGTACAAAGGGCGGCCCAATTTGCCGGAAGAAACCCACTCTTTGACCTGGCGCAGGGCCGGTGAATATCGCAGCATGAAACCGACCCCCAGCACCACTCCTTTGCGTTCGGCTGCTTCAATAATGGCGTCGGCCTGGTCCAGGCTTAATGCCAGGGGTTTTTCTACCAGCACGTTCGCCCCCTGCTCAATCGCGGCCAGCCCAACCGGGACGTGAAAAGCGGTCGGTACACAGACTGAAACCACGTCGGGCCGGGCCTGGGCGAAGGCGGACCGGTAATCGCTAAAAAGTTGGCGGGTAGCGAGTCCAAAACTTTCGCGGGCGGCTTCGAGGCGGGCCGGGGCATCATCCACCAGCCCGACAATTTCACCCTCGATAAGACCCTCGGTCGTGGCGGCCAGGTTTTGCCAGCCTTTCAGGTGCCGTAATCCCATGTCACCGGCCCCGACTACCACCACCTTTAAGCTTCGCCCTGCCATAACTGCGTGAATCCTTTCTCTAACAAAACCCTATAACGTGCTGGAAATTGGCTAAATGGTCACGACTTCCAGGCCGATCAAGCCTGCCCAGGCGGCCATCCCATCGCGCAAAGCTTTGCCGCCATAGGCCATAACGAGGTGATGTTCGAAACCGCCGTAAATAATCTTGTCGAGCAAGGCTTGTGAACCGCCTTTGGGGACAATTTCGGCGGTATTGCCCTGGAAGAGCAAGGGCGAATCGAGCGCTTCGCCTTCGGCCAGGAATAGGCGGTAACGTCCCTGGCTGTAACTCAGGCGAGCCAGGACAACCGGGCCGGGTTTGAGCGGGAAAAGCGCAGTTAGAGCCATTTTGCGGTTGGCGTGAAGACCGGCGCGCCGTTCGGATGGTTCGGCTGCAAGTGAGAAAGCGGCATTCCCACAGTGCCACAACACCACCGAATCTTTTTGGGTATCCGCCGCTACGAGGTCGGCCAGGAAAGGCGGTTGGCCGGTCAGGTGGCGCAAGGCCAGCATGGTTACGGCCCCATGAACATCGGCTTCACAGGCAGCAACGATGCCGTTTTCCGCTAGCGAGGCCAAAACACCACAGGCCGCGCTGGTATGCTCGGTAAAAAATTCCGGCCAGCAGCGTACCGCTAATGCGGTCAGGTTATCCTGTACGGCAAGCTGGCTGAGAGCGCGATAACTCCCTGCTGCGTTGCAGATTTCACCTTCGTTTAGCTCTTCCAGGCCTTTCAGGTAGCGTCCCAGCCATTCCCTGACTTCACCCACCCGGTCTGCCGCTACCTCTGCCGCGGCGGTCTTAAAGACCTGGTTCAGGTTGTAGGTCTGGATCTGGGGGCCAATCTCTTTCCAGAGTTTAAGTTCGTCATAGCCGCTCGGGTAAAAGCCGGGCGGCCTGACTCCCACCAGACCAAGCCGGGCCTGGCGCATCAACCGGTCCAACCGCAAAGCAGCAATTTGGGCGGTCAGTTCTTCCAGCAAGCCCGGTTGGCGAGGCGGCCCGTAAATATAGCGAAATTTCTTACCGGCGGAAGCCAATGTATAACTGGCGATATTAACGCCGCACAAAGAATTGAGGCGGAGCCTTCCTCCCTGTTCCGGTTCCGGGACCGCCCAGAGCAGCAAGGGGAGGTTTTCGCCATCGGACTCGTCAAGGAAAGCGGTTAGCATCGAGGCATCCGTGAAGGTCGCCATAAAAATTACCAGCAGGTTGGCCCCACCTTCGCGCAAAAACTGGCGGGCCTGCCGGGCCTGACCCAGGTCTGTCAGCAGGTCGGCAACCCTGACCAGTTCCGACCCCTCGATTTCTGCCAGGGTGTTTGCGGCTTCGGCATAGACGCGCCGAGCCTCGTCCATATCAAACTGGACCCGGCCAAACCCCACCAACCCGATTTTAATTTTCTCCTCACTCATAGCCAGTCTTCCCCTTGTTAGTTATTGTTTGCCAAATGGATTTTATTTATGCATAATTAAATATTTATACACCAACCGGGACTGATTAAGGATGGGTCGTACCCCTCTTAGGCCGTGTCTAAGGTCAGGCCAGGAGCGGTTTACCGAGGGCTATATACTGTAAATCCATAAATTCTTCGATGCCCTGGTGACCGCCTTCTCGACCAAGCCCGCTGTCTTTAACCCCACCCATCGGAGCGTTGGCGGCGCTGGGTAGACCGTCATTAATGCCGGTAATGCCGAGTTCAAGGCGAGCGGCAATCCGGAGGGCCTGGGCCGTGTTTTCGGAGAAAACATACCCGGCCAGCCCTAACGGGTTCTGGCAAAGCCTGTCTAAAAGCTCATCCAGGTTGGAGTAACCGACCACATAAGCCAGCGGGCCGAAAATCTCCTGGTTCAAGAAAGCCTGGTCCACCCGGTCAAGAGCAGGCGCGGCAAAAAGGGCCGGTGGGAAATAAAGTTCCGGCGAGAGACCGGCGCCCGGCGCAGCGGAAAGGTCTGGGGCCGCGGCGATATGCTCGAACCCGGCTTCTTCTCCGGCCTTTTGCAAATCACGGATAGCCTGGACCCGTTTGGCATTAATCAGGGGGCCGAATGTTGTTTCAGGCTGGAGGGGGTCACCCGGTTTCAGGGCTTTTACCCGGGCGCTAAAACCTTCCAGGAAAGCCGAATATTGCGATTGGTCCACGTAAAAGATGTTTGCCCCGACGCAGGACTGGCCGTAATTGCGAAACTTGGCAATAACCGCCTGGTCCAGCGCCAGCGAGAGGTCAGCATCGGCGCAGACAATAAAAGGAGCGGCTCCGCCCAGTTCGAGGGCCAGGCGTTTCATGGTCTGGGCGGAACGAGTGTAAAGCATCTTGCCAACCGGGGTCGAGCCGGTAAAAGTAATGGCCCGGACCTCGTAAGCCTCCAAAAGGGCCTCGGTTATAGGGGCCGCCGGGCCGGTCACCAGGTTAATCACCCCTGCCGGTACCCCGGCTTCCTGCAAGCATTGGTAAAGCTCGACCACCGAATTAGGGGCTAATTCGCTGGGGCGGCCCACCACGGTGCAGCCCGCCGCCAGGGCCGGGGCAATTTTGCGGGCCTGGATTGAAACCGGGAAGTTCCAGGGGGTCAACACACCTACCACTCCCAACGGCTTATGCAGGACCAACTGCTGGCCCCCGGCCCGCCCGCCAAAACCGCTCAGCCCTTCCAACCGTCGAGCTTCCCCGGCAAACCAGGCAAAATAGTCCGCCGCGAAACGCACTTCGCCGATGGCCTCGCGCAATAACTTGCCCGTTTCCAGGGCTAAAGTCCGGCCTATTGTTTCGGCCCTGGCCCCGATAAGAGCGGCGGCGCGGGTCATAATTTCAGAGCGGGCAA
Source organism: Chloroflexi bacterium 54-19 (assembly GCA_001898225.1). Lineage (GTDB taxonomy): Bacteria > Chloroflexota > Chloroflexia > Chloroheliales > Chloroheliaceae > 54-19. The sequence goes on from MKTJ01000044.1 coordinate 299,609, forward strand.
AGCCGGAAGTGGCCCGCCAACTCTTAAAAGCATTGGCGGCGGCGGCGATTGCTTCCTTTGTTTCCCCGGTCCCGGCATTGGCCTGGACGGTTAGGACCGCCCCGGTGGCCGGGTTGATTACCGGGCTACCAATTGGGGTGCTGCGCCAGTTTCCATCTATCAAAAGGGTCGCGTTAACATCCATAGCTGCTTCTTTCTGAATTGTGCCTGCTTGCCCTGGAGCGGTCCCCCCGGGTTAGTTTTGGGGGGCCGTAACATCGATATTTTCCGGCCCCCCATAAAGGGTCCAGATTGAGCAAGCGCCCCGGTTCAATACTTCATTTAATCGCTGGATATTTTGGACTCCCCGTTCTTCCAGCCAATTTTCAAGGGCTGCTACTCCCTGGTTGGAATAGACCGGGATGCCGCCCTGCCAGGTGGCCCGACCGCACAGCACCCCCGAATAGAGCACCCCGGCCTCGGCGGCCATTTCCAGGGTTTCGATAAAAGTTTCGTCGCTGACTCCGGCGCTGAGATAGATAAAGGGTTTGGTCGCCGCCTGGGCTGCTATTCGCAGATGTTGAATCGCTTCCTCCCGGCTGTAGGCGGCTTCCTCGCCGTTAAAGGCCCTGGTCCCGGCCACGTACTTCATATTAATAGGCACCTCTACTTTGAGAACATCCACCCCGTAACGGGGTTTGGAAAATTCGGTCATATAGTGTGTGACGTATTCCGGTTTTCGGCGGGCAAAGGCCAGGCCCTGGGTGTTGCCGTCTTCGATATTTTCATCAAAGGCAAGCGGCTCCAGGAAAAGGGGAATGTCGAGGGCCTGGCATTCCGCGCCCACCCGCTCCACGAAAGCCTGTTTGATGGCGTTTACCTGCGAGTCGCCGTTAGGGTTGTAATGGAGCAAAATTTTGATGGCATTGGCGCCCTTTTCCACCAACCGCCGCACGCTCAAATCCTCGATAAGGTCGGGCATTCGGGCCGGGTTGGTTACGTCATAGCCGGTCTTTTCATAAGTCAGCAGCAAACCCGTCCCCGCCGCCCGGGTTTGGAGAGCCAGTTCGCCGTACTGCAAATCTACCAGCAGGGCCGTAGCAAAGGGGGTCAAAACTTTGGTGACGGCTCCTTTGAACTGGCGCAAATCTTCGGCGTTCGCCTGACCGTTCGCGCCCCGGGTTGCCGCGATGGAATTCATCAGGGTGTGTCGCTGGTCCAAAGCCAGGGCCGCGATAACGCCTTTTTCATTGGCGCAAGCGTTGATCCCCTCAAATTTACCCCTGGTGATTTTTACTTTCTCTTTTACTTTTTCCATCAACAAGGTTCCTCCCAGGCCCTGTTATATTTCTCAGAATAAAACGGCTGTTTCCGGCTGCCAGTCGTCAATCAGGGGCCGGGCATAGGCCGCGAAGTCGGCTGAAACATCAAATTCCCCTGAAATGAAGGCCGCCGGTAAGGGTTTTTCCTGCCCGGTAACCGCTTCGAGCGCAACCGGCCCGCACTGCCAGCCCTCCGGTTGGCGGTCCAGGCCGATCATTACGCCCGAAAGTCCCTCCCGGGCGGCTTCCACGGCGGCCCGACCTACCCTGGCGGCGCATTCCCGGTCAACCCGGCTGGCCAGGGCGCTACTGCTGCGCTGGATGGTGTCCGGGCGCAACTGGCGGCAGCGAAGCCCCAGTTTTTGCTGGACCAGCCCGGCCAGGTAGGGTGTCAGCCCTGCCGCAAAACTGAGCAGTTTTTGCCCGCTGGCGTCTTTAGCCAGCGGTTTTTGTTTCTCGGCCAGAAAGACCCCGGCCTGGTCTCGTACTCCTTCGGCTGCCACTACCAAACAGACTCCGTTTTGAGCGTGGTTCTGCCGGACGGCCTGCAAAAAATTAGCTTCGGTAAAAGGCACTTCCGGCAGCAGAATAAGATGAGGCGGGTTATTTGCGGTCCCTTCGCTCCGGGCCAGGGCCGCCGCCGCCGTTAGCCAGCCGGCATGCCGCCCCATAATCTCCAGCACAGCCACGTCATCGAAGCCCTGCATGGTTATTAAATCAAGACCAACGTCACGGGTCGTCCGGGCCACATAACTGGCCGCGCTGCCATAACCCGGGGCGAAATCGGTCCCCACCAGGTCGTTATCTATCGTTTTTGGAATACCGATAACCTGTAGAGTAAGACCCCTCACCCGGTGGGGGCGCTGCCCGGCAAACCGGTGTAATTTGTAGGCGGCTTGCATGGAACCGTTACCGCCGATTATGAAGACGAGGTCAATGCCCTTGTTTTCAAGCTGTTCCAGTAATTCGGGCACATCTTCGTCACCCAGCCAATCCCGGCTGCTCCCCAGGGCGGCGCCGGGTTGAAATTCCAGGCCTGGTTCGCGGTTTACATAGGTCGTCAGGTTGGTCCAATCCCCTTTGATTAAACCTCTCAGGCCGTGTCTGGCTCCCCAGAGGCGGTTGATTTGCGGCCATTGGCGGCAGCCCTCTATTACTCCCCATAAAGAAGCGTTGATTACGGCGGTCGGCCCCCCACATTGGAGTACGATTGCGTCCATCTTCCCTAGATCTTGTGGGAATTGCCGTTAAGTTTCTCGGCTAAACTGACAGGAATGGCTTGAGAAACAGCGACTTCACTTTCAGCCGGGGTTGGCCGGCGTAAAGCTTGCAAACCGTTCATAATCGACTCCTCCACGCTTGTGAGATGCCGCAGCATTAAGCGGCGGGCCCCGGCCGGGTCGTTACTTAAAATGGCATGGGCCAGGTCGTTGTGTTCCCCGGCGGACCGGGCCGGGCGACCGGGAATACTCAGGCTTTCTTTACGGGCGTCCGCCAGCAAATCGAGCAGGTTTAGCATTACTCTTAAAAGGATGGTATTGCCCCCCGCTTCGATTACCGCCAGGTGAAAAGCGGCATCCAACCGGGCCAGGGAGGCCGGGTCGTGTAAGGCCTGATTGGCCTGCTCGACAATCTTTTTAATTTTGTCGAACCCCTGAGGCTGGCCTCGTTCGGCGGCCCACCCCGCCGCTTCTACCTCAATCAGCTTGCGTACTTCAAAAAGTTCTCTAAGAGAGCCTTCCCGGACGGTTAAAAGATTGGCAATCTGGCCGGTTATCCGGTCCTGGTTGGCCACATATATACCGGAGCCGTGGGTCACTTTTAAGATGCCCTGGCCCGCCAGCAACTTGATGGCATCCCTGATTGCGGTGCGGCTTACTCCAAGTTGCAGGGCCAGTTCGCGTTCAGGCGGCAAGCGGTCACCCGGTTTGAATTTTCCTTTAGCTATCTCCTCGGATAACTGGGCCGCTAACTTCTGGCCGATTGATACATGGTCAGAAGCATAAACGGCAACCTCATTTGGCTTTTCCAAAATCCACCCCTCATAAGCATTTAAGATATCCCTATAAATCCAGGGGCTTTACCCCCAGCCTGACGGCCCATTGGTTCAGGGCAGAAATGGTTTCTTCGGGCAGTTGGATACCGGAGGCCAGTTGTTGCGTGCGAGTCACGGCCCGCCGCTCACCCGGCAGCCTGATCTGGGAAAAACCTTCCGCCAGCGAAGTCGCCTTCAATTCCGCCATCAAACCCTCTAACTGGGCCAGGAAGATATCCTGCGGGATAAATCTTTTAGTGTCAATGGCCATAAACCAATGGCCGACATTGGCCGGGTTGGTATCCTGTTCGAGGATGGAATTTACATGGGGGCCAAAAGCTGCCCCGCTCAAAACGCCGCAAAGGACCTCGACGGCCAGGGCTAAAGCAAACCCCTTGGCTCCGCCCAGCGGCAGGAGAGCCCCGGCCAGGGCTGCCCTGGCATCGATAGTTTCGCGCCCGTCTTTGTCGACTGCCCAACCGCTCGGAATAGGCCGGTTGGCTTTAGCAGCCTGGATTATCTTACCCCGCGCGACCACGCTCAAAGATAAATCAATCGAAAGCGGCTGACCGGAGGTGGTTGGGAAAGCCAGGGCCAGCGGGTTTGTTCCAAGGTAGGCTTCTCGACCACCCCAGGCCGGTAGGGCCGGGGGTGAATTCGTGGCGGAAATCCCGATCATTCCGGCCCGGGCGGCCATGTGGGTATAAAAGGCCGCGGCCCCGTAATGGTTGCTGTTACAGGCCGTCACCGACCCCACCCCGGCTTCTTTAGCCAGTTCGATAGCCGCTTTCATCGCGGCCACCCCGACCACCTGGCCGAGCGTATTCCCGCCATCAACTCGCCCGGTCCCGGCGGCGGTCTGTTCAAAGCGGACTATCCCTCGCGGGTCAAGCTGGCCCCGTTCAATCGCGGCCAGGTAAATCGGCAAGCGCATTACCCCGTGGGAATTGGTACCTTCCAGGTCGGCCTCTACCAGAACTTCGGCGCATTGGGCGGCGGCCTTGTCAGGTACCCCTGCCCCGGTCAGCAAACAGGTACAGGTAGTTTTCAAATCCTGTGCAGTTACACTTATACCCATAACCGGCGCACTCCTTAACCAGACCCTAAAAACCTTTCACCATCAGAAATTCCTAGCCGTCAACTCAGGCGCAGAGCAGCGGGTTAACCGCTTTACCTTCTAAAACTTCGCTTACCGCCTGACAGACCAGCGTGGCCGTCCGGTACTGGGCTTCCTGGGTAAGCCCGCCCACGTGAGGAGTCAGGATAATATTGTCCAGGCCCTGCCATAAGTCCGGGTTGGGCGGTTCCTGGGCAAAGACATCCAGGACTGCCCCGGCGATTTTGCCTTCTCGCAGGTGGGCTGCCAGGGCCGGTTCATCCACGATATGGCCGCGCGAAGTGTTAATCAGTATTGCCGAGGGTTTGAGAAGGGCCAGTCTTTCCGCCCCAAGCAACCCTCTCGTTTCGGCAATCAACGGGACGTGAATACTGATAAAATCGGCCTGGGCCAGGGTTTCTTCGAGGGTAACAAGTTTCGCGCTGGTCTCAACTACTGCCGCCGAGGTCGGCAGCAGCAGCGGGTCGTAGGCCAGGATTTGCATTTGAAAAGCCCTGGCTCTAAGGGCCACCCGCATTCCAATATCGCCCAGCCCGACCAAACCGAGGGTTTTACCGCTCAGTTCCGTACCGTAAAAAGCTTCCCTGTTCCAACCGCCTTCCAGGACGTGGCGAGTCGCCGGGCCAAAACGGCGGGCCGAGGCCAGCATTGCTCCCAGTACATATTCGGCTACTGCCGTTGCGTTGGCTCCCCTGGCGAAAACTACCGGCACCTGGCGCTGTCTGGCGGCGGCCAGGTCGATATTGTCCAGGCCAACCCCTAACCGGCCCACAATTTTTAAGTTGGGAGCCTTCTCCAGGAGGGCCGCGGTTACTTTGGTCTGGTTGCGCACAATCAGGGCATCGGCTTCTTTAAGGTAAGCGGTCAGTTCGGGAGACCGCCAAAGGGCCGGGTCATAAATTACCTTTGAAACCGGTTCAAGCAACTGTAGACCCCGTTGGTCGATTGTTTCCGTAACCACCACCAGCATAACTGCTTCACTCCTTTGTTAAACACTCCCTGAGGCCGCCCGAAACTAAAGACTAAGACCGCTGAAAAATTGATTTGCTCAGGCGCTCCGGTACAGTTTGGTCAGGACAAATTCGCGGTGTCCTAATGTTTCGGCGCAGGTCACCCGGCCATTGGCGGTCCGCCGGATCATTTCCATTACCATGTCTCCGGCCTGGTCGAGGGTTAGTTCCCCGCTCAAAATTCCGCTGACATCCACGTCAATATGTTCGCTCATGGTGCGGGCAGTCTTGGGGTTAGCCGTAATCTTTATAACCGGCTCAATTGGGTTCCCGATAATATTCCCCTGGCCGGTGGTGAAAAGATGGATAGCGGCCCCGGCGGCGGCCATCAGGGTTACGCATTCGGCAGCGGCGGAGGAAGTATCCATAAAATAAAGACCGGGTTCGGCGGATTGTTTGTCGAAGCCTTGCGGGGTTTCGGCCGGATGAAGGACCCCGACTACCTGGGAAGTGCGGCCCATTTTCTGGACATTCCCGAGGGCTTTTTCTTCGATAGTGGTCAGCCCGCCTTTGATATTGCCTTCGGTCGGCTGCGACCCCAGGAGGCTGACCCCCTGGTCCTCAATAAACTTAATATAACTGGTATGAATTTCCATAAATGCATCTTTTATTTCGGGGGTAGCGCAGCGGGCTGCTATCAGGTGTTCTCCACCGGTAACTTCCGAGGTTTCACCGAAATAAACAATACTTTTCATACCGGTCAGGCGGTCTACTACATTCCCGCAAGTAGGATTTGAAGCCAGCCCGGAAGTAGTATCGGATTCGCCGCATTTGACGCTGATGGTCAGTTCACTCATGCTAACTTCTTCGCGCTGTAATTCGGTAGCGGACTGTAAGAATTCGGCGGCCTTGCGGGTAGCCTTAGCAATAGTCATAATGTCGCCGGTCTCTTCAATCGCAAAACCGGCCACCGGTTTCCCGGTATCGCTGATGCCGTCTACGATTCTTTTGGTCCAGACCGGTTCGATGCCAATGACAATCACGGCTGCAACATTAGGATTGCGTCCGGTGCCAATCAGGGTGCGAAAATGCAATTCCAGGTCTTCACCAAACTGCAACCGGCCATAAGGGTGGGGCAGGGCCAGGGTGCCGGGCACGTTGCTGGCTACATGTTCGCAAGCGGCGTTGGAAAGGTCGTCAACCGGGAGAATAATGACATGGTTGCGGACCCCGATTTGACCGTTGGGACGCCTGTAAGCATAAATCTTAGGTATATCCATTCGGGTTATCCCTCTTTTTCTTATTCTATCCTTAAGCTCACTGCCGTTAACTTATGGTTACAAGTTGGCCGTCATCAGCGCGCACCACCGATTTTTTCCAGCGCAGGCTTTGCAAATTATGGACGTGCACGTGGTCTCCGGCCTTTATATCTACAAAAGCCTCCCCAATTGCAACGCCGTACTTGATTACTTCGGAACCTTTTGCAATATCGCGCAAAGCCACTTTGTGCCCAAGGGGTACCGCCTGCCTGGTTTTCAAAGGGAGATAGTGGCCGTTGCTCATAATAAGAGCTTCAACTTCTTCCCCTGCCGCCACATCTTCGACCGCCACGCCGACCATATCTTCGGGCTCGTGAACCAGAAATTTATGTCTTGCTGACATTGCTAGGGTACCTCCTCGCCTTACTTAAAATTCCCGTAAAAGATAAGCAATTCGGGCTTCGGTTCCTTTCAGGTACAGTCTTATTTAGAACTCTGAAACCGGGTAAAATAAAACTATAGCGAAAGTTAACTTCCGGCTGACTTAACAAATTATTTTGATAAAAAAGATTTTGAAATATGCAGGCAGTCAAAATTGGTATTACCAATTAAATTAAACAAAATAAAATCTTTTTTGTCCAATATATAATCCCTCTGACCTTATAACTTTAAGTTATAAGGCTCTGCTGCCGGTGTGCGATTACTGGTTTGGTATGAGATGTTTTTCAGCAGTTTTAGCAGAATCAAAATTCCTTTCAGGGTCGCTCTTAGATTAGTGGAACCCTTATAGCCTGACAATAGCAAAAATTAAATAAAATCTCTTTATTCTATAACCATTAGTTATGGCTTTAATGAGTAGTATGTGTTTGAGTTATAAAAACTTTGGGCTAAAATTAGGTTAAGTGGACTATTTCAAGAAAAAATAAGAATTAAAAGAGTAATTAAATGACAAAAAACTCTTCAAAATATTTAATATAGTTTAGAAAGGGTTTTAAAACGTTTAGATGAGGGGATTTTAGAGTTAAGGTTTTTATATTTTATAAAAATGCTCTGCCAAAATTAGGTAATACCAATTATAATAAAGTCAAAATACCTTTGGGTAATTTAAGGTTTTTACAACCTATCTGACCGCTCAGGTTATTGGCTAATTTACCGGCCTTATGCTTGCAAATCATAGGGGTTAAAGGGGTCCTTTGCCGGTATAAGTTTAACTTAAGCTTCCGGTTGGCCGGCTGAAAGGCTTTGAATTCGATGATTAATACCAATCATTTGTATTTATTCTACCGGGTAGCTGAACAACAGCATTTTACCCGGGCCGCCGAAGAGCTTTTTATCAGCCAACCGGCAGTCTCAAAACAGGTCAAAGAACTGGAGAAAGAACTGGGAGTGACCCTTTTTGAAGCCAATACCCGGCGTAAAGTCCAACTTACCGAGGTAGGCCAAATTTTATACGATTATGCTACCCAGATTTTCGGCCAGGTCGAAGAAGTTGAGCAGGTTATTAATGAAATCAAGGGTCTGCGTCGAGGCCGGTTGGCTATAGGCGCAACCACCACTATTGGAATTTACTTGCTCCCGGCCCTCCTGGCCCAGTTTAAGACTTCCTATCCTCTGATAGATTTGTTTTTAGACATTGAAAATAACGAACAAATTCAGCAAAAAGTGTTAAGCCATCAGCTTGAACTTGGCCTGGTCGAAGGTTTTGTAGAACATAAAGAACTGGTTGCCGTGGACTGGAAACCGGATGAGCTTGTCCCGATTGCGGCTCCTCATCACAATTTAACTATGCAAAGCCAGCGAGAACCTTTAACCCTGGCCCAGGTTTTAGCTTACCCTCTTATTTTACGGGAAAAAGGTTCCGGGACCAGGGATGTCCTGGAAAAAGCCCTCGCCAACCGCCCGGAAAAATGGCAGATGCATATGGAGTTGGGAAGCACTGAAGCCATAAAACGTGCCGTTTCGGCAGGTCTGGGTATATCTTTTGTTTCCAATAGCACAATCGAGCTGGAAGAACTGACAGGGCGATTGGTGGGCTTGCCAATAAGCGATTTTAAGTTAAAAAGGATCCTTTGTCTGATACACCGGCCAAATCATCATTTTTCACCTGCCGCCCAGGCCTTATTAGATTTAATGAATATTAATTAAAGCACCTTAAAGAGTAAATGAATCGGTCCGCTTCTAAGCTGGCTTGGTTGGCTTTGAACTAGGCGCGCTTTGCCGGGTTAAGCTCGGAGGCGGCCAGACCTTTTGCGTGAGCATCTCAATCGGTTAAGCAGATGGGAGAAAGAGGAGGCACTTAACTTTTAATGATGTTGACCTTCCCAAAGCTGGCTTAGCTCATGCAAATTTCTTAAATCTTGTGAGAATGCTTGCATTTTTATATCTGGCTCAATTACTTAGCAACTTGCTATAAAATAAAAAACTGATTTGGGTTTGGTAAGTTCCGGTAAAACACCAGGCAGCGGCGACTTGGGGGCCGGTTTTGTTGAATAAGGCAACCGCATTTAGCCACCTCTTTTACAAGCGACTTGTTTTTTAGGTGGACTCACGCTCGATCAAAAACGGAAGCGGGTTTGGTTTTAATTCAGAAAAAGACTTCTCTCTATTACCTTTTTTCTGGGCAATCAAATCGACAGCTTGTTCGGCGATATGCTTTACGTTTAAGCTGACCGAGGTCAGGCTGGGAACGGTATAGTCACAAAAAGGGGTATTATCCGAACCGATTAAGGCGATATCCTGGGGCACTTTGAAGCCCTTTTCCAGCAGAGCCCGTAGCAGCGGAAAAGAGTATTCATCACTGAAACCATAGATAGCGGTTGGCCGGTCCGGGTCAGCTTGTAACTGGCTAACAATTTGCCGCATCTCGTTAAGGTTCGGGCCTTCAACCGGGAAAACCCGAAAGGCAGGGTAACCTGCGTTTTCCAAAATATCTTTTATGCCTTTAACCCGGCCCGCCAGGTTTGTGACTTGCAGCCTGTTTTGGGGAGCAATCATACCAATTTTGCGGTGCCCTCGTTCTAACAGGTAGAGGGCAACAATCTTACCGACCTCGAAGGCCCGTTCATGAAAGTAGTTGTCATTATGAAGGTGATTGGCTTGAAAGTAAACCAGGGAAGCGGTGCTCTGACTTTGCACCTGCTCTAATTCGGAGGTTAAATAGCCACCCGGCATCCCGATTACCCCGGCGGGTTGGTGCGATAGCAGCCGTAACAAAAAATTGTGACGATGTTCTTCGTCCGGGTCATCATTAAAGTAGACGGCTAAAGTGTAGCCCAACTCCTTCGCCCGCTGGTGCATCCCCCGTATAAGTTCGGTGGTAAAAAGGGTGAGAGGGCGATCGGCCACAAAATAAATTTCGTCACTCTGGCCTTTTCGCAGGGTACGAGCTACCTGGTGAACCTGGTAATTTAGTTCACGCGCCGCCGCTAAAACCTTTTCGCGGGTTTCCGCTTTAATACTCAGGTTGGGAGTGTTGTTCAATACATAAGAAACAGTGGTGCGCGAGACCCCGGCTAGCCGGGCCACATCAAAACTGGTTACGGGCCGCTCCTCAGTTGCCATTTGCCCTATCCTTCTATAATGAATTATGGTGCCTGTTATTTTACTATATGTCTCGAATCTTTTCGTTAAGTTTAATAAAGTGGCGCTAAAGTCCGATTAGAAGTGGAATTGTAACTGGAACTTGCAATAGCTAAATAAGTTTCAAGGCGTGGCACTTCTTAAATTTTAAGCCACTACCGCAGGGACAGGGGTCATTTCGCCCGGCCCGCTGAAAAAGTTTCTTTAATTCGGTGTCTTCCCGCGCCAGGATGCCCATTATATTTGCAGGGGCCTGTCCGGCCCGGATTTCCCCGGCCATTATCTTCATAGGCCGGTCGATATGGGTGAAAAAGGCTTTGTAACCGGCGCATAAATAGTTCAGGCCAGCCTCACCGTCAGGCGTGGTCAAAACCCGGTCCTTGGGGCACCCCCCATTGCAGGCGAACCGCACCGGGCACTCGCGGCAGTAGCGCGGCAAGCTTTCCCTTTTTGCCAGGCCAAATTGCCGCTGCTGTTCCGAACCGACCATTTGCAGCATGGGAAGCTGGCGCAAGTTGCCCAGCTTGTGCTTTGGTTCTACGAAGTGGTCGCAAGAATACAGGTCGCCGTTATGTTCCATTGCTAACCCGGTCCCGCAGGTTTCATCAAAAACGCATAGGCCGGAGGGCATACCCAGCCAGGAATTCAGGGCGGTATCAAATAGCTGGACGAAAACTTTCCCAACATCCCGCCTGACCCACTCGTCAAAGACCGCTATCATAAACTGGCCGTACTGTTCGCCGGTAATCGAGCGGTTGGTTATGGCCTCGCCCTCCTGAAAGCCTGTTTCGTTGGCGCGTTCCACAATCGGGATGAACTGGATAAAGTCGGTCCCGACCTCGTCCCGCAGGAAGCGGTAGACTTCCAGGGGATGCCCGGCATTGGCCGCATTGAGGGTTGTCAGGATATTGAACTCGACCTGGTGTTTTTTAAGCAAGGCGACCGCCTGCATCACTTTATCGAAAGTGCCGTGACCACCTTTGTCGCGGCGGTAGGCATCGTGCAGTTCGCGGGGTCCGTCCAGGCTAAGCCCCACCAGGAAATTATTATCGTGGAAGAAAGCGGCCCACTCGTCGTCCAGCAAAGTGCCGTTGGTCTGGAGAGCATTCTGGATTTGCATGCCGGGACGACGGTACTTCTGCTGCAACTCCAGCGCCAATTTGAAAAATTCCAGACCCATTAAAGTCGGTTCGCCGCCCTGCCAGGCAAAAGTTACCTGGTTGACCCGCTGGGCCGCAATATACTGGCGAGTATATTCTTCGAGCAGGTCGTTCGCCATCCGAAACCGGCTGCCGGAATAGAGCATTTCCTTTGAAAGGAAGTAGCAATAATCACAATCCAGGTTGCAAATAGCCCCTCGCGGTTTAGTCATAATGTGGAAAGAGCGGGGAGGCGGTATCTTCGCTGCGGTAGGAGTAGACGGGGTCGGAGCAGCCAGGGGGCCAGATTCCGGCCCCGCTACCGGGGTTAGGGGTATAACCTTCCCCGTATTGTTTGTACTAACCATGTTGGTTCGCCTTTTCCGGCTAGCCCTCTGAGTCAGAGCTAACCGGAGTATTATTTATTATTGCTTCTGTTTCAGTTTGGACCTGGTCAAATTGGCCGGTCAGGCCCAGCCGTTCATACTGCTCCGGGGGAGCTTCATTCCAGCGCATCAACTCGACCAGTTGTTTGACCATTTGCTTTTCAACTTCTGCGTCCTGAAGCGGGTGAAGTTGGCCGGGGTCTTTCGCCAGGTCAAAAAGGAGCGTGCCAAAAAGATGCGCCCGCAACCAGGATAAGCCCGGTATTTTCAAGGTGCGTACCCCCCTGGTGAAATTGAAAGGCTCCGCCAGTTCCAGGTTTTGCAACTCTTTGATCCCAAAGCGCCAGCTCATGTGAGTTGGCATCAGGGTGTAATCGTATAGGGGTGTATTTTCGGCGGTGGCCGGTGCCCGCATATAGACGTGATGCCCGTTCGTTACATTGACGTGTCCACCGTGAATGCCAAAAAGAGCCGCTTCCCGTACCGGTTTATCGCTGGTCACCGTTTCACGCAGGGGAGAACCCTGCATGGTATCTGGGATGGGTACATTGAAATACTCCAACAGGGTCGGTGCAAAGTCAATCCACTGGACCAGGCTGGAGCGCCTTTCCCCGGCGGACCCGGAACGCGGGTCCCAGATGAAGAGCGGAATATTAGCCAGTTCATTATACCAGGGTTGAAAATTTTTGCCCCAGAAGCCGTGTTCTCCCAGGCTGTGCCCGTGGTCGGTACTCACGATTAGCATGGTATCCTGCCACAGGTCGAGTTCGTCCATTTTGTCGAGGACTTTGCCCAGGTAATGGTCGCACATGCTGAGAAGGGCAGCATACTCCTGATGGACGTGGTCCACTGCTTGTTTTTCCTCGGTGACAGGACCGTAATCGGGCCAGTCAAAATGAGGACCGCTATAATCGTGCGGATACAGCTTTTTGTAATCATCCAGCGAATAGAAAGGCTCGTGGGGGTCAAAAGTTTCCAGTTGCAAGAACCACTTATCTTCCCCGGCGTTGGTATCAATAAATTCCAACCCTCGCTCGAAGGTAAGAGCCATCGGCATCTGGGGTTCTTCCTGAAGATAGCCCCGGTTGACCCAGTCCTGCCGCCAGAGTTTGTTGCGATTTTTGCGGATGCTCTCCGGAATGGTAGGGTCGGCCACGTGGCCTTTCCAGGGGTCGCCTTCCTGCCCGCGAATAATTTCCCAGGAATTGTAGCGGGTGTGGTAAGTCGCGCCGCCATCTTCCCAGTAATGCCCGTGGTCGCTAACGAGATGAGTGTAAACCCCGTTTTTGCCCAAAATTTCCGGCATCGATTCGTCAAAGGGTTCGATTGGACCCCAACTCCGGTGCAAAAAGTTATAGCGCCCAGTGTGGAGTTCCCGGCGGGCTGGCATACAGGGCATGCTTCCGACATAGCAGTTATCAAAGGTAGCGGTGCGCTCGGCAAGGCGGCTAAAGTTGGGAGCCTGGGCTAAATCGGAGCCGTAAGGCGGCAGGAAATGCCGGTTGAGGCTATCAAAGAGGACAAAAATAGCTTTCATTCTGGTTACAGTCCGTTTTCTAGGCCGAAAAAGCCGCTTCACTAGAAATCACCACGTCCGCACTTTCCCGGAAACCAATCCGGTGCGCCCGGACCCAGACGGTCTGACCTTCCGGTACCGGAACAGGTCCGGTATAGAGTTGCCAGTGCCGTCCCTCGCTGTTCGGTCCTCCCACGGCCCTGATAAATTGATTAGCCGCAGGCGGATTATCAGGAGGCGGGTCGGTGGTCCAACCAATCGAGGCCCCTTCAGTCTGGCAGGAGGCCACCAGCATCCCGGCCTGGATTGAAATATCCGGGGTGGCGGTTGGCTGCATCTCCCCGCCGGGCCGCCAGCTTTCGACCAGTTCCTCTTCCGGCAGCATCCCCAGGTCGCCGTACTCTTTTTGCCAGTCCTCGATAGCCTGGCGTAACCGGGCGACTTCGGCAGCGTAACGCGGGTCGTCCGCCAGGTTGTGGGTTTCGTGGGGGTCGGCCAGTAAGTCGTATAATTCATCTTCCGGTTTATGAGCAGCCAGGAAAGGCCGTTGGGTCTCATTCAAAAGGTGGTGGTTCTCACCCATACCCAGAAGCTGGCTTTCGCGGAACCGGAGGGTCCGCAACTCCTGCCAGGTCGCCATGTGTTCGCCGTAATCATTGTACTGGAAGTAGGGGCGGTCAGGGTGGAAATTGCGCAGGTAATGGAAGCGCCCATCCCTGACCGAGCGAGTAGTGTCTTCCTGTTCGTCCATCCGGTCGCGTCCACCAAAGATAAGAGGCCGGGCTGGAGCGAACCGGCCTTGTTCATCAAAGAGGGGTCTGGCATGCATGTAACCGGGAACGGAAACACCGGCCGCGTTTAACAGCGTAGCGGCCAGGTCCATCAGGTAAACCGGGTCTTGATAGGCTGTGCCGGGTTGAATTTTGCCCGGCCAGCGCACTATCAAAGGCACCCGCAGCCCGGCCTCGTAAGGCCAGCGTTTGGCGCGCGGGAAGCCTCGTCCGTGGTCACTCCAGAAGACCACCAGGGTATTATCGGCCAGTCCGTCTTCCTCCAGTTGTTTCAAGAAGTCGCCCACCCAGTAATCCATCGCGGTTATATTGTCGCTGTACTGGGCAAAAGCCTTGCGAAAGACCGGCGAATCGGGGTAGTAGGGTGGAATTGGCGCGGCGGTAGGGTCATGGCGTTCTTCCGGGGTTAGCCGGGCAGTGTTCTTCTGGTATTCTTCCTCTCCGACATAGACCTGGGATTCGTGCGTGACCATACCGTGAAAAGCCGCGAAAAAAGGCTGGTCCGGGTTGGGACGGTTGCGCCAGTGGGCGGTAAAGCTGCAATCATCGAAGGCCGTTACCGGCACTTTGAACTGGAAATCGGTAAAGAAGTTGTTTGTGCAGTAATACCCGGCCTCCCTCAAATACTCGGTAAAGACATGGACTTCGGGCGGCGGGACCGCGTGCGTCCGCATGTGCATCGTGCCGATGGCGGTCGGAAACATGCCGGTCATAATCGCCGAGCGGGAAGGGGCGCAAACCGGGGTCGTCGCGTAAGCCTGGTCAAACCGGGCTCCTTCGGCGGCCAGTTTATCCAGATTAGGCGTATGAGCGTATTCCGCGCCAGGCCAGACCCCGGCGTAGCAGCTCAGGTCCGGGTTTATATCGTGGGTGGAAATAAACAGAATGTTCGGTTGGCCAGTCATGGCTGGGTTCCTTTCGTTTCGCTCGAATCAGCCGCCCCCGCGCTTCTGGTAATTTCCAGTTTGCCGGAAGTGGTAGCGGTTTTTACGGATAAGGTCTCGCCCGGCCCGTACAGGTGACACTTTACCCAGTGGTCGGGGGCTATTTGCTCTACCCCCGGCATCACCTTTCGGCAAACGTCCATTACCTTTGGGCAACGCGGGGCAAACGGGCAACCGGGCGGCGGGTCAATCAGGGACGGGATTTCGGCCCGAGCCTGGATTTCGTGGGCCATCAGACCCTCTTCCGGGTTGGGAATGGCCGATAAAAGCAGTTTGGTGTAGGGGTGGGCCGGTTGGTCCATTAATTCGGTGCTTTCCGCCCCCTCGACCATGTGCCCTGCATACATCACAATCGTACGGTCGCCGATATAACGGGCGCTCGCCAGGTCGTGCGTAATATATAGAAAACCGATGCGGTGTTCCTCTTTGAGGCGCTCCATCAGGTTTAAAACACCCATACGGATGGAGACATCAAGCATCGAAATAGGCTCGTCCGCCAGGATAATTTCGGGCTCAACGGCCAGGGCGCGGGCAATCGCGACGCGCTGGCGCTGTCCGCCCGACATCTGGTAAGGATATTTGCGGGCGGAATCGCCGGGTGGGGTCAGACCGACCGTGTTCAGTAATTCGTAAACCCGCTCGTTGATAGCGCGGCCCCGGGCAATCTTGTGCAGCTTTAACGGCAATTCCAGGTGATTGTGAATCGTCTGAATCGGGTTGAGCGAGCTAAAAGGGTCTTGAAAAATCATCTGGACCGACTTGCGGTACTTGAGAGAAGGCCGACCGCGTTCGGTTTTCAGGACGTTCTGGCCGTGTAAAAGGATTTCGCCGCCGGTGGGCGGCATCAACCGGGCAATCAGGCGGGCCGTAGTACTTTTGCCGCTGCCGGATTCCCCTACCAGCGCCACCACCTGTCCCCGGCTGATGGTAAAGGAAGCCTCGTTCAGGGCGTGAACGTGTTTAGACTGGAAGACCCCACCAACCGGAAAGCGCTTGGTTAGCTGGCGTACTTCCAGGATTACTTCTCCCGGTGGGGTGCCTTTGCGGGCCGGGGTTGTATTGGTTTCAATCGTCATAACTCTCTACTCTTTCTGCCCGGCGCCTGTAATCTGGGCCTGGCCCTGGCTGTCTCCGGGTAAGGGCATGCCGGGATGGTGGGCCAGCCAGTGCTGGGGGGTAACTTCCACCAGGCGCGGCGGCACTTTCTTTTCGACAGGCTGGCAAAGTGAGCAGCGCGGGTGAAACCGGCACCCACTGGGCGGCGCAGCCATATCCGGCGGCGAACCGGGAATACCGGCCAGTTTTTGTTTCGCCCCGTGTAAGGGCGGGAAACTGCTGAGCAGCCCTTTCGTATAGGGGTGCAGGGGATTGGTAAAAATCTCCTTGCTATTTGCCATTTCCACAATCTGCCCGGCGTACATAATCCCGATCCGGTCCGAGAATTCCACCATCAGCGAAAGGTCGTGCGTGATGAAAAGGACCGAAAAGTTCATTTCCTGTTTGAGCCGCCCGATTTGCTGTAAAATGTCGCGCTGGACCACCACATCCAGGGCGGTGGTCGGCTCATCCATAATCAGGAGGGGCGCTTTCAGGGCCAGGGCAATTGCAATTACGGCCCGCTGGCGCATCCCGCCGGAAAGTTCGTGAGGGTAGGATTTTAGGCGCTGAGGTTCAATATTGACCACTTCCAGCAAATGTCCTGCCCGCTCCCAGGCCTGTTTGCGGCTGAGCTTTTCGTGCTTCATTAAAACGTCGGCAATCTGGGTGCCCAGTTTCAGGACCGGGTTAAGGCTGTTCATGGCGCTTTGAAAAACCATCGCGACATCGCGCCAGCGCATTGCTTCCAGGTCATCATCGCCCATTTTGAGGACATTTTTCCCTTTGAGCCAGACCTGCCCGCCGGTAATAACCGCCGGAGGTCGCAACAGGCGCATCAATGCCTGGGCAATTGTAGATTTACCGCTGCCAGATTCCCCGGCCAGACCAAAGACTTCGCCGGGAGCAATCGAGAAGGAGACGCCATCCACGGCCTGGACCGGCCCGCGTGGGCTCCGGTATTCGACGTAGAGGTCGTTTACCTCCAGTAGCTGATTAGTGGGCGCGTTCGATGACCGGAGTGGCCCGGACACGGCTCCGCTTTTCATTTGCGACATGGCTTAATTCTCTTTCTGCCCGCAGGCGAGGATTGGTTACCTCATCCATACCATAATTTATCAACGAAAGACCAAAGGCGACCAGGGCCACGCACAAGCCCGAAGGGACAAAGGTCCACCAGGCCCCAACCAGCAAATCGTTATTGTTCTGCGCCCAGTAAAGATTGGTGCCCCAGGTAACATCGCTGATGTTACTAAGACCCAGGAAGGCCAGGGCTGTTGAAGCCGCAATGGCATAGATAACGGCGTTGACTGCCGAACCCATAATGAGGCTGCTCATGTTGGGCAATATCTGTTTGAAAATAATGCCAAAATGGCTTTGCCCACTGACCGCCGCCGCTGCTACAAAATCTTTCTCCCGCAAGGTCAGGGTCTGGGCGCGTTTCACCCTGGCCCCAAAAGCCCACCCGGTGAAGGCCAGCGCCAGGATAACCGTAAAGGTGCTGGGTTTTAAATAAGCCGACAGTACGATTAAAAGGGGCAGTCCGGGGATAACCAGGAACAGGTTCATCAGCAGGGTAAGCACGTCATCAATCCGGCCCCGGAAATAACCGGCTGTCATACCGATAACCACCGAAATGAGGGTGGTCAGGACTGCCGTCCCAAAGCCGATTTCAAGCGAAATCCGCGCGCCCCAGACCGTCTGGCGAAAGACATCTTTACCCTGGCCTTCGGTCCCGAACAGGTGTTGGGCGGAAGGGGGTTGGTGGGGAATGTCTACAAATTCCTGGGGGTCACCCGGCGCGATGAAAGGCGCGAAGATTGCCACCAGGATAAAAAAAGTAACAATCCCGATCCCAATTTGAGCGCGCCGGTTGGTCAGCAGGTTGCGCAACCAGGTCCACCGCTGGGGCCGGGGGGCGGGTTCGACCGGTTCCGGCACCAGTTGGCCGGTCAGGGTCGGTGCCAAGCCTTCCACAGGTTGGTCGGCGTGCTTCTCGGGAATTTCGGATATAGGTGCGGTAAAGCCGGGCTGGGCCGCCCCCGTTTCAGCGGGGTCCGAGTATTCCTGGATATCTTTTCCATTTTCGTTTTCCATTTTCCGTTACTCCTTACGCCCTATTCCGCTCTTACCCGCGGGTCAAGGCGGGTGTAAAAAATATCTACAATGAAATTGGCGATCAGCACCGCCAGGGTAATCATCAGGAATAAGCCCTGCATCAAAGGGTAGTCCAGGCTGGAAACCGCCCGGATGAGCAAAAAGCCCAGGCCCGGATAGGAAAAGATTTGTTCAATCAGAATCTGGCCGCTCAGGACAAAGCCCAGGGCAATCCCGAACGAGGTTATACCGGGCAGCATGGCGTTGCGGGCGGCATACATAAACATGATTCTTCGCTGGGAAAGCCCTTTGGCTTCGGCCATCGTAATATAATCTTCGGCCAGCACGCCCACCATAACATTCCGCATGCCCAGGGCCCAACTTCCCATTGAAACAAGTATCAACACCAGGGCGGGCAGGGCCAGGTGGGCGATAATGCTTCCCACGAATTCCAGGCTGTAACCGGGAATCAGGTTATCGCTATAAGCGTGGCCGGAAGGGAACCAGTTAAGCTGGGTCCCCAGGAAGTAGAAAGCTACCAGGGCCAGGAAGAAAGGCGGGAAGGCCCCGATGAAAATCAGGAGCGGAGGCACAAAAGTATCGACAACCCCACCCCGCCGCCAGGAACCAAAGATGCCTATCAGGTTTCCAAAAATAAAACTCAGGATAACCGAGGTTGTCCCCAGGAGGAGAGTCCAGATTAGCCCGGTCCCGATAACGGTGGAGACCGGGGCCGGAAAGAAGGAGAAGGACGTGCCAAAATCGAAACGCAGCACGTGAGTAAGATAGGTCAGGTATTGCTCCGGCAGCGGGGCGTCACTCAACCCCAGGGCTTCTTTCAGGGCTTTTACCTGCTCGGGGTCCAGGGTTGCCCCGCCCGCGCCGCCCAGAATGGTCCCTGCCGGGTCGCCGGGAAGCAACCGCGGTAGAAAGAAATTTATTGTGATGGAAGCCCAGAGGGCCAGGATATAAAACCCCAGGCGCCTTAAAAGATACTTCATTGTTCATCCCCATTTAAACAATACACCTGAAAAAGTCAGGCCTGGCTTTTTTGATGGAGCGGGAAAAGCGGGGCCACTTCCTTCGGCCCTTTAAGCCGGTAAGAATGGCCCCGCCCGGAACTACCGGGGACGCAGGTGGGTCATCACGATTAGTTGTTCGGGGGCACCCTGTCCGGACATCCAACCATGAGCGTAGAGGTTATCCTTGGTCGGGAACCCGGTAAACCGGGCCGAGTTGTACTCGTACCAACCTGGTTGCGGCCAGAGGGGCAGGGCCGGGACTTCCTCGGCGTGAAGTTGTTGGAGTTGCTCCACGATTTGTTTTTGCTGGGCCGCGTCGGTGGTGGAGGCAAACTGAGTGAGCAAATCTTCCCCTTTGGTGCTGACATAGCGAGCGTAGTTTTGGCTGGCAGTCTTGCCGATTTCCGCCGAGGTCGATTTGGACATCACGCCGCGGTAATAGTTAAAGGGAGTGGACCCCTGGGCGCTAAAGGCTATCGCCATATCGAAGTCGCCTTTTTGCACGTGATCGAGGTAGCTGGCAAAGTCGTAAGGTTGGAGAGTGACATCAATCCCAACCGCTTTGAAGTTCTGGACCATAATCTGGGTCGCGGAGGTCCAGTCGGCAAAGTTGCTGACGCCGGTCAACTTGAAACTCATTTTGGAACCGTCGGGCATGGTCCGCATACCATCCGAACCCTTTTTGTAACCCGCGCTGTCGAGCATCTGACCAGCCTGGTTTAGATCAAAATTGGTCCAGGTGCCGAGTTTGGTGGGGTCGCTAACCTTGTACTGGGGGAAGGCATCGTTCAGGCCGGTAACGTCCGCCGGGTGCGCGTAATTTTGCTCGGCTACCGAAACAATCTGCTGGCGGTTGAGAGCCAGGCTGAGGGCCTTGCGAACATTGACATCATCAAACGGCTTTTTAGTCGTGTTCAGGTCGAGCAAAACCATCTGGGCAATACCGGGGAAGTAATAGCCCCGGTGGGCGGAGTCTTTGGCGACAAAGGTCTGGTCAATGTTGGTCACGAAGGAGTGGGCCCACTCAATCTGGGCATTGACCAACCCTAACTGAATAGCCTGGGGAGTCGGGAAGGCCGGGTAGCGCAACCCGTTAATTTTAATCAGGTCGCTCTGCCAGTAGTTAGGGTTTTTATCGACCTGGTAAACCTGGTTTTCAAAAACCGTGACCTGGGTGAAGGGGCCGGTGCCGACCGGGTTGTCATTGGTGTATTTAACCGGGTCGGAGACATTTTTCCAGGTATGTTCTGGCACAATCATCTGGGCAATAATATCGTAAAGGCCGGGGGAGTAAACCCGCGAGAAGTTAAAGACTACCGTCTTAGCGTCCGGGGCGGTAACTTCACTGATATAACCGCTGGTTTTGTTCATCGCCAGCAGGCCCGGTCCCTGCAATCCAGGGGTTTTCTGGAATAACTGGAAGGTATAAACCACATCCGCCGAGGTAAAAGGTTGCCCATCCGACCATTTTACACCGTCGCGAAGGGTGAAGGTGAGGCTCTTATTATCGGTACCCCAGCTATACTTGGTGGCAAGCCAGGGGACTATCTCCGTTTTAAGGGTGTTGTAAATCATCAGCGGTTCATGCAAACCGTTAAAGGTCGGGTAACGGGGAGTAGCCGTGAAGGGGTTAAAGTTCCGCAGCCAGGTAGCGGCAGCACTTCCACCGTGAACCAGCATAACGTTGGTAGTTGCAGCCCCGCCGGACGTGGTTGCGGCAGCAGCCGTGGTTGCTCCAGCGGCGGTGGTTGCCCCGGCAGCAGCCGTAGTGGCCCCGGCTCCCGCTGCAGTTGTCGCTCCGGCGGGAGTAGTTCCGGCGGCGGCAGGGGCTGTAGTGGCGGTTGCGTCACCGCAAGCCGCCAGGATACCCGACGAAAAGGCCGCCCCGGCAATAACCAGGGCCGATTGCTTTATAAATTTTCGGCGTGAAGGGGTTAGGGATACCGTGTAGGGTTTAGGATTATTCTCCCGGTCAAATTCCATTTTTCTCCTCCTCGAGTTGGAAATAACAAATTTACCTGGCCGGTACGGTCGGGTGCGGGCAACCACCCATTGCAAATTCCTGACCGGCAAGGGTTTCGTTAACAGAAATGACTTAGTTCGTTAATATGTAAAAAGCAGAGTAAATACGGTTCGGAAAAACCTTCCGAAAGGGACAACCATTTTCGCTTGTTTAGAAAAAGCTGGGAAAGACAAACTGTTTGTTTGGCGATTGACACGTGTCAATGAAGTTATAATAGCAAAGGTATTGACACGTGTCAATAGAATTGTTTATTAAAAATTGTTTAGATATTCCAGGTCTATTTTTGTGGTTCATGGGAGGTGAAAAATAATAAAAGCCGGCATAAGTTTAATAATAGAAGGATTAGAGGAGTCTCAATAAAAATGGGCGGTGAAGAAAAATTTGTGGCAAAACTAAACCTCTCACCTGCGGTAGAACAGGCAAGAAGCTAAAACAGAAATTTCCGAGTATATAAAAATGTTCTACAACCGGCAGCGACTACATTCATTGTCAGGCTACTGCTCGCCGGAAAATTTCGAGAAGCGGTCAGGGACAGATTTACTCGTGTTGTAAGGCTCCGCATAACTGGTGCAAGCTCATTCATAATTGTATTCTTTATACGGTGGCAAAGAATTAGGATTTAGCCGGTCGGTTTTCCAGTGCGTTTGAGCAATTTATGATAAATTCCAGTTCCAAACCGGAATATTTAGCAGCATAATTCAACTGGGAAATCTTTTCTCACTCTTTCTTAATTCGGGTTACTGGCCCCAGTGCTGACAAAACCATAAAGAAACCTCCTGAGGTAAAAGTTGGTCTGGCGAACCAGTTTTACCCAGGAGGTTTCTTTACATCTATTCTTTATTAAAACAACTTCTGGAAAATCGAAACGTAAGCTATGTTCGAGGTGCTTTGAGCGTAGGAATTATCACCGTAGTATTGGGCCACCAGGTTGTGACTTCCGGCTGTTCGTCCTGCCGTAGAGTAAGTGGCTGCGGCCACCCCGTTGCTGTCAACTGTTCCGACCGCCAGGATAGTTGCCCCTTCTTTGAAGACTACATAGCCGGTAAGAGGGTTGATCTGGCCTTGCGGTTTAACTACCACCGCTCTCATCGGGAGGTCTTTACCCTGCATCACACTAATGCTCGAAAGAGTTAAGGTGGTAGAAGTCGCCACGTTACCGGCGCTTGCAGCCGGACCACCAAAGCTATCATAAGCGCCCATATCGCAGTAAGTGGCCGGGCGAGCCAGGCCGCGCTGATCTTTACCGCCGACCAGGGCGCTCTGGCAGACCGTTACATTGCCGGCCCCTGCCGCCGGGCTGGTAGGTTGAAGGGCGATAGTCTGGTTGTAGCCGCCGTTAAACTTCAAACCGGCCGTATTGAACTGCGGGTCGGTATTAGGTTTGCTGTGATTGTTCGGCTGCAAGCCGCAGTTATTGGTGGTTTCCAGGTTGTAACCGCCATCGGTAATCGGTCCCATACAGTTCTCACCGGCCCCACTGTTAGCCATAATGGTATTGACGAGCGTAACAACGGTGGTAACGCCTTGCGTTTGAAAGTTGCGAATGCCACCACCAAGGTACTGGGCCGTGTTACCGGCCAGGGTGCTGTTGGTTATGGTCGTAAAGCCATTGTTGCTGATAGCGCCCCCGGAGATTGCCGCCGAGTTGCCGTAAAAGGTCGAGTTAACCACGTCCAGGGTCGTATCAGCGCCAATCGCGCCGCCGGAATAGGTGGTGGCGCTATTGCCGGAGAAAGTCGAACTGTTAACAGTCAGACCACTTATACTCGCGATTGCCCCGGAATTCTGGGAACTGTTTCCGGTAAAAGTCGAATACTCAACTGTCGCGGGCGAATAGCTAGCAATTGCGCCGCCAAATGTCGATGAGGAATTGTTAGTGAAGTTGCTGTAGGTAATTTTTAAGCTGCCGCCTGCCCCGTTGTAAATCGCGCCTCCTGCAACGTAAGTACTGTTGCTGTTAAAGGTAGCATTGTTTAAGTTGAGGGTGCCTCCCTCATTGTAAATTGCGCCGCCCTGGGCCGCACTACGATTGTTCAGGAAGATAGCATTGTTGACACTGACGGTAGCGCCCTGGTTGTAAATAGCCCCACCGTACCCGGCAGTATCATTGAAAAAATTTACGCCGGAGATACTGGCGTTACCGCCCCGCTGGACGTAGATAGCTGCCCCGCTGGCGGTCGAATAGGCGTTTGCCAGGCTTAGATTCTTGAAACTGGCGGTTGAATTATTGCCCCAGACAAAAAAGAGGGCCGTGTTGTTGCCGCCGCTGATTATGACCTGCTGGCCGTTACCGTCCAGGGTTAAATTCTTGTTAATCTCAATGTACCTGGCGCTGCCGCCGGTCAGGGTGATCGTGCCGCTACAGCCAAACAAAATGGTGTCGCCATTGGCCGCCTTTGAAACCGCCTGGCGCAACCCGGCCTCGGTGCAACTAAGCAAGGTGGTTGTGGTGGCGGCGAAGGTCGGGGCTGGAACAAAGCTCACCAGCATAGCCAGCATCAGGCTTAAGGCCACAACTATATTTCTAATTTTCCTTTGAGAGAGATTGAAAAACCTGGAGTAATTAACAGATAGAGTCACTTTTTGCTTCCTTTCAGGTTATATATGTGCTTCATCTAGAACGCTATCGTTAGTCAGATAGAGTGGCCTTTAGAGTACCTCTTATCTTTCCCGTTTCAGGCTGGACTGTACAGTCGGGACTGTTCAGTCGGGACTGTTTCGGTGATGGCATAACTATAGCGCAGCCTGGCTGGCCCAACATCGCTAGGGTTAGGTATTCTAAACTGGCAAATTTGTGGGTTTTATTAGTAATGAATATGAAATAATTACGAAATTGCGCCTGTAATCCTCACAGGATTGCTCTTGAACTCAATTTATGGCATTATTGGCGCATAATCATTGGCTAGTTAGAATAATCCCGGAGCGGTGCAGGTTTTAATAAATTCAGATTGTAGTCCTTAAAATGTCCCAGCAACCTATAAATATCGCCTCTAAAAGTAAAAAAACTTCCCCAGGTAAGTTATTACATTATTATCGGACCCAGACCGGCCTGACCCAGAGCCAGTTAGCCCAGGCCATCGGCCTCAAGGGTCTGCGAATGATTCAATACTGGGAGGCTGACAGCAATATTCCTAAGGCTGAAAACCTTAAAAAGCTGATTGAAGTCTTCAACCGGCAGGGGGTCTTTAATGAAGGCCAGGAACGTGAGGAAATCGCCCGGCTGTGGACAACCGTCCAGGAGAGTTACGACACTCAATCTGCCACCGCTACCGATGCCTATCCGAGCCTGAATAAACCCTGGTTGGAAAAATTGTTGGTCTCTAACCTGCTAGCATCCCACCAACCGGCTGACGAAATTACCAGGACTGAGAAATTAGCAGCCGAAGAAGTGCCGAGCAATTTACCATTAACGCCCAACCGCTTTATCGGTCGTAAAGAAGAACTGGAAAAATTAAGTAAGCTGCTACTTCAGGGCCAGACCCGGCTTTTGAGCTTAATCGGGCCGGGCGGGATGGGTAAAACCCGTCTTTCCCTTGAGGTCGCCCGGCAGTTGCAGGAGTCTGCGGCCCAGCGTTACCCGGATGGCATCTGGCTGGTGGAGCTAGCCTCGATTGCGGACCCCCAACTGCTGCCGCAGACCGTGGCTTCAGTACTCTGGCCTCAACAACAGGTTGAAGGCGATTTAAAGGCAGGGTTAATCAATCATCTGCTGGCTAAACAAATGCTGGTGGTGCTTGACAACTGTGAACACCTGGTCGAAGCCTGCGCCGAACTGGTGGAGCAACTGGTGGGTAGCTGTCCACATTTGCAAGTCCTGGCAACCAGCCGGGAGCGTTTGAACCTTGCCAGCGAAACGGTCTGGCCGCTGGGGGGCCTCTCGCTACCTTTAATGAATGATGCCGCCCAACCGCCAGCCCTGGAAACTTCCGAAGCGGTCCAGTTATTCGTGGCAAGAGCCCAGGCGGTCCAGCCGGAATTTAGCCTTAGCCCAGAAAATAACCTCAGCATAATCCAGCTTTGCCGCCAGCTTGATGGTTTGCCGCTGGCCCTGGAACTGGCGGCGGCCCGCGTCAAGGGCCTGGGCCTGGCCCAGCTCGTAACCAGGCTGAATAACAGTCTTCAACTCCTGGGTGGGGGTAGCCGGTCCAGTGCCCCCCGCCACCAGACCGTGCGGGCCTTGATTGATTGGAGTTATGACCTGCTGCTGCCGGAGGAAAAGATGCTTTTACGCCGTTTAACCGTATTCCGGGGGAGCTTTAGCCTGGAAGCGGCGGAAGCGGTTGTTACCGGCGAGAAGCGGCAGGACCGGCTCGAACCGGATACGGTTTTAGACCTGTTGCTTCAACTGGTGAACAAATCCCTGGTAATAGCCGAACCCACCGAGCATTACCAGGAAATCCGCTACCGGCTGCTGGAGATGGTCCGGCAATACGGTCAGGAAAAGTTAGCCGGGCAGGAAAACCTCGATCACTTTAAATGGGTCCACTACCGCTATTTCCTTGCGCTGGCAGCCAGGGCCGAGCCGGAATTCAGAGGAACTAACCAGGCGGAGTGGTTAGCCCGACTCCAACGCGACCACGATAACTTGCGGGCCGCCCTGGCCTGGACCATGGAAGAAAAAACCGGGCTGGAACCTGGGACCGCTATCTCCGGCAAGTCGGCGGCGGAACTGGCCTTGCCGCTCTGCGGTTTTCTATGGCGTTTCTGGTTTGTGCGGGGCTATTTTAGCGAAGGTCGGCGCTGGTCTGAAATGGCCCTGGGCCTGCCGGTCTTGAGCGACACCGAAAATGAGGAAGTGCAAGCTGACCGCGCCAAAGTGCTGCGCGGGGCCGGAATCCTGGCGAATTCCCAAAACGATTACGAGCAGGCTCTATCCTACCTGGAAAGCAGCCAGGCTTTATACAGGAAACTAAATTATAAAAATCATGCCGCCCATGTGCTGAACGACCTGGGCGGTATCAGCTACGCCAGAAGCGAATACGAGCGTTGCAACCAGCTCTGGGGCGAAAGCTACAAATTGATGCGCGAAATCAACGATTTATATGGGATGGCTAATCCGCTTAACAACCTGGGCGTAGTGGCGATGCACCAGGGAGATTACGCCAGAGCCATGACTTTGTATGAGGAGAGCGCCGTTATCTACCGCAAACTTGGCGAAGAAATAGGTCTGGCCCATAATCTGCTCAACCAGGGCGAAGTAGCACGGGCGCTGGGACGTCCGGCGCAGGCCCTGGAGTTGACCCAGGAAAGCCTGTCCTTGTTTCGTAAACTTGGCAATAAACAGGGTATTGCCAATACCCTGAATAATCTCGCCGAGATAGCCCTGGACCTGAGAGACCCGGCAAAGTCCAAAAGTTGGGCTGAAGAAAGCCTTAACATTGCCCAGGAACTTGGCGACAGCTATTTACGCAGTTATGGTTTGCACAACCTGGCCGAAATAGCCCGCCTGGAAGGGGAGAATGTTAAAGCCTTTGACCTCTATAAGGCTAGTTTAGAGTTGCGGCGTGAGATTGGCGATAAAAAAGGGATAGCCGAAAGTTTGCTAGGTATGGCCGAACTCGCCGGGACCCAGGGCGAGTGGGAAAGATGCGCCAGGCTCATTGGCGCTCAAGAAGTAATGCGCGAAAAATTAGGGCTACCGCTCACCCAGGCTGTGCAAACCGAACTTGACAAGTTGCTCAACAGTGCTTTTAAGCACCTGGGAGCAAATTCTTATAAGCAGGCCAGGCAAGTCGGCAGGAGCTTTTCGCCGGAAGAAGCGGTCAGTTATGCCTTAAATCCACAGGCGTTTGTAACTCTTGCGGTTGATTTACAGACCAGCTCTGCCACTACCGGGTTGGAGCGGACAGCTAACCTGATGGAAAAAACCGGCCTTACCGAGCGCGAGCTAGAAGTCCTGGCTTTACTGGCCCAGGGTTTGACCAACAGCCAGATTGCTGAAAAGCTAATAATCAGCCCGCACACAGTTAACCGCCACATAACCAATATTTATAGTAAGTCAGGTTTAACTACCAGGGCGGAAGCAGTACGTTACTTCCTGACCTTACAAGAACAGTAGCAACCCAGTTATGATACACTTTGTTTATCTTCTATCTATATTGGACTGTTAAAAGACTACCACTAAAACCATTGAAGGCTCTTATGGAACCAGGTCGGCCTCTAAATTGTTAGTCAGGAAAAGTGTACTAGATGAAACTTGTTGGGCAAATCGGCGGTCTGGTTTGACGGGTGCATACCAGGCCAAAGAATGTAAAAAGTAGCATTCCAACACCACCTATTAAAAAGCTGATGGCGAGGGTACAAAAAACAAAACCAGGCACAAACCAGGAATCAATGTGTTGTTATTCAGAAGGTGTTGGCTGTTGGGGCACTTCAAATTCGACGATAGCACTGTCTATTATTCTGTGAGTCGGGTCAGCCAGTTCTACAAGCACCTTGTGCGGTCCCGGAACAAGCGAGGTAATAATGATCGGTTCGCCGCTGGCATCCACCCAATGCCAGGCCGCATCATCTACCGTAATGTGCAGGTGTCCTATACGGGGAGAAACTTCCAACGCGGCTTTACCAAAGACCGGTACAATCCGTAGATTTTCCGTCCGGTATCGGATAACCACAATCCGGCCCAGGGCCAGTAATTCTGGGAGCGGAGCATCCACAAAGATGCGGGCGGGTGGTTGCGAGGCTAATTGAAAAACCGGGGCAGGCTCAAAATCCCTGGTAGTGTTTGTAGTCATTGAACTGTCTCCTTTTTGAATTTAGCACAAACTGAAACTTTTGGGTCCGCATACACCTGATGCAACCAGTTAGCACAACTTTCGGTAGATTTGTTCTCTTTACCGGAGTTTTATATCTATCACCTCGACCAATTAGTTTTTGGCTCAGACATTGGTCTTATTAGAAGTATAGCCAGTGGATTTGTGAAAGTCAGCGGACATCAGCTAACAAGTCACCTGCCATCACCTTACCTTTCACATCGAAGAAACGGTTGGGGCAATTGGCGTAAATATCACAAACAAAGTTAGAAACGTAACCGCTGAATCTTTTCGAAAAAATAAACGAATAATTTCCCCAGATACTAAACTGGTCGTATAAAACCTGGATACAGCAGGTAACCAATAACCTACCTTGAAATAGGGGGGAAAGTTGGGTTTTAGCATCTTCAAGTTTGTTTTGTCGTTCACCAACCTCCGTGCAGGAGAAATTTAATTTTTCCCATTAAGATCCCACAATGGTGCAAGGTCATGTTAACTAATATGCTACCTTCTGCAGGGTGACTCTTTGCCATAAGCCTTCTATAGTTTTAATAGCAAACGCTGCAACCTCAACTGCAACCTTTTAATTAGCCACCGCATCGATAACCAAAACCTTGCCAGGTAAATATTTACCTGGCAGGTAGATAGCGCAGAGTTTGTCCAGTCAACTTTAACCGTTTGAAGGTTGGTAAACATCCGAAAGGAGCATTTAGAAATGATTTTTGGAAATCAAGCTTTACCCCCAACCGCTGAAGAAATTGATCAACTTCCCAGCCTGAAAAGACCTGTAACTCGGCGCCGATTGGTTAAACATCTTGGTGTTGCCGCCGCTATTGGTGGTCTTGCGGTAACTGCTTCGCCGGCGCTTGCCCTTGCCAGTGATGATAACCACGCCAACGATTTTAAATCCTGGTCCCGACCTTCAGGATATAACGTCCTGTTGTTACACGGAGCTTATGCTACCTCTGCCAGTTGGAATAGTGTAATAGACCTGTTGAATCAGGAGGGTCACAATGTCCTGGCTGTGGATTTACCTTTAACTTCACTGGCTGACGATGTCGCCGTTGCCCGCCAGGCCCTGGCCACGGCCGCTTTTGCTGGCCCAACTATCGTGGCCGGTCACTCTTACGCCGGTGCAGTTATGACCGAAGCGGCTGATAAGGCTTCAAACGTTGTCGGTCTGGTCTACGCCACTGCTTTTGCCCCATTAAAAGGTGAAAGTATTGTTGATTTAGGTAGCCGGTTCCCGGCTCCTCCCGGTAACAGTTTTGTTTTCCCGTCTTACCGAAATGGTTTCGTCTGGCTTGATCCCGCCCACTATCCGCAGATCTTTTGCCCTGACGTTTCCTTAACAATGGCAAGAGAAATGGCCGTTACGCAAAAACCGATTGTGCCTGACTGTTTTGCCCAGAAAGCCGGGGGAGCGGCCTGGCAACAAATACCTTCCTGGTGCCTGATTTCAAAAAATGATATGGCAATTAACCCCGATGTGGAGCGGTTTATGGCAAAACGCATGAAGGCTCCTACGATTGAAGTTAATTCAAGTCATGCATCGCCCGTATCCCATCCCAGGGAGGTCGCCGCATTAATCAAGGCTGCCATCAAGAGTCACAAAAAAGCCTAGACGGCGGTGGCCCAATAGAACCTG
Source organism: Chloroflexi bacterium 54-19 (assembly GCA_001898225.1). Classification (GTDB taxonomy): domain Bacteria; phylum Chloroflexota; class Chloroflexia; order Chloroheliales; family Chloroheliaceae; genus 54-19. Next base: position 329,263 of record MKTJ01000044.1, read on the forward strand.
TTTTATAACAAACCGTGAAATCCACCGGAGCAAGGCATTTTACCCTGACCGTGCATCAGTGTCTACTGCTCTTATAAGTTTCACCCTTAGGCCAAAACAGGTTCTATTTTTATGGTTGGGGTAGCGAAGCAACTCAAGGTAAGAATTTTTATCTAATGTAGCGACTTTCTGGCAGTGTAGAGCTTCCTAAAAGTTTACAGGAAAAGATGTTTATCCAGGTTTAGAGGTAATAGCAATGTACGACTACAAGATGAGCGAAAAAGATTGGAGAGAGTCTGAGTGGAATCCGACCAATTTTGAAAAGGTAGTTATTAAATACCAGGGCCGTATCTACAATTTTATTTACAACATGTTGTTGGAACCCCATCTGGCGCAGGACTTAACCCAGGATACTTTTCTTGGAGCTTACAAATCTTTATGTTTTCGTGCTGAAAACCGCTACAAAGGGGCGGAAGCTGAAAATTCAGATAGTTCTCTGATAGTAGGATCTACCACAATTTCAACCTGGCTCTATACTATTGCCCGCAATAAGGCCGTCGATGAAATGCGCCGCCAAAAAACCTTACCCCTGATTTCGTTATGGTATTTTGATGAAATGGGTAAAGAAAATGAGCGTACCACCTTTACCCCAATTCAAGGGGTGGGGGTAGGTGAGCTTGAAAATCGGCTCGTTATGCATGATGAACTGGAAAGAGCTATCAGAAAAGTAGGACGAGACCGCTTAACAGCCTTTCTACTTTTTTTATATGGGTTTAGTTACCTGGAAATTTGCCGAATGACCGGCTGCAAGCTTTCCAATGTAAAATCACAGATTTACCGGGCTAAGGAAAGCCTACGTCAGGCTATGTTGCCGCCCACAAAAACTTCGCATACACAAAAACGTACTCCGCTAGCAGGATAAAAATTTCAAGGCAGTTATTTTCTTTCAACAGCCTTTGTTTCACTCTGGCTACTTTCTTTTACGTACCTGTAAGTACCTGGAACGGCTTTCGAACGAAATAAAAAATGTTAACTGCATATATCAACCACAATTTCAGCAGGTAAATTTTACATGGCTAAAAATGGAGGGACATCTCAATGACACGAGAAAAAGGACGTACAAAACTTTTGCTCCCGGTGACGGAACAAGACCACACCCAGGGACTGGCGAACGCGCCGGTGACATTGGTAGAATATGGGGATTTTGAATGTCCTTATTGTGGAAAAGCTTATTTTATTATCAGGGATATTCAGGAATTTTTTGGCGATAGATTGCGTTTTGTCTTTCGGAATTTTCCCCTAACGGAGGCTCACCGGAATGCCGAGAATGCTGCCGAGGCGGCTGAGGCCGCCGCTGAACAAGGAAAGTTCTGGGAAATGCACGACCAGCTTTTTGAGCACCAACGCGCTCTCACTAAAGAGTATCTGCTTAAATACGCTCAGGTTCTTAATCTGGACATAGAAAGATTCAAACAGGACTTGGACAGGCGTACCTTTGCCCGGCTGGTCCATGAGGATTTTATAGGCGGGGTGAGAAGTGGGGTGGAAGGCACACCAACTTTCTTTATCAATGGTGTCCGTCACGATGATTCATTTGAGTTCGCTACCCTGCTGGCTGCCATTGAGGCCGCAATGCCAAAATAAGGCGCAAGCTAATTTCGCAAAACAAACTTTTTAGTTGTTGGCTAACACTTAGCTTTTTATTTTTTGCCAAGGCTATTCTTGGAAATAATCTTTCCAGCTAGCGGGCAAAGCCTCAACCTCGATCGCTCGTTTCATCAACGCCAGGTCAGGCTTACGACTGGTATAAAGGGAAACAATATCGGTTACCTTGACTTCATGTTCGTCTTTAGAAAGGGAAATAATTTTATCACCGGCTCCAATTTCGCCTTCCTGTAAGACGCGGAGGTAAAAACCGGTATACTGCCGCTTTAGAAAACGGCGGAGTATATCATCCCGGCCAAATTTTACAGCCAGTTTGTAACAGGGCAGGCGAGGTTGAGTTACTACCAGTTTGGTTGAACCGATTTGAAACCGGTCACCAATATTCACTTCGTCATCGCGTAGCCCGGTCACGGTCAGGTTCTCCCCGAACATGCCCCAATCAAGGGTCATTTCGGGGAATTCGGACCGCCAATAATCGTAATATTCGGCCGGGTAAACGTAAATGGCTTTGTCCGGTCCACCATGGACCGACAGGTCAGCCTGGGCATCGCCCTTAAAATTAAGTTTATCTACCCGGATGCGTTCCTTTACAGGCTCTTTGAAAATACCAGTGTAAACTAAACGGCGCTTCCACTCAACGCTTCGGGGCAGCCCGACATTAACTGAGAGGACTTTACCAATAACAGTAGGTGGTTGCATATAACCTCTTGGAGTAAAAATTTTATTAGCATTTTACTCAGCGATACCAATAAGATAAGCTAGTAATTTGCCTGCTTGTTTGTTACTATAAAAAAAGTTTGAGGATAAGGAAAAGGAGGCAAAGGACTGTCCCTCTTAATTATTCTCCCTACTGGTGTTTGCATGCATGGTACGCGCGCCTGACAAGTTTAAGTATAGAGGTAACCGTGAAGGAAAGCACCCTCCACCGGTTGCCATTTTACCTGCCATTAGCATGCATGCTGTTGCTCGGGTAATGTTGGAAGGTAACAGGTCTTTATGAGTTTGCTTTACGGAGAGCCGGATTTTGCCTTTGGTCAGTTGATGCTAACTTTACGGCTGGCTACCGGTCTGACGCAGGCGAATCTTGCCGAATTTCTGGGCATCTCCCGCCATGCCATAGGCGAGTGGGAGGCAGGCCACAGTTACCCCAAACCCAGGCATCTTAAAAACTTCATTGCCGTGTGTTTAAAGCATCATGTCTTTGCCGCCGGGAACGAAGCGGAGGAAATACAGGCCCTTTGGAAAGCAGCCCATCAGAAGGTGCTTCTTGAAGAAGGATGGGTACAAGAACTTTTGGTTCAGCAGTCTTCCCAATTAAAAAACGAGCCACCTGCTTCTACTCCACCTCTCATTCAGCAAAGACCCAACACAGTCCATTCCAACCTTTTTGTTACGGAAAGCATTCCCAAGCATTTAGATTGGGGAGAAGCAATTGATGTACCCACCTTTTATGGCCGCAA
>MKTJ01000045.1:0-9341 GCA_001898225.1 Chloroflexi bacterium 54-19
GTTTTTTTACCAGGGGGGAGTAAGATTTTTTTACCACCCCCCCTGGTAAAGTTTTTTTACCACGGGTATCATTATCCCTAATTTCGGTTCCTTTTGGGCCTACGTTCAACCGGTAGGTAGTCGGTTCATCGCCATTTTCAACACTTCGGTTCCGCTCGGTGTAGATAATATTTTTCTCCTGAAGGCTCCTGAGTGCTTGCAAAAGGGTCGGCTTGGAAAGGCCGGTGCCTTTATCCAGTTCACGGCCGTCACTTGTACTTATACCCCGTAGCATCTGGGAGAGGCTAATGTTATCCGCATCCTTCTTAAAACCGAAGGTACGCCTGATGATGTACATGAGGACTTTTAGCTCGGCACCAGAAAGAACGGCTAAAAGCTCGTCAAAAAGCTCGTCAGGTACAAGGGTGTAGTTAGGTTTATGGAAGCCAGGGAAGCGAAACTCCCCCGGACCATTATCCAGGTTTTCAGGCATTAAAAAATCTCCAAACAGCTTGACAAGCTCATGGAGACTCTGCTATGCTCTTATTGCGAATATAAGAGAGCGGTTAGCTTGGTTTCCTCAGGAGCCGGTTAGCCGTTTTTTATTCTCTAGATTTATAAAGTTGTTTCTTGTTTCTATATTTTCACTCTAGAAACCTTTTCTCTCTCCCTCTTTTACTCCCTGCTAATTATGTTATGTAAAGTTAGTTACCGCCAAAAAATCTTGCCAGAAAACTTCATTTCAAGAATTCTTGCTTTCTTTATTTCCAGAAAACTTTTTAACCAGAAGACTGGATTCCTTGTTTTCCACTAAATCCTGGTAAACTTCCAGAATGGCTTGTTCTACTATCTCCTCCAGGTTCGTTTTGCTGTCATAATCCCAGCGTAAGGTATGTCTTATATCATTCAAGGCTTTCAGGGCCTGGGGGCTTAATCTAAAGGTAGATTTTGAATAGCTGGCCCGTAAAGCGCCCTTCCTGTTTTCCACAATTCCAGTATTCAAGTTTTCCTGATTTCCAGAATTATTGTTTTCCTGGTTTGGGGCAGAAGTTTGCTCAGACAATCCTTCTTCAGTTTCTATCTCTTCACGGGTACGTAGAATCGCTCCCCGGCCGCGGGGTTTATTATCCAGTTCGGCAAACTCTACCGGTGGTCGTTTATTAGCCATTGATTATTTCCTGTGCAACTTGTAAATAGGCTTTAGCTCCCTCAAGGTCTGGATGCTGAATAACCAGCGGTTTTGCAAAGCGCGGCGCTTCCGTAAAGCGGACCGAAGCATGTACAACCGACTCAAAAAGTCTGATCCCCTCTTGTTTACATAACTTTGCCAGGTAATCGAGGATTTCTTTGCTGTTGAGGGTACGCACATCAAATTTAGTCGCCAGGATGCCGGTAATATTCAGGCCTGAATTGGTGGACTCCTGGACGTTAGCAACCGTGTCAAAAAGCATTTTAAGACCGCGTAGGGCCATATATTCACAGGCGACCGGTATAAGTACCGTATGGGCAGCAGTTAAGGCGTTAACGGTAAGTAAGCCAAGGCTGGGGGGACAATCTATGATGATATAATCGTACCTGTCCAGCACCGGCTGGAGCCGCCGTTTGAGCATACTTTCGCGGGAAAGGATCTGTAAGAGTTCTACCTCGGCCCCGGCCAGGTCAATATTGGACGGAGCGAGATCAAACCCATAATCGGTCTCCATGATTACCTGGGTGATGTCGAGATCGCGTTGGACCAGCACATTGTAAATGGTTTGCTTTAGTTCGGAAGTATCCATGCCTAAACAAACGGCGCAGCCGCCCTGCGGGTCAAGATCTATAAGCAGGATCTTTTTATCGCATTTAGCCAGGCTGGCCGCCAAATTAACCGCCGTAGTAGTCTTGCTGGCTCCCCCCTTCTGGTTTGCCACGGCAATGACGAGCGCCCCGGTGTGAAGAGGGTTAGCGTCCCCGATAAAGGCCGATAAGGCGCTTTCTTTTATGCGGTATTCCTTACCAACCCGGGCAGCCGATAACTTTCCATCTTTAATGAAACGCAGCACGGTGTTTACATGTACGTGCAGCCGCTCCGAGACCTGTTCTGTGGTGAGAAGTTTATCCATTATTGTTTTTAACTAATAAATAAGCACTACTACCACCAGTATAAGTAATCATGTTTGTTTCTGTCAAGATGCAAATTAAAGATTCAGCAAGGAGTTTTACAAATTGCTTACCCAGGAATTCAGGGGTAAATAGCCCTCATTATTCTTGAAAACTGGAAGTAAATAGTTCCTGACAACAAGAAATCAATAATTCTTTAATTCAAGAATTATGGTAATAAATAATACAGGAATTCTGGAAATACTGAAAACAAGATTACTGGAATTTACTACTTATTTTTGAGAAAATTAAAGGCTATTTAAAGAAACATCAGGCGTTCTTTCCCGAAAACTGAGTTCCAAATTTACTTTACATAATATGTTGATTACTTACTGTAATAGAAGGAGTGGAAGGAAAACAATTGAATTACATAAGAACTAATGAAATCTACGATTTCATTCAAAAACAGAAACTGCCGGTGCTGGTCTATATAAAAGGAAGAGAGCCTAACGAAATAGCCCGTTTTAACCATACGAATATCATGCTTTTATCTGATGAAGTTCAATTTCAGGATAAAGTCATTTTCGCAACTGTACGGTCCATGCCGGAGGAATTGACGCAAGCAGAAAATGGCTATGAGGATACGCTTAACCCCAAGATATTAGCCCTCTGGTGGCAAGGCGAGGAAATTGCCAGCCGAAGAGAGCTAGATGCAGCTATTTCGGCTAACCTGGCCGAGTGGTTGGCGGTACAGCTCAAAAAGACTGAATAGTTTATAGCGGATGGACGAAACTTGTATTTGGTATAGCTTAACAATTGCCGACAGAATTGTATTACCCTCTCAAAAGAGGTTTCGATAGATATTACTATTTTATTTAAGCTTGAAAGTTGTCGGGCAAAGGTATCAGTTCAAGCCTGAGTGGGTAGTGCGATCTTCCTCAAATAGTAAACTTTACTATTAGCACCATTTTATCATTTGTGGCATAATAATTATGTAGTATTTACCACTTATGGTAAAACAGTAAAATCATCAGTGTAAGAGGAGTTTAATGAGTCACATAATTTGTTTTGCCATGCAAAAGGGCGGGGTAGGTAAGACAACCACTACCTTAAATGTTGGCGTGGAACTAGCGCAGCAGGGAGCAAAGGTTTTACTGATAGATATAGACCCGCAGGCTAATTTGACCAGTGGATTAGGACAAGACCCGGCTTCCCTTAAATACAGCATTTACGAAGTGCTTCTAAATTCCTCTAAAGGGGTGGAGTTTGCTACTGTTTCAACTTCGGCCGGGGTAGACCTGGTACCCAGCACTCTAGCTCTGGCCGGGGCGGAACTGGAACTGGCCGGGAAGATCGGCCGGGAGTTCTTCCTGCGCGAAGCCCTGGCAGCCGCTACTTCTTATTACGACTACATTCTGATTGACCCGCCGCCGTCGCTGGGTCTCTTTACTGTCAATGCTCTGGCAGCCGCTACATCGGTAATTGTCCCGCTCCAGGCCCAGGCGTATGCCCTGCAGGCTCTGCCGCAACTGGAAGCCACTATTGGCCTGGTGAAAAAACTTAACACCGGGTTACGGATAGGCGGCCTGGTCGTCACCATGCATGACAAGCGGACCGCTCTCAGTCCGGCCGTAGAGCGGCAGGCCCGCGAACAATATGGAGAGCTGGTATTTAATACCACCATACCGCTTACAACAAGGCTAGCCGAGGCCCCGGCCGCCGGGGAACCGATCAGTAAATATGCCCCGGATAGCGCGGGCGCCCACGCTTACGAAGCTTTAGCCCAGGAGGTGAAGAAACGCTATGCCTAGTAGAGATCTTAATAAGATGCTTACCAAGAACAACTATTCAGAGCCTGAAATCGTCAGGGGTAAAGGTTACCAGTTATCGACTGATATTGAAACCCAGCCGGCCGAGCAACCACCAGCCGCCCTAAAGGAAAAAGCTCCGCCGGTGGAACGTCAGAGCGTCCGAATTCGTAAGGATTTGCTTTTGAGGTGCGAGCAAGAAAAACTTAATCGAAAGAAGAGCGGAAACCCTATGACTCTGGGTGAAATAATCGAAATGGCGGTCGAGGAATGGTTGGATAAAGAAGAGAAACAGTAGCATAATGGTAAATACCACTATACTAAAAGTGGCATTTAACCGTTTACCACAAAGCTAAAAACGGTGAAAGCTTGAATAATTGTGTGGTTTGAGAAAAACCAACAAGGTCTGAAAGCTCGGCCGCAGCCGCAACCTGTTCCATTGAGTGTTATAAAGTTATGAACAGGCTCTGGGCAAATTATAGGTATCAAGCAGGACTATAGCCGCAAATTAATCGCCACTCTTACCCCGGTTACCGGCTAGGAAGCAGCCGAGAGCGTGACCCACCCACCAGCTCATTGAAAAGCTGGCTTTAAACCCGGAACCAGACTTTGATTAATCTGGTGGTAAAGTGGTATTTACCGTTTTGGCATTAATGGTACAGAGTATAAAGCTAAGCTAAGTTAAACAAGATAAAAGGAGTTTAGCAAAATGTTTGATAAAACCACTGGCTCACGTCAAGAGCCAGCTAAAGATAAAAAGCTGGTTCGTGTAGAACTGCCTGAAGAGGTCTGGAAGGTCATTTCAGAGTCTTTAACCTCCGAATTGAAAAACGTTAAAACATTAAATCTTGAGTACCCCGCTTTATGGAAAGTCCAGGATGAAATAGCTGAAGCTTTAAAGGAGGCTATCAGCACAATTAATAAGGCGATCTCTGAACAAAGATAGTAGCTCTGTGGACGAGTGGTAAAGTGATAAAATAGCATAAACTACTAGACTATAATACCATAAGCAGGAATAGAAGATAACCCTGACAAAGTATCTAATTGCCAAAAATAATTTATCTTTACTAAAGAGCTACTTTGTAATATAGCCTGGGGATAAAACCTTCATTGAAGTTACTTTACATAACAAAGAATGGAAGGATTATGTTATAGGGGGTTGTGTTGTTTTAGGTTTGTTGTCATTGAATATCTATGCTGTTCCTAGGGGATTATTTATATACCTATAACGTTACAAATTTCACAGGAAGTCAGATCCGATTCTTTTCTACAGTGGTTCAGAAACCAGTACGGTACCGAAGACAGCGGCAGCGCACAGAAAATTACTCAGGTCACAACAAAAAAGCCATCAGCGCAGTTGTCAGGTGGAGGCCTCAGTGCCGCCTCAATTTTCACTAATTTTTATTCCGCTACCTCTCCCTTGCCTCAATGGTATCACAGCCCCAAGTCTCTCCATCCAACCGGCCGGTTTAAAGAGCCACCGCCCGGATTGTATTCCGACCGCTTTGCGGCTGGCCGACTGCGCTCGCCAGGACTTGTCGGGCCGTGCTTAGCAATGTTCGAAGGGGAGGCAACAGGGCCACCCGGTACGAGTTAAGACGGAAAGAGGTTAAAAGTTATGAACAGACTGGATAAACCGTTTAAGGTTGGCGACCGGGTAGTTGTAACCCAGAAACATTACCCGGCCTTGCCGGTTGGCACTACCGGGACGATATGCCGGATACCAAAGGCTCGCTGGCACGCGAACGAAGTGACCGTGGCCTGGGACAACGGTGAAATCAGTACCCTCGGCTGCTTTGTCCTGGATAAAGCCGAAGCAGCGGTTGAAAAGTAGCCGATCTGCCAGAACCAGGTACCTATAGCCCCACTGGATAAGTCCGGTGGGGTTTTCTTTATGTAATGGGAAGGTTGCCTATACTGGAAGAAAATTGAAAAGGACTGAGCTACCGCTATTTAACAGGGCCGCCGAGGGAGTTGCTCAGGTCAGAGGGTCAGCCGGGCGGCCCTGTTAAAAACCGAAACCGGCTCAGGCAGTCAGGCTCCCAAAGCCTCGCCAGACCACCATCACCGCTTCCACAGAGGAAAAAAGCTCATTGCCGCTTTTTCCTCCGTACCTCTTTTTTGGCTACCCCCCTTCTCCTTATCCTATCACAAGCCCAAGCCTCTTCATTTGCATGTCGGCCTAGAGAACCGCCGCCCTGCTGCATTCCGACCCTGAAAAAGTTTTTGGGGTCGCTTCGCTCTGTGCCCCAAAACTCTTTTCTCAGGGCCAGCCGCTGCGGCGTCTGGGGCTTGTCGGCTCGTGGTCTAAGGATTTTTGAAGGGGGGGCAACAGGGCCACCTGGACAAAGAAAAGGACTACCGGCTGGACAAGAGTCGGTAGCCCAATAAGTAGAAAACTGAGGTTTCTACCATGAACAAGAGTTTAAATCAGAACCGGACCAATAGCAAGTTTAGCTGCAACCGTGGAAGAAGCAACGAGAACAAGAACAAGGACTGGCAGCAGGAACGCCAGGCGCGGATTGAGGGTCTGGTCCAGCAGTTGGAGCAGGGAGTCGCCTCGATCCAGAGCAGCGATGACTTCAAGCGGTGGCTGAAGGTTGCCAGCCGGTTCCACACCTACAGCCTGAACAACCAGCTCCTGATCCTCTTCCAGTTTCCGACTGCGACACGGGTTGCCGGGTACCGGACCTGGCAGAGCCTGGGCCGTCAGGTGGTGAAGGGTGCCAAAGGCATCAGCATCCTGGCCCCGCGTCCGTACGAACGAGTAGTAGAGGACAAGGCCAACGGGACCCAGGAAATCGTCAAAGGCATTTCCTTCCGAACCGTGAGTGTCTTCGACATCAGCCAGACCGAAGGCGAGGCGCTGCCGAACATCACGCCGGGTCAACTCCAGGGCGGGGAAGGCGAAGAGCTTTACAAACGGCTCGACGGCCTGGCCGAAGCGGAAGGGCTCAAGGTCACCCACTACGACCTGCAGGGTGAAGGAGCAGAAGAGGATACCGGCTACAACGGCTACTACCTGCCCGGTTCGAAAATCATCTACGTGAAGAGGGCCGCCCAGGTCCAGATGGTCAAGACGCTGGCTCACGAGCTAGGTCACCATTTCGATGCGGGCCGTGAAGCGAGCAGCCGGGACGAACGAGAAACGGTGGCCGAGGCGGTCGCCTTCATCGTAGCTTCCTATTACGGAATCGACACCACGGCCTACACCTTCCCCTATGTGGCGGGCTGGGCTGCGAAACGGGAAGGAGCCGAAGTTATCAAGGCTGTGATGAGCCGGATCCAGGAGACCGCCCACCGGATGCTGGCTCTGCTGGAAGGGGAGGGTGCGGCAGACAACGAGCCTGACTGAGCAGCCTAAGTGATAATTGCCGGGCGGTGGTCCAGAGATGGGCTGCCGTCCGGCTTTTTTTGTTGGGGTTAATTTAAGTTAACCTCAAAGTCAAAGGTGCGTTCCGCGATTTTTGGTCTTTCCGCAGCTAGCGGCCGGGTAATCGCCAGTGCTTAAAAGGGAATTGAAGTGATAGCCCCGAGCGGAAAGGCCAAAGCCTGAAACTACTCCGGCAGCCAGGCAAACCCCAGCCTGACTACCTTCGTAGTTTCTATGGGGAAAAGACCTCATTGCCGGTCATTTTCCCCATGCCCCTTTTCCCGCTACCCCCCCTTCTTTCGACGATACCATAGCCCCAAGTCTCTCCATTCCATAAGCCGGCCTAACGAACCACCGGCTTATTTCATTCCGACCTCAAAAATAGCTTTCCGGTCGCAAAACCCGCTCTGTGCCGGAAAACTATTTTTATCGGCCAGGCGGCTGCGGCCACCTGGGACTTGTCGGGCTATGGGCTAAGGAAGTTTGAAGGGGGGCAACAGGGCCACCCGGAGAACGAAAGGACTACCGGCTGTGACGAGCTGATAGTCCCAAGAGTAGAAAAGCGAGGTTTCTACTATGCCTAGAATTGTAAACCGGGTTCGCAAGTCCAGCAAGCGGGATAACGAGGTCGTGGTGGGTTGGGACAAGTACTACAAGATCGCCCTCAAGCAAGCCTGGAAATGGTTGAGGTACTACTTCCCCTCCAGAGAAGACCTGGAACAGTCGGCCGCCCTGGCAGCTACCATCGCCCAGGTACGCTTCGGGGAGGAGGCCACCCTGAATGAGCTGACCCGCGTAATAAACAAGGTGCTAAAGGAGGAGGCCAAAAACAACGGCAGACGCCAGAGGAAAGTCCGCCTGCCTGATGGAAGGATCACCATGATAGAGTTCCAGGCTTATCTTCCTTTTGCCGAGTTGACCGACCACTTGCAAGAGGAAAGCGCCTCGTTCGAAGAAGTTCAAGAGTGGTACGAAACCCGGATGATGTTTGTGGGAGTGGGAGAGTGGACCCGCCGCCAGTCCACTCAGCTCAACTTCTAATCCTTATAAGGCCCTTCAGCCCGGTTAAGCTGGGTTGAGGGGTCTTTTTTTATGGCTAATGCCATGATAGTCGGTACTAACAAACAAACGACAACAAATCAGGGCCAGGGCCACAATTCAAAGGATTTAAGTAGGGTAATAGCTGCAACTAATTCCGGTGCGTGAGTGGAAAAGGGAATATGGCTATCTTCAAAGTTAAAAAGCATCACCCTGTTAGAAGTCAGACCCTCAAACCACTCAGCTTCACTAAAGTCGTCAGCGGCCCAGCCAGCCACGTCACCAGCCAGGAGATACTCAAAACCGGTAAAATCAATATCTTCATCCAGCTCTATTTCATCCACTCGTTGCATTGCCTCCATAGAGGCCCGGAAAGCCGGGTCATTTTCCCAGGCTTTATCCCACATTTCATCTATTTGTTGGGTCTGCCATAGGTCGAGGCGTTCTTTGTGAGCCAGGGTCATCCGGCCGTCAAAATCGGGATTATTATGTTGTTTACGCATAACTTGTATCCTTTCTTTTTGGTAGAGTTTTGCATTGTTATAACAAAAGCCCTCGCTTGTCACAGTAATCAGCTAAATGGGCTTATATATCAATCTATCTATATAACCTTCCAGGAACCTTTTAGGGAAAGCCTAGCCATAGCAAGTACTTGGATTACCAAAGGGGATATTACTCAAGCCAACCAGAAGAAGAACCTTAACAAAGAGCCGCAGAAAACCCGACCTGCTCGCCCTTGCACCTGGCCCCTCGCCAACCCTTGAAGGGTTTGTCAGGGACTGGCCCTACTTATATTTTATGTTTCTGCAAAAGTTTAAAAGTAGACTAATTGTTGTTTAATGCCTGTAATAGGCTACAGAGTGATAATTCAAAAACAGCCATTTAAGTAAAAAGATGAACTTACAAGAAGCTGGTATTAAGCTGGGCGGCGAAGCGCGAAGGGATCGAAATCATCTAAGCAGTATCGACTCAGGTCTAGCAGACTGCTTACAGGATATTAGCTCTCCTGGAAGGAGATGGAGAAGGTACCGAGTCAAAAGGAGATGCCTAAGTAATACTTGCCG
>MKTJ01000045.1:9414-17915 GCA_001898225.1 Chloroflexi bacterium 54-19
CAAACATTAATTGTGTCAGTTACTATTGAATTTTTCCATAATTTACCTTTACCCAAATTATTAAAGTTTATTTATACTGCATACCATGCTAAAATAGCAAGACCACTTGAAGGAACAAATAAATGACTTTATTCAGAGTTGAATCTTGTTTGCAATTTGTTTTTGCAAATAGTGATTTAACTCCAGGAGTCCACTCATTATGAGCGAAGCCGATACCTGTCGAGAATTAATTACCCCGGCCATCGTCGCGGCTGGCTGGGATGCTGAGCCACACGCCATCGTTGAGCAATACTCTTTCACCGATGGCCGCATCGTTGTCACAGGCAACAAGGCCAAGCGCCAACCCCAGAAGCGTGCCGACTACCTGCTTCGCTACACAAATGATATTCCTATTGCTGTTGTCGAGGCTAAAGACCAGGCTGGCTATGCGCCTGGAGATGGCTTACAGCAAGCCAAGGACTATGCCTCTATCCTGGGGTTAAAGTTTGCATACTCGTCCAATGGTAAAGGTATTGTTGAGTATGACTTCTTCACCGGTAAAGAGCAGGTAGTAGTGGCTTTCCCTACACCCAAGCAGTTGTGGGACCGGTGGAAGGCTGGTGAAACAGTTGTAGGTGTTTCAAGTGAAAAGGTCGAGAAGGGTATACTCGAACCTTATTACCATATGAATGGCAAAAGCCCCCGCTACTACCAGCAGATCGCTATTAACAGAGCAGTTCAGGCTGTGTTGCAAGGCCAGAAGCGTGTTTTACTTACCCTAGCGACCGGAACTGGCAAAACCATTGTAGCCTTTAACATCTGCTGGAAGCTCTGGAAGGCAGGCTGGAACAAAAGGGGAGACTTCCAAAAGCCTAAGATTCTTTTCCTGGCCGACCGCAATGTTTTGGTAGATGATCCAAAAGACTTAACCTTCCGCCCATTCGACCAGGCCCGCCACAAGATCGAGAACGGGGAGGTTGTGAAAAGTCGTGAGATGTACTTCGCTACCTACCAGTCGCTGGCAAAGGATGAGCGGCGACCTGGGCTGTACAAGGAGTATGCACCTGACTTTTTTGACCTTGTAGTGATTGATGAGTGTCACCGGGGAAGCGCCAAAGACGAGAGCAACTGGCGAGAAATACTGGAATACTTCCAACCAGCTTACCAGATCGGCATGACTGCCACCCCCAAAAAGGAAGAGAACGCCAATACTTACAGTTACTTTGGTGAGCCGATCTATACCTACAGCTTGCGGCAGGGCATCGAAGATGGGTTTCTGGCCCCTTACAAAGTCCACCGAGTTGTAACAAGTTGGGATGAAGAGGGCTATCAACCATTAGAGGGAGAGCTAGACAAATTCGGTAATGCTTTACCTGACCGGGACTTTGGCACGGCCGATTTTGACCGCAAGTTGGTCATTGACCGGCGAACAATGGAAATTGCAATCCACCTGACCAATTACCTGAAAAAGTCTGATCGCTATGCAAAAACCATTGTTTTCTGTGTTGACCAGGACCATGCCCTACGGATGCGGGAAGCTTTAAGCAACTTGAACGCCGACATTGTTAAGAACCACTCCAACTATGTCCAGCGCATAACCTCAAACGAGCGTTACTGTGACGCCTATCTGGATGACTTCAAAGATGTTGAGAAGATTTACCCTGTGATCGCTACAACCTCGCAGTTGCTTACAACCGGTGTGGACATTCCGACCTGCAAGAATGTGGTGCTGGTCCGCAGTATCAATTCCATGACCGAGTTTAAACAGATCATCGGACGTGGTACCAGGGTCAAGGAAGACTATGATAAACTGTATTTTACAATTCTTGACTATACTGGAGCAACCCGCCTCTTTCGAGATCCTGACTTTGACGGAGTACCGGAGGTTGATACAACTGAAACCACAGAGGATAACTCAGATGGTGGCGAGAACATTATTGTAGAATCAGACCTCAATGGTAAAACTGATCCGCCTATTGGAAATGAACCACGCAAATACTACGTTGAAGGTGGTGCTGGAGGAATAGCTCACGAAATGATCCAGCAGCTTTCTTTTGATGGTGGCTTGCATGTCGTTGAGATAACCATGAAGGCCGGTGAAGTAACTCGAAAACTTTACCAGTCCGGTGAAGAGTTGAGGAAGCATTGGGCTGATCCTACCCAGCGTGCCGAGCTAACCGAGTCGCTTTCTGCCAATGGCATTGACTTTAAGGTGCTGGCCGATTTGATGGACGAACCGGAGGCCGATCCCCTGGACCTGCTTTGCCATCTAGCTTTCAACTCGCCGGTCCAGACCAGGAAGGCCCGCGCAAACCGGCTCCGCAAAGAGCAGCGCCAGTTCTTTGAAAAGTACACCCCGGCTGCCCAGCAGGTGCTTGAAGACATATTGGAAAAGTATTCCAGCTACGGGGTTAGCGAGTTCGTAGTGCCAGATGTGCTAAAGGTGCCTCCTATTTCGCAGCGAGGCCGGTTGCATGAGTTAATCAGGATGTTCGGTGGCGCAGATAAGTTGAAAGAAGCTGTGGTGGAGATGCAACAACTATTGTATGCAGCCTGATCCTGGTAAACAAACAAAACGGAAAGAAGAGTAAATGGTAAGGAACAATGGCAAATCAGCAGCCAGCTTAACTACGGCCCAGAGCCTGGGTAGCCTGGTGAAATCGGCCAGGGATATTATGCGGAAGGACAAGGGGTTAAACGGAGACCTGGACAGGCTACCGATGCTAACCTGGATAATGTTTCTAAAATTTTTGGACGATATGGAACAGGAACGTGAGGCCGCTGCAGAAATGGCTGGCGAACGCTTTTACCCGGCCATCGAGTCACCTTATCGTTGGAGTGATTGGGCTGCTAACGAGGCAGGTATCACAGGTGACGCCCTTATCTCATTCATTAACAACGAGGAAGCCACCAGGCCTGATGGTAGCAGGGGACCAGGCCTCTTCTTCTACTTGCGTAACTTGCAGGGCCGTGATGGTAATGACCGTCGCAGCGTGGTGGCTAAGGTTTTCCAGGGTACCGTGAACCGAATGATCAATGGCTACTTGCTGCGCGACGTAGTTAACCTGGTGAACCGTATCCATTTCGATTCAAGCGAAGAGATTCACACTTTAGGCAACCTATACGAAAGTATGCTTAAAGAAATGCGCGATGCGGCGGGCGACTCTGGTGAATTTTACACCCCTCGTGCCGTTGTGCGTTTCATGGTAAAAGCTCTTAACCCGCATTTGGGCGAGATTGTGCTGGACCCGGCCTGTGGGACCGGTGGCTTTCTGGTAGAGGCGTTCAAGCACCTGGAGCAACAGGCTGACACAGTTGAGAAGCGTGAGACTTTGCAGCAGCACAGCATCCTGGGTGGCGAGGCGAAACCTCTGCCTTACCTGCTGGCCCAGATGAACCTGGTCCTGCATGGCTTGGAAGCGCCTGTGATTGATAAGGACAATAGCCTGCGGTTTCCTTTGAATGAGATTGGTGAAAAAGACCGGGTTGATGTTATCCTGACTAACCCACCTTTTGGAGGTGAAGAAGAGAAGGGTATTCAGAATAACTTTCCCTCAGATAAACAGACTAGTGAAACTGCCCTGCTCTTTTTACAACTAATTATGCGAAAGCTACACCGACACCCCAGGCCAGGGCGCGCTGCGGTAGTGGTACCGGATGGAACTCTCTTCGGAGATGGGGTATGTGCCAGAATTAAAGAGGAAATGCTTCGCGAGTTTAACCTACATACGATTGTTAGGTTACCAAAAGGAGTTTTTGCTCCCTATACTGATATACAAACTAACATTCTGTTTTTTGACAGGGAAGGACCAACACGAGAAGTATGGTATTGTGAGTTACCACTACCTGAAAGCCGTAAAAAATACACTAAGACAAAGCCTGTACAATTCGAGGAGTTCGGACCAGTGTTAGAGTGGTGGAATGACCGGGAAGAGAACGAAAGAGCATGGAAGGTTCAAGCGGCCGACCTGCTAATGGATGGCTGTAACTTGGATGTGAAGAACCCTAATAAAGGTGGTTCCGATTTTGACCATTTGCCACCCGAACAACTAATAGAAGATGTTTTAAAGAAGGAATTGCAAATCATAGATTTGGTTAGAGAGATCAAAGCAGCTTTGACTCAAGGGGAATTTAGATAAATGGCTGGAGAAGCAGCGCAAAAAAGGTTGTTTGCTAATGTTACAGTTATCTCTGCAAGCAAACTGTTATTCGATCAGATGAAGAAAATGTATTCTTTCCAAAAACTATCTGATGTTGTCGTTATTCACAATGGACAAGGATTAACCGCATCAAGTAGGGATGAGCAAGGTAAATATAACGTTTATGCAGCAGGTGGATTAGTAGGAAAGCATATAATTGCATTAAGTTTAAACCCATTTGTAGTAATTGGAAGAAAAGGTTCAGCAGGCAAACCAACGTATGCACCTGACGGAGGCTGGGTTATTGATACAGCTTATTATGCAGAACCAATCAATCCAGAATTGTTGGACTGTAAATTCCTTTATTATGCATTAACAACTCTTGACTTTAATGATGATATTATATCAACTGCAATCCCAGGTATAAATCGTACAGCAATATACAAACACATTATCCCGCTTCCCCCAATTGATGTCCAACGAGCGTGTGTAACGTTCTTAGATGCAGCCGAAACAAAGTTTATTAATGGCATTCCATCCCTACCTCCCCAATTTGAGGAGCAGCGACAACTTGTGGGGAGAATAGAAGATCTTGCGGGAAAGATAGTCAGGGTGCAAAACTTAAAACAGGAAATTGATGGCGATCTATCTCGAATGTTATTAACTGCGTATGCTTCTATTATAAAGAATGCAAAATATTGCCCAATGAAAGAGGTTGCACCACTTATACGACGCCCTGTAACGGTTATAGTTGATAAAGAGTATCATGAGTTAGGAATTCGTTCGTTCGGGAAAGGAACATTTCATAAACCTGCAATTAGTGGAGCAGCATTAGGTACAAAAAGAATATTTTACATTGAACCTGGTGACTTAACTTTTAATATAGTATTTGCTTGGGAAGGTGCAGTAGCAATTGCAAAACAAGAAGATAAAGGACGTGTTGGATCACACCGCTTTCTAACATGTGTAGCCAAAGAAAATGTCACTTTAGGTTCCTTTTTGTATTTTCATTTTTTAACAACACAAGGGCTGGAGCAACTTGGTGAAGCATCACCAGGGGGTGCAGGAAGAAACAGAACACTTGGAATTAAAGCTCTCGAACAAATTCAGGTTCCGGTTCCGGCTTATCAAAAACAAATGTGGTTTCATAATTTACAACGACAGGTTACAGAGGTAAAACGTTTACAGATGATAACAGAGAAAGAACTGAAGGCGCTTATGCCTTCAGCTCTTGATAAAATCTTTAAACAGGAATTATAAAAGTAGCAAAGGTGCAAACTTAAATAATACTTTTAAGAAAATTCACCCTCAAACGTGCGTACCCTTCATGTTATGAATCCTAATATGATTAGTCGAATACTTAGAGCCTTAAAGCTGGTTTAAAACCGATCAGCATTCACAATATGTATCAAGTTTTGTTGCGAAGCGTGAAGGGATCGAAATCATGCAGACAGTATTGACTCGGGTTTAGCAGACTGCTCACTGGATTACTTGTTCTCTTAGAAGGAGATGGGGGAAGTATCGAGCCAGATGGAGATGCCTAAAATTAATTACCGGGCGGTGGTCCTTGAATGGGCTACCGCTTTTTATTTTACAAACCCGTTAGGGAATATAGTTATAAGTATAAGTGTAGCAGAATAACATCATAATACATATCCCAAATAATACAAATTATAAGTACTTACAGCATGTTTCACCGATATTAACTAACTAATGCCTGAAAATTGTTACAAAATTGGTTCAACGATTTTGGTTTTTGCTATAACTTCCACTACAAGCGAACGAAGAATTCTATAGGTGTTAATTAAAAGTCTGACATAGCTCAGCAATGTCAGAAAATAACGCAAATAAATATTGACATTGTAAGAAACTATGGTATCATGCGCATGTTGGAAACCATTTGTGATATTGATATATTTGAGGTAGCCACAATGCCTGACGGTGATAAATATCATCCCAAATTGGGAGGCAATTTTCAAAAAGTTTATGCCCTGCTTTGTCAGGGTGAATGCTCTGATGACAAGTTGATCAGAGATATTGTTAAATCTTTTAGACGACATCTAAAAAATTATAAAGATGAGCCAGTTCAATTTATAAAGAAGGCCGCCCCTATAATCCAGAACATCCAAGACAAGCTTGCTCAAAGTAAGAGTGTTAACTGGGTAGAAGCTCATCAGCAGCTTGATAAATTATCCTCACAAACTGGTGGCACGAAGCGAGGTGAAGGCTTAGCTCAAAAAGCCTGTGAACAACAGCTAAGTAGTATTCGTAACGGCAGTTTTTCGAATACGATTGAGAAGGATATTGTTAGCAACTATCTAAAGAATATATATAGCGGAGACTTTGATGGGAGCGTTAGGCTTACCACAAAGCATCATATGGATGCTCCCAGGCAAAAAGTTAATGCCCGGCTAGATAGTGTTCGGTCCAGGGTTGAAGGTGATTTGGAAAAATTTGCTAACCAGATTATTAAGAAAGGTAGTGTTCGTGGCTTACGCTATCAAATAGATCAAAAATCAAAACCAAAAATTGATTCTAATACAAGTTTATTCAAAATTGCAGGTTAATAAGAGATATGGTTAATCCAGACTATAAATTCGTTTTTACGCCCAGTCCTAATAAAAAGTACAATCTTGTTGAATTAACCGATGGCGTTAACCAGAGAAAGGAAATTCTGTGGGCCGGGATTAATGATTTTCAACTCTTGCAGTGTAATGGTCCAATTGATGAATTGATGGCTGATGCTCTTGACTTGGCAATGGCTGTATCTACTGCTGACAGATTAAGTGTACGGGTAAAAGATAGACGCTTTAATATATTTCTTTCGCTTCCAGTATGGTCCATTTCGAAGTTTGATAACCATTTTATTAAAGAATTACTGCAAAAAATCCTATTTTGGTTCACAGGAGATAACTGGGCCTTTGAATTTCGACAAAAAAAGGGAGTTAGACGGATTGCCGAGCTTCAAACCTGGATGCCGTTATCTTCCAATGAGTCCAGAGTAAAAGAAGTGGCTTTATGGAGCGGCGGTCTAGACTCCCTTGCTGGTTTTCTAAATAGGTTTAAACAAAACCCTGACAAAGAGTTTATTTTGTTGGGAACTGGCAGTAATCCTATGATAGGGGCGACTCAATCCAGGATTTTTCATAAAACTAGACAACTTCTCCATAAAACTCCCAGCCTAATACGGGTGCCAATAACTTCTTCAGCTAGTTCAAAATTACATAGAAATTCAGTTCAGCGGTCCCGCGGGTTTGTATTTATGCTTATAGGAGCTGTTTGTGCTATTGCCGAAGGAATTCGCTCTCTACACATCTATGAAAATGGCACCGGCGCTCTGAATTTACCCTATACAAGCACAGAGGTGGACCTGGATCATTCTCGTGCCGTAAATCCTATTTCCCTGATTTATATGGAAGAATTGCTCACACACTTACTGGAAGAAAAATTCAGTATTGTAAATCCGTTTCTATTTACAACCAAAGCTGAGATGTGTGGAGTTTTTGACTCAAAAGAACTTCAAAGTTTGATATTCGAAACAATTAGTTGCGATAGTCGTCACCGTAAAAGACCTCAACAATGTGGATATTGTTCTTCTTGCCTACTGCGCCGCCAAGCAATAGAAGCAAATGGCATTGTCGATCTAACTGATTATGTAATCAAAGCTCACGATCTTAAAAATAGCGATAATAAAAGTGTGGCTATACGCTCAATGTTTTATCAGTCAGCTAAACTAAAACGAGCCCTTGCAAGTACTCATCCTGGTCGTACTCTTGCAAGAGAGTTTACAGAACTAGGTGAGGTTATAGATTATCTTGCTGAAAACAATAACATTGAAGAAACCATTATCATGCAAAACTTTGTCAGCCTTTTTACTCGGTACACGGCTGAGTGGGACAGGGTTATTTCAAGTTTAAGTAAGAATTTAATAGACCTCTCGGAATTAGAAACAATAATTGAAGCGGCATAGCGAAGTACAAACTGCTCAGTACAATAGAAGCGCTAAGAGGATCGCAATGGATAGTAATATTTTAGAAAAAATAGATTCGTACCAACTAGGTAAAGAACTCCAACAAGCTAGAAACAGGAAAGGATTAACACAAGAAGAAGCGGCAAAGGTTATTGATGTAGCTAGAACTACATTAGTTGCCATTGAAAAAGGGGAGCGTCGCCTAAAACCTATTGAATTGATTAAGCTAGCCAAAGCTTATGGTCAACAAATTAGTGACTTTGTACGTCCCCGACCGGTATTGGAACCAGTAAGACCCCAGTTTAGAAGATCCCTTCAGGCGAGCACAGATGATCCTGCACTTGATACAGCATTAAACAATTTAGAGGATTTATGCCGTGATTATCTAGAATTAGAACAACTTACCAACTCTC
>MKTJ01000046.1 GCA_001898225.1 Chloroflexi bacterium 54-19
CAAGAGGTTTCTTTATTCTTACTTCATCCTAAAATTCGGGATGATTCATGTTTGTTAAATTATTTTCCCAGGCTTAAAAGTAAATCGCGGGCGCGTTCGAGTGTTTCCGGCTTTTTGCAGAAGCAGAACCGGATTTTGGTCCGGCCCATCGCTTTATCCCGGTAGAACGACGAGCCGGGGACGGTTGCCACCCCAATTTTTTCAATCAGGAAGCGGGCGAAACTTACGTCGTCCGGCTGGTCGAATTTCTTCATGAGGTCGCTGGCATCGGTCATGATGTAATAAGCGCCCTTTGGCTCGTAGGCCTGGAACCCGGCCTCGCGCAGAAATTCCATCATGTAATCGCGCTTGACCCGGTAGAGGTTACCCAGGTTCTCATAGTATTCGTCCGCGAAGCCGAGGGCGAAGGCGGCCCCTTCCTGCAACGGCGCGGCGGCCCCAACCGTCAGGAAGTCGTGGACCTTGCGTATGGCCGTGCTGATTTCGTAGGGGGCAATCAGCCAGCCAATCCGCCAACCTGTAACCGAGTAGGTCTTGGAGAGGCCGCTGATTGTGATGGTCCGCTCGAACATACCTGGCAGGGTCGCCATGTGGATATGCTCGCCGCTATAGACCATATGCTCGTAGATTTCGTCGGTGATACATATCGCGTCATACTTCTGGCACAACCCGGCGATAAATTCCATTTCTTCCCGGTTAAAAACCTTGCCGGTCGGGTTGTTGGGCGTATTGATGATGATAGCCCGTGTCTTATCGTTAAAGGCGGCGGCCAGTTCGTCCCGTTCGAAATGCCAGTCCGGTTCGTAGAGGGTGACGTGGCGCGGCACCGCTCCGCTAAGGATGGCATCCGGGCCGTAATTCTCATAGAAAGGCTCGAAAACTACCACTTCGTCGCCGGGGTCTACCACCGCCAGGACAGCCGCCATCATCGACTCGGTCGCGCCACAGGCTACCGTTATCTCGCGTTCGGGGTCGGGCCGGAACCCGGTAAAGTGTTCGGTCTTGGCCGAAATAGCGTTGCGGAGGCTTTTCGAGCCCCAGGTGATAGCGTACTGGTTGATGTCGGCTTCAATAGCCCGGCAGGCGGCCTCTTTCATGGCGGCAGGAGCGGCGAAGTCAGGGAAACCCTGGGCTAAATTTACGCCGGGAGTAACACCCGGCTGGCTTTCGCGGTCCAAAAACAGTCGGGTCATTTCGCGGATAACCGACTCGGAAAACTGCTGGGCCTTCTGGCTGGTCCGTATAGGCAAGGGAATAAACCTCCATCAGGTGTAAAACATTGCGCCAGGCAACGTTAAACGCTTCAATTAACGCTTTTAAGAAAGGATTGAAAGACTTGCTGCTTAATTTATATGATTCGGGTGAAAAAATCCAGTGATAAAGTTGAGCAACTTTTAGAGAAATAAGTAGGAAGACCCCTCTCAGGACTTTGCCAGAGTTACGCCCGGTTCAAACCCCTATTGCCAGAAATCTTTTAGCGTGGCCCGTTCGAGTGTTTGGGGTCCCCTTCTCCCAGGATCTGTTTGACTTTGGCAGCCAGTTCACGGGGAATAAAAGGTTTAATCAGGTAGTCGGTTGCCCCGGCTTGAAGACCCTCACCGATTTCGTAGTTCTGGGCTTTGGCAGAAAGGAGGACGATTGGAGTATCTTTTAATTCGGTAATTTGGCGGAGTTTGCGGCAGACCTCGTAGCCGTTCAGGAACGGCATCATAATATCCAGCAGAATCAGGTTTGGCTGGTTCTCGGTGGCTAACCGCAACGCTTCTCGACCGTCCGGCGCTTCCAGGACTTCGTACCAGGCCCGTTCCAGGGTAAATACCACCAGACGCCTAATATCCTTCTCATCTTCAGCAATAAGAACTTTCATGCAAATCCTTTTGACTTATCAAACAACCCCATCGCTTCCACACTTCCATAATATAACATATGGAGCCTTGAAAATTAAAGTTGAAACCTCATTCGGGTCGGGTTGCAAGCAGTGTTGTTATTGCAGCTACCGTAAAGAACAAAGGCGCCGGGCCACGTTGAGCAGACGTTGTTGGATAAACGGTTTTGGCACCACATTGTAATAGAGTCCCTTGAGCTCGTCGGTGCCGTTGGGCCGTAGATTCCCCTCACTGTTGCCGTTTACACCGGACAATTCACCGGTCCTGCCCCTGGCGCGGAGTTCTCCGCTGCCCCGCCGCCGGGCTTTAAGCTCGTCGGTGGTCAAACGACGGACATTCTTACTACCCGTATAGGTTGGCCGGTAGTCCGGGGAGAGGTCGGGCGCAATCATATCAGGATGCAAGAAGACTACTGTCGGTGTTTTTATTAACAACTGGTCCTCGCGCAACATTTCGAACAGGGTCGGCTCGTCCTTATTGCTTTCGACCGGGCCGGGAATATCCAGGAGCAGCCAGTGCGGTTTATAGCGGCGGGCCAGGGTCAGGGCATCGGCCTCGCGCATCGCCCGGTAGATTTTTACAAAGCCGGCCTCGTGGACCAGGCGGTCCAGGTTCCGCAAATTTTCGCTGGAAGGGCTGACCAGCAAAATAGTCTGCTGGGTGCGATAATCGGCCAGGCTGGTCGGGTCGCCCACCGCCGGGACCATCACCTGTTCGAGGTTCTGGGTAATGACCTTTTCAGGGGCAGGCCAGGGCAACACGGCCTTGGCCCCGGCCACAATCACCCGCCGTTCGACCGGGGAAAGATTGAGGGTGAGGGTTGCAGCATTGCTCAGTGTCGCGCTGAACCTCTGGCTGTCCTGCTCGCTAAGGAGTTCCGGTTCGGCGGCGTTATTGATAATCAAGTCGGGCTGCCAGGCCGGGTTTTCGGCCACCAGTTCGGCCCGTTCCGAGGCGATAATCACCTGGAAACCGCCCTGCTGTCCCAGTGTCTGTTCGATGACCTTGCCAAAATCGGCGTCCTGGGTAATGACCAGGGCAGCGTAATGGGGTTCTTCCTGGGGTGGCTCCTCGAAGAAAAGGTCCGCTTCCAGGGGTCGGTTGACCAGTGGAATATTTACGGTTACAACGCTGCCGCCGATTTCGGGCGGCTGGTTCTCAAATTTTACTTTACCTTCGTGGGCATCAATAATATTCTTGGCGATAGCCAGGCCCAACCCGGCCCCGGCCCCTTCGGCCCATTCCCGGTTTTGAGGCCTCCAGAACTTGGTAAAGACCCGCTCCACATCGGTCGGCTCCACTCCTGGCCCCTGGTCAATCACCCGGACAACCGCCTGGGCATAAGCCGGGTCGGTCTCGATACTGACGGTCACGGTTTTACCCTGCCCGGTGACCTGCCCGGCGTGGGCGATAATCGCACGCATGGCCTGGCTGATGCGGTCGGGGTCGAGGTTGGCCGTAAGGGGGCTGTAGGTCGAAAATTGCACTTCCAGGTGGGTCCCCATAACTTCCAGTTGGGGTTGGACCTGGGCGCAAATATTGAGCATCAGGGAGCGGAAGTCCACGACGGTAGGCCGGAAGCTAAGCTGGCGGGCCTCCAGGCGGGAAACATCGAGCAGGTCGGCGATGATATGGGCCATCTTTTCGGCATTCAGCCCGGCCACGCTCAAAAAATCATTTTGCTGTTCGCTGATAGGGCCGGTTTCGCCTTCGATAACGAGGTCAATATAGCCTTTGATAGAAGTAAGCGGGGTCCGCAATTCGTGGGCTACGTGAGATATAAATTCCAGGCGTTCTTTTTCCGTCAGATTGCTGGCGGAAAGACGCTGTTGGAGCAAGAACCAGTTTTGATAGAGTTGCTGGTTCTGGCCTTCCAACTCGGCCACTTTCTGGCGCAGGAATTTTAACTCTTCTTCGGGACTGCCGTATCGTAAAACAGCCGACTTTGGGGTTTTTGTTTCACTCATTAAACTTCACTTCAATCCGGGCTGTCTGGCAGAAACCGGGTGTACCGCCCGGCAACTAACCTTCCCTTAATCCATTGTTTGTTATTTGGGTAACGCCACCCCGTTAGGCGATGACGCTTCAGGTGTAAATTGTTTGAACCGGTAACCGACACCCCGCTCGGTCAGAATATAGACAGGTTTGGAAGGGTCGGGTTCGATTTTTTCACGCAGGCGGCGAATGTGGACCCGCAAACCTTCGACATAGACTTCTTCTTCGGGGCTCCAGACCCGCGCCAAGAGCGAGTCGGTGGTGAGGACCTGGCCGGCATGCCGTACCAGCATGTGTAAAAGTTTAGATTCGGTCGGGGTCAACTCCTGGTGGTTACCCCCGATGTCGGCCCAGTGTTGTCCGAAATTAATTTTCAGACTTTCGTCTACAACTACTTCCGCCGACGAGCCGGTCGTCTGGACATCACCGAAACGGCGTAAGACCCGCCGAACCCTGGCCGCCAGTTCGCGGGCGTTAAAAGGCTTGACAATATAATCTTCGGCGTAGCGGTCGAGGCCATCTACAATCGTATCGGTGGCGTCAACCCCCGTCAACATAATCACCGGCACAATCGCATATTGTTGAATCCGGCGGCAGACTTCAAAACCGTCAATATCCGGCAACTTTAAATCCACGATTGCCAGGTTGGGCAGTTCACGGGTTATTTTATTGAGGGCTTGCTGTCCGGTGACGGCGGTGCTGACCTCGAATCCCTCGGCTTCCAGGCTTTGCCGGACCAGTCGCAGGATATTCGGGTCGTCATCAACAATCAGGATTGTGGGTAAGTTCATTAACAATCACCTTTGATTATTCCCACTCGATTGTGGCCGGGGGTTTGCTGGTAATATCGTAAACGACCCGGTTGACGCCCGGCACTTCATTCACGATACGGCTGCTAATCCGGCCCAATAAATCGTGGGGTAATCTAGCCCAATCGGCAGTCATGCCGTCCTTGCTCGAAACCGCCCTGACTGCCACCAAATTACTATAGGTTCTGCCGTCACCCATCACGCCGACGCTCTGGACCGGGGTTAATACGGCGAAATACTGCCAGACAGCGTTTTCGCCTTCTCCATCCAGTTTGGCGTTACGGATTTCCTCGCGGACGATAGCATCGGCCCCGCGCAAGACGCTCAAGCGGTCTTCGCTAACCGCGCCCAAAACGCGCACTGCCAGGCCCGGCCCGGGGAAGGGCTGCCGCCAGACTACTTCCTCAGGTAAGCCAAGTTCGAGACCGACCCGCCGCACTTCATCCTTGAAAAGGTAGCGCAACGGTTCAATCAGTTTTAGTTCCATATCAAGAGGCAGGCCACCCACGTTGTGATGGGTCTTGATGCGGCTGGCCGCTTTGGTTTCGGGGGTGGCGCTTTCGATGACATCGGGGTAGAGGGTGCCCTGGACCAACCATTGAATATCGCCAAGCTGGCGGGCTTCCGCCTCGAAAATGCGGATAAATTCGTTGCCAATGATTTTGCGTTTGGTTTCGGGGTCGATTACGCCATCCAGTTTTTCCAGGAACCGCTGGGTGGCATCGACATAAATCAGCCGCAAGCCAAGGTCGTCCCGGAAGGTCTTGACCACGCTTTCGGCCTCGCCCTGGCGTAGTAACCCGTTATTAACAAAGACGCAGGTCAGGCGGTCGCCCAGGGCCCTGCCGACCAGGGACGCTGCTACCGCCGAGTCCACCCCGCCGCTCAGGGCGCAAATGGCGTGCGCGGTTGGTCCGACCGTATCCCGGATAAGCTCGACGGTGGTGTTAATAAAGTTGTCGGCAGTCCAATCGCCTTTGCAGTGGCAAACGTCATAAAGGAAATGGTTCAGGATTTCCGCGCCGTTCTGGGTATGGTTGACTTCAGGGTGAAACTGGACGCCCAGGATAGGCGCGCCGCTGGTGGGGTGTTTTCCTTCCATCGCGGCGACCGGGGTCGTGCGGGTAGTTGCGGTAATTTCGAAGTTGGGAGGCGGGGCGGCGATATTGTCGCCGTGGCTCATCCACACGCTAATGGTCGCGGGTAAGTCTTTGAAAAGCTGGGCGTCAGGTTCGACCTGGACATCGGCCTGGCCGTATTCGCGCAGGGCCGAGGCTTCGACCGCCCCGCCAAGTTCGCGTGCGAGCAGGCCCATGCCGTAGCAGATACCGAGAACCGGCAGACCGCTTTCCAGAACGTAGCCGGGCAGTTGGGGCGCGCCTTCTTCGTAGACACTGGCGGGTCCGCCGGAGAGGACAAAACCGCGCGGGTTGAGAGCGTTTACCTTTTCCACAGTCGCGTCGTGGGGCAGGATTTCGCAGTAGACCCTGGCTTCCCGCAAGCGCCGGGCAATTAGCCGGGTAAATTGCGAACCAAAATCGAGTATGACGATTGCTTCACTACTGACGGTGGGCATGGGTTGAGCCGTGAAACCTTTCTATAACGAGCCCT
Organism: Chloroflexi bacterium 54-19; assembly: GCA_001898225.1. Lineage (GTDB taxonomy): Bacteria > Chloroflexota > Chloroflexia > Chloroheliales > Chloroheliaceae > 54-19. Next base: position 6,302 of record MKTJ01000046.1, read on the forward strand.
CTGGGGCAAAATAGTTAATTTCTATAAATTTCTACAATAATAACACAATGTGTATATAGCTTAAAGATACCCGGAAATGTTGTCCGTAATTAATCCTTATTTATGCTTGGATTCATCAGGGTCTGGCCCTAAATAAGTATACTCCGTATCAAACTGCCAGTCCCAAATACCTTCGATGGTAGCTTCCAACCTGGGGTGTAGCGGGTCAATTTTCTTAATAAGATGAATATCCACGACCCGGTTATCATTGACATTCAGAGCTTCGCATAAAGCATCCAGGGTAATTTTTAAACCGCCGTCGAGGTCGCGTTTGTGTGGAGTAGTAAAGTAAAAATCCAGGAAAAATGATAAATGGACCTTTGCAAAATCCCTACGCAATTCCTCGGAAACCATACCCTTGTCTTCGAGGTACTCCAACCTTCGACTTACTTCGCGCTTCCATTTACGCGCTTCTTCACTTAAGACCCGCCTGCCGTTTACGGTTGCATATTGCGAATTGATGCCAGGTGGCAACGGTAAAACTAGCTGCAAAGATGGCGCGACAGGTTTCTTTGACATAACATTATTATAATATATTTTATTAAATTTAGCCAGTAGCTATTATTTAGTAGTCGGTAGGCAGAAGGCAGTAGCCAGTTTTTAAAGTTCTTGATTTAAAAACCTTCTTTTGGGTTATTTGCAGTTACCATTTGATTATGGATTATGAGAGGCGTTTTTCCTGGCTACTACCCTCTGCCTACTGCTCTCTGGCTTCTGACTACTGCCCTAACTCAAATCACCTTCGAGGCTCCACAACCGGGCCACTTTGGCCGAAAGCAACTGGTGTGGCACTTCTTTAAGGCCGGGGTCTTCCTCGAAAAGCCGGATGGCCTCGGCGCGAGCCGTTTCCAAAATATTCACATCGTTGACCCCGGCCACCTTGAGGTCGGGCACACCGCTCTGCCGGGTGCCGAAGAATTCGCCCGGGCCGCGCATTTGCAGGTCAATCTCGGCCAGTTCGAACCCGTCGTTGGTCCCTTCAATCGCCTTAAGCCGTTCCTGCCCGACCTGGCTCAGTTCATCTCCGGCCAGGAGCAAACAGTAGCTTTTGCCCTGGCCCCGCCCGACCCGGCCCCGGAACTGGTGTAACTGGGAGAGGCCAAAGCGGTCCGCCCCCTCGATCATAATGACCGTGGCGTTCGGTATATCAATGCCGACCTCGATAACCGAAGTCGCCACCAGCACGTGGTATTCGCGGTCGCGGAACTGGTGCATCACCATGTCTTTTTCGGTGGGTTTCATGCGCCCGTGCAGCAGGGCCAGTTTCAAGTCTGGAAAGACCTCGCGTTGGAGGCGGTCGTGTTCCTCGATGGCCGCTTTGGCCTCAATCTTTTCCGATTCTTCGACCAACGGGCAGATGACGAAGGCTTGCCGCCCGGCTTCGACCTGTTTGCGGATAAACTTGTAGGCCCCGTTGCGTTCGTTGGGCATGACCCACTTGGTCTGAATTGGCTCGCGTCCCGGCGGCATCTCGTTCATGAGCGACAAATCGAGGTCGCCGTAAACGGTGAGGTTCAGGGTGCGCGGGATTGGGGTGGCCGTCATGACCAGGAGGTGCGGGTTCGCGCCCTCGGAGTTGGCGGTCGAATTGGCCCCTTTGCCGCGCAGGGCTTTGCGCTGGCGGACCCCGAAGCGGTGTTGCTCGTCGATGATAACCAGGCCGAGCCGGTTAAATTCGACCACATCCTCGATAACCGCGCTGGTCCCGATGACTATATCAACCTCGCCCTCCCGGATGCGCCGGTAGACCGCCTCTTTTTTGCGGACATTCCCGGTCAGGAGTTCAAGCCGGATTTTAAGCCCTGTTTTTTGAAAGTAGGGGGAATTTTCGAGTTTTTCAAAAAGGCGGCTGAGCCCCTGGTAGTGCTGTTCGGCCAGAATCTGGGTCGGAGCCATAAGCGCGCCCTGGAAGCCGTTCGCCACGGCCATGAGCAGGGCTGTCGCGCCTACAACAGTCTTGCCGCTGCCAACGTCACCCTGTAAAAGCCGGTTCATGGGCCGGTCCTTTTGAATATCGCCTAAAATGTCACCGATGGCTTTTTGCTGGGCCCCGGTCAGTTCCATTTTGCGGATTTCTTCTTTGGGCTCTTTTGTGACCGGGTCGAAGGTCGTTACCTTGAATTGCAGGGCGTCTTTCCAGGCGTCGAGCAGGGTCTGGTTTATTTTGAAGGGGATGCCGGGCCGTTCCTCCTGCCATTCGTGCCGTTTTAGCAGGACTCCAAGCTGGACCAGGAAGAATTCGTCGAAGGCCAGGCGCTGGCGGGCTTTTTCCTTGACCGCGACCGAAGCCGGGAAATGGTAATCCTTGACGGCCTGGCCCAGCGGTACGAGATGATGTTTTTCACGGATTGAGGCCGGGAGATGTTCGGGCAGGTAGGCGGCGTAGCGGTCGACAATCGTTTTCAGGAGTTTACGCAGGGTCGCCAGTTTGAGGGGACCGGTGGTGCTGTAGACCGGGACCAGTCGCCCGGTGCTGGTCAATTCGCGGTCGGCGGCTTCGTAAGAAGGGGCTTTGAAACAGATGCGCCCGTTCCACTCGTCCACCCGGCCGGAAAGGACCACCTGGCTGCCGGTCTTGAGGCCGTAAGTCATGCGGCGGTTGAAAAAGATACAACTGAGCCGCCCCGTCTCGTCGGCCACGATTACTTCAATCATTTCTTTGCCGCCAAAGGTCCGCTTGGTGACGGTCTCGACGACCTGGGCGATAACGCTTTCGGTCTGCCCGTACATCAGGGCATTTATTTTCTTGAACGAGCTAAAATCCTCGTGGCGGAACGGGAAATAATAGAGGGCTTCATGTATCGTGTTGATACCGGCAAAGCTCATCAGCTTGGCGTAGGTCTCGCCGATACCCTTGACGGTGGTCAATTTGGCGTCGAGGTCAATCACCGCTGCCGAGTTAGCGGGGGCGGAGCGGCGGGCCGGGGCGGGCGTTTCGGCTTCGGGCGCGACGATTCGGACGGTCTGACGGACCACGGCGTTAGGGCGCTGTTCGGGCCAGATTGCCGGTTTTGTAGCTGCTGACGAAGCTACCGGGGCCGGGTTTGAGATTGCAGGCCGTGTTGGGACCGGGTTGGCGATGGGTGTGGTAGCGGTTGTAGCCGTGGTCCCGTTGCGTTTACCAAGAGCGGTCTGGCGCGCCGTCAGGTCGAGCACTTCCTGGATAGCTTTGGCCCTTTCGAGGACGCTCATCTGGGCGTAATCGGTCAGGTTATCGGCAACCTTTTCGACCAGGGCGGCTTCACCCGGCGAGGGGTTTTTGGTGATGGCCTCGCGGGTCCAGTTATGAATAAAGGCCGCCAGGCCCCTGTAAACCTTGCGGTCCTGGTATTGGTCGGCCATTTCCAACCGGATAATTTTTTCCAGTTTTTCGATGTCTAATGCCATTTGCCTGACGTAGTAGGGTTAACGAGCTTTTTGTATACCGACGCCCACTGCGCCTGGCCCGGCGTGGGTACCGATAACCGGCCCAATCTCGGAAATATACATTTTTTCTTTCGGGAAATAGGGCGCAATCAGGTCGGCCAGGGTGTTCGCGCCGACCGGGTCGGCCCCATGTAAAATCGCCAGGCGGTCAAGCGGTCCCATTGTTTTGGTCAGTTCGGCCACCCGTTGCAGGGCTTTGTTGCGGGTGCGGACCTGTTCGAGCGGTTGGACCTCGCCATCTTTCAGTTGCAGGATAGGTTTAACGCTCAGGAGCGAGCCGAGGAAGTTGCGCAGACCTCCAATCCGGCCACCTTTGTGCAGATATTCGAGGGTATCCACCACCGCGATGATTTTGACAAGGTCGCGCATTTTTATCATTTCCGCTTCGATTTCATCAATGGTCTTTCCGGCGCGAGCCATCTCGACAGCGGTCCAGACGAAAAAGGCAATCCCGGCGCTGACCTGCTGGGTATCAAAGACCCGGACCTGACCCTCGGGAAAATTGCGGGCCGCGACGACGGCGTTCGCGTAGGTGCCGCTCAACTTGGCCGATAAATGGATTGAGATAACCGACATCCCGGCGTTTACCGCTTTCTCATAGGCTTTCAAAAAGAGACCCGGTGACGGTTGGGAAGTGGTAGGCAGTTTGCTCAGGCCGGGCAGGCGTTTGTAAAACTCGGTACTGGTAATATCCATACCGTCCCGGTACTGCTGGTCCCCCATCAAAACGGTGAGGGGAACCATATCCAGGTCTAAATCCTTAATGGTTTCAAGAGGTAAATCCGCCGTGCTATCAATTACAACTTTAACTTTCTGGCTTTCGGCTATAGACATTCTTTGTCTGTTCCTCCGTATTTAAAGAATCATTTTACTCACCGCTCAAACCTGGGTTTAGCTCATTATAGCAGACGCAGGCTATTACGGTAGCCCGCGCAGCAAAATAGGTCTTCTTTTAATTTGGAAAAGGGCGTGCTATAATTGTTTTCAATTATAATGATTGGGAAAATAATAAAAAGGAATTTCCACCAGAGAAAGCCTCACAATTAATGGTTAGTCTAGATCTCCAAAAACTGCAAATCTTTTGTGAAGTGGCTCGCCAGCGTAGTTTTACTCGGGCAGCCGAAGCGCTCTATTTAACCCAACCGACCGTCAGCCAGCAAATCCAGGCCCTCGAACGGCAAATGAAAGTGCGCCTGTTCGAACGCCTGGCAAAAGAAGTTTACCTGACCGAATCGGGCCAGGTGCTTTACAACAAGGCCGCCGCCCTGCTCAATATGGCCCAGGAAGCCGAACTGGCCGTCCGCGAAGCTGCCGGAATTTCCGCCGGGAAACTGGCGCTTGGTGTTGGTGTTACCCTTGCAACCTACGTACTGCCCGAACTGCTCCGCCGTTTCAATATGTCCTATAAGGCCGGTCCCAATACCACCAACCAGAATGGCGGCTTTTCGCCGGTCAAATTCGATATTACCCTCGGCAACAGCGAAACCCTCGCCCACAAATTGTTAAAAAATGAGGTTGACCTGGGGCTGTTAGGCTCGCCGATTGAAGCACACCCGCTCCTGGAACTGCACCCGTTCCTCGAAGATAAACTAATCCTGGTCGTGAATTCCGAAGACCCCTGGGTCACCGAGAAACGGACCTCGGTCGGCCTGGGCGACATCGGTAACCGTCCGCTTCTTATCCGGGAGCGCGGTTCGGCCTTGCAGGCCTTTGTAGAGAGGATGCTCGACGCCGGGCACGTCCACCCCGAACAGTATCTTATTATGGCGAACCTGGAAGCTATCAAACGGAGCGTGGAAATCGGCCTGGGGGCGGCCATCGTCCCGGCCCTGTCGGTCAAACGTGAGCTCGAAGCAGGCAGGCTCTATGCCCTGAATATTGAAGGAGTCGAGGTGGGCCGGACCTTTATTTACGCTCACCACAAAGACAAGGAAATGACCCGGCCCGCCAAGGCTTTCCTGGAACTCGTCAAGAATTACGCAATCAATAACGCCACTGAAAACAGCCTGAACGACGTTTTGCCTGTTTGAGTCTTCAGGAGGAACCAGGTCCGTTTTAGGCCCTTATAAATTTAAGATTAAGATTTCGGGTTGTTCGGCTTCCTAACGGACAACCCGGTTTTATTTTGAAATATTTCTAAAACATCTCTAAATGGGGAGTATTAAGAAATGACCGCGACTTTACCGGAAGTTGTAAGACCTTTACTGGACGAATACCTGGCCCTGCTGGAAGAAAAACTGCCCGGCCTGGTTGGTGGGTTTTACCTGCAAGGTTCCCTGGCTTTGGACGCTTTTAACGCGCGGCTGAGCGATATTGATTTTGTCGCTTTTCTCAACCGGGGCTGGACCACTCGCGACCTGACAGAACTCCAAAATATTCACGATACTTTGCACCAGAAATACCGGCGCTGGCCTGTCGAAGGGCTTTTCCTGGAATGGCCCGGCCAGGCAGACCCGGCAAAGGTGGTGCTGCCCTATCTCAACCAGCACATGGGCAAAATAACGCTTGAAAGCACTTTCGAATTAAACGATGTAACATGGTGGCTGCTAAAGGAAAAGGGGATTGCCCTGAAAGGGCCGGAAGCGCATAGCCTCGGCTATTCAGTGGATTGGCAAGCCCTCCTGGCCGGGATGTATCGAAACCAGAACACCTATTGGGCCAGCTACACCCGCAAACCGGGCCGCATGGCCCAACTCCTGACCGGTTGGGGTATCGAATGGGCGGTCCTGGGAAGTTTACGCCAGCTATATACTTTCCGGGAAAACGACATCACCTCGAAAAGTGGGGCCGGGCGCTATGCCCTCAAAAATCTACCCGCAAAATGGCACCCGTTGGTCCAGGAAGCCCTTAATCTACGTGAACAGCCGGACGCTCCCAGCCTCTATACTTCAAAAGTATTCCGGGCTTTCCAGGCGGTCCGGTTTCTTCGCTATGTCCGCAAGGAGTGTAACCGCTTTTCTTAAAGGCAGGGCTATAACAACCCGGCCAGATGCCCTTTGAGTTGGCGGAGCGCCTGTTCGAGTAAAGCCTTATTTTGAGGATAATTGAGCCAGGTGCTGGCTCCACTGGGATGGGGCAGTTGGAAGACCGTGACCGGGGCCGCCGGGTCGAAATTCACTTGGGCCAGGCTTATTTTCGCAGAATGGGGTTCGCCCGCTTTTTTCAGGCGCATTTCGAGCCGGGTCTTTAACTCACCCAGGGTCATTTGCCGGGGTTGGCCGATAATTTCTTCCAGTTTGACCTTTTCGCCGTAAACTTCTTTGATAGCGCTGCTCCCCACCAGGATAACCAGTTTTGGACGGATGAGGGCCAGTTCCTGCAAGAGATACGGGCGGCACAAAGTTCGCTCGATGGGAGAAGGGTTGCGGTCGCCTCCGCCGCCAGCGGCCCGGCCCGGATAGCATTTATTGATAGCCGAAAGATAAAAGTAGTCGCGGACCTGTTCCTCGGTCAGGCCGACCCCGGCGAACCATTGCATCAATTTGCGCCCGGCCTGTCCCGCGAAGGCGATTTGACGTTCCCCCTCGGTAAAGCCGGGGGCCTGACCGATGAGCCAGAACCGTTTGCTGGCCGCGCCCCGGTCTATCGGGCGGGGGTAAGATTGGTAGCCGAGGTCGGGACAGAGGGTGCAGCTATCAATCGCCCGGTTCAGGGTTTCCAGTTCGGCCAGTTCCGTTTTATTCCATTCGTGCTGGGGCAGGTTTAAAAATTTGGGGGAGTGCATCCGGTTTCCAGTGTTTAAAACTAAGGGTTTTTATATCGAGTTGGAAAGGCGCGCTCCAACCGCTATAATACCCCTATATTATAACATGAGAATTAGAATTTTAGTTTTGGTTTAGAACAACCGGGGAGAAGAAAAATGCAGTCACCATTCTGGAATGTAAACCGGCCCGCCGCCGTACCCGCCGATATAAACGTGCCGAAAACCGCCGCCGAAACTGCCTCTACCACCAGCCGCCTGATGGAGGTCCTCGACAGCAATAATCACGGTAATGTCCACGGTGGGGTGATTATGCGGATGGTGGACGAATCGGCGGCGATTGTCGCCATCAAACACTCGCGGCGTCCGGTCGTGACCAAGCGTATCGACCAGTTTACCTTTATCGCCCCGGCCTATATCGGGGACGTGGTCCATATCCACTGCCAGATGAATTACGTGGGCCGGACAAGCATGGAGGTCGGGGTCGAGGTGATGGCCGAAAGCCTGGGGACGGGCGAATTACGCCGCATCTGTTCGAGCCAGGTCGTCTATGTGGCCCTCGACGAAAACCGCCAGCCGACCCCGGTCCCGCCGCTCCAGGCGACCACCCCTGAAGAACACAACCGGATTCAAAGGGCCAAGGCCAAGCGCGACCGTATCCTGCAACTTGAGAAAGAACTGGACGCCGAGTTCAAATAAACTGGGGGAAAGATGCCAACGGTAATCCTGGAATCAAAGAAATTTGGCCCGGCCTCTGAGTCGGATGTCAGGGAATTTGAGAGCCTGATAAAATCCCGGTTGCCGGAAGATTATCGCGCTTTTCTGCTGGCCCACAACGGCGGGGAGCCTGACCCCGAAGTCTTCTTTATTAACGAGAGCCAGGGCGACGATATTCTTGCTAAATTTTACGGGTTATACAAAGAGCCCAAATATTCCAGTCTTGCCTGGTGTTTTGAAACCTACCGGGGAAGAATGCCCTCTAATATTATCCCAATCGGCACCGACCCTGGTGGGAACCAGGTTTGCCTTTCGATAGGTGGGTCGGATTACGGGGCAATCTACTTCTGGGACCACGAAGGAATTGGCGAGACGCCGCCCTACGAGAATCTCTACCTTTTAGCCCCGAACTTTTCCGCCTTCCTCGATGGTCTGACCCCCAACATTGACGACGAAGACGACGGGGAAGAATAGCGCACCAGGCATACAGAAGAAAGATGAACCGGACAAATAGAAGAACCCGTTAGCCTTGTGGTTAGCGGGTTCTTTTTGTGGTTGATGTGGCTGTTAAATTATCAAAAAGGGTTAGCGTTTGGTCCAGGCCCGGTCCTTCTGCTTCTGGAAGAAGGTCGTCAGAGCCAGCAGCACCAGGAACATTCCGACCATGCCACCCCAGCGTCCGAGTAGATGGTCGCGGCGGCTATCAAGCTGGACATTGCCGGAATAATCCTTGGTGATGCTCGGATTATCGTCGTAGTTGTTCGGGTCGAACGGCCCGGTGATGGTCTTGGCGGCCTGCTCGACGCTTACCCCGGCGGCAGCGGCGGCGGTCTGGATGGTGTTGTAGTAGAGGTTGTTCAGGTTGGCCGAGGTACCCAGGCTTTCGATGGACCATTTCGAGATGGTCACATAGCTAAGATACTGGCTCGGACCTTCCAGCGGGAAAATCAACCCGGCCAGGATGATTTGAGGCACCAGCAAAATCGGGACAATGCTCCCGGCCTTGTCGGTGTTGCTGACCAGGGCCGAAACCAGCAGACCCATCCCGACCCCGCCCATCGTGGTCAGCCAGGTGCCGATAATCAGTTCCAGGGGCGCCGGGAGAAAAGCCCCGGTCGTCGGGACGCCGCAGCGCAGCATCACGATGCCAATCAGGGTCACGCTCTGAATAAGGCTCAACACCGAGAGGACCGCCACCTTCGACATGATGTAGGGCAGCACTTTCAGGTTGACCAGCCGTTCCCGCAGGTAAATCGCGTTTTCCTTGGTGAGTTCGCGGGCGGCGTTGCTGGTGCCGAACCAGACGGCCACAATCGCCAGGATGAAAAGGACGCGCTGGGTCTGGATAGGCGCTTTCCCGGCCTGGAAAATGTTATCCCCGGCCACAAGGGCCAGCACCAGGCCGATAATCGGCGCTTGCAACAGCAGTACCAGTAAATTTACCCGGTCCTGCCTCATAAGCTGGACGTAGCGGCGGGTTAAAATCCAGAACTGCCGCCAGCCCGATACTTTGGCCTGTGCGCTAGCAGATTTTACTTTCCTGGCCTTAACTTCTTTAGCCGCCGCAATTTGCGGTTGGTGTTGTTGGGTAGCCGCTAGGGCCGCCTGGGGCGCGCCGATGTAGCGGTGATAGTATTCGGACTGCCTGAACTTCTCGGCCCACTGCACGGCGCTGTCGGGGTTCTGCTCCAGGGTGCTGTAGATGTCGGCGAACTCCTTGACCTGGAAGAAGGTGAGGGCATCCTGCGGCGAACCGAAGAAGACCAGCCGCCCACCGGGGGCCATAAAGACCACCTTGTCACAGACCGTTATATTGCTGGTGGCGTGCGTAACCAGGATAATCGTCCGGCCCTGGTCGGCCAGCCGCCGCAACAGGAACATCATGCGTTTGTCGAGGCCCGGGTCGAGGCCCGAGGTCGGCTCGTCAAGGTAAAAGAGGTTCGGCTTGGCTAAAAGTTCGACCGCTATCGAAATTCGTTTGCGCTGCCCGCCCGATAGCCGAGAGACCTCCACTTTACGGCGGGCCGTCATCTCGACATCTTCCAGCACCTCGACCAACCGCTTTTCGATTTCGGCGTCGGGGGTGTCTTTGGGGAGGCGGAGTTTCGCCACATAGTAAAGGGCTTGCTCGACCGTCAGGTTGCGGTGAATGATGTCGTCCTGGGGCACGTAGCCGAGGCTGTTACGCAGCAGGTCGGGGTTTTCCTCGGTATCCTGGCCGTTGACCAGGACCTGTCCCTGCGAGGCGGGGCGAAAGCCGTTGAGGGCGTCCATCAGGGTCGATTTACCCGCCCCGCTCCCGCCCACAATCGCCACGAATTCTTTGGGTTGGATGGTCAGCGAAATATTATCTAAGAGGACCAGGTTGCCCTTGTTGACGGATTTGCTCAGGCCGACCGCGTCAATCCGAATGGTGTTACCGGGGGTTTCGGCCACCAGGTCGCCCTGGAAGACCAGTTGGTACCCGGCTACCTGGATTTTTTCGCCCGGCTGGATAGCGACCGGTTGGCGCGGGTGGAGACGCTGCCCCCGCACAAAAGTGCCGTTGGTGCTGCCCAGGTCTTCAATTACGGCCTGGGGCCCTTCCCGGCGAATGACCGCGTGATGCCCCGAAACCTGGGGATAGTTCAGTCGCAAGGCGTTATCCGAGGTCCGGCCAATTGTAACAAACGGCGTAACCGGGGAAAGTTTGACCTCCTGGACGCTCGTTACTGCCGGGCGAGAGTGGTCGTGATAGGTCAGGGTCGCCAGGTTGCCCAGTTCGTCCCCGATCCGGATAACGTCACCGTCTACAAGCTGGCGCGAGGGAATCCGTTTGCCCTGGTATAGCAGCCCGTTGCTCGAATTCTGGTCGGTCAGGTAATAACCCTGGGGTGTCAGGGTCAGGAGGGCGTGCTGCCGGGAAACGGTTTCAATGGGAATGACAATATCGTTTTTGGAATGCCGTCCGATGGTCAACTGTGGCGCACCCAGGGTATAATGCCGGGTGGCGTTGTGGTACTGGACGCTCAGGGTCGGTTTTGCCAGGGGGCTAAAGACAATTGTTTTAAAAACGGCATCATCGGCAGCAGTAACCTGGGGAAATTCCGACCTTTCAACGGTAGACACGGTTGTTCCTCCTGAATAAAGGACTTTTTTTAAATAATGGATTTTTATGATGGTGGTTTGCCAGCTAATGAATCAGGCTGCCAGCAATTCTTTTTTATAAGTGATATTTTTTAATAATTTTGGAACAACCGGGTCTGGTTCGGCGGGCAAGGTTGCTGCCGCACCGCTCCATTTTACCGTTGAAAGGAAGGCCAGCACCCGACTTTTGTATTCATCCGGGCGGGCTTTGAAAAGTTTGGTATGCTCGACACCGGGTAGGGTCCAGAGTTCGCAGGGCTGCTGGGCGCGGGCCTGTAACATCTGGCTGTTTACCACCTCGGTCAGGCTGTCGGCCTCGCCGTGTAGCAGCAAGAGCGACCCGGCGGCCAGTTTACCAACCGCGTTAACGGGGTGGAGGGCCCTGGCGTCGAACCCGTGATGGTGCGCGATGACCCGGTAGAGATAATGGGCTACCGGCCAGGCCACCAGGCGGGGAATTTTCCAGGTTACTGCTACCTGGGTATGGATGGAACGGTACAACTGGGCGTAGGCGCTGTCGGCGATGACCGCCTTGATAGCCGGGTTTTCGGCTGCCGCCAGGATGGCCGCCGCCGCTCCCATCGAAGTGCCCAGCACCGCGATGTTCTCCTGACCACGCGCTTGCAGATAAGCTACCGCGCCGTGCAGGTCCAACCGCTCCATAATACCGATTGAAGTGCCTTTGCCATCGTCGCTCTGGCCGTGTCCCCGGAAGTCCGGCAAAAAGACGTTGTAACCGGCTTGCTGGAGCCAACCGGCGAAGGCCAGGTTGCCGCTCTTGTTCGAGCGATAACCGTGGGCGACGATGACAGTGATATTGCTTTCCGGGGCCGGGACAAACCAGCCTTTAAGCTGAATCTGGTCGGCGCTTGCGAAGCTGACTTCTTCGTAAGCAAGCCCGTAAGCGGCGGGGGTCTGGTCCTTCAGGCTGCGCGGCACCCGGCAAAGGCGTTGGATGGCGTAGTTGTTGAACTTCTTTACCGGGTTAGACGTAACCGAAGGTTTTTGTTGATAAGCCGTTTTACTATATTTATTCTTTATATAAGCTAACTTTGTGTTTGGGATACCCAGCATGTCAGCCGAACTTTCTTAATACTTCTTTTTAAATACTTTGTTTTTATTATGTTTGTGTTTTTTATATTCGGACCGTGACTAACCGGCCCGGTGAAATAAGTGTACCTTTTCAGGTGATTTGGAACATCTGTAAAACCACCTAAGGCAAAGTGACGCATTTCACTTTTGGTTGAGTGATCTATTTCACTTCGAGGTAGAAGTAAGTAGGTAATTTTAGGGATTGGGGTGAGGAGGCACAGTTTTTAAAAAGGGGTTTATACAGAATTATATAAAAAACCCGGCAGTATGGCTAAAACGATTAGCTCATATTGCCGGGCAGGGTTATCTAGGCCGGTTTTTTCTCGAACCCGGCTACGATACGCTGGGCCACCACTTCAGGGTCGCCGGAAGCGTCCACGGTCTGGACAATATTACGGGGCCGGTAGTATGCCAGGAGCGGCTCGGTCTCGCCCTCGTAAACGTTCAACCTTTTGACGATAACGTTTGGCAAATCGTCGGCCCGCTGCACGAGTAAGCCGCCGCGCGCCAGGCAGCGGTCCACCGCTTCCTCGTCGTTGATATGGATGATTTCTTCCGGCCCGGCCCCGTAGCAAATCCGGCGGCCCCCCAGCCGGTAAACCGCTTCCGAAACACTCAATTTCAGGTTCACCACACCGGTCAGGGGCCGGTCCAGTTCCTCCAGGATTTTGTCTAGGGCTTCGGCCTGGGGGATAGTCCGGGGGAAACCGTCCAGTAGAAAACCTTTGTCGGGTGGTAAATTTTCGAGCCATTTACGAATAGTCGCAATCATGGTCTCGTCATCGACCAGTTCGCCCCGCGCCAGTAAGTCCCGCACCTTCAGGCCCAACTCGGTCCCGGCAGCGGATTCTTCGCGCAACATTTTGCCGGTGGAAAGCGATACAATCGGCCACCGTTTGAGCAAAAACTTTGATTGGGTGCTTTTCCCGGCTCCCGGCGGTCCGAATAAGGCAAGATGCATCCGGCTATCGGACATATAGACGCTCACTCCTTTGATTATTTAACCTGGCGGCCCTCGCCAAACCGGCAAAAGCCTATTGTAACGCACCGCGCCAGGTTGATTCAACCTGTTTATGCAGAAAGTAAGCCGTATTTTGCAAGAGTTTGGCCCGGAGCGCAAATTAGTGATGTTGTAACTATTTACGGTCCGGTGCGTAATAAATTTTGACAACAAATTGAACGGGAATTTTTGAAATATATTAAAGAGGTTTTAAAAGGAGCAAGGACGATGGGCGGAAATTTTAAAGATTGGCGTTCCTGGACCAAAAACGCCAGCGAAAAAGTCAATAGCAGCACCAAAGAATGGGGCAATAATTCCAAAGAATTCGTGGAAGAAATCCGAGTAAACAGCAAAAATCTGGTCAGTGAGGTCGAGCGCCTTCTTAAAGAAAGCGAAGTCCGGCGTCTACGGATTCGCCAGGGCGATCGGGTCTTACTGGACATCCCGGTGGCCTGGGCGGCTATCGGGGCGTTACTGGCCCCACCTATTGCCGCTGTTGGAGCTATCGCTGCGGTTGCCACGGACTGTATTATCGAGGTAACGCGGGTGGTCCCGGCGGATGCCCCCACGCCTCCCCGGCCCCAACCGGCCCCTGCTCCGGCCCGGCCCCAGGAACCGGCGGCTTCCCGGCCAAATCCAAATCCTAATCCCGGCCCTAACTATAACCAGCCCAATAATAACCCTGATATTCCCAAGACCCCGGACGATTTAAATTACCGGTAACATCACGTTAAACGTTGAACGTGGGAACCTAAATTAAAAGAACGGATGGTGAAATTTTTAAGAAATCGCCATCCGTTTGTTCGCTCAGAAAAACCTTTGGGCCGAAATGTTTGAAAAAACCCTGCATGCTTAAGCGACCTGCAAAACCCCCGGATTTGATTTTTAGAATAGGTGTTTTGACCGAGGCTGAAAACTTGCCAGCCATGTTAAAATATATGGGTTAAATACGTCCCAGGTCTGATTTTCTACAGATTTGCCGGGTAGAAGTCCTAGGTAAAATAGGGATTGCTATACCCTTGAGCAAGTTTTATGGGTAACCACTCAAAGGGTTATGGCCTGAAGGATGTAACGGGAGACCTGGGTAGAGGACGGAGCGCACCTTTATGAATACTCAAGAGAATTCAACTTCAACAACAGAATTTTCTCAGGATAACCAGGATAAAGGACTGCTAATAGATGTAGGCGGCCACCGCCTTTTCTACCGGACCAGCGGCGAAGGCAGCCCCACGGTTATTATTGAACTCGGTACCGGGGCCTCTCACGAAATTTACGGTCTGCTCGAAGAAGGTATTAGCAAATTCACGCGAGTAGTTGTCTACGACCGGGCCGGGTTGGGTCAAAGTGAACCCGGCAGCGTTCCGACCGATGGACCGGAGGTAGCCACACAACTCCACACTTTGCTGCAAAAAGCCGGTATTCCTGGTCCCTATATCCTGGTGGGTCATTCGTTTGGCGGTATTTACATCCGGCACTTTGCCGCCCGGTTTGTTGACGAAGTGGCCGGTCTGGTCTTTGTAGACTCTTCTCACCCGGAACAAAATAAAAGAGTAGCTGCCGGAATCCGCCTCTCAACCAATCTCCTTTTTAAGGTTATTGGCACGCCTGGTATCGGTAAGCCCCTGTTGAAGTCGGTCTATAAGGGTATGCAAAAGGATTTGCAAAATTTACAGCCCGAAAATCTGGCCCAGTTTCGGGCCAACATGAAATCACCCAAACATATCCAGGGGGTGGCCGGTGAATATAAAGTGATTGGTACGGCCCTGGCCCAGACTACCAATCTTCGCCCGCTTGGGGATATACCAATTGTTGTTTTCAGCGCGACCCTACCGAAAGGGAGTTTTATAAAAAGCTGGCATGTCCTTCAGGGTGAAATTGCGGCCCTCTCGACCAACAGCACCCATTTTAAGGTCGATGGGGCAAAGCACTTTACCCTTATATCCTATCCCGAATACGTGAAACTAATCGTTGAGAGTGTCCAGAAATTGGTTTTGGACTACCGAGAAAAGGCCAATAGTAAATAGTTATTCAGTAAATTATTAAAATTATTTAGAGGAAACAAGTGGCAGAAAAAATTAATTTCCAGGAAAGCCTGGCTAAAATAATTGACCCCAAACAAGCTTTATCCACCGGGTCGCTCCCGGCCTTCTCGAATATGACGCCGGAAGACCAGGCCCGGTTTGAAATGGTCTGGCCCGCCCTGGAAGTTGACCGCCGCCGCAAGATTGTGACGGCCCTGGTCGAACTGACCGAAGACAACATCAGCCTCGATTTTACCAGCGCTTTTTTCTTTCTCGTGAAAGACGAGGACGCCCAGGTGCGCGGCAAGGCTATCGAGGGTCTCTGGGAAGATGAAAGTCGCGACTGGTTGAATAAACTGCTCGAACTGGTGGCGAAAGACCCGGACAGCACCGTCCGCGAGAAAGCGGCCCTCGGTCTGAGCAATTTCGCCTACCTGGCCGAAACCGGCAAAATTAATGACCGCTGGATTAAGAAGTTGCGCGAAGGGCTTTTCGAGCAACTTAACGCCAAAGATACCTACGTCAGCCGACGTTCCCTGGAAGCCCTGGGCTACTTCGGCACCGACGACCGGGTCATCCGGGCCATCCAGGACGCCTATAACAGTGATGACGACCTGGTCAAAGCCAGCGCCCTCAAGGCTATGGGCCGCTCTATAAATAAACGCTGGATACCTGAAATCGGCAAAGAGCTGACCAGTACCGAGCCTTCTCTGCGCTACGAGGCCGCGACTGCTGCCGGGGAAATGAGCGCCGACGAACTGACCCAACCGGTTATCCGGTTGGTGGAAGACCACGACCGGGAAGTGGTGCTGGCGGCAATCTGGGCTTTAGGGCAGATTGGCGGGCCCGAATCTAGCCGGACCCTCAAAGCGCTGGCGAACAGCGACGATGAAGCCCTGGCGAACGCCGCTAACGAAGCCTTGACCGAGCTTTCGTTCGCCAACAACCCGCTCAATGTAATGAACAATCGCTAATTTTTTACTGGAACCGTTAATAGAAACGACGAGGTTAAACTTGAGTACCGATACCGCAACCCATAACACGGATTGGACGCAGGACCTGTTGGCTCACCGGGCCGCAACTTTACCCCAGGCTATCAATATGGCCGGGGCGGAAGGTGTTATCTCTTTTAGCTACGGCTTGCCGGACGAGGAATCTTTCCCGGCAGCGGATTTAAGCCAGGCCGCCGCCGAGGTGATGAGCCAGGCTGCCCCTGCCGCGTTGCAGTACGGTGCCCCCGGTCCCCTGTCCGCCTACCTCGTTGATTTTATCGGACGCGACCAGAAACGCACGGTTACGCCCGCGAACCTGCTGGTTACGGTCGGGTCCAGCCAGGCGCTGGGCCTGGTCTGCCAGTTGTTGATTGACAAGGGCGATTACATTATCGTCGAAGCGCCGACCTTTTTAGGGGCGGTACGGACCTTCCTGAACGCCGAGGCCGAGGTGGTCGAAACCCCTCTCGACGATGAAGGTATCGTCATTGAAGAACTGGATAAACTTATTACGGACCTGAAAGCGGACGGCAAGCGGGTCAAGTTTATCTACACTATCCCGACCTTCCAGAACCCGACCGGGGTCACCCTCGGCCTGGAACGCCGCAAGGCCCTGCTGGCAGTGGCGAAAAAGCACCAGGTTATGATTCTGGAAGATGACGCTTACGCCGGGCTAATCTACGAAGGGGAAGTGCCGCCCTGGCTCTGGACCCTCGACGAGGACGATATGGTCCTGCACTGCGGCACTTTCTCGAAGGTGCTGGCGGCGGGCTTGCGTCTTGGCTGGATTGGTGGTCCGCCCGCTATCGTCAGCCGGATAGCTGCCCTGAAGGTAGACGGCGGGACCAGTCCATTTGCCGGGAATATCGCGGCCCAGTATGCTAAAGATGGCCGATTGGAAAAGCATATTCTCAAATTACGGGATATTTACCGGCGCAAACGCGACCGGACCCTGGCGGGACTGGAACGCTACATGCCGGATGGCGCACGCTGGAATACGCCCCAGGGTGGATTCTTTATATGGTTGGAGTTGCCTGAAAGCGTAGATACTGTTAAAATGTTACGAGATGCTATTGCGGCAGGCGTCAACTATACACCAGGTCCGGCCTGTTTTGCGAGCCGCAAAGGTAAAAACACTATCCGGTTGGCCTTTAGCCACCTGACGGTGGATAAAATTGACCCGGGGCTTCGAATCCTGGGTGAGGTTATCCAGCGCCAACTGGCCAACGGGAACTGACCATAATTAAGAAAAGGGTTTTTCTTAATCGCCGGTTTTTTAACAAATTTCTTTACAAGAGAATCGACATTTTTAGACCTATTTACAGTAAGAGCGAGGTGGAATTATGGGACAAAATGTAGGCGTCTTCGTAGACGTTTCCAATTTGTTTTATTCAGCTAAAAGCGCCGGGGTGGAAGTTAATTACTGCCGCCTGCTGGATTACGCGACCAGGGGCCGTGATTTAATCCGAGCCTGCGCTTATACCGGCATTGACCCTGACAACAACAGCCAGAAGAAATTCATTGATTTTCTAAGCGCGAACGGTTACAAGGTTATCTGCAAGGACATTCACAAGTACGATACCGGGCGTATCAAAGCAAACCTGGACATCGAAATCGCCGTGGACATGATGCTGCTGGCGCAGAACATTGACGTGGCGGTACTGGTCAGCGGCGATGGCGACTTCGCCCGGTTGGTCCGCGCCATCCAGGATAAAGGGGTGCGCTTCGAACTGGTCAGCTTCGGCATCAGCACTTCGAACGAGTTGATAAACCTGGTGGACCATTTCACCGAAATTTCGACTATTCCTGACATCTTCCGCAACGGTGGTTGCCGGACTCCTAACATGAATTTGGACCTGGAACGGCAGCTTGCCAACCAGCACCAGAACATGCCCTATATCAGCTTGCCGCACGGGGTAGGAAACTAACCTGGTGCAAGCTGAACTTCAGTTGACTTCGACTATCCTGGCCGGGCCCGATTACCGGGACCGCTGGGATAGTTTTGTTTCCGGGCACCCGAAGGGCCACCTTTTGCAAAGCTGGGCCTGGGGCGAATTTAAGGCGCAGCATCGCTGGCCCGTCGAGCGCGTCCTGGTGAGCGATGCCGATGGTAAACCCCTGGCCGGGGCGCAGATTCTTTTCCGGGAAGTGGCCGGGGTCGCGCTGGCTTACGTGCCAAAAGGCCCGGTGGTGGACTGGCAGGACCGCCCGGTTGCCGATGAACTGGTGCGGGTTATCCGGCAGGCCACCCGCAAACACCACGCTCTCTACCTGAAAATCGAGCCAAACGAATTGGAAGACCCGGCCCTGGCTGCTCTACTGGCGGAGCGGTACGGTTTCCAGGTTTCAAGCGAACATATCCAGCCTGTCAGCACTATTCGAGTGGATTTATCCGGCCCATTGGGTGATTTGGACGCTAAAAAGGAACAACCGGGCACTTTATTGGGCCGGATGGATCATAAACACCGCTACAATATACGGTTAGCGCGTAAGCGAGGTATAACCTGCCGGTTGGCCGAACCTGCCGACTTTGGTACTTTCTACCAGCTTATGGTCGTAACCGGGCAGCGCGATAAGTTTGGGGTACACACCGCATCTTACTACCGGGACGCCTGGGAAATCTTCAAGAACTCGCCAAAGGGTAATGCGGCGGTAGTCCTGGCCGAAAAAGAAGGAAAAGTACTCGCCGCAGCCGTGGCCTTTGCTTTCGGTGAGGAATCAGCTTACCTGTACGGAGCAAGCAGCGATGAAGACCGCCGCGATATGCCGACTTACCTGGTTCAATGGACCGCAATGCTTTGGGCGAAGGAGCAAGGGGCAAAATATTATGACTTCTGGGGTATTCCCGAAGAAGTCGGCAAGGCCGGGGTCGAACTTGAAAACGACAAGCTAGAGCAGAAGAACATCCGCGAAGATTTGTGGGGGGTCTATCGTTTCAAACAGGGTTTTGGTGGAGAGGTCGTGCGGTACGCCGGGGCCTTTGACCTGCCCTACAATCGCCCCCTCTACAAAGCCTGGCAAAAGGTTCAGAAGTACGTTGACCGTTAAACGTTTGCCCTAAAGGGCACGAAACAACGTTAAACGGAAAAACAAAAAAATCTCCTATCCGGTAATTTCTAGCAGTTTGAATCTCCAATATGTTTAACGCCCATTCCACACCCTTACAACAAACTACAACTGAGGAGCCACGTTCAACGCGCCCTTTATGGGCGAACGTTCAACGTTTAAGGGGGCTGGCCCTTTGGGCGCGGACGCATTGGGCCGGGTTGACCTTGAGCCTGATTTTGCTGGCCGGGGCGGTCCTGCGGCTCTATATCCTCTTTAAGTCGCACGGAATCGGGGACGGTGATGAAGCCCTGACCGGCGTAATGGCCCTCGACATTCAAAAGGGGGAGTTCCCGGCTTTTACCTACGGCCAGCCTTACATGGCCGCCACCGAAGCCTATTTCACGGCCATGGTCTACTACCTGACCGGCTTTCATAGTTGGGGCATGAAGGTATTGCCGTTTCTGGTATCGCTTGGACTCATCTGGCTAAATTATTTGCTGGGTCGCCGTTTTCTCGATAGCAAACAGGCCGGCCTGTTTGCCGCCGCCCTTACGGCTGTCCCTTCGCTTTATTTCGCGGTCCTGGGCCTGCGGGCCTACAACCACTCGACCGAAACGATGTTTGGCGGCCAACTTCTCATACTGGTAGCCGGGGCTATTTTGTGGGGTAAGCCGAAAGATGAAGCGAACCAGAAGGCCTGGAAATGGGGCTATACCCGCCGCGAATGGCTGCTGTGGCTGGCGTTAGGGCTGGTGGCCGGGGTGAATTTTTACGGGCACGGCCTGTCGCTCTTTTTCTTTGTGCCGGTTATCTTTTTCCTTTTCCTGAAAGATAAACTCTTTTTCGTAAGGCCGACCGCCGCCGCAACCATCCTTGGTTTTCTTGTCGGGAGCTTTCCCTGGTGGCTCTACAATCTGCTGACGAACTGGCATACCCTCGGCTATTACTTCAAACCGGCGGACCCCAACAAGAAGCCCGCCCTGGATGTGCTGGGGCATTTCTTCGGCTATTCCTGGCCGCTTTCAACCGGCGCTTTTAACTACTGGTTCGTGACCCCCGTGGTTATCGGGATTTTCCTGAACGTGGTTTTTTCGCTGGCGATTATCGGCTGGGTGGTGGCACGCTGGCGGGGCCTGGTGGGGTGGTTCTGGCTCTCCTTTGGCCCATCCAAACCTGTTGACCTTTTACTCCTGACCGCCCTTCTGATGCCTCTCCTGTACCTTTTATGGGGGTTCGGGAACGTAGCCTTCACCGACCTTGATACGACCGGGCGCTATCTCTTGCCCCTCATGAGTATCCTGCCGGTGCTGGTCGGTGGGGGCCTTGCAAAGTTTTTCGAAAGTTTCCCCGGCAAAATCCCGGCTTTACATAACTGGAAAGAAACCCGTCAAAAAGGGGTTTACTATGGCCTGGGCATTATTTTATTGGTGGCAATACTTGGCGGGAATTTGTGGCTCTACCGGGGGGTGGACTACCCCTCGGTCTTCCAATCGCCCTACTTTCCCCAGATAAGGCCGCCACTGGATAACGGGCCGCTGATAAATTATCTTAAAAGCCAGGGAATCGAGTACGCTACCTGCAATCACTGGGTCGGCAACCGCATCATTCTCGACTCGGCGGAAGCGGTTAAATGCGTTGATTATCACGACCTTTCGGTGGGCGGTCTCGACCGTTTTGAGAAATACAGCCAGGCTATCAAACAGCCGGGTTTGCGGGTCGCCTTTGTGTTGTTGAACCTGGATGATGGGGCGGTTCCAATGGAAAAACGGCTCCAACAGCTTGGTGTGACCTATACCCGGCACGATTTTCTGCCTTATATCGTGATAATCCCAACCTCGCGCCCGGTCAGCCCAGACGAGGTTATCGAACAACTCCACTATCCGCTTTAAATTTTCCCTATGGGTATAATAAAATAAGCAAAAGGAGCCTGGCTGGAAAGAATTTCATTCCGGTCTTTTAGGAAGATGTCTGGTGATCTTGTAGTCTTTAATTGGAGACAGCCTTTTACTTTTTATGCTGAAACCAAATTGTTGCTGAATAATTCAGAAGTGGCTGCTGTAATCCGTCGTGAAGAGATTGGTACAACCATAGAGACGGCCTATAATAAATGGTATCTCAAGCAGGTTGGGATAATACGGACAACTATTCTGTTAAGAAATATCCAAACAGGTCTAACAGAAGCGGTTTATAAAGCCAGTTGGAGCAACGGTGGGGTTATGCGGTTCGGCCAGGAAAATAAAAAATTTACCTGGCGAGATAATGGTTCTAAAAAATTTGATTGGTTGGATGAAGAAGGTAAAAGTTGGGGTAAGTTTCAACTTGAATTTAGCAAAAAGGGAAAACTCGGCATACTTGAAACAACCGGGGAAAAGTTGGACCAAAATGAATTTGAATTATTGTTGGTGCTGGGTTGGTATCTTTGTATCAACGAGTTGGGGTATGGTGGTGCTGGATATGAACGATTCCAGGATGGTACGCCCGGTAACGGTGGGTCTTTTCCATCCTCGAAAAGTTTTTAAATTAGGAAGGTAAAATTACCAGGGAATGCAACCAACCGTAAATTCGAGCTTGCTTATGAATGAATTGAAACGACAAACCGCCCCACTGCACACAGCCCTGGAAAGCCGGGTCGATATTTTAAGCGAAGACTTATCGCTGGAACGCTATAAATTCATCCTCCAAAAGTTTTATGGCTTTTATTTACCCCTGGAAAACCAAATTGCTTCTCAAAATGGATTTGAAGCGTTGAACCTTGACCCCGCACCCCGCTGGAAGTTACCTCACCTGGTTTCCGACCTGGAAAAACTTGGCTTTTCGGCCACTGAGATTGAAGCTTTGCCGGTCTGCCCGGACCTGCCCGAATTGAACGCCCTCGCCCAGGTCCTGGGCAGCATGTACGTGCTGGAAGGGGCTACCCTCGGTGGGCAAATCATCCGGCGGGAATTGCGGAAACGGCCTGAATTGGGCCGGAAAGGTTGGTTCGATTTCTATAACAGCTATGGTGACAAAGTCGGGACGCGCTGGAAAGAATTTTGTGCCGCCCTGAACCGCTACGGTCAGGCTCACCCGGCAGTTGAAACTCACCGAGCTGTTGTCGAAGGGGCCGCCCAAACTTTCAAAAAGCTGGATGGTTGGTTGGCAGTTTGAGTTATAAATGGATTGAACTAAAAGAGCGCCCTTTTTCCAGGGGCGCTCTTTTGATTCCGGAGAGTTAGAAACTCCTAGAAGACGTAGACGGTAGTACCGGCGGGCAACTTGAAGACAAGCCCGGCATCGTAGACCGTCGCGTTAACGCAGCCGTGGCTTTGCGGGTAAATACCATAGCTGGCGTGCCAGTAACTTCCGTGGATCGCGTAATCCTGGTAGAAGTAACTGACGTTGCGAATGTCGTCAATGCTGTAGTAACCCGGCGCGGCTTTGTCGCTGGCCCCGCCGCTCATGGTCTGCGAAGCCGGGCGATAGCTGCCGTTAATCTTGAAGGTGCCGGTCGGAGTCCGGTGGTCTTTGGTCGGGTCGTCGCTGGGGATACCCGTCGCCACCATCGTTCTATACACTACCTGGTCGCCATTAAAGATAGCCATCATCTGTTTGCTCAAACTCACCGCTACCCAGGTGCCCGTGAAAGTCTTGGGTGGTTTTGGGAAATCGGGTACGGTATAGGGCGCGGTATAACCGCTGTAGACAAACAGGTCAGGGCTTTCGTAAATCTGGTACCAGGTCTTGTTATCGGGTTCGATTTCTTCACCGTCCACCGAGCGAATTACCTGGATGTGATTCCCTTTCACAGCTTGCTGCAAGAAAGGATGGTTCGAGGTACGCTCGACAATCGGCGCGGAGGAACTCGGCGCGGTGCGAATGTTCAGGGCATCGCCGGTCACGACGTACCAGGGCAAGCCGGTAACGGTGTTCGGCGGCTGCGGCTTGGAAGACGGCGGCACATCGCTAACGGTCGGCGCGCCGTTCGGGTAGCGCCAGCTAAGATAATGCCAGCCAACGTTGCCCATTTCGACTTTGTAGCCGTCCGGGTTCGAAGGAGTATAGGTCAGGGTGCGGCGCTCGAAAGCCTGGAACATCACGTCTTTCATGACGCCACCGACTTTTACTTTGGTCCAGTAGGCCTCGGTTATCGGCAGACCGGTGCTAAAGAGCCAGTCGCTGATGGTGCCATCGGTGGTACTGCCGTCCGCGTTATAGATAGGGCCTTTGTTATTGAGAAAGTTCCAGAAACCGGTGGGAATACCCAGGCCGTTTTGCTGGACCGCGATTTTGGTCGCCGGGTCGTCTTTGTAATTTTCAAAATCGGCGCTACCGGTCGGGTTCCAGCTTAAATTGACGGCATCCCCAACTTTTAACTTGCCTGGTTTGAGGTAGGCCCCGGCCAGACCGGCATAAGTCGGCCAGGTATTATCGGCGTCACCGGCAATCGGGATAGCGGATGGTCCAACGTTGGTAAAAAGTTTATCCCCATCCTGGCGACGGCCCGTAATCATTTCGACCACCAGAAGGCCGTTTGTGATGGTGGCTTTGGTCGGGTCGTTAACCTCCATGCGGGCTTTATCAAAATACTGCACTTCCCGCTTATTATTTGGTGAATCGGCATAGCTTTCCATGAAGCCGACGGTAATAGGCTGCGGGCCCCAATACCAACTCCGGGAGGTTTTGCCATCCACGATAGGTTTATCTGTCCGGCTCCAGTTAGCCGAGAACAAAGCGTTTGAAAAATCCGGAGCTTTGGTAGCAGCCGCCGAGACCGGCGCGCTTTCAAAGGCCAGTAATCCTACTGACATAAAAACAACCAGAGCCATGAGGATGCCTACCCGGTTTTCTGGTCGGTTTTTTACCCGGCTTATTATATTAATTGCCATTATGCTAATGAACCATCCTACAAAAAACTATCTGCACATCAACGGTAAAATTTGGTTCCGCACTTTCAAGGTTACATTCCGGGCCATTGTACCATAAAAACCCCGGACAACAGCCTGGACCAAAGACTAATTTTTTGGTTATAACCTAAAATAAAGATTAGAAACCGATTAAAATTCGATTAGATGAGGTACAATTTCTCCTCAAAAATGCTTCCGATTCTGGAAAGAAAGGCTGAAACGACAGTTTTCTCTTTCCGTACACTATTATTAACGTTTGAACCCCTATTTAGTTACGGTCAAACCGGCCCGAATTAAACTTTTGAGTGAGGTGGATTTAAGAATCAGCCGGGATTTCGGCAATAACGTTTTCGAGAGCGCTGTTAGTCCCGGCCTGCCATTCTTCCCGGAAGGAGGGGTTGGATTGGAATTCGGACAGCAGACAGTAGGCTTCGACCACGAACGGACCGGGTCGGTAAAATGGTGGACGGCATTGGCACAAAACAGCAGGTCGAAAAGATTATCTCCAAAAGGAAGTTGTTCTGCCCGGCCCTGCACCAGGGGGATTTCAGGGTCAAGTTGCCGGGCCTGTTCGAACATACCGCTGGAAGGGTCCAGCCCACTACCAGGCCGCAAACTGCTTGAGAGTCTGCAACCAGTGGCCGGTACCGCACCCAACCTCAAGGACACTTGCGAGATGGCTGGCCTGGGCTAGGTCAAGGTGGGCCTGGGCGGTCCCGGTATGCGGGCTGGCGCAATAGCGCTGGTTATAACCTGGGGCAACCCGGTCGTAATTCACTCCTGGCGACATATCTCACCCGTAATTTTGTTTTTAGGGGCGGGCAGTGTAATATTATCTAAACTAGATTACCGCCTTGCCGCCACATTATGAGATAGAAGGGTTCTTCAAAATTCATGCCGATTGACCCGTTAAAATTTAGCCTCAAACTGGACGACCAGCGCGCCCACATCCAGCGCCGGATTCAAGACCGCCAGGATAATTTGCAGGCAGCCCTGGCGGCTTACCGGGAGTGTTCCCCGGCCACCTGGAACGAGCTGGCGACCACTACCCAGACCAACTATAACCTGGCCTACCTGGCCGAGTCCGGCCCCGCGGCGTCTCTGGTGGAAAATAAGGCGGTCGAGGACGGCCCGGCGGATTATACGGTCGTGGCAACCGATAGCAGCCCCATGCCACCAGACCGCCACGGCGGGATGGCCGCCTTTCACCTGATAAACCTGGGCCTGGTGATGTTACGTTACGGGTCGGAGGCCGGGGCCGAACTGGAAAATTTCCCCCTGGTCTATTTCGATATGCTGGACGAGGAAGGCAGCGAGGCAAACGCGGCCCAGTTGATAGACATGCGGGCCTCGGTCGAGGAATTGCGGGCCGGGATGGAGTTGGCTCGCCAGTTCCGGGCCGACCTTATTCTGCGGGACGGGCCGCTCTCGCTCTGGACCAACGCCCGCGATACCGGGGAAGGCGGCAAGCGGCTCCGTGACGAATATTTTTACCTGTTGGAAAAGCAAAAAGACGAAGGCGTACCGCTATTTGGGTATATTTCGAGCGCCCACAGCCAGGTTGTTATAAACACTTTGAACCTGTACCTGGAAGAACTGCCGCCCAGCCTGTGGTCGGGGCTGGATGAAGTAGTTTCCACCGGCGGGCCGAAGGTTAAGGCCCGTAAAGCCAGGTCTCAAACGCCGGGCGGTATCTTTGCGCGGGCCGGTCTGGTGGACGCCGATTTGTTCCGGCTGCTATTAAAACCGGGCGAACGCGGCCCCATCTTTAAGACCTCGATTGGCCGTAAACCGGGCGAGGCCCACAAACAGGTGCTTGAGACCTGTTTCACCTACTATCACACCCCTTATAGCGGTGAAATCGCCCGAATTGAGTTTGGCGACTGGCTACTCGAAGAACCGGCTTTGCTGGATAAGGCCCTGGGTTTGGTCCAGAACCAGTATCACGCCGGACAGGGTTACCCTGTGGCCCTGATGGAGGCCCACGAACAGGCCGTCCTGCGGGGCGGAGACCGGGCTTTAATCCGGGATATGCTCGAACAGGAAGGGCTGCTTGAGGAAGAATCGGAAAAGGGCCGCTCCAAGAGGTTGCGCGGCCTTTAGGTCGTTTTAATCTAGCCCGGTCAGAAGGTTATCGAGAATAGTTTTGTAGCGTTCGACCAGGACAGGGTCGGCGGCGATAGGCTCGTCCCGGTTGAAACGCTGGCCGATTTCCCCCATAAAAATGACGCAGAAAAGGGCAGTATAGACCCTCAAAACCCGGCGTTTGGTTTCATCAAGGTTCAACTCCTCGCACCAGAACTCGATATAATCGGTCGCATAACCGGCGCTGAGCAAGGCCATATTGGTCAGGCCGACCACGAACAGGTGGTCGCCAAAGCATACTGCGTCTACATCAACAATCCCACTCAATTTTCCATTGGCTATCAAAACATTTTTGGTGGTGGTGTCGTCCAGGAAAGGGACCGGGGCGATTCCCTGGAAATAGCCGTCGAAGCGGGACAGCGTCCTTTCAATTCGGTCTACTACTTCGGGTGAAAAGACCCCAGCCTGCCGGATGTGGTCACAATGCTTGCCCAACTCGCCGTAAACGACCTCGGTCCAGCTTGTTTTCAAAGCGGCGTCATATCCGGTAGCATAGCCATAGCCGGGACCGAGCGGCAAGGTATTGACGATACCCTGGATACGGGCGATTTCACGGGCCAGGGTATGTTTCTGGTCAACCGTCAGGCCTGGATAGACCAGACCCAAATCCCGACCGGGCAGTCGTTCTAACAGCATGTAGCCGCACTCGAATTTCCTGCGGGTCAGGTCGTAACCCAACAGTTCGGGCAAGGGAACTCCCAGGGGCCGCAGCCTTTCCGACCAGAAAACACCTCCTGCCAGGCTATTTTCATGGCCGGGTTGCGCCAACCGGGCCACGATTGCGTGGCCATCCTCGCACCGGACATCGTAGACGTAATGGGCCAGACCGGTTTTGAAGCGTCTTATCGAGCTAACGGGTTGTCCGGTGAATTCCTCGACAACCTGGCGGGCGACTTCCTCAAACGGCATACGACATATCCCTAAGTTAAACAGTTAATTAACTGTTAATTATAAGTTATAAACAAAAAAGGTAAGAATAAAACAAAACTTTGTAAATCTGTTGGTAAACATCAAAATCAGACAGTAATAACGCAAGCATCTATGATTGTGTTAAAGCGTCAGGTAAATGTAAAGTGGGGTAGGCCATTAAGCCGGGTGACCCGCCCAGAGTTGTTGGAAATCGGCGCTGCTTTCCAGGAGTTCGCCAGCGGTACCTTCCGCCACGACCCGGCCCTCTTTTAGCACGATAATATGGTCGGCCCGGCGCAAAGCCGCCCGTCGATGCGATACTGCCAGGCAGGTCAGGTTGGGCTGGCTGAACAATTGCTGCCAGAGTCTTTCCTCGGTCGCCACGTCCAGGGCGCTCGAAAGGTCGTCCACCACCCACAAATCAGCCTGACGGACAAACATGCGGGCGGCAGCGGCCCGTTGAAGTTGACCGCCGGACAGCTTAACCCCGCGGGGCCCGACCTTTGTTTCGAGCCCTTCTTCCAGGGTCAAAATGTCCTGGTCGAGTACGGCGTCACGCAGGGCTGCTTCCAGCACCGGTTTTTCAGCGGGAACCCCCTGCAAAAGATTGTCCCGGAGCGTTTCGCTAAAAAGACGCGGAACCTGGGGTGTATAGGCGGCCCTCGGCGGGATGAGATATGAGCCGGGGTCGCTCACGACCTGCCCGTTCCAGCGAATCTCCCCCACCTGGGGTGTAAGCAGGCCGAGCAAAGTCCTGACCAGGGTGGTTTTGCCCGACCCGACCTGGCCGGTAACCACCGTGAAAGTGCCTGGTGTGAGCTTAAAATTGATGTTTTCGATACCCTGCCCCGAACTCGGATGCCGGTAGGTCAAATTTCGTATTTCTAGCTGGCGCAATGGCTCGGTCCCGGTGCTGGGGATGGCGGGCAATTCGGGCGCTTTGCCGTTGAGGGCTACCATGCCATGCCTGACCATTCGCTCCGGGGGAGCATCTTCCAGCAGTTCGCCCAGGCGGTTGACCGAAACCCCGGCCTGGCGGTAATTGGTCAGGTAGATACCAAACATCGAGGTCACGGTGCCAATCCAGCTCAGATAAGATACAAATAGAGCTAAATCACCCACGCTAAAGTCGCCGGTCTTCATAGATTGGGCTACCAGCAAAAGGATAAGGCCGGTCCCAATATTGGCAGCGTTGGAGAAAATCGAACCCAGGACACGCTCGAATAACACATCTTTCAGGGTGGCCTTGCGCCTGCGTTCGTTCAATTTCTCGAAATGTTTTAAGACCTGTTGCTCGGCCCCGGCGACCTTGACCGCCTGGACCGCTCCAAAGACTTCCCCTATCAGCCCGGTGATGTCCCCGATGGATTCGTGGTTGGCCCGGCGATTACGCTGGATACTTTTGCCGACCAGGTTTACCAGGATGAGCGTGACCAGCAGGGGCAGGAAAACAATCACCGTGACATAGAAGCTAACGCTCGAAAGGACCAGCAGCGAAATGATAAAGACCGAGGCCTGCCCAACCGGGTCGGCAGTCCAGGTGAAGAAGTGGGTAAACTTTTCCAGGTCGTCCCGAAAACGGCTGACCGACTCGCTGGGAGAGGTGGGGAGTTTACTTGCGCCGGGCCGGGCCAGGATATGGTCGAAAATGTTTTTCCTGATAAGCGCCTGGGCGGTCATCTGGGTGGTGCCCTCGGCGGCTACCGCTCCCAGGAGGGCCAGGAAGCGGCCTATTTCGGCGGCGAGAAAGACCGCAATCAGGCTCCACAGGCCGAAGTCGGCGGCGGCATCGTGAGAAAGCAAGTCAAAAAACTGCTGGGCAATCAGGCCCGGCACCAGCGGAAAGACATAAAATAAAAAGCTTGCGGTCAGGCTGGACAGCAAATAGAGAAAAGGCCGGAAAAATATCAGGCGGACAATATATTGCCAGGTCTTCATGCCAGGGTATCCTCCAGGCCCACTTTTAACAGGTTAGCGAAGCGAGTTTCCGGGTCGTCTGCCAGGGTCTCGCGGCGGCCAAATTCGGCGATGCGCCCTTTATCCAGGATCATAATCTGGTCTACCCGCTGGACCGTCGCCAGGCGGTGAGCGATGATAATAGCGGTCCGGCCTTTCAACAGGCGGTTGACCGCCAGTTCCACCCGGTTTTCCGTGACCGGGTCAAGACGCGAGGTCGCTTCATCCAGGATGACAAGCTGAGGATTTTTTAGAAAGACGCGGGCAAAAGAAAGGAGTTGGGCTTCACCACCGGATAGGCTGTTACCGGTCGGGGCCAGGCGGGTATCGAGGCCCTTTTCCAGGCGGTTAAACCACTGGTTGAGGCCAAGCTCTCTGATTACCTCGATGATGTGTTCGTCGCTTATGTCGGCATCAAAAAAAGTCAGGTTGTCGCGAACTGTCGCGTGGAAAAGCTGGATGTCCTGGGTCACCAGGCCGATATGGCGGCGCAGTTCGGCCAGGGGTAGTTGGGAAATAGGAAGGCCGGAAAGCCGGATGGCCCCCGCAGTGGGGTCGTAGAGTCGAAACAGCAACCGGCTCAGGGTTGTCTTGCCGCTACCGCTCCGGCCCAATAGACCCAGCACCTGCCCCGGTGGAAGCCGGAACGAAATATCCTGTAAAACCGGCTCATCCTCGGCGTATTCGAACGAAACCTTATCAAATTCGACCAGGGGTGGTTGCGAGGGCAGGGTTAATTCGGAGTCGGCATTGGCTTTTATCGAAATGGGGGTATTCAACAAATCCTTGACACGGACGATGCTGGCGGTGGCCTGCTGGAAATCCTGCATCTGGCGCGATATTTCTTCGACCGGGCGCGAGAGCATATCGGTGTAGCGGTAGACCAGGAAAGCCGTACCAAGGGTTATTTCGCCACCCCGGAACAAAAAGACAATCATCCCGAAGGCCGCCGAGATGCCGATTGCCAGGAACAGGCGGGTGTTATTGCCGATAAAAGCTGTGATAAGCCCGGCCCGGCGCTGCTTAATGAGGGTTTGCCCCTGGTGGCGGTGCAAGAGGCTCATGGTGTAATTGGTCGAGCCGGTCGAGCGAATATCCTCGGTCCCGTTCAGCCGTTCCTCAATAAAGCCGTACATCTCGGCGCGGGCCTGGCGATTGGCTTGCCAGAGCGGAGTAGCTAAACCCCTGATGCGAGCGATAACCGCGAAAGCCACGACCGTTACCCCTAACAGGACCAGCCCCAACCGCCAATCCACGAAGAACAACAGGCCCAGGACGCAGACCAGCAGGAGAAAGTTACCCAGCAGGTAAATCACGAAGCGCGAAAAAAAGTTGCCCAGCGCCGAAACGTCCCCGTCAATCCGCTCGATTAGCTCGCCGGGTGTATAGCGGTTGAGAAAACCCATATCGAGGTTGAGACAGTGGGCGGCTACATCGGAGCGCATCCGGTTGGTCGCCAGCCAGCCCAGGTTTTCGGCCACGTAGACCTCGATTACCGAAGAAATCTGGGTTAAAAAAGCCAGCCCCA
Source organism: Chloroflexi bacterium 54-19 (assembly GCA_001898225.1). Classification (GTDB taxonomy): domain Bacteria; phylum Chloroflexota; class Chloroflexia; order Chloroheliales; family Chloroheliaceae; genus 54-19. The sequence goes on from MKTJ01000046.1 coordinate 36,884, forward strand.
GGAAGCCCATTGCCAGCCAGAAAAGGGTCTGCTCACTCGCGCCGGAGGTGGCGTTATCAATAAAACTGCCCAGCAGTAGCGGGCTGACGAACTGTAAAGCCGTAAAAATTACCAGCAAAAAGACCAACGCAAGCGCCTGCGGCCAGTGCGGTTTCAGGTATTTTGTCAGGAGTTCAAGGTAAATCCGGTTGGATACTTTCATTGCCAGGGGTGGCCCCATTCTGCCCTGAAGTGCGGGCCTTGTTTAGACTGCCTCTATTGGTTAGCTAGTTATATTATATATTTCCAACTAACCAATGTCAACCGTTAAACCAGCTTTACCCGGAACCAGGTCCGTTTTCCTACCTGCCAGATGTCACCCTCTGCCGGGATTAAAACATCTTTGGGCCGGGTAAAGGTCTGCCCGTTCAAAGAGACCGCTCCCTGGACAAATAAACGCTCCAATTCGCGATTGCTTCTGGTTTCGCCATTGATAGTTAAAAATAAGTTTTTCAGCAGTTCAACGGCCTTTTGAGGCTCCCCGGACAGGGTAATTTCGGGAATCTCAGCCGGGACTTTTCTCCTGGAAAAAGTCTCGACAAAAGCCTCGCGCTCCTGGGTGGCTACCTCCGCGCCGTGATACCGTTTGACGATTTCTTCGGCCAGGTGGAGTTTACAACTCATCGGGTCTTTTTCTACCTCCCCGGCCAATTTTTCGAGTTCGGACCGGGGCAAAGCGGTGTAAACCTCGAAGTAGGTCAAAACCAGGGTGTCGGGAATCCGCATGACCCGCCCGAATTTGTCCTTAGGTGAATGTCCGAGGCCGATGTAATTGCCCAGGCTTTTGCTCTGCTTGGCTTTGCCGTCAATCCCCGGCGTTATCCTGGTCGTGATGATTACCTGGGGCGTTTGCCCGGCTTTTTCCTGGTAGAAGCGTCCCAGCATTTCGTTAAAAAGCTGGTCCGAGCCGATGATAGTCAGGTCGGATTGTAAGGCGACCGAGTCGTAACCTTGCAGCACCGGGTAGACGATTTCGTGCATCCGAATGTCCTCGCCCTGGTTTATCCGGTTCTGGAACATATCCCGGCTAATCAGGCGGGCGTGGGAAACTTCGGCAAGGAGTTGCAACAGTTCAAGGGCGGGCATCGGATTGTACCATTCCGAGTTAAACCGGACTTCCAGCAACTCCGGGTCGTCAAAACGCAAGACCATGCGGGCTTGTTCGATAAAAGCTTGGGCGTTTTGCTCGATTTCTTCCGACGGGATAACCGGGCGCAGGGCATTTTTCCCGGTCGGGTCGCCGATCCGGGTCGTAAAGTCCCCGACCAGGAAGATTACTTTGTGGCCCAGGTCCTGGAGGTGGCGCATCATCCAGAGGTTGACGGCGTGCCCGATATGCAGGTACGGAGCGGTCACGTCCACCCCGTATTTAATCCGCATCCGTTTTCCTGAGCTTAGCAGCTTCTTAAATTCTTCGAGCGAGATAATTTCCTCGGTGGTCCAGGCAAATTCATCTAAAATAGCCTCTGTTGCGGTTGTTACCATATGAAAACTCCTGAATAAATAAAAATGCCAATAAAAAAAGCAGAGGTGGTTTGCCTCTGCCCTTTTCGAAAGGTTTTTTTACGGTTACGCGCTATACATCACAAGCCCGCTCCCCCTTCGAAAGGGCAGAACGGTAATAATAAACGCTGCTAAATTTTGCCATTACTTTTTCCATGACCTCATTTTAAGGTATAACCGGCATCTGGTCAATGATTTTCTCACAATTTGATAATTTGTTGTATTCCATTTTCCCGGTTGCCTATGAACTTTCCGGGTTTTAGAGGGTGGTGTAAGATAGTGGCGACAAGCAACTCGCTAAAATCAAAGGAGCAGACTATGAGTGGATGGGATACCGCAACCCTGGCCCAGGAATTTTTGGACGCTCGACCGAAAGGCGCTCCCGTAACGCCGCCTTCACACCGTTACGCAGGCTGGAACCTGGCGGCGGCTTACGAGGTCGGCAACGCGATTTTTAACAAAAGGCGGGAAACGGGGTGGAACCCGGTCGGGCGCAAAATCGGCTTTACCAACAAGACCATCTGGCCGTCCCTTGGTATGGATACGGTCATCTGGGCCTATACTTACGAGCAAACCGTCCGCTATGCCGAGAATAACCGGGCCGAGTTGTCGCTGGCGAATACCCACTCCTGTCTTATCGAGCCGGAGATTGTTTTCAAGCTGAAGGCCCCCATCACCGCCGCCGATACCGGAGATGTTGCTATCCTGGAAAAGGTCGAATGGTTGGCGCTGGGTTATGAGGTGGTGGACTGCAATTTCCCGGACTGGAAATTCATTCCGATGGACGCGGTGGCCGATTTCGGGCTCCATTTCCGCCTGATTATCGGCGACACCTTTCCGGTGACCGACCCGGAAAAGCTGGCGAGGGAACTCCGCTCTTTCCGGGCCACTCTTTTTAAGAATGGCAAAGTCGCCGCCCAGGGTACGGGTAGCGACGTACTGGATAGCCCGGCCCTGGCCCTCGGTTGGCTGGCCCGCACCCTCGACCAGCAGGGAGCAGCACCGTTAGTCGCCGGGGAGATTGTGACGACTGGGACGATTACCCCGGCCCCTATCGTGCAACCGGGGGAACTCTGGCATACTTCTTTGGAAGGCATCAATCTTTCACCGCTAACCCTGAATTTCATTTAGGAAATCGGTAAGGGGAGAAATTAATGGGTAAAAAAGAATGGGATTTGCTGGAGGAAATAAAACCGGCCCTGGCTAAAGCTCATGCCGAAATGCTGGCGGATCCCTTTCACACATTGCTACCCAAACAAAGACTTCCGCTTTACGATAGTATCTTTTACACCCTTGATCGTTATTCTGATGAACCCTTTATTTCAATTTTCTGGGACTGCCTGGCAATTGTGACGGCCCGGAAGATATTGCCCGTCTGGGAAAGCAAGATGCCTAGGGATAACCTGGCTCAACATATTCTTAGATTTACCGAAGACTATTTATCAGGAAAGTCAAAATCCAAAGAAACATTTGTGTATGACCGGCGAACACTCCAAAAAGCCGTTGCTAATTCAGAACAAACAGGTGTGGGTGATAGAGCTAGAGCCGCGTTAAAGGCGATTTATTCGACCTTAGAGCCGGAATCTGGCTACCTCCCTTTTGAAAAATTCAGCAAAAGACAAATTGAGGCTGGTTTGCCGGATGAACTAATCGCTGACATCGGGGGCGATACGGCAGGACTGGCGGTACTGGCCTATTCAGGGTTTGCTTATGACCGCGACACTCTTTTAACTTTGGAAGAAGGGTTTAAAAAACAGCAGGAAGAAATCGAAAACGTACCCAGGACCAAAGCCACAATTTTATTCTCAATACCTATAGGTATTTTGAAGAAAGTCTTTCTCAGAGAGAAAATAGAAGGGCATTTTCACAGGTTAGAACAGGGACCTGACAATGATTTCGACCCGGAGCTAAGAAAAGAATTCTGGGAATGGTGGCTTTTCGAAGCTATCCCTAAAACCTGGGATTTAAGCCAACGAATTGCGGAAGGGACAGGAAAAAAGGATAAAAACGGAATGCCTCTCGAATTTTGAGAGGCATTCGTCTTTAAATCAAACTGGTCTGTCAGACTGATTTTGTATCAAACCAAGTTTAAGTGGCGGCGATAGTTACGTCCTGGCTGTAGAGGACTTGCTCCGAGCCGTCATTGGCCGAGAAGACCACCACCTGCAACTTGCCGGGGGTCGCGGTGGCCGGGGGCGTCCATGTCAAATCAGCCTCGAAGGGACCGGCAATGGCAATATCAGGCCGCTGGACCATTGTAGATTTCTGGGCAAGGACCGTCCCGGTATTGGTCTTGAGCATTACCGAGATGGTCGCTTCAAAGGCCTGGCCGTTCTCGAAACCCTGCACCCGCAAAGGACTGCGGACGGTTGAGCCGGGCTGGACGTTGGTTATTTTGGCCGGGCTGCCGCTCAGGATGTCGGTGTAGCGCCACTGGTAGTAGTGCTGCCCGACGTTGCCCATCTCGACCTGGTACTGGGCCAGGTTAGCGGGGGTGTAGGTCAGCACGCGGCGTTCGAAAGCCTGGAACATCACGTCCTTCTCCACCCCGCCGACTTTTACCTTAATCCAGTAAGGGTCGGTAATCGGGTAGCCGGTCACGTAGAGCCAGTTAAAGAGAGGCTGCTGGTAGACAAAATTGTTGTTCTGGTAAACGAGGCCGCCCCGCGTCAGGAAATTCCAGAAAGCACGCGGGATACCGTAATTTTGCTCAATCTGGATAATCTGGCTGGCCGGGTCGTTGGCGTATTGCGGGAAGGACGAGAAGCCGTTTGGTACAAACCCGGTCGTGACGTGGTCGCCCATCTTTACCTTCGAGCCGATATTGTAGACCCGCTGTAAATCGCTATAGTAGGGGAAAGTATTGGTTGGGTCGCCCGCGACGGAAATGCGGGCCGGGTTAGCCGGGATAAACTTCACGTCCCCAACCTGGACCTGCCCCAGGATCATCTCGCGCACCAGCAGGCCGTTCGTGACGTACCAGTCGGTGTTCGGGTTGGCGTTGGGGTTGTTGATTTCCATTCGCGACTTGTCGAAATACTGGACCATGCGGTGTTCACCGTTGCTATCGTTATACCACTCGCGCATTTCGCCCGTAAACGGCTGCGGGCCCCATACCCACGAATAATCGGCCCGGCCCTGCTGGACCGGGTAATCGGTCTTTTGCCAGACCTTTTTAAAATTCGGGTTGGCGAAATCCGCTGCGCTGGCGGTCGTGGTTGTCAGGATGATTAGCGCCAATAAAAGACCCAGTTTCGCCTGCCACTTTGCAAGTGCCATATGGTCTTACTCCTTTCGTTTGAGAAAAATTCTAAATTTAGCCCTTTGTTTTGCCGAAAACCCTATTTTGAGGCTAAAGTTTACAAAATCTTTGCAAATTCCGGGCCTAAATTAACCCTTTAGAAACATTTTCTAATACACTTATAACAGGACTTAATTATAATAACGGTGAAAAAGGTGAAAACCTTCTCTGGCTATTTACTATTTATAGGGCTGTGAATGTCTTTATTGTCTGATCTTTATTATGAACGCTGTTTTCGTTGCGAATCGGCTATTGTCAAAACCCAAACTCTATAAATTACAAACCAAATATAAAGTCACTAATATAATAACTTTACAGGGAAAAAGTTACCATGAGTGTCCTGCAAGAACCTGCTCAGGAAACGATTCTTTCTAACAAACCCAGGCTGCTCCAACGGCGGCTGGCGTTCACCTGGCATCAAATCGGCCTGGGCGCGATTCTGCTCCTTTCGGCCTGTCTTAATTTAATCCGGCTCGACCAGCAAGGCTATACCAACGAATTTTACGCGGCGGCGGTCCGCAGCATGCTGGTCAACTGGCATAATTTCTTTTTCAATTCCTTCGATCCCGGCGGTTTTATCACGATTGACAAGCCGCCCGTGGCTTTCTGGCTTCAGGCTCTTAGCGCCGGGATTTTCGGTTTTAGCGGGGTAACCATTCTACTGCCCTCGGCCCTGGCCGGGGTTGCCAGCGTCGGGTTGTTGTACCTGACCGTCAAGCGGGTCTTTGGCCCAACCGCCGGGTTAATTGCGGCCCTGGCCCTGGCGGTAAACCCGATTTATGTCGTTATGAGCCGTCACAACAACCCCGAAGCTATCCTGGTCCTTTCGCTAGTGATGGGGGCCTGGGCCCTCACCCATGCCGCCGAAAAGGGCAAAGTGGCCTGGTTGTGCCTGGCCGTTGGGATGGTCGGGGTCGGTTTCAACGTCAAAATGCTGGAAGCCTTCATCGTTCTTCCGGCCTTTTATCTCGTTTATTTCCTGCTGGCCCCGGTCAAGTGGTGGGTCCGAATTCTACAACTGGCCGTGGCGACGGTCGTGCTGGTGGTTGTTTCGCTCTCCTGGGCCACGATTGTAGACCTGACCCCGGCCAACCAGCGTCCCTATATCGGCGGCAGCACCGATAACACCGTCCTAAACCTGGCTTTTAATTACAATGGTCTCGACCGTATCGAGGGCAACGGCTTTGGCGGTGGTGGGCGCGGGTTTGGTGGACAGAGCCAGCAATCCGGCGGTATCACCGGCTTCCTGGGCAACCTTTTCCACGGTGTCCAGCTTCCTTTCTTTAGCAGCCCGACCCCGACCACGGGCCGGGGTGGTTTTGGCGGCGGTGGAGGTGGCGGCGTGATTGCCGGGCAAGCCGGGCTGTTCCGTATGTTCGAGCGCGACCTGGCGGGGGAGGCCGGGTGGCTCTTGCCGGTGGCCCTCCTGGCTATCGGGATAATCGCCCTGCAAAGCTGGAAGCGGTTTCCAAAAGGGCTGGAACGGCGCAAGCGTTACCAGGGGGTCGTCCTCTGGGGCGGCTGGCTTTTGACCTTCATGGTGGTCTTTAGCGGGGCGGAAGGTATTTTCCACAGCTATTACCTTGTGATGCTCTCCCCGGCCATCTCGGCCCTGTTCGGGGCCGGGGCGGAAGCCCTCTGGCACGATTACAAAGCAGGCGGCTGGCGGCGCTGGATTTTACCGGTGGTCCTACTGCTCACGGCCCTGTTCGAATTTAACATCTTGAGCGTTTATACCGATTGGAACCGGACTATCGCCCTGGTGATGATTGCCCTCGAACTGGCGGTTGTCTGTGTCCTGCTGGCGGTGCCGCGCCTGGTCCATCCCGAAGGGTTCCGCTGGGCGGCCTGGGTCATGGGCGTGGGCCTGGTGGGGCTGTTGATTGCGCCGTTCTCGTGGGCTGTCAACGCCCTGTTTAGCCGGACTTTTTCCAACGCGACCCTGCCAACAGCGGTGCCGGTCGGCGGTGCCGAGAGCAATTTCTTTGGCTTTGGCAACCGGGCGGCCCAGGGTTTTATCCAGGTCTTACAGGCCAACTGGAACGGCTGGCTCAGCACCCTCGTTATCGGCCTGTTAATCCTGGTGGCCCTGACCATCGTCCTGCGCTTCTTGCTCAACCGTCTGAAAGGGCTGAAACCGCTCGAAAAGATTTCGACCCTCGGCACGGTGACGATTGTGATTGTCCTGGGGATTTCGATGGCCGAAACGGCTTTGCCGCCAACCGCCGCCGCCTCGAACGGACGAGTCCAGGGTGGCCCACCTTCGACCGGCGTCATCGGTAACCCCGATATGACCATTAACAATAACGAGAAACTTATAACTTACCTGAACGCAAACCGGGATGGCGCCCAGTTTATCCTGGCAACCACGTCCAGCCAGAACGCCTCTCCGATTATCATCAAGACCGGCGAGCCGGTAATGGCCCTGGGTGGGTTTATGGGGAGTGATAAAGTTTTGACCCTGCCCCAGTTGCAGCAGGATGTCCGGTTTAACACGGTCCGGTTCTTCCTGCTGGATGGAAGTGGGGGGGTTGGCGGAGGCCGGGGCGGGTTTGGGGGCGGAAACTCCCAGCTTACCAACTGGGTCCAGAATTCGTGCAAGGTCGTAGACCCGTCGCTCTGGTCGGCTACAGCCAGCGCCACCAACCGGAACACCCAGACCGGCAACAACGGGAATTTCCAGCAGGGCGGCAGCGCTAACGGTACGGGCACTTTCCCCGGCGGTAGCGGGCGGAATAACCGTGGCAACCAGGTCCCGACTGGTGGCAACACTCGCGGCGGCTTCGGTGGTTTTGGCGGCACCGGAAACACCAACGGTTCCGGCAACCAGGGTGGTTTTGGTGGTACAGGTGGTTTCCCTGGCTTTGGCGGTAATGGAGGCACTACCGGCAACAATAACAGCCGGGGTATCCCGCAACCGGCCTTTGGCGGTGGCTTCGGTGGACGAGGTGGTGCAGCGGGCACTCTTTACGATTGCCAGGGCGCAAACTAATCCTTTTCCTACAAAAAATTATTCAAAGACCCTTGTCTTAACCGGCAGGGGTCTATTTTTATTTCAGATTCAGCCAATTTTGGCCGTGATACTCGCCAACTGCGCACTTCTCATTTCTACTAAACACTAATAACTGAACACTAAACACTTTTCTGCTCCACGTTTTTACTGGCTACTGACCTCCGGCTACTGGCTACTTTTCTTTGTGTTCTTGCGCAAACCGGTTTGAACCTGTTACCATGTAAAAATCATCGAGGTAACCTGTTAAAGTAGCTATGAAATCGCACTACGGGCCGCCCTTCCGGAAGTGCCTGTATAAAAGTGTATAAATTGGGGGGAAACTATGATTGCAAAAATGAATTTTGGGAAAACCGGCCACGAAAGCACCCGGATTATTTTCGGTGCCGCCGCCCTGGGGAACGTCAGCCAGGATGATGCCGACCGTACCCTGGAAGTCCTGTTCCAGTACGGTATCAATCATATTGATACGGCAGCCAGCTATGGCGATTCGGAAATTCGCATCGGGCCATGGATGCCCCAGCACCGGGACAAATTCTTCCTGGCGACCAAGACCGGCGACCGCAGCTACAAGGAAGCCAAAGACTCGATTCACCGCTCACTCGACCGGCTCAAAACCGATAAACTCGATTTGATTCAATTGCATAACCTGGCCGATGTTATCGAGTGGCAGACCGCGATGGGGCCGGGCGGGGCGCTTGAAGCCTGCGTCGAAGCCCGCGAACAGGGCCTGGTCCGCTTTATCGGGGTGACCGGGCACGGCCTGAGCATCGCCGCCATGCACCTGCGCAGCCTCGGTGCCTTCGATTTTGACTCGGTCCTGTTGCCCTACAACTATGTTACCTACCAGAAAGAAAAGTACCAGGCCGACTTCGAGGCTCTTTTGAAGACTGCCAAAGAGAAAAACGTGGCGGTCCAGACTATCAAGTCGATTGCCCGGCGGCCCTGGGGCCTGGAAGCCCACCACACCGCCAACACCTGGTACGAACCGCTGACCGAACAGGCCGACATTGACAAGGCCGTCCAGTGGGTCTTAAGCAACCCGCAGGTCTTCCTCAATACCGCCGGGGATATTCACATTTTGCCGAAAGTCCTCGAAGCGGCGTCGAAGGCCGATTACAACCTGCCCCAGTCCGAGGTAGCGATTAGCGAGCTTGCCGCCGAGCGCGAAATGGCCTCTCTGTTCGTTTAGCCTCTATGAACCTACTTGAAAACCCGTTGGTCCGGCCCCTTTTAGAGGGAGCCGGACCGGCTTTACCCCGGCGCAAACAGGCCCTGGAAATCCTGGGAGCCGCCCTCGCGGCGGTAGACCCTTACCAGGCTGTGCGCCAGGCCCTGGTCTTTGACCGTGCTACTAACCGGCTTACCGTGGGAGGCCGGGATTTCAGGCTCGACCCGGCGGGTAAACTCATTGTAGTCGGGGCAGGTAAGGCTGGAACACCAATGGCCCAGGCGGTCGCAGCGGTCTTTGGCGACCGGGTAAGCGCCGGGTTGGTGACGGTCAAGTACGGCTACGGGCCGGAGCAAGTGGGAAGTGCCGGGCCTATCCGGTTCAGGGAAGCCGGGCACCCGGTCCTGGACGAAGCCGGTATCCGGGCCACCACCGAAATTACCGGCTTGCTGGAAGGTTTGACGGAACGCGATACGGTCGTGGCCGTGATAAGCGGTGGCGGCTCGGCCTTGCTAGAAGAACCGGTCGAGGGTGTTTCGCTGGCCAATATGCAACAACTGGCAACGGCCCTGCTCAAAGGGGGCGCGACAATCAACCAGCTAAACACCATTCGAAAACATCTCTCGCGGGTTAAAGGGGGGCAACTGGCCCGGCTGGCCGCCCCGGCCCAGGTTATCGGGCTGCTCCTTTCGGACGTGGTCGGTAGTCCGCTCGACGTGATTGGTAGCGGCCCGACCGTACCAGATACCTCGACCTTTCAGGACGCCTGGGCTATTTTAGAGCGGTTGGGCCTGACCGGAGATAACGCCATCCCCGGACCTATTCGCGATTATCTCCAAAAAGGGCTGGCGGGGGAAGTCTCCGAGACTCCCAAACCGGGCGACCCTCTTTTCGAACACGTCTTTACCTACATCGTCGGGGATAACCGGGTGGCGGCCCTGGCTGGTCTCGAGAAAGCCCGCCAGCTTGGTTTTAATACCATGCTCCTTTCGACCTTTATCGAGGGGGAAGCCCGCGAGGTTGCCAGGGTCTTTTGCGGGATTGCCCGTGAAATCCTGGCCTCGAATGGGCCGCTAAAACGTCCGGCCTGCCTGATAGCCGGGGGCGAAACGACCGTCACGGTACGAGGTGACGGCCTGGGTGGACGCAACCAGGAGATGGCCCTGGCGGCGGCCCTGGCCCTGGACGGCCTGGAAAATGTCCTGATTGTGCCGCTGGCGACCGATGGCAGTGATGGACCTAACGACGCAGCGGGAGCTTTTGCCGAGGGCGATACCGTCCGGCAAGCCCGCGCTCTTGCTCTCGACCCCTTTGACTATTTGCAGCGTAACGACGCCTACCATTTCTTTGAGAAAACGGGCGGTCTTCTCAAAACCGGGCCGACCAATACCAATGTCAACGATTTGACCCTGGTGCTGGTCTGGTAGGTCGATAATCTTCAAAAGAGCGGCTAAGTCACCTTGCCGCCCAATAATCCCCTGCTAAATTCTCCTGAAAGATTAGAAAATCCCCATCTATTTCCAATTCTTGCTTAAATTTTGAAGCCTAAAATTAATTCTGCCAGGTCCGGTCACACTCATATAGAAAGCCGAGGCCTGGGAGGTTAGTGAATTGGGTTAAAAACCCAGTCACAGTGGAAATTTTGAATCTGACTGCAAGGAAATAAGAGAAGGATTTTTAAAATGTTAAGGGTTAACAAAGAAAAAGAAAAATCAAAGTCAAGACCGGAAAAAAGCCCTAAAGTTAATTCGCTTTTGGGAAAAGGGCTGGTAACGGTCGCCCTGGCCGCTTCGTTGGGGGCTTGCGGGGAAGAAGTAGCCAACCAGGTAATTTCCAACCCGGCTCCGGTAGTGACTTCTACCAGCGCTGCCCCGGCAAGCACGGCTACTACCACTCCTGAGACAACTGCAACTGGCGCTAATGCAGCCACCACTGAGGCTGCCACTCCAACCGCCACCACCATCGCAACTACCGCTGCTAATACCACTACAACAATAAACAGTGGCGCTACAGCCACGGCCACAACCGCGCCAACGGCCACGCCAGTCCCAACCACCCAGGCCCCCACCGCTACCCCGGTGCCACCTACGGCAACTGCCGCTCCAAGAGCGACTCCGACTCCCACTACGAGTAAGACAACGGTTACCAAACCTTCCAACAATGCTGCCCCGGTCCATAGTGGCGGCTCTTAAAAGGGGGGTTGATCGGAATGAATGATTAGGGTTTTATAACCAATCAACTGCTTGATTATTGATTGGAAACCTATTGACCGTTTAAGCCAAACCGGTTGGCCTGGATTTTCAAGCATTCCACGAAATTCAGGGCCACGGCGGTCAATTCCCGGTTTCGTTCGAGACATACCAGGGCGCTATCCCGAAAAATCTGCTCGAAACCGGTGATTTTTATTTCGACCAGTTGGCCCGTTTTTAATTCTTCCGCGACCTGGGTATAGTTAAAAAATCCCGTCCCGGTGCCGTTGATAATCAAGCCTTTGGCGGTGTCACCTGGCAAATCGAGAATGGCCTCAGACCGGCGGGCCAGTTCGAGAATAGGGGCCGGGGTTATTTGCCACCAGCGCATCAGTATAAACGGATTGCTGAGAGAGGCTACCATTTCTTTCGTGACGGTCTTTTGCTGGCTGAGAGGGTGTTTTGGCGAGGCGACCAGCAGCGCCTTTTCGTGGAAAAGCATCAAAGGCATGATGTCGAGCAGGTAGGGGTCAATATTCGGGTAGGCAATCAGGGCCATTTCGAGGACGCCATCATAGAGAAACTCGACCAGTTGGCGGTGACTCCCGTCCTGCACGTAACACTCCACTTTTGGGTAGTTGGCATAAAAATCGGCCAGGGCCGGGTAAAGCAAGCCGCCGCTCAGGGAGCGCAACACCCCCAGGCTCAAGCGACCCCGCTCGCCCGAAGGCACCAGTTTGGCTGTTTCGACGCCCTCGTTCAGGATAGCCAGGGCTTTGCGGGCATACGGCAAAAAGTTATGGCCCCTGGCAGTAAGGGTTAGCTTGCGAGTGTTTCGTTCGAACAGGGGACCGCCTACCTCCTGTTCCAGGGTTTGAATCCGGGCGCTGATGGTGGGTTGCGCAATATCCAGGACACGGGCAGCCCGGCTAAAACTACCTTCCCGCACTATCCGCTCAAATGCTTTTAGTTGTTCAACATCCATGGGTTATATCCAAATTTTCGATAGATAATATTGAGAAAAACGGCTTGCCTAATAATTTTTAGCTGATATATCTATTTTTGTACATCAATTATATAGATAAACCTGATATAGTTAAAGTTGAGGGATGCCTGTGGAAGCTTTGAAAAAATTAGGTACAGAAAGAATGGAAATTCAAAAGTTCAAACCGGAGGATGCCGGGGAAGTGCTGGAAGACCTGGTCGAGGTGCTGGTCGATTGTGTCAACCGGGGTAGTGGGATTTCAATCAGCTTTTATCCACCCCTGGACCCGGCGCGAGCCCGCCAGTTCTGGCTGGATAAGTTCGAGGATGTCGCCAGGGGTAAGCGAATCTTGCTGGTAGCGCGAGAGCCGCAAAGCCGCCGGGTGGTCGGGACGGTAATGGTGGAATTTCCCGGCGTGGACAACCAGCCCCACCGGGGTGATGTCCAGAAGATGCTGGTCCATGGCGACTTTCGGCGGCGGGGCATTGGTTCCGCCCTGATGAAAGCGCTGGAAACGGCCTCGCTCGAAGCGGGTAAAACCTTGCTGGTGCTGGACACATTACTTGAGGGTGACGCCGAGGATTTATACCTCCAACTTGGGTGGCAGCGGGTCGGCGAAATCCCCTATTTTGTCCGGGGACCGCAAGGGCAATACGCTACGACGGTCTTTTTTTATAAAAACTTGCTGGAAGAATAACCTGCCAAACCGGGCATCAAAAAAGCCCCTCCGAAAGTGGAAGGGCTTTTTTGAGTTGAAAGAACAAAAGCTAGAAAACTCTCCGGCGACTCCCGCTAAGGGCGCGGGCTATGACAATCAGGACAATCGCGCCGATGGTGGCCGCGATAATCGTGCCGATAACCCCAGCCGTGGAGATATTGAGCAGGCTTAGCAGGAACCCACCTACAAAAGCCCCGACAATACCCAGGATAACATCCATAATGATGCCGTTCCGGCTGCGCGTAATAGCGCTGGCGAGAACACCCGCGATCAACCCAATCACTAACCACCAGAGAATATTTGTGCCATCCAAGCTAATGGTCTGACCTACCAAAAACATGCTCATTTCCATCGTTCCTTTCCAGTAAACCCATTTCCATCAAGTGTTTTAACAATAATCTCAACTTTCCCGGTTACGTTTTATTTAACGTCTCAGTAAATTGATAAATGCAGAATACGTGCCAGGAATGGATTTTCTTTTTGAGAAACAAATTTCTTAACCGCGATGTTTAAGAAAGCTTTGCAACTAGTGGTAGACCGACCGCAAAGGCTGGTACAGTTTCACCTGGCCCAGGCGGCGACTGTAGACCACAAAAGCCCGGTTGGTCTGGGCGCTGGCCTCAAACTGGGCCCTGGTCAGGGTCAACCGGACCGGGCGTTTATCCGGCCCGGCGGCCTCGTCATCCAGGAAATCCAGCTCGTAATAGAGATCGTAACTGGTGCCGGTTTCGGACTTGACCCGGCGCTTGATTTCGCGGCGATTGTTGATAAACCCGTGCGCTTTAACGGGTGGGGTCAGGACATCACGGACCGAATAAAAGAGAAAAGCGGCGGCAATCAGGGCCAGGCCCAGGGCCACTAAAGCGAAAAAAATCCGAGGCGCGCCAAACGGGGTCCACCTGATAACGTGCAGTACCGTGTAATTCAGGAAAGTTGCCAGGTTTGCCACCAGCACGACGGTCGAGCCGATTACCATGCTCCCGGCCTGGCTCATAAAGAAGTTCGCGGCATCCGGTACTGCTTCCCCAACCGGGGTATGCATGACATTGGCTTTTTTAGAGCTAGACTCCGGTTCGGGAGTTTCGAGGGTAATCCGGGCGGTTGAGTTTGACGGAACCGCCGGTTTAGCGGGGGCGTCTATGAAGTAGTTGTTGTACCATTCCACCGCTTTCAAAACTGCCGGGTGCTGCGGGTGCAGGTCGTAGGCTTTGGCAATCGCTTCCTCCGATTCAAGCTGAGTCGGGGACGTATAGCCCAGCCAGAGCAGGGCCGCCAGGTTTTCCGGGTCGTTAGCAAGCACCCGGCGGGCAAAAGGGGCGGCTTCAAGACGTTTATCTGCTTCGGCCAGGATAGCGGCCTGGTGGATACGAGTAATGGTGGCCTGGTCCGGCATATACAATCTCCTGGTGATTAAAAGTCGGTGCTGTTGGTTGAATTACCGGTAAAACTTTTAAATCAGGCGGTATCTGTTAAAACTGAACCTATCCTACCGGGTTGGAGCGGTTTTGCCAATAACCACATCAGGCTATTTTTATAGAAGGACCGCAAAATTGCGGTTGACTTTACCACTCGGAGCGCTAAACTGGTCTTGATTGACAGGACGGTTTGTGATTTTACCTGAAAATTTATTTATCGGAAAGACAAAACTTTAGAGGGAGGAACCCCATGTCCTTAAAATTATCCAGCATTGTCCTGGATTGTCACGACCCCCAGAAACTGAGCGAGTTCTGGTCCGCCGCTATCGGCTATAATGTGACCGGCGTTTTCAACCAGTACGTGGTGCTGAACGACCCCTCCCGGCAGGGGCCGGCCCTGATTTTACAGGGAGTAGCCGAACCGCGTACCGGCAAAAACCGGATGCATTGGGATTGGCTGGCACCAAGCGCCGAGGAACAGCAAGCCGAAATTGCCAGGCTGGAAGAATTAGGGGCGACCAGGGTCTCGGAACTGCACGAAATGGGTATCCAGTGGTGCGTGATGCAAGACCCCGAAGGCAACGAATTTTGCGTGGCCGCGCACTAGACTAATCTGGCCTGCTAGTTTAGCCGGGTGGCGGGGCCTTTTGCTTAAAAAGAAACCGCGAGATTTAGAACTGCGAGACCATGTTCAGTTCGGCCAGGCGCGGCGCGAAAATCTCGTGCATTACCAGGGCCGCCGCCCCGACTGCCCCGGCATCTTTCCCGGCCACCGATAATTCCACGTTTACTTTCTGAAAGTTACGGGTGAGCAGCCGCTTGTTCAGGGCTTGCTCAACCTCGTCTTTATAAATGGGCCCTGCCTCAGACATGTGGGTGCCTCCCAGCACCACCAGTTTTAAATCGAGCAGGTTGACCATGTTAAGGATACCATTGGCGAGCATGCGGGCCGAATAGCGCAATTCTTCCATCGCCAGAGTATCCCCCGCCAGGGCCGCCGAGGTGACCGAAGTCAGGTCCACCTGGTTGATAGGCATTTCGGAAAGCAAACTTTTTTCGCCGCTTTCGAGGCGCTGCCGGACGGCGCTCACGATACGGGTGGGTGAGCAATAGGTTTCGAGGCAACCCCGGTTCCCGCAGAAGCAGAGCGGCCCGGCTATATCTATGGTCATGTGGCCGAGTTCCCCGGCGTTGGTAGTGTCACCCCGGTAAGGCTGGTTTTCGATAAAGATACCCGCGCCCAGGCCGATGCTCATGAAGATGTAGGCAAAATTGCGCGCCCCCTGCGCGCCCCCGACCCAGCGTTCTCCGACTGCCGCCGCTGTTGCGTCGTTGTCCACGATTACCGGCAGGCCAATCCGACCGGCCAGATCCTGTTTGAGGGCAACTTCGTGCCAGTTCCAGCCAAACAGGTCGAGCGGTTCGTAAAGGATACCCTGGTCGTGGTCCATGGGGCCGGGACAGCCAAGGCCGACGCCGAGCAAGCGGGCCGGGTCTACCCTGGCCTTATGGAGTAACGACTCGGTCGCTTCGGCAATCTGGTCCAAAACGCCCTGGGCTCCCTGTGATTGGTCCACCGGTCTTGATTCACGCCCGACAATCCGCCCATCCAGGTCCATCAGGACCAGCGAGGTTTCGTCGCGGTCAATTAGGGCCCCGATGGCATAGCGCGAACCGGGTTTGATGCGTAACTTCACGCGAGGTTTGCGGCCCGAAGGGTCGACGCCATCCTCGATAACCAGTTCGTCCTCCAAGAGACGCCGTACGATGTTCGAGACTGTCTGGGCGGTCAGACCGGTATTTTCGGCGATTTCGACGCGGCTAACCCCATCTCCGACCCGAATCGCCTCAAGCACCACACCCTGATTATAGTCACGAACGCGGGGTAGATTGGTACCGCTCCGCATTTGTCCTTCTCCTTAAACCGATTAAATTTCAGGCCACTTTGCCAAAATGCTGAGAAATTATATCTATATTTATAGGATAAAATTATCAGCCCTAAAATGCAATAGGTTTAGGGGGCAATAAATCAAATTGTTTTACACCTTGAGCGGGTGAACGTTCCTTTTTCCCGGCCCTAGCCCTCTTTTTCAAGGGTTATCAGGGCCGCTGCCAGTTCGCCCTCCAGCCGGGGCAAAATACCCCTGGTCCGCAAGGCCTGCCCGCTCAACCGGGCTGGTTCGCGCTCGGCAATATCCCCCGAAAGCCGGTAGACCGTCTCCGGTTCGAGACCTTCCAACCGCAACCGGCGCGGATTGCGCCAGAAATGGGATTTGCGGTCAAGCGCGATAATCACAGCCTGGCTTTTATCTTTCGCGACGTAGCCGACCGCGTAAGAATCTTTTTTCTCGGTATGGTCTTCCAGGGGTGTCAGCCGGTAGAGTTCGCCCGCCTGGACAATAGGCCGGATACGTTTGTATTCGGCGACCCAGTGGGCCGCTTCCCGCATCTGTTCTTCGCTGAAATGGTGCAAATTGGCCCCTACACCCAGCCCACCCATAAAAGAGGAAAGAAAGCGGTAGCGCAACGAATAGGGCGCGGCGTTATTGTTCATATCGGTGACCCAGCTAAACATGGTCTTGGCCGGGTAAGCCAGGCCAAACCCCTGCTGAATCGGCAGGCGGTCGAGCGGATCGGTGTTGTCGCTGGTCCAGAACTGGTCGTAGTGGGCCAGGATACCCATATCCACCCGGCCCCCGCCTCCCGAACAACTTTCAAAAAGTACGTCAGGATGCTTCGCCCGCAGACGGTCCACCAGACCGTAAAGACCCTGGTAATGCCGGACCCAGTGTTCGCGCCGGTTGGCGGTTGGGATACCGGTGCCGCCCGCTTCCGCGATAGCCCGGTTGTAGTCCCACTTGATATAAGCAATGTTGTGGTCGGTCAAAAGGCGGTCCAGCGCCTCAAAAAGATATTCCTGCACGTCCGGGCGACCCAGGTTCAGAATAAGCTGGGTGCGGGCCAGGGTCGGCTGGCGGTTCGGGTAGTGGTAAGCCCAATCGGGGTGAGCCCGGTAAAGGTCACTATCGGGGTTGACCATTTCCGGCTCGACCCAGATACCGAACTTCATGCCGAGGTCGTTTACATGCCGGATTAAGGGTTCGAGGCCGTCCGGGAATTTCTGGCGGTTGACCGTCCAGTCGCCCAGCCCGGCGTTATCGCTATGGCGTTCACCAAACCAGCCGTCATCCACCACGAAAAGCTCAACCCCCAGTTGGGCTGCTTTCGTGGCGATTTCCCGCTGGGCCGCTTCGGTGACATCGAAAAGGACGGCTTCCCAGCTATTGTAAAGGACCGGGCGTAAATCCTGGGCGAACCGGGATGGCAGGATATGTTCGAGCTGATAGCGGTGCAGGTTCCGGCTGACCGGACCAAACCCGGCGGCGCTGTAACCGATAACCAGTTCGGGGGTCTCGAAAGTTTCGCCCGCTTTGAGTTCCCACTCGAAATCCCAGTCGTTGATGCCGCCGCCTACTCGGGTCCTTTTGCGGTGGCTGCGGACCTGCTCAACCACGATTTTCCAGTTGCCGCTCCAGGCCAAGGCCCCGTACCAGACTTCACCACTGGTCTCGGTGGCGGGTGACTCGACCAGGTCAAGCGCGAAAAAGGGATTGTGGTTATGGCCGGTATAGTTGTGGCGGCCCTCGATAACCTTGCGGCCCGGTTGGACCGGCTCCCGGTCGAGTTGAAACTCAATCATGTGAGCGCCGGAGAGGTGCGAGAAACGGTAATCGCCTTTGTCGTCAGGAAGTAAAACGTTGCCGCTCAGGACTTCATCCAGCCGGATAGATTCCTGGCCCGTATTGATAAGGCTAACCCGGCGCGTCAGAATATCGCAGTCGGGGAAAACCCTGTAGCCGAGTTGGAGTTCGAGACCGTAAAATTCATCTTTCAGGTCAATAGTCAGGTTTTCGCCTTCAATAGAATGTTTGACATATTTCAGGCGCAGGTCACGAGTGCCGTCGGCGAAACTGAGCCGGATGCTGGGCTCAAGTTCAAGGATGTTGTAGGGGACAGGGAGTTCCGCCGCCAGGTCGTTACCCCAGGTCCCAAAGGAGCTGTGGGCCACGTTATGCGGTTGACCGGGATAATCATCCGGGAAGGGTAATTTTTCGCCCCAGTAGGTGTGAATAAGCTGACCGTGCGGGGCCAGCAGAATTGCGTAAGCCGTGTTGTCCGTTTCGAGTAAAAAAAGGCTCTGTTCTTCCAGGAATTGAATTGGCATTTTATAAAAAACCTTCAACTTAGATTTATTCCAGTAAACTTTTAGGGTATATCCCCCGCCAGCATGACCGCGACGGTATCCCCGGCCTGAAAATTAGCCGTTTTTAAGGCGCGGGCGAACTCGTTATCGAGCGCCAGCAATTGGTCGGCGGGCACGATAGCCAGGATGACTTTGCTGGCCGAGCGGTTGTACCCCACCATCGTAAAGTTGACATTCCCCCGGTCCCTGGGCTGCTGGGGGGTCGCTAACTCGGTCCAGTTGCGATTGGTGACAAAAGCGTTGTGCCAGTAAGCGGCGGCTTCCTGGGGAGTATCCCGCAGAACATATACTGCCACGTCCAGGTTTTTTAAGCTGCTCGTTTCGGCCCCGAACTCGGCCTGGACGATATTCTGGTTGGTGATACTGAGTGGAAAGCGGGAAGCGTTGGGTGGGGCCGGTAAATCTTCTTTGACTCCCACGAATAGGGCTGCGTAGCCGCAAAAGAAAACTCCCAACACCATCACAACCGGTACAATAAGTCGCCGCCAGCGGACCTTCTCGATTTCCTCGGTTCCCGGCGTCGCTGCCGCTAGGTCTTCCGCCACTTGCCTGCCTCCCGGTAGATATACTGCAATAACTGCTTGGAAATTTCTTGGATATTGGTATAATATACTACAATCCTACGTTTGTTACTACCTATTCCTCACCTGAAATTATATTGACAACCCCCTTTCAAAAAGGTATAATGCGGCTTGTTCGGTGAGGCTGGGTAAATGAGTATGCTTTGCCGGGGCTGGTTTTTGGGTGGTACGCGAACTGGCTTAGCAAGCTGTCTTGAAAACAGTCGCCCGCGAGGGTTGGGGGTTCAATTCCCTCACCACCCGCCTTTTACAACAAAAGATGATTTCCGTGCGATAACTGAGTGTCCGTAACCTTAATGGGGAGGTGCCAGAGAGGTCGAATGGGGCCGCCTGCTAAGCGGTTATAGCCTAAACAGCTATCGAGGGTTCGAATCCCTCCCTCTCCGCCATTAAACTCAGCCGTTGCACGGTTTTTATTTTATAATCTTCCTCTAATTTCTATCAAAACTCTTATCCTTTTCATACGCACTTATAACGGTTCCGGGAGTATAATAACCTTAAAAGATAACCTGGCATTTCCAGGTACTTCCGGGAGCCTGCTGTACAACCTGCGGTTTTACCTCTGAATAAACTTACCCGGTGTACCCCAATTTCTGCCTGAGTCTTGCTTACATGTTCCTCAAATTAATGCGCGGCCTTAGCTTGTGGGTCGCCTGACCGGCTAATTTGCAGGGCTGGAAGCGCCCTTCCTTAAAAATTTAAAAAATCTGCCAGGTTCAACCACCCTACTGTCGCGCCAGTCCATGCCAAACCACCGGTCCGGCCTTACCCTCCCACGAAGCGGAGAAGGTCTGGACCAGAAAGAGCGGCCATTAAAACGGCTAATGGGTAACAAAAAGTTTGTACAACAGGTAAGCCAAAATAAATCCCTTATCCCGGCTAAAAAGTTAAAACTTTTAGATATAAGAAAAAAGAACCTGGCAGGCTAGACAGAAAGACTTTTTAAGCATGAGAAATATACCAACTCCCGGTGGAGGGGATAGACCTCCTAATTTTCCCGGTGCCCACCTGGGGCGGAGCGCCGCCAATAATAAAGAAGGCTTCAGCCTGACCATGGTCTTTCAGGCCTTTACCAGCCTGCCCCGCGTCACCAAACTGGTCTGGACCACCAACGCCTTTTATACTATCAGCATGGCCGTGATTACGATTATCCGGGGGTTTTTGCCCGCCGCCTCGGCCTGGGTCACCAAACTTGTCATAGATAGCGTGGTCGCGGCCCTGCCGCCTCGCAACGCCCCGGTCATGGATGTCGTCTGGTTGGTGCTATTGCAACTGGCTATTTCTGTTGCGAGCAGCCTGCTATCCACACTTAGCAACATTGTCCAGCAGTTGTTGCAAGAACTGGTCGCCAACCGGATTCGCCTGATGATAATGGAAAAGGCCAACACTCTCGACCTGGCCTTTTTTGAAAATCCCGAATTTTACGACAAACTCCGCCAGGCCCAGGAACAGTCGGCCTTCCGGCCCGTCCAGATGGTTTCCGGCACTTTCGACCTGATACGGACCGCCATCACCTTCCTTTCAATGATTTTCCTCTTAATCGGGCTGGCCTGGTGGGTCGCGGTGGTAGCCCTGATTGTGCCTATCCCGGCCTTTATCGCGGATAGCCGCTACGGCTGGATGGGTTACTTGCGGATGCGCCGCCAGTCGCCCGAACGCCGCCAGATGGCTTATTACGAAACGGTCATGACAACCGATACCTATAATAAAGAAGTTAAACTCTACAACCTGGGCAATTTCTTCGTTGACCGTTTCCGCAAACTTGCTACCGCGGTCTACGAGGAAAACAAGGGAATCCTGATAAAACGGTATCTGACCAGTTTCGCCTGGCTGACGGTCAGCCTGGCCGCGAACGCCGCCATCTATCTTTACGTGGCCTTGCAGACGGTTGCCGGGGTCGTCACCCTGGGTGGCCTGACCCTGTACAGCCAGGCGGCTCAGCAGGTCAGTAGCAGTTTCCAGGGTTTACTCAGCGGGATTTCCGGCACATATGAAAACAACCTCTTTGTGGGGACACTCTTTGACTTCCTCGAATACGAACCAAAAATCATTTCACCCGAAAAGACCTTCCCCGTGGTCGGCAACGGCAACTCGCGGGGCTTGAGCCTGGAATTTCGCAACGTCAGCTTTACCTATCCCGGTAAAAAGGTCGCGGCCCTGAAAAATGTCAGCTTCAAAATCGAGGCGGGCGAGGCTATCGCCCTGGTCGGGCGCAACGGGGCGGGGAAGACCACTATCGTCAAACTCCTGAACCGGCTCTACGACCCTGACGATGGGGAAATTTTGGTCGGCGGGCGCAACATCAAGGATTACGACCTGACCGAACTTCGGGCCCAGGTGGGGGTTATTTTCCAGGATTACGTGACCTATTTCATGTCGGCCCAGTCCAACATCGGTATCGGCCAACTCAGCCAGATTGAAAACGAAGAACTGGTCAGGTCGGCTGCTACCAAGAGCGGGGCTAACGAGGTTATCGAAAAGCTGCCCAAGAAGTACGACACGATGCTGGGGCGCTGGTTCAACGAGGGCACCCAGTTGAGCGGCGGGGAATGGCAGAAAATCGCCCTGGCCCGCGCCTTTATGCGAGACGCCCGTATCCTGGTGCTCGATGAGCCGACCAGTTCGCTCGACGCCCAGGCCGAGTACGATGTCTTCGCGAAATTCCGCGAGTTAACCGAAGGCAAGACCGCTATCTTTATCTCGCACCGCTTTAGCACGGTGCGGCTGGCCGACCGGATTTTCGTCATCGAGGATGGCGAGCTTAAAGAAGAAGGCTCGCACCAGGAGTTGCTGGCCCTGGATGGCCGTTACGCCCAGTTGTTCAACCTCCAGGCCGACGCCTACCGGTAGAGCAGTAGTCAGGGGCTCGTGGCTCGCAGCCACTCGCCCATCGCCAGTAGTCAGAGGTCAGTAAATTAGAAAACCCCGGCTCATTTCTTTGAAGTGAACCGGGGTTCTTTTTATACGTGTGGATAAAATTCAAGGCTAGATAGAGACTACCGAATCGTTTTGCCTGGAAAAAACCTCGTAAAGAATGATGGAGGTGGCGATTGCCAGGTTCAGGGAATCGCTCCGGCCTTTCATGGGGATACTGACCAGCATATCACAGGCCGCTTGCTGGTAGTTTGAAAGGCCGTGTTGCTCGCTCCCCATGAGCAGGACCAGCGGTCTGGGGTAAGAAGCCGCCCGGTAATTTACCTGGGCGTTCCCACTGGCCCCGATAAGTTGGATACCCTTCCCGGCGGTCCAGGCGGCTAATTCCTCAAAAGACATTTTGATAAGATTCTGGGTGAAAACGGCTCCCATACTGGCCCGGATAGCCACCGGGTCATAGGGGTCGGTGCAGTTGCCGAGCAGGGCCAGGGTATCGAGACCGACCGCGTCGGCGGTACGGATAATCGAGCCAAGATTGCCGGGGTCCTGGATTTCGTTCAGGGCCAGGATTACCTCCGGGTTTTCTCGATCAACCTCCGGCAAACTCGACCATTTTGCTTTTAGCACGGCAGCCAGGCCCTGCGGATTTTCCTTCAGGGCAAAACTTTCAAAGACTTCCCGGCTCACTTCGACTTTGTTCAACCCGTTTGACCCGGCAGTTTTTAGAAAATCGTGGGCAAACTGGCTGGTCAGGAGTTCCGGGGCGACCAGCAAATTTTCTATTTTATTCCCGGATTTAAGGGCCTCGACCACCAGGCGAATACCTTCAACATAGAATAGCCCGGTCTCGTCCCTGTATTTGCGCTGGCGTAACTGGCGGACCTGTTTAATGAGCGGGTTGGCTCGGCTGGAGATATACATGGCATTACCGCAAAGATTCCTTCCTGAAAGTTGGGTCAGGAAAATCCGGGGTTTTATAGGTATCTAGCTACCGGCCCGGTTAACCTGAATTTTTAATTGAACTTAAAGGTAAAAGAAAGTAGCCCGGAGAAAGGCATAGGCCTTACAACCCGGTAAATAGGGTATTTAGGGAGTGGGCTACTTAATTCTGAAGGAGTCTTGCTAACAACACGGCTTTTTCCAGTGCGTCTTTCTTGATTAATTGAGCCACCAGGATGTATCCCGGTGATACTTTCGGCAGGATTTAGTGGTAATCCTGCATGTTTAGCTGGTTATAGTATACAAAAAGATGGGGAATTGTCAATAAGTTATTTTAATTATTATGAAAATTAAAATGCCATCCCGGTTCAACAATTTGAGATGGCACCAGCCTTTTTAAAATATTTCGTTAAACTAACCCCACTGTTTGATGGCTTTTTGGGCTAAAGCAACCAGGGCAGGGGAAGATGGTTTGATAAAAACAGTACATAGAATCAGGGCTTGCATATAAGGAACGCCGCCTGGGCTCGGTAAATTCTCAAAAAGCTCCCGGTAAACTCCTTCAACCTCGGCTTTACCCACCTTATCATTAGAAACAACCATATATAATGCCAGGATGGCCGCCTCGACCGTCCAATCCATCGGACCGCGCGCCAGGGAAAGCAAGGCTGAACGGCGCACGCTGCCATCCCAACCGCTATCCAACCGGGCAATCAGGACTGCCGCCGCCAGTTGGACCCGTTGAAGCCAGACCCACATTGTAAATGGGGCGACACGGGCAGGCGGGTTCACCATCACGCCCAGCAAATCGTTTAAATCGTCCGGGGTCAGTTGCCGGGCATATATGCTGGCCTTGTGCCACCAGATGTCCATTTCGTAGTCGGTCAGAGCCAGTTTTGTTACGGCCTCAATTACCTTTGGCCGGGTTGGGGCCGGGAAATTCGGGTAGGGTTTGGTACCGTTATATTTCCACAGCACAAAATCAACTTTGCCACGCGGCAGGCGAGGATCAGGTTTTTGGATTTCGCTGGCGGCCAGGGTTAACCCGGCTTTGCCATAAATTTCAAGCTGGATTAGCTCGATAGCCCTGGCTGCGCTGGGTGCTTCCAGACTGCTCAAACCCACTTCTAAAGTTGGAGGGAAAGTATCTTTTTCCGACATTTGGCGGGCCAGGTTTATCGTAGCATCGGATGGTTCCGGTAAATTGTACTTGTAGGGCACAGACTGACGGGCCAGGGTCGCCGCCCGGTTATTATCAGGGTGATTCCTGGCCTATTTTTCCAATCTTTCAGACCAATCGCCGTCCGGTTCGAGTAAGCCCTGGTAGTAAAGAACAGAAGGATAAGCCCATTGGTGTTGGGGCTCGACCTTCAAGACTTCCCGGTAAGCCTTTAGCCCTTTTTCAATTTGCCCATCCTGGCAAAGGGTATCGCCAATATCGAGCCGGATTGCCAGGTCTTTCGGGTCATAGGAGAGGGCTTCCTGGTAAAACTGTACTGCTTCCTCAATCATGCCCTTTGCCCGGTAAACGTTACCGAGCGCGTCAGCCGTAAAATAATCCGGGTGACTCCGGTAAGCCATGTAAGCGAGGGTAAAGGCCCGGTCCAGGTTCCCCAATTTGCGGTTCATTATAGACAAGAACATACCGACTTTAGAGTCCTGCTCAAATTTCTCCTGGTAAGCCTCAAGAGTTTCCAGTAAATTGGAAAGATGTTGATGGTCATCCGGGCTTAAACCCGGCTTTATTTTGGAGGAAAGGTGGAACAGGAGCGGAGCCATTGTGACTGGCCGGACCGCGTTCAGTTTGGTCGTATCTTTTAACCATTCATTCAACCAGGGCAAATATGGTAAACCCTCTATTACCTGGTAAATTTCAGCCATTATATTGAGGGCATCATCTGGCCTATCAAGTCGCCAGAAAGTGTAGGCGCGCATCGCCGCGATGGTATAGGGGACCGGAGGGTTATCCCATGTAGTCAATTCAAGAGGGAAAGGGTGGCTGGCAAGAATTTTGTCGAGTAAATTATGTGCTTCGGCATCCTGGGGTTGGAAGGCAAGCGCTTCAGCCACGTGCTCAAGCGCGTGTTTGGTTTCGCCCATGTTCAAGGCCTGAATGGCAATCTTCAAGTGGTCTTCGGGAAGTTTGTAATAATTAGCGTCGTGGTTATCTTTGGGGGTTGAAAACATTTCTTGCCACCTTTGATTTAAGTTATAGGAAAACGTGCCTTTACCAGAGTTTAAAATGTTTGAACTCAAATTACAATAAACGGAAGTACTATCTTTACTTTAAAATAGTAAAGTGGATTGGTAAAAAAGAATCCCTGTAAAAATGGGTTTTGCCACCCTACCAGCCCTGGTTTGATTTGCCCGTTCAAAACTGTTAAAATCGAGTGTGGTTTGCCCGCCGCGCTGGTTACAACTCCCGAAATTTCGGGCCGGGCCGGGGCAACAAATGAGCAAGTTCCCGCGTTCTTTATAGCGAAGGAAGCCTAAGAACAATCACTACGAACGAAGCCATTACGGCTTTGTCCGCAATTAAAAATATTCCCGGCCTTAATCAGGAGAGATAAAGCAGTTTGGCCTTTTCAGTCAGCAATCCCGGCAATAATCCCAAAACCTCAGCTACCCACCAGACCCTTACGCTGTCAGGCGAAGCCCCGACCGGGGCTACTTCAACCACGCCCCGGCTCGAACGCTACTGCCCCGATTTAAAGGAAATCCGGGCCAAAGCCTGGCGGGCTATCTGGTCGCCCTTTAGCCTGGCCGTGCTGGTCCTCGCCGTGATAATCGTGACGGTGGCCTATCAGGCTCGGCCCGGTTACGACATCAAGTTGGGCGGTGGTTTTGATACACCTTACCTGAACCTGGCCGAAGGGGGCTTTGGGCAACCGGTCCAATCGGTGCCCGACACGGCAGCCGCAAATGAAGGCGAGAGCAGCGCTCATTCCGATACACCCGCCACTACCTCTACACCCGCGACCCAGGCGACTGCTCCCGAAGAAATCTCGCAAAGCTATCGCTGGACCCGCGCCCGGCCCATTCTGCTCTTGCCCGGCATCGGGGCTGCCCCAACCCGTGTCACCTTACAGGCAACCGGCTCCCCGCTTTACCCAACGGGCCAGCATGTCGAAGTTCTGGTCAACGGCTCTCCTTTCAACGCTTTCGACCTTAAGCCGGGCGCGCCGATAGTCCAGGCCCTCAATATTCCGGCAGACCGGCTATCCGGCGGCAACCTGGCCCTTGAAATGCGGGTTACTCCCAACGGTCCCGCCGATACTTCTTTGCTAAAACGCTACCCCGGCACCTTTATCGCCATTGATAAAATTGACGGCCAGACCGTTTACCAGGGCCAGACCGGCTTCAAACTTTACACCGCAACTATCGAGGCCCAAACGGGAGCGTCTGGCCTGGTTGTCCCGCCCGTCAGCATCCTGCTGGCCCTGGCAATTTCCGGCTGGCTCCTCTATTTTGGCCTAACCTATGCCGGGTTGCGGCGAAGCTGGGCTTTTGGCGCGGCGGCGGTCGTGCTGGTCGTGGCCGGGGTAGCGCTGGCTTTCTCACGGTTGAGCCTGACTATTTTTACGGGACGGCTGGCTCTTTTGCTGTTGGTGACGGTCATTCTTTTGCCGGTGCTGGATTGGCTGGTCCCCCGCCTGATGCGTCACTGGAATCTGCCGTTGCCGCGCTGGGCCTGGCAGGGTTTGCTCGTCATGTTTTTAGTAGCGATGCTGGGACGGGGTGGCGGTGTCCTCTATCCGCACACTCAGATTATCGACCAGCCCTATCACCTGAACCAGATTGGCCTGATTCTGCACGACCCGAACGGTATCTTGAGCGGCATCGTCAACGAGTTTACCAATAAACAGCCTTCCAAAGTGCCTGACCAGTGGGGCAACCAGGCCATCATCCCCTACTCGACCATCAGCTATTTTGAATTGGCCCCTATCGCGGCCCTGCCGGTTGACCCTGCCATCAGCGTGAACCTCTTTAACGTCTTGCTCGACGCGGTGCGGGTCTTTGTCATCTTTGGTATCGCCGTCCTGCTCGGCGCGGGGGCGCGAGCGGCCCTGGTCGCTGCCGGGTTTTACATGATTATCCCCTGCACCTGGATGCTGAATAGCTGGGGCAACTGGCCGACGACTATCAGCTTCTGGCTGGCGACCGTCTATTTTCTGCTGGCCCTGGTCTACTGGAAAAAGCTTGACAAACGCGGCCCCTGGCTGCTGGTGACGGCTGCCCTGGCCCTGACCATGCTCACCTACACCGTCACGGCGGTCTTTATGGGCATGCTGGTAGCCGGGTGGAGCCTGGGGGTTATCCTGTTCCAGGGACGGCACGATAAAGCGGAACGGCGCAGCGCCGTCTTCCTTTTAATATCACTGGTGGCCGCGGCGGTCTTCTCGATACTCTTTTACTACGTCCAGTTCTTGCCCGACCTGGCCTTTACGCTCGGCCAGTTTGACCAGTCCCTCAATGAAAAAGGTTCGCTCGGCAGTTTTGGGGACCGGGAACTAGGTTTTTACCTGGGGCTTTATTCGGACCATGTATTCTTCCTTTACGGCGCGGGCATCTTCATCCTGGCAGCCCTGGTGGTTTACGGCTGGCTGCTTTTCGCCCGGCGAAGCAAAGAGGTTTCCCCGGAGGAAGCCGAAGACCTGGATACGCTCGAACCCAACTTGATGCTGCTACGGCAGGGCCGTAATCTCTGGTTGGCCGGGATGTGGTTTGGGATTTTCCTGCTCTTTGGCCTTGCTCAATGGAAAGTGGACATGGTCGATAAACAGGTCTGGTTCGTGGTGCCGCTGGCGGTCTGCCTGGCGGCGGTGGGGGCGACCTGGGCCTGGCAGCGCTTCAAGACCCCGGCGCTTTTCTACGGAGCCCGCCTGGTTATTGCTGGACTGATTCTCTGGACCACTTATTCGGCGGCAACCCTCTGGTTTTACCGGGTCTTTATCAAACGGCGCTAGTCGTTTTTGCGAAAAATCGTGTTTGAAGTTTGGATGAAAGAAGAAGAATGACAGTTACTAATAGCGGGCTCGTCTCAAAATTAAAAGGCACCCTGGACAATCCCCGCCTTTTTAACCTGCTGCAACTGGCCGTAGCCGGAAATCAAAATATCACCCGCCGGTTAATTCGCGAGGGTTTGAACCTGATGCCCGGCGAACGGCTGCTTGATGTCTGCTGCGGGACCGGCGAGTTTGCCGATATTGCCCTGGGGCCTTACCTGGGGATTGACATAAATGATAAATATATCGAGTATGCCAGCCAGGAGTACGGCGCGGGCAAAGGTCATCCCGAACGGGAATTCCTGGCCGAGGACATTACCAGCACCAGCTTCCTGACGCGGGGCCTGACTTTTCCCAAGTCCATGATTATCAATAGCATGCACCACCTTTCGGACGAGCAAAATTCGGCGGTGCTGAAGGCGGTGGCCCAGGTCACGACCGAACGCTTTGTGGTGGTGGATATGGACCCGACCCCTTCCAACCCGGTCAGTAAATTCCTGGTCGACCAGGACCGGGGCGAGTATGTCCGCCCCCTTAAAGAGCAGGTCGCCCTGGTCGAACCCTATTTCAAGGTTGAGGACTATTTTACCTATTACGCCCGGCTGACCGGCCAGACCATTATTATTTGCAGCGTTAAACGTTAAAAGAAACGACGTTGAAGGTTTACCCTGAAGGGCACGAAACAACGTTGAACGGCGGGAATTTTAGCCAGGGTCAAGTTTTAAACGGGTTGTTTTTGTATCGGTGGTCTCAAACGTTTTACGTTTTGTAGGAGGAATCGTTGCAGGAAGGGAATCCGCCACGGGCGGAACAAACTATAGATGTATCCATAATTGTAGCCTGTTACAATGAACGGCCCGTGCTGCGCGATAGCGTGGCCCGCCTGATTGATGTTATGAACGGCACTCGTTACGCCAACAGCTACGAAATTATCTTCGTGGACGACCGCAGCCGCGACAATACGGTCGAAATTATCCGCGACCTGGTTCAGAAATACCCTGAAATTCCGACCCGCCTGATTCGCCACGCCACCAATCTGGGGCGAGGCCGGACGGTTATGGACGGTTTCGAAGCGGCCCAGGGCCGGATTATGGGCTTTCTGGATATTGACCTCGAAACCCCGGCCCATTACATCCCGGTGGCAGTGCTGGAAATCGAGCGGGGAGCCGATGTCGTCTCGGCTATGCGCATTTACCGGTTCCACCTGCGTTCGTTCTACCGCCAGCTTTTGAGTATGGGCTATCACCGGTTGGTGGCCTCGGCCTTGCACCTGCCTTTACAGGATACCGAGGTCGGCTTCAAGTTTTTCAACCGGGAAACGGCCATGGCTATCATAAAAGAATGTACCGACCCTGGCTGGTTCTGGGATACCGAGGTAATGACCCGCAGCTATTTTGGGGGCCTAAAAATTGTTGAAATCCCGACCCTTTTTATCAAACGCTACGATAAAAAGTCGAGCGTCCGGCCCATTCACGATTCGCTCGAATATTTCTCGCGGCTGCGCCATTTCCGGCGCGAGGCCCGACGTCTCGAACGGGAGTACCGGGAACGCGGGCTGACCCCGGTCGAGGTCCATACTGTCTCCCACCCGGTCGGTCACGGTGATGAACCTAACCTGGCCCGCAGCGCCAAGTGACAAGGTGTCTATGAGCCCCGTGCAGCCCTACCAGATTTTCCAGAATTTGCCCCAACTCGAAACCAGCCGCTTAATCATCCGGCGGCTGGCTTTTTCCGATATGCCGGACCTTTTCGAGGTAGCCTCTCACCCGGAGGTAACCCGCTATATCACCTGGGAAACGCACCGCAGCCTGGATGATACCCGCCGGTTTATTCAGATTGTCCACGACTGGTACGAGCGCCAGGAAGTGCTTTACTGGGGAGTGGTTCGCAAGAGCGATAACAAACTCATCGGCACCTGCGGGATTTTTGAGTGGGTGGTGCGGGACGCCAGGGCGGAGCTTTCCTATACCCTGGGAAAACCATATTGGGGGCAGGGCTACGCTTCCGAGATTGTCGGGAATTTAATCCGCTTCGGGTTCGAGACTTTGCAGTTGAACCGGCTGGAAGGGCGTTGCCTGCGGGAAAACCTGGCTTCGGCCCATGTCCTCGAAAAGGCTCAACTCTCCCTGGACGGCATCCTGCGGCAGCAGTTGTATCTCAAAGGGACTTACCGCGACCTCAAAGTTTATTCGCTGCTCCGCCAGGAATGGCTCAACCTGGCTAATTTCAACCGCCAATCCCCTTTTAACTCTTAACCGGTCGGGTCGAGCCGGTAGACCTGCCAGGAAACCAGGTTGCCGGGCTTTGGCACGGTCAGGACCGGCACAAAATGCAGGTTCGGATAGACCTGCTGGTATTCTTTGACAAAATTCGTCTCGTCCGGCGTCATGGCGACGAAATAGGCCGGGTTCCCCTCAAAAGCTTTATCAAGCCTTACATAATCCACCCCTGGAATTAAATCTACCTGGACAATACTGAAATTCGTATTGCCAAATAACTCAACTTCAAGGCTGTTGCTGGGTATGGTGGGTGAGGTAAAGACAACCGCCGGTTTCGCGGCCCTGACCTGTTCGCCTAGCAGGAAACTTTTAACCTGGGCTACCCCGGTCCCGCTCCAGGCTCCTTCGATGTACTGGATGCGGTCGAATCCTGGTAAAGCTGCCTCGACCGGGTCGGTGACAATAAGCAGGTCAAACCAGGCTACGGGTAAGACCAGCAGTACGACTGCCGCCGGGACCCAGAACCTGGCAAATTTAATACTTTTTAGCTTGTCCAGCAAATAATCTAAAAAGGCTCCCGCCAGCACCAAAAGCGGCAACAATATAAAAAGAAAGTAGCGAGGATAATTCGTCGCCAGGAACAAAGCCTGTCCCAGCAAAGGGACAAGCGCCACAACGATTAGAAATTTGCCGGGGTTGGACCTTTTGTAAATAGCCCAGCCCACACTTATCCCCACCAGCACGAACACAGGCAGGGTGAGGTAGGCATAGAACCAGTCTACGATACCTCCAAGGTTTTTAATAAGTAAATCAGGGGTCGGTAGGGCGACCTGGCGTTCCCGCTGGTAAGTCCCCAGGTCGTTCCGGCCAAAAAATAAAACCGGCAAGACCAGCATAGCGGCTACATAGTAGGCCAGGAAAAGCCGCAGTATAAAAGATTTCCATTGTGCCGGGGGGTAAAGGAAAAGGGCCGCCAGCACCGGGACCGACAAAGAAAAAACGGCGTTAAACTTTGCCAGGAAAGCCGCCGCCATGCCCAGACCTAGCAAGACCGAATAAATATGGGCTTTCCGCCCCTCCGGTAGGCGGAGCACTAACAGGGAAAAGTAGATTACCAGGGCGCTGTAGCAGTTTTGCATCGGGTCGGCCAGGTTCATGCGTTCGTGCCAGACCGCGAACGGTATAATCGCCCACAACGCCGCCGCAATTAACCCGGCCCGCCTGGAATACAACAATTCACCGATTTTATAACAGGTCAGGATACAAACTATGCCACAAATACCCGAAAAAGCCCGCCCCAGAAGCAAAAGATTGGAATTATCAAAAATAAAGTAGATTACCGCTAAAAACCAGCTTTGCACTACCCGGCTGATTCTAATCAGGTTAAACATGCTATCCGTGGTGAGTTTGCCGCTCTGGGCGGCTAACCCGCCCTGGACGTGGAGCTTTTCGTCGGCAAAAATCGGTAAGGCCAGCAAATTGCCCCAGCGCAAAATCGCGCCGGCCACCAGAATTCCGAGTAGAAGGTAATTATTCAGCGAAAAATAGCCGGGGAAACTCTTTAAGGTTGCTTCTTCCGGCGCTTTGACGGGCGGAACGGCATCCCGCGGTTCGGTTATTTGCATATTATCCTGGGTATTAGGAATTTAAATAAATTGAATTTTAAGAAAGCCACCTGTAAATTAGCATTAAACCAGACGGTTAACAACCCCACTTTAAGGCTATTTGTAAAACCCAGGAGCGAATCTGGTACAAAAACCGGACTTGTTTCCTAGTAGTTTCCCCGTTTTTACGTGATATATGGTATATTCTGTGATATATGGTATAGTGCCCCAGGAACTTATTCATTTATCTTGCCGGTGGCTAAGCTCTGACACAATTGAATGCCCTGCTCCGTGTGACTTGGCCTTCCGGTATAACTTCAACCCCTATAAATCTACCCTCGTTCTACCAACCTCACGGTACAAAAATTTATCCCACTGGATTCTGCGCTTTTCTGGTAACCCGGTTCTACCTGTTGATATGCGCTTAGAAGGAGTTATTTTGTGAATATTTCAATGTTGAAAAATGTACTCTCTACCCGGTCCCGCCTGGTAATGGTGGTGCTGCTTTTGGGTACTCTTTTCCTGGCCGCCGGTCAGAGCCTGCCCGCCCAGGCTTATGGCGGTCGCACCCCCGGCGCGGTCGCGGCCTTTTATTATCCCTGGTACGACGTCGGCGGCAACATCAATACCTGGCGGCAGGACGCCGGTAAAATGACCACCCAACCCGCGACCCTGTATAACGGTGGGGATGGGAACGTGATGCGTAACCAGATGAACCAGGCTCGCCAGGCCGGGATTGATGCCTTTGCCGTGACCTATAATGCCGCTCCCGGAACCTGGGCCGACCGCTTCAAATATATGCTCGATAGTGCCCCGACTGGTTTTGGTATCGCGGCCCATTTCGAGGTTTCGCTGATGCGCGACCAGGATAAAAACGTGGGCGGGGTCGTGAATGCCCTGAATGCGCTCAAAAACAACTATATGAACAGCCCCCACTACTTTCGGTACCAGGGCCGCCCGGTGGTCTATTTCTGGTGGCCGCAGGGGATTCCTGGTGATATTAAGGGGAACTGGGCCAATATCCGCAATCAAGTTGACCCCAATCACGAAATGATCTGGTCGGTAGATACCACTGACCAGAGTATGCTCGATATTTTCGATACGGTTCACTATTTTAGTGGGGCGAAGTGGGCCGATAACCCGCAGGGTTCTTTCCAGGGTCTTAAAAACGCGGTCAATTCCTGGAATGCCAGCCACGGCGGGCCGCGCCGTCTGGCGACCGCCAGTGTTACCCCCGGCTATGACGACCGCAAGTTCCGTTCGCCGGGCGAATTCCGCGACCGGGCCGGTGGCAACTACTACCGCACCAGTTGGGATGCCGCCATCAACGTCCAGCCCGACCTGGTAACTATCAGCACCTGGAACGAATGGTACGAAACCAGCGCCATCGAGCCGGGCCGTGACTGGGGCAATCTTTACCTGGATATTACGAAGGATAAAACGAATGTCTTCAAAGGAGCCAGCGGGTTAGGCGATGCCAGTATTCTCAAGACCTGGAGCCGCACCGACCTGCCGGTGGCCCGCCAGGCGACCGACCGCTCCTGGATGTGGGGGCCGGGCCTTAACGACCAGCGCCGCGAACCATACGCCGATAGCCCCGGTGGGCAGCGCACGGTCTATTATTTCGATAAGAGCCGCATGGAAATCAACCGCCCCGGTGGCCCGCCCGATGTCAACGACCTTTTCTATGTTACCAACGGGTTGTTGCCTATTGAGCTTATGAGCGGGCAGATGAAAACCGGCGACAATAAGACCGAAAACAAGGGTCCTGCTCAAATCCCGGTTGCAGGTGACCCGCAAAATAACCCCAACACACCGACTTATGCCGCTTTCGGTAAGGTCAGCACCCTTAACGGCAATAACCGGGCAGGCGACCGGACCGGCCAGCTTGTCCTCGATACGCTGTCAGGCAGCGGTCAGACCGGGCGGAATGACGGTTATACCGGCAGGAACGTCAAGATGGTCCAGTTCATCAATGAAAGTGGGCACAATATCGCCGGACCTTTCTGGGACTTCATGAACCGGAGCGGGCCGGTCTGGGAAGACAACAACATGCACAACGGCAAGGTTGTCGAATGGCTCTTTGCTATGGGCTATCCTATCAGCGAGCCTTACTGGATTAAATCGAAGGTGGGCGGCGTCGAGAAAGACGTACTGGTCCAGGCTTTCGAGCGCCGGGTGTTAACCTATACCCCCGATAACCCGGCGGCTTTCCAGGTCGAAATGGGTAACGTCGGGAGCCACTACCACCTCTGGCGGTACGGCAACTAACCCCGGCCTGAACTAACCTGAGCCAGCCCGGTTTTAGTTTATGAACTTTAAACCGGGTCGGCTCTTTTTTTAGGGGGAATTCATAAATTTACCCGTTTCTTTACTATTCCCGGTTAATTTATATACGATGTGTTTGAAGAAAGACGATTGAGAGGGAGTTGTAAAAGAAAATGTTAAACCACCAATCAGCCGCAGCCCGTCCCTCCCACGCAGGAATGGTAAATATTATCCGGGAAGGTCAATTGGACCTGGACCGGCTTGCTACTCTTTTGCAAAAACCCGCCCTTTTCGAACCTGGCGAACCCCTTTTTTGGGACGACCCCTATATATCGGCCCAGATGTTAAAAGCCCATCTTGACCCTAACTGGGACGCCGCCAGCCGGAAACCCGAAACAATCGACCGCAGCGTGGAATGGCTCTGCCAACAAATGGCCCTGACACCGGGGAAACGGTTACTCGACCTTGCTTGCGGGCCGGGCTTATACAGTTCCCGGTTTGCCCGGCGAAACCTCAAAGTTGTAGGGATAGACTATTCCAGGCGTTCTATCGAGTATGCCAAACAACGCGCCCAGGAAGAAGGGCTTTCGATAGAATATATTTACCGGGACCTTGTAGAAATAAATTATAGCGAACAGTTTGACGCTGCCGTATTCATTTATGGTGATTTCTGTACGCTGTCGGATACAGGTCGAGATAAACTGCTCGGTCGTCTCAACCGGGCCCTGGCACCGGGTGGTTTTTTTGCCTTTGACGTAATGACCCCCCCTTTTAGCGGGTCTCAGGATTATGTCACAGGCTGGGATGCGGCAAAAGAAGGTTTCTGGCGGCCTGAACCCTATTTGGAACTTCAACAGAACGCCAAGTATCCCGACGATATTTATCTAAAAAGGCATGTAATTATTGAGGGAAATGGTACAGTAGCCGATTACCGGCTCTGGAACCGGCTTTTTGACCTGGAAAATTTGCAAAAGCTATTAAGAAAATACGATTTTGAAATACATTCTGCCTGGAATGACCTGACCGGCACTCCCTATAATCCGGCTTCGGATTGGTTAGCGGTCCTTGCAAGAAAAGAATAACACCAGTTCAACGGTATTTTAAAACGAGCCTTATACAAAGGGGTTGCCCCGGTGGCAACCCCCTTTTCTTTTACCCAAAACTTCTAGCCTATACTTCGGTAGCTTCGACCAGCTATTCTTGGTCGCTAACCTTCGCTTCGCTCACACCTGGATGGAATGACTATTACTACCCAAAGTTTTATTGAGCGCCCATGACCCGGTGCGGTACATACGGTTCTTCCAGGTAGGCCATTTCCTCCTGGGTCAATGTCACCGAGAGCGCGCCAACGGCATCTTCCAGGTGCGAGATTTTGGTAGCCCCAATAATAGGCGCGGTGACGGGCTTTCTTTGTAACAGCCAGGCCAGGGCGATATGGGTCCGCAGGACTCCCCGCTTTCCGGCCAATTCCGCCACCCGCTCCACGATTTGCCGGTCGGTCTCGGCGGTCGAATCATACTTGGCCTTTGCAATCTGGTCGGTCTCCGCCCGTTTGGAGCTTTCCGCCGACCAATCACGGGTCAAACGTCCGGCAGCAAGGGGGCTATAAGGTATCACCCCGATTTTTTCCTCCCGGCAAAGCGGCATCATTTCGCGGTCTTCCTCGCGATAAATCAGGTTAAGGTGATTTTGCATCGAAACAAAGCGGGTCCAGCCGTGCCGTTCGGCCACAAACAAAGCCTTCTGGAACTGCCAGGCAAACATGGCCGAGGCTCCGATGTAACGGGCTTTTCCGGCCCTGACCACGTCATTTAAGGCTTCCATCGTTTCCTCGATAGGGGTCTGGTAATCCCAGCGGTGAATCTGGTAAAGGTCTACATAATCGGTCCCCAGCCGCTTCAAGCTTTTATCTATTTCGCCCAGGATGGCTTTTCGCGATAGACCGCCACCGTTCGGTTTATCGTTCATTTTGCCGTGGACCTTGGTAGCGATAACGACCTCGTCCCGGTTTGCAAAGTCTTTCAGGGCGTTGCCCAGGATTTCCTCGCTCCTGCCCAGGGAATAGACGTTGGCGGTATCAAAGAAATTGATACCCAGTTCGAGGGCTTTTTTGATTACCGGGCGGCTTTCTTCCTCGTTTAAGACCCATTTGTGAGTCCAGCGCTCGGCGTCCCCGAACCCCATACAGCCAAGACATATTCGTGATACGTCCAGGCCGGTATTGCCAAGTTTGGTGTATTCCATCAGAAATTCCTCTCTTTCAGTTTTTGAAAACTGCACAGGTAACTGCCGGTTGTTATTTTGTTTAGGTTAATCGTCGTCTTTGTCAAAAGGATTGTTAAGCAGTTCGGCGGCTTTTTGCTTGGCGGTCTCTCCGCGCCGGTCGTAACGGGCGGTCGTCTGCACATTGGCGTGGCCCGCCAGTTTTTGGACGGTCGCAATATCGGCCCCGGCGTCGAGCAGGTCCGAGATAAAAGTGCGGCGCATATCGTGGGGGCTAAAATGTTCTAGCCCGGCTTCCTTGCCGCGCTGCTCCAACACCCACAACACGGCCTGGTCGCTCAGCCGCCGCTTCATCGTCTTGTCGGCTTTGTTCACCGGCAAAAAGAGCGGTCCCGGTTCGCTTCCCCTGGCGGCGGCCCATGCCTTTACCACCTCACCGGCCCCATGTCCCAGGTAGGTCAGGCGGTCCTTGCCGCCCTTGCCCGACCGGATTTTTAAAGAATTGTCCCTGGGGTCGAAATCTTTCAGGTCTAGCTTTACCACTTCGCTCCGGCGCAATCCCGCGCCGTACAGGACTGCTACCAGGGCCACGTCCCTGGTCCCTTTAAGACTGATGTCCTTCTGGCAAATTTTCAGGAGCAGCTTTATCTCCGCGCCGTCCAGGGCCCGGCCTTTTGGCAGGGTCTCACCCCGGACGCTCTTTATCCGGGTGGTGCGGCGAAAATCATCGGCGGAAATTAGACCCAGGTTTTCGGCCTGGGAAAGGACGCCGCGCAGGGCCGAAAGCATGTGGTTGACCGTTGCGGGGCGGTAGCGGTCGGCCAGCCTGGCGCGCAGGGCCTGGGTATGCTGGAAGCGCAGGTTGTGCCAGGGGAAGGTGAGCGGGTCAAACGGGCCACCTGTCATGGTTTCGGCCATAGCGGCCAGGGCCCTGTGCATGCCCCGGCGCCCGGTCGGTCGGAGCGACGCCAGGTAAATCGCGGCAGGGTTCCGGTCAAGGGGGAGGGGAGCGGCATTTTCCTGCGGCAACGTCACAATCTCTGCCGGCGGGTTATCGCTGCCGGGACCATTATTATTTTTAGAAGTTGTTTTTGCCATGACGGGATTTTGCCTTTGGTTATATTTTTTATTGGGAATATATTCTGCCGGTGGTGCATGTATGTATGGTTCGTCTTTTAATTATAGCATAAAATAATATTTCTTTTGACAAGGGTTATTGTCATAAGTAATAAATCCCCAAAAAACACAGGCCCTGCAACAGATAAACAGTAGCAGAGGGCCTGTGTTTTTAAGTACTAATTATTCCCCGGGGTTTGATTTAAAGAACCGGTCGAGGAATAAAAAGCGGTCCCGGTATTTATCCCTCATCAAGCCCGACTCAACATCAAGGTACATGACCGGGTTTGGAATGGTGTTGTTAATCGGCGTCCACTCCGGCAGCCCCGGCCCGTTCGGGTCGGCCTTCTTTACAAAATTGGCATAGTATTCCTGGAACAGTTCCGAAAGCTTATAGTCGTCGTCGGTCCAGGCGTAGACATGGTTGGTGGCGAGATTGCCCATCGCGTACTCGATTTCGGCGGAATGGACGGCCCCACGTGGTTCGGGCGGTTTGGGCAGGTCTTCCCCGGCATCCTTAATCACCCCACCGGCTAACCCCGCCACGGCGTTACCCATCTCAGGCGTCATCGGAGGCCGGGGCCGAGCGTACAGGTAGCGGTAGACCGGGTGGCCGCCGGTCTGGCTGTGCAAATCCCCCCACTTCCAGGTGCTGTAGCCCGTAAAACTATCTCCTGCCAGGTCGGTCGCTGACTCGGCCACTTCTTCATCAGTCTCGCCGGGATAATAGCGGAGGGCTTCTTCCGCACTTTCCCCAAAGCGGTCCTGCAAGAATTTTAGATAGTTCTCACGGGTCGGGGCGGCCTCCCCAAGAATCCACCGGTAGTTCATTTCTTCGGAGTTCCAGCCCAAGAGCAGCGGTACCTGGGCCTGCTCCCCGGCTTCGAAGATTTCGGTGGGAGATTTGGGCAGGAAGTAACCATCAATCGTGGCGGTAAACCAGAGGTTGGTGGTAGCTTCGAGAAGTTTCTCAGCGGGTAAGGCCCGCAACTCCGCCAGGGAGGTAGCTCCGACTTTGGTCGCGAACGCCACCCCGGACTGTTCCGCTTTAGCCAGGGGTTGGGGTGAAAGCGTGCCCATCAGCGAACCGCTCGAACCAATAGCCCCGGCGATAAGGTTTTTGGCAAGCGGTGAAATCATCTGGGCGCTAACCGAACTTGACCCCGCCGATTCACCCGCAATTGTAACCCGGTTGGGATCACCGCCAAAAGCGGCTATATTCTGCTGGATCCAGGCCAGGGCTGCCGCCTGGTCCAGGTAACCATAGTTGCCAGAGGCGTGGTGGGGCGATTCCTGGGTCAGTTCGGGATGGGCCAGGAAACCAAAGACATTGAGCCGGTAGTTTACCGTAAGGGTAACGATACCTTTAGCGGCCAACGCGCCGCCATCGTAGCGCGGTTCTGAACTGTCGCCTGCCATATTCCCGCCGCCATAGAAATAGACCAGCACCGGCAACCCGGCCTCGCCGGAAATATCCGGGGTCCAGACATTCAAAAAGAGACAGTCCTCGCTTATTCCGGGCGAACGAAAATTCATGTCGCCAAAGATTGGTTGTTGCATCGGGCGGGAGCCAAATTCGGTGGCCGGGCGTACCCCTTCCCAGTTAGCGGGTGGTTGGGGCGGTTGCCAGCGAAGCGTTCCGACCGGTGGGGCGGCAAAAGGGATTCCTTTAAATGAGTAGACTCCTGTGGCGGAATCATGGGTTCCGGCCAGGAGACCATTGGTTATTTTCACGGTTGCAGACATATTTTCAACTTTCTAGGCCGCCCTGTAATCGTTGGGCGGACCGGTTCTAACCTGCATTGTCCGCTATGGAGCTTAAAAGGTCAAGGTTAGAGCCTTTTGTCGGTCTGCTCTATTTCAAGTCGCAGAACAACTTATGTAAACCTGTCAGGGTAAGAAAAACACTATGTGGTTACCAATCTTTTTATAACTTTGTTAAAATAAGCTGCTCATTTATTCAATAACGAAAAGGAGATTGGAATGAACAAAATTCGCTGGGGTATTTTGAGTACCGGCAGTATCGCCCGGACTTTTGTGGAAGGCTTGCGCTTTGTAGAGGACGCCGAAGTGGTAGCGGTGGGTTCTCGCAACCGCGAACAGGCCGAACAATTCGGTGAAAAATACGGTATCCCCCACCGCCACTCTAGCTATGAAGCATTGGCCGCCGACCCCGACGTGGATGTGATTTATGTTGCGACCCCCCACATTTTCCACCATGAAAACACCATGCTGTGTCTGCGGGCCGGGAAAGCGGTCCTGTGCGAGAAGGCTTTCACCATTAACGCCGCCGAGGCCGCCGAAATGATTGATTACGCCCACCAGCACAAACTCTTTTTAATGGAAGCGATGTGGGTCCGCTATTTACCGGTGCACGTAAAACTGCGCGAATTATTAAAAGAAGGTATTATCGGAGATGTAAAGATTGTCCACGCCGACTTCTCGTTCAGCGCCCCTTATAATCCCCAGAGCCGCCTCTTTAACCTTGAATTAGGTGGTGGGGCTTTGCTCGACGCCGGGATTTACCCGGTTTCGATGGCCTCCATGATTCTGGGCACACCTTCCAAAATCACCAGTCTAACCCACCTCGGCGAAAGCGGTTCTGACGAGCAGACGGTCATTCAGTTCGGCTATCCCGAAGGCAAACTCTCCACCCTGGTTACTTCCACCCGCGTAGCCGGACCCCAGGATTTACTGATTCGCGGGACCAAAGGTTATATAAAAATCAGCCAGTGGTTGCGCCCTTCGCGTTTGACCATCGTAAGGCCCCAGCAGGAGGATGAAGTAATCGAGTTGCCTGTCGAGGGGAACGGCTACAACTATGAGGCCGCCGAAGTAGGTCGCTGTCTGCGGGAAGGTCTGCTCGAAAGTCCGGTAATGCCGCTCGACGAGTCGCTCGCCCTGATGCAGACCATGGATGCTATCCGGGCGCCCTGGGGTTTGAAGTACCCCACCGAATAGCCTGCTAACCTTTGCCAGTGCTCCAGTGATAAAGCAGTTACGAGAGAATAAAAAGTGTCCGGTCACATTAAGGCCGGACACTTTTTATTTTTAGAAAGCTTTTCAGCCAGCTAAACTATTTAACGGTAAAGGTGGTGCCATCCTGCCAGGCTACAAAGGTCCAGTTG
>MKTJ01000047.1:0-155696 GCA_001898225.1 Chloroflexi bacterium 54-19
TAAACGGTGTAAAAACTACTACTTGTTGCCACCTCCTTTGTTGCCACCTCCTTGATTACCGTTATTGCCACCACCCTTGTTTCCACTATTGCCATTATTACCGTTACCCTGCTTGCCGTTGTTTCCGCTGTTGCCGTTACCCTGGTTACCATTGCTAGCTTTGGCAGTAGGGGTAGGTTTGGGAGTATGTGCTGCGGTAGCCCGGGTGGGTTCAAGGCTTGTCCTGGCTGTAGGACAGCCAGTAACCGGGGCAGGCACAATATCACCGTTGTGTTCATTTTTGTGGGCATCTACCGCGTTCTCGTCAATAGTAATGAGCACATAGGGATTGGTTTGGGAGCCGGTAGCGTGGCAGATTGTGACCTTTTTATCTTCAGTTGTTAAGCCGGGGGTTAAACTTGGGCTAACTGAAGGACTCACACTCGGACTGACACCTGGGCTAACCGAGGGACTTGTCGTGGTTGTGGTAGGACAGCCCTCGGTAGGAGCAGGTATGATGTCGCCCTTGTGTTCATTTTTGTGGGCATCTACCGCGTTCTCGTCAATAGTAATGAGCACGTAGGGGTTGGTTTGTGAGCCAGTAGCGTGGCAGATTGTAACCTTCTTAGCGTCAGCTACCTGGCTTGGGCTAACCGAAGGGCTGATGATCGGGGTAACCGTGAGACTCACACCTGGACTGGCATTTGGAGTGACCGTTGGGATTACCTCCGGGCTAACGGAAGGACTTATACTCGGACTAACGGAAGGACTTGCGCTTGGGCTAACTGCTGGAATGGTAGTTTCGTCGTCATTTGCTGATATTGCGATGTCGCCGCATGCTGAGAGCAGACCAACCAATAATACAAACAGCATCAAACTGCTTGAAAACTTCAAAGTCTTCATCAAATATGTACCTCATGAACTGCTTTTGCAAGATTTTGGCATATAGCCAAAAACTAACACTAATTGAGCTTGACAAAAGATCAGCTTCTGAAGGGTTTATGTGATTTTATTTTGATGTAGCAAAATACTTTGCGTAATCAACCCTTAATCGGTTTTGTGACAAATTTCAGTCTTGTAACAAAACCTGTGAAGTAATGCAATTTAATGCCCGGAATCTATAGCCAGACATTAAATATATGAGTATAGTCTACCATAGAATCTCACACAAAAAAGTATGACTATTCTCCTAAATTGGTTTTTTACCGGATTTGAGCCTGAAAATATTTTCGGTTACGTGTTAAGTAATAGAAATTACCTATTATTTGCATCCTCGCAATTCAACTTCTCTTATCACTTTTGAGCAGGAAATACTTAACAACAAAAATATTGACATTCTAAAATCACGTGCTATAATTCCAGTACGTGCTAATAATATAGAACGTATCGCTAAACCAGCCTTGAAAGAGGATAGTAAATAAGTGGCCGATGTGACAAAAGAAGTTGAAGATTTACCGATTTTGCCCGGAGATGTGCCGGTGACAATGCCGGAACTGCCCGCTCGCTTGAGCATTAATACTGTTGAGCAGTTCAAGGCGATGAACGATAAAGTAAGGATGCGGATTTTAAATATTGTCCGCCACCAACCGGCGACTGCGAAGCAGTTAGCGGACCGCCTGGAGGCCACCCCCGGCGCAATCGGCCATCATTTGCATGTCCTTGAGGCAGCGGGGTTGGTCCAGGTGGTTGCATTGAGGGTAACACGCGGGATTATCGCCCGGTACTACACTCGTTCGGCGCGTATCTTTATGTACGACCCACCCATAGAGTTTGTTGAGGCTGGCGCAGTCAGTCTTAAATTTCTAACCGATGCTCGCGATGAACTGGCCGACGCGACCCTGGATTTCAAAGAGGAAACCACGTTTTACAGCGGATTTCCACACGCCCGGATGTCCAGGGAAAAAGCCGAGGAATATGCGGAACGCTTACGTGTTATCGCGGAGGAACTCTTTATGGAGCCGGACGACCCCGATGGCGATGTCTACGGGCTATCGGTCGCGTTATTCCGTTCTCCCGCCTGGCTGAGTGCTAAAGTAGATAAAGAAGAAAAAGAAAAGTCCTAGCCTTTAATCAGAGATTTCCAGGTTCCCGCCAGTAAAAGGGGGTTTATTTATGCATGTCAAATTTACGGGTTTGTGGCGACATCCTGACTTTCTAAAATTGTGGACGGGTGAAAGCATCTCGCTTTTCGGTTCGCAGATTACAGCCCTGGCCCTGCCGCTGACCGCCGCCCTGGTTTTGAAATCAAGTCCCGCCGAAATGGGGTTTTTGGCGACGGTCGAGTTTTTACCGTTTTTGCTATTGAGTCTGTTCGCGGGGGTCTGGGTGGACCGCCTGCGGC
This sequence comes from Chloroflexi bacterium 54-19, assembly GCA_001898225.1. GTDB lineage: Bacteria > Chloroflexota > Chloroflexia > Chloroheliales > Chloroheliaceae > 54-19. The sequence goes on from MKTJ01000047.1 coordinate 2,321, forward strand.
GAAAGCCAATCCTGGTTATAGCCGACATTATGCGTGGGATATTGTTGGGTTCGGTCCCTGCGGCTTTCTTCCTGGGCATTTTAAGTATCGAACTGCTTTACGTGGTCGGTTTTTTAACCGGTATAATGACGGTCTTTTTCGATGTAGCTTACCAGTCGTACCTCCCGGCCCTGGTAGAGCGGGAACACCTGGTCGAGGGAAACGGCAAATTGGAAATAAGCCGTTCCACCGCCCAGATTAGCGGACCGGGCCTGGCAGGGGCTTTGGTCCAGGTCGTGTCGGCCCCGATAGCTATTCTTATAGACGCGGTTTCCTATTTTGTTTCGGCTTTTTTTATCGGACTGATTAAAAAACCGGAAGTTAAAAAAATTCAGTCCGCCGCGCAGAAGAAAAGTATCTGGCGCGAGATTGGCGAGGGCCTGGGAATCGTCTTTGGCAACCCGGTTTTGCGGTCAATCGCCGCCTGCACCGCTACCTCTAACCTTTTCAGTAATATTTTGATGGTTGTCTTTACCCTGTATATGGTCAACGAATTGGGGCTCGAACCGGCCATTATCGGGCTTATCTTTGCGATAAGCAGTATCGGTTCGCTGTTGGGGGCCTTTGGGGCTAACTGGACCGCTCAACGTTTCGGCCTGGGCTGGGCCATTATCGGGTCAACGGCGCTGAGTTTTGTCAATTTGTTAATTCCCCTGACCGGTGCTGCCAGCTTTACGACTATTCCGTTTTTAATCGCGGCAATGTTTGCGACCGCTTTAGGGGGCACGGTTTATAACATCAACCAGGTCAGCCTGCGCCAGGCGATTACGCCCGACCGCTTGCAGGGCCGCATGAACGCGAGTATGCGGTTCGTGGTCTGGGGAACTATCCCGGTTGGTTCGCTGCTTGGTGGTTTTCTAGGGGAGGTCATCGGGCTGCGCTCCACGCTCTTAATCGGGGCTATCGGGGGTTCGCTCAGCTTTTTGTGGGTGTTGTTCTCGCCGGTCCGCCGCCTCAAAGAGCAACCGCAACCGGTCGAGGAAACCGGGGTTGACGAACCGGAAACCCTGGCCCTCACCCCGCAAGGTCAGTAAGGAAAATCTTCCTTCACGTCATCAGGTTTTACTTCAAACAAAAGCAGGGCCGAAAACAATTGGCTCTGCTTTTATATTTTTATAACAAAAAACAGGACCGGCTTAAAACCAGTCCTGCTCTTTTTATTTTTATGTGGCTGCGATTAGGCGGAAGCGCCGACCGTTTCTTGTTCCCTGGCGGCCTCGGCTTCGACGGTGCCGTCGTAGTCGGGGGCAGCTTTGCGGATAGAGAGGCCCATCCGGCGCCGCTGCGGGTCGAGGCTGAGCAAGCGGACGTTTACCACATCGCCTTCCTTAACCACGCTGCTGGGGTGCTGGACCCGTTCCTCCGAAAGTTCGGAAACATGGATTAAACCTTCGATGCCGTCCGCGATGCGGGCGAAAGCGCCGAAGTTGGCTACCTGGGTAATGGTCGCCTGCAAAATCTGGCCCGGTGCGTAGGTCGCGGCAATCTGGCTCCAGGGCTCGGCCTGGGTCCGTTTGATGGAGAGGGCCACTTTCTTGCGGTTCTCATCCACGTTCAGGACGTAGACCTTAATCCGGTCGCCCGGTTTGACCACTTCGCTCGGATGGCTGACCCGGCTCCACGACATTTCGCTGAGGTGGACCAGACCGTCCAGGCCGCCGATGTCCACGAAAGCGCCGAAATCGGCGATAGTCGTAACTACACCGTCGCGAAGCTGTCCGGCTTCCAGTTCGGTCAAGAGACGCTCTTTCTGAGCGTCGCGTTTCTCCTGGGTCGCCTGGCGCTCGGAGAGAATCAGGCGGTTGCGGCCCCGGTCGATTTCGATAATCTTGAGCGGGATTTTGGTGCTGACCAGGCGGGCCAGTTCGGCCTGCTTGACCGCGTCCGGCCCGTTGCCGATACCGCTGACCTGGGAACTCGGTACGAAACCGCGGACCCCATCCAGTTCGACCAGCAGACCACCCTTGTTGAAGCCAACCACGTCACCCTGGACGATTTCGTTCGCGTCGGAAAGGACTTGCAGGTTGCGCCAGACCTTCTCAAGGCGAGCTTTATCAATCGAGAGGACAGTATAACCTTCCTGGTTCTGGGACTGCACTACGAAGACCAGCAGCGAATCGCCGATGTGTAAGCCTTCGATTTCAGCGGCGCTAAGGGTCTGGAATTCGCGGTTGGGCACGATGCCTTCGCTTTTCGAGCCGATGTCCACCAGCATTTCCTCGCGGTCCTTGAACATCACGGTTCCCTCCAGGACCTGTCCATATTCGAAGGTGCGCGGGCGGCTGGCCGGGTCATTGAGCAGTTGCTCCATCAAGGAAACCGGCCCATTTTCGTCCAGTTCAACGGTTACAGTCGGTAAGGCTTCCCCGGTGATTTCGGGCACAGTCACCTGTTCCGTTTCGGTAGAAACTTCGGATTCCTGAGGAGTAGTTACAACTTCTTCGATACTATTCATGCGTTAAAAATTACCTCTTATAAAATTTGAGACGAACTTAAACCTGGACGGGGGGCGTGAGTGAGATTTGCCCGGTCCGGTAGCTGCGCTTTGAATGAATGGGGGAATATTATCCAGCCATAACACACAATCAAGCTTGCCCGGCTTTTCCGAATGGTGTAGGCCAGTGAAGCAAGCTTTGGAGAGGTCAAAACGCCCAGATTATTCTATCTCGGTGGGTTATTATACTACTTTGAGCAGGATATGGCAAGGTAAGTTATGTCAACTCAGAACGTTAAAGGTAAAATGAAATAACGTTGAACGTAAAAAGTTAAACGTAAGAAAAAGTTTTAGGAGAAAATAAAATTAGGTGTTTTAAGGGTTATCTTAAGTCTTCTTCGTCCTCGTCCAAATCTTCGTCGTCGAGGTCGTCTTCATCGAGGTCTTCCTCGTCCAGGTCTTCGTCATCAACCAGCTCGTCTTCCTCATCCAGGTCGTCTTCTAGCTCAGGTTCTTCCCCGTCCAGGTACGGCTCTTCGTCGGTAAAGAAACCCATTTCGGTCCCGGTATAAACCCAGACATTGAGGTCTTCGCGCTTTACCGTGGCGCTGGCAACCAGGTTGTTGTCAATCTCGTCGATAATCGCGGCGACCTCGTTTTCGGTCATTTCTCTTTCAAGGACAATCGTGGCATAGACTTTCTCGGTCGCAAAATGGAGGTCCACCCGCCCGATTCGGAGGTCGTGCTCCATTATGGCGTAACCTTCGCTGCTGGCCGTCCGAAACTGTCGCATGAAAACATAGGGACTCATACCCGGTTTCTCCTTCGCTGTTTGAGAGCAGATAAAGTTGAGAACTACCCGTGCTATTGGCTTTCAGGGTAGCATAGCCGGGGAATCTTGTCCAGCTAAAATCTGGTAAAAAAGTCTCTATCTTTCGTTACAATTTTGTTTGAAATTTAAAAAGTACTACCAGTAGACATCGTCACCGGGACCTTTTTTGCGGCTGTTCTTGGAGGGACGCTTGGCCGGGCCGCGCTTTTTGGTGGAGTTGTTCCAGCCGCCACCATCCTCGTCTTTCGCGGCAGCTTGCTGGCGGGCCTGGTGGAGGCTTTGCTTTCTTTTGATGTTGCCCGAACTTTGCCCGGCTTCACGGGCGGCGTCTTTTAGCTCCCAGTCCCGCGAAATCACCTTGACTTCCTGCTCTTTGGTGTAGGTAAGGACCAGACGCTTGATAACTTCGTCGGCGGTTTCGCCCAGTTTGCTGTAGACGATAACCAGGCGGCCCCGGCGCTGGCGGGTTTCGACGGCCTGACCGCCCTGGTGCCCGTCAAAGACAATCGTTATCGAGCGGGCATTTTTAAGACCCCTGGCATTATCCACCCGTTTGATAACACCCTCGCGGGCGTACTCCAACCCATTTCGCATGAACATTGCCAGTTCCGGGTCGGTCTTCATCAGGTTGTAGCCGTCAATGATAAAATGCCAGGCCATATTTTCCCTACAACCCGCCGGTCCAGGTCAGGCTGCTCAAACCGCTATCAGTAGTGGACGATATGAAGCTGTTGGTCAGCCATTCCTGCGGGTCAATGCCAATCGAGCCAATCCGCATTTCCCAGTGAAGGTGTGGCCCGGTCGAAAGGCCGGTGGTGCCGACATAGCCTATCAAATCACCCTGGTTTAACACATCCCCGACCTTTGCCACGATGCGTGACTGGTGGAAATAGGCGGTGTGCAGGCCGAGGCCGTGGTCAATTATGACAATGCCGCCCCGCACTTTCTGGAACTCGGCCAGGACCACCCGCCCTTTCTGAGGGGCCAGGATTTGTGTCCCGGCAGGTACGGCAATATCGAGGGCTTCGTGCACCTCGTAGCCGCCCCCGACATAGTTACGGCGACTGCCAAAGGGCGTTGTGATGATGCCTTTGACCGGGAGCGGCCAGTTAAACGTGCCGGTCCAGAGTTTGTCGGGCGTGACGGTGTTATAGAAACCAAAGTCGCGGGCACGCTCGGCGGCCTGTTCTTCCGGGGTGCCAAGCCCGGCCTCGACGGTAGGGTCGAGAGCGACGGTCTGCTGCTCGAAGTTACCCGCTTTGATAGCGATAGTTTGCTCGAAGTGGCGCACGACCCCGCTGGCGTCCCGGATTTCCGTGACCAATTTGCGCGGCGTCAGGGGTATATCGGTGGAAACCCCGGTCACGCCGACCAGTTTGTCGCCCTCGTTGAGGAAGTTGATTTTCACCCCGGCCAGGTTACTCCCCAGGAAGGTCCCGCCCGTTGCAATTACCGTAACTTTCAGGGCGTGGCCCTGGGTCAGGCTCTGGGAGTCCGGTTGGACCCGGAAGGCTTGCGGCAGGGGTCGCCCGCTGGCGGTCATGATGTTGGCTCCCAGGAGTCCAAGCTCGACTTCGTAAGGTGTTCCTTTATTTTCAGGGTGGTATTCCAGCCGGGCTCGCTCGAAATACTGGACTAGGTAGCCGCCTTCCTGGAAGTCTTCGCTAATCGGGTAGCCGTAAATGGCGAGGCCACCCTTGCTTTCCCAGTAAGAGCGGAAGGCGCTGGCTAAAAAGTGGTGGGTCTCGTTGAAATAAAGCTCGCCGGGAACACCAGCCGTAGCCGGTACATCGGGAAAGGCCCGGTTACCCGTAACCTGGCGACCCAGGAGGCCAAGCTCGACCTCGTAGAAAGTCCCGGCAAATTCGGGGTGATACTCGAAGCGGTTGCGCTCGAAATACTGGACTGTGTAGGTCTTGCCGTCCGCCGGGTTTAGCTCCTTGAATTCCTCGGTCAAGGGGAGGCCGAACTGGGCCAGCCCGCCGTATTTGGACCAGTATTTGTAAAAGATGGCGCTGACGAAATGCCCGGTTTCGGGGAAATAGGTCCGGTTGGGGTCCGGGGCGGTTGGGGCCGGTTGGGTGGCGTAAGGGTCGGTGGCGGCGGAGACGGTCGGGGTCTGGAGAAAGGCCGGACTGGCAGATAATAGTATCGCCAAAAGAAGCCAGAGACTTATCACTAAACCGAATCGCTTTGCCACCATAGAATCCCCCTTTCGTGAGATGTTGCCCTTGTTACGTTGTTTTTAAAAGATTTTTGCGGCGCATAATACCTTGAAAAAATCTTAGAAACTCGAATTTGTCGGTAAAACTACCTTTCCCACCCGTTACCGGAATATCAAAAGTTTGCCCATCAGTCAGGTACAGAGTTAAGCCGCTTTTGAGAAATTTTTCGCCAATGGTATCAACTTTTGTTACATCACCGAATCTTATTGTTAGCCATTTATCTTTTGTGAAAAGGTGCAAATTTTTATCGGTGATAACGATGCTGTCTTCAAGGTTGCCCGGTATATTCTCATAGACACCAACTAATTGCTCGTCTTTTTCAAATATAATTCCGTTTGAAAAGAAGTTAGCAGGTAAATCTTTTTGATAATAATTGGTATAACGGTCAAACCTGTGCAAGGTTCGATATGCTGTTGAAGCAACCCAATTTGTCATTATTGCCTCCAGCACCATCAAATCCCTTCAACGTTGTTTCGTTTTACGTTCAACGGAACTTAACGCGGGCATCCCCGACCCGGCGAGTGATTTTTTGCTCGTCGAGATATTCGAGCAGGCTCTGGACCGGCTTGCGGCTGGCGTTGAACAGGTCGCGCACTTCGGCCAGGGTGATCTGTCCCTGCTGGTCGAGTTTTTCCAGGATAGATTTCAGCATGAAGTCGTAAGTTTCGGCCAGGAAGTAAGCGGCTTCTCCCACCCGTTTGAGTTCGCCCCTGTCCACCAGGGCCGCCACAATATTCGGGTCGGTGCCGAGGTCGACCAGGCTGGGCGGCGTGAAAGGGTTTTGGCGGAAAGCGGCCAGCAGGTTGTCGGCCTGTTTTTGCTGGGCCGGGTTGAACTTTACCTCGAAACCGGGCAGGGCCAGGGCCGCGCTCCCCTGGGTGGACGTTTCCACCAGGACGCCTTCGGCCACCAGGCGGCTGACCACAAAATTATAGGTCTTGGAACTGGCGATACCCAGGCGGCTTTTTAATTCGTCCCGGTTCATACCTCTTTTCAAGGGGAACTGGCCGTGAAACTGCCCGACCAGCCCGGCGGCGCGTTCCTTCAACTCCTGCCAGGCCGTTTCGCTTATCACTACCTGGGTCGGGGCCAGCACCACCGCTTCACCTGCTTTAAGGGCCTGCTCCCTGGCAGCGGCATCCTCCGAGAGCAACAGGACGCTCCCCTGCCCGACCAGCCCGGCCAGGGCTTGCTGGGTATCTTTCAACTCGATTTTCGTTTCCTCGGCGACGGTTCGCAGGTCGCGGGGCAGTCGCGGGGCGGTGTTAAGTTTTTGCAGGATAATCTCCCCGGGCGTCCCTTTTTCGAGGGTTTTGAGGTTTTCCAGCACGTCTTCGCGAAACCGTTTGTGACGGCGCGGGTGCGGGTCAATCACCACCCCCCCGGCGATAGTCTGGCTCGGCGAGGGGAGGCGCAGGATAAAACGGTCACCTTTAGCCACGGCTACCGGCGCACTCAGGCGGGCCTGAACCAACCCGCTCTCGCCCGGCATTAGCCTGGGTTTATCGAGGGTCGTAACCCCGGCCACGGCTTCGGCGGAGCCGGTAAACAAATCCCAAAAACTATTCTGGCCCATCTCTACGGGAGAACTTTTTAGCATTTCCACTCGCAAGTCGAGCCGGTCGGTCGCTTCCAACCAGCCGGGGACGGTCAGGACCATGCCCCGGTGCAGTTCGCCCACTTCAAGGCCGGTCAGGTTGACCGCGACCCGGTTGCCGGGCAGGGCCGTTTCGGCCTTGGTCTTGTGCATCTGGATACCACGAATCCGGCTGCGCAGGTTGCCGGGTTGGATTTCTATCTCCTGGCCCACGCTCAGTTTGCCGTCAACCAGGGTGCCGGTCACTACCGTCCCGAACCCGCTCACGCTAAAGACCCGGTCAATCGGCAGACGGGGCCGACCCTGGTCGGCCCGGACCGGCACTGTATCGAGTACCCTATCGAGGGCTTCGAGAAGTTGGGGCAAACCCTGGCCGGTCCGGGCAGAGACAGGCAGGATAGGCGCGTTCGCCAGGCCGGGTGGGCCGTTTTTAAGTCCCTCGCGCACTTCCTCGGTCATCAATTCGAGCCACTCCTGGTCCACCATGTCGCACTTGGTCAAGACCACCAGGCCCCGCTCGATATGCAGCAGTTTTAGAATATCGAGATGCTCCTGGGTCTGGGGCATAATCCCTTCATCGGCGGCAACCACCAGCAAGGCGGCGTCAATTCCGCCGACCCCGGCCAGCATATTTTTTATAAAGCGTTCGTGGCCCGGCACGTCAATAATCGAAATCTCCCGGCCTCCTGGCAATTTCAGCCAGGCAAAGCCGAGGTCAATAGTCATTTCCCGCCGTTTTTCTTCTTCAAGCCGGTCCGGGTCAATCCCGGTCAGGGCTTTTACGAGGGTGCTTTTGCCGTGATCAACGTGCCCCGCCGTACCGATTACGTACACGCCTGGTATCCTTTCAAAGGTCGGTGCTAATCCTAAATTTATAACGTGAGTATAACCGTCCGGTTGCCGGGTTGGCAAGAATTTTGCAAGTTATCACTTAAATCAACCCAAAATATCTTTAACCGTATTTTCGAGGGCGGCTAAAGTTTGTGAAAAATGGTATAATACAGGGGAAAAGAGGCCGTACCGGCAGGCTGTTGTGAGAAGGTAAGCCGGGAGAAAGGTTTTAAGGGGTAAGTTTTTCGAGCTATGGAAATAAAACTGGCAAGGGAAATGGGTTTTTGTTTCGGGGTTCGCAAGGCCATCCAACTGGTCGAGAAGGAAGCCGAGGGGCGCGGAGTCAGCCCGAATATCACTACCTTTGGACAGTTGGTGCATAACCCGGTCGTGGTCAACCACATGGAAAAGTTGGGGGTCAAGAACGTCGATACCCGCGAGATGGAGCAGGTCCAGGGCGGTATGATTGCCTTTACCGCGCACGGTGTGGCTCCCCAGGTGATTGACGAAGCCCGCTCGCGCGGCCTGGAAATCCTCGATGCTACCTGCCCGCTTGTCACTCTTATCCAGCGTTCCGCCCGCGAAATGGTCGAAGAAGGTTTTAAGGTTATCGTTTACGGCGATAAGAACCATCCCGAAGTCAAAAGCATCGTTGGCTGGGCCGGGAAAGATACGGTCGCCACGATGGACTTTGAAGAAATTAAGGATATGAAGCCGCCGAAACGGCTGGGAATTGTCAGCCAGAGCACCCAGATTCTCGAACACTTCAAGCATTTCGTGGCCGAGGTCAACGACCAATTTCTCGGCAAGACCAAAGAAATCAAGGTCCACAACACTATTTGCGCCCCCACCACCCACCTCCAAACCTCGGCCCAGGAGTTAGCCCAGGAGTGCGAGGTAATGGTTGTTATCGGTGGGAAAAAGAGCGCCAACACCGCCCACCTGCGCGATATTTGCGAAGCCGAAGGGGCCAGGACCTACAAAATCGAGGGGCCGGATGAACTTGACCCGGCCTGGTTTGAAGGGGTAGCTAGCGTGGGCGTGACCGCCGGGGCCAGCACTCCCGATGAAAGTATCGAAGCCGTGGTCGCCCGGCTAAAGGCGATTGACCTGCTAAAACAGGTCCAGGAAAGCAAAAACTAAAGCCGCCGCCAAGCGAGTGTTTTTGTAAAAGAGCGCCAGGGTATCACTAGCTGTGACCCTGGCTTTCTTCTTCTCTCCTTACCTGGCCCAGCAGTTTCTTCTCTTTTATGTCAAGTTGAGGCTCGAGTTTTGCCAGCAAGTCGGGGCGGCGTTGCAGGGTCCGGCGCAACGACTCTTTAAGACGCCACTCGGCCACTCTGGCGTGGTGGCCGGAAACCAGGATGTCCGGTACTGTCCAGCCCCGGAAATTAGCCGGGCGGGTATAGTGGGGATATTCGAGCAAAGGACGGGTGTGCGACTCCTCGCCGGGTGATTCTTCGGCCAATACCTCCGGGACCAGCCGGGCCACCGCGTCCACGATGACCATCGCCGCCAACTCTCCCCCTGTCAGGACGAAATCGCCGATGCTGATCTCCCTGGTGACGGCGTGGCGGACAATCCGTTCGTCCAGACCTTCGTAGTGGCCACAGACCAAAGCCAATCGCGGGTAGGCGGCCAACTCCTGGGCCATGGCCTGGTTGAAGACCTGCCCCTGCGGGCTCATCAACAGAATCGGAAAATCGGGCGGTGGGGCGGGCTCGCCGGCGGTGCCAAGCGGTACGCCCAGCCCTTCCTCAATCGCTGCAAAGACCGCTTCAGGTCGGAAGACCATCCCGGCCCCACCCCCGTAGGGGTAGTCGTCCACCTGTTTGTGGCGACCCAGGCCCCAATCGCGGATATTGTGGGTATGGATTTCAATTAACCCCTGGCTGACCGCCCGCCCCAGGATGCTTTCGCCCAGCGTTGACTCGAACATCCCTGGAAAGAGGGTTAGAATATCGAATCGCATTTGCTTTACTTTATCCTCGCCCCGGCTACCCGGCCAGGTTGGCGATAACGCTGAGGGCTTTTTCGAGGTCGCTCCGGTCCACGTCGTTATGGAAGACGAACCGCAACCGGCGCGGCCCCGCCGCACCCACCAGCACGCCGTTGGCCTTTAGTCTGGCGACCCACTCGGCGGCGCTCCCGGCTTTTTCATCCAGGTTGGCCGCGACTATATTGGTCTGGACGGTTGCCAGGTCTACCTCGAAACCATCCACCAGGGCCAGGGTTTCGGCAAAGCGGCGGGCGTTGTAATGGTCTTCTTCAAGGCGTTTTGACATTTCGGTCAGGGCGATAATCCCGGCAGCGGCGAGCACCCCGGCCTGGCGCATCCCGCCGCCCAGCATTTTACGCATCTGGCGGGCCCTTTTTATAAAATCTTTCTTGCCGACTACCAGGGAACCCGCCGGGGCCGCCAGCCCTTTCGAAAGGCAGAACTGGACCGAGTCGAGGTTTTCGACCAGCTTATTTACGGGGATTTCCAGGTAAGTCGCGGCGTTAAAGACCCGCGCCCCATCGAGATGGACCGGGACATTGTGGTTGTGGGCGACCTGGCACAGTTCGTCAATTTGTTCCTTGCTCAAGACGGTGCCCCCGGCCCGGTTGTGGGTATTTTCCAGGCAGAGCAGGCCGGTCGGGGCGAAATGAATATCGGGGGTACGAATCGCCGCCGCGACCGCGTTCGGGTCAATCATGCCAAAGCGGTCGTTAGGCAGGGTGTGATAGACCAACCCGCCCGCTACCGCCGCGCCGCCTACCTCGTAATAAAAGACGTGCGAGTTATCGCCGAGCAGGATTTCTTTGCCCCGGTCGCAGTGAGCCAGCACCGCTACAAGGTTGCCCATGGTGCCGGTCGGCACGAAAAGCGCCGCTTCTTTGCCCATCGTTTCGGCGGCCAATTCTTGCAGCCGGTTAATCGTAGGGTCTTCCTCGTAAACATCGTCACCGACCTCGGCCTGGGCCATGGCCTGGCGCATTGCCTCGGTCGGTTTTGTTACCGTGTCGCTTCGTAAGTCAATCATTACCTCAAAGCCTCTCTAAGTTTTGCCATAGCCTCGCCTACGGTTTCTTTGTTGTTAAAGACCGCCGTACCGGCCACAATCACGTCCGCGCCCGCCTCGGCGATTTCGCGGATATTGTTTCCTTTCGCACCGCCGTCCACCTCGATTTCCAGTTGGGGATTGTACAGGCTTGCCATCTCGCGCATACGCCGGACTTTATTGGTGGTATTTTCGATGTAACTTTGCCCGCCAAAACCCGGATTGACACTCATCAGCAGCACCCGGTCCAGGTCCGCCAGGATGTCTTCCAGCATGATTATCGGCGTGGCCGGGTTGAGGACGACCCCGGCCCGGCAGCCCAGGTCTTTGATGTGATGGACGGTCCGGTGAAGATGTTTCACGGCTTCAAAGTGGACCATTATTACGGTAGCCCCGGCTTTGGCGAAATCTTCCAGGTAGCGGTCGGGGTCTTCAATCATCAGGTGGACATCCATCGGCACTTTTGTAACCCGCGTCAGGGCTTCCATTACCATCGGTCCCATCGTAATATTCGGCACGAACATTCCGTCCATTACATCGAAATGGATATAATCGGCCCCAGCTTCTTCGCAGGCTTTGACCTGTTCGCCCAGCCGGGCAAAGTCGGCTGAGAGAATAGATGGCGCGATTTTTACCTTCGATAAATCTGTCATTCCAACCTCATCATATTCCAGGATAGTAATATTACTTTTATAACATATTCACTATATCGTTCCTCCGGTCAACCAGCAGCCGATGGCCGGGGTGATATTGGCCTCTATTATAGCTGCAATCAGTAATAAAGGCACGATAAGTCCCAGCAGCTTGATATAGTTGACGATAGCAAACTGGAAACTCTGGCCGAGGTTCATATTTTCCGGCGGGGCGATAACCGAGGTGCTAATCTTGAGGGCGGCGGCAATCCCGATGATAACGGCTGGCAGTTCGAAAATGCCGTGCGGCAGAATGAACCCGGCCAGGAGCGGCCAGGGGTTCAAATCGAGCTGAAAGAAGAAACCCAGGATAAAGCCGACCGGCCCAGTTGAGATTATCAGCAGGAGAATTCCCGCTACTCCCAGGCTGATAAGCGAAAGGCCACTCCCGAGTAGCACCGAAACAGTATTATTTATGAATAGACCCTGCCATGTGACGCCCTGGAACCCGCCGATGGTAATACTGTTTATCGTACCTGACTGGCAAATCGGATTTTGGGTCCCGGTGAGACGGTCGCCCAGGTTGAGGGCGTCGCGGAAATCGCGCACAACCGGCCAGTAAGCGACCCAGATGCAGACCAGGATGCCGCCTGCGATGGAAATGGCTACGACCAGGATAGCGCTCTTGTACAGACCGAGCAGTTGCGGAATATCCCGGCGATAGAAACGCCAGATTGTCCAGCGCTGACCGGTCTTCTGGTGGGCCAGGGCTTCCTGGGGGGTGCGCCGGAAATAGTAGCCGAAACCGCGCAGAATACCCTTAAAGCTGACATTGTCCCCTTCCCTGGAAATAATTTCTTCCCGGTTGAAAATCTTCACGCCGGAGCGCATGAGCAACGCCAGGATAACCACCAGACCCAACAACATAAGATAAAGGCCAGCCTGTAAATTGTTGAGCAGCAGAACCGCTTCAAGCTGGACGCAGATACTCATCGGTAAAATGATAAAACTTGCCATAATATTGGCGGCCCGGACACTGGTGGTATGGGTGCTGATAAGGACCGCCCCGGCTACCATTACCAGGGCTTCCACCCCGTTGAGGGCCAGGAATATGAGCAGCAGGTCCGGCGAGACCGGGAAGGGTTGCCCCATAAGTGTAAAGATAAAACTGAAACTGAGCGAGCCAAAGATGCTGGCCAGGACCGTCGGTAGGGTCGCCGCCAGGTACTTGCCCAGGAACAATTCGAAATCGGTCAGGGGAGCGCTCAACAGGGCTTCGAGGCTGTTCCGTTCTTTCTCACCTACAAAGGTTTCCAGGGCAATCACCAGGCAGAACGACATCGGCAGGAAGCCGATAGCGAGGGTCGTAAATGGTAATAGCCGCTCGTGGAAGGTGGATTGGCCCAGGTTTTTTATCAACTGGGGGCTGAGAGCGCTCAGGATGGAGGCCAATATAAAAGGAAGGATTATGACCAGGGTTATAATCGGGGCCAGCACCCGCCAGTCACGCATGGTGTCGCGTAACTCCCGGCGAGTGACAATCAAGGCCCGCGCAAGGGAAGCGCCTGGCCTGGAGAAGAAACCGGTCTGGTAACTCACATCTTCACCGCCTGTCTTGGTTTATCGGACTTCTTAAGCAACGATTGTTCGACTTCATCCCGGTTGGCTTCAGGGGCAACGCCCTCCCCGGCTATTTTGAGATAGACCGATTCAAGGCTGCGCGGAACCTGGCTCAGCGTCACGACTCCCAGGCCGCTTTCGACTAACCATTTCAGGACTGCCGGGTTGGTAGTGTTAGGTTCGGGGGTTTCATAGACAAAACCGTTGGAAAGATTTTCCAGCACCTTAACCTGTGGTAGCGCCAAAATAGAAGGGGGGATTTCTCTTAAAGGCTTGTTCAGTTCGACGTGATAATGGGGCGCACCGAGCAACTTTTCTTTTAGCTCCTCGGCGGTTCCTTCTATTATAATCTCGCCTTTTCGGATGATGGCAATTTTGTCGGCCAGTTGCTCCGCTTCGGCCAGGTTATGCGTACACAGGATTATGGCCCGGTGCGACCGCTTCAAATCCTCGATGGCGTCCCGCACTATCTTTGCGCTAAAAGGGTCCATCGCGCTGGTCGGCTCGTCGAGGAAAAGCACCTTTGGTTCGTGGATTAAAGCCCGGATGAGAGCGGCTTTCTGGCGCATACCTTTGCTGTATTCGCCCATCCGTAGCTGGCGGGTATCCCACAAATCGAAATGCTTTAACATTTCCTCGCTGCGCTCCTTTAAGAGTTTTGGCGGTACGCTTTGTAGTTCCCCAAAAAACTGCAAATAATCCAGCACCCGCATCCGGTTATAGAGACCGGGTTGCTCGGTCAGGTGGCCGATGATTTTACGGACTTCCAGGGGTTGCCTGACCGAATCGAAGCCGCCGATAATAGCGTGCCCGCTGGTAGGCGTCAGGATTGCCGCCAGCATGCGGGTGGTGGTGGTTTTGCCCGCGCCGTTATGCCCTAACAAAGCCAGGATTTGACCGGCCTCTACTTTCAGAGAAACACCTTTGACAGCCCGGAATTCTCCAAAATCTTTGACCAGGTTATCCGCTTCGATTAAGGGAAGTGAAGTATCGGAAATAGGAATAGCGTCTAAAAAATCGAGTGATGCCATAAAACTACTTTCTTTTCTGATAGACGAAACCAGGGCCGGGCAGGGTTTGCCGCCGGGTCGGACAAGGCAAAAAAGCCCTGAGAAGCCAGGCTAAATAATTATAGGGCTAATGGCAAATCGAGAGAGTAGGACTTTTGGTCCAAAATAAAAAGCCCTGTCTTTTAAGGACAGAGCTTTTTGAAAATGACCTGAAATTTAGGGCCGGCGTCTCTGGGTAAAGAACCAGGCAGCCAGGCCACCACCGGCAGCTATCACCAGGACCACCCCGATGATAATCGGTACGACCGAACCGCTATCCGAGGAGGTCGGGTTCGTCACTGCGCCACCGGGAGGGGTTGGCGTGCTGGTCGCCCTGGGTTGCGCCGGGGTCGCGGTCGGTCCGGCCTGGGCGGCTACGGTCGCGGTGGACCCGGCAGAGCCTACCGTTGTTCCCGGTGTGCCGTTTGCCGTTTGGGTACCACCGGTAGTCGTTTGAGTACCACCATTATCACCAATGGTCGGGGCCAGGGTGACAGTTGGTGGAACGGTTGGAGTCGGAACACCCGGTACCGGGGTCGAAGTAATCGGCACAATCGGTGTACCCGAAACCGGAGTGGCCTGGTTGTTGGCCTTCAGGTAGTTGATAGCGCTGGTCTTAACCGAGTCGTAAACCGGCTTCTCGACAAAGTCCTTAGTCACCATCTGGAAATATTGTTCCGAGCTGTCATCGGGAACGTCCCCTACCTGGCGGAAATACCAGATGAAAATGACCCCGGACCAGGGCCAGTTCTTTTTGGCGTAATCGATACCCTCAACCGTCCACTGGGCCTGTTGTTGTTCGGTCACACGACCCCAGGTAAGTTTATCATCGGGTATAGAACCGGGCGAGGCGTTCCAGCCATATTCGTTGAACCAGACCGCTTTGTTGGTATCGCCATTTTGGACCATCACGTTATGGAGTAACTCGACCCGGCGGTAGTTCAAGACTTTGGGGTCGGGCGCGGCATCGGGCGGGTAAGCCAGGCCGTAGGCGTTGGCGGGCATAATATCGAAATAGTCTTTAGCCCCGGCCTTATACATCCCGTCCAGATAGCTTAACTCGCTCATATTAATATCTTCTTCGAGCGTGATAGCCAGGGGAGCGGCCATAACCTTGACATTCGGGTCTACCGATTTAATCGCCTGGTAGGCTAATTTGAGCATATCGACATAGGCGGCGGGGTTAACCTTTTTGGTCGGCTCCCATTCCCGTTCGAGGTTTGGCTCATTCCAAACGGTGATATAGTTAACTTTCCCTTTGTAGTGCTGGACGAACGCTTTGAGGAAGTCGGCATAGTCCTGGTAGTTAGCAGGGTGCCCGCCAGGTGTACCGCCCACGGGGTTGGCCCAGGCCGGGGTCTGGTCGACACGAGCGACAATCTGGATACCATATTTGTTAGCCAGGTCCACGATCTCATCGTACTTCTGCCAACCCGACTTCTGGTTCTTATCGTCGTTGTAGTAGCCCTTTTTGAACTCGATTTCGTTCCAGGCAAAAATCTGCTTAATCCACTTGATACCGGCCTGGCTTATCATCTGCATGGTCCGGTCTTTCTTCCAGTATTCGACTTCTTTATCGAGGAAGGTATTGACACCATAGGGGTCAACATCGGTGTTGGGGATTGCAGAGGCCGGGGCCTGGGACGCGGCAGCCTGGGCGGTGGATGGAACTACAAATAATAACGAGGCTAACAGAAACTGGGACACAAGCGCCATTGAAAAAACAAGGGCTACCAACTTAAGCCGCCTGTTTTTAGTTGTTTGAAACAAAATCACAAAACTCCTTTCAACAAACCTTTTTACAGGTTCGCTCTTGTACCATCCCAAACTGGGAATTAACTTGAAAAGTTCGGTCATTTAGAGTGGGGTCATTATACCATAATCCCCGGCTGGCAAATTCCACCACTATGTTTCACGTGGAACATGCCCCAGGATATAACGGGTAATTGCGTGGTAAGTTCCATGTTTCACGTGGAACAAATTGAGTGATAAACACCCTTTGCACCATGTTTCACGTGGAACATGCCGGGTAGCCCGAAGGTCTTATTGCCAGCCTTATTGCCCTGAATGTTATAATAAACCGCAGAAATAGCACCATTGGTCAAGATGTTATAGAGCAGGAAACCCGATGCCCGATTTTAAAATCGCTAAACTTGGTTCGCGCCTGGTCCAACCGGCAATAGAAGATGGGGATACCTCCCTCCTGGCAAAGGCGTTCAGGACCCGGTTGCTTGATGAGGCTGCTTCCGACCCGGCTCTGCTAAATCCCCTACCTCAGGCCAGGGTAAGAGTGGCTTTCTACGAAGACCCTGGCGTAAAGCTAAGAACGATCCTAAGAAAAATTGCCCTTACTGTTATCGCGCCGCTAATCGCTTTATTCATAATCGGGTTTATCGTTCTATCCACCATCAACCAGCCCAAGCCTGTTGTACCAATCGCCACCGAATCAGTGGTCCTGAGTGATGTCCCTGTCCCGGCGGGAGTCCGGCCGATACAACGGGCCACTCTCTATTCTCCTAAGCAATTTATTGACGTGTACTTAAACCAGGTCTTGCCGAGTTACACGGATGATTTTAAGGCGGCGGCCACTTATATCGGACCAAAGACCCAGGACGAACTAAAGGACTTCTATAATACCCGCTTGCTCCAGAATAAAGCGCTCGGCTGGCAGGTTTACGGCAAACCGACTACCTATAATATTAGCTATACCAGCCTGTATGTCCGGGCGTTGCCTTCGCAGGTTTCCGGTACCATAGAAGCCCTGGTGGTCCAGTTCGAACCGGTAGACCTTAATATTTTAAGGAGTGACCCTCTGTATTACGATAGTCAAACCAAACCGGGCGAAATAGCCATCATACTATCTAAAGCCTGGCTGGTTCCCCGGCGGTAGCCCTAATCGACCGTGGGCCTATTGGAAAGTTGAGAACTGAGTTAGAAACAGAAAAGGGAGTAAACTTTGAAAACTATTTTTGGATTCTTAACAGGAGCGGCTCTCGGTGCGGGTGGATTATTCGGGTTAAGGAAAGTTCTCAGCAGCCTGGAAGGTCCTGCTGTAACAGCGACCCCTTCGTCCACGCCTGCACCCGTACCCTCTAACATCACTTTGGAAACCCCGGCTCCCGTTTCGAAAATCAAAACAGAAGATGCGCCGGAAGTTGACCTTCTTGAAGAAGCGTCACCTTCTGCCTCACTTGAGTCGGCGTTGGAAGAAATGGAGAAGGTAAAAGAAGGGTTGGCCGCGCTGGGGAGCCTGGTAGGAGAACCCCCGGCCCGCCACGAAGAACCGGTCGCCGCCGCTGAAACCGCGCCGGAAGCTGTCACCCCTCGCTCGGAGAGCGCCGAACCCGCTGTGCCGGAGAAAGTGGTGGTAAAACCGGCCAAAGTTACCCCGCCAAAATCCAGCGATGCCGGTACCGCTAAAGTATCTTCTATGGCTGAGAAAAACGGTAAGAGTGGAAAAAAGAATGCTAAGGCTTCCCGCACCGATGACTTCACAACTATCGTTGACATTGGTCCAGTCTTTAACCAGAAACTTCACGAAGCCGGGATAAGAAGCTTCAGGGATTTAGCCAGGCTGACACCAGCCCAGATCGAGGAAAAGACCGGGATTCCTGCCGAAAGAGTCGAAAGTGGCCGCTGGCTGGAACAGGTCCAGCAAATCCTCGCGGAGAAGCCGAAAGATTAGCCACCCGTATTTCTGATTATAAAATCATGACAAAATAAAAAGAGCGATTTTCAGGTCGCTCTTTTTTATTTACAAAACTTTCTAGAATTAGTGTCGCTCGGCCAGGAGTTTCTCAAGGATTACCAGTTCGGTTTGCTTCTTCTCAATCTCGCCCCTGGCGTAATCAGCCACGTTTATCATTGCGGCCTGGACCGCCATGCGATGTTGTTCATTCAATTTATCCAGGGTTTTGCGATAACCGTCAATCAAAGATGTAAGGCGGTCATCGGGCAATTGTTTTATCTTCTCAATATAATCTTCCATTACCAAACCTTTAAGTTGTTTCTACTTTTTCTTTACAAATCCGAAATTTATCAACCAATTATACACAAAAATATCCACATTGGCATGACCAATGTGGATACCCTGACACGCAATTAATTTTGGTGCCAAAAATTAGAAATCGTCCAGGTTATACCCTTCCAATTCTTCTCCAAATTCGTCAACGACCGGACCATTTTGGTTGTTCGGTGTGGTAACTGGTGTTTCAGTTGGCTGGTTATTGCCGCGCCGGTTCCGGCGGCCTGGTTTCTCATTACCTTCACCCTCTTTTGGCACCAGGGCGTATTCGAGAGCGTCTTGCAGTGTCGCCGCGCCGTAACCCTGCAAACCGGGTGGCATGGCAAGGGGACGCCCGTTGGCGGTAGCGCTGCGTGGGTAGACCGCCCTGGTAAAGCCTAGTTTGGCCGCTTCCGCCAAACGCCGTTCCAGTTGGTTGACCATGCGGATTTCTCCGTTAAGACCGATTTCACCAATTAAGACGGTGTTGGGATCAATCTCCGCTTCGTGATAGGACGATACGATAACTGCCGCGACACTCAGGTCCGCCGCCGGTTCGGTCACTTTAAGACCGCCCACCACGTTGACATATACATCTTGGTTGCCGAGCGGTACACCCAACCGTTTGCTCAAAACTGCCGTCAGAAGGAGCAGCCGGTTCATATCAATACCGTTGGTGGCGCGGCGTGGCATCCCGGTATAACACTGGCTGCACAGGGCCTGGACTTCAACCAGGATGGGACGGGTGCCTTCCAGGGTTACGGCGACTCCTGAACCGGGCGCGCCTTTGATGCGCTCGGCCAGAAACGCCTGGCTGGGGTTGCTTACCTCGACCATGCCATCACCGCTCATTTCAAAAACGCCGACTTCGTTGGTTGAGCCGAAACGGTTCTTCACACCCCGCAAAAGCCGGTACTGGTGAAAGCGGTCACCTTCAAGATACAAGACAGCGTCTACCATGTGTTCGAGGATACGCGGCCCGGCGATATTACCTTCCTTCGTAACGTGCCCGACCAGAAAGATAGGAATGGCCTGTTTTTTCGCCAATCGCATCAGGGTCGCGGCACACTCTCGTACCTGGGTGACGCTCCCGGCGGCGGAGGTCATTTCCGCACCAAGCCCGTCGTCCCAGACGCTCAGTCCAAAACCAAGGCCCTGTTCTTCTTCTCCGGCGTTGCGCTCTTTGCGTGAGAGATAAACGGTCTGGATTGAGTCGATAACAACCAGGGAGGGCCGCATCTGTTCGATATGGTCAAGAATAATATTCAGGTTTGTTTCGCTGAGAAGATATAGCTCTTGGGGAGCCAGTCCGAGGCGTTGCGCCCGGAGTTTAATCTGGTTGGCCGATTCCTCGGCGGAAACATACAGAACCGAGCCGACCGATTCAGCCAGGGCTGCTGTCACCTGTAAGAGCAGGGTCGATTTACCGATGCCAGGGTCGCCACTGATAAGGGTTAAAGAGCCGGGTACAATACCTCCGCCCATTACCCGGTCGAACTCGCCGATAGGAACGGTGATGCGTTTAAAATTTTCGGTTTCCATCGTGGCGATACTGCGAGGGCGGTTGGCACCTAATCTTGCCGCACTGCCTTTGCTTTCCCCGTCCGGTCCGCCCAGCCCGCTCCCGGTCCTGAAATTGACCGCTCTTTCGGGGCTTTTGATGGTTTCGTTAAAACTGTTAAACTCACCACATTCCGGGCAGCGGCCCATCCATTTATAACTCTCGTAGTTACACTTGCTACAGACATAAACTACGTGCGGTCGCCCTTTTGCCATTCCTATTCTCTCCCAAACTATTTAGAACTTTAGTTCAATATATTATACCATATTTACAAAAACCGGTTAAGTAAAACCAACTTGACATAACTAAAGATTGGTATAACACGCGGATAGAAAATAGAGGCACCCAACAGATGCCCCCAATAGGGATTGATTTGTTAAATTTGGGATTTTAAGTACTGTTCGATAAAAGGGCGAATCCGGGTTACGCCATCGCCCCGGTGGCTGTACAAATCTTTCTCCGCCGCTGATAGCTCGGCCATGGTCCGGTTGACCGCGTTAACGACGAAAATAGGGTCGTAGCCAAAACCGTTAGTACCGCGCTGGTGCCGGGTGATATGCCCTTCGCAAAAGCCCTTCTCGATTTTCAAAACCTCGCCTGCCGGGTTGGCAAAAGCCACCGCCGCCACGAACCGGGCGGTAAGCGCTCCTTCGGGCAAATCCGCCGGGAGTTTCGCAAGAAGAAAATCAATCCGGTACTGGTCGGTCTTGTCTTCCCCGGCAAACCGTTTGGAGTAAACGCCGGGTTGCCCGTCCAGGGCCTCAACTTCCAGCCCTGAATCGTCGGCCAGCGCTGGAAGATGGGTTGCCTGGGCATACTGGACCGCCTTCAGGATGGCATTTTCCTCGAAAGTAGTGCCGGTCTCCTCGACATCGAAATCGGCGGGAAGACCGGCCTCTAAAGGTGTCACCAGTTCAAGACCGGGCAAGTTGAGCAAAGTTCGCATTTCGGCCAGTTTGCCCCGGTTGTTTGTTGCCACCAGTAACTTCATTACTTAACCCGCACGTACTCGTGAGTGCTGAGATTGATGTTTTCCTCGCCGTTCTCGGTAACAACGGCAATATCCTCAATCCGCACACCGAAACGGCCCGGCAGGTAAATTCCCGGTTCGATACTGAAGGCCATACCCGGTTCGAGGGTCAGGCCGTTGCCACCCACGATATAGGGCTCCTCGTGGACTTCCATGCCGATGCCATGCCCGGTACGGTGGACGAAATACTGGCCGTAACCACCCTCCGTTATCACCTGGCGGGCGGCGGCATCCACCGACTCGCAGGACACGCCCGGTTTAGCCTGTTTGTGCCCGGCGGCCCGCGCCTGGTTGACCAGGTTATAGACTTTCTCGAAGTCGGGGTCGGGCGTGCCTCCCTCGACCAGCACCGTCCGCGTCATATCGCTGCAATAGCCCTTGTACGCGCCGCCAAAATCGAGTACGACCACGTCGCCCGGTTGAATAACTCGGTCCCCGGTGTGGTGGTGAGGTTGGGCCCCGTTCGGGCCGCTGCCAACAATACAAAAGAGCATCTTTTCCTGGCCGTATTTCAAAAGCAGGTTATTGATGTCGCCCATAACCTCGCGTTCGGCCCGACCACTGAATTGCAGTTTCACGATGTCCGAGAAAGCTTTGTCGGCGATAGCGGCGGCATCTTTCAGGAGTTGGACTTCATCGGGGAACTTGGTGATGCGCAGGGCTTTCATAACTTCGCTGGCTTTGGACCATTCGGCTTCCGGCAGCACTTTTTGCAATTCAAGCAGGAACATGCTCCAGAGTTGATTGCCGACCGCCGCTTTGACCGGGCCGTTCGCGCTGCCGACCAGTTGTTTCAAACGGCCCTGGGGGCCTTCCGCGTCGGTCCAGTCCAGCAGTTCGAAGAAGTTAGCGAATTTGCTGGTCGCCAGTTTTTCGAGAGCAGGGACAATCATGGCCGTTTCGCCCTTCTGGGGAATGACCATCAGCATCATCCGTTCGTTCTCCATACCGGGGGTGCCAATCAAATATTGCAGGTCCGCGCCCGGTCCGATAAAAAGATAGTCAATGCCCTGTTCGGCCATAACTTCTTTAGCCCGTTGGCAGCGTTCCTGGTAAATGCTGGAATTTGTTACCGTGGCAGACATTCCGAATCTCCTTCTCCTCTTTATTCTTTTCTTTAATAATACAAATCGCTTGGAACGATTTTCACCACTATTTGCTACTTGGTTAAAGCTTTAATTGCGGCATCAAGCTGGCTATCCGTGCCCTGGCTCAACTGCTGTAAATCCATTGATACCGCCTGGTCCGGTTGAACCCCGGTGAGGATACTTTCCGGTTTTTGGGGGTCTGAAATGGCCCGGTAGAGCGTAACATTAAGCACCGTCTTGTCGCTCAGGCCGAAAGGCGCGGAGGCATTCGCGCAACCCGCCGTAGGCTCGCCTATAACGGTACCGCGTTTATTTAGCTGGAAGGCATAGGCGAAAATCTCCGCCTCCCCGGATGTACCGCCATCCACCAGGACCGCCACCGGTTTGTCGGTTGCTTTAATATTCTGCGCACTCGGCATCCCGAACGCGCCGTATTGCCTGGGTCCTGTCTGGTTTTCCGGGTCCTGGCCGGTTAGCTCTCCATCCAGGTAGACCAAATCATTTCCACTCATAAAATAGCTCAGAATGTTTTGGACCAGGATGATGCTGCCGTAGCTATTACCACGCAAATCCAATATGTAACCGGTAACCCCGGCCTTATCAAAATCGCTGAACCAGCCAGCAATAGAATTTGTAACCGTAGTAAGCTGGCTCTGGCTATTAATATAAGGAAGCTGGCTAATGCGGATATAGGCAATGTTATTATTGATGGTCCCCCGTTCCATCGGAGGGACCTGGAAGCTATTGCGGGTGATGTCAATCGTCTGGGTGGAGGCGCTATTACCCCGGTGGATGGTCAGGCTGACTTTTGAACCGGCCTGTTTGGTGCCCTGCAAAAGCTGAATAACTTCCTGGCTGGTCTTGGTTGATAAATCCTGGCCGTCAATCGCCAGGATCTGGTCCCCTAATTTCAGCCCCGCCTTGTCAGCCGGACCTCCGGTGATAACCCGTGAGACCAGGTGAGCATTCCCGTTATTGGTGGTGCCGCTCTGTAAATTGATACCGATACCGATAATAGAAGCCTGCCCGGAACGTTGCGCTAAAAAGTTTTCGGCTACATTGGCCGGGTAATAACTGGTCTGGCAATCTTGCAGGGAGCTGGCCGCGCCCGATAAGGCGTACGTTTCAAGCTGGTCCTCGGTTACTTTACCCTGGTACTTCGCCACTACCAGCGAATAGGCCTGGAGAAATAAATTCCAATTCGCGTCGTCCTTGTCGCCGAACTGAGGCAACTGGACTTTGGCCTGGGGGTCTACGCCGGATTGGCGGAGGCCCATTTCAATTGAGGTTAAGGCTACCTCGTAAATATCGGCGGTCGCCAGCGGCTGGTAATAAGTTGAAATTAACCCGTTAAGAGCTTCTTTTAAAACGTCGCCTTTCGTCACCTGTACCCCGTTTGGGACCGCCGGAAGACTTGGCCGGGGTGTGGAGGTAGGCGGCGCGGCCAGGGTAGGACGAGGCGCGGCAGTAGGCGAGACCGGCGGGGCCGGGGTGCTGGTAGGTTCGGGCGGTAGCGTTGGGTAGCCGTCATAGGTGGTACAACCGGCCAGTAAAGCCGCTAACAGACTCAACAGACCCATCAGCGCCAGACGTTTCAGTACATGCGGCAGGCCGGTTCGGAAGAAGAAGTTTTGGAGCATAGACAAGCCACCTTAATCCTAGGAAATTTCAAACTGAAGTTTATTATACTCTATGGGTTTTATCACCCGCAACGGCAAGCAGAACGGTCTATTTGCGTGCGAATAGGGCCTGTTAAAATTTGGCAAGTTCTGGTAAAATCGAAATGTGTAACAGGAGAAAGAAAGCCATCCGGTAGCAGTAAACCAGCAGTAAATCGCATTTCAATAGGCCAACCCGGCCCAAAATTTGTAGTTAAACCAGACCAGGCCGCAGTTTGTTCTCGCAGGGCAGTTGTACATCAAATAAACTCGCAGGTGTAACCCTAATAACCCTTTAAGGAAACGTTCCTTCGGCACATTCCATTGCGTGTGTAACAGCGCTATGCTATAATTTCAACGCTAGATTGTTCCATAAGTAACGAACTTTTACACTCCGGGACAATTACTGACTGTGGCGGAACCGAAGCGAACAAATACTACAAGGTGAACCGTATGATTCCAAATTCTCTTCAAGATTTCAATTTGGGCTATATCTCGGTGATTATTTTTATGATAGTTATCGGGGTAGCCGGTTCCACACTTATTTCGCTGGGTATTCTCATCCGGCCCAAACGCCCCAGCCCCATGAAATCTATCCCCTATGAAAGCGGTGTCCCGCCGGTAGGTCGCGCCAGGGAACGTTACAGTGTGCGGTTCTACATCGTCGCTATGCTTTTCGTCCTGTTCGATATTGAAGCTTTGTTCCTGTACCCCTGGGCTATTAACTTTGACGGGTTCGTCCGCCGAGGTGACGGCGTCTTCATCCTGGTGGAGATGTTGTTATTTATCTTTATAATCCTTTTAGGCTACATATACGCCTGGAAAAAAGGAGCCTTAGATTGGGTCTTTTAGAAAATAAATTTAAAGATAGTCTCATCACCACAACGGTTGACTCACTTATAAACTGGGGCCAGGAAAAAGCCATGTACCCGCTGCTTCTGGGTACGGCCTGTTGTGGTATCGAAATGATGGCGGTTGGTTATAGCCGCTTTGATGTCCTGGAACGCTTTGGCATGCTTTTTCGCTTTTCGCCGCGCCAGTCTGATGTGATGATTGTGGCCGGCACCGTCACCAAGAAGATGGCCCCGGTCATCAAGGCCGTTTATGACCAGATGAGCGAGCCCAAATATGTGATTGCGGTTGGCTCCTGCGCCATTAGCGGCAACATCTATAAAAGTTACAGCACTCTCCAGGGTCTCGACCGGATTGTCCCGGTGGATGTCTATGTGCCGGGTTGTCCGCCTATCCCCGAAGCCTTTGCCTATGGCATCATCGAGCTACAAAAGGTTATCGCCTCTCGCCGGGTTATCCGCAAGCAGCCTACCGAGGCCGACCCTGGCGCTCAACCGAGGACCAATGTACACGAGATTCTCCGCCCCGGTCATATCAAACTGCCTACCGCCCAGGATTATGCCGCACACCTGGACGACGAAATCACCGGCCAGGAGCAAGGTGGGTTACTAGAATCGGGCCGTCGCCGGGACTAAAACACTTTAGAGGAAATTGCAGATGCCGATACAGGAAAGCCTCCAGGTTGTAGTAAAAAAGCTCCAGGATAAATTTGGTGACTCAATTTTGAGCACCCAGGAATTCCGTGACGAAGTGACGGTCCGGTTTAAGCCGGAGGTCTGGGTAGAAGCGCACCGGTTTCTCAAAGAGGACGAGGATTGCGCCTTCAATATGATGATTGACGAGACCGCCGCCGACTATCCGTTGCGCACAGAGCGGTTCGATGTCATCACGCATTTGCTGTCGTTGGGCAAGGCTCACCGCATCCGAATAAAGACCCAGACTGCGGAACATATCCCAACTCTCTATTCGGTCTGGAAGACCGCGAACTGGTTGGAGCGCGAGACCTACGACCTTTTCGGAATTATTTTCGATGGGCATCCCGATTTACGCCGGATTCTTTTAACCGAGGACTGGGAAGGTTTCCCGCTTCGCAAGGATTATCCGATTGAAGGCTACGACATCTAATTCGGGTGGCGTCTGCTGGCAGGCGGGCAGTATCTTCTAAATCCGGGCCGGTCTTAACACACCGGGCCGCCGGAACTTAATTTTTAACTGATTTGTGCGGGCAGGAAAAAAGCGATGTCACAAACACCTACAAATGAACATACCGAGACTTTCCGGCAGAGCAGCGAACGCCGGATGCGTCTCAATATGGGGCCGCAACACCCCTCTACTCACGGGGTTTTGCAAATAGTCCTCGACCTGGAAGGCGAAGTTGTAATGCGCTGCGACCCGGTCCCCGGCTATCTGCATCGCGGCACCGAAAAACTGGCCGAGGAACGCTACTACAACCAGATAGTCCCGCTGACCGACCGCCTCGATTACGTCTCCGCTTTCAATAATAATGTGGCCTTCGTGTTGCCGGTCGAAAAGTTGCTCGGTATCGAAATCCCCGAACGGGCCATGTGGATTCGCGTAATCCTGATGGAGTTGCAGCGTATCGCCAGCCACCTCATCTGGTACGGCACCTCGTTAATGGACCTTGGCGCGATTACCGCCTTCCTATACGCCATGCGCGAACGCGAGAAAATCCTCGACATCTTCGAGATGGCCTGCGGTGCCCGCCTGACCTACTCGTATTGCCGGGTCGGCGGTTTGATGTCGGATGTACCCGCCGGTTTCGAGGAAAAGGTCGAGGAATTCGTAAAAGCTTTTCCGACCGCCTGGAAAGAATACACTACCCTCGTTTCCAAGAACCCGATTTTTATGGACCGCACCAAGGGTGTCGGGGTCATTACGGCGGAAGACGCCATTGACATGGGCCTGACCGGGCCGTCCCTGCGCGGTAGCGGGGTAGACTGGGATTTGCGGAAAAAAGAGCCCTATTACGGCTACGACAAAATCGATTTCGCCGTTCCGGTCGGCACCAAGGGCGACTGCTACGACCGTTACCTGTGCCGCATGGAAGAAATGATGCAGAGCAACCGGATAGTCGAACAGGCCCTGAAATTTCTCAAGCCCGGCCCGGTCAAAGTGGACGACCCGAAAATTGTCCTGCCGCCCAAGGAGTTGGCGATGAGCCAGGCCGAAGCGATGCAGCGCCACTTCTACCAGGTCATTCACGGCTTTAACGTGCCGGTGGGCGAAACCTATGGCAAGATTGAAGGCTCCAAAGGCGAAATAGGCTTTTACATTATCAGTGACGGTTCCAGCCATCCCTATCGCATGAAGATTCGCGCTCCTAGCTTTGTAAATTTGCAGTCTCTACCCTTGATGACCGAAGGCCGGATGGTGGCGGACGTTATCACCTGTATCGGTACGATTGACATCGTACTGGGTGAAGTTGACCGTTAGCCGAAGGGAAATGCCGCCTCGACTGGCCTGACCGGGCAGTTCGGACAGACCGGGGGCGGCTAATCACTCCAACAGGAAGAGAAGAATCAAAGTATGTTCTCACCTGCTCGCTTATTTGAAACCGGGGCCGCTCCAACCGTAGCCCCCGCACAGGCGGTAAATCCTCAGACCGACCCGTTTATCTGGTTCCTGCAAACCTTTATCACGCTCTTTGTCATTATGAACGTGGTCCTGG
This sequence comes from Chloroflexi bacterium 54-19, assembly GCA_001898225.1. Taxonomy (GTDB): domain Bacteria; phylum Chloroflexota; class Chloroflexia; order Chloroheliales; family Chloroheliaceae; genus 54-19. The sequence continues at coordinate 29,505 of MKTJ01000047.1, forward strand.
TGATTATGGCTTACCAGACCTGGGCCGAACGCAAGGTTATCGCCCGCATGCAGTTGCGCTATGGCCCCAACCAGACCGGTACTGCCGGGCTTTTGCAGCCGATAGCCGACGCCGTGAAAATGCTCGGCAAGGAATTCGTCATTCCCCGCGATGCCGATAGACCGGTCTTCGTCCTGGCCCCTATCCTGAGCTTTATCCCGGCGGTGGCGGCTTTTGCCATCATCCCATGGGGTGACGCCCGGAGCGAAGGTTTGCTCGGCGGTTGGATTCGCCCGGCTATCGCTAACCTGAACGTGGGCCTCCTCTTTATCCTGGCGTTAAGTTCGGTCGGCGTTTACGGCGTTATCATGGCCGGGTATTCGAGCGGCAACAAGTATTCGATGCTCGGTAGCTTGCGGTCGACTGGTCAGGTTGTTTCCTACGAATTGACGCTGGGTCTCTCGCTGATTGGCGTCCTCATCCAGGCCGGGACTCTTAACCTGAACGACATCGTGCGCCAGCAACAGGCCAGCGTCTGGTTTATCTTCCCGCAGTTCTTCGGTTTTGTGGTCTTCCTGATAAGCGGTATTGCCGAAACCAACCGCAACCCCTTCGACTTACCGGAAGCCGAGTCCGAACTGGTCGCCGGGTTCCACCTCGAATATAGCGGTATGAGTTTCGGCCTCTTTTACCTGGCCGAATATATCAGCATGAACGCTATTTCGGCCCTGGCCGCGATAATGTTCTTTGGCGGGTGGGCGCCACCTTTCGACATCGCGCCTTTCAACTGGTTGCCCGGTCCCATCTGGCTATTCCTGAAGTTTGCCTTCTTCCTGTTCCTGTATTACTGGATCAGGTCAACCTTACCGCGCTTCCGCTACGACCAACTGATGGGGCTGGTCTGGAAGGTGCTGTTCCCGATAGCCATCGCCAACCTGGTAATAACTGCCATCGTGAAACTTGTTGGCATCCAAATCGGTTGGTGGGTCTAGGCAGAAGATTTTAATTTGCGGGTCTGAGAATTGCGGTAAACCTTTTGAAAGACCCGTCAAAGTAGTAGCAACAGATAAAGAGTTAAAACAAGCTCACGACTTTCGTTTTGCGCCCGGCGGCGCGAGTCAAACTTATAATTGTTTGGTCAGGCGAAAGTCTAGCATATAAAAAAACCTGTCCACGTGCGAAAGCCTGTGAAGGAGTAGAAAATGCTTGGTGGATTAGATGAAATAGCCAGGGGCATGGGCGTAACGCTGAAGAATTTCTTCAAAAAGCCGATTACGGTCCAGTACCCCAAGCATATGCGCAACTTTCACCCCCGGTTCCGGGGCGCGGTTGGTTTCGTGCGCGACCAGGAGACCGGCAAGGAACGCTGCGTTGGCTGTGGGCTTTGCTCGGCGGTCTGCCCGGCCAATTGCCTCACGGTGGTTCCAGGCGTGGACGAAGTCGGTATCCGCAACGCTAAAATTTACCTGTACGATATGAGTCGCTGCGTTTTCTGCGGAATGTGCGTGGAAGTGTGCCCCGAACTGGCCCTGGTGATGACCCACGAGTTCGAGTTGGCTGTGAACGACCGGAGCGAACTGGTGCTGGACGCCGAGGCGATGCTTGCCCTGGCCGACCGCGAAAAAGAGCGGACCGGGCAGGGTATCGAGGAACCGGGTTTCCCGGCCATTACCGACGCGCCGAGCGGTTTCGCGCGCCACGACGAACTCGACCCGCGTATCCAGCGGGGCAAGTTTCAGAGCCACCAGCCTTTGCTGGGTACGGCCCCGCATGGCTACCCGATGCCTTATACCGATTACCTGAAAAAGGTCCAGTCAGGTAAGCCGCTGGCCCAGGGCAATTTGCCCCCGGTCCTGCGCGAAATTCAGAACCAGTATTTGCCGGAAGACCAGCAGACACCTATGCCGAAAGCGGCCAAGACCCTGGCGGAAGAAGAACTGACCGAGCGGACCCATCTGCTGAGCGCGTCGGATAACCCGGTGCGGGCGCACGACCTCCGTGAAGATAATCCGGGCCGGATTTTTGATACCGGCAAGCGCGACCCCAAAGCGGAAAAGATTAACGTTAAACGTAGTCAAAACCTGAAATAACCTGGAAAGCCTGTAACAACAGGCTGACGAAATGAACTGCTCAGAGCTTGATTTAATCTAGAGATTAGGAATTAAGAAATGGTGCTTGAGCAAATAATCTTCATTGTGCTGGCGGTACTGGCAACTTTGTCGGCCATTGGGATGATTTCAATGAAAGACCCGGTCCATTCGGCCCTATTGTTGGTCTTTACATTCTTCAACCTGGCCGCGATTTACCTGCTGCTTGGCGCGGAATTTCTCGCAGCCGTCCAGGTGCTGGTTTACGCCGGGGCCATCGTGGTGCTGTTCCTGTTCGTGATGATGCTGTTGCAGGTCCGGCCCGGTCCCAGTTTTTACAAGTTGCGCTTCTTCCAGAGCCGCATCGGGCCGGTTGTGGCCCTGGTCTTCCTGGTCGAAGTCCTGCTGGTAACTTTCTCGACCAGCTTTGCCCTCAACGGCGGAAAAATCACCGATAGCAACAATACCCAGGCCGCCCAGGTGGCCGCCTCGGTGCGCTATTCGACCGAAGGCGTGGTCCCGACCGCCGATGCCACCGGGAATACTATCGGGGGGTCGGGCATCGGTCTTCACGAGAATGTCACGACCGGCCACAGCGCCTTGCTCGGCAAAGAGCTTTACAGCACCTTCCTGTATCCTTTTGAAATCGCGTCGTTAATCCTGTTGATTGCCGCTATCGGGGCGATTGTGATTGCCCGGCGTTCGCTCGAACACGATACGGGCGACGAAAATACTCCCACCGAAGTCGGGCGCGGCATCAGCCTGGCCGCTCCGTTGCCGGGCAGCCCGCAGGCGATTGAAATGGAACGACTCATTAAAAGCACCCGGAACGCTAAAGACGAGGACCGCCGGGTCATTTTGAAGAAATAAGGCGAGGTTAAACAATGATACCCGTAGCCTGGTATTTAATCCTGAGTGGCGTTTTGTTCTCGATTGGGATGGCCGGTGTGCTAATCCGGCGCAACGTGCTGGTTATCTTCATGTGCGTTGAGCTCATGATGAACGCCGTAAACATTAGCCTGGTGGCCTTCGCCCGCTCCTTCAAAACCGGCCTGAACTTCACCGGGGACGCTTTTGTAATCTTCGTGGTTACGGTGGCGGCGGCGGAAGCGGCGGTGGGTCTTGCCATTATCGTCAGCCTGTCCCGCCAGAGCGACTCGGTGGACGCCGACCAGATAGACTTGCTCAAAGAATAGTTTTTCCTGGGAAGAACCGGAATTTTTTAGAATTTCTTCCCACTCGCCCGCGCAGTTATTACCGGCGAATTAAAAGTCGGCCTGGATAAGCTCGTTTCAGGCCAATACCAAAATTCCCTTGAGGTAGGAATGACGGCTAAAGATATAGAAAGCATTCTCTGGCTAATCCCGGCGATACCCCTGGCTGCGTCCCTGATTAACGGCCTGTTGAGTATCCTGTTCCTGAGAAGCAAAACCAAGCAATCGTTGAGCAGCGGCCAGTTGGCCGTCCGGGGCGCAACCTCGGCTATCGGTATTGTATCGATAGTTTCGGCCCTGGTGATTTCCATCATCTGTCTGAGCTTCCTTTTGAGCCAACCGGCCCCGGCGGAACCGGCTGAACACGCCGCTGTCCCTACCGCTACCCAGCAGGTGGGCCAGGCGAGTGAAGCCAGTGGCGCCAAGTTAGCCGCCCCCGCCCTTCCCGCCGAAGGCACCACTGAGCCTGAAAACCTGCGCCGGATTGAGGTCCAGAAGGTTTACACCTGGATTCCGAGCGGCGATTTCCAGATTAACTTTGGCTTCCTGATAGACCCGCTCACGGCGATGATGCTGGTGGTCGTTACCACGATTAGCTTACTGGTGCATATTTTCAGCACCGGCTATATGAAAGAGGACAACGGCTACCACCGTTTCTTTACCTACCTGCCCTTCTTTACCTTCAGCATGATTATGCTGGTAATGGCGAACAACTTCCTTTTGCTTTACGTCTTCTGGGAAGCGGTGGGTTTAAGCAGTTACCTTCTCATCGGGTTCTGGTTCAGCAAGAAATATGACTGGGGCCGCCTCCTGCCGCCGGTCGCCAACGTCAAGGCGTTCGTGGTCAACCGGATCGGTGACTTCGGGTTCGGCCTGGGCATCATGTGGATTTTCGTGACGATGCTGGGCACGGTCGGCAGCGATTACGCCACCAAGCACAATATCAGCAATGTCTGGGACCGCCTGAACTACGCCAACGTTTTCGGAGCTTTTAACGAGGCCATCCAGGCCAACGCCCTGAGCGGAACCGTCCTGACCCTTATCTGTCTCTTGCTCTTTATGGGTGCGATGGGTAAATCGGCCCAGGTCCCGCTCCACGTCTGGTTGCCAGACGCGATGGCCGGTCCGACCCCGGTGTCGGCCCTCATCCACGCTGCGACAATGGTTACCGCCGGTGTCTATATGGTGGGCCGGGTTAGCCCGCTTTTCTCCCACACCACCGAGGCCATGCTGGTAATCTCGATTATCGGTATCGTGACCGCTTTCTTTGGAAGCACCGTCGGCTGTACCCAGAAGGACATCAAGGCGGTGATGGCTTACTCGACGGTCAGCCAGCTAGGTTACATGTTCTTCGCCCTGGGTGTCTTTGGCTGGGTGGCCGCTTTCTTCCACCTGATGACTCACGCCTTCTTCAAAGGGCTGCTCTTTCTCGGCTGCGGTTCAGTTATCCATGCCAACGAGGAAACCATCCATCACGGCTTCCACACTATCCAGCACAACGCCCAGGATTGGGCTAATAAGCGGTTCCCTAACGACCCACAGCGGGCCGAAATGGTCGCCTTCGAGCTTTACGAGGCGGCGGAACACGCTATCGAGTATGGCGTGGACAAAAACAGCAAAAACGAACTGTTCCGGGCAGGCCTCGACCCCCAGAGCATGGACTATATGGGTAACCTGGGCAAGGGTATGAAGCTGACCGCCATCAGCATGTCTTTTGGCGCGGCAGCCCTGGCCGGTATCCCCTTCACCGCCGGGTTCTGGAGCAAAGACGAAATCCTGGGTGTGACCTTCTCGCGTGGGGCTGAAAATGGCTTCGACTATGTGATTTATGCTTTCGGTATTATCGCGGCCCTATTGACGGCTTTCTACAGCTTCAGGATGATTTTCTCGGTCTTCTTCGGCAAGGAATTCCGCCTTCCCGCCGCGATGAACACCCTGGCCTACGAAGGGATGCGGCGCAAAGCGGCAGAACTCGATATCGCCAACTTCAAGCCGGAAGAAATCGTCAATTTCGTGGATGGCTACAACCCGGCCAACGTCGAGCACGCCCACAGCCACGCTCACGGCGAAGCCGAACACGCCCACAGCCACGGGCCGCTCGCGCCGCTGGCCGTTGTCGAAAACCCGCTGAACATGAGTCTGCCGCTGGTCTTCCTGGCCTTTATGAGTATCGCTGCCGGTTATGTCGGTCTGCCGACGGCCCTGGTAGGTGAAAACGGCAACCTGTTCGAGAAATTCCTGGATGGCTCCTTTGGTACGGCCCTGGGGGTCAAGCCGCTCCCGGCAGAAGACGCCCAGACTACCACCATCCTGCTGGTCTTCTCCGGCCTGGTCGCTATCGCCGGGGTCGCTATCGCCTACATAATGTATCACCGCAACCGGGCCACCCTGCCTCTCCTGGCGGGGAAAATCGCCGGGCCGCTTTACGCCTTCTCCAAGAACAAATGGTACTGGGACGAGGCTTACAACCTGATGGTCGTCCAGGCCGGTTTGCTGACTATGCGCGGCCTTGCTATGTTCGATAAGTACGTGATTGATGGGGCGGTCAACGGCGTCGCCTGGCTGACCAAACAAAGCGCCCGCCAGTTACGCAAAGTCCAGACCGGCTTTGTGGGCAACTACGCTTTCTATATGGCGCTTGGACTGGTGCTGATTGTAGCCCTGTTCTACGTCACGAACGGTATTAAGTTCTAAAAAAGGCAAGTCCTGAAAAAGAGAAAGAAATCATGCTTTCTGCAATGACTTACATACCGCTGATTGGAGCGGTGATAATAGCGGTCCTGCCCACGAAAAATCCTAACGTTTTTCGCTGGGTTGCCCTGCTTACGACCCTGGTAAACTTCGGGCTGTCGCTCTACACGACGCTCAGTTTCAACCGGGGCCAGCCGGGCTACCAGTTCGAGGAAAAAGCCAACTGGATTCAACCCATCGGGGCGGGCTACCATATGGGTGTGGACGGTGTATCGGTCCTGATGGTCCAGCTTAACGGCTTGCTGTTTGTGCTGGCCGTCCTGGCAAGCTGGTTCTCCATCCAGAAACGCGTCCGCGAATACTTTGTAGCCCTCCTGATATTGAATATCGGGCTGGTCGGGGTCTTTTGCGCCCTCGACTTCTTTCTGTTCTATATCTTCTGGGAACTGGTCCTGATACCGATGGCGATTTTAATCGGGGTCTGGGGCGGCGCGAATCGGATTTACGCGGCCTACAAGTTCTTCCTCTATACCCTGGTCGGTAGCTTACTCATGCTGGTGGCGATTATCGCCCTCTATTTCCAGGCTCAGCCGCTGGTCGGCCACTTCACCCTGGATATAGTTGAAATCACCAACGCGACCGCCGCTCACCCGCTCAACTACACCTTCCAGGTGCTGGCTTTCCTGGCCTTTGGCTCGGCCTTCGCCATCAAAGTGCCGTTGTGGCCGTTCCATACCTGGCTGCCAGACGCCCATACCGAGGCCCCAACGGCAGGTAGCGTCATCCTGGCCGGGACAATGCTGAAAATGGGCTGTTACGGCTTTATCCGCTTTAACCTGCCGCTTTTTCCGGACGCCAGTAAAGACCTGGCCCTGCTGATGATTGTCCTGGCCCTTATCGCGATTGTCTATGGCGCGATGGTGGCGTTGGTCCAGCCGGATATGAAAAAGCTGGTCGCTTATTCCTCGGTCAGCCACATGGGCTTTGTCATCCTGGGCTTATTTGCCTTTGCCTATGGCCTGGGCGGTAGCTCCGGCCAGACCACCGACGCTTTGCTTTTGAAAAATTCCCAGGCGTTCGAGGGCGCGGTCTTCGTGATGTTCGCCCACGGCCTCCTGACCGGTGGTCTCTTTTTGGGGGTCGGGGTTATCTACGAACGCTTACACACCAGGGATATTAAGACCATTCAAAACACGACCCGCGTTGCCAGTCGAATGCCGGTCTACGCGACCATCTTTATGTTGTTTGCGATGGGTTCGCTCGGTCTGCCGGGGATAGCCGGGTTTGTCGGTGAGTTTCTGGTAATGCAAGGGGCGTTCAGGGTCAATGGCTGGATTGCCTTTGTTGCGTCGTTTGTAATCATTTTCGCCGCGATATACCTGCTCTGGATGTACCAGCGGGTCTTCTTCGGCAAGGTTGGCGATTACGACCCGGCAGTGGCCCTCGGTCACGGGGCCGGTCACGAACATACGCCAGACACCCCGGCCACTAATCAATCAGGCCCGGCCAGGGGCGCGGATAACTCAGCCCACGGGCAACACGGTCTGCCGATGCCTGACAGCGAGAAATATGGTAGCGGGACCGGGCTCGATACCAACCGGGTCGGCACCGATACTTTACCCGAAAAAGGTTCCGGCCACGCTACGCCCCACGCCGGTCACGACAATACCGCTCACGGTCACCACCCTGACCCGGACATCCTGGCGAACGGGGCAAAATTCCCCGACCTGAACCTGCCGGAAGGGCTGGCCCTGATACCAATGGGTATCCTGGCGATTGTCGTCGGGGTAGTTCCGGCCCTGGTCCTGGATTTCCTGACCGTCAGTGGAAGCAACCTGGCCGTTACGATGGTCGAACATTCCGATAAACTTGCGGCGATTGTGCAGTTGGTTGGCAAGTAGGCTTGCAAGTAAGTATTTAACCTTTAACCCGAACAGGGAGCGAAAAAAGTGTCTTTATTAACACACACTTTGCTACAAATATCCACCGCAAAGCCCTCTTTCAGTGGCGACGATTTGTACCGGGTCTTACCGGAACTGATTGTGCTGGTCATGGCGGTGCTGGTGGTTATATTGGATTTGTTCTTGCCGATTCGTTCCCGGCCCGCCCTGGGCTACCTGGCAATCCTGGGATACGCCGGGGCGCTCGTCGCCACCGGGTTCCTTTTCTACTACGACAACCCGACCAAGACCTCGTTTAGCGGGATGTTCGTGCGGGATAGCTTCAGTTCCTTCTTTGAAATTATCTTCCTGGTCAGCGGTATCCTGGTGGTGCTGGTCACGCCCAGCTATTCGCTCAAACGAGGTATCCCGCTCGGTGAGACTTACGCCATACAGGCTTTCTCAGTCCTGGGTATGATGATTGTCGGGGCTTCTGGCGACCTCATGGCGATTTTTGTTGGTATCGAATTGACCTCCATCGCCAGTTATCTCCTGACCGGTTTCGCCCGGACCGACCCCGGCTCGGCGGAAGGCTCTTTGAAATACTTCTTGCTGGGTATTTTCGCCACGGCTATCATGGTTTATGGTATGGCCTGGACTTTTGGTATCACCGGCTCGACCAACCTGGCCGCTATCAGCCAGAGCATTACTCAGAACAACCTGGCCGGGGACGCCGGTCTGACCCTCGGCATGCTGCTAATGGTGGTTGGTTTTGGCTTCAAGATAGCGGCGGTGCCATTTCATGTCTGGACCCCTGACGCCTACGAGGGCGCTCCAACGCCTGTCACGGCCTTTATGTCGGTCGGACCCAAGGCGGCGGGTTTCGCGGCCCTGTTACGGGTCTTAATCCAGGCTTTACCGGCCCTGGCCGTCCAGTGGTCGGTCATTATCGCGGTCCTGGCTGTCCTGACTATGACCCTCGGTAACGTGGTGGCGATTGCCCAGAACAGCGTCAAACGTATGCTGGCCTATTCCTCGATTGCTCATACTGGCTACATCATGGTCGGTCTGGCCGCTTACCTGAACACCAACTCGCCCGACAAACAGAATGACGCCATTTCATCGGTCCTGATTTACTCGCTCATCTATGTTTTTATGAACATGGGGGCGTTCGCCATCCTGATTTACGTCCAGAACCGGCAGGGTGGGGCCGAGGTCAATACCTTTAACGGCCTAGCCCAGTGGGCTCCTGGAATGGCTCTCGCGATGGCCTGGTGTCTCTTGTCGCTGACCGGTATCCCGCCGACGGGTGGTTTCCTGGGTAAGTTCTATGTCTTCCGGGCAGCCATTGATAACGGCTATACCTGGCTGGCGCTTGTGGGTGTCATCAATAGTGCGATTTCGGCCTTCTTCTACCTGCGGATTATCTACACAATGTACTTCAACCCGATTTCGGACGAAGATAAAGCCCGGCTTCAGCCGAGCAAGAGCACTTTAATTGCGACGGGCGTGGTAATTGCCAGTGTCGCACTGCTGGTGCTGGGTATCCTGCCTGGCCCGGCCCTCGACCTGGCCCGCGACGGAGCCGACCCCTTAATCCAGGTAGTCAAGACCGCGACCGGGCGCTAAATCTTCATGTAAGGATGTATTAAAAGGAGGCGAGAAATCACCTCTTTTTTATTTTAAATCCTATGTTTAATAATCAAATTTAGAGTTATAATTGAGGTAGATTTAGCTTCAAAGAAGGAAAAAACGGACCAGGATGAAAGGTGAGTAAATATGAAGTTATTAAAACAAAATCTGGAGCTATTTATTTCATTCGCTTTGTTAGGGACGAGTATTTTGTTGTTGCAGCAGACCTTTCCCATTGTTAGGGTACTTCTCCCTCTGGCAGCATTTATCCTAATCTTTTTTTATACTACACACAATATTATTGGTATAACCGGAAAACCTCGAAAAAAAGCGGTATTACTTTATGGAGGGTTTGGCGTACTCATAGGTGGTGGAGGTTTGGTCATTATTTTATCGCTTAACTCTCTGTTATGCTGGCCGATCTGCCTGATTGGCATCTTCATGATACTCTATTCTTTTCGCTATAAAACTCAAAGGCCCCAGGAAACAATTATCAGTCAAAGCCGTAATTAAAATCGAGGCAATCCATGTCATTCTTGAAACAGTTAGCGGAACTCGTCCTGACTTTTGTGGCAGTCGGAATCGCTGTATTGGTGGTATTGCCGAATTTCCCTGGTTCACTTCCAATCCTGAATTTAATTCTGGCAGTGGTTGGTTTTGTTATTTTATTGGTTACACTACCTGGTAATCTCAGACGTTGGGCGAATTATTCACGCAGCCAGATTCTGATATTTTATGCTATCCCGGTTTTAATGTTTGGTGGCATTATAGCCAAAGATGGTTTTTCGCTTGGCCCGGTTCCTATGCAGGTGGCGAGTTTTATCAGCGTGGTTTTGTTTATTATTGGGCGGCGGCTGGAGCACAAAAGGGTTTCTTAAAACATCGGAAGTTAAGTGGTAATTTTAGAATAGGGATAGGATACCAATTTTGAAACAGTTTATACCCTTCGCTTTGGCTTTTTTGTTTGCGATTGTTTTGTTGCCTATTTTCCCGGATTTATTAAAATTCCTGCCCGTTGTTACATTGGTCCTCTCAACAATTACCTTGCCGTTCGCCCTCAAGCGGCTTCCAGACGAGCCACGGAAAAAAGTATTTTTATTCTATATTGGTATGGAATTATGTTTGGGTTCACGGTTATTGGACGTTTTGTTTGGGGTTAACGTGAATATCAGGTTAGTAATTGACATTATTGGTGTTGTGCTTGTGTTTGGTTCCTTCTTGATTAAGTCTCGAAAGCCCACCGAAATACCTGGAACTAAATAGCTCTTTAAGATTTTTGGTAACTTTTATATCAAAGAGAAGCAATAAGGGAAATGGTATGCCTGCGACAAAGACAATTTTAGAAATAATTGAAATAAGTGGGTTTATGCTGGTAGCGGGGTCGGTTCCACTCGTCCTCAGGCGCTTTCAAAGGCTGAATTTAGGGTTTCGCTTGCTGTATGACGCCTTATTTTTAGCTCTTTTTGCCGCCATGGTTCTTTCGGTGTCTCCCGCCTTTGATAAGTTACCGGGGATTTTACTCCTGGCCGGGTTCGTGGCAATCCTTGTTACCTTTAACTGGTATGTTAGAAATTCGACGGTAGGAAAATGAAACCGCGTTCGATTTTCTGGGTAATAGATTACATAAAGGCGCACCGGGACAAGGAAACCCGCTACGAGATAGACCTTTATTTACTGCGCCTGGGTTACGATGCCGGGACCATCGACGACGCCTGGCAGATTGCCGGGTTGGACCTGGCGCGTAAGGGGCCTCCCTTCTACAAGTGGCTTTTTCCTGTCGGGCTTCTCTGCAATGTTTTGGGCTGGTGGGCCATTTTTGCGCCCTGGCAATCTGCCGTCGATAGGATTGCTAATCCTACTTATGGCGGTGCTTCCCCCTTCGCTACCGAGTTTTATTCGGTAGTTACTCGCGTGGCATTTAGCCCCATCTACCTTTATGCGCCCCTGGTCTTATGGACCATTATCAATATCCTGGTGTTTTTCACACCCGCTCCTACCATAAAATATATAAAGAGGGCATTAGCCTCCAATTTATTATTTATCTCGTTTGCCCTGGTCTGTGACTTGACCTTTATCGCACTGGCTTTCAACAACCTGACCTGGCAGGGGCCGGTCCTCCTGACGCTATTTTTGGCAATAGCCTGGGTCTGTTCTTTTATCGAGTTGAAATATATCCCTAAGAAAATCGAAGTGGTCCTCCCCGCCCATTCCTCGCAATAATTTTGCCTGAATTTCCATATACGAAAATTCCTTTTTCTATTGAACAAATCTCCCGATAGTGCTACCTTTAACCTGTATCAAGGCCACGAAGCACTAGAAAAGGAGATGTTGAGATTATCTATGGGTTATCTAAAAGGAATTTTGCACGCGAACCTGACCATAGCGCCCGGCCCGGAAGCCATCGAGGAAGCCCGCCGGTTTTACGTTGATTTGTTAGGGCTGGGGGTTTTGGACCGCCCGGCTGAAACCGATAACTACACCCTCGGTTTCTGGCTCGACTGCGGTAACGGCCAGCAAATCCATATCAGTTCCGAAGCCAACCCCGAAACCTATAACCTGCCGAGCAAGCGCCACACCGCTTTTCAGGTGAGCAACCTGCCCGGTCTCAAGGCCGACCTCGAAGCCGCCGGGTTTCCGGTCGAGATACAAAGCCAGCAGTTCGCCGGGATGCGCCGGATTTTCACTCGCGACCCCTGGGGTAATGGTCTGGAACTGGTAGAATATTTATAGATTGTTCAATTTATAACAATCAAAGGTTAATTGGGATAGAAATGAAACTTGCGGTTGTTACTGCCGGGGCGGTTGGTGGTTATTTTGGCGGTCTATTGGCCGCGACCGGGGTCGAGATAAATTTCGTTGCCAGGGGCGCGCATTTGCAAGCCTTACAGCAGGACGGTCTTACCCTGAAGAAACCTGACGGCGATTTGCACCTGACCCCGGACCAGTACCGGGTCACAGATAGGGCCGCACAGGCGGTCCGAGGCGCGGATATTGTCTTGTTCGCGGTCAAGTCTTACGATACCCACGCGGCCGCCCTGTCCTTGCTGCCGGGGTTGGGTGAAACTGTGCCGGTTCTTTCGTTGCAAAACGGGGTCGAAAACGAGGAAACGCTGGCGGCCCTGGTGGAACCGCGCCGGACTGCCGGGGGAGTCGCCTACGTCCTTACCCGGCTTTCCGCGCCGGGCGAGATAACGGCGGACAATACCGGGCGATTGGCAGTGGCCGCCTACAGTATGGCCGGGGGCCCGGTTGCCCACCTGAACGAGTTCGCCAGACTGTGTGAAGGTGCTGGAATCGGGTTGGAAATTACACCCGATATTGCTCGCCTGAAGTGGAGCAAACTGGTCTTTAACAGCGCCCTGAACGGCTGGACCGCCTATCGCAATGCTACCCTGGACCGGGTCCTGGCTAACCCGGAGGACCGCGAGGGCTACGAAGAAACCCTGCGCGAGACTTACGAGGTGGCGATGGCCCTGGGGGTCCATCTCGACCGGGAGATGGTTGACCAGACCATGGCCCGGTCGCTGAAGATGGGGGCGGTAGGGAGTTCGATGTTGACCGACCGGAAAATGGGCCGCCGCATGGAGTTCGAGGCGTTAAACGGCTACGTGGCCCGCAAAGGCCGCGACCTGGGGATACCGACACCTTACAACGCCATGCTGGCCCGCGAACTGGCGGCGGTAAATCAATCTTTTAAGTAGGGCAGTGGGAAGTATGGACCGGGAAGTTAGGCAGGTTGAGTGTATGGGTTGCCAGGCCCTGGTGCCGGATTTACCCGCGTCCTACGGTCCGCCCCATACCTACCTGGGAACCTCACCGGGCTGCTGGCAAATTTACACCGAGCTTACAGCCAGAATTGTGCCGGATATGACGGTACGTGGCCTGCTGGCGGATACCTACATGGTCCAACATCCAGGGGTGTCTTCCCGGCAGGCTATCCAATCGGTGGTGCGGCACCTGATGGGTTTGTGTTGTGTCCTCGAAATGAATTTGTCTTTTGAGCGGGCAGTCGTCGTGATGAAAAAGGCCCCGGTAGCCGAATTCACCTGGCTTGAACCGCCCACTTTTTTAGGCCCTCTAACCGTCGTGGACCTGGCGCGGGCTTTTGAAGAAACGATTCAACCTGACCTCGTAAGGGAGTGGGCCCTTACAACCTGGCAAGCCTGGGGAATTTATCATGGCGTGGTGCGGAGTTGGGTCGAAAAAGCTTTAGTTTGAATTACCAGCTTTGAATTTCCTTTTCCAACCGGGCCCGGTTGGTTACCAGCCATTTCTCGATTTTCAAACAGTAACTGATGCGCCGTTCGTATTCCTCAGGTCCGCTCAACCCCTGGCGGTTGCGCCCGATAAAGTGCAACAGGCTCGTCACGTAACGCAGCTTAAAGAGGGCCGGGAGCGCCTCTTTTTCGATAAGCGCGAGGGGTGAATTCTGGGAATAACCTTTGCCAAACGCCTCTATCACCGGCCACTCATGCCCGGTGCCAAGTAATATAAACGCCCAGGCCGGCAGGGCCGAAGCCAACTCCATCACCCGCAAATCCCAGGTTGCGAACTCAAAATCCAGTATGGCGGTCAGGCGGCCGCCTTCGACCAGGGCATTGTAGCGGGTAAAATCACCGTGAATGAGTTGTTGAGGCAAAATCTCGTAAAGCGGCGGCACTTCCCGGCGCATTTCCTCGACCATATTCAGCACTATTTGTTTACTTTCCGGCTCGACCGGCAGTCCTTCAACCGCCTTTACAGGGTCGGTAACCAGGGGGTGCGTTTTATCGAGGTCGCCGAAAGGTGACGGCAGGGTATAGTTGCGGGTCTGAGGCATATCGAGTTGGGCCATCGCCTGGGTAAGGGCGCCCAGACCCAAACCTGCCTGAAAAGCCAGGGCCGGACTGACTGTTTTGGGATTACTCCCCGCAACAAAAGGACACAGGGTTGCCAGGTGGTTTCCGATTGTCGCCAGGTATGGCCCGCTCGTGGTCGGCAGCGGCGCGGGCACCGTAAAAGGCAGGTTTTGGGCTTGCAGTTGGGTTACAATAGCGGTTTCAAAGTTGAGGCGGCCCAAATCGGCGAGGTTTAAGACCAGCCGCAGGACGTATTTTTGGCCGTCGGCGGTTTCCACCCGGTAAGTCAGGTTGTTAGCGCCGCCTTCGATTGGGGCGAAAGTGAGCGGACCGGGCAGGTGCCAGGCCGCCAGGATTTCGGAAAAATCCGGCGCGCTACTCATGGGTCTTGGCGCGGATAAGCTCGATTAAACGCTTCGATACCGCCGGGTTAGGGCTGGCAGGCAGGTAGGCTTCGAACTGGTCGGCCAGTTGGCGCATGGAAGGTCCGAGCGCCCCTTCTTTATCCAGGTCGAGGGCGGATTGGATGTCCCCGACGCCTACCTCGTAAAGTTCCGGGTAATGGCGGGCCAGCGCGAAAGCCAGGTTAGCTCTCGCCAGGTAATGGTTCGGTTTTTCGGGTTCGAGTTCGATTACGGCGGTCATATCGCGCAGGGCGTCCACGGCCATGCCTTTGTTAGTGAAGAACGAGGCCCGGTTGAGCAGGTTTTCGGCGGTGCGTTCCAGGTCGAGGGCATCGTTGAGGTCGCCCAGGGCGGCGGCATCTTTCCCCAGGGCCAGGTTGACCACGCTCCGGCTGGAATAGAGGGCGGCGGTAGGCGCAATCTGGATGGCGGCGGAGTAGTCGGCCAGGGCTTCCTCGTAGCGTCCTAACTCAAAGAGAATCCGGCCCCGGTTCCAGTAGTTGACCGCTTCTTCGGGGTCCAGCCGTACCGCCTGGCTGATATACTCGATTGCTTTGGGGTAATTGCCCGCCTGCAAAAGGAGAATGGCCGCTTCGTTCCAGGTGTGTGGCGATTGGGGGTCTTTGGCGACGACAGCCTCGGCTTCGGTCAGCCCGGCCAGGTTCTCGTTTGAATTCTCCGACATTGTTTTCTTTCAGTTTGAATTTTGACCTTAACTGTTCCCACGTTCAACGTTCACCCGTAAAAGGCGCGTTGTTTCGTTCAACGATTCACAGCTCATGTTACACTTTGTAGAATTTCTGTGTCAACTGGGTATTGTCCTAAAAATTTATGAAGGTATAATGGTAAGGCGCTGAAGGTTAATTGGTTAGCTGTACGTATTGCCTCGCGGGAAGGCCGGACTATTATGACTAACGAGGATTTTGCAAAAGTTTTCATGCTCATTGGCGATTTGATGGAACTCAAAGGAGAGAACGTCTTCAAAATTTCGGCGTACCGGAAAGCCGCCGACACCATGCTCAATTCCTCCGAAGATGTGGCAACCCTCTGGAAAGAAAACCGGGTGATGGATTTACCAAACGTAGGTGATGCCATCGCCGGGAAGATAGACGAACTGATGCAGACCGGGCACTTAAAATTCCTGGAACGCCTCGAAGAAGAAGTGCCGCCCGACCTGGTGACACTTTTGAGGGTGCCGGGCATCGGCTCGAAAACGGCCATGCTCCTCTATAAGCACCTGGGCATCAAGGGGTTAGGCGAACTCGAACAGGCCGCCAGGGAGGGCCGGGTCGCCACTGTCCCCGGTATGGGCGAAAAGAAGCAGACCGCCCTCTTAAAGAGTATCGAAGCTCTTCACCGCCGGGGTGAAGGTAAAATTTTGCTGGGAATTGCCCTGCCCTGTGCCCGCCAGCTTATGCTCGACATGCTAAAAGTTGACCCCAATATCAAAGAGGTTTCGCCCACCGGGGCCATCCGGCGTGGCGAAGAAACAATGGAAATGGTCAGCGTGGTCGCCTCCACCGATGATACCTACGAAACTTTGCAGCACTTTAAAAAGTTGCCGGTGGTGGAAGAAGTTCGGCGAGAACGTGATTACAAGGTCGAAGCCCGGCTCAAAAACGGCCTGACGGTCGAATTTATCGCCTGTTTCCCGGAACAACTGGCAACCACCCTGGTCATGACCACCGGCACCGACGAACACCGCCGCCAGTTGCGCGATATAGCCCGCCAGAAGGGTTACGAGCTTAGCATGGGCGGGTTTATCCGGGGTGATGAAATCTGGACCGCCCACGACGAGGAAGAAGTTTTCCGCCACCTGGGGTTGCCTTATATCCCGCCCGAACTGCGCAAGGGTAACGGCGAAGTCCAGGCCGTCCAGAAGGGTGAAATGGCCCTCGACCTCGTAACACTCGATGACATCAAGGGCGACCTGCACAGCCATTCGACCTGGAGCGATGGCACCGCCCCGATTGAGGTGATGGCGCGAGCGGCGGCTACGCGGGGCTATCGCTACCTCCTTTTGACCGATCACACCAAGAGCCTGGGGGTCGTGCGCGGCCTGACCGAGGAAAAGTTGTGGCAGCAGCAGGCCGAAATCGCCCGGATAAACGAGGTTTTGAGTGGGGAAGGTTTCAATTTCAAGCTATTAAGCGGGGCCGAGGTCGAAATCAAGGCGGACGGTACGCTCGATTTTAGCGATGAAGTGCTGGCAAAAATGGATATTGTGGTCTGTTCGCTCCATAGCAGTTTACGCCAGGACCGCGAAAAGATAACCGAGCGGTTGATCCAGGCTATGCGTAATCCGAACGTGGATATAATCGCGCACCCGACCGGGCGGATTATCAACAACCGCGAGCCCGCCGACCTCGATATGGCAAAGGTGTTCAAGGTCGCCCGCGAGACTGGAACGGCCCTGGAAATCAATAGTGGCCCGGACCGTCTCGACCTGAAAGCCGACCACGTGCAGCAAGCTCTTGACGAAGGGGTCAAACTGGTTATCAGCAGCGATTCACACTCGGTGAGCGGCCTGGCGATGCTGGAATACGGTGTGATTACGGCCCGGCGTGGTGGCGCGAGAGCCTCCGAGATTCTAAATACTCTCGAACTCGACCAGCTTTTAACTCAGTTGAAACATTAGGAGTTTACCTGGAAATACAAATCCTCTAGCGGTTCTACCAGCTTATCCCAGGTGTATTCCGTTTCGAGACGGGCCGCGCTCAACCCTCCAAACTCTTTTCTTTCCTGGTGGGAAAGTACGGAAAGTTTAATTGCGGCTTCGGCGAAAGCAGCGCTATCGCCGGGCTGTACCAGCCAGCCGCCTTTGCCGTTCTGTAAATAGTTGGGTAGCTCACCGACCATCTCACTGACCACCGGCAACCCCGCCATAAGTAAATCGAGGAACTTGGCCGAGCAGCGCGCCCGGTTTATCAGGTTGTCTTCAAAGGGGTAGAGGGCAATGTCGCCGCAACCCAACGCAGCGGGCAACTCTGCCAGCGGCAACGGCCCGGTCTGGACGATTTTATCGGTAAGACCCTGTCGTCGGGCCAACTCTGTAAAACGGCTATCCTCGCCCCGTAGTCCCCCTCCCACCACCAGCAAGCGGGTCTGCCCGGCCTTTTCGGGTGGCAGTTTTTCGAGAATAAGCCGGAAAATTTCCAGCAATTTTTCCATTTTGAATTCCACGAAACGGGTATAGGCCACCAGCACCAGGGTTTCATCCGTGAAGCCGAGTTCGAGCCGTTTCTGGCGGGCGGCCTGCTCAATTCGTTCCCCGCGCCACCCGGCATATTTTTCAGGGGAGACGCCGTTAGGTAGATAAAGCGTCCGGGCCGGGTCTACCCCGAAGCCCCAGGCCTGGGTTTGGAGGGTCCGGCTTGCTACGGTTACGGCGGCGGCCCGGCGAGGCAGGTCGCGCTCCTGCCAGGCGAACAGCTTTTTTTGCGGAAAAGAATAGGGCAGCACATCGTTATAGCCGCCCGGCCCTTCCCAATCGTCGGTATCGAGGACGAAAGGGTGACGTTTTAGCGAAAGCCCAAAAGCCGCCAGCCCGCTAAAGGCCTTGGGTTTAAAGACGTGAATAATGTTGGGCTTACCTTCGAGAGCCGCCTTTACCAGCCGCAGGGGCAGTTTAAGGGGCTGTGGACGGCCCTGGACCGGCACGAAGACCATTTCAACCCCGTTAACCGGTTCCCGCCGATTCCCGGTCAGGGCCAGGTCCGGCGACCCGGCAGGGTCGTCCCAGGGGGGCACGATTACCCACACCTGGTGTCCGCGTTTTGCCAGGGCTTCGGCGATTGGCAGCACGCGGGCGGAGGTGGTCCCCTTGGTTTTGAGGCCAAAAGGGGCCACCATACTTATTTTCAGGCGGGTTGGAGAGGCTATTCGGTTTGCTTGAGTGGTCGTCATAGCGCTTATTTTAACCTAAAGTCAGCCCAACTCCAACACTAAAAACTGAATACTGAGAACTTTGCATTAACCGCCTGAACCAAGTTCTGTAATCAGGCGGCGGTAGACCTCGAAAGCCGGTTTGGGTGAATAGTCGTCCCGGAGCAGACCAAACTGGAAGGTATCCGTACTGGCGCTATGGGTATCGCGCAGGTCGAAATATTCATAATGGGTCAGGTTTAGTTCCTGGCGGTGCTGGTAGACCGTGCGCACAATCCTTTCGAGCGTTTCGGCCTGTCTTTCGGGGGAACGCTCCCGGTTGGTCGGCCAGCCGTTTTCGGTAATGTGAATCGGTATGGTATCCGGGATATTACCCACCTCCTGGCTGGTTTCCCGAAAACCTTTCAGGACAAAGTAGACGGCATCTTCCAGGTTTATCTGCTTGCCGTCTTTTCCCATTGGCAAAGGCCGGAATACATCCGGGAAGAAATCAAAGCCGAGATAATCGAGCGCCTGCAAAAATGCGTCATTATCTTTTACCAGTGCGCCGAGATTGGACCAGAAAGGGTTACCGGGAATAGAGGGCGTAGCATTGAAGCCAAGTTTTATCGGAAAACCCAAACGCAGGGCTTCGTCCCTGGCGGCCAGGACGCCCTCTATTATCGCCGGTAGGACGTTGGGCGAACTGCCGTCACCGCCATTGACCGGGTCGGGATTATTGGGTTCTTCGGTGATTTGCAGTTTTGCGAGGTGTGGGCCATATCGCCTTACCACTCCCCGCACATATTCGGCCCAATCGGCCAGGTCGCCATCGGGGGTACGGTAGCACAGCACCAGCTCAAGCTGACGCCCCTTTTGTAAATATTGGGTCATATTGGCGGGCGTTTCAGCGCTGGTTATTCCTTTCCCGACATAGTGCTGGTAGCAGCGCACGATAAAAGGCACTCCTTCCGGTTGAAGTTTGTCCAGGGCCACCTTTATCTCATCCGGCAAATCGGCAGGACCGGGGAGCAAGCCTGGGGCGTCGCCGGTTGCGCTACCCGGATAAATCCCAAAAATCAAAGGCGCGGTCTGTTCAAAGGGCATACGAATACCTCCTGTGACTATCTGACAGGCCAAAAGAAAAAAAAGGTTTACCGGGCGGTTAGGCCGAGGGGTTTAACAACCGGTCCAACTCACTATGCCAGCTTAATTCGGTTTCGAGCTGCATAATCCGCCGCCGGAAAAGGGCTACGTCAAGTGGGCCGATTCTCTGCGCTTCTTCAAGTTCAGCGCTTTCGGCCTTGATATAGCCTATGGTGGCCTCGATGACCTGCTTTCGTTTGTCGAGCAGCCGTTGCAGTTCGGCCCGGTCTTCGGTCCGGCCAAATAGCAGGGCCACCTGGAAAGGGTCCACTCCGAAATGCAGTTCGCCGATGGCCTGTTCGCGCAAACGCCCGAACTCCTGCCTTCCAGCCTCGGTAATGCTGTAAACCGTCCTTTCGGGCCGCTTGCCAACTTGCTCGGTCCGTAACGGCTCGATAAGGCCCTCTTTCTCAAGCTGGCCCAACTCGCGGTAGAGCGCACCCACGTTCACCCCACCCCACTTGCCGACATCGGTCTGCTCGGCGGTCCGGCGCAACTGGTGGCCGTGGCTGGGACCATGACTTGCCAGTAAACCCAGTATCATTAAAGTAGATAAATTCATGAGATTAGTATACAAGAGACTATTTGTAAAAGCAAGAGGTTAAAAACGGCAATCAAAAAGGACGCCCGTAAGCGTCCCTTTTCTTGTTTCAAAAGCTTTAGTTGGCGACGGTGCTGACCCCATCCAGCCGGATGTAGGGCAACCGGAGCGAGCCGTAGACCCACTCGACTTCTTTGCTGATATTGCCCAGGCGGTCTTTGAGCAGTTCGTAGGTGTTCCCGGCGATAGATACATCTTTCACCCGGCCCACCACCTCGCCGTTCTCGATTTTGAAGGCCACGTTGACCGGGTTGCTAAAAGCCCCTGCCAGCAAATTTGTCTGGCCCAGCCCGAGCAAGCTGTCAATCAGCAGCCCTTCTTTGATGTCCTTTATCATTTCTTTGAAAGGCACATCGCCACCCTTAATCATCGGGTTGTGGAAGCTGGCCCCCGGCTGTCCCAATAGACCCCGTTTGCCGTGCCCGGTGCTTTCGGTTTTGGCCTCGCCCGCCGTCTTCAGGTTGTGGAAGAACCCGGTGACGACCCCCTTGTCAATAAAGGTAATCGGTTTGGTCGGCACCCCTTCATCGTCCACCCCGGCGCTGCCGGGCCGGTTGGCGACAATCGGCTCGTCAACCAGCGTCAGGCGCGGGTCAACGATTATTTCGCCGAGTTTGTTCGAAAGCGGGCTGATGCCGAGGTGCGCGTTTTTGCCGCTCAGACCCATCAGGAAGGGATAGAACAGCAGGAACGAGCCCGCCGGGGTCAGCACTACCGGCAGTTCGCCATCCGAAACGCTCAACTTGACAATCTTCTGGGCCAAATTGAGTTGCTCCATGACCTTGTCCGTCAGTTCCTCGAAGGCGGCTTCCCTTGAGACCGCGCTATGAGCATCGTAGGTCATGAAGACATCGTCACCCCGGACCTGCTGGATACTGACGCTGCCGCTGAGGGCGGTGCGGCGGTCTTTGTGGCTGACCCCGTTCGAGTTCGCCAGGTGCTGGTCGTAGCTGGTGCGCGAGAAATCCACCTCAACCATAACCTCGTCGCGGTTGGTCACGCTCTCGATTTTGGCGGCCAATTCGCGGCTGAACTCGGAAAGCTCCTGGATGTCGAGGCGGGCCGTTTCTTTGTCAAAGCCGTCAAAAGGTTCGCCCTGGGCCGGTTTGGCGAACTCAAAAGTCGCCTCGCCGCCGAACTGGGCCGAAGTCAGGGTCGACTCCAGCAGTTTGTCTTTCTCCGTCAGGTCGGTCGTGGAGTAAAACCCCAGCTTGCCGTCTTTGATAGCCCGGATACTGATGCCGCTGGTCTCCTGCACCTCGCTCGACCGGAGTTTCCCGGCCCGGTAGCTGACGTTGACCGACTCGGCGGTCACGGCGAAGGTTTCGACGCCGTCAACGTGCGGCTTGATTAAATCTAAAATTTCGATAGCTCGATCCATTATCCTGGCTCCTATATCGACATTGCGCTGGGTTGCTTGTTGCTGTTGCCGCCAATCTGGACGTTTTTAATCCGCACGTGCGGCGAACCCATCCCGACCGGCAGAGGCGACTGCCCGCCCTTACCGCAGCTCCCGGCGGACCATTCCAGGTCGTTGCCGACCGCTTCAACATCGCCGAGGGTCGTAAAGATATTCCCGGCCATCACCACGTCCTTGACCATTTCGGCCAACTGCCCGTTACGAATCATGTAGGCGTACTGGCTGCTGAAGGAGAAGTTTTCCATCGCGGTCTGCCCGCCGATGAAGTCGCAGGCGTACACCCCCAGTTCGATGTCCTTAATCATATCCTCGAAAGGTGTCTCGCCGTTCTTGATACAGGTGTTGGTCATGCGGACAATCGGGCTGTGGCGGTAGTCCATGGCGCGGGCGTTGCCGGTCGGTTTCTCGCCCAGTTTGGCGGCGGTTTCGCGGGAGTGGAGCCGTCCGACCAGTTCGCCTTCTTTAATCAGGTCGGTTTCCTGGGCCGGGGTGCCTTCGTCGTCGTATTGCAGGGTGCCGACCAGGTTCGGGTGGACCCCACCGTCGGAGACGTTCAGGATAGACGGCCCAAAGCGGCGGCCCAACCGCATCATCTCCTGGGCGCGGGGGTTCTGGTCGATATGGTCGGCCTCGGAGAGGTGGCCGAACGCTTCGTGCATAAAGACCCCGGCCAGAATCTGGTCGAGGATGACGGTGTAATTCCCGGCCTGGACCGGCTTGGCCTTGAGCATTTCGACGGTGCGTTTGCCCAGGTTGGCGACTTTTTCTTCCTGGTTATAAATATTATTGAAGTCCCAGGCGGTAAAGACCCGGTCAAAGGACTGCTGGACGTTCGCGCCGTCACGGGCTACCGCGCTAAACCGGAGGCTGCCGTAGGGTTTTTCCTGTTTGATATAAGCGCCGTCGCTGTTGGCGTAGTAGTTCGTGACCAGGGTATCGCCGTAGCTGACGCTGGAGTCCTGCAAGCCGGGGACCGACAGCATGACGCCGTTATAGTGTTCGGTAATTTCTTTTTTAGTGGCGAGGTCTACTTTGCGGAAGTCGTTTTCTAGATTGATAGAGAGTTCGGCCACCTGGGCGTTGAGTTCGGCCAGTTTGGTATCGCCTTCGCCGAGGGCTTTGGCGCATTCCAGGGCCAGCGCGACGTGACGGTCGAGCTCGGTCAGGCTATTAAAGGTGCTGACGCCCCAGTTTCCGTTATGGAGCACCCGGACGAAGCCGCCGACATCGCGCCCGGTATTGACGGTTTCCAGCACCTTGCCGCGATAGGCAATACTGGTCGTATCCTTGGTTTCGATACGAATTTCGGTATAATCGGCCTTGCTTTTCTTCAAAGCATCGGCAATACGGTCTCTCATCATTGGTTTTAAATCCAGCCTTTCTAAATACAACCAGGCAGTAAGATGGGCCTATTTATAATAGCTATATCAAGTTATTATACTCCATTTGGCTGGAAAAAGTTCCCCTTTAAGAGGATTAAGGTATTCTTAAATTTGTGTTACAGAAAAATAGTTTAAAGGAATTTCTATTTGAGTTCAGCGACACCGAAGTTTTCGAAACGAGTTATCTTACCGTCTATCCCAGAGTTTGAGTACAAATCTTTGGCTATTAGAACATCTCCTTTGGTTATTTTTTCAGAAAGATTTAAATTGGTTATAAATTGATTATTTATATATAAGTATCCCGTGCTATTGTAGGCATGCACAACAACATCATTAAATCCTCCAGGCAAATTATTAAAAAAATTTACCGGATTTGGAGTATCGAAAAAAGAATCTGGATTTGGAGAAATACTTCCAGATTGTACTGGCTGATCTGAAACACTACCCTGTGCTAGATATAACGCCCACGAACCGTTCGAATCTATAATTAATCTATATTGGGAGTTCCTATCTGTATCGCGAAATAAAAATCCATAAGACCAAAGACCTTCTAATGGGCTATAAGGATTATAAAAACGGGCAGTAACATAAAAATTCTGTACATTAACTCCTGCGGATTGAAAAGGAATTTCACCCTTAGGTTTATTTGCAAGTTGCCCACTTATAGGGCCAAAAATAAGATGGGCTCGGCTATTCAAATTTGCAATCTCAGTTTGAGCTGCTCGGATAGTTACTGTTGTGTAATTATTGGCTATCTCGGTGTCAAAAGTTGATTGCGCGTCTTTGGTCGCTTGAATTACTTTAACAGTTGAAAATATATCGACAGTAGGAGTATTTGGAATAGCGGTAGGTGTATTAGGTAGTAAAGTTGGTGTGTTTGGGATAGATGTAGCTGTAAATGGAATCGGGGTATTAGTAAAAATAGGCAACGAGGTAGGAGTCGCGACAATGGCAGCACTAACAGTTGGATTCGGGGTTTGCTGACTTGAACTTGTTAAGAAGAAAATTATCCCTCCTGAAATTAGCGCAACCCCTATGACCGCAGCTATTGACCAGCCCATAACTTTTCGATTGGTAGGTTTTTTAGCAGATGTTTCTGATTTCTGATATTTTTTGGTAGCCGCCTGCTTGTTTGCTATTGGAGAGTGTTGCAGATTTTTAGCAACCTCGGTCCTGGCATAGGCAGGGTTAACAACCGTAGTCTGTTGCCGTAAATCTGAAAGATTAGCCTCCGATTTTTGGTTTGGTTCGGCGATGGTATTGCCATCAATGGCGCTTTTAAAGTGTTCGTAGAAAGCGGTGGCGGTTCGAGTCCGTTGTTTGGGGTCTTTAGCAAGGGCATTTCCTAGAACTTCATCCAAACTGGCCGGATATTCTAAATCAGGTGCACGGTCTTTGAGTTTCGGGATGGGAGCATTTAGATGCTGACCCATAATTTCAAGCTGAGTCCCGGAATACGGTAGTTTTCCAGAAACTAAAAGAAAAGTAAGTACGCCCAGGGCGTAAATATCGGAAGCTTTACCCACCTGTCCGAGCCATTGTTCGGGGGCCATATAAGCCGGGGTTCCACTGGCATTAATACTAAGAAGTTGGGAAGAGGCTTGCGAACTACTAAGCGTTGCGGAAAGACCAAAATCCGCTAAAAGGGGCCGACCTCGTTTATCCAGCAAGATGTTGAGCGGCTTGATGTCCCGGTGAATTAGTCCAGCCGAATGTGCTTCATCCAAAGCTTCGCAAATCGGCTCAAGATATTTTGCCACCTGTTTAAGGGATAGACGTATTGCGGGCTTCCCTGAATCCGGTTGCAACTTTTCACCCAGGGAACCGCCTTCAGCGTAATCGGTTACGATATAGGCGTGTTTTGAAGTAATTTCGAAGTCAGTTACCCGCAAAATATTCGGATGGTTGAACCGGGCCAATATACCGGCTTCTCGCTTCAAATCCTCGCGGACCTGGCTATCATTCAAAAATTGTGGATGCAAAAATTTAATCGCGACCAACCGGGCCGGTTCAAATTTTGTATCTTCGGCAAGAAAAACCTCGCCAAACGTTCCTGTGCCAATAGAATGAAGAATTTTGTAGCGGTTGCCGATTATTTCACCGGCTACAGATAGAGATGGCAAAGAATTTGTCACAGAAGCACCTGATATTTATAAGTTTAGCGCAAATTGTAATTAGTACTGCCAGATATATTCCAACTACTTTTAACCAGGCCACCTGGAAATAAAAAATGCTCTTGAAACCAAAATTCTATTTTGATTTCAAGTAAAACAGAAATATTTATTAAAATAATTATAGCATTGGGAAGGAGAGAATCAATATGAAGATATTGTAAAATAAAAAATACGCCCGGCAAGGATCGAACTTGCGACCAACCGCTTAGAAGGCGGTTGCTCTATCCACTGAGCTACGGGCGCTCTTTTCAGGCTGAATTATATCTTTTTAACCTTCTTCTGGCAAGTACGCTTTTGTTTTTATCTGGCGAGCAGGGCGCGAATACTATAACTCCCGGCCAGGCGCATCTTTTCTATGGTGACATTCTCGTTGCCGAGGGCCGCATGGACTCCTAACCCGTCGATGATGCCAATCAGTGAGAGGGTCGCCATGTCGGGGTCGAGCGAACGAAAGGTGCCGCTGCGGATACCGTCCTCGATAATCGAGCGGATGAGTTCGAACCAGCTTCCGAAGCGGACCTCGTTCAGGTGGCGCAAGCGGGGGTTGTTGATGGCCTTGACCCAGAAGGTCAGCGAGATATACCACTCCCGGCGGTCGTCCTCCGAGTCGGGCAGCGACAGGGCGATAATTTTATCCAGCCGCCGCCAGGGATTGGCCGTTTCCTCCATCACCTGGCGCATGCGTTCTCCGACCGAGCGCGAGGCCGAGCGCATCGCCGAGATTAAAACATCTTCCTTGTTCTTGAAATAGTGGTTGACAGTCCCGGTGCTGCAATTGGCCCGCTGGGCGATGGCCTGCATGGTCGTGTTTTCATAGCCGTATTCGGCCAGGCATTCCTGGGCCGCCTTGATGACCGCCGCCCGGCGAATCGGTTCCATACCAAGTTTTGGCATCTCTCTACTCCTGATTTTTTATATCAACCAAGCGATTTAAAGTAAAGAGGCCCCACCGGGTCTAATCCGGCCTAATACGGTCATACCGGCCTGGGTGTGCTGCCCGGTGCGAATCAGGATTTCGAAATCTTTCTGAGGTACGTAGAGGGTGGTCAGCAGGGCTATCCCGAACCCGCGCACGCCTACTTTCTCTACCACCGGGAAAGTCTGGCCCGCCTCGCTAAAAAGCTCGACTGGCTCACTCGCGGCCAGTGGCCTGGGTAGACTGACCCGCTTGTATGGGTTCGTCCGGAAATTGAGCAGGTAGCGGCGATTCTCCGACCCTTTCACCCCAACTGATGTCCCATCATCCGTCTTTTGAAGGATATATTCTACCTGGCCGGGCAGGGGAGCCCGCAGCACCGGCACGTCTAACGGCTGGCTGGTAATCAGGATGCGGTAGGCCGGGCCCTTTATAAAGAGAGGTTCGTCCTCGACCGGTTCGACCCGCAAAATGGTGCCGTCAGCCGGGGCATAGACAAAGTCGGAGGCGTTGCCGAGCGGTTCGCGGTGAGGGTCGCGGTAGGAATACGCGGTCACGGCGGCGGCGAACACCCCCAGTTTCGAAAGTTTGCCGAAAAACCCTCGCACCCTGGGCGGAAACTGGCGGCCCGCCAGCCAGCGGAAGAGTCCCACCAGGGCCAGCATGCCGATAATCCGGGGCCAGCCGCTTTTGATAACTTTCGGGCGGGGCATGGCCGCGCTCAACAGTTCCTGGACTGTCTGTTTGGTGGTGATGCGCTCTGTCTCAGTGTGATTCATTATCTAAAGGCGAGATTATTCCCAGAATTTTCGTTTGCAGTAAAAGCCGTACAACGGGTTATGTTACATGCTGTCACAGGTTGTTGTCAACCGAGGGCCTATGCTATAATTTTTACTATAATTAGCAGAAGGAGAAGTTTGGTTATGTACTTCGCCACCCCTGAGAGAAACGGTGCGGACTCGGTAACTACCACCGCTTTTCGTAGCGTTGCCGATTATCTCACCCAGGACGCCAGCCAGATTCTTAATGAGTGGTGGGACGCTATCAAAAAACAATCGCCCTCTTTCGCCGAACTAGAGAAGTTACGCAATCCCATTCGCTACCACGAACAAAGCCTTGAACTGATTATCAAAGCGCTCCACGCCGATAGCCCCGCCGAACAGGCCGGGCTGCGCGAACAGGTCACTCGCATGGCCCGCGAGATGGCCGGGGAGCGGTTGCGCCAGGGCTTTTTGCTCAAAGATATTTTGCTGTCGCTCTCGGTCTTCCGGGGCGCGGTAATAGATTCGGTCGGGCGCATGCTGACCGACCCGCGCTGGCAGGCCATCCCGGTCAACGTCCTCCACATGGAAAAACGGGTCAACGAGGCCATTGACATTCAAATCGCCTCGGTCGCCGAAGCTTATATGAATGCCCGCGACGCCATTATCCGTCACCGCGAGGAAATGCTGCGCTTTCATAACTACCAGTTGGTCAAGCTCAATGACCTGGCCGCCCGTATGGGCGAAAGCCTCATGATTACCGAGGTCATGAACGCGGCGGCGGAAGCCCTCTGCGAGATGGCCGAGCTATCCGCCGGGGCGGTCGCTATCAAAGGGAAGACCGACCAGGCCCCGCTCGTGCACTCCGAGTACGGTCATACCGGGTGCAGCCCGGCTATTTTGGAGTGGTTGAATTCGCCCTTTTTCCAGGAGTTGAGCGAGGGGATTGTCACCAGCACTCGCCCCCTGATTGTTTCCAACACCGAGGAAGACAGCCGTTTCAGCCACGCTGCCACCTTTGGTGTGAAGTCGCTCCTGTGCGTGCCGCTGCGGACTGCCGACAAGGTTATCGGTGTCCTTTACGGGATTGATTACATTGCCCGCGACTTTTCGCCGCACGAGATAAACCTGATTCTGACCTTTGCCAACCAGGCCGCCCTGGCCGTCGAAAATGCCCAGTTGTTTACCGAGAGCCAGCAGTCCTACGAGGAATTGCAGGAGCTCGATAAAATGAAGGACGAGTTTGTCTCAATCGCCAGCCACGAGATTCGGACCCCGCTGGCCCTTATAAAGGGTTATAGCAGCACCCTTTTGCGGTTTGACCTGAAACTCTCCGCCGAGAAACAACAAAAGTTTATCAACGGGATTGATGACGCGGCTAACCGCCTGGTTAACCTGATTAACAATTTGTTGAGCGTATCGCGTATCGAGTCGGGCCGCTTCAAAATTAATCCCCAGCCGGTAAACGTCCGCGAGGGTATCAAAAACGCGGTCGGGGTCTTTCAGGGTCAACTGGGCGACCACGAACTGGTCTTGCACTTGCCTAACGACGATATGCGCGCCCGCTGCAACCGCGACCAGTTCGAGCAGGTGCTGACCAATCTTATTTCGAACGCGATAAAATATTCTCCCGCCGGGGGCGCAATCACCGTTTCGGCCACGCACCTGCTGGGTAGTGGCGGTGAAGGAGCCTCGGAAAAGGTTGAAATCCGGGTGAGCGACCAGGGAACGGGGATTCCCCAGGAACACCTGGGCCGGATTTTCGAAAAGTTCTACCGGGTGGAAACCGGCCTGACCCGCAAGACCCAGGGGACCGGGCTGGGCCTCTACATTTGCAAGAGTATTGTCAGCAGTTATGGCGGCGAAATCTGGGCCGAAAGCGTACCGGGCGAAGGTACCACCTTTATCATTCAACTTCCGGTCTGGAAGGTGGAAGCCGAACCCGCCGGGTAAGACAACCCGTCGTCCGGCGTCTTCAGGCCGCGCCGTCTGGTCGTTTTCGGATACGCGTGAAATTGAACTTTATTTGTTAGAAAAAATTGGCTCCTGCGCCCGTTAATTGACGGTGTAGGGTACAATAGTGCTTATTGTAGTGTTTAACATATCCCTATTTTGGTGACGAGGAGATTCCATCATGGCAGCTACAGGCGAAGTAACCGGACGAAAAGTGCTAGTAATAGACGACGAGCCGGGTATTATCGAAATTGTTGAAGCGAATTTGGAAGGTGACGGCTTTGAGGTAATTTCAGCCTCAAACGGTAAAGAGGGTTTGGAGAAAATTAAGAGCGAGCAGCCGGAACTGGTCGTCCTTGACGTGATGATGCCCGAAATGGATGGCTGGGAAGTGCTGCGTAGCCTCGAAAAGGACGAAAATACCGCCGGGCTCCCGGTAATCATGCTCACGGCTAAAGCCGCCGACGAAGATTATATTTACGGCCTGGAAGAAGGCGCTGTCGAATATATTACCAAGCCTTTCCTGCCCCAGGAACTGGTCAACCGGATTAAGATTACCCTCATGGTCCTGAACCCTCGGATGAGAGACGAACGCCGCCGGAATTTGATTACCAAACGCAAACGGCTGATGGAGCAATAAGCGACGTTGAACGAAACAACGTTGAAAGTTAAACGTTAAAAACAACCTTGAATATTAGTTGTTTTGGCCGCTGCCTGGATTTTCTTCCTGCGTTCCGTTCAACGCACCCTTTATGGGCGGACGTTGTTTCGTTCCAACAATTTAAAAAATGATTATCTGTAGCAATCCCGCATGTCAATCGCAGAACCCGGATGGGTCGCATTATTGTGGTAAGTGCGGCACACATCTTCCGCTTTCCCAGAGCGGCCCCTTCCGGGAAGCCACCCAGTTTTGCCGCGCCTGCGGTACCCGCCGCGAACGTTTCCCCACCGACCGCCGCATGTGTACGGTCCTCTTTGCCGATGTCCACGGCTTTACAGCCATGAGCGAAATCCTCAACGATGTCGAAAAAGTTACCCAGGTCATGAACATGGTCTTTACCCGCCTGACCGAGAAAATCGTGGACCTGGGCGGCAGCATTGACAAGTACGCCGGGGACAATATCATGGCCCGCTTTGGCGCGCCCGAAGCTCACGAAGACGACCCCGAACGGGCGGTGCGGGCTTCCCTCGAAATGCAAGCCGAACTCCGCAAGATTTCGGGCGAATTACAGACGACCTACGGTTTCGGCCTGGACATGCGTATCGGGCTCAATACCGGCGAGGTCAACGCGGCGGAAGTAGGCGGCGAAGTGCGCGGCATCAGCTACAAGACCTACACCATCATGGGCGACGTGGTCAATTTGGCCTCGAGGCTGGAACATGAGTCGCGGGTCGGGCATGTCCTGGTCGGCGAACTGACCTACAAGCTTTCGGGCCACGCTTTCGATTTTATTGACCTCGGCTACAAACAAATCCGGGGTAAACGCGAACCGGTCCGCTGTTACGAGGTGGTCGGACCAAAACGGGAGCGCGAGAAACGGCGGGGCCTGGCCGGGCGCGACTTGCCACTTATCGGGCGCGACGAAGAACTTTACCTTCTGTGGGAGCGGTTGCAAAACGTGTTGGAGGGCCACGGCCAGGTTGCCTCGGTTGTCGGTGAGGCCGGGGTTGGGAAATCGTCCCTGCTGCGCGAATTCGAGCGGCGCTTACGGGCTTACGACCCTGACATCTGGTACTGGGATGGCGCGGCCTTCTCCTATTCGTCGGGCCAGTATTTCAGCCTGGTCCGTACCCTCATTTTCAAGTATTGCAAAATCAGCGATAACGAGGACGAAGCCGGGATTCGGCAGAAATTGCTGGCGGCTATCCGCGACCTGCTCGGCGAGGTGAACGACCCCGACGGCGCGGAGTTTGGCGAAAACGCCGCCCTGCTCGGCCAGGTGGCCGGGTTGGTCCTGCCCAACCGCTTTATCGACGGCCTGGATCCCCAGAAGCGCAACACCTTGCTCGTCGAGGCCGTTACCGATTTTATCCTGAGCAAGGCCGAGCGCAACCCGCTCGTGCTGGTCCTCGATGATTTACACTGGGGCGACAGCAACAGCCTCAAAGTGATAGACCGGATTATCACCCGTATCCTGACCGGGGCGGGGTCGGAGGTCTTCTTGCTGCTGCTTTACCGGCCCGATTTTGCCCACACCTGGCCGGTGGTAGCCCAGGGCGGGGATAATTTTGAATATATTTTGCTCGACCGCCTCCAACCGGAGCAAATGGAGCCGCTGGTGCGCCAGTTCCTGGAAGAATGGTTAAAAGTGCAGGAACCGGAACGGGTGCGCAAGCCTGAAGGCGAATGGGCGCCGGTCCCGGCCCCGCTCATGCAAATTATCGAGCGGGCCGGTGGTAACGCCTTTTTTAGCGAGGAAATTCTCAAGCGGCTCCTGGAAGACGGCTATATCGTGCCGGACGACCTCCAGGAAAGTGGCTGGCGTGTTGTTAAAGATTTGACCTCCTTCCGGCCCCCCGAAACTTTGCAGGAAGTCTTGCTGGCCCGCGTGGATAACCTGGCCCTGTTCGACCGCCGGGTCTTACAGGTGGCCTCGGTGGTCGGCAACCGCTTTGAAAAGCGAATTTTGACCGCCCTGGACGAATTCCGCCACGAGGAAGCCGAGGTTGGTCAGGCTATCAATAACCTCGAAGTTAAAGACCTGATTACCAGCAAACGCACCGAAGGGGCCGATGTCGAGTATGTCTTCCGGCACTACCTGACCCGCGAGGTCGCTTATAACAACCTGCTCGGCGTCGAACGGAGCAAATATCACGGGGAAGTGGCCCAGGTCATCGAGCGGTTTAAGGCCGACCGCCTTCACGACTATACCGTCCTCGACGACCTGGCCTACCACTACGAACATAGCGATTTCGAAGAAAAGGCCGTCCACTACCTGATCCTGGCCGGTGATATGCGCCGGAGCCTGTTCCGTAACGATGAGGCACTCCGGGCTTACTACCAGGCCCAGGAAATCTTGCTGGGGCCGGAGTTTAAGGACCAACCCGATACCGCGGCTCGGTTAGTCCAGATTGATACGAATATCGGCGATATTTTGAGCCTGAAGGAAGCCTACCAGGAAGCGATAACCCATTACCAGGCCGCCCTGGACCGCTGTGATGACCCGATGTCGAGGGTGGCAATCGGGGCCAAACTTATCGGGAGCCTGGTGAAACTGGGCAGTTACGAGCAGGGTTTGAAGGCTTTCGAGGATGCCCAGGCCGAGTTCGCCCGCCAGCCCGACGGCTCTTTCGAGGAAGACCCTAAAGCCCAGCACCTTCGGGCCAAGCTTCTCAACGAAATCGGCTGGATATATTATTTGCAGGGCCGTTACGAAGAAGCCGAAACTACCTACAAGGATAGCCTTGCTTTGCTGGAAAAAGCCGACCAGTCCAACCGCGAGTTGCAAATTGACCAGGGCCGGGCTTATAGCGGCCTGGCGAATGTCTATGTCGACCGGGGCGAGTTTGATTTATCGGAAGAATGTCTGCAAAAAGCGGCCCTCTTGCAGCAGCAAACCAGTAAGCTGGACGCCCTGGGCCGGACCTATAACCTGCTCGGCCTGATTGCGGTCCTGCGGGGTGACCTGGTGAAGGGCGACAACTACTGGAAGTTGGCCCGTGAGAACGCCCAGCGGGCCGGGGACCTGGAACTGGCTTCGGGCATCCTGGGTAACCTGGGGGCGCTGGCGGTGCGGCAGGGCCGTCTTGAACTGGCGATACGGTATTTCCACAGCACCGAAAATTCACCTAACCCGACCCATATTGCCAGTTCCCAGATAAACCTGGCCCAGGTGTTGTTGCAGCAGGGCGACTTTAACGGGGCCCTGGCCGAACTTCAGAAGGCAATAAACCTGGCCGTGTCGATTGGCTCGATGGCCCAGGTGGTCGAGGCTTACACGACGATGGGCTGGCTCTACCTGGCAAACCGGAACTGGCAGGAGGCCGAACGCTGGCTGAACGAGGCCCTGGCCCGTTCCCAGGAGCTTAATAACCTTGAACGCGCGGCGACAGCCCGGCTCTTTCGCTTCGAGCTTTTCCTGGAGCAGAGTTCGCTCGAACGGGCCGGGCACGAACAGGGGGCTGCGACCCGGCTGGTTCGCGAACTAGGCGACCCGCTGCTGGTCGGGCAACTCGAACGGCTCAACGGGCGGCTGGCTTACTTGCAGGGCGATTTCGGTATCGCCGGGCGGACTTTCGAGGCCAGCCTGGAAAACCTCGAACCGATTAAAGCCTTTTTGGAAATGTCGTACACGAAACTGTATTATGCCCGCTGTCTGCTTTCCGCTTACCACCAGAGCCAGGACCACAACCAGCTTGAACGGGCGCGGGGTTTACTCATGCAGGCGGCCAGCACTTTCGATGCCTGTGGGGTGGTCCTTAAAAAAGAGGAGGCCGAAGCGGCCCTGCGCGACCTGGGCGAACCGGTTGCGGTATACAGCACATCCGCCAGGTGACATGGCGCATACCTTACCGGGGCAGGTGATTTTACAATGGGAAAAGCGGTTATCCTTTTAGAGGTTTAGTTTTTCTTTAGTAAGGAGGTTTTCTGATGGCAAGTGAAGGCTTACGGGCCCTTATCGCCAGGGCCAATAATGACAAACAATTCCTGCGGGAGTTGTTAGCCGACCCTGAAGGCGCGGTAAAGGCGGGTGGTTTCGAGCTTTCAGCGGAAGAAATGGAAGCGGTCAAGAGCCAGTACCAGGGTCAGCTTACCGACGAGCAACTTGAAAACCGGGTCAGCAAAGCCTGGTTCCGGGTCGGTCCCTAGTAAATAATTTTGAAGAAAAAGCGTCCTGCGGGGCGCTTTTTGCTTTTTCAATGGGTTTATTAAGGTTCTGTAACATCTCCCTTAAACCTATTAACACGCCTTCCGGCCTGTGCTATAGTGCTGGTAAGTTTTTCGACCATTCCTGTTTGTCAGTTACAAAATAGACTAAATTTCTTTCATGAAAAGAATGTCCCTGGGATTTTGAACAGGGTTTCGAGTGTGGTAAAAAGATGTTAAATACCTCAAGAGAAGTGGCAATCACCGGGAATAGTATTAAGGCGTTATTTACCGGTCTGAAACTGGCCGATAAACCGGTCATATTTCAAGAAACCCTCGACCGGTTTAACGTGACTTATCCCAATATAGGTAGTTCTTTCCCTTTTGACCGTTACCTGGAAATGGTGGACTGGCTCCGCCGCCAGCTTTTCCCCTTCAAAAGCGAAGCTGCCGGGTTCGAGCAGATTGGCCGGGCGGTGACCCGCGGCTTTTTCGAGGGCGCTGCCGGATCGGTCCTGAAGATGAGTATCAAGGTCATGGGCGCCCAACGCTCGGTGCCGCTTTTCTTTCGGGTAGCGGGTGGCGCGGTGCCTTTTGGAAGGTTCGAGGTAGTCGAGAATAAACCGCGTTATATCCGGGCGATTCTCTATAATGTGCCCGGTTCGCCCGAAATCATGCGCGGTATGAGCCTTGAAGCTATGGAAGCGACCGCTAGCAAGAATCCTACGGTCACATATAAGAAGTTAAACCCCGACGATACCGAGTTTGTGGCTCGCTGGCTAGATTGAGCGCATCGGGCCAGCCTTAGCCTAACGCCACTTGCAAATGCTCCTGGATGAGGGCAAGGGTCTCCTGGGGCGCTTCTTCCAGCACCCAGTGAGTGTAGCCGGGTAACTCCACTTTTTTGAAATAGCCCTGGCAAAACCGGGCTGTTTCTTCCCAGGCTTCCGGCACGAAAGCGAAGTCGTTGCCACCGTAGAAAAGCAGGATGGGCATCTGGAGGGGTGGGAAATCGGTCGCTCTTTCGGAATAGACGCTGGCCGGGCTGCTGTTGAGCCGGTAATAGTTGAAAGCCGCAGCAAGTTGGCCGGGTTGAGCCAGCATCCGTAAATATTCCTGGCGGTCTTCCTCGCTGAAGGTGCCGGGGCGGGGTTGCCTGAACATTATATAATCCATAAATTCTTCAAGATTCTGGCCGATGACCCGCTCGGCCACTCCCTCGGCCTGGAAAAGCCAGATATACCAGCTTCTTTGCATTTGCCGGGGCCGTTGTAGGCTGTCGCGGAAGGCGGTCGGGTGGGGAATATCCACCACCACAAAGCGTTTAACCTTTTGGGGATAGAAAGTGGCGAAAAGCCAGCTTATCGCCCCGCCCCAGTCGTGCGCCACCAGGTTAGCCGAATCCCAGCCGAAATGGTTATAAATTGCGTTTATATCGTTTACGAGGTTGAGCATGCGGTAGGCATCGGGGGCAGAGGGCCGGTCGGAGAGGTTATAGCCGCGCAGGTCCGGCGCGACGACCCGGTAGCCCTGCCGGGCCAGTTCTGGTAGGTGCCGCCGCCACAGGTATGACGATTGGGGAAAGCCGTGCAGTAACAGCACCGGCTCACCTTCGACCGGGCCGCTTGCTACAAAATGCAATTTTATCTCCCCGCTCTGAATGAAGCCTTCTTCCTTGAACCACTTCTCAGCCATTTTTATTCCTTATTTAGGGGTAGTTTTCAGGGTTTTCAACGGTGAATCCGCGAGCTTGTGCCACCTGTAATAATTGCCTATCCGAGCTTACAAAACAGAAATGCCATTAAAACCGGTCCTCACGGTCCTCATCAATGTATTCCGTTATTGTCCTTGGTAAAGTAGGAAGCTCACCTTTAACTTCGCCTGTGTCAAGCTCCGCCAATTCCTCCGTGGAAAGAAACGAAAAAAGAAGTTTCTTCAAGTCCTGTGAGGAAAGGCGGTAACCCACTTTTAGCAAACTTTCCATCTTTCATCATCCCCTGAAGGGCTTTGAGTTGCAGTATTATCTTCTTCCAGTTTTTCCGAAACATGGTCTTGAATAACTCTTAAATCCGCTTTGGAAAGAGTATCTATATCGGATATTATTTGTTCTAATTTCGCGGTCATAATTTACTTCTCACTTCTTAACCTTAATTCGCAAAAGCCTAGCCGAAAAGGTCGGCCTTATCTTTTTCGATTTGCGCCTCGTCCTGCTTTTTCATCCATTCTTCAAAAGACTCGCGGTTGTCGTCGCCCTCGGTATCAGCATGCCCATTACCGTTGGTGGGGCGGACGAAAGCCGGGAGCGACGATTGGCCGTGCGTAATGGCCCGGTAGAAAATCTCGTCAAAGGGCCGGGTCCGAATGACCACCGGCATAGGCGAGGCGTGACCCAGAAGAAGGGC
This sequence comes from Chloroflexi bacterium 54-19, assembly GCA_001898225.1. Classification (GTDB taxonomy): domain Bacteria; phylum Chloroflexota; class Chloroflexia; order Chloroheliales; family Chloroheliaceae; genus 54-19. The sequence continues at coordinate 65,656 of MKTJ01000047.1, forward strand.
TTGCTGGCGGCTGTCGAGCGAGGCCAGGACCGTTTTAAGACCCGCGCTGCCGCTTACCCCCGTAAAGACCGCATCAATATCGCGCTCGTCATTAATCAGGGCTACGATGCGGGTGCCGATTTGCGACAACACTTCCGAGTCGATGCTGCTGGGTCGCTGGTCCACCACCAGGAGCGTCACGTAATACTTGCGCATTTCGCGGGCAATCGTGCCGAAAATGGTCTGCCCGGCGACTTCCGGCGTCAGGAATTTGTGGGCTTCCTCGATGGTAATCATCACGCGGCGCGGTTCGTCCTGGGCTTGCTGGGTCCGTTTGTAGCGTTCGGTCAACTCTTTGTATTTTTTGTGGATGCTGCGCGTGATGATGTTCGCCACCAGCATATAGCTCAACAAATCGTCCTGCCCGCCAAACTGGACAATTACGTGCCGCCCCGCCGCCAGGGCCGCCACCATATCGTCAATCACGCGCAGGCTGCGCAGATTTTTCTCGACAAACGGCATCCGTTCGATAGCGCCGAGTTTGCGTTTGAGGGCCGTAATCGAGTTGCTGTTAGCCCCATTCGTTTCGCAGAATTCCTTGAGCGCCTCGCCATCCATATTAAGAAGGGTTTCCATCCAGCGGTCGCCAAACTTGTTTTGCAGGATGTAGGCCGACTCGGCGGCGGTCGCGTTGAGTTGCAACTCGTTGCGCAGCAAGAGAATATCTTCCACGTCGATATGGTTCATGCCGATTACGATGTCGCCATCGGCCACGGTAGCGCGCTGCTCCCGGTTTTTGTCGCCCGGACGGCGGTCGCGCACCGCGTAGACCATCACCCGCGAACCAAAGAGGTCGCGCAAGCCCTTGATTTGCTGGCCGGAGTACTCGCCTTTGGTGACGCTGCCGTACTCGTTGTGCATATCGAAGACCAGGTTGGAGCAGGTGTTGGAGCGAATCAGGCCCGACAGGATAAGGCGGGTCAGGACGCTCTTGCCGGTGCCGCTCTTGCCAAAGATGCCGTTGGAGCGCTCCACAAAGCGTTCGAGGTCGAGGCAGACATCAATATCCATATCGAGCGGTTGGCCGACCGCGAATTTGTGGCCGTTCTCTGCTATATTCTCCTGGCCGAAGACCTGCTCGAAATCGGCTTCCTCGGCGATAAAGACCGGGGCGAAATGACTTGGCACCGAGCGGACCGGGCGGGGTTGGTCTTCGCCGTTCTGGAGCGAAAGCGAGGGCTGGATGTGGGCGTTCCCATAGGTGTACACCCCATGTAAAACCTCGCGCAAGAGCGACGAGCCGGTGTCATCCGGGTAGGGCGGGTCGAGCAGGACCGAGTCCGAGGTTGCACCGAGGGTTACATCGGTCAGGAGGCCAAAGAAACGGACGCCCTCGCATTCTACCGCTATAAACTGGCCGGTCTGGATTTTTTCGAGGGGCGTGAGGGTCCGAATCCGGGCTTCGACGCCTTTTGCCAGCGAACCGGCGGTAATCACCCCCAGGAATTTTTCCGGCTTGCGGCGGGTCTGGTCATACATCATACTTGCGCTCCCTCACACTTCTCGACAATGATTTTAAAACGGTCGTAATCCTGTTTCAGGGTCCGGGCCAGGTAGCGCAGACTTTCTACCAGGAACATCCGACCGGCGGCCTCGCGGGCGCGAGTGGCCCGGCGTAAGATGGCCGCAATCAGTTCTTCTGCCGGGACCTGGGGCGCTTCCAGGATGGCCCGCAAATAACTTTTATCCTCGGTAAAGGCGACCAGGGTCGCGTCCGAGCAGAGCGTCACGCTGTAGTGCAGGGGCGGCGGATAATCGGGAAAGACGTAGGAAAAAGAGCGGCGACCGCTACTCGTAACTTTGGAACAGCCCAGCACCAGCACGCCAAACTCGGTCTTCAAGAGGCGCGACAACTGCGGGTTATCAATATAGACCTGCTCATCGCTTTTGGCCGGTAAGCCGCCCCCTCGCGTGGCGGCCCGGCGACCGGGGTCGAGACCACCGGTAGCGATATGGTAAACCGCCCCGAAAATTTCGTTGTTGCCCGCCCGGTCCCGCACCCGGACGAGCCCACCGAACGGAGGCGGTTCATCCAGTTTGTAGGTGTGGGCCATAAACCCGGTCAGGCTGGTTTCGACGACCTCGCCCACCGTCGGTTCGGTCGGGTTGAGTTCGGCGGGTTTGGCTGGGGTTTCGGTTGGGAAAAGATTGCGGGTTGATAGGAATGATTCAGTCATGCGGTTTGCCTCTGTTAAGCGTGTATGGTCTGGAAGGGCCGTGTGGGCCTTGATATTTTATTATAACATAATCCTTTAAGGTGACCCTGTAATGTAACCCCAACATGGGCTGTTCTTTCAAAACCCTGCCACCATATGTTGAGTAACCCGACAAGTGGACCCGTAAGTAAGAAGGTAGAGGCTGGTTTGCGTTTCAGGCTAAAAACCAACCACCCTGCAATTTTAAAACTTTCCATAAGAATCGGCGTTAATTAATTTAAGAGCCGCTTTTTCCAGGCAACTAACAGCGCCTAATCGGAAAAAGAGCGGTTGTGCTATAATCACCTGCAATTGCCGGAGCTTTGCTCGCGGCGGATTTGTTCTGTTATGTCACAGGAGGATTTTTTTGCCCGCTACCCTGCCCCTCTGGCTGGCCTTGCCCGCACTGGCTTTCATGCTGCTAGTTCCCGGTTTTCTAACCTTTCAGCTACTCCTTTCTACCCGCAAAGCTTCTACAGGAACACCTGCCGGTACGCCCGGCCAAACGCTCGAAGCCTCGAAGTTGTTGACCGCAGGGGAGCAGGTCTTCTGGACCCTGGCCCTGGGCACTTTCGAAGCGGGCTGGCTGGCTTTGTTGCTGGCCGAATGGGGGCAGTTTTCCATAGAGCTGGAACTGCTTTTCCTGGCGGTCTGGTCGCTGGTGGCGTTTGGCTGGCTCTGGCAGCGGGGCTGCCGGGGCGACTGGTGGCGCGAGAAGTTTGCCAATATGCGGCCTCGCTGGGGTCGCCAGTATCTACAGGGCTGGGTGCTAACCGGGCTTATCGCGGGCTCGACCTTTTTATTCTTCCTGGCCCCCCACGAAACTATTCTCGGCGGGCAGGATAGTGGGGTCTACTTCAACACCGGGGCCAATATCGCCCTGACCGGTGAAATTATTACCTCCGACCCGCTCGTCCCGGTAATAACCCAGGTGGGGCAAGACCCCCAGGTCGGCCCGATTGTAATCTCGCAGTTTTTGTCGGGTGTCGCCAAACAGGAGAGCCGGTTCCTGTTTGTCCGCAACTACCGCCTTCCCGGTTTCTTTATCTATAACAACCTGGAAGGTCTTTCGACCGGCGACGTGGTACCGTCATTCTTCCATCTCTACCCGGCCTATCTCGCGCTCGGCTTTGGGCTGGACGGCAGCCGGGGTATCACCTTTGTGACGCCTTTCCTGGGTGTGCTGGCGGTCTTCGCGCTTTACCTGGTTGCGCAGCGGCTTTTCCCGACCCGCAAACAACGCTGGATTGCCCCTCTCGTGGCCCTGTTCACAGCCCTGAACGCCATCCAGGTCTGGTTCGCCCGGCAAACCCTATGGGAAATGCTGGGGGCTTTTCTGATTTTTAGCGGTATTTACGGCTTTTTACTCATGCTGCGCCCGCTCAAACTGGCCGAGGTCGAGGACGAGCAGGGCCTGGCTACCGCTGCCGCCGTCAGTCCGCCTCTGGCCCGTTTAGGCGCTCTTGGATTGGGTATTGCCTTTGGTCTTATCTGCATGGCCCACGCCCAGTTTCCTTTCCTGGTCTGGCCCCTCGCGCCTTATCTCCTGTGGGTGCGTCTGACCCGCCGCTGGCAGGCCCATCACTGGTGGTTATTGATTTCGTTCGGTCTGCTGGCGCTCCACTCGGTCATTCATATTCGCATCTTTTCAATCGGCTATTTCGAAGGGATTTACCACAACGTCATCGTCTTTTACATGCAAATCATCGGCCTGATTATCGGGGCCGGGGCGGTCGGGCTGTTCCTCTTTATCCTGTTTGATGCAATGCCGGGACGGGTGCGGGCTTTCGAGGGCTGGCTCAAAAGCCATTGGCGCATCGTAAGTGGCGTGCTGGCCTTTTTAACTTTCGTTTATCTAATCTACAACTACTTTATCCGGGTCTATGGAATTTCCACGGATGGGCAGGGCAACTACCCGACCTGGTATTGGAGCCTGAGCAGTTACATCGGCGCGCCCGCCACCGAAGGACCGGAGCGGACACTCGTGCGGATAGGCTGGTATTTCTCGCCGCCTGCAATGCTCCTTATTTTCGCGGGGTTGGTCTGGCTGGTCTGGAAACGCCTCAACAGCCGCACCGCCATTTTTATGGCAATCCTGGCCGGGATTACGGTCTTCTTTATTGATACGAACTACACCCAGGAACACTATATTTATTCGTTGCGCCGTTTCGCGGTCGTGACCGTGCCGGGCTTCTCGATTGCCCTGGCTTATGTCCTGGGCGGGCTGTTGCCCTATCTCCCGGCAGGTTTGAGCCAGTTACGCTCAGGCCTGCGCCGGTTGCGCTTGCCCAGGCGGACCCGCCGGGTGGCCCTGGCCGCCGAAACGGGCACCGGGAGCAATTCCAATATCGCTTTCACGGTCGCCCGCCCACCCGAACCGCAGGCCGCCGGGACGAGTGGCGGCGTCCAGGTTGAGAGGTCTGCCGGGAATGCTCGCTGGGGTTGGTGGCTGGGTTTTGGCCTGGCAGCTTTATTGGTGGTCTTTATGGTCTATACGGGCCGGACCATCTACACCCTGTCCGAATACGGCTCCGGCGACGGTCAGCCCGGCCTGATTGCCCAGATGGACCAACTGGCGGCCCAGTTTGGCCCTAAAGATATTCTGCTCTTTGCCGGGTCACGCGATATTGATGGGAAAATCGCCGCGCCACTGACCTACGTCTACGGCCATCCCGCTTTCGTCCTGACCGACGCTCTCAAGAATGACGAAACAGCGGCAGTCCTCGACCGCTGGGTGGCCCAGGGCTATCACCTCAAGGCTTTGCTCGGTCCTAACGGGGGCCGCCTCTATCCGCCCGGCTACAACATGAAATTCGATAGCGATGTCACCATTACGCTGCGCCAGTTGGAGGATTTGACGACCCAGAAGCCCTATAACGTCCAGTTAAATACGCTCAGTTATGCCATCTACGACCTGGATAAGGTGAATTCCAACCAGGCCGCTAGTTTTAGCCAGAGCGCCGGGAGCGGTCAGTTGGACACCGCCTCAGGTTGGACCCTAAAGACAGGCCAGAACGATTATGCCGCCCTGGTCCAGGGTTTTTATGAGACCGAGAAAGACGCCGACGGTACACCTTATCGCTGGACTGAGTCGACCGGGGTGCTGCGGATTCCCTGCATGGTGCCGGAAGGGGCGGGCGGCAAACTGACTATCACCCTTGGGGGCGGCAAACGTCCCGCCAGCTTGCCGGGTGCGAGTGTCGGGGTCTACGTGAGCAACTATCGTTATAGCGACGATACGAAACTCTGGCAGTCGCTGGGCACCTTACAGCTTGGCGAGGCGGCCCAGACCTACACCCTGACCTTACCGGCGGGCGCGGCGGCGCTCTCCTGTGCGAAGGCTGAGACCGGCGGGAGCGTCAACTCGCTCTTTTTATGGTTGGTGCCCGGTCCCAATACACCGTTTACCCCGGCCAACTTTGGCGGCAGCGTGGATAGCCGTATGCTCAGCCTGAAGTTTTACGGTTTAAACATTTCTAATAAATAAATGAATCTTTGCAATTTACTTTTAGCGCAGGCTTGACCTTATATCTGCTATCATATAAACTCACGGTTGCGCTTGTCGAGGGCGTAACTTTATTTCGGTCAAAAACAGCAAGAAAGCCCCGAATTTAATGGATATTGAGGGACGCCAGGGTCAAGCCGGGGGTGGTACGGCGGCTGACCTGCCAGCAGACCAGGAGGAGCCGGAAAGATTGAGTGATACGGGAGCCGGAGACGCGCCGCGTCAGGCCCAGACCGGCCAGCCTTTTTTAACGGTAATTATTCCGGCTTATAATGAAGAACGGCGCTTGCCCCAGACTCTCCAGAAGACCCTCACCTGGCTGGAACAGCAGCCCTACCGGACCGAGGTGCTGGTGGTGGATGACGGCAGCGAGGACGGTACCCGCCGGGTGGTAGAAGAAACCCTGGACCTCTACGCCCGGACCGAAGATACCACCGGTTTCCGGCCCCATCTCAAGCTGATTGCCAACGCGCACCGGGGCAAAGCCTACGCTGTCCGTACCGGGATGCTGGAAGGCCAGGGCAAATACCTGCTTTTCACCGACGCCGATTTGTCCACCCCTATCGAAGATTTCGACCGTCTGTTGGCCTGGCTCGAAAAAGATTACGATGTCGCCATCGGCAGCCGGGAAGGCCAGGGCGCCCGCCGTTTCAACGAGCCCTACTACCGCCACCTGATGGGCCGGGTCTTTAATCTGCTGGTCAAAACGGTTACTTTTAGCCGGTTCCAGGATACCCAGTGCGGGTTCAAGGCCTTCACCCGCGAGGCCGCCCAGGTCCTTTTTACAAAAGTCCAGCTTTACGGCGAAAATAGCCCCAAAGTGCAGGGCGCGATGGTAACAGGTTTTGACGTGGAGGTGCTTTTTTTGGCTCGGAAGCTGAACTACCGGGTGCGCGAGGTGCCGGTACGCTGGTTCCACGTGAGCGGCAGCAAGGTCAACCCCGTAAAAGACTCGCTACGAATGATCGGCGATATTTCAAAGGTCCGCCTCAACGATATGCGCGGCCTCTATAAAAAGTAACAGGGACTTGCTTTATAAAGCAAAAGGATTATACTATAACTAGCTAACCAATTAGGCGAGGAAAAGGGTTAGTCAGAAAGAAAAGACAATGACAGCAGAAAATAATCAGGAACCCAATGAAAGAGAACGTATTTTAGTCAGTGTGGCCTGGCCTTATGTGAACGGACCGTTCCACGCCGGGCACGTCAGCGGGGTATATATCCCGGCAGATATTTTCGCTCGTTACCAGCGCGCCAGAGGCCGCGATGTGATTATGGTCAGCGGGAGCGATTGTCACGGGACGCCGATTACCATCCGAGCCGAGCAGGAAGGCGTGACCCCGGTTGATATTGTCAACCGCTACCACCCCATGATCCTGGCAACCCTCGATAAGCTTGGTATCGAATTCGACCTCTTTACCACGACCCTGACCGAAAATCATTACGCGGTCACGCAGGACATGTTTTTAAAACTGCTGGAAAAAGGTTATTTATATAAAGAGGTGATGACCGGGAGCTATAGCGAAGCCCAGGGACGCTTCTTGCCGGACCGCTACGTGGAAGGCACCTGCCCGTTCTGCAAAAACCCCAAGGCGCGCGGCGACCAATGCGATGTCTGCGGCAACCAGCTCGACCCGATTCAACTCGGCAACCCGCACAGCCGCGAAGACGGCAGCCCGATTACTTTCCGCGAAACCGAACACTATTTCCTCGACCTGGGCAAGCTTCAGCCGGACCTGGAAGCCTGGATTGGCAGCCGGGACCGCAGTTACTGGCGCGATAACACCGTGGCCTATACCAAAAACTGGCTCGAACGGGGTCTGCATGGCCGGGCGATTACCCGCGACCTCGATTGGGGTGTGCCGGTGCCGGTGGACGACCCGGCTTTTAAGGACAAACGCATCTACGTCTGGTTTGACGCGGTTATCGGCTACCTGTCGGCCAGCAAGGAACTGGCGACCCGGCTCGGCAAGCCCGATTACTGGCAGCGTTGGTGGACGCTGGACGAAAACGGCCAGTCGCCCAGCCGCAGCTATTACTTCCTGGGTAAGGATAACATTACTTTCCATACTATCATCTGGCCGGCCATCCTGCTCGGTTACGGCGGACTCGACCTGCCTTATGATGTCCCCGCCTCCGAGTTTTTGAACCTGGAAGGCGAAAAGATGAGCACCAGCCAGAACTGGGCCCTCTGGATGCCGGACATCCAGGAACGCTACCAGCCGGACCAGTTGCGCTATTATCTGACGGCGGTCGCGCCCGAAACCCGCGATAGCAACTGGGCCTGGGCCGACTTTGTCAGCCGCATCAACAACGAACTGGTCGGCACTTACGGCAACCTGGTCAACCGCGTCCTGACCAATGTCTATAAAAATTATGAAGGTACGGTCCCCACTCCGCGCGCGCTGGATGATTCCGATCGGGCTTTGCTGGCGGTCCGTGACGAGGCTTTCGCCCGTGTCACCGAACTGCTGGAAGGGGTCCACCTGCGCGACGCCCTGAAAGAGGCTATGGCCCTGGCGGGTGCGGCCAATAAATATCTCGACGAAAAAGCGCCCTGGAAAGTCATCAAGACTGACAGGGAGGCCGCCGGGACCACTTTCTGGGTGGCCTTGCAGGTCATTAACACTCTGAAAGTGCTGACCTACCCGTTCCTGCCTTTCGCTGCTGAGCGGCTGCACGGCTTCCTCGGTTTCGAGGGTAGCGATGGCGTGGCCGAAAGCTATAGCGGCGAGGAAAAACAGGGTTGGCTGGCGGTCCGGCCTACGGCTAAATGGGCCATCGAAGAAGTGCCCGCCGGGCAGAAGCTGAACCAGCCGCAAATCCTGTTCAACAAACTGGACGATAAAGTGGCCGAAGAAGAAAAGCAGCGCCTGCTCGACAGCCGCAAGAGCAAATAAGAGCAACCTTTTAAAAACCTGTAAGTTCTCTCTGGTGGGGCGGCCCTTAATGGTAGGGTGCGGGTCCGGTGGACAGCGATTAGCGGTAACGCTAATGCGGCAACATCCCGGCGAGCCGGAGAGTTTTTGCTTCATAAAGCTATTTTTGAAATTATAGGAAGCGAACGAAATAGATTGGACTTTTCAATTTTAGCAAGCGGGCAAGTAATTTATAGCGCTCCAGGCAGAACTGCTTTTCCAGTCAGGCTTGCTGTTGATATATTTCAAAAGGTTGTTCATTATAGGACTAAAAAAGGTGGAAGTACTTCTTTTACCCTTTACGACCCTTGCTGTGGAAGCGGTTATTTATTAGTAACTTTAGCCTTTCTAAACTGGAAATATATTACTAAAATTATAGGTTCCGATATTGATCCAAACGCTCTTCAAATTGCACAACATAATTTTTCCTTATTAACCCCAGATGGGATTAATTTAAGAATTGAGCAATTAAGTCAATTAGTATCTTCCTATGGCAAATCATCTCATTCCGAAACGCTAGAAAATGCCAGGCTGTTTAGCGAAAAAGTTAATAATTTCCAGGGTGAACACAATTTTGATGGCTATTTATTCCAGGCAGATGCAACAAAAAGCGAGGATTTGATTAAAAATCTTGAGGGGCAAAAGGTCAACCTGGTAATTACTGACATTCCTTATGGGAACAGGACAAGCTGGATGGGGGAAACGCCAGAGAATCTTCCATCAATTGAATTGATGCTGTCTTCCTTACTACCGATTCTTTCAAAAGATGGTATTGTCGCATTAGTCTCACCTAAACGGCAATCATTCAATTATTCCGGATATAAAAGGTTAACCAAATATCTTATTGGGAAAAGACAGGTCACAATTCTGGAAGTCTCTTAGAATCCCGGTTGATTTTTATGAAGCAGTCTCTGATAACAAATATGTTAGAACAAATCGGCTCACTACCTTTAGATTTAGAAATCCTGGTTAAAGAATATTCTTCCCAGCCGGTGACTATCGGGATGTCGGGGGCAAGCGTTTATTTGTTGCAGGCTCCCGGCAAGCCTAACCTTTACCTGAAAACCGCACCAGAAGGCTCGGCTATGACCTTTAAGTCCGAAGTCGAGCGGTTGCGCTGGATGAAAGACCGTTTGCCGGTGCCGGAAGCGCTTTACTACGCTCAAACCGAAGCCGGGGAATATCTTCTATTAACCGAAATCTCCGGGAAAATGGCTTTCGACTCGACTTTTGAAGACGAAATACCGCGCCTGGTGAAGTCTCTGGCTGCCGGATTAAAGATGCTCCATTCGCTCGATACGGCCGCTTGCCCGTTCGATATGAGGTTGGACACTCAAATTGAAGCAGCCCACCGGAACACCGAGATGCACCTGGTGGACGGAACCGATTTTGATGCGGAACGGTTAGGGCGGAGTGCCGCCGATGTTTTCGAGGAACTTCTAAAAATGCGGCCAGCCAGCGAAGACCTGGTCTTTACGCACGGCGACCACTGCCTGCCCAACGTCATTATCAACCCATCAACCCTGGAAATAAGCGGGTTTGTTGACCTGGGCCGGGCCGGGATAGCCGACCGCTACCAGGATTTGGCCCTGGCCGTCCGCAGCCTTATTCGTAACTGGGGCGAAAAGTATGTACCGCTGCTATTTAAGGAATACGGCATCAAACAGGCTGAGATAGATTGGGGCAAAATCGAGTTCTATAAACTGCTGGACGAGTTCTTTTAAGCCGCCCTATTCCTTCTCGAAATGGTATTTGCGCAGGGTCGGGCTCAGGGTGGCAATTGCCACGACCACCAGCGCGCAGGCAATCCCGCCCGTTACCACCGAGAATCCGGCCCCGCCTAGCCGGGCCACAATCCCTGCTTCAAGTTCACCCAGTTGCGGCCCCCCCGCGAAGAAAATCATGTTGACCGACTGCATCCGGCCTCGCAGTTCGTCCGGCGTGACCAGTTGGGAAACCGTTTGCCGCAAGACCACGCTGACCGTATCACAGGCCCCGGTCATAAAGAGGCAAAAGAGCGAAAGCGGCAGCACCGTCGAAAAGCCAAACAGAATGGTGAAAAGGCTGAAGAAAAAGACCGCCACCAGTAAAACGACGCCTGGGTGTTTGAAACGGCTGGGGTTGAGCCACGCCATTACCAGGCTGGTGATAACCGCCCCGACCGAGTCTGCCGCTGAGAGCAGGCCAAAGCCGATTTCGCCCGAATGAAGTACATCGGTGGCGAAAATCGGTAGCAAGGTCCGGGACGAGGCGAAGAACGTGGCAATGAAATCGAGCAACATGGTCGAAATCAGGATTTTGTTGCCCCAGACGAATTGCAAGCCCTCGATAGCCGCTGCCAGGCTGACCTTTGTAGTCGGACGGTTCACCGGGCGGTAATGGATAAAGACGAGCGACAGGATGACCGCGACGTACGAGGCCGCGTCAATCCAGTAGACCCCCTGGACCCCAACTAAAGCGATAATGATACCGCCCAGGCCCGGCCCGATAACAGTCGCCACCTGGAAATTGAGGGTGTTGAGGCTTATCGCGCTGCTGAGTTGGTCGCGGGGCACCAGGGCCGGGACGAGGGCCGAGAAAGAAGGCCGCTCGAAGGCGTTAGTAGCCGAAGAAAGAATGGTTATGGCGTAAATCCACCAGACGTTAACCGCACCGGTCAGGGTCACGACCGCCAGGGCCGCCGAAAAGAACATCAAAATTGATTCGGCCACCAGTAGGACTTTGCGCCGGTCGCCCACGTCCGCCGTCGAGCCGCCGATTAGCGAGAAAGCCACCAGGGGAATTACCCGGCACAGCCCGATAGCGCCGAGTTGGAGCGGGTCGTGGGTGAGCAGGTAGATTTGCCAGCCAATCCCGGCGATACGCATCTGGGTGCCAAGCTGGGAGATGGCCTGGCCCATCCACAACAATCGGAAATCCCGGTTTTGCAGGGCCCGAAAAGGCTTCTGGCGGGGAGCAGGGCTAGTTTGGGGCGCGTTAACAGGCGGCAGCTTTTTATTATTATCTGTTTGCATTTATTAACTTTTCTATTATTCCCACAGGCCGAATTTTTTATACAGTTACACAGATTCCGGGCAGACTTTTCCCGCAAGAGTTGTACCAGAACTCGGCTGTGGCAAAAAATTTATTAAGTTGTTAGGACCTGTAAAGTTTGTTGAGCAGCAGTTTCCCAGGAGAACCGGGCGGCCTGGTTGAGGCCCTTTAGAATGAGTTCGTCACGCAAACCGGGCTGAGTTAGCAGCCGCCGGAGTTGCGAGTGTAAAGCCAGGGTGTCGAGGGGGTGGTGGTAGAGCGCGGCTTCTCCCGCCACTTCCGGCAGGCTGCTGGTGTTCGAGCAGACCACCGGGCAGCCGCAGGCCAGCGCTTCCAGCACCGGCATCCCAAATCCTTCATAGAGCGAAGGGAAGACAAAGGCTTCCGCCGCGCTCAAAAGCACCGGCAAATCGGCATCTTCCACGTAACCGGGCAGGATTACCCGCCCCGGAAATCTGGCCTGTAGTTCGGCAGCGCGCTCCACGATAGGCTGGCTCAACCAGCCGGGCTTACCCGCCAGGACCAGTTGCAAATCGCTAAACTCCGGCTCGGCGGCCAGCCCGGCCCAGGCTTCGAGCAAACGGTAAAGATTCTTGCGCGGCTGGATGGTGCCGACATAAAACAAAAACCGGCCCGGTTTAATCCCGTACCGTTCGCGGGCGTTGGCTTTAGCGGTTTCGCCGGTCTGCGGGAAGAAGCGCTGGCGGTCGTAACCGTGATATATTACCTCAATTTTGGACGGTTTGACATCGTAATGGCGGACCAGGTCGTTTTTGGTGGCCTGGCTGATAGCGATAACCCGCCGGGCCAGGGTCGCGCTGTAGCGGGTAGACAAGTCGAGATAGCGCCGGGAGCGGGTGGTGTGCGCCTGGGGATAGTAGAGATAGCCGAGGTCGTGAATCGTGACGACCGAACGGGCCGGGTGGATTGGTGGCAGGACATGGGCCGGGACAAACAGGACGCCGGGCCGGTGCAGCAGCATCTCCCGGCTCAGCCGCAGGTGGGTCCAGAGGCGCGGAAACGGGATAATCCTTAACCGGGCCGAGGCGGGTAAACCCAGGCTTGCCAGGACATTGTCGGCGGGTGGTTGGTTGAAATAGAGGGTCAGGTGGTGCGGCGTCGTGGGTTGAGCCAGGGTTCCGGCCAATCCCCGGATGATTTCGAAAGCATAATTTTCGGTCCCGGTGCGCTGGGCGACGGCTAACCGGCTGGCGTCAATTCCAATTTCCATCCTTATTTAAGGGTCGTGGCAATCCCGGCGGGGGTGCGGCGGCGCAGCGAGAAGACCAGGGCGACCATGCCCAGGAGGACCAGGATAGACAGAATGCCGCCGACCACCCCGGCCAATACGGTCAGGACGGCCAGGGCGACCGATATAATATTTTCCCCGGTACTGATGAGCGGTTCGAAGACGCTGGCGGTCCGGCTCGAAGCGGCGATGGCCGGGCGCAGCATATTTTTCACCAGGAAAGTCAGTTCGGCCAGGACCAGGCCAAGCAAGAAACTGATGCCGCTATCAATCGCGGTCGGTGGTACAATCGCCGCGAAGGCAATCGCCCCGGCCAGGGGCCGGATAACATAGTTGGCATAGGTATAAAGTTTTTCAATCTGGGGGAATTTGTCGGCGAAAATATCGACCCCGACCAGCACGGCCAGCACGACCAGCGCCCCGACGGTTCCCAGGAAATTGTAAGGGGCAGACAAGGGTAATTTACCGCCCAAGCCGACCACGCTAATCACTACCAGCGGCAGGTACGGTTTGATGCCACAGGGAATCGCTACGCCACACCCGGCCAAAAACTTTACTAAGAAGTCCAAAACGAAAAAATCCTTTCAAATGCACCAGCTTTTATCGTGCAGATGATAACAAAGGCCGGGCCCCTCGTCAAACTATTTTAATAGCTGGCACCCTGGAAAAGCGGTGAGATTATAAAATGAAAAGACCGTTTCTTTAGCTAAAGAAACGGTCAGCTTTTTTCAGGAAAGGTGCGAGTTAGCTCAGGGCCGGAACTTGTTTGTCTGCTACAAGTTCGACGTGCTGGCTGCGGGAGTCTTCGTCAAGCATATCATGGAGGATGCGTTGCATCGCCATGACGTGGGAGCAAGTTTCAAAGCCGGTGGCAAAGGTGTGGCAAGTGCAGTGCCAGTTGGAGTCTTTGAGCGTTACAGTGTAGTTGTCGTGATTACCTCGGAACTCAACCTGAGCTGTCTGGAAGTGGATGCGGCCAGGTTCCTCCTGGTACCGTTTGGCTTTCTCGATCTTTCCGTATAAGCTGCTGTTCATATTAAGCCTCCTTCGGATAACTTCACATTCCTGGAGAAGTTACTCCCCAGGTCTACCGGTCGGACCCTCAAGCGCCATGCTTGGGTGGGCGCGAACGGCTAAACGGTATAAGACAAACCCTGCTGCAAATGAGTTTAAAACAAAACGGCACAGGGCCATTTTCTGTCACCTGTGCCACATTTTAGTTTTTTCGGGCCGCCGAAAACGGTTTTTCCCTCGCCAATATCCCGCACACCGGGCCGCACCGCAGTTGTCACCGGAGCGACCCTGCTGGTTTTCCCTGCTTTATCCGCGTGAATTGGGGTTGTCCTCAAGCTTCACCCTCCCATTGAACCGGGCTTTTAACTAAAATGCCCTGCGTCCTAAACTCTAGCAGAAGTAGAATTTCCTTCGATTATAGATGTGTTAAGGGGTCTAGTCAAGTAGAAGTTTTTTCACCAGGGGTGTGAAAACGTTAACCAGGGGCGATTTTTCAGGCTCCGCCAATGCTGGTCTGAGTTCAAAATAACCTCAAAATTTAGTTTGAAACCGAGAATTCTTAGAAAGAAATGAAAAGCAGTATTTTTTGTAATGTTGTTCGTAAGCTTGATTTGTTAGACTTGAATACAGTTGATGCAAAGACGTGCGTTCTATTTACGTGTAAGCAACGTCTCACTATTTCGTCGTAGTAACACTGCACCATTAATTCAAAGAAACGTCTAGCTCGCATTATTTGGATAGGAGACCCAGCCCCCCTGGGTTCCTTTCCAAAAGAAAAGATGGATGCGCGGCTGGGGAATTTTGCGGAAACTGAATTTGCACTGAGGCGAGTCATAGAAAAGGTTTTAAGAATTGGCAACCTCATTACTGCCCGAAAATGCACCGGTAGTGCTGGTCATTGATAATGAACCGGCCATAGTTGAGATGCTCGAAATTCTGCTTGAAGACGATTTTAACGTTGCCACCTGCCTTAATTCAGCCACCGCGCTCCAACAAGCTACCCAGCTTCAGCCCGATTTAATCCTGATGGACTTGATGATGCCTGCCCCCAACGGGGTCCAGGTCTTGAAATCCCTGCGCCGGACGCCGACCCTGGCCGAGGTTCCGGTTATCCTGATGACTGCCCATTCCCGGTTTAATGCCTGCGGTTTGACCGAAAGCGACCTGCCCACCCTCAATGCCACCTTCGTCCAGAAGCCTTTCGATAATTTTGAACTCCTTGAGATGATGAAGGAAATGGCGAACCGGGACATCAGATAGCGATTGCCTTGAACGGCAGGCAGGTCTACATAACCTATCCCACTAATTCACATTTGTGACAACAATACAAAAGCGGTTTTCCTGAATAAAAGGGGGTTACCACCCCTTTTTTCGTTTATAGGGTTGATTCCCTTAAGCTTCTTACACCTTTCAGGCGTAAGTGTAGTCGAGGAATCCTGAGCAGCCGGTTACGGGTACCATTGGTATAAGCATGAATGAATGTGTTCTGGCTCAACGGACCGGAGACGCCGATGGGTGCGACCTATGGGTGCGTGTTACGCACCGAATGACAAAGAGGAAGGCGGTCGGACTGCCAGGATGGAGTGGTTGGAATAACAAAACTAAAACTAAAACTAAACACTTCTTGACTAAAAAGGGTGGTAAAGGTAAACTCCTGCTGTTATTAATAAACGGATAAGAGTATTTATGAACCCACTTGTAAGACTGATTTTTGCGGTGGTTCTCGGCATAACCTGGTTCGTAGTCAACCGGGCCTACACCGCCAATAGCCGGGTGAATAAAGAAGACCCTGCCGGAGTCGAGCAGCGCCAGTATATTACCGGGGCTTTAAGAGCCCTGGCTTTTTTTGGTCTAATCTGGTTTATCGCCAGCACCGTGGTAATTTTTGTCTTTGGCCTGGTGCTTGCCATCATCGATGCTATCGGCGGGCAGGGTTTCGGGGACGCTTTTACCGAGACTATCAACTCGGCTTCGGGTGGGGAGGGGTCGCTCAACCCGTTAAGCCTGTGGGGTGCGATTGCCACGCTCATAGCGACGGTGACGGCGGTCTGGCTCTCCCAGCGGTTCGCGCGGGGCAAGTCTATACTCGACCTCGGTCTCCGGCTTTACCGGGAATTGCCGCTCGATGCCCTGCTGGGTCTGGTGCTGGGACCGTTGCTTTTCGCGGTTATCTTCCAGCTAGAGCAATTGTTTGGCTACCTGGTGGGCAACCGGGGTCCGACCTTTAGCTGGGGCGACCTGCTCCAATATTTTGTCATTTTTGCCTGTGTGGCGATCAGCGAAGAACTGGTGGTGCGCGGCTATTTCCTCCAGGTCTTGAACGAGGTCTGGGGCGGTCAGGTCGCCATTATCGTGACCTCGCTTTTTTGGGGTTTTGCCCACCTTTTGAACCCACGCGCCACCCTCCTGGGGGCGTTCAATATCGTGGTGGCCGGGGCGCTTTTTGCCTATGCCTATTCGATGACTGGCAAGCTCTGGCTGCCGATAATTTTACATTTTTCGTGGAACTTTGCCGAGGGCGCTATCTTTGGCTACCCGGTCAGCGGCTACCCGGTTTCGGGCGCCGTTTTCGAGCCCCTTGTCAACGGACCCCAGGAGTTAACCGGCGGGCTATTTGGGCCGGAAGGTGGTATCCTATCTTTGCTGGCGATTTTAATCGGCGGCCTGGTGCTGTACGGGTGGGATAAAATCCGGCGTCCTCCCGCTCTTAAGGATGAGCCTCCCTCAAAAAGTGGTTCTTGAAGGGAGCTTGGTTTAAGCAATTTAGCTTTTGTCTAGAAAATGACAGGTGGTAGAAGATTGGATAAAGGGCCCTTAACATTCGCGTCGACCGATATTAGTACCAGAGCTTATAAGCTGACCAACTCGCACGGCCAGAACTTGCATTTGCACGGCTGGTTCGGCGCGACCCGCCCCGACAAAATAATGGTGGTCATTCACGGTATGGGCGGGCACGGTGGTTACTACGGCGACTCGCTGGCCCCTTACTTGCCGCCGACCGGTATCGCCCTTTATGCCCCGGACCTGCGCGGTCACGGCTTGAGCGAAGGACGGCGCGGCGATATTGAGACCTTCAACCATTTCCAGGACGACGTGGCGACTGTTATCCGCTGGGTCCGCGACCGCCACCCTGATTTGCCGCTTTTCTTGCTCGGCGAAAGTATGGGAACCCCTATCGCTATCACCTACGCTGCTGGCGCCCCCGCCGACGCACAACCCGATTTCCTGGCCCTGGTCGCCTGTGTGGTCGCGCCAACCGTCAAACCGCGCCTGGACGAGATTTTTCGGACCCTTTATTATCTTGCCAGGGACCGGCGACGGACGGTTATCCCGATTACAGGCCGGGAGGAAGAAGGTATCCGCGACCTGGAATTTATCAAAGTGCTGAAAGCCGACGAGCTTTTTAATCGCAAGGTCAGCGTCCGCTTTTTGTCAAACATGTCCTTGCACATGCAGCGGGCCTCCCGGCTTTACCTGCGGTTGCGTCTCCCGGTCTTTATGGCCCAGGGCGGGCGTGACTTCACGGTCAGGCATCCTCAGACCAAAGCCTTTTTTGCCCGGATCGCCTCTACCGATAAAGAATTGCACTATTTCCCCGAAGCCTATCACGCGCTGCTCAACGACCCCGAAGCGCCCCAGGTGCGGGAGCGTCTTCTGGACTGGATGGAGCGCAAAACCGGCCAGTTCCAGGCCAAAGGTTTATAGAACCCTAATCTATTTGCGATTGATTCGAGCCTCCCAATCCTGGATAATAGCTCTGTTGTAGTAATTAAGGAATGGGAAGGGCAGGGTTTGTAATGCCCCAGGCTATAAGTAAACGGGTCCGGGTAGCTCCCGGTGGCAGGGAGTGGCGCGTTCTTCCAACTATTACCAGGCCGTTGGCGCTGGTACTGGTCACGCTGCTGGCAGCGTTATTGCTGGCGGGTTGCGGCGACAGTGGGCCGGTCCTTCAACTGCCTACCAACACGTCCGGCGCCCCGATAGTACCCGCGAACAGCCCTTCCGCCCCGGCCAGTTCCGTTTCTCCGGCGACTACCACCGCGCCAACAGCTACCGGGGCCGTGGTCCCGGCTGTCCCGCCGACGGAGACCCCAACGTCTACGCCGCCCCCGGCCACCGCAACGCCCCTGCCACCAACCGGAACGCCTGTCCCAACCTCAACAGCGGCCCCGACCGTTACGACCGGACCACCCGTCACCGCCGCGCTTGCCCCGGCTAAAGTTGATGCCGCTGCCGAGCTAAAGGTTATCAAGGCGGCCTACGACGCCATCAACCAGCATTTTTACACCACACCGGATACAGCCAACCTGGCCCAGAAGGGTTTGAACGAAGCGACAGCAGCCCTCCAGGTGACGACACTTCCAAACCCGGTCTGGACCAGCGATGCGGCGACTAACTGGCAGTTATTCACGCTGCAATTTCAAAAGCTGGTGGCGGCGAGTTCAGTCGAACTGGCTCCCGGTGAGGTGGCGCACCGGGTGGCGAACGCTTTTGCCCTGGCGGTGGGTGACCTGCACACTTATTTTCTCGACCAGGCCCGGACCGATGTCATCAATCGCATGAGCAAGGGCGACAATTCGACCCTCGGCTTTGGCCTCTATCTGGCGCTTTACCAGAACGGTTACTATGTCACCCGGATGGTTACGGGCAGCCCGGCCCAGGTGGCGGGAGTGCAGGTGGGCGACCAACTGGTCCAGTTCGATGGCGTAAACCTGACTGCTACCAATCTTTCCCGGCTCTCAAACGGGACCGAAGGCCGCGCCTACAGCTTTGTTTTTAAGCCGCTCAACGGGGGGCCGAGCGTCACCCGCCAGATTGAATATAAACGGTACACGGTCCCGACCGTCGAATGGAAAATTCTACAAAACCACATCGGCTTTATCACGATTAACGCTTTTCATCTCGATGTGACGAGCCGCCTCGATGCCGCGATTGCCGCCGTTAAAAACCAGGGCGCGGATAGCCTGATAATTGATTTGCGCTATAATGGGGGCGGTTATAATTTCGATGGCGTTTCGGGCCGTTTTGTCGCTAACGGTACGATCCTCGGCACTTTTACCAACCGGGGCGGTTCTTCAAAGATAAAGGCGCGTTCCGAAGGCAAGCAGGTGACCCCGCCTTTGCCGCTGGTGGTACTGATTGATAAAGGAAGCGCCTCGGCCAGCGAGGTCTTCAGCCTGGCGGTCAAGGATTTCGGAGCCGGGACGCTGGTCGGCAATACCAGCGCCGGGGCTATCGGGACAGTGGCTTACTGGCCCCTGGGTGATGGTACGTCACTTGGCGTGACCAACTCGGTCTACGAGACGGTAAAAGGCGAGAAATTAAACGGGGTCGGGATTACGCCCGATATTGTGGTGGCCCGCAGCACCGCGGACATTTTGAACGGGCGCGACCCTCAGCTTGATGCCGCCATCAAGGCCCTTGAAACCAAAGCGAAGGTTTCGAACTAGCTTCCCGGCCCCGGTTCTCAAACAGGAATATTTTAAAAAGAGTTGCGTGTGCGCCCTCAATTTCCCCCATTTAATTATAAAGACCCGGCGGTCTTGCTCGAACGGCTGCGGGCGGCCCTGCCCCCGGCCCACCGGCAAGCCCTGGAAGTGACCCTCGAACCAGGTTTGGGGATTTTCCTGGTTGGCGGCATTGTGCGCGATTTGCTTTTGCTTCGCCCCAATACTGACCTTGATTTCGTGACGCTCGATTATGCGCCGGAGGTGGTCAGGCGGTTCCTGCCCGCGTTCAAACGCTCTTTCAACCCGGTAAAATTCCTGGAACACGCGGCTTTCGGGACGGTCCGGCTCGACCTGGGCGTCGATTTACATCTCGACTTTGCCACGGCTCGCCGCGAAGTTTATGCCCACCCGGCGGCCCTGCCTACCGTGACGTTCCCGGCTACCCTCAAAGAAGACCTGAAACGGCGGGACTTTACGATTAACGCCCTGGCTCTTTCGCCCAAAGACGGGTTGCACGACCCCTATAACGGCCTGGCGGATTTGCGGGACGGCTGGCTGCGGGTGCTGCACGATGCCAGTTTTATTGACGATCCGACCCGCATGATAAGGGCTATCCGGTTCGCGGCCCGGCTTGGCTATAAGCTCGAACCGCACACCCGGCAGCTATTGGAAACGGCCCGCGATGAAGGTTTTTTCGAGTTGTTGAGCGCCGAACGCCAGCGCAACGAACTACGCATGGTCCTCAAAGAGTTGCGCCCGGTCAAAGGGCTGGCCCTGCTCCAAGACTACAAAATGCTGGTCCGGTTTCACCCGTCCCTGGCCTGGGACGACGAATTAGCCGGGTCTTTCGGGCGGTTGGAAGATTTTCTGGGCCGTCCCCAGTCTTACGAATACCTTGCCGCTTTGCTGCACCGGCAAGGGAATGCGAACGCCACCGCGATTGTGAAGGGGCTAAATTTCGCCGGGCTGGAAGCGAGCGTCCCGCCTGAGGTGGCCCGGTTGTGGGAGGATGTTTTCCCCGAACTACCCTCGCTGCTCAAAAATAGCCGTCTCGACCTGCTGTTCCGCCCCTACAAGGCCGAGTCGCTGCGGGTCTTCGAGGCTTTGCTGCCGGAAGAAGGGCGGCAGTCCGTCCGGCGCTACCGGGAGGAAGTGCTGGGCCGGGGGCCGGAATTGAATGGGAGCGCTTTGTTACAACTGGGGGTGCCGCCAGGACCGCGTATAAAAGAGTTGTTAGGCAGGCTGCGAGCGGCGGTGCTGGATGGTGAGGTGGTGGGCCGGGAGGCTGAACTGGCCTTTTTAACAAAACTTTTGGTAGAGGAGCCGGATTGACCTTAAAAATAGCTTGAAAGCCCAATTCCAAAGAAATGTTTACCGGGTGTTGTCTCCGGATCGCTTCTTGCCACGAAATTCAAGTTTGACGCTACCGACCTATCCAACTATAATTAAACTCAAAATCTTGCTCTCCCGGCTTTGGGAGCCGGCTGGGATTAGGGCTTTTATCAACCTTTACCTGACTGCACGAAACTATTGACTGACCTTAAGCGCAAACCAGAAGTTGATTACTACAAAATACTGCAAGTTGATTCCGAAGCTGAAGCAGAGGTAATTGACGCGGCTTACCGTGCCCTATCCAAAAAATATCACCCTGATGTCAATCGCGCCCCTGACGCCGAAGACCGCATGGCCCAGATTAACTCGGCCTATAACGTGCTGAGTGACGCTTCCAAACGGCGGGACTACAATTACCTGCGCAAAGGTATCAGCCCGAATATCAGCCACACGGCGAACCGGCCCCGGCCCGGCACCGCGAACCAGGGCCATTATTCGCCCTCGGCTAACGGAAATGGCGCTACTAATGGCAATGGGAGTTCGACCGCCAGCCGTCCCAACCCGAACGCCGGTAACGGGTCGAGCAATTTTAATCCTTCGTCGGCCAGCCAGGCCGCCCGGCCCGCCGGGGCTACCCGCCCGGGCACGCCCGGCAGCGGCGCGGGCAATAACGGTTCTTTCCGTTCCCAGGCTACCGGCGCTACTTCGAGTTTTAATCCCACGGGTAAGACCCAGGCCGAACCCCATATCGCTTCGCGCACGGGACTGAATTTCTCCCAGGCCGCCAAATCGCGGACTGCCATATATCTTATTGGCTTTTTTGTATTTATCCTGGTGGCGGTCGGGGTCGTGCTGGCCCTGGAAGTGCTGGTAGGCAACCCGCTCAAGACCAATTTTATCTCGCAAGCCGCCCCGACGGTTCCCCCGGCTTCGGTTACTAACCCGACCAGGACTACCACGACCCAGGCCACCGCCCCGACCGCCACCGCAAGTCCGCAAACCGGCCCGGTCAGCAAAGACCAGGTTATGGCTTTCCTGGGCACTCCCGATGCGTACCAGGGCCGCGTGACCGATGCCACCCTCGACCCGGCGGACACCTTACAGCTAAAGGTAAAGCTGGCCGCCAGCGGAATGGTCCTCAATTCCGAGACCGCTCCATCAAACCGGACCTCGGACGACCTGGACAGCCTGCGCCAGTCTGAAAATACGGCCTACAACCTGGTTTATACGTTGTTTGCCCGTTATAACGACCTTAACCGGATTAACCTGACCCTGACCGATACCAACGGCAACCCGGTCTACCGGGGTGACTTCCCCCGTTCGACGGTCTACACCTTTTACGGCTGGCACCCCGCGCCGGATGCTAACAACTCCGCCGATGTTATCAAGACGGCCAGGATGGACCACCAGGTCGCTCACTTTGGTACGACCCTGAGCGACAACGTCCAGAACCACATTAATAGCCCGACCGATGCGAACCTGCAAGCCGAACTGCAAAGCATCGGACTATCGGCTTTTACCGTGACCAGTTCGCCTCAGCTTACCGTCAACTACTTCCAGGTCCGCAACGACGCCGAGATGGCGGTCGATTTCTCGCGGATTTTTTACACCCTGTACAGCCGCTTTCCCTCGATTGATAAAGCCCAGATAATCGTTTCGTCGCGGCAGGACCGCCCGGTCAAGGCGATTGACCGCCAGTTGTTCGACCAGATAGGGCTGGAAGCCTGGTCCCAGGCCAGTTATGGCGGACCGAGCGCGGGGGGCGATTTGCAGGCCCAGAACCTGGTTGCCAGCCTTCCCGGCAGCCTGACCGACCTCAAAGGGCCAGCCGTGACGGTTACGGGCAAGTACAAGACGCCGGTCCAGGTCGGCAGCTATGCGGTAGTGACGGAAAATGTCGAGCGGTACGACGCCCTGGCCCTGGAAGGTCTGCGCTTTGTGGCGGGCAGCGGGAAGCAGTATCTTGTCGTGCGGGTGGCTTTGAAAAACGGCACCGATGGGCGGCAGTGGCTCTTTCCGGGGGAACGGATGGCCCTCTTTTCGACCAACGGTGACAAGTACAACCCCGACCCGACCGCGACCCTGCTTTATGTCCTGAAGACGCCACCCGATACCGACCCGCCGCCCGGCCCGATTGACGCCAACAAACAGGGGGCGGTCTATGTGGTCTTTAACGTCCCTTCCAGCGTAAATCTCAACACCCTGCGGCTCCAGTACACCGACGGCGATAAACGAGCTTTGCTTGAACTGACTTAATAGAAAGAAAATAAAAAACTGGCCGTAAAAGCCAGTTTTTTATTTCATAAATAATTACCGGGAAGCGACCCGCAGGTAGTGGGCCCAGTAGCCTTTCCATTCGCCGTAATCCTGGGCGAAAGTAAGCAAGTCTTCCTCGTCCATATCCGGGCCGTAGAATTCTCGAAAACCCTCAATCAAGCCTTTATCCCCGATGGGCAGGTGTTCCATCCGGCCCAGCGCCCGCAGCAAAATAAAACTGGACGACCATTCGCCCACCCCTCGGATGGTTAAAAGCCACTTCTTGACCTTTTCATAGGGCGCGTTATAGAGAAAATCCTCGTCCACCATACTAAAGACCTGGGCGGCGGACATAACGCTCTCGGTCTTGCGCTCGTTGCGGATGACCTCGTTCATGATGGCGAAATCGGCCACGGCGACCTGGGCCGGTTCGGGGAAAGCCCACAGGGTCTGGCCGTCCCATTCGATTTTCCGGTCGAAGTATTTAACCAGCGATTCTTTCATGCGGCGGGAAACCGTGATGTGGTTGCGCTGGTGAATGACCGCCCAGGCCGCGTTTTCAAACGGGGTGATAAACTTGACCTGGTGATAGCCGTAAATCTGCTCTATGACCGGGGCGAAGAAGGGGTCTTTGCGGCCCAGGGCGTAAAAGGGAGCCAGGTCATCGTCCAGGCTCAGGAAGAAAGCCGCTTTTTCCAGGGCCATCTTTTTTATTTTGTCACTTATGGGTTTGGCCGAAAAGAGGGTATAGTCGAGGGCCGGGGCTTCGATCATCCCGGCGTTACGCAGTTCAAAACCGACCACCTGCCCGTTGAGGCAAAGGGCTTTGGCAAGAGAGCCGGGTTTCGCGATTTGCTCGTAGCTGACGGGTTTGAAATCGCCCAGGAAGTCGAGGGCTTTCTGGAAATCATAGGGCAGGCGCGGGGTCAACCGGCCTTTTTCGAGGAAAAGTTCCGGGTTGTCCGTTGGGTGACTGGTCGCTTCCGGGGCGTCGTTGAGCATTAGGGTCTTTCTAGCGGTTATTTCAAACTCTGGCAGTACCTTTTGTGTAGGGGATTATAGATGTTTGGAACCTCGAGTTCAACCCAAAGTTCCAAACATTATTGTTAGTTTTACCTATCCCGCAAAAGGACCACGCTTTTCAGGTCGGGTGAGGCTGGCAGCGTGAAGATGTCGCCAAAGGGCATGTGCAGGATGGGCGAGGTAGCAAGCCCCTGGTCGGCCGTACGCTGGTGCAGGTCTTCCAGGCGGGTAGTTTCGAAATAGACCTGGGCTGTCCCGGCGGGCGGGGTATTTTCCCCGGCCAGGCTCAGACCGAAGGCCGGACCGCCCGGCACGCCTTTGAACTGGCGGAAGTTGGGGCTGGACTCTTCGGGGTAATATTCGAAACCGAGTTTGGAGAATGTTTCCTGGGCCTGGTCCAGGTCGGCGCAGAAAAAGACCACGAAATCGAGGACGGGGTTAATGTTCGGGTTTGCCATAGGGGTAACAATCCTTTCTTTTGGTTTAGTTGCTTTTATTGGTTCGACTGGTTTACGCTTTCAGTCTACCAACCCCCTGTGACAACGTTATGTCAGTAGCTAATTCCCGGTTTTATATTGCCTGGAAATTGCCTCGGCTTCCTCGCGCACTATTTTTGCCAGCGACTCCGGCTCCAACACGCGTACCCGGCGACCCCAACTCAGTATCCAGTTGAGTGGGTCGCGTTCGTGGCGCACCCTGAGTGTCACCAGCAAGCCTTCCTGAGTATCTTCTTCCTCCGCGATATAGAAATAGCGGGTTTCCCTGACCCAACGGGCTGCTTCCGGTGAAAAAAGGAGCCGGACGGTGATATTGCGGACATCGCTGGTGTCTATCTTTCCCAGCACGAAACCACTCTTTTGGGTGAAAGTTTTGCTGGTGAAGGCTAAATCTTCGACCCGGTCGAGCCGGAAGTTGCGAATGTCCTGGCGCAGGTGGTCGTAACCGGGCAGATACCAGACCCCTTCGACAAAAATCAGCCCGTAAGGGTCCACCTCGCGCTCGGTGGCGGTTTCCCGGCCCGGTTCGAGCGACCGCCCGTAATAACGAAATTTTACGGTCTTGCGTTCGAGTATGGCCCGCCGCAACTCTTTGAGCAGTTCGGGATTTTCGATAGGCTGGGTGACCATCCGAAAGCTGCTTTTGAGGCGGCTCACTTCCTGGGCCAGCTTTTGCGGTAAGACGCCCTCGATTTTGAAGGCGGCGGCCTTCGCCCCGTCCCGGTAGCGGTCGTCAAAGTTCTGGGCCAGGTATTCCGCGCCGAGCAGGAGCATAATCGCCTCGTCACTGGTAAAACTGAGCGGCGGCAGGAAATAGCCCTCCACCAGGGCGTAACCCTGACCGGGCGTGGCGATAAGTGGCACCCCGGCCTCGCTCAAAGCCTGGATGTCGCGGTAAATAGTCCGTTTGGAGGTCTCGAAGAAGGCGGCGAGGTCTTCCGCCCGCATGCCGCCGCTACTCTGGAGTTTGAGGACAATCGCTAGAAGGCGGTCGGTCTTGTTCATGGTTGGGCCACCTCGCAAACCAAGGCGGTATGGGTGCCTCCAACCTGGGTCAAAACAATGATTTTTTCGTGGTCGCGCGGCCCTTTAAGTTTCAAGGCGTGTTCCAGTTCCTGGGGGTCGAGCGGTGAACCTCGTTTTTTGACCACGACCCGGCCCACGCCCAGTTCGTTCAGGCGCTGGTTGAGTTTTTTCAGGTTGAAGGGCAAACTTTCTAATGCTTCAAAGGGCCGGGCGAAAGGCGTCGCCACCAGCTTATCCGAGGTCAAAAAGGCAATATCCTCGTCCAGTTTAACGGCCCCGATTTGGAGGGCCAGTTCTTCGACCAGCCCGGCCCGGATGACCGCGCCGTCCGGTTCGTAGAGGTAGCGACCAGGCGCCTCAACCGGGACCGGCGGCTTATCCTCTATATTCGTAAGGGTAAACTCGCCCGGGAGCAGGGTGGCCCGCCTCGCTACCGGGCGGCCTGCCGCGTCCTGGGAACGCAAGCGGCCAAACCACAAGACCGCCTCTTTAACATCGCCCCGCTCGGAGATGATTTCCACCTCGCAGTCGTAACCCGCCAGTTCGTCATATTTGACGCCGGGAGCGATTTTTACGGCAATTTCCGGCACGAAGGGAAACCAGCTTTTTATTATCGAAAGGGGCGGGGCGTAATCCTCCACCGAGAAAATCCGGCGTCCCTCCCCGGTCCGGCGGGCCGGGTCGAAGAAAAGCCCCTGGTAAGAGGCCGGGTTAAACTGGTTTATATCGGTTTCAAGCGGGGAAAAGTTTGCGGCGCGGCCATAGGCGGCCAGGTTCGCCTCCGCGAAAAGCAAGCGGGCCGGGTCAAGGTCCACCCCGGTCACGGCAAAATATTCGGCCAGGGCCAGGCTGTCCCCGCCAATCCCACAGCCCAGGTCGGCCACGCGGCTGCCCGTTGGCAACATTCGGGCAAAGCGGGTCGCCCGGTGGGCGGCGATAGCTTCCCCGCTCGACTGTTCCAGCCCGGTGCGGGTGAAAAACATGGCGGAGGCCTGGCTGAATTTCTCTTGTTGAGCGGCTTTGAGGCGGGCGGTGGCGACTTCGAGCAGCCCTGCCGCCTGTTCCGCGCTAAACTGACGGCGCAGACGGGTCAGGGTGGCTAACTGCCGGTTCTGGGTGAGGGCGGCGGGTTGGTTTAGCAATCCGGCCAGGGCCGACTGCCCTTCCTCGGAAAGCACGAATGCCGCCACCTCGAAATGCATGGTTAAGCCTGGGTAGGGGTGGCGACCGTCTGGAGATATTTTTGGAAACCCCGCGCCACCTCGAAGGGGTCGTTGACGACCGGCACCGCTCCGAACAAATTGAGCGCGCCGATGTCGCTGGAACGGGCCTGGGGGTCGCCCCGGTCTACCAGCCGCAAAATTACCGGGAAATCGCCCCAATCTTCTTTCCCAGGCGTCGGACCTATCGGCGGGACGAGCGCGCCCACGTTGAAGGCGACCGCTCCCACGCTTTTATAATAGGACAGGGCATGATAGAGGGCCAGGCCAAGCTCCGGCGACCACAAATCGCTTATCAGCCAGATTTCGCGTTCGGCGACGGGCGTCAGGTTGGCGAAGGCAACCACCCGGTCGGCGGGAGTGGCGGTCAGACCGAGCAGGCGGTGGATTTGGACCATGTCGTTAAAGAAACCGCGGCGGTTCTGGCGGGCGTATTCGAGGCTATCCCGGCGCATCCGTTCTACCTTACCGTAATGCTGCTGGCGGGAAACGGTCATCTGGGCGTGGCCGTGCATAACACTGGCCCCAGCCCGGAAAAGACAGTTCCACAAAAAGAAGAAATAGCGGGCCTTGTCGTCCTGCTCCTGCACTTCCTCGGCCCAGGCGCGGGCGGTCATCAGGTAGTCCACTACTTCATCAGGTCCGAATTTGAGGGGATTGTATTCGTTAAAAATGACCACGCTGTGCCAAGTGTCGAACTTGGCTACGTTCGAGGCTGTCAGGCTGTATTCGCCATAAATCCGGTCGAAATTATCGGCGGAAGTACCTTCCAGGGGATTGGCGAAGGGGTCAAATTTTCGCTCCGCTTCCATCAGGTCGTCCAGGGCCGAAGTGTTATAGGACTGGGGCCGGCGGCTGCGTAAAGCGTTGAAAATTGCGGTATCGAGGGTAATTTTGTTGGTGACTTTTACGGGGCGCTGGCGCAGCACGGCTTCGACGGACCCAAAGAATTTCTCGCAATAAGCGTACATGCTCGGCGGAATTTCCATTTTAACCTGGGCGGCATCAACGCTGAAAAGACGGTCAAACAACTGGCGCTCCTCTTTCGCCAGCCTGGTAATAGACTCGGGTAGCTGGTAAACAGTATTAGCCAATTTCGCTCCTTACTACACGTACACGGACAATAATAGGACTTTCGCTTGAAACAGTGGTGGGCTAGCACCAATACCATTGGGTTTCCAGGCTCAAAGCGAAAGTCGTGAATAGGTTAGTTTTGATGGTGGACGGCCTGGGCCCGTTGATAAAGGGCGACGTACTGCGCCGCCGAGGCCCGCCAACTGTAATCGGCCATCATGTCCCGCGCCATCAGTTTGTGCCAGACCTCCGGGTATTTGTAGGTTTCCAGGGCCCGCACAATCGCTCCATAGAGTAACATCGAATCGTATTCTTGAAAAGTAAAGCCATTCCCGCTGTTGTGGGCCGGGTCCAGGTCCTTGACGGTATCGGCGAGGCCGCCGGTCTGCCGCACCACCGGGATAGAGCCGTAACGCATGGCAATCATCTGGCCCAGGCCGCAGGGCTCGAAACGCGAGGGCATCAGGAAAAGGTCGCTGCCGCCGTATATCTTCTGGGCAATCGGGGTATTAAAGGTCATGAAATAGGCCGCTTTATCGGGATAGCGGTGGGCGACCTGCCGGAAAAGGTCGTGGTAAAGATGGTCGCCGGTCCCCATCAGCACGAATTGGACATCCAACTGCATCAACGGCTCGATAATCTGGGCCAGCAGGTCAAAGCCTTTCTGGTTCGCCAGGCGGCTAATCATGCCGATAATCGGCACGTCAGGGTTCTGGGGCAGCCCTGCCTCTTTTTGCAGGTCCAACTTATTTTGAACCCGTTTGTCCAGGCTGCTTTCGTTAAAGTTCGAGGCCAGGAAGCGGTCGCTGGCGGGGTCGAAATGGGTCGTGTCAATCCCGTTGAGGATACCGAAAAGGTCGTTCTCGCGTTTTTGCAAAATTTTGTCGAGATGTTCGCCGTATTGCGGGGTCAGGATTTCCTGGGCGTAGGTCGGGCTGACCGTGTTGATGACATCGGCGCTTTCGATGCCGAGGCTCATCAGGCTGACCACGTTTGATTGGTCGCCGCGCTGGGGATAGTCAAAGCTATACTCGCCAATCCCGGCGATTTCCAGGACGCGGTAGCCGAAAATTCCCTGGAAGGCCAGGTTGTGAATGGTGTAGACGCTGGCAATATCTTTGTAAAAAGGCTGGTCGGCGTAGCTCGATTTGAGCCAGTTCGGGATGATAGCGGTGTGCCACTCGTGGCAGTGAATAATATCGGGCTGCCAGTCGAGTTCGGGCAGCATATCGAGGACCGAGCGGCAAAAGAGAATAAAGCGTTCGTCGTCGTCGGGGTAGCCGTAGATACCGTCGCGGTTAAAATATTTATCGTTATTTACGAAATAGACCGGGACGAGACCGCCCGCGTCGCCAATTGTGCCTTCGGTGATATAGACCGTTTCGTGGCCCCGGTTGACCTGGACCGAAAGATTCTGGAGCGGGGCGACCGGTTTCAAGTCGAACTTGGCCGGGTCGATTCGTCCGTAGCGCGGCATAACCAGTCTGACATCGTGTCCCAGGCCGCGCAAGGCCACCGGCAATGAGCCTGTAACTTCGGCAACATGGCCGACCTTTGCAAAAGGGGCTGCTTCCGCCGCGACAATCAAGATTTTCAAAGGTTTGAAGTCTTGAGGCTGGTCGGAAGTTGGATTTAACAATTCTGCCATGACTGTACCGCTTTTCTAGGTTGCTGGTGAGCTTTTTCCGTTAATTGTAGCATAAAATAATTTCTACCTTACTTAAACGCTAAAATGCCTGGCTCGCTCCAAAACCAGGCTCGTTCGTGGTAGGATAGGGACAACGTAGTCCGCAGAAGCTGCCCCGGATTAATTTGTCGCACAACAAAACAAGTTAAATTTACTAATCGGTCCATCCCGAAGTTCAATTAAGCAGCCAATTGATAATTGCGAAGTTAGACGAATCTTATTCTATCATGATGCGGAATGAGAAGCAAAAACTATAGGGCAATTTGCACTATAGCCTCACTTTAGTTGATTAAACATGCAATTAACAGGGGCAAATTGCTGAAAATGTAAAGAAAATAAAACAATTATGGCAAGGTTTTTTCTTACCTTAAAATAATTCCTATAATCAAAGGCGCCTTTCACTCCCAAATAGGGGGATTTAAAATTCAAACTCAGGCGTGGGAAATTTGAATTGAGTTCGAAAGCTAGGGCCGGAACCGTTTGCCCCATTCTGTCAGGCCATCCTCTCGGACCGGCCCATTTTTTAGTTCAGGGCTGGCTAAGTCAGGGGCAGGGGAAGGCGCGACCTGCACCAGGGAGGTTGCGGCCTTTTCCGGTTCTTCCCAGTTGAGCAGAGGGGTTTGAGTAACAACCGGTAAATCGGTGGTTTTAGGTTGGTGATGGGTAGACTCATCAGCGGAAGGCGCGGTTTTCATTTCCGGTAGGGGGTCAGCCGCCGGTACGGGAGATGGCGCTGGTTCGTCCGGCGCGGGGTAAACCGCTGGCGCTGGTTGGGAAAAACTTTTTCCCAGGTTCCGACCCCACAGGTAAAGAAGGGCCACAACTAACAGCCCCACCACGACCAGGGCGAAGGTCGGCCACCACAAATCCTCGAACCAGTAGTGCAGCCGGACCCAGGTAACCGGGAAGGTCAGGGTCTCGCGCAATCCCGCTTCCGGCTTATCACCTACGAAAAGGGCGTATTTGCCGCCTTGCCCGTGCAGGTTGTAGACCGCCAGGTAATACGTTCCGTCCTCCAGTAACTGGTTCAGGATGCTCTGCCGCTCCCAGTAGCCGCTCTGGGTCCAGGGCTCGTCGAAACGAGTAGGTTGCTCGGTCGGCTGGGTGGTCTGGCTGATAGGTGTGCTTTCCGCCGAAAGGAGCAGACCGTAACCCGCCGGGAGTGAAAAAGGAAATAGCTGCTGCTCGTCCGGGGTGAGTGGGGGCAGACCCGGCCCAAAAAGGGCCAGCGAAGGCGAGAAATTATCCTGGCCGGCCAGCCGCAGGGTATCGAGTTTTATTGTGATGATGCTATCTTTAGCGCCCTGGAAGGCGTAATAATCAGGACGGTTCGCTTGCAGATTGGACTGGAAAACTTTCAGGGTGGCCGGGTCATTGAAGCTTATAACCTGGCTCGAACCGGGCGTCCGGTAGTCCTGGCTGAAAATAACCTGCCCGGTGGAGGTAGCCCCGCCCTGGAAAATGACCAGGATAATCCCCAGCAGCGAGAGAAAGAAGATTGTCCCGAATATTTTGGATAGCACTTATTTCACTCCGGCCAGGGCGGCAGATAAGATTTTGTTGGCGCGGGGCAGGGCGTCCCGCAAACCTTCGCCGTTGGCCCGGTGGTCAATCACGACCGCGATGGCATAGAGCTTGTCGCCCTTGCTGGCCCAGGCGATATACCAGGCGTTGTTGAGGTCGTTGCCGAGTTCAGCGGTCCCGGTCTTGCCGCCGATAACCGCCCCGCTGCCCGGTAGGGAGCCGCCGTTCTGACCGACCCACCCCTGGGTAGCCGAGGCTACCATGATGTCGTGGACCGTCTTGGCGGTTTCGGGCCGAACCGTCTGCAACCAGTTGGATGGCTCGGTCTCTTTAATCAGTTGGCCGCTGGGGGTCTTGATAGATTGGACCAGGTAAGGTTTGGGCATAATGCCATCACCCCGGCCCATAGCCGCCGCAATCAAGGCCGCGTGTAAAGGTGACATTTGAAGCTGGCCCTGCCCGAAGCCGGTCTCAGCCTGGGCGACCCGGCTGGTGAGATAATCCTTGGTGCTTTCGACCTGGCTGGGTGAGGTTTTCAGGTCAAAGGGGATTTCCTGGCCGAAGCCGAATTTATTGGTGTAGTCCCGGATACCGTCCGCGCCGAGTTGGACGCCCATCTGGGCAAAGACCGCGTTGAGCGAGAACATATAACCCTGCTGGGTGGTCCAGGTGGTATTCTGGTTGGGGCGGTTGGGGTCGTTGATTTTGTAGGCGTCAATCACGTACGACCCGTTATCTTTCCATTCGGTATCCGGTTTGGCCTTGCCGGTGTCGAGCATACCCGACAGGACAACCGTCTTGAAAATCGAGCCGGGGACGTAGAGACCCTGGGTCGGGCGCATAAAGAGCGGCTGGCTGGGGTCGGCGTTGAGAGCTTTCCAGCGCTGCTCGATAGCCTGAATCTGGTCGTTCCACTCCGAGTCATCCACGGTCGGGTCGAAGACCAGTTCGGCGGGGTCGAAACGGGGATAGCCGACCATCGCCAGGACTGCCCCGGTCTTGCCATCGAGCAGCACAATCGAGCCGGGTAAGGTGCCAAGCTGGTCCTGGGCCAGTTGTTGCAGTTTGGGGTCAACCGTCAGGTAAAGGTTGTTACCCTGGGTCGGTTCGTTGAGCAGGCTGCGTTGGAGGCTGGCGAAGGGGTTCGAACCATGTTGTCCGCTCAAATAGTCATCGTATTCGGCTTCCAGGCCGCTATTGCCAAACTGGAGCGGCGAGAAATAGCCGAGCAGTTGTTTGATGGGCGAATCGGCATAGGTCCGTTTGACCAGTTTATATTTTGAGGTAGTAATCCCGGCCACTTCGTTCCCGGCGGCGTCATAGATACGCCCCCGCTGGTTGGAGAGGGTTGTATTTATCAGGCGCGGGTCCTGCACCACAATCTGGGTGCCTTCCGCGTTTTCGGTAAAGAAGGGTTTTTCTATCTCGTTGGCGATAACGACCTGCTGGCGAAGGAGTTGCAGGGAAATCAGGATGAATCCGACCATCAATACACTCGAAACGCGCTGGACATAGTGGCGCAAGCGGTCTTCGGGGTCGAGGCCGCGTTTGCTGGTAAAAGGAGCGCGTCCCACCCACATCACGCCCAGTAAGGCAATCCCGGTGACCAACAGCGAGAGCAGCCAGGTCGTATCCTGCCGGTTTTGGATTTCGTTCTGGGGCCGGTAGAGGAAGCCAAAGACGACGGCGGCAATCGCTACCAGGCCACAAATTATGCGAAAGAACCCTTTCATGCTACAACTTACTCCCTCACGTCTGTTCGGATTCGGCAGAAATCCGGCAAAGTATCCCGGCAATCGCAAAGTTCACCAGCAGAGAACTGCCGCCATAACTGATAAAAGGCAGGGTCATACCGGTTAACGGTATCAACTTGGTAACCCCGCCAATAATAATAAAGGTCTGCAGGCCCAATAGTGACGCAATCCCGATTGCCAGGAACTGGTAGAAACCGTTGCGGGCGCGCAGGGCGATATGGAAACAGCGGTAAATCAAGAGGACATACAGGGCGATCAGGCCCAGGGTCCCGGCCAGGCCCATTTCTTCCCCGATGGCCGCGAAAACATAGTCAGTCTCGACAATTGGGATGATATTGGGCGACCCGTAGCCGAGCCCTTTGCCAAATACACCCCCCTGCGCGAAGCCAAAAAGGGCCTGGACAATCTGGTAGGCCTGGCCCTGCCCGTTCGGCCAGGGGTTGGTCCAGGCCAGGACGCGGGTCTGGACGTGGGCAAATTCCTGGTAGGCTACGAAAGAGGCTGCCCCGAAAGCTATCAATCCGGCCAGGACATACCAGACCCGCCCGCTGGCGACATAGAGCATTATCAAAAAGACGCCAAAGAAAAGCTCGGCAGGACCGAGGTCTTTCTGGAAAAAAAGCAGCCCCATCGAAATCGCCCACATGACAACCATCGGCAATAGATAGGGTAAGGGGGGAAACGGCAGGCCAAAGATTTTGAAGGGGGCTTGCAAGAGGTCGCGTTTGTCGTCGAGATAAGCCGCCAGGAAGATGACCAGGCATACCTTTAAGAGTTCGCCCGGTTGGAAGTTAAAGAAACCGAGATTAAACCAGAGTCGCGCCCCGTTCACCTCGTTACCGAAGAGTGCTGCCGCCGCCGTCAGGCCGAGGCCGAAGACCAGAAAGGTATACTTATACCGTTTCAGCAGCATCACGTTTCGCAGCCCGACCATTATACCTATAAAGACAAAGTAGCTCAGGGTAATCCATATCACCTGGCGGCTGGCGATATTGCCGGTGCGGACCGTTTCCAGGCGCTGCGACATTATGAGGCCAAAAGCGGTCAGGGCCGACACCAGGGGCAGAATCATCTGGTCGCTTTTCGGTGCGGTAAAGGTCAGGGCCAGGTGGGCGGCGATGATGAGGCCGAAGAAGACAAAGGTCATCCAGAGGTCTTTGGCATCCCAGTTGACCTGCTGGCGCGGCACCAGGATAACCATTAACATGCCGACAACCGGCAAAAGGGCGGGTACAATCAGGAGTTGAATTTCGGTGAGGCGTAAGTTCTTCTTGCGCATGCGGCTCGTTTCAAATTGCACAAACTAAAACCGGGCACACGCAATAACGCTGCCCGGTTCGTTCCTTAGCTCAAATGCTAACAAATCAGGAGATAACCAGTAAAAAAAGAAGATTAGTCCAGCTAATGCCTGGTAGGTCCGGGAATAAAGATTTTTAACGGTCCCGGCGTTCAGGGCGATTTTCTTCCACCCGAATCGGGATTTTAACCCTTTTTTCCTCTTCGGCCTTGTTTTGTCTTTCGATTGCTTTGGCAGCGGCTATGGCGGCGGCGACTGCGGCGATTGCTGCTAACAAGAGTTCCATTATTTACAGACCTTTCTACGTACTCCGAAGCGTGCTTAATTCACTACTGGATGGTGCATAAAATATACCAATACGTGAATTATGCCATATCCAGGTTACAGGAAGCATTACATTCCTGTAACTTTTCGCTTCCCTGGAAAGAACCACCCAACCTACCATAAGTAAGAGGATAGTTTTAATAGTTTAATCTAAGTTTTTGCATTATGCAATAGTATTTTTAACTTACCTAAAATTTCTAAGAGTTCTGTAATGAACTTCTAATTTTAAGCTCCAATTAATTTGGAAATAGTCACCACTTTGAAGCCGCGTGAGGTCAAATTCTCCAGGATGACCGGGAGCGCGTCCCCGGAAGTGGCGTTGCCCAGGTGCATCAACACAATCTCGCCGTCCAATTGAGCGTCGGTCTGTTTGGTGATGCGGTCAATCAAAAACTGGGCGGTCTTGGGCTGGCCGACCGAGTCGAGGCTGTCAATGGTCCAGTAGACCGAGCGATAACCCATGCTGTTCACCAGGGCGGTTGTGTGGGCGTTACGGGCCCCGTAGGGAAAGCGCATAAAGGGTTTGGTGCTTTCGCCGGTATATTTTGAAAGCAGGGCATCGGTGCGGTTTAGCTCGTCCTTGATTTCCTCGTCGCTCAGGGTCGTAAAATCGGGATGGCTCCAGCTATGGTTGGCGACCTCCATGCCGCTTGAGACGATTTGTGAAACGTAGGAGGGGTTTTGCTGGGCCCAGGTGCCGGTCAGGAAGAAGGTCACCTTGATGCCGTACTTGTTCAGGGCGGCAATCATCTTCGGAAAGGCCACGGCATCGCCGCCCGCGTCCAGGGTAATCGCGACCTGTTTCTGGCCGGTCTTGCCGCGCACAATCTCGCTG
Organism: Chloroflexi bacterium 54-19; assembly: GCA_001898225.1. GTDB lineage: Bacteria > Chloroflexota > Chloroflexia > Chloroheliales > Chloroheliaceae > 54-19. The sequence goes on from MKTJ01000047.1 coordinate 100,908, forward strand.
AGAGCCGGGTTAGACGGGGGCAGGGTCGCCGGGACTTTGGTTGGCGCTTTCGTTGGCGGAATGGCAGTCGGTTTCGGCACGGGTGTCTTGGTCGGGGCCGGTTTGGGTGTTGGGGTCGGCGCTGTCGTGGCGGTTGGTTCCGGTGTCGCGGTTGGCGCAGTGGTCGCCGTAGGGACGGGCGTCTGTGTCGGCGGGACTGGCGTATCGGTTGGCAGCGGGGTACTGGTGGCGATGACTGCGATAGTTGGGGTCGCGGTTGGGGCCAGGGTCGGGGCGGTCGTAGCGGTGGCGGTCGGTTCGGCGGGCAGACTTATACCCGGCACAATGCCGCTGCTGCTGGGACTGGCGGAAGATATACTGGCAACCGGGGTTGTGTCGCCACAGGCCGCTAGAACGATAACTAAAATAAAAGAAAATAAGACCAGGAGATGTAATTTTTTCACGGGAACTCCTAAAGAACGGGTAATAATTCGCCGGGCGGATAAACTTCTATTTATTTAACGCCTGGAAGCTATGCCGGTTACGTCAGGGGCCCCGAAAAGAATTTTTATTAGTAGATTTATAAGTAATTAAAGGAAAGACGTTGGCGATAAAGGAATGTGTAAGTATGTAAGTAAGTAAAAAGTTTAAGAAAGAGAAAAGCGAAGGTCAATGGTGGGCGATACTGGGCTCGAACCAGTGACCTTACGGATGTGAACCGTACGCTCTAACCAACTGAGCTAATCGCCCGCGACTCCTTCGCTGTTAATGGTGGGATTATAGCACGGCCTTGCCTCGGACGCAAGCCATTTCTTAGCCTGGCGCCCGGCCGGTTTAGACAGACGCTACCGGATTAAATTGTGAGAGGGCCAATTACCGCAGCGATTTCCGACCACTAAAATGAAGAGCAAAAACTTCACCCCAGGCTAAATGCATGATAGTTATCCACAAAAAGTGGATAGTCCTGTATAACTTTGAGGCATATCTTGAGCGTCTTAGCCTCACTTTTGAAGCTGACTTAACTTTGTCATGTTGAGGCTTTATGTTATAATCCAAAATCACAGTACCATCGCTAGACCGGGAAGCATTAACCGGTCGCGGCCAATCCACTATCGAAAATTAATCTAATGTATTTATTCATGCACGCCCGGTTGGGTCAATTGGGGTCGAACGGGACAAACAATAACTACAGGAACGAAAAAGGAGCGTAGCAGTCATGAAAGTAAGTTGCCAGCAGGAACAACTTGCGAAAGGACTTTCTATTGTCGGGCGGGCAGTCTCGACCAAAACTACTTTGCCGGTGCTAAATAATATCTTGCTTGCTACGGATAACGAAAACGGCGGGCGGTTGAAACTGGCGGCTACTAACCTTGAAATTTCGATTACGGTCTGGGTCCCGGCAACGGTCCAGGAGGAAGGCGATATAACCGTCCCGGCCCGCCTTCTGAGCGAGTTCGTGGGCAGCCTGGGGAGCCAGGGCAAGGATAGCACCATTCAGCTTACCCTCGACCAGCCGACCCTGACCTTGCACGTCAAAGGCGGGCGCTACGAAGCCAATATCAAAGGTATTGCCTCCGAAGACTTCCCCAGCATCCAATCCCTGTCCAATTCCGCCAATAATATTTCCGTCGAGGCCGGTGTTCTCAAAGAAGCCATCAACCAGGTCGCCTTCGCCGCTTCTACCGATGAAACTCGCCCCGTCCTGACCGGCATTTTCGCCAACTTCTCAGGTAACAAAGTGGTCCTGGCCGCTGCCGATAGTTTCCGGCTGGCCGTCCGCACCGCTACCCTTGCCAGCGAGGTTGGCCAGGCTTTTACGGCTATCCTCCCCTCCCGCGCCATGACCGAACTCGCCCGCATCATTCCCGACGATGATAGTCTGGTCGAAATCAGCGTCAACGCCAACAAAAGCCAGGCCCTTTTCAAAACCGAAACGGTCCATTTCAGCAGCAGCCTGATTGAAGGCAACTTCCCCAACTACCAGCAAATCATTCCTAAGAACTACCAGACCAGGGCCGTCCTCGAAACCAGTTCGCTCAGCCAGGCGGTTCGCACAGCCGGGATTTTCGCCAAAGATAGCGGCGGCAATATTGTCAAGCTCTCGATTCTTCCCGGCGAAGATGTGACGCCCGGCAGCCTGCTTCTGACCGCCAACGCCGCCGAAGTGGGCGACAACCGGAACGAAATTGACGCTTCCGTGGACGGCCAGAACGCCCAGATTGCCTTCAACGCCAAGTATATGATTGACGTTTTGAACGTTATAACCACCGGTCAGGTCGCCCTCGAACTCCAATCGCCCAGCAATCCCGGTGTAGTCCGCCCGGTCGGTAAAGATGATTACGTGCACGTAATCATGCCGATGCACCTGGCCCCTCGTTAGAATTTAACTCAAAATTACCAGCCGCGCCAGGAAATTTCAGGCGCGGCGGTTTTTTCTAAGCCAGCCCTGAATTTCTATGACAAAGACAAAAGCTCCTGCAATAGCACGATTTTGGGTTGACCAATTTGAAGCCCTTTTCTGGGCTTCGCTTGGGATAATAAGCCCACCAATTAAAAGTTTTCTGGATATATATGATGAACTGAAGAAAAAAGTTGTTGACAGGAAGAAAAGCCGGTCGGTTTGAAGTCCTGCCGGAATAATCAGAATCAAAATAAGCCAGGAAACCAGGAAGATTATGCCTAAAAAAGAAAAACCGGAAGCCGCCCAGGCCAGCATGAATATGGAAGACACCGGCAGCGTCGGTGAGATAGCGGAAACGCCTACTAACCCGCAGCCTATCCCGGAAAATATCACCGAGGACCAGGCCAACCAGCGGATTTTGGACCTGCGCCACCAGATTGAATATCACAACTACCGCTATTACATCCTCGACGACCCCGAAGTCACCGACGCCGAGTTTGACGCCCTGTTCCGCGAACTAAAGGCCCTCGAAACGAGGTTCCCCGAACTCATTACGCCCGAATCACCCACCCAGCGGGTTTCGGTCGGTGGGGTGGTTTCGGAATTTCCCAAGGTCGTCCACGAAGTGCCGATGCTGAGCCTTTCGAACGTCTTTAGCCCGGAAGGTCTGGGCGAATGGAACGAACGTGCCCTCAAATATCTCGACAAACGCTTCGATTTTGAATATACGGTTGAGCCGAAAATTGACGGTCTCTCGGTTTCCTTGCTCTACGAAAACGGCGTTCTGGTGCGGGGCGCGACCCGTGGCGACGGTATCACGGGCGACGATATTACCCCCAACCTCAAGACGATAAAATCTATTCCCTGGAACCTGAAATACCGGGATGGCTCGGATGATCCCATCCCGACCCGCCTGGAAGTGCGCGGTGAAGTTTACATGCCGATTTCGTCTTTCGAGAAGCTCAACAAAGAACTGGCCGAAAAAGGCGAGAAGCTTTTTGCCAACCCGCGCAACTCTGCCGCCGGGAGTTTGCGCCAGAAAGATGCCTCGATTACGGCCAAACGCCCGCTCAACGTCTTTATCTACACCCTGGCCCAGATGGATGGCGGCCCGGACCTCAAGACCCAGTGGGAAGCCCTTAAATTCTTTGAACGGCTCGGCTTCCGGGTTGCGCCCGACATCAAGCTGTGCCAGGATTTGCAAACGGTTTCGAACGCCGTCCAGAACTGGATTGACCGCCGGGATAAACTCGATTTCGAGATTGACGGCTCGGTTATCAAGATAAACGATTTCGCTACCGAGGACCGGCTTGGTTTCGTGGGGCGCGACCCCCGCTGGGCCACCGCTTACAAGTTCCCGGCCCGCGAAGCCGTGACCCGCCTCCTTGGAATTACCTGGACGGTCCGGCGTACCGGTACGATTAACCCGCTGGCGGTCCTGGAACCGGTAAGCATCGGCGGCACCACCGTCAAGAGCGCGACTCTTTTCAATATAGATATGATTGAACGGCTTGGCCTTCGCATCAACGACCCTTTGCTGGTCAAGCGGGCCGGTGATGTGATTCCGAACGTAGTCAAGGTCATGGACGAGCGGCGGACCGGCGAGGAAACGCCGATTGAGTTGCCCGCCACCTGCCCCAGTTGTGGCGCGCCGACCACCCGCCGCCCCGACGAGGATGGCACGAACGACCCGAAACTGTATTGCACCAACGACCCCTATCACTGTCCCTTCCAGATGAAGGATTGGATTTTCTTTTTCTCGGCGGTGCGGGGCGTGGACGGCATGGGTGAGCGTATCGCCCACCGCTTCTATGATGAAGGTTTCCTCAAAGATTACGGCGACCTTTATTATCTTGACCGGGAAAAGTTGCTGGCTTTGGACCGTTTCGGCGAGAAAAGCACCGATAAGTTGCTCAAGCAGATTGAGGATAGCAAACAAAAGCCGCTCGACAACCTCCTGATGGCCCTGGGTATTCCGCACGTGGGAGTGAAGTCGGCGGAAATGCTGGCTAACCACTTTCACAGCCTGGCGAACCTGGAAGCCGCTGACGTGGAAGCGATTGCCTCGATCAAGGGAATGGGCCGGGTCGCCGCCCAGAGCATCGTGGAATTCTTCCAGAATGAGAACAACCAGGCCGTCCTCAAGAAAGTCAAAGAGGCGGGAGTGCGCACCGAAGACCCCATCGAGGAAGACGGCGGGCCGAAGCCCCTGGCGGGTAAGACTTTTGTTTTGACGGGAAATTTGGTAAACTACGGTCGTAAGCAAGCCGAAGAATTGCTCAAGCGGCGCGGCGCTACGATTGGTAGCAGTGTCTCGAAAAATACCGATTATGTGATTGCCGGTGCGGAAGCCGGTAGCAAACTCACCAAGGCCCAGCAGTTAGGCATTAATATATTGGATGAGGATGCTTTCACGCGGTTATTACAAGATTAGCAGGTGTAGGAACAATGCCATTTACGGAACCAAAAAGAACCGACGACTCGACCGACAAAGTCCGCAAGATTGCCCGCCTGGCGACCCTCTTGTTGGAATTGCGAACCGAGTACGAGCGGCGACCCCGGAACGATTTGCTGGTCCAGATAAAAGAGCGGGCCGCCGAACTTAACGAACTGGCGGATAGCCTCCCGGTGACGGTCCCCCACAATAACCAACCTCCCGCTTTGCCGAACACGCTTGGCTAAATTTCCTTAATCCGGCCCGGCCTCAAAACTTCTTGCCCGGTTTGAGTTAATAAATTTTAAGTCAACCGGGCTACCTTAATCTTTTGCCCTTTCTCCCACCAACTTTATATTTTATCCTCCCGGTTGTTTGTCCTACCCAGCCCTCCTTTCTTTGATTCCCAGGATAATTGCACAAGTTTTTTAATTAGCGTGAGTCAAGTCACATTTTAGAAATTACAGGGGAAACCCTGTAATTTTTTATAAAAATCCTGCGTTCCTACAAACAAATACATCCGGTGGTCAGGTAAACGCCACCCACGCGACAGGTTGAATTAAATAGAAAAAATAAAAGTTTGTTTTAAGGAGCGTTTGATGATTTCTAAAAGCTGGCAGTCGTTGCGTTCGAGCAGCAGGCGGCGCTGGGGCCTGGCCCTTCTGGCCCTCGTTTTAATCGTGGTCGTTTCAATGGTTATCGGCATTATCGTCAATGCTACCCGGTCCGGGCAGAGCTATACTTATAGTGAAAACGCCTCCACGACGGGCGGTTACGCGGTCCCTCCGCAGGCTTCGGGTGCCAGCAACGTCCCGGCACCCACTTCGAGTGCGAGTGGTTCGAAAAATAGCGCGGCTCCTTCTTCCGGTGGTACTACAGCGGCCAGCAGCGTCGGGAGCCAGAGCACGGCTGACCAATCCCTCCCTCCCGACCGCCTGATTATCCGCAACGCTACGGTGGCCCTGACGGCGGACGATGTTGAAAAGACCCTGATGGATGTCCGGGCCCTCGCGACCGAAAAGAGCGGGGTGGTCTTCCAGTCTAATTCCACCGTCCGCGCCGACAAGACCTACGCTACCCTGACTATCCAGGTTCCCGCCGCCGCCTTTGATGAGACCATGAACCGGTTGCGCAAGCTGACCGGCGTAAAAGTCACCAGCGAGGATACCACCAGCCAGGATGTGACCGAAGAATATGTCGATATTCAGGCCCAGTTGAAAAATCTTCAGGCCACCGAAACCGAACTGGTTCGTCTGCTGAACAAAGCCCAGACGGTAGATGAAATCCTTTCGGTCCAGACCCAGCTCACGAACATTCGCGGGCAGATTGACCAGCGCCAGGGCCGGATTAACTATCTCGAAAAGCGGACGGCCATGTCGAGCATTACGGTGAACATTTCACCGGTCCTGCCTGCCAGCGTCCGTACGACCGCAACCGGCGACTGGAATCCCCTGGCTGTGCTGGAAGACGCCTGGGCCGGTTCGCTTAAAGGTTTGCAGGGATTAGCTTCGGTGGTTATAACCCTGGGTGTCTGGTTGGTCTGGCTTGGCCCGTTGGCCCTGGTGGTCTACTTCATTATCCGCCGGTTTTTCCGCGCCAAACCTTCCCGGCCCGCGCCCACTCCTACCGGCGATACGACCGCCTGATTTTTGACACTTATAATTTTAATAGGTCCTACAAACGGCGGTTGTGGAAAACTTCCGCCGTAATATTTTTTAAAGTGGAAAACTTTAGCCTCCAGGTAATCATACAACACCAAATTTCTAATTTGGACTGGGAATCCGGGGGTTTTATACACATGGTTTTCCCGGCTTTATCCACAGTTGTCCACACTTATCCACAAATTATTCATGCTTTTCCACACAAATTTTTACCTTCATGTGGATTTCGACCGGCCAATTTATTTCCAAACTAGAACAAAAAAGTTGACGAAATCCGCTCAAAGTGTTACAGTTCATAGGCCATGAAACTTCTACACGTGTCCGATATACATTTTGGAATCGAAAATTACTCGCGGATTGACCCGGTTACCGGCCTGCCCACCCGCCTGCAAGATTTCGTTGCGGCCTTCGACCGGGCGATTGACCGGGGCCTGGAAGCGGGGGTAGACGCCGTCCTTTTTACCGGCGACGCCTATAAAAACCGCGACCCCAACCCGACCGTCCAGCGCGAGTTTGCCAAACGCATCATGCGGTTGGTCCACCATAAGGTGCCGGTATTTTTGTTGACGGGCAACCACGACCTCCCCAACATGTCCACGCGGGCCCACTCTATCGAGATTTTCGAGACCCTGGCGGTGCCGGGCGTGTACGTGGCGCGGGGCATCGAGCTTTTCAAGATTCCGACCAAATCGGGCCTGTTGCAGATAGTTTCGCTCCCCTGGCTGACCCGCCAGAACCTGATTACCAGGGAGGAATACCGGGGCCGGAGCCTGGAAGAACTCAACCAGTTGCTCCTGGAAAAAATGGAGAACCTGCTCAAGCAGCAGCTTAAACAGCTAGACCCGCAATACCCGGCGGTCCTGGCGGTCCATGCCTCGATTGTGGGTGCGACCTACGGCAGCGAACGCTCGATTATGTTGGGGCAAGACCTGGCTCTGCAAAAAAGTATTTTAGGCGCGGAGAATTTTGACTATATCGCGGTCGGACATATCCACAAGCACCAGGATTTGCGCGCCGGGGATACCTCGATTGTCTATCCCGGCAGCCTGGAACGGATTGATTTTGGCGAGGAAAACGACCCCAAAGGGTTTATCCTGGTCGAGATTGATGACCCCGGTGGTGGCCGCATCACCCGCCTGACCAACTGGCATTTTATCGAAGACCCGTTGGTCCGGCCTTTCCGCACTCTCGATTTGAATATCGAGGATATTGACGAGGACAGCCTCTTAAACCCGACCTCGGCGGCGGTCCAGGCCATCCAGCGCGAGGCGGCCCGCTTAAAAGGGCCGGGCCTCCAAAACGCGATTGTCCGGGTCCGCTTGAAGTTGCGGCCCGACCAACTGGCCGGGTTGCGCGAGGACGAACTGCGCCGCACCCTCAACGAGTACGATATTTATCACCTGGCCGGGGTCGAGCGGAAAGTAGACCGGCCCCGGCGCGTCCGGTTGGGTGGAGCCTCGGTGGAGGGGTTATCGCCTTTGCAATTGCTGGAAAAATATCTCGAAACCAAAAATGTCCGGCCCGACCGGGTCGAACTTTTGCTCAAACATGCCCACACCCTCATTCACGGGGCTGTCCCGGAAAACCCCGTGCCCGAAGCGCCTACAAAGGTCGAAAGCACCCTGATTCCGGTGGAGTAAATTTTCCAGGTTATAAAGTGAAGCTGAAGGGAACCCTTAATCAGTGGTTCCTTTTTACATTTTTAATAAATACCACACAAGGCTATATAAAATTCCATTTGACTCTTACTTTTGGATTTAATTTTATTTAATGTGGCGGGCCGGGGTGAGCAGAGGTACTATTGATATTTCAGACCTCCTGTTTTATAATGACCCTGTTATTACGTATTATGTAAATAATTACACCTCCAAGATACAGCTTCAGGACAAATAATGGCGATAAACCGGGTGAATTTAGAAGACGTAATTAGTGACGCCAAAGCGGCTCTGGAAGCGGGAAACCCTGAAAGAGCGATAGCTCTTTGCCACCACATCTTTAATTTTTATCCGCGCTGCCTGGAAGCTACCCGCATGCTGGGTGAAGCTTACACCGAACAACGCCTCTTTAACGAAGCCGAACAGCTTTTTATCTTTGTCCTCTCCGGCGACCCCCAGGATGTCCTCGGCTATGTTGACCGGGGCTTTATCGCATACGAGCAAAATCACCTCGACGACGCCATTCTTTACTGCGAGAGGGCGCTCGAACTCGACCCCAGTATCGAGCAACTTCGCGAGGAACTGTTGCGGCTCTACCGCGAACGCCAGCCGGGCGTGCGGGCCCAGATTCGCATGAGCAAGGTCGGGCTTGCCAACGGTCGCCTGCGCGACGGTCTCTACGGCCAGGCCATCGAGGAATATAACACTGTCTTGCGCCAGACCCCCAACCGGCTCGATGTCCAGGTCAGCCTGATGGAGGCTTACTGGCGCAATCGCGATTATAACCGGGCCGAGCAACTGGCCCAGGACTTAATCCAGAATAACCCTTTCCTGGTCAAGGCTAACCTGGTCCTGTGGCACATCTACGGGGTCCGCCGCAACCAGGAACACGCGTCAGACTATCTCGAACGCGCCCACGCTCTCGACCCGCTGAATCTGCTGGCCGAAAGACTTTTCGAGGATTCGGCGACCTCGAACGATGCCATGAATTATATTTCGATGCTGGGCGTGCCTTCTATCCCCGCGCCTGACATGGAAAGCCTGAACGCCCAGGTCGCCGATCGCAAAAGTCTGGTGCCGGAATGGGCTACCGGCGGTCCAGAAACCGATGTTGTGCTTGGTTTGAGGGATGACCTGCCTTCCGTCACCGAAATAGAGCCGCCGCCCGCCGGACCTGCCGCAGGCTTTGACCTGTTTGCGCTCCTTTCCGATACCGAAAAACACGTGGCGGAAGGTGGCAACCCCGATGAGGGTCTCTACCCTGAAACCGAAGAAGACGAACCGGGCGCTACCGCCTCGGACCAGGAAGCGCCTTTGTCTGAGGCTACAGTGGGCGCAGCCGTCCACGAGGAAAGCGACCCCCTCCACCTTTTTGAGGAAGTCGAACACCCGGCGGATTCTCCCCTTGTCCCGGCGGTACACCCCTCTCCCACCCCGGCCCCGGTCACGTCCGGCGCGTTTGACCTGGATTTATCCTTCGCCAAAGATAGTGATTTGAGCCTGTTTGAAGAAGTCGAAACCCACACCCATTCAGAACCTGCCCCGGCCAAAGCGCCGGAGCCCTTCGCGCTTGACCCTGATATTGAGCTCTCGGATGAGGCTTCGAGCAGTTTTTCTTTTCCGCGTGGCGGGTCCGGGCCTGGTGCGACCACATCCGGTGCGACCGGTTCGTTTGGGTCGAATATAGCGCCCTTTACTTTTGATGAGGACGTGTCACCGCCGGAATTTATGCAGGATATTCCGCCGTTCTTTACAGATAATGAACCACCTGGCGCTGCTCCGGGTGCCGTTAACCGGGAAGCGCAGAAGGAAGATTTCGCTATGCCCCCTCTTGAACCGTTTAGTTTTGAGGAAGACGCGGAGCCGGAGGCTACCAGAGGTTCTTCTAAGCCGGAGGAACGGGTTATAAAACCGGCCTTTTATTTCCAGGATTTGTACGCTACGGACAATCCCGCCGAAGAACCGACCGAACAGTTTAAGTTTGACGCTTTTGAAGTGTCCCCGGCCCTTTCGGGTGATGAAATTACCGCGCCCGGTTCCTCAAATGACACCCTGGAGCCGGTCGAACCGGCGGAAGCGCCTGGTTTGCCGCTGGAACCCGAACCGGAGCCGCATCCTATCCCGGTGCCTTCCACCACGCCTGAAACAGCCGGCGCGCCCCAGGAAGAACCCGGTGCCGAACCCGCCGCTGTTGAGTCGCCCGGTCTGCCGGAAACCGAGCCTGGGGCCGAACCGGGCCAGCCGTTGCCTATGTTAGAAGGCGCAACCGCCGCTAACCCGGCTGAGGAACTAAATGAGGTTTACCGGGAGCCTTATGCTTTCTACAAGCGCGACGAGACCGGCCCGGTCCCTGATTTTGTCCTGGAACAGATGGCCCAGGAGTCGAGCTTTCCGGCGTTTAGCGGTCTGGAAGAATTGGATACCGATGCCGCCACCGAAAGCACCGGTTCCGTTTCCCCGGCCTCACCACCTACTTTGCAGGAGAACTCACCAATGCCCATCAGACGCGGCAACGAGAATGTGAACGACCTTTTTGACTGGGAGCGGGAGGAACTCCCCGATTATCTCCAGCCCTTTGCCGTGGACGAGGATGAAGTTGACCAGTCCAACCTGGGGCCTGAAAGCCCTTTTATCGCCGATGTAAACACACCCCCGGCTCGCATCCGTTCGCGTGAGGATACCGGCCCGACCAACCTGGGCGATTTACCGGCCTGGCTGGTAAATGACGCCGTACTGCCTTCGTCCGCACCTGAACCGGCTAATCAAGCCTTGCCTTCCTGGTTGACCCCGCCGCCCGCTGGCGTTACCCCGGAGCCGCCTGCCGGTACCCCCGCCTTTGACGACAGCGATTTTGGCGACCTGGCCCCGTTTAACCTGGATGACAGCACCGATTTTGGCGAACCCACTCCGCCCATGCCCCTGGTGACGCCGCCCCCGGCCCCACCGGCGGCTCATACCGGCCTGACCGGGGAGCTTGAGCCTTTCCGCCTGGACGACGACCTGGACGAATTCGAACCAGCTACGCCCCCTGCGCCTCTCCCCGAAGTGTCCGGCGAAGCCCGGCGCGCTGGCGGCGAGGCCGCGTCGCCCCCCGCACCCCCGGTCCCGGCCTTTGACCTGGGCCTGGATATGGACGATTTGAAGCCGTTCAGTTTTGAGGAATTCGAAGCGGCGGTACCACCGCCACCTCCGGCCCCGCCGGCTGCACCGGTCGCGCCCTCGGCTTTTGCCGCCGATGAGGACTTTGACGACTTGCTGCCCTTCAATTTCGAGGACGATGGCACCCAGACGATTCCGCCGCCCCTGGCCCCGCCGCCGCGAAGGTCTTCGCCCGTACCGGAAGCTAACCAGGTGCCTTTCGCGGACCTTTTGCGCCAGAGCCAGGATGTCTCACCGGCTCCAGCCCCGGCGGTTGAGCCGGACATGGAGGAAATCCAGCCCTTTAGCCTGGCCGATTTTGAAGACCTACCCGTTCCGCCGTCGCCCCGTCCTGCCGCGCCCGCGCCGTCCACCGATTTCGACTTTGAGCCGTTTACCTGGAACGCCGAAAGTAACAAGCTCTTTGGGGAAAATGACTCGGTCGGGTTCAACCCTTTTGAACCGTTGAGCCAGACTGATTACGCTCAATCTGTCCCGCCTCCGCCACCAGCCTCCGCCGAAGCGGACGAGGCCAAACCGCTGCGGGAGTTCGGCTGGTCGCGCCAGGCTTCGACCGAGCCGGAGCAGGAGACCGGCAACCGCCAGCCCTCGCTTTTTGAAAAGCTGGTCGCCCGGCGCAGCCAGTCCGGCAATTTGCCTGCCGATTCCGGCCCTGCCGAAATTAGCGATGAAGATTTGGTGCCTATCGAAGAACTGGAAGCCCGCACCGCCGGTCAGGAGGCGACTCCCCCGGCCCCGCCGGAAAAGACCCCTATCGAATTGCTCGATGCGGCGGTAGCTTCGGAGAAACTTCCGCCCAGCCTGGAACCTGCCGGGGTTGCTGACCTGCCCGGTCCGGCCTATGCCGAAGCGCCGGATGAGGAGCCCCAGCCTGTGGCTGTTGAAGCCGCCGAGGTTGCCGAGCCAGTACCCGAACCTGCACCTGTTCAGGAACCTGTCCAAGCCGCCGAGATTGCCCCGCCAGCGCCGGAACCAGCGCCAGTCCAGGCCCGGCCTGAAGCGGCAGTCCCGGTCGTTCAAAGCGCGCCTGTCGAAAGCGCCTCTACCGCCAGCCCGACCCAGGACAGCCTGCAAAAGGCGGCCCAGTCATTTGACCGGCAGGATTACAACCAGTCGCTTAACTTCTTTAACCAGGCCGTCAAGACCGCCGATAAAGCCGAACTGCCGGGGATTATTTCCAAACTCAAGGAAGTTACCGGCTCGGTGGACGCCAACCCGCGTTTTCACCGGGTATTGGGCGATGCCTACAAGAAACAGGGCCAGTTCCAGGCCGCCCTGGCCGAGTACAGCAAGGCGCTGGCCGGGGCCGGAACCAAAAAATAACAAAGCAATACCTTACTCGTTAGACCAATTTTCAGACTGTTAAGGATACAACGATGCGTAGAGTCTTCGACGAACTGGTTAAAACCGAGGGTGTGATTGGCGGTCTGCTGGTAGGTAGGGACGGCCTGGTTATTCAAACTATGATGATTGAGGGGGACGATGCCGAAATCCTGGGCGCATTGGCCGCCAATATGTTTGATACGATTACCAAAACCACTCAGCGCCTGGGTATCGGTCCCCTGAAAGATACTATTATAGAGGCCCAGAACGGCTCTCTTTTGATGTGCAATGCCGCCGAGCAGGTCATGATTGCGATTTGCCAGCAGCCGGTCCGGCTGGGCGAGGTGCGGCTGGCAATGCTCAAAGCGGCCCGGTTGGTCGAAAAGGAGTTCCAAAGTTAGTTCGAGGGTCGGGTTTGCCCCCGTTTCAGCCGGACGAAATCCCCGGCTACTGGTTTATTGTGATGGTTCAAATTTCACCCTGTTAACGGTTGCTCTTTTGTCTGAAAAGTATTATCCTTTGGTTCAAAGCTTCTCCAGCCGCTTTAGTGCCTGGGGAAGATGCCCAAGTGCGGAATCCGCCATTTGGGTCTTTTTTGAGTAAACAAGAAAAAGGAGAATAAACGGTTTGGAACGAACTCTGGTAATCATCAAGCCTGATGGCGTGCAGCGTGGGCTTATCGGCGAAATTACTCACCGGCTCGAACGGCGCGGTTTAAAGATTGTGGGCTTGAAGCTTATGACTATTTCAAGTGAACTGGCCCAGAAGCACTACGGCGTCCACCAGGGTAAACCATTTTATGAAGGTCTGGTCCAGTACATCACCAGCGGCCCGGTAGTCGTGATGGCTCTCGAAGGCAAGAAAGCCATCGAAACCGTCCGCAGCACCGTTGGGGCAACCAACCCGGCCAGCGCGGCCCCCGGCACCATCCGGGGCGACCTTGCCGTCGAAATTGGCCGCAACCTGATTCACGCTTCCGATGCCCCGGAAAGCGCCGAAAACGAGGTAAAACTTTTCTTTGGTGACGAAGCGCTCGCAAGCTGGGAACGCGCCAGCGACAAGTGGATTTCCGAATAAGTCCCCCGGATTTCCGGCGCAGGTGGGATTTCGCCTGCCCGCGCCGGAACTTCTTAAAGAGCTAAAAAACGCTTATAACGGTCGGGGCAACGCTCGCCTGGCCGGAGATACCAACGATACCCTGGTCCATATCGAAAAACTGCCCGCGCGTCCTGCTACCTTTGGCGAACTTTCTTCCCCCTTGCCCCCATCTTTGAGCGCGGCTCTCGAACGGCGCGGTATCCGCCAGCTTTATACCCACCAGGTCGAATCTATCGAAGCTCTGCGCCAGGGTCATAATATCGCCCTGGTCACGGCCACCGCCAGCGGTAAGACTCTCAGCTTTAACCTGCCGGTCCTCGAAACCATCCTTAAAGAACCGGACGCCACCGCCCTCTATATCTTTCCGACCAACGCCCTCATGAACGACCAGTTAGCCACCCTTAACGGCTGGCTGGACGAACTGGAAGAGGCCGGGAAAAATATCCGGGCTTTCAAATATAACGGCGGTCTGGGCGACGACGAGAAAAAAGCGGTCCGCCGGGCCCGGCCCAATATCCTGTTGACCAACCCCGAACTGGTCCATCTTTCCCTGACTGCCTGGCACAAAGCCTGGCCCGAATTTTTAAAGAATCTGCGCTATATCGTGGTGGACGAGGTCCATACCTACCGGGGTGTCTTCGGTTCGCATATCGCCCACCTGCTGCGCCGTCTGCGCCGGGTCTGCGCCCTCTATGGGGCTAAGCCGCAGTTTGTGTGCTGCTCGGCCACGATTGGCAATCCCGCCGAACTGGTCGAAAAGCTGACCGGCCTGGAAGACTTTAAGATTATCAGTAATGACGGGGCCGGGAAGAACGAACGCTACTTTGTCATCTGGCAGCCGCCCACCTTTGTCGGCGAAACGGCCAATGCCACCGCCGAGCCTGTTACTCGCTCCTATCTCGAAGAAACGGTCGACCTCTTTAAGATGTTGAACGGCTATAAATACAGCACCCTCTGTTTTAGCCGCTTGCGCCGTTACGCCGAAACGATGTACCGGATGTGCCAGGAGCAAAGCAGCACTCGCCAGATGCAGGGCGTGACGGTCTACCGGGCCGGGTTGCGTAACGAGGAGCGGGTTGCCATCGAAACCGGACTCAAAAAAGGCGAGGTCGGCGGGGTCTTCAGCACCAATGCCCTCGAACTTGGTGTAGACATCGGCGGGCTGGACGCGGTAATAATCGCGGGGTATCCGGGCAGCCAGATGGCGGTCTGGCAGCAGGCCGGGCGGGCGGGCCGGGGCGATAAAGACGCGGCGGTTTTCCTGGTAGCCTCGCAGAACCCGATTGACCAGTATTTCCTGGCGAACCCGACCGCCCTTTTCAACCGTCAGCCTGAAAGCGCCCTTCTGAACGTCGAGAACGAGAACATCGCCCGCCAGCACCTTTTATGCATGGCTAAAGAGCTACCTTTCAACCGGGCCGATTTGCAAAAGTATTACCCTGAGTCGGTTATAAAGCTGGCCGAAAAGTTGCTGGCCGAAAAAGAACTGGTCAACCGGCGCGGCTACTGTCTCTATCCGGGTGAGGATAACCCTCACGCCCGCCTTTCGCTGCGGACCAGCACGACCCGCAAGTTCGGTATCGTCAACACCAGTTCCGGCAGGGAAATTGGCCTGATTGAGCCGCCCAACCTCTACACCGAGACCCATCCCGGCGCGATTTATACCCACGCGGGCGAGACTTTCCGGGTCGAACGGCTGGACGAGCGGGCCAATAAAGTGTATGTCCGCCCCGAAGTGACCACCCATTCGACTTCCTCGGTGGCCCGCACCACTATAAAGATGGAGCCGAACCCGGAGGAACGGACCGTCACCTTGCGGCCCGGTCTCTCCCTGAAAGTGGGCCGGGGCCGGGGCGAGGTCGTAGAGCAGGTCTACGGCTACCGCGAGGAGCCGCTTTTCCGCCGTAACTCGCGCCGGGCCGATGTGGTCAACCTGGATTATCCTCTAACCATCCAGTCTCATCACGAGCTACTCCGCTTAGTTTTGCCGCCTCGCGAGAAATTTGGCATGATAGCGGCATTCGATTCCGGGTTGCACGGCCTCGAACACCTGCTCCTGGGGTTACTGCCGCTAGAAGTGATGTGCGACCCCACCGATATTGGCTCGACCTCGGACGGGGCCGACATCTTGCATAATGCCCAGCCAGTGATTTATCTTTTCGATAGTTGTGAAGGTGGGGCCGGGTTCGTCCACGGCTGCTATGAGCGGGTCGAGGATTTGTTACAATTGGCCTATAGCACCGTCAAAAGCTGCCGTTGCGCGGCGGGTTGCCCGGCCTGTGTCCAATCGGCGCGCTGTAGAGAGGCCAACGACAAGGTAAGCAAGCAAGGGGCGCGCCAGATTTTGCAGTTTCTTTTAACCGCCTGATTCTATTTTCGCTTGGAACCAACCTTTTTTAGCACGTTCAGGAGGGGCGTATCCAATGAAAGTCATGACTTACAACATCAAAGATGGCGGGGAAGATTTTCTGGCCGAACTGGGCGAAATCCTGGTAGAGGCCGGGCCGGATATTGTCGCTATCGAAGAGGCCAACGACGAATTTGTCTTTGAAAGTTTGGCCGCCCTCCTGGGTTTCGAACACGTCCTGGGTGAAGGCAATCGGGGCTACCACGTGGGGATTATAAGCCGCTACCCCATCTTGAAAAGCCAGAACCACGGCGGTACGAGCGAATTTTTTCACACGATGGTGGAAGCGCAAATCGCCGCGCCGGGCTATCCCCTGACGGTTTTTGCGGCTCATCTCTATCCCGGCTATGGCGTAGCACACGAACAACATCGCGTTGAAGAAGTAAGAGCCATCCTCGGTTATATGACTTCCCAACGTGAAAACCCCTGCCTCCTGGTGGGTGATTTTAATACCGTCAGCCCCCAGGATAACCTGACCTCGGAAGAGTGGCCCTGGCCCTACCGGCAGCAAATGCGGGCCCAGGAAGAAGGTATCGGACGCAAGGCCATCCAGGCGGTCCTCGATAACAGTTTAACCGATTGTTTCCGGGCCATCTTTCCCGATAGCGGGGAGTATCCCGGTTACACCCTGCCCGCTCCAAGACCCGATGTACGTTTAGACTATATTTTTGCCAATAATTTGATGCTGGAAAGGCTGGATAGTTGCCAGGTCTGGCTGGCCAACCCTGCCCCGAAAGCCTCCGACCACCTGCCATTGTTGGCCGAGTTTAACATTTTCCAGGAAAATCATTTCTAGAAAAGGAATTAAAAAAAGGGCAGAAGTCACTTTTGTGACCCCTGCCCTTTTTAAATTTCGATTATCCTGGTTTTAGTAAAGCCGGGATAATCGAGATGTTTTACAGGTTGCGCAGGATGTTGTTTAACAGCCCGACCAAACCGCTGACCGGCCCGCCGTTGTTAAGCAGGTTGGTCACAGCGCAAAGCAGGTTACCCACCAGGTTGCCAGGGCCGCTCTGAGCCGTAATGTTGAGGTGAATCTGGTTGGTTGTGACTACAAGACCCAGCAAGTTCAAATTGATAGGGCCAAGGACCAGGTCCAGGATCTGGCAGGAACCGGTCGAACCTAGCAGGTCAACCGGGACGGCAACATTCTGGGCAACTGTCTGGGTAACCCCGGTAAGAGCATTGCTCAGGGTAGTTGTGACCGTACCGATGGCGGTGAGGGTACCGCCCTGGTTAGCGAAGCTGGTAACATTCAGGACAGAAGAAGTAATAGTGTTGCCGTCTACTACGGTGCCGACCAGGTCAGTTAACGGCACCGAAACACCCGCCGGGGCCGGCGGGGCGGCCTTCGCTTGCATAGGAGCTACCACTACTGCTCCCATCAGGGCAACCACTAACAAAAGCACCACTGCTTTAACCTTCATTCTAAATCTCCTTTTCGGCCCCTGTAGCTTCGACGAGTTTTAAAGCCCTCAAAAGCTACTAAAGACCGGTATTTAATTAACCCTTAAACGCTGAGTTTCGAAGGATGCTATTTCGTTTCCGGTCCTTCTTTTAAAACTCTGCTATAAACCCTTTTCAGCGTTCACCACTATAATTTGCAGGTCTGCCGGTTGGATTAACCTGGTTGGGCGTTTGCCACAGCCAGGCCTTTGCAATTTAACCCTTATCCTAAATTGCAAAAACTTTTAGCGCCATCCCTTCGAGCCGGTAGCTGTCCCGGCGCTATGTGGCGCTTGCCAACCCTTTGCAGCCAACAACCTGTTTATTCTAGCAGACTTTTTCCAAAATAGTTCACTCAAAGCTAAGTTATTGCCTAATCCAAAGTAAATCAATAATATAATAGGTATCGAGGATATTTTTAAATTTTAAGCAACGAATTATATTCAAAGTTGTTGCAAAGCAAAGTCCCATAAAATAATTTAATTATGAGTTGGTTTCTTAAGGTATAAAGTGTCTAAATGATTGCAGAAAATGCTATTTCTAGAAATAAAAAAGGCCGCACCCCTGTGCGACCAGTTTCAAAAAGTGCCTGACCTCTTAGCGGCCTCCACCCCCGGCCCGACGGAAAAGCCAGCCTTTGCGGGCCAGTTCTTCTTGCCCGGCAGCGTCTTCCTGGGGCACTTCTTTGGCCGAGCTGGCAACAGTAGCCGGTTTAACCGGTTGGACCTGGGCTATGCTGCTGGCAGCCTGGGTTACACTGGCGGCCTGGGCTGCCGCGAGGTCTTGCTTTTTGGCGGTCGTGTAGACGTACCAGATGCGCTGGATGGCCGTGACGTTCGTGCCAATCGCTAAAATCCACAACACCACAATCAGGCCCAAATCCCACCAGACATTGATAATACAACCCGCTACAACCATCAAGACCCGTTCTGGCCGGGGGAGTAAACCTACCCCTTTGCATTCCATACCGAGCCCTTCGGCCCGCGCCTTGACATAGCTTACCAGCATCGACCCGGCAATCGCGATATAGACCAGGATGGAGCCGTGATACTGGTCGGTAGTCGGGCCGCTCCGATAGTAGAGCAACAGGCCCAAAAAGACCACCACCTCGCTGCCACGGTCCAGGGTGCTATCCAGGAAAGCGCCGAACTTGGTCGTTTTGCCGGTAACTTTCGCTACCGCACCGTCCAGCATATCGAAAGCCCCGGCGAAGAGGACCAGCAACGCGCCAACCCACCAGCTCCAGCTCTGGCCCTGGGCCAGGATAAACGCTGCCGGGAAATTGAGCAGGAAGCCGATAATAGTCAGGGCGTTAGGTGAAAGGTGGCTTTTCGCCACAAACCGGCCTACTTGCCGGGCGATTCCCCTGGCCCAATCTTCAATAAGGTTCGATAACATAGAGTGATTCTTACTTTCTTAAATGAAATGTTACGCCGAAATCCGTGCTTTTTATTTTGGTGCGAGCTATCTTAAAACTGTGCCGGTCCTGTTAAACCGGCCTAACCCTGCCGGGTCTTGGAAATTCTTTCAGGTTGCCCGGCCTGGTACCGCCGCCGCAATAGCCAGCCCAAACCGTAAGTCCGCGAGAGCATCCGGCGATTATGGCGCATCCTTTTTAGCCGGAGTTTGGCCCGGCGCCGGTTTTCACTGCGTTCGTAAAAATCGAGGACGCGCTGGCTTACATTCTTCCAGCTAAACTGCCCCGCCTTCAGGCGGCCTTCCCGACCCATCCCGGCCCGCAAATTGGCGTCCGCCAGCAACCGGATGAGCGACATCGCCAGCATTTCGATATTCTTTGGTTCGACCAGCAAGCCCTGTTTGCCGTGCTGGACCACACTGGCATAACCCGGTATATCGCTGGCGACAATCGGTAGGCCCGAAGCCATCGCTTCGACCAGCACGATACCAAAGCTTTCACCGCCGGTCGAAGGGGCGCAAAAGACATGCGCGCTCTTATAGTAGCGCGGCAGCATGTCGTCCGGCACGAACCCGGCGAAAATTACATCCTTGATACCGTTGTTACGCAGGTAGCGTTCATAACCTTTGGTATCGCCCTTACCGACGATTATCAGGCGCACGTTGGGCATCTGCTGTTTGATGTAATTGAAGGCCCGCAGCAGGAATTTTAAGCCTTTGCGCCGTTCCCCGATGCGTCCCACGAACAGGATGTTGAGCTTACCGTCCATAAACTGGGGTAGGGGTTGAGCCTCGGTGGTGAAGCGGTTCAGGTCAATTGGGTTAGGAATGATTTCGTAGTAACCCGGAAAATACTGGGTGACAAAATCCACCGCCGGTTTTGACACGGCAATCCGGCCATCTAACTTGCTGACAAACAGCCGCAGCACATAACGCCCGTAATAGTAGCCGATGTGGCTCTGGGAAAAGGCGTGGAAGGTGCCGATATTCAGGGTTTTTGAGTGCGCCAGTACGGTCAAAGGTAACGCGGGCATCAGCGGTTCGTGAATGTGAATCACGTCAAACTGCTCGGTTTGCAGAATTTTTTTTATCTGGCCGGAAAGATTGAGCGAGAGCGTAATCCGGGCGACGCTGCCATTGGCTTTAATCGGTACCACGTTACCGACCCGGTAGATGTCAGGGTCGGCTTCAGGGGTCTCGTCTTCATCGGCAGAGGAAGGAGCCATAATCTTTACAATATGACCCTGGGCCCGGAATTCTTCGGCCAGGGCGATGATATGTTGGTTTACCCCGCCTTCGCGCGCGAAGTCGTAGGGTGAAACCAGGCAAATCTTCATAAAGTCGGTTTCCTCTCTGGGGCCAGTGTCCGCAAATGAGCGTTATTTACGGTTTACTCTTGTCGCTCTTATTGCGGTTGAAAGTGGCAATTCCGCGCCGGATTTTATCGGCGGGTAGAACCACCAGGCTGCGTAAATTCTGCTTCCCGGCGCCCTGAAGTTGTTCCCGGATGGTCAGATAGCGCCCATGCGCGGTGGTTTTCCGTTCCTGGATAGCTTTTAGAAGGTCGGCAGCAGTTTGTCCTTCAAAAGTGGTATAAGCCGAGGCGATATGCCGGGGGAAATGGGCGTCGCTGTTACCGATTTCGGCCAGGTGCCATTCCTCGCTATTGACGTCGCGGACCCGGTGGCGGCGCACATAGCCTGCAATCGACGGGTTTAATACTTCGATGCCGTCTACCGCCAGGGATTTATCAAAAAGGCTGCGTAACTTTTTCTCACCCACACTGAGGGTCATGAAACTTAACGGGTGCGGCACAATAACCACGCCGCCGCGTTCGTGCGCCCATTCCACCGTTTTTTCGAGCGACTGGAACATTTTGAAAGGTTCTTCCACCCCGTAAATCAGGATGTGGCCGTGCCGGCTGGTAATTTCCTGGGCCATAATGATTTCAAAGCGATAGTTGCGTTTGGCAGCCAAATCTCGCGCCGCCCAGGCTCCCCTGATTTCGTCGTGGTCGGTTATGGCTATAACGTCGAGGTCGGTATTATATTGGACGTGTTCGAGGACTTCTTCGACCGTGCCCATACCATCGCTGGCCGTGGTGTGCATATGCAAATCGGCTTTGCCAATCCGTTTGCCCGGTTCCGGCGCTGCTTCTGGCTGTTCTTTCAGTTCTTCTTCTGAAATTTCGTTTGTCTCTTCGGGTTGTTCCGGTGCTGCTGGTGCGAAGTCTTCTGGCAAAATGTCACGCTCCTTATACCAATAATACTCGCTATAGGTTTCCAATTATACCGCAGAGGCCCCAAGTGTCAAGCTTAGAGGGTACTTTACATAATATTAGGCTGGCTCCCGGCCCGGCCTGGCACTAAAAATGCCTTTAGAATAATCAGCATAATATATTGGCTTTTATAATCAGGTCAAATTTTAGAATTAGACTTTCGAGGAAGCGTTAAGTTATAAACAGCGAAATTGGATAAAATAGTAGTAACCAGGAAAGAGATAGAGCTATGTTAGAATCACAAGAACTGCCGCAACGGGCGGCTCTTGCGCAGAATACACCGGGGCGTGAGATGGGCCGAGTTGTCGTGGTGGTTAACGCCAAATCGCGCCAGGGTGAGGCCAGTTTCAACAATATCATGGCCGAACTGCAAAGCCAGGGTATCGGGGTGGTGGCGGGCCGGGCGATAAAAAACCCGGTCAACATCAAGCCCTGGCTGGAAGAATTGTTGGAGAAGACCGAGGTTGACACGGTTATTGTCGGGGCGGGTGACGGCAGCATTTCGGCGCTGGCCGGGACGCTGGCCGACCGCAAAATCCGGCTCGGTGTTATTCCGCTCGGCACCGCCAACGATTTCGCCCGGACCCTCAATATTCCCAAAGACATCAAAAAAGTGGTCGAAATCATCAAAGCCGGTTATACCGAACGGGTAGATTTAGGTCTTTCGGGTGATAAATGTTTTTTGAATGTCGCCTCGGTCGGGCTGGGGGTAGAAGTCGCCGGGAAGATGAATCACTCTCTAAAAAAATGGATTGGTCCCCTGGCTTATGGTGTGGCCGCCTTCGAGGCATTCTCCCAGCGCCGCCCCATTCACTTCAAACTGACCTATAAAGAAGCCGGGCACGAAACCATCCGCGAGTTCAAAGCCTTGCAGGTCGCGGTTGCCAACGGGCGCTACTTCGGGGGCGGTATTGTTAGCGCGCCCGACGCTACCCTTGACGACAGTTTGCTATCCGTGACGGTCCTGGAAGAAATGGGGTTATTGGAGTTGGCCCGGATAATTCCCGGTCTGCTGGATGGCAGCTACGTCAAACACCCTAAAGTCCAGCACTTCAATACGACCGAGGTGCTTGTCGAAACCCGCCGCACGCACCGGGTTAACCTGGATGGCGAAGTTTGCCAGCGCACGCCCTTACGGTTTAAGGTCCACCCGGCGGCCCTGGAAGTCTTCGTGCCCCGGCCAGACTAAAGCCATTTGCGGCTGCGGAAGAATACCAGCATCCCGCCAGCGGTAATGAGCAAGAAGAATAAAATCAGGAAGAAGGCCCAGGGTTCCTCGGAAAAAGGGAGGCTGACGTTCATGCCGTAAAGACCGCTAATCAGGGTTAGCGGCAAAAGCATGACCGAGATAATGGTCAGGGTCTTGATGACCTGGTTAAGACGGTGGGTAGTGAGCGAGTCGTAGGTTGCGCTCAGACTCTCGATAATCTCTTTATATTCTTCCAGCGAATCCCAGATTTTGCTGATATGGTCGCTGATGTCGCTATAGAAGGCTTCCATTTCTTCCTGGTCGTTGGTGCGGCGGCGGTGTTCGAGGCTGGCGATAACCGAGATTTGCGGTTTGATAATCCGGCGGAAGGCGATAATATCGCGCCGGAGGATTGAAATATCCTGGATAACATCGGTCGAACTGCTGGTAAAAATTTTGTCGTCCAATTCTTCCAGCTTTTCGGCCAGTTTGTTAATGCCGGGGAAGCAATAGTCCACCAGCACGTCAATAATCCGGTAGACCGCGAACGAGGGGGTCCGGCCCATTACGCCGTGCCGTTTGCCGGAATTATTTCGAGATTGCTCGAACAGCCGGTTCAGGGGGCGCAACTTACCGTCCGTAACGGTCACGACATAGTCAGGGCCGAGGAAAATATCAATTTCCGCCGCGACCGTCACCTGCTCGGTCTTCATGTGGACCGGGAAGTGAAGCACGATAAAAAGGTAGTCCTCGTAATCGTCAATCTTAGGGCGCTGCAAACGGCTGGTAATATCTTCCAGGTGGAGCGGGTTAAAATCGAAGTGCTGGTGCAGCCAGGTTAGTTCGGCGTTGCCGGGCCGTTCGATGTTAATCCAGCGCATTTTGTTGTATTCGATGGTCTCGACCCGGAGCGGTTCTTCCTGGGTTCCCTGGACATGGGTTGCCGGTTTGACAGTCCGCCGCACTTCGGGAATCAGGTGGTTCGCCCCGGCTAACCCCTGGGACAACTGCCGCAGGACCGGGATTTTGGGGGCTCTCCGGCTGGAAAGCTTATCGGTTTGCCGGAGGGTATCTTTATTAAATTTATAGGAATTGTTTTCGGAAGATTCCATGAAATTGATAACTCCGGTTTATATGCCTGCCAATCACCTGCCTTCTTACAAACCTTTAATAACACTTTTTCAGCCTGTTAGCAAATCTTCAGAAATTATTCTTGTTCCTTTAGCGTAAAAGTTGCCAGGACCAGCACAATAATCCCGTAAAGTAGCAGCCCCAGCAGACTCGGCCATTCCTGGCTGAGTTCCCCGCCCGGTTTTATCAGCGATTGCAGGACTGTATTGGCGTAGTAGAGCGGGGTCAGCCTGCTTAACCACTCTATCCAGCCGGGCAATTTATCCACGTTGATTAGAAAGCCGGACAAAAAGACCGAGGGCAGGATTACCAGCGGGATGGTCGGCAGCATCTGCCCCTCGTTTTCCGAGAAATTCGACAAGAAAATACCGAGCGAAATCGAGATAACGGCCAGCAGCCAGTTCACCAGGTAAATCGATAACTGTTTACCCAGGTCGTAATCAAGATTGAAGACCCAGGCCAGTTCGAAAAGGACAATCAGGGTCTGGATGGTCGCCAGGATGGTATAGGCCGCCAGGTAGCCCAGGATGATTTCGGCCCGGCGGTAGCCGTTGACCAGCATCCGGGGAAGGGTCTGGGCGGTGCGTTCCCGGACCAGCACGATAGCGCAAAGGATATAGGTCAGGAAGTGGATAATCAGCGCGCCTGCCGGGACGATATAGCGGCTCGGTCCAAAGTTCCCCAGGCTATCGAAAAAGATTTTTAACAGGTACATTATTAACAAAGGGGCCGCGATAGAAAGGGCCAGGAAGCGGCGGTCTCTTACTAACTGCTTTAGCACCCGTTTGAGGACCGCCAGGGTCCGCGCCACGGCTGGCAGGGTCGTGTGGCCGGTTTGTTCCTGAGATAAAGTGACCGAGGTTGCCATATAAAACCTCCTGGTTTAATAAAATTACTTCTGATTCTACCCTTGATTTTGCCGGCTAGACCGGGTTGACCGGGATGGTTAGCTGGCTGGGATAGTCGCCGCCGCAAAAGAGGGTGCAGGTTCCCGCCGGGCTGGTTTCGTATTTAGCGGGACCGTTGATTGGCAGGATAGTGCCAAAGAGCCAGTGACCTTGCAGGGCCAGGCGCACGACATCCCCTTTCTTGAAGAAAGTAGCCGAGGGCAGGAGCGAAAATTCGAGGGTGACGATTTCACCCGGTTGGAGCGGCTGGCTCTCTGCAAAAGCGTGCTCGGGCTGGTTTGGCTGGCTGGTCGCCGGGTCCAGCTTTCGTAAAGAGGCTTTCTGCCAGCCCTTGGTGACAACGTCATAACCGAAGCCGTAGGAGCCTTCAAACGGCACATTTTTACCATCCCTGATTTTGCGTAAACCTGCGAACAGGTTCAGGTCGCTCGCCCCTTCCACCCTAATAAAAACCTTTAACACGGGTTGCCCGGTAATTTCCAGGTCTTCCGGCATGACCCATTCAAAGGTGGCCTGGCCTTTTTGCATATCAAAGGAAGTTTCCTGTTTGGCGGCGGGCAGGTTTGCAGCCAGTTGCCCGGTAGCCCCATCGAGATAGAAGGTTCGCCATTGGGTGCCGGTGGGCGGAAAACTCTGTTCGGCCCTGCTCCGGTGGATTTCCTTGCCGGTATCCATTACGTCTAGCTTTACAGGTGGCACCTCTAACATGCCGTTCGGCTCACCCTTGAGAAAATAATCAAAGAATCTTTGCTGGAAAGCCTGGGCTTCGGGGCTGTAGTAGGCGGCCCACTTGCCTGCCCGGTGGGTGTAGAGCCATTTGTGGGTCGAACTTATCTCTCTAAAGGCCCGGAACGAGCCGTTAGTATGGAGACACTGGTCGGAAAAGCTGCCGCAGACCAGGGCCGGGACGGTTATTTTTGATAAATCCGGCGTCACCGCCCGGTACCATTCGTCCCGGAGGGGGTGATTTAGCTGTTCGGTGCGGACATTCGTGCGCGAAGGAACCATGTTACCCCATAACTTGGCAAAGCCGTCCTCGCGGACACCGCCCGGATAGCCCAGGTCTTTGTAAAAATCGGAAAAGCCTTCCCAGGGACAAATCGCGGCCAGGTGAGGCGGGTTGAGCGCGGCGACCTTGTACTGGCTGATTGCCAGGTACGATACCCCGTTCAAGCCGACTTTGCCGCTTGACCAGGGCTGCGCTGCCGCCCACTCGATACAGTCGAAATAGTCTCCCGCTTCCTGGTCCGAAAGGACTTCGCCCTGGCCTTTGTCGTCCGAGGTGCCAAAACCGCGCAGGTCAATATTGATGACCGCATAGCCTTTAGGTACCCAGAAGGCCGGGTCGGGCGCTTCCCAACTGGTCCACTCCGACATTGCCACCGGACCGGGCTGATTTATCAGGCGAAATTGGAGGTTACAGCGCACGCCGTACCAGGCTTTGCGGTTAAATTCGTCTTTACCGTAAGGATGGGCCGACATTATGACCGGGTAAATTCCTTCTTTAGTGGGCCTGAAAATGTTGGCCCGCAGATTTTTGCCGTCCCGCATCGGTATCGCCACGTTTCTTTCGATGGTGATTCCTGCCGGAAAAGGCACCAGGTGGAGCGGCGGGAAAAGGATATTTTTTATCCGGTTGGCGATATAAGGTAATCCTGGCTTTTCGTTCTTCATCGGTTTAGCTCTTTCAAAAAAGTCCTGGAGAGGTTAATTAGACAGCCCCGTTTTAAACCTGGGCATCCACGGTTTGCCCGGCTCCTGGTTTGTCGTTTATCAACCGGAGCATAATCGTTTCGAGGTTGTCCTGGTCGAGTTCGAGTTTGGTGATAGCCGGGTCGAGACCATAACTTTGCAGGAGGCCGGGCAACTGGGTCGGGTACTGTGAAATGGTCTCGCGTTCGAGCTTTTGACCGCGCCAGATTTTGACAGTCGAGTTACCCCTTAGCAAAATGTTCTGGGGGGTATCGCAGGCCAGCACCGTCCCAGCCCGCATAATCGCCAGTTTGTCACACAGCAGGGCTTCGTCCATCAGGTGCGTACTGATAAAAAGGGTGACACCCTCCGAGGCTAACTGGCGGAAATGTTCCCAGAAAGCCTCTTTGAGCAGGGGGTCTACCCCGGCGGTCGGTTCGTCCAGGAAAAGAACCTGGGGTTGGTGGACCAGGGCGCAGGCAAGCGAGACCCGTTGTTTCATACCGCCTGAAAACCCGCTCACCGCGTCCCCGGCCCGCGCTACCAGGTCCGTAAAGGTCAGTACTCTTTCGACCTGCCCGGCCAGGTCCGGCAAGCGATGGGATGCGCCGAAAAAGTGGATATTGTCGCGGGCCGAAAGGTCCTCGTAGAGGGCCGGGGCCTGGGGCATATAGCCGAGCAACTCCCTCAACTTGCGGGCGTCTTTGAAAGGGTCGAGCCCCAGCACCCGGACGTGCCCTGCGGAGGGCCGGGTGCTGCCGACCAGGACTTTTATCAGGGTCGATTTCCCGGCCCCGTTCGAGCCGAGCAGCCCGAAAATGGTTCCCTTCTCGACCTGCATATCGACCCCGCGCAGGGCCTCGATATGGCCGTAGCTTCTTTTGATGCCTTCAATATGGATGGCCGGGCCGTTATTTTCACTCATCGCTTTTACTCCTTTGGTCCGGCTTCCTCGCCGGGTTGGTTCAAGAAGCCGTGTAAGAAGGTTTTTACCAGGGTTTCGACCAGTTCTTCGTCCGAGGGGAAAGGCACCATGACCTGCGCTTCGTTTGCTCCTACGATACGGAGCAGCGTCCGGGCGAAAAGCGGCCCGAAAAACTGTAATACCAGGGCCATCGGCTGGGATACCGGCAGGTTGTGCTGGCTGGAATAGCGGGCCAGGTAAAACAGGGTCGGCTGGACCAGGAGGGGCACTAACCGCCGGGGCAGGATTTCACCCAGTTCGGGGAAGCGCGGCGCTTCTGTCATAACAAGTCGGATAACCGAGCGGACCGTTTCATCCCCGACCATTTTCAGGTAATTGAGACCGACCTCCCGCAAGTATTCCTCAATAGGTAATTCGAAGTCCTTCTCGATTACCTCCTGGAAATTCTTCATGGGTTGGAATTCGTCCAGGCAAGCCTGGAAAAGTTCGGGCTTACCACCCGGAAAGTAGTGATAAATCAGGGCCGGGCTTTTGAAGCCGCCCTGCTGGGCAATTGTCTTGTTGGAAGTGCCTTCATAGCCGTAGACGGCGAAGCTTTTCAGGGCTGCCGCGACGATCTCAGCTTTGCGGGTTTCGTGATTGGTGGCGGGCCGAGCCATAAGCGATTGTTCCTTTAATTTAATTAACTGACCAGTCAATTAACTAACAAAAGTATAAAACAAAAAAGACGGCCTGTCAATAACTTCAACCGTCTCTTTGCAAAATATAAAAATTGGAAACCTAGAGCTTGATGATACCCGCTTCCGCGCCGGGGCGTTGTTGTTGCAGAATATCGAGTTCTTCCTCCTCGATTTCGACCTCTTTATCGAGAAGTTCGCCCCTGAAACTCCGTTTAATCCAGTAAAGTCCCATCAGGAGTGGCGGTGCGGCCAGCATGGCCCAGGCCAAACCCCACAGGTTGCCCAGGGCAAAGAATTCGAGGAAATTGGAATTGGTATCGGGCAGGAGCGCCGGTTGCCCCACCAGCGGGCCGAAGTAGCCGAACCGCCAGTAATACCAGACGAACCAGACGAACCCGCTAAAGTAGGCCAGCCAGCCGAGCATCAGGGCGCAGCAGGTAAACAGCCGCCGTACCGGGAATTTATCCTGGCGCAGGTCGGCGATTTGCTGGTAGCGCAGGTCAATCCGTCCGTAGCGTTTGATGCGTCGCCGTTCGGTCCAGTCGAAAAACAGGGTCGGTATGAGCAGGCCCACCGCCACCCCGATAGCCGCTCGCCAGGGCGCGGTTTCCAGCAAAGCAGCCAGGCTGGTCGCGTTAAAGTCAAAACTCCGCCCCTGTAAGACGTAGATGCCGTAAGGCACCACCGCCGCTACCAGGGCCGCTCCCGCCGCCAGCAGCGCCAGGGGCGACCGCCAGATTAACAGGAGCAAGAGAGGGAGGGCCAGCAGTACGACTGCCAGGATAGCCCGTTGCCAGCGTACCGCCCCGAACCATTCCTCGCTGGCGTCCTGCATGTCCGAATGGACGTAGCGCACCACCGCCGAGACCAGGGTCGGGATGCCGTCGTAAGAGCCGGACTGGTAATTCTGGCGCGCTACCTTCACATTCTTTTCGGCATCAAGGGCCTGCGAATCGTTGACGGCCAGGGGCAGCACCAGGTTCAAGCGGTTGCGGTAGGCTATATCGAGGGCTTGCTGCTGTTCGGCCAGGGCAAGGTATTTTTCACCCCGGTCAATCGCGGGCATCGCCAGCAGGCTACCCAGGATTTGGCCCTGGTTATGCCGGGGAATTTCCACCCCCAAAAGCGCCGCAATCGTGCTGGTAATGTCTTCCTGGCGGCCCCAGATTTTGTCACCGGGTTGGACCGCCTGGCCGAGCATCACCAGCGGCACCGTCCAGCGGTCACCCGCCTTAACGCTTTCGTCAAAGTCGCCCGTAATGAGTAGAGCGGTAGAGTGCAAATCTAGGTCACCGCCGACTAACTTTGCCAGGGCGTTATTGAGGTCTTGCCGGGCCTGGATAGCCTGGTTCGAGTTATAGCCGTAGTCGGTCTGGGCGCGGTTGACCGAGTTTAGTTGCACCACGGTAAAGTTGGCCGACTTCTTCTTTATAAAGTCGAGGGCGCGCCCGACAATGTCGCTGGCCGGTTGGCGGGGGTCGAAGGCCGTATAAGCGTCGAGCAGGTCGGGCGGCACCGCGTTGAACCAATCGTTGGTGCCAAAAAAGGCCGTGGTAAAGTTGCTGCGTTTGACCGCCGCGAACAGGTTATCAAACTGGCCTAATTGGGTGGTGGTGGTAGGAGCGGTCAGGGAAGGTTGGGCCGGGTTCAGGGTAAAACCCCCGCTCAGCTCGTAGGTGGTGCCCGTCAGGAGCGTGACCAGGGCTGGGACCTGGGGTTGGACCGGGCCGGTAAAGAGGTTGGCCCCGGTGCTGAGCAGTTTGACGTTTTCGGTCTGCAAGGCCGGGAGGGCCTCGGTATCATTCAACCCCATCCCATTGACAACCACCAGTACGACCCGGTTGGTCAGGGGGGCGGTCGTGCCGGGCCGCCCCGATGGATTGGTATTCGTATTCGGGTTAGTGGTGCCGTTGCCGGTGAGTGATTGGGGTGGCGCGACCTCAAGTTGCAAAGGCTGGAAGCTTTCCAGGCCGTTTCTAAGCAGCAGGATGGCGTTATAAGCCCCACCCACCAGCACACTGATTGCCAGGAGATAAAGAAACAGGTTGCGGATTTTTGGCAATAAAGTGCGTAAGCTCATGGGCTAACCTTAAGATATGGGGCTATTCTTTGCCGGGACCGGTGCGGTAGTACCACTGCTGTTCCCGTTTGTGCCGCAAGGCCACACTCTCGACCAGGCCCAGGCCCATCAGGGTCGTCCAGAGCGAACTACTCCCGTGGCTTATCATAGGTAGCGGGATACCGGTCACGGGCATCAGGCCCAGGTTCATCCCGACATTGATAAATATCTGGAAAAAGAGCATGGTTGCCACGCCAATACAAATATACCGGCCATAAGGGTCGGCGGCTTTTTTGGCGACCGTTATCACTCTTGAGAGCATCAGTAGCAGCACCGCCAGGACCGCGACGCACCCTACAAAGCCAAATTCTTCCGCAATTACCGAGAAAATAAAGTCGGCGTGGCGGATTTTAAGCAGGTCGTACTTGTTATGAATCCCTTCGCTATAGCCCTGGCCGAGCAATTTGCCGTCCTGGACCGATTCGCGTGACTGGATAAGATTATAACCTTCGCCGTTGGGGTCTTGTTCCGGGTCGAGAAAGAGGGCCATACGGGCTTCCTGGTAGGGCTGGAACACCTGGTATTTACCGCCGGTCAGCGGTCCCAGGTTCCAGACTAAGAGCAGAAGCGGGATGGCGAGAAAAATCAGGGTGACCATGTGCAGCCAGTCGGCCCCGGCCACAAAGGTCATGCCGAGCCAGATTGCCACGATGACCATGGTGGTTCCGAGGTCAGGCTCGATAAAGATGAGCGCGGCAATCGGGCCAATCTGAAGCATCGAGAAGATAAAGACCGGGATGCGCTTGATGCGGTGTTCGTTGGTGACGTAGAAGCGGGCCAGCATCAAAATAACCAGCAGTTTGGCCGGTTCGGAAGGTTGCACCCGGACGCCCGCAATGGTTATCCAGCGGGTCGAACCGAGGGTGGTTAAGCCCAAAAACTCGACCAGCAGCAATAGGCCGACGCAGCCGATATAGATAAAGAACTGCCAGCTTTCGAAAAAATGATAATCAAGACGACTGAGGACAAAGAAGAAAACCAGGCCCACGCATAGGCCGACCGTTAGCTGGTTCATTTCCAACCCGGCGGTACTCAAAAGCGGGTCGTACATGACGGCGCTGTGAATCATCGCTATGCCAAAAAGGCATGTAAAAATCATGGCGATGAAAAGGGGAACTTCAAAGTTACGCCAGAAAGCGAGTTTTAACATTACACCTACTAATTAACTTGGTAATACAGACAGAGGAGGTGACCGTTAGCGTTTAGCTAAAGTTATCGCTCCAATTGAAATTCAGTATACCAGAGTATACTTATCTTGAAAAGACGAAAGTAGTCAGGGGTCGGTAGCCGGTAGTCAGGGATTTCATACCAAAATGGAATGATTTAACAAACTCTAATGTCTCAGTCCTTTCTATTTAATTTATTCCTGACCAGGCCCAAGGCTATTTTCAGCCTTAACAGGCCACAAAGCTAATTTTTGGAGGTTACCGGCCAGGGGCTACTGGTCCCCGGCTACTAAATTAGGCGAAATGAGGCCAATCTGGTAAAATTGATACATAGAATATATTATTCTATTCTGTGTCCCGCTTCGTGTTAAGGCACCAAAGGAGGATAGCCATGACAACAGAACCAGCAAAAGTTGGAACCAGTTTTGATAAATTAGGCGACCGGGAGGCGGTAATTGTCAGCGCCGTTCGGACCCCGGTTGGCCGAGCCTCCAAAGGCAGTTTGAAGGACGTTCGCATTGACGACCTGGGCGCCCTGGTAGTTAAAGCCGCCCTGGAACGGGCGGGCAACCTGGACCCGAACCTGGTCGAAGACGTAATTTTTGGTTGCGCGATGCCGGAGGGTGAGCAGGGTTTGAATGTGGCCCGTAACATCGGCATTCTGAGCGGAATTCCGGTCAGCGCCGGGGGTGTCACGGTCAACCGTTTCTGCGCCAGTGGCCTCCAATCCATCAACATGGCCGCCCAGAACGTTATGCTGGGCTTTGGCGAGGTCTTCGTGGCCGGGGGCATTGAAAGCATGAGCCGGGTGCCGATGGGTGGTTTCAACCCTTCCTTTAACAAAAAACTGGTCGGCGGCAAGTCCGGCTTCCCCGAAGTCTATATCCCGATGGGCCTGACGGCAGAAAACGTGGTCAAGAAATGGGGTCTCAAGCGCGAGGAACTCGACGAGTTTTCCTACCATTCGCACATGCGGGCAATCAAAGGCCAGAAAGAGGGCATGTTCAAAGACGAGATTATCCCCGTAACGCTCCCCGATGGCCGTGTTTTTGAAAATGACGAAGGCCCTCGTGCCGATACCACCATGGAAAAACTTGCCAGCCTCAAACCCGTTTTTGTGGCCGACGGCAGCGTGACCGCCGGAAATAGCAGCCCGCTCAACGACGGTGCCGCCGCCGCGGTCGTCATGAGCCTCGGCAAAGCCCGCGAACTTGGCCTCAGACCGCTGGCCCGGATTATTACCATGGCCGTGGCCGGGGTCGAACCGGAATTGATGGGGGTTGGCCCTATCCCGGCGGTACGCAAAGCTTTGCAGCGGTCCGGCCTGACTATCGAAGACATTGATGTTATTGAGCTAAACGAGGCTTTTGCCAGCCAGGCGATTGTGGTTATGCGCGAACTCGGTATTGACCACGAAAAGCAGCTAAACCTCAAAGGTGGGGCGATTGCCATCGGCCACCCGCTCGGCTGTAGCGGGGCCCGTATCATGGCGACCCTGATGAATGACATCCAGCAGTTTGACGCCCACCTGGCGATGGAAACGATGTGCATCGGTGGCGGTCAGGGCCTGGCGACCATCGTTGAACGGCTCAATTAGGAGGTTTGCTATGACCTACAAAATTGAACGAGTCGGCGTTTTAGGGGCCGGGGTCATGGGTGCGGGGATTGCCGCTCACCTGGCAAACGCCGGTATACCTTCTTTATTACTCGATATTGTGCCCGGTAACTCGGCCACCGAGGCGGTAATTCAGGCCGTCAAGCGCAACCGAGGTTTGCTAATCGGCCAGTCCGCCGCCGAAGAAGCCGTCGCCGCTCTGAAAGACGCCGACAGCACTACCCTGCGCGGGCGGGACGCCTTTAACGGTGAACCCAAAGAAGTACCTTTCAGTCGGGCCGAATTGCGTGAAATCAAAAATTACCTGGCGAACAACGGCTTGCAAACAGTCCTCAAGGCCAGTCCTGCCGCCTTTTACAGTCCGAAATATGCCGAACTGGTTACACCAGGCAATTTCGAGGACGACTGGTCCAAACTGGCCGAGTGTGACTGGATAATCGAAGTAGTAGTTGAGCGGCTCGACATCAAACGGGCGGTGTTGAAACGGCTGGTCGAGGTGGTTTCACCCGAAGCGATAATTTCGAGCAACACCAGCGGAATTTCCCTGGCATCCATGACCGAAGGTCTGCCCGAAGATTTCCAGCGCCGTTTCCTCATTACCCACTTTTTCAACCCGCCGCGCTATATGAAGTTGATGGAACTGGTGGCCGGACCTCACACCGACCCGGCCCTGGTTGATTTCATGCGGAATTTCTTCGAAGAAAAAATGGGCAAGGGCGTCATTATGGCGAAGGACACCCCCAACTTTGTCGCCAACCGCATCGGCATCTTTGGCTTTATGGCGACCCTCAACCGGATGGCCGAGGCCGGGCTAAAGGTCGAGGAAGTGGACGCCATCCTGGGTAAGGCCAGCGGGCGGCCCAGGAGCGCGGCCTTCCGTACCAGCGACCTGGTCGGTCTCGATACCTCGCTGCACGTGGCCCAGAACGTCTACGATAACGCCCCGGACGACGAGCAGCGCGAACTGTTCCGCTTCCCGGAGTGGGTCCAGAAGATGGCCGAAAACAAATGGCTTGGCGATAAGACCGGCCAGGGTTTTTACAAAAAGACCAAGGTGGGCGGCCAGACCCAAATCCTGGCTCTCGACCCGGCGACCCTGGAATACCGCGAGCAGGAGACCAAGCCGCTGGCCGATACCCGGTTGGAGGAAGCCGAAAGGCGGTCCAGTCCGGCCAAACGCATCGACACCCTGGTCAACCTGGACGACCGGGCCGGGAAATTCGCCTGGGAGGTGCTGGCCGATACCCTGCTCTACACCGCCAACCGTTTGCCCGAAATCGCCGACGACATCCTGACGATTGATAACGCCATGAAGTGGGGTTACAACTGGGAGGCAGGTATTTTCGAGACCTGGGATGCTATCGGTCCGCTCAAGAGTGTCCAGCGTATGCGCCAGGAAGGCCGCCAGGTGCCCCAGTGGATTATTGATTTTATCAATCGCGGCCAGGACTTCTTTTACATCGAGCAAAACGGCAAGAAGAAATACTGGGATTTTAAGGAAGAGCGCTACAAAATCTTGCCCGATAATTCCAATATTATTCGCCTGTCGAAGGTGAAACAGGATAAAGCCAATATCCTCGGTACCAACGAGAGCGCCAGTCTGCTCGACCTTGGTGACGGGGTTTTGTTACTCGAATTTCACGCCAAGTTGAACTCGATTGACCCCGATATGGTTGGTCTCGGCTTCCGGGCTCTTTCGACCCTCAACGGCAGCGATAAGTACAAGGCCCTGGTGATTTCCAACGAAGCCGACGACTTTTCCGCCGGGGCGAACCTGTTCCTGGCCCTCATGGCTGCCAGCCAGGAGCAGTGGGGCGAACTGGAAAAGAGTGTCAAAGCCTTCCAGGACTTTAACATGGCCTTGAAATATTCGCCCAAGCCGGTGGTGGTTGCGCCGTTTGGCCGTACCCTCGGCGGTGGGGCCGAAGTCGTGATGGCCGGGGCGAAGGTCCGGGCCTATGGCGAAAGCTATATCGGCCTGGTCGAGGTCGGCGCGGGTCTGATACCGGGCGGTGGCGGTTGCAAAGAACTCTTGCTGCGCCAGGTTCAGAAGATGCGCGGGATGGGTGGCCCCATGCCGCCGGTCCAGAAGGCTTTCGAGACTATCTCTTACGCCAAAGTTTCGACCAGCGCCGAGGAAGCACGGTCGCTCGGTTTCCTGCGCAAGACCGACACGATTACGCTCTCGAAGGACCGCCTTATCACGGAAGCGAAGGCTGACGCGCTCGAATTGGCCGCCAGCGATTACAAGCCGCCTGAAAAGCCGGTCTTCAAACTGCCGGGTGAAGGTGGCCGGTTGGCTATCGAGCAAGTCATTGACGGGTTGGTGCTGACCAAAACCATCAGTGAACACGACGCCCTGATTGCCTACAAACTCGCCTATGTCTTGACCGGTGGCAATACGGCCAGCCCGGCCCAGGAAGTGGACGAGCAGTTTTTGCTCGATTTGGAGCGCGAAGCTTTTATCGCCCTCTGCAAAGAGCCGAAGACCCAGGAGCGTATGCAAAACCTTCTTATGAAAGGTAAACCGCTCCGCAACTAATTTCGCATAAAGAACAAGAACATGAGTCATCCCGAACTTTAAACTCAAAATTAAGCAGGGTAATTAACACAAAGAGAAACCTTTGACCTTATCATTCCGAGCCGCAGCGAGGAATCTTGGGCACCCACTTGTGGGTACCGTTGGACAATATCTGGTCCGTTGGGTTATCTAAACTCAACTCCTTGCCTTTCAAAACAAGGTAGCTTGGGAGGCAGTAATATTCGCCATCGGCGCTGAGGTTCCTCGGCTGCGCTCGGAATGACAATGTGGAGGCTTTACCTGTTATGGGTAAGCTTTCTCAGGTGTAAAAGATATTTCAAAATGAAATGAGTCATCCCAACTTCAAAATTCGGGATGACTCATGTTTTATTGTGTTAAATTTGATGTGTTGATTTTATTTCAAAGCTTTTCAAACCGTACAAAATCAGCTTAACCCGGGGTTATAGAAAATAGAGTTGCAACTTCCAAAACTCGCGGGCAGAAATTTCTGATTTCTCAGAAAAATTATTCATTTAAGGTAAGGATAGAAAAGGCCACAAAAGTATTTTGCTAAACCTGAAAGGTTTTTCGCTAATTTCAAAAGAAGTGTCCGCCAGGCCGGATAAGAAAGGTGAACCAGCCTCGATTTCGCCTGGCCCGGTGGTTGCCGAGGAAAGCCTGGTGAAACTGGCCCGGTCGGGCGACGAGGCTGCCTTTGTCGCGCTGGTCGAAATGTACTGGGGTTCCATCCAGGTCTATTTGTTGCGGTTGGTGGGTGACGCCGAAGCCGCCGCCGACCTGACCCAGGAAACTTTCTACCGGGCCTACAAAGCGCTCTCGCGCTGGTCCGGCAACCGGGATTTACAGTTCAAGCCCTGGCTCTACAAAATCGCCACTAACCGGGCTATCACCTATTCCCAGGCCCGCAAACGCCGCCGCTGGCTTTCGCTCGACTTCCTCAAAGGACAGCCCGAAGATAGCGGACTAACCCCGGCCTGGCAGTTGGATGATTCGCCCGGCCCTATAGATTTCACGCTTGCCGCCGAAGCCAGCCGCCAGGTGGTCGCCACCCTGAACCGCCTACCAAAAGACCAGGCGGCGGTGCTGCTGTTGCGGTTTTATCACGACCTAAGTATTGAGGAAATCGGCCAGGTTTTAGGCTTGAATGCCAACGCCGTGAGGGCCCGCTTGCACCGGGCCCGGCTGGCCTTCCGGCGCAATTTTAAGGCGGAACAGGACGAAAATTAGGGAAATAAAGATTATGAAGACACCTGATAAATCCCAGGGTAATTATAAGACAGTTTTGGACGATTATCTTTCCGGTGAACAGCCTGAAACGGCCTGGTCCAGCCTTGAAACGGCGCTGCTTGACCCTGACTCAACCCTGACCGGGCCGCAAAAAGACCTGCTAAACGGGTTGCGCCGGGACGAATTTCTTTTACAAGCCGATAGCCGCCTTCTGGCCGACTACAAAACCGATACGCCCGACCCTACCACGCTCCGGGCGATGGTGCGCGGCTGGCAGCAGACCAGGGCCAGGAAACGGGTCACTAACCTGGCCCGCTGGGGGTTGAGCCTGGGCGCGACCCTGGCCTGTTTTCTCCTGGTAATTTCCCTGGTCTTTTCACTAAATGTTACCGCACCTGGCCCGGCCAGCAGTCAAGAAAAACCCGTTGGGGTGGGTGCCGCTGCTATCGCCACTCCCACGGTCAATACTCAAAAAGGAGTTCCGTCGGTAGTTCTCCAAATGTCGCTGGCTTATCCGATTTCGGTCAAAGGAAGAGGTATATTAATAAGCCAGTTTGGGGATTTGGTAGATGGTCAGAAAAACGATGGGATAGATATTGCAGCACCCGATGGTACGCCCATTCTTGCCTCTTATCAAGGGACGGTGGTTAGCGCCGGGTGGCAGGACGACAAAGCCGGGAATACCATCGTCATTGACCACGGTCACAATATCTACACCCGTTACACTCACCTCGCGAGTGTTGGGGTCGTGCCCGGTCAGGTTGTCAGCAAAGGCCAGCAAATCGGTATCATTGGCACAACCGGGGATGCCGTCGGTATTCATTTGCACTTTGAATTAACTTTTAGTGGACTGAATGGCGAAAATACTGACCCGTTGCCCTACATTTCCAACTTTGGCGAAACCATCCGCTATAATCATTCCACTCCCACCCCTGCTCGTTGATGCGTTTTGCGGGCACAAGAAAAGCGGCCTCAAAAGGGGTCGCTTTTAATTTTTTATAGGAGGAGTGGACTTAACGGAAATCCTGGTTTGCGTTGAACCCAGGGCCTACCTGCTCACCACAGGTGGAGGAAGTGGCTAGACCCTCGGTGCTTCCCAGATGTTTTTATAGAGAGAGTTCTTACCCTTGATTACGCTAACCCACTGTTTCTTTTCAAGTTCCTGCAAGGTCTTGAAGGCATTGTCGCAGGCGTAAGCTGCTTCGTAAGGATTCTCCCCGGCCCTGACCAGGCGTTGCTCCAACCGGGCAATCACGCCGTTTTCTTGCAGGGTGCGGATAGACTTGGCCCAGGGTATCCCCGCGATGCTGCGGACCCGCCCCAGCCCTGGTCGCATCTTTTCGATAGCTGCCATGCGTTCTTCCATCGAATTGACCTGCCCAACCACCTTAACCAGCGGCCCTTCTTCCAGGTTCCGGCGCACATCTACCACCAGGGCCCGGCCTAAATTCGGGAAGAAAATCGTCAAAACTTCCGCTTCATCTATGGTTGAAAGCACCTGTGTTATAAATTCATCTCGCTGTTCCACCGTCTCTACTCCTTCCGCTGCCTGTCCCTTCACCGTTGAAGCCATTCAGCTTTCTTACTACATTATTTCCATTAGGATTTGTTATTAAGGTAGTATATACCCTTTTTGAGCTTTTTAACTACCCGTTCAGTTACTTTCTCGCTTAACCCAACTTAGTTACTTTCTAAGCTTCCTATCACAAATCCTAATAGCATAAAGAAGACCAGCTTTTAGCCAATTCGGCCAGGAATTTTTATCCATTTTGCAAACGGACAGACCTCCTTAACCCGGCTTTTAGTGAGTGACCATGTTGGCGATTTCGGTCGCCAGTTGCTTCTTGAACCTGGCGCCGCTTAAGACTATCCACCTTTGGAGGAAATCCTGCCGCATTTTCCGGCTGTCAACTTCCCGGCTGTCGCGGTATTTTAATAACGCCTCATCCGGCTTTCTGGTATCGAGAACCGTCTGGGCCAGGTAAAGGTTAGCGGCATAATCATCGTGAATTGCTCCCAGGTCGTCCTGGGCCTGGACCAGTTGGTCGTGGAGGCTTTTAATCGTTGGCGGCAAGGCGTCCTCGAAAAATTCGATGGTATAGCGCAGCCTTTTGAAAGCAATTCGTAACTGGTGGAGCGTTTCCTCGGAAGTCTCCGGGCTAATCGCCGTATCGTAGGCCAGCACGCTCTCGTAACGCCGCCAGATAAAACTGCCCACGAAATGCCTTACCAGGCTAGGCGCGACCTCCGGGCTATCCAGGTCGGCGCTGTCGGCGATAACCTTTTTATCCCTGGAAAATTTTTCCAGGTCGTCATAAAGGTTTTGGATTTTAGGGTCGTCCAAAAGTTTCCGCAGGGCTTTGTGGCTCCGTTTGTAGCGTTTGTGGAGTTGTTTGCGGAGCGGTTCCAGGCCCGCCCGTTCGTCCACCGGGAGTTGGGCGTCGTAGGTATCGAGATGTTCCAGGAAAACATCAGTGTCGCGAGCTTCGCCAAGGGTCTGGGCCAACTTTCTAAGCTCTTTACGCAGGGTTGCGGTTTCCGCCGGGTCAAAGACGGTTTCCCCTAAAAGGCGTAGGTTCTCGCGCAGACGTCGGGTCGCCACTCGCATATCGTGGACGCCCTCGCGGTCCTTACCCTCCCTGGCGGTAGGTTCAGCCTCGCGCATCTTCTTTAATTGGGCGGCTACATACTCCCGTCCTGCTACGACCATCGGGGTCGCCCCGGTAATTTTGCCCTTGTCCTTTTCTTTTTCCTCCGGGTTCTCTTTTTGTGGCAGGGCCTGGGTTCCGGTTTGAGTACCGGCCTGGGTCTCGATCTTGGTCCCGGTTTCAAGGCTGTTGGCTACTTCTTCCGGCTTACCATGCAATTCCTGCTGGGGAGCGGCAATTGGTTCGGTAGTTTCGATGCTGGTCGGGGTGTCCAGGGCCGTTTCGTTTTTCGAGGTTATCACCCCTTTGGCAGTCCCGTTCTTGTTTCCATTCGCTTTACTCATAGATTTACTTCTTTCGCTAGATGGTACACATCGCTCGTAAACATTGAATGAAAGGCGGTTAAAATTTTTTTGAATCAGTTTTAATCTTTAATCCTGTTTCAAACACCCTTCCGTTTTCCACGCTGTGCCCTTAAAGGCCACCCATAAGGTCTGTTTAACGCCCGTGTTATTCTTCCCAGCCCAACCACCGGGTTTTAGCCTGGAAGGGGGCGGGGATGCGTTCGGGCCGAGGGATAGCGGCGTAACCTACATAGACAAACCCCACGATATGCTCGTCCGGGTCCAGGCCGAAAAAGGCTTTAATACGTGGGTCGCGGGCCGGGTCGCCGCTTCGCCAGATGCAGACCAGCCCTTCTTCTTCCGCCACCAGCAACATATTCTGGATGGCGGCGGCAACCGCCTCCACGTTCTCAATATCCACTATTTTCGGGTTCTCAGGCCGGACGCTGGCAACCGCGATAACTACGGGTGCCCGCAACGGTTTGTGACGCTCTTTGGCGAGGGCGGCCTGGGCTTTCTCGCTGCTCGTTTCTGCCATCCGATGCCGCAAGGATTGTTCCATCAATTCGCCCAGTTCTTCACGGGACTGGCCGGTCAGGACAAAGAAGCGCCAGGGCTCCGTTGTATGATGGTTGGGAGCATAGGTCGCGGCTTCGAGCATACGCTCGATTTTCGCGCGAGGGGGCCGGTCGGGTTTGACTTTGCCGATGCTGCGCCGGGCGCGGATAGCATCAAAGACTGACATTTAAGGGGACTCCAATCGTTTCGCTAGACTCAATTTACAGTAAAATGCCACCCAATTGTAGCTTATAGACCGGGGTGAAGCAAAGTCACTTTTTGCGGTGTAACTTTGTGAAACACAAAAAGCAAGTGTTACAATCGGCTGGTATGCGGGAAATTGCTAAAGCTTCAAAAGGAGAACCACCAGTGGAACCACCAGTGCTCGAACTGCCCCAGAGCTTCAAGGATAGGCTTAAATCTAAAGCTTATTGCCATATTGCGACCCTTATGCCGGACGGCTCGCCCCACCTGACCGTAACCTGGGTCGATACCGACGATACCTATGTCATTATCAATACGGTCGAGGGGTTCCAGAAACTATTGAACATGCAGCGCGACCCTCGTGTGGCCTTCGATGTTCCCAACCCTGAGAACCCCGCCGATGTGGTGATGTGCCGGGGCCGGGTGGTCGAGATTACCGAGGTGGGTGCGCGAGAGCATATCGACAAACTTTCAATGAAGTATTTTGGCAGACCTTACGCCAACAATGCCTGGGGCGCCGCCGACCAGAAACGGATAATTGTCAAAATCGCCGTCGAGAAATTCCTGGGACGAGGCAGGCGTTAACTTCCGCGCCTTAATTCCAGGCCAGGAGGTTTGGCTGTAAACAATTCTGGGCTGACAGCGAACCTCATGCATAATCTCAGGTATATTGGCATATTTATATTAAGGAAACGACCACCAAAGGCTCAAACAATAAGAGCTGAAACAATAAGAAAGGAAAAATCATGAAGATTAAACGCCTGGGACGCACCGGGCTGAAAGTGAGCGAGATTTGCCTCGGTACGATGACCTTTGGCAACCAGGCCGATGAAAAGACCTCTTTCGCGATTATGGATACCGCGTGGGAGGGTGGCGTCTTTTTCTTTGATACCGCCGATGTCTATCCGCTCGGCTCCACGCCCGAAATGCGGGGTCGCACCGAAGAATATGTCGGTAACTGGATTAAAGAGCGCAAACGGCGCGATCAGGTAGTCCTGGCGACCAAGTGCCGGGGCGCTATGGGCGAAGGCCCTAACGATAGCGGCCTTTCCCGCAAATACATCATTTCGGCGGTGGAAGCCAGCCTTAAACGGCTTCAGACCGACTATATCGACCTTTACCAGGTCCACAGCCCGGACCTCGAAACCCCGATTGAGGAAACGATGGAGGCCCTCGATAGCCTGGTGAAGGCCGGGAAAGTTCGCTATATCGGGTGCAGTAACTACCAGGCTTACCAGTTGGGGAAAGCTCTCTGGGTCAGCGATAAAAAAGGGATAGCCCGTTTCGAATCGGACCAACCGCGCTACAATATTCTCTACCGGGAAATTGAAAATGAAGTCCTGCCGCTCTGCAAAGAGGAAGGGCTGGGCGTAATCGCTTACAATCCACTGGCCGGAGGTTTTTTAACCGGGCGTTACAAACCGGGGCAGGACGTGGAAGCGGGCACCCGTTTTTCGCTCCATTCGGCGGGTAAAATGTACCAGAACCGCTACTGGAAAGAGGCCCAGTTCGAGGTAGTCGAACAATTGCGCAAGTTCTTCGAGGCGCGGCAGCGGTCTTTAGCGCAGGTGGCGCTGGCCTGGGTGCTGGCTCAACCGGTTATCACCTCGGCAATTTTAGGAGCCAGCCGTCCCGAACAACTCCACGAAACCCTGGCCGCGACCGAGTTACAGCTTACCCAGGAAGAAATGGATTTTGCCAATGACGCCTGGTTTAATCTGCCGCGCGCTAAAGACCCGTCTGTAGCTCTTCGCTAACTTTCGCCGCGTTTTGCAGGTCGCGGAAAGTTAGCCTCAACTCGTCAATCGAATGAAACGCGCCGTCCTGGCCCTGGTACCACCAGTGTTCCCAGCCGTTACAGGAGGGCGCGTTCCCTACCTTACAACCCACTGAGTGAATCGAACCCTCAAACTCCCCGCACTTGAGCGAGCTATCCGCCCGCACCACCGCTGTCGGGACCGTGGCTGAGCCGTCCTCGGCTATGCTGATAGTGTGCTGGCGACCGGGCCGGGCATAATAGAGTTTCACCCCCGGATTTAACAGGCCGTTTTCGAGCAGGGCCGAGAAGGGTACGCGAGGTTGGGTCCGCTTGGTCTGGACCGGGAAGACCGCGAAATCGAGATGGGTCTGGTGAATGGACTCGATGCGTTCTTCGGCGGCGTGGACATAGACCGGGTTTTTCTCGATGCCTATCCAGTCCCGGTGCAACTTCTTGGCAACCGCCCCGGTCGTGCCGGTCCCGAAGAAGGGGTCCAGCACCACGTCGCCCGGCAGGGTGCTGGAAAGGATGACCCGGTAGAGCAGGGCTTCCGGCTTCTGGGTGTTATGGACCTTTTCGCCGTTGATTTTCAGCCGCTCGTTGCCGGTGCAAAGGGCGATTTCCCAGTCGCTCCGCATCTGTTTTTCTTCGTTAATCGCCTTCATCTGCTGGTAATTGAAGGTGTATTTCTTCTGGTCCTTGCTTTTTTTGCACCAGAGCAGGGTTTCGTGGGCATTGGTGAAACGGACACCCCGGAAGTTGGGCATCGGGTTCAACTTGATAAAGACCACGTCATTTAAAATCCAGAAGCCCAGGTCCATCATAATCGAGCCGACCCGGTAGATATTATGGTAGCTGCCGATAACCCAGATAGTGCCGGAGTCCTTCAAGACCCTGCGGCATTCGGTCAGCCAGCGCCGGGTAAAGTTATCGTAAGCCTCGAAACTGTCAAACTTATCCCAGTCGTCGTCAACCGCGTCCACCAGGGTCATGTTGGGCCGCCATAATTCGTTTTGAAGCTGTAAATTGTAGGGCGGGTCGGCAAAAATGAGGTCCACCGATTTATCGGGTAGTCCTTTCATCACTTCGATACAATCGCCCTGCAATACGGTATTCAAAGGTAACTGCTCCTCTTGCATAACCCTGGCGGCGGCTGTGCGAGCAACCATGTCTATTTCTCCGGTGGCTAAAAAATATGTTTAAGTAAAATTGTTGCAACTACTCCATGACAATGTGAAATGGTGCCGACCGCCACCCGCGTTTCAGGGCGGGTCTCATCCAGGCCGAGGGCCAGCCGGACCAGCCGCTCCCGCGCTTCATACAGGCGCAAAGCCGGGACCGTGCCGATTCCGTACATAAAATGGTGGCACCGGAAAGTTTCCACTCCGCCAAATTGTTCCGGCGGCGGAGTTTTTTCCATGATGGTAGAGCGCGCTGTAAAACTAGCCGCTCCGTTGGGCAAACCTGCTTGTTCCAGGGTTAACCGGGCGCTGGTCGACGGTTTGACAGGCCGCCCCGCTACGAAATCCCGCAAATCGGTATCCAAATCCCAGTCCCGGACCCCTTTGACCGCCGGGCAGAGCCGGGGTTCGATACAGGTCGCCGGGCAAGTCCACCCGGCCCGGCTCAGAAAGTGATTGCCGGATTTAGGGTCGTGATACTCGTAGGGCGTCCGCAGGGTATAGTCAAACCCCTCGCGCTCCCCCCGGAAATTTTGCAAGCCGAGTACTTGCAAAGTCTCGGCGGTTGCGGCCCGCAACCAGTCAAAAAAGAGATGCGGGGCGAAAGGCGGTGGGACTAGCTGGACGGTTTCACCATCCCTGGCCGGGTCGAACCCGGTCGGGTCGCGCATGAACTGCAAAAGGTATTCGTGCCAATCGGCCTGGACAAAAGTGAAGTGAGGGAGGTGACCGAACCTGGCTTTAACCGGGGGCTCGGCGTTGCGGTCCACTACGATTAACCGGCTGGTGGCAGGCAGCCTGCCTTTTTGAATCGCCTTGTAAAGCTGGCCGCTGTGGTAGATACCGTAGCAACCGCCGCCAATCACAACAAACCGCAAGTTATAGAACTTCCTTCCCGCGCAGTCACTTCTCCTGGCCCAAATTGGAGGTAAGATTCATTATACACAGATTAAGCTTTAGCGCAAAAGGAAATGCGACAAATTTAAAAATTGCTAGGTATAAAAGCCTATGCTATAATTTCTCCCATTACAGTTACAAACAAGGCCTTTTTATTTCAAAGTTGAATCAACTACCAGGAAAAACCCCTGTTAAGGATAAAGTCTTGTTTACTAGCGTGT
Organism: Chloroflexi bacterium 54-19; assembly: GCA_001898225.1. GTDB lineage: Bacteria > Chloroflexota > Chloroflexia > Chloroheliales > Chloroheliaceae > 54-19. The sequence goes on from MKTJ01000047.1 coordinate 145,171, forward strand.
GAATAGAACACATAGCCGTGCCAAAATCGGTTGCTAAATCTGAGTAGTACCAACTGTATTTTGCAAAAATAGCCTGCATAAACTTTTCGTTTCTCGTTACCCGTTAACCGGCAGGATTGCCGGTCCCAACTACTAAGTTCGACTTGTTACTAAGGAGGAGTGATTATAAATGCGTAAACTATCTTACGCTGGCCTGCTTACAGTGCTGTCCATGCTGGCAGCTTTGCTGTTGGCTGCTTGCGGTGATAATACTGCGACGACCGCCCCGGCTACTACCGCCGCCGCCGCTGCGACAACCGCCCCGGCTGCCACCACTGCCGCCGCGACTACGGCTGCCGCCACTACCGCCGCTGCTACTACTGCGGCTGCTACTACTGCGGCTGCGACGACCGCCGCCGGAACCACCGCTGCCGCGACGACGGCTGCGGGCACGACTGCGGCTGCTACCACCGCCGCCGGAACGACTGCTGCTGCCACCATCGGCAAGAAATTGAAAGTCGGCCTCGTAACCGACACCGGTCGCGTTGATGACAAGAGCTTCAACCAGTCCGCCTGGGAAGGTGTTCAGCAGTTCGGTCAGGCTGCCGGGGTTGATGTTAAATACATCGAAACCAAAGACCAGAAAGACTATGCCGCTAACATCAAACAGTTCGTTGATGAAAAATATGATGTTATCGTAACCGTCGGCTTCTTGATGGCTGATGCCACTGTTGCCGCTGCCAAAGCCAACCCGAACATTTTGTTCGTGGGTGTTGACCAGGGCCAGGACCCCTCCGCAATCCTGCCGAACCTGGTCGGTCTGACCTTTGAAGAAGACAAAGCCGGTTTCGCGATTGGCGCCCTGGCTGCCGGTATGACCCAATCGGGTAAAATCGGCGCGGTCGTCGGTACCAAGTCCGTCCCGGCGGTGGTTCGCTACGCCGAAGGCTACAAAGCCGGCGCGGCCTGGCTGGTTGCCAACCATAAGGACCTGGTCAAACCCGGTAACGTTAGCGTTACCCTGACCTACCACCCGGACTCCGGCTCTCCGTTCAACGACCCGACCTGGGGCGCGCAGCAGACCCAGTCCCTCATCCAGGCCGGTAACGACATCATCTTCGGTGGTGGTGGTGCGACCGGTAACGGCGCGGTCGAAGCGGGCGCTTCGGCTGGTATCTACGTCATCGGTGTAGACGTTGACCAGTACTTCACCCTGCCCAAGGCTGCTCCGAAATTGCTTTCGAGCGCGACCAAAGACATCAAAAACGGCGTGTTCCAGTCGCTGGTAGCGGCCAGCAACGGCCAGCTCAAAGGTGGCAACACCATTGGACCTACCGGCCTGGCTCCGTTCCACGACACTGACTCGGCTATCCCGGCTGCTCTTAAGAGCGTCCTGGCCGACCTTGTAAAGGGTTTGCAGGATGGCTCGGTTAAAACCGGTGTAAAAGCCTAAGTTTGCTTGACCGGGTGGCTCCTTTGCCAGGAAGGAAGGGAGCCATTCAATAAGAAATGAGAAAAGAGACTTGAGCCGGAAATAACAGCAAATTTAATTTCGCTACATTTCGCTCAAGTCTCCTTTTCTTTTAACAGTAACCCGGTCCTTTAACTTTTCAACTCTGCTTAAATAATAGTTCCGGGAAAATACAAAATATGACTGTAGCAACTGCCTCGTCGGAAAACCCGGCTCTCCGCTGGCTGCGGATTACCGCGCGACAACTGGGCCTACCCCTGCTTGGTATTTTTACGGCGCTGGTCGTTGGCGCGGTTGTTATTTTGATTTCAGGTTTCGACCCCCTGGTGGCTTATCCCAGCCTTCTCAAGGGCGCTTTTGGTAGCGCCTCCCGTGTCAACAATACTTTAGCCGCAACCACCCCCTATATATTTACGACCCTGGCGGTAATTTTTGCTTTCCAGGCCGGGCTTTTTAATATCGGGGCCGAAGGCCAGCTAAAAATCGGCGCACTGGTGGCAGCGGTGGTCGGTATCAATATGGGCGGCTTACCGGCGATTGCGGCGGTGCCGATTACAATTGCGGCGGGTTGTCTGGGTGGCGCGGCCTGGGCAGCTATACCGGGCGCTCTCAAGGCTTTCGCCGGGGCTCACGAAGTTATTACCACCATCATGCTCAATTATATTGCCAGCATTATCACGGGCTTCCTGGTGGGCGCGGACGGTCCCTTGCGCGGCAAAAATATGCAGACCACTAACCCGGTCAGTGTTAATGCCCACGTGCCGACTATTTTTGATTATGATGGCGCGGCCAACTCCGGCTCGACCAATACGCCTTTACACTGGGGTTTTATCATCGCCATAATTGTCGGCATAATTATATACTGGATTTTGTGGAAGACCCCACTAGGCTTTGAAATCCGCACGGTCGGCCTCAACCCCAGCGCGGCCCGCTATGCCGGTATCAACGTCGCCCGCATTACGATAATCGCGATGGCGGTGTCCGGTCTGCTGGCCGGGATGTCGGGTGCTTTTGAGGTAGCCGGTAACCCTAACTATAGCTACCAGTACAGCGACTCGCTGGGGTCCAACTACGGTTTTAACAGTATCGCTATCGCGCTTTTGGCAAAAAACAACCCCCTGGCGGCAATCCCGGCGGCCCTGTTATTTGCGGCCTTACAAAGCGGGGCCAGCCAGATGCAATTTGATACCGTAAAAGCGGACGGCACCCAGCTTCCGGGCGACCTCATTTCGATGATTCAGGCGCTGGTAATTATCTTCGTGGCAGCAGACCAGATTTTGCGCTGGCTCTACCGGATGCGCAATAAACAGGGCACCCAGGTAGTGTTATCGCGTGGTTGGGGGAAGATGGAATAATATGGCACAAGCACTGGTTGATCGTGAAGAAAAAATAGATAGTACTCGCTCAATGCGCCAGTATTTGCGCCAGGCCCGCTGGCCCCTGATAGCGGTCGCTATCCTCATAATAATTTTCATCTGGCGCTCTTTTGGTGACAATGCCCAGCCCGTGATTGACCTGGTCTCGATTATTACCCTTACGCTGAGTTTTGCCACGCCGATTACCCTGGGTGCCCTCAGCGGCACTTTCTCGGAACGGAGCGGCGTGGTCAATATCGGTATCGAGGGGATGATGCTTACCGGGGCCTTTTTCGGGGCGATGGTTGGCGCCCTGACCGGCAATGTCTGGTTAGGGTTAGTAGTCGCGCCGTTCTCCGGGATGGCGGTGGCCCTGATACACGCGGTGCTCTCCATCTATTTCCGGGTGGACCAGATTATCAGCGGTACGGTCATCAATATTTTTGCCTTTGGCCTGACGGCCTATCTCTACAGCCTGGTCTTTACCAGCAGCGACCGCAACACCGATTCGGGGAAACTCCCTTCGATTGAGTTCAAAATTGGCCTGGCCCCATTCCAGATCGGGTTGATTTCAATCCTGGCGGTGGTGCTGATTTTTGTAGGTCACTACATTATCTTTTACACCACCTGGGGCCTGCGGACACGGGCGGTGGGTGAGAATCCCCGCGCTGCCGATACTGCCGGGGTGAATGTCTTCCAGATTCGCTACATAAACGTGCTGATTTCCGGTTTCCTGGCCGGGTTAGCCGGGACTTACTTCTCGCTCCAGGTGGTCGGTTACTTCAAAGAAGGCATGACGGTCGGTAGCGGGTTTATTGCTCTCGCCGCCATGATTTTCGGCAAGTGGACCCCGCTGGGGGCGTGGGGAGCGGCCCTGTTGTTCGGTTTCTGCCAGGGTCTGGACTCAGCCCTGCAAAGCTGGTACGGCCAGATTGAGTGGCTGCACACCGTGACCCAGGCCCTGCCCTATGTCGTCACCGTGGTCGTCCTGACCGGGTTGGTGGGACGAAGTCGGCCCCCGGCGGCGGTCGGCCAACCCTACATCAAACAATAGCCTTATTAGCTACAGTTTCGCGGTAGGGAAGTAAAGAATGAAAAGAAAAGGCCGGAGCGTTCCGGCCTTTTTCTTATTTTAGATTTGTAGGTTAAGCTTCCGGTTCCTGTCCAGTGCTTTTTAGCTGGCTGGTGATGCGTTGAAACTGGATTTCAAGGTCTTTCAAGATGCTGTCAATACCCTCAATGTCCGGGCCAAGTTTTTCATCCAGGTTCGCCAGTGGTACCCCGGCTTTCTCGAAGACTTCTTCGTGGACATAAATCGGGCAACCGACCCGGGCTGCCAGGGCCAGGGCATCGCTGGGTCGGACATCAATCTCCGGGTTCATCTCGCCAACCTGTAACCGGGCGATGCCGTAGAAAATATCATCTTTGACGCTGTCCACCCGTACTTCTTCCAGTTTCGCCCCGGTCGCTTCCAGTATTTTCTCGATAAAGCTATAAGTCATCGGGCGGGGCGTCGAAAACTGGCGCAGACCCACCGCGATATGCTCACCTTCGTACTGTCCGACCCAGACCGGCACAAAGCGACTGGCTGCCTTGTCCTTATCCAGCAGGATTATGACCATATGGGGCGTGTCGCCAATCTTCTTTTGTAACATCACGTCGGAAATAGTAACTTCAACCATGAAACTTTTCCTTTCTTTTCCCTGTTTTATTATCACTTTAAAGGGTGCTGCCGTCGCCGGGACCGCCAGTTCGGGATAGACCTGCAAAATCTGCTCTTTGAGGGCCTGCCGGGCCTTGTGAAGACGGCCTTTGACCGCCGTGACGGAAATCCCCAGCACGATAGCGATTTGTGCCAGGCCGAGTTCTTCAAAATAGTAGAGCCGGATAGCCTCGCGGTTGCCCGGCGACAACTGACCGATTGCCAGAAACAAGCGCCGGTATAACTCGCTCTTTTCAGCCAGGCTGGGCGGGTCGTAGTGGTCTGGCCCGGCGACTTGCTGGTGGTCCGGCCCGGTATCGAACTGCCTGGCCGGTTTATTCTCGCGCAGGTAGTTGCGCGCCACATTCAGGGTGATGCCGTAAAACCAGCTATTAAAACTGGCCTCGTTGCGTAAAAGAGGCAGCGACAAATAAGCCTGGAGCATCGCCTCCTGGACCAATTCCCCGGCAATTTCGGCATTACCGGTCATATTTAAAGCCAGGCGCCTAACCTTCGCCTCGGAGCGTGTTACGAGCACTTCGAAGGCGGTTTTGTCACCAGCCCTGGCCTCCCTTACCAGTTCGAGTTCGCTTTTTTCCGGTTCTTGCATCACGCTTCTAAATGGGGTCGGACACCAAATGCCATTTTAGGATGCAATATTGGTGTGCAACATTGGTGTTCATAAATATAGTGGTAAAAAGGTGTCGTTTGGTTACTTTTTTCTGCGAAATTCTAGAAATTATTATAGAACGGGCCTTTACTTCGAGAAAAGATTGGAACAAAGGAAAACAGGTAATAAAAAAACCGGCGACATTTCGTCACCGGTCTTAATTTTCAGTAGGGTCTAGTTAAACTAGGGACGGCGCGCCGCTGTGAAGCGGGAAGCGTAGTAAGGGCTGTTCACGCTGGTAATCGTGACGCCGGTTGAGGCGTTTTCGGCGTGGATGAACTGGCCGCCACCGATGTAGATACCGACGTGCGAAGGGCCGGGCATATAGGTGTTGGACCAGACCAGGACGTCGCCGGGCTGCAAGTTGCTCAGTGAGACCGGCGAACCGATGCTCAGGTCACCCGCGGCGCTCGACCCGGCGCTAACGCCGTTCTGGGTCAAGACCCAGTAGACGAAACCGGAGCAGTCGAACCCACCCGCTGAGGGGCTCTTGCCACCCCAGACGTACCGCCAGCCCAGGTACTTCTTGGCGAACGCTACGATATTGCTGCCCAGGGAACCGTTACTAGGCGCGGATTGGACCTGCGCCGGGATTTTGGTCGGAGCCGGGGCCTGCGTTTTGGCCGGAGCCGCCGGGGCCTTGGCCGGGGCGGCGGGCGCTTTAGCCGGGGCGGCAGGCGCTTTACCAACAGCATCGGAAGTATTGGCAACGTAAAGGCTGCTCACATACCCGACCTTGCCGTTGGTTTCGATCCGGAACCACTTGTCGCCGTCATCGTCCTTGACCGCGCTGCTCAGGGCTTTCACGACCTGGCCCTCATAGACCAGGCCAACCTGGTCGAAGGTCTTGCCGGGGCCGGAGCGGAAGCGGACCGGGTCGCCATCGGTGTTGGTGACTTTCAGGTTGCCACCACCGCCACTGGTAACCGCGTCTGCCGGGGCTGACCCGACATAGGCGATTGAGACATAGCCGCTCGTGCCTTTGAAATCTACCCGGAAGAAGCTGTTGTTTTGCTTGTCGGTGAAAGGCCCACCCAGCGAGGTTACGACCGTGTTCTCGGTCAGGACCGCCAGGACACTACTGCCCGAACTGGCCTGCTGGCGAAGATTTACCCCGTCACCATCGGTATTGACGATTTTGGCCGGGCTACCGGTCGGAATAGCCTTCACGCCAGGGGCGGCTTTACCCGCGAAGATAAGATAATCGCTCATCGCGTAGCCGGTCTTGCCCTGGTATTCGACTTTGTAGAAAGAGTGGCCCTCGCTATCTTTGGTCTGACCACCTTTGATCATAACCAGTTCATTTTCGCGAATAATAGTAATCGTAGCGGAACCGGTATCAGGTGCCTCCCGGAACCGAACTCCATCGCCATCGGTATTAGCAACCCTGGCCGGACTGTTCGCGGCCAACCCATCATCGGCCCTTACCGCCGAAACCGGTTGCAAGAAAGTGGTTAATGAAAAAAGTGTGATAAAGAAAAGAGTAAAAGCGAGAAGGCGTGAATTCTTCGTGCGAGGGAAGCTTTTCCCGGAAGCTGTGACCCCAACCCAAAACTTGCTAGTGGCCTGGTTTAAGCCACTACTTTTTTTATAGTTCAATAGATCCCTCCTTAAGTCAGCCAGGCTGGAGAAGCAGGAGCAGGACAGTTTTCGCACTAACCGCCTTACGTGCGCGAGGAGAAAAGGGACAGACCGGACAGGGTGATTTCACCAGGGCATATAAATGCCAGGAACACCACAAAGAGGAAAGACCGGCCAGCCGCGTGCTGACTTTTCTGGTTTATTTATACTTTGTTAAGCTCTACGAAGTTGTTAAGCCCATTTGAACTGCAAGGGGCTTGAGACCGGGCGAATTGTGAGCCTTTCGCCCTGGATCCATTGTTTCGGCTCTACTGAAAGTGTGCCAGAATGGGATGATGTTAGCATACCCTCAGGGGGTTGTCAATGCAAAAAAGGCTCATGGGAGAGCCTTAAAACAAAATTCTAATCTTATTTTTTAACGGGAAAACCGGCCGTCCGGTGTTACCGGGCTGTCTTACTTCCGCTTATAGTCACTTATAATAAAGAAGTTTTGCCGCCCTGGTTACGTTAGAAGCTAAACCCGCTGATAAGTTTCTGCTCGGTTTCCGCCTCTATTTTCGCCACCAGTTCGATGTAATCCTTGATGGAACTGCCCTGGATTTTCTTGCGCAACAGCTCGTCGATCTGGTAAATCCCGGTCGAATTGAGCATTTTAACCTGGATATGCACCGGCTTGGTCTCCCCGGCGCTCAGTTCGATGCTTTCGATAGCGGCGGCGCTGGCCGAGTGAATATTGACGTGCCCCTGCTCAAACGGAATGCGCGAACGGCCCTTCGCCATATCCAGCGCATCTGCCACTTTGACCACCCCGGCTTCGATGGTCAGGCACCGTTGAGAACGCTGGTGGGCCACGATGGTGTGCAGGGTTTCGGCCATAATTATCGTCCGGCCTTCGATGTCATAGATACCGTCCAGCAGTTCGCGTAACTTACGTTCGGCCAACCACAGGCTGTGATGCTCGTGCTCGTCCCGGTGGACACAAATCCCCAGGTCGTGTAATAAGGCCCCCAGGACTACCACTACCTCGGCGTCCTGTTCGGTCATACCGCTCCCGGCGTGATGCTGGGCGATGCTGCTTTTAACCTCGGCAGCCCGTAAAAGTCGTAATATCTTCAGGCCGATATTGGCGACAATCTGGACGTGGACCCGCCCATGGTCACTGATGCCAAGCCGGTCCACCGCGTTGATGTTGGCGCATTTCCAGAGCGTAAACAGTTCGATGTCGCTGTTTACCCGCTCGATGACCGCCGCCAGCCTGGCATTATCCCGGCTTGGCACCCGGATCCGGTTGGCCTGGGATGGGTGGCCCGGTTCGGTGTGACCAGGTGCGGTAGTATCGCTGGCGACCGTTTCGGTCAGGGGTTGCCCACCGACCTGGCGTGTGCTGGTAATCTCGCGCTTTTGCTTTTCGAGACTGACCGTAAGCTTTTCGTTACCGGCCTCGTTGGACGCATCCGTCGCCGGGGTAGCCTGAATTTCAGGCTTTGTAAAATCTAACATGCTATTCATTTCTCTTTCTGTCCGGTCTACTTTGCGGGAGCGCCGGTATCGCGCCCCTTACGGCCCCTTGCCGTAGTAACCCGGAACACTAAATCGCATTTATATACTGTATATATTACGCTCGACAGCCCGCTTTTGTTGCAACGGCCAGGGTGGATTTACCGCCAACTTTAAAAATATTTAAGTTGTGTTAGAGCTATAAAATCGGGCGCAGTGGGCCGGGACGGGTGTGGTATAATAACGGTTGAATTGAATATTATAGCGAAGAATTTTTGCTGCCCGGAATCCTTTATAATCTGGCGGGCAGACAAGAGTTGGAATCTTTCCAGTTATAGAGGGAATCGCAGTGTTAAAAGGTTTTGTAAATTTCTTTACCGGCGGCGGTAACGAAGCGGCCATCCGCAAACCCGAAGTTATCGCCAAACGAATTATTGACGAGTTAGGCCCCAAGTTCTCCAATTTATCGGACGAGCAACTTACGGCCAAGACCGAAGAATTCCGGGCTCGCCTGAAAAAGGGTGAGACTCTCAATGATATTCTGCCGGAAGCTTTTGCCGCTGTGCGCGAATCGGCCTGGCGCACCTATAAACAGAAACATTATAAAGTACAGCTTATCGGTGGGCAGATCATGCACCAGGGCAAAATTGCTGAGATGCGGACCGGCGAAGGTAAAACCCTGGTGGCGACCTTATCCGCCTACCTGAATGCCCTCGAAGGCAAAGGCGTCCACGTGGTCACGGTCAACGATTACCTGGTCAAACGCGACGCCCAGTGGATGGGTCCAATTTACCAGCGCCTTGGCCTGAGCGTGGCGGTTATCCAGAGTAACGGCGGTAACCCCAATAACCCGGATAGCTTCATGCTCGACCCGGAATACAATAACCCCGACCCTTTGCTGAAGAATTTACGACCTATTTCCCGCCGCGAGGCTTACCGCGCCGACATCACCCATGGCACGAACAACGAATTCGGTTTCGATTATCTCCGCGATAACATGGCGAACGATGTCGACCGGCTCGTCCAGCGCGAACTCAATTACGCTATCGTTGACGAGGTCGACAACATCCTGATTGACGAAGCCCGGACCCCGCTTATCATCAGCGGCCAGGCCGCCCAGGCCCAGGACGATTACATGCGCTTTGCCTCGATTGTCCGCTCGTTGCGCAAGGGCACCGATTACGAGGTTGACGAGAAAAAACGGCTGGTCAACATCAGCGAGCGCGGTATCGACCGGGTCGAGAATATGCTCGGCATCCCCGAAACCGAAAGCATTTACGACGATAAATGGAGCCACTACGTCTCCTACCTGGAAAACGCCCTCAAAGCCAAGGAGCTCTACCTGCGCGACCGCGAGTACGTTGTCCGCAATAATAAAGAGGTCATTATCGTAGACGAGTTCACCGGGCGTTTGCAGGAAGGACGACGCTGGGAAGGTGGTCTGCACCAGGCGGTCGAGGCCAAAGAAGGGGTCCATGTCGAACACGAAAACATGACCTACGCCACGATTACCCTGCAAAACTACTTCCGCATGTACAAAAAACTCTCCGGCATGACCGGTACGGCGGCCACCGAGGCGGAAGAATTTATCAAGATTTACGGTATGGACGTGGTGGTTATCCCGACCAACCGCGAGATGGTTCGCAAGGACTTCACCGACCTGATTTATCGCAACGAAGTCGCCAAGCTGCGGGCCGTCATTGAAGAAATCCACGAGATGAACGAAGCCGGGCGCCCGGTGCTGGTCGGTACGGTCAGCGTCGAGAAGTCGGAAGAAATCAGCCAGGCGCTTACCGAGGCCGGCATTCAGCATAGCGTCCTCAACGCCAAGTTGCATGAACGCGAGGCCGGGATTGTGGCCCAGGCCGGGCGGCCTTACGCTGTCACGATTGCGACCAACATGGCCGGTCGCGGTACCGATATTATCCTGGGCGGCTCTCCCGCCAGCTATCTTGAAGAAGTGCTGGCCGAGCAGGGTTTGACTGAAAGCGATCTGGGCACCGAGGCCTACCAGGAAGCCCAAGAGGAAGCCGAAGACCGCTGGCAGAAAGCTCACGACTTTGTGATCGAAAAGGGCGGCTTGCACATCATCGGCACCGAACGTCACGAGTCGCGCCGGATTGATAACCAGTTGCGTGGTCGTGCCGGTCGCCAGGGTGACCCCGGCAGCAGCCGTTTCTACGTGTCGCTGGAAGACGACCTGATGCGCCGGTTTGGTTCCGACCGTATCGGCGGGATGCTCGAACGTTTCGGCTTTGACGAGGAAACGGC
>MKTJ01000047.1:155763-191899 GCA_001898225.1 Chloroflexi bacterium 54-19
GACTACCGCAAGCACCTGGTCGAGTACGATGACGTGATGAACCGCCAGCGCGCCATCATCTACCAGGACCGCCGCAAGGTTTTGATGGGCGAGAGCCAGCGGGAGCGCGTCCTCGACCTGACCGAACAGCGCCTCAACGAGATTATCGACGAGTATACCCAGGGTGACGACCTCGAATGGGATTTGCCCAAACTCCTGCGTAACGTCGGACTCATCCTGCAAACCCGGCCCCTGGACCTTTCTCGCAAGCCTCAAAACGAGGAAGAAATGGAAGAACTGGTCCTGGAAGCCCTCGAAGCTCAGATGGGGGTTACCCTGGAAGACCTTCAGCACAAACGGGCCGAGGAAATCAAGGAACTCTTTGTGGGCGTGGCCGAACGCATTTACGACGAGAAAGAGGAGCGGGTCGGCGAGGACGACATGCGCTTGATTGAACGGCTGGTGATGCTGGACGTGATTGACCGCAACTGGGTCAACTACCTGACCCCGATGGAAGAACTCCGGCGTGGTATCGGTCTGCGGGCTTACGGCCAGCAAGACCCGCTCCGCTCTTACCAGAAGGCCGCCTTCGAGATGTGGAACGATTTGCAGAACGACATCCGGCGCGAAATCGTCCAGAAATTCTGGTCGGCGGAAATCCAGCGTATCAAACCGACTATGCCTGAGCCGAGAAACTTGCAGGAAAGCGGTCCTTCCGAACCGGCAGGTGACGCTAAAGGCGGCCCGGTCAAGAAGAAGGCCAATCCCGCGAACAAGGCGGCGGCAGCGGCAGGCGTGAAACTGAACCCGAACGCCCCCTGCTTCTGCGGTAGCGGTAAGAAGTACAAAAAGTGCCACGGTAGCGTGGTCTAGTCCGAAATTAAGCATAATAAAAAAGGCCGGGAGACGTTCCCGGTCTTTTTTATTTATTTAGCAGCCGGGGCGTCGTTGACCGTCTTCTGGATGAGGTTGAGCATCTGGGTGAGGGCATCCCCGTTGCCGCCTGATAGGTCGGTAATTGCCTTGGTGCGGCCTTTGAGATAGAGGTGCAAGCTGCGAGAAGCGCCCCCGGCGGCGAGTTTTTCGGGCGGAGTGGTATCCGGCCATTGGAGGACGCCCAGCCCGTTGAGTTTTTGGAGCAAATCATTTATCTGGGCCTGGGTGAGGGTATGGCTGGTGCTGGCGCCGCCATTAGCCGCCTTCGGGTTCAGGGTGAGGGTTGCCTTGCCGCTGCCGTCAATAGTTACGGACCAGTCGTTCGCCTGGCCTGTTGGCAGCGGGGTTGTAATGGATGCGTCAATGACCGGGACGCCCGGTTTGAAGTCGAATTCCAGGGTGTAAGACGGGAGAGCGACGGTGGTCGGTCCGCCTTCGGGGGTAAAGAAGGGGTTGGCCGTTTTGGAGCCCGGAACGGTGGCGGTGGGCGTCCCATTGTTGGAATTATTGCTTTGTTGTGTGGGACTGCTATCCCCGCCACAGGCATATAACAAAAGACCCAGCAGTAATAACGCTATAAGGAGGGTACTACCCCGCAGAACTTTCAATACTTTTAGCTCCTATCCTACAAAAGACTACCCATCCAGGCCCCACCACGCTTCTCACCTGGTTCGCATTCATACATGAAAAATTATGAAACCAAAAAGCGGCTGGTATTTATTATACCAGAGCCGCCTTTCGGAAGGGTTAATCTACCCTTAATTCTTGGCTACGCTGCGAGAGACTTGCGAGGTTTACCTGCGAGGCTTAGTCGCGACCCTGCAACGACATCAGGATTTGCAGGATGAACAGGAACAGGTTAAAGATGTTCAGGTAGATGTTCAGGCTCAGCATAATGGCGTTGCCAATCGTATCCGGGAACTTCTTGACCTGCTGTACGTCGAAAATCAGGTAGAAGCTGAAAATCACGACGCCCGCGTACAGGTAGACCATATGCAGCAGCGTGCTGTGGAACAGCAGCGCGTTCAACAGGCCGATAAGGACCAGCCCGATTACCGCCGCGAACAGGTAGGGGGCGAACCCGCTAAAGTCGCGTTTGGTCGTCCAGGCGTAAGCGCTCAGGGCTACCGTGATACCGGCAGTGATACCGAGGGCCTGGTAGACAATTCCGCTGTAGCCCGCCTGGAACAGGATGTTAATCAGGGGGCTAATCGAAAGACCCGTAACCGCCGCAAAGCTGTAGAGCAGGATAAAGTTAATCGGCATTTTATCCCGGAAGGCGTTGCAGGCGAAAATCAGGGCAATTTCAGCGATGAAAAAGAGTAACCAGGTGCCGCCGCCAAAGCTCAAATTCATCTGGGCACCGACGAAAGTACCCGCCATCGCGGCCAGGATGGAGAAGAAGGTAAAGCTCATCACTTTGGCCGATAGGCTACTCCGGGCGGCCATGCTGGTCTCGACATAGCCGGTCTGAGGCTGATTCTGACCAAAACCAAACTGCTGCCGCCGGTTGCTGTACTGGTTGTTCCAGCCTCCCCGGTTATTATTGTTTGGATTATTATTCCACATTTGTAGTATCTCCTCGCGCAACTCGTTTAACAGGCCACGTCCGTGCTATAAATCTTCTCTCGATTGTAGTTGAGCAAAGCCTGGGTTGAGAGGCCAATTTCCCAGTCGATTTATCTTAGCACATCCCGGACGAGATGCAATGCCGGGTTTTTCGTTTTAATTTAGTAACTTTGTTAAGAGCTTTTGACCGTTGTTAACCAAAGAATTTAGCTAATTCGCGGTCAGTATTATATACGTTTACCTATTACCTTTGTTTCATACGCCTTTCCGGCGGTTAAGCTTTTCGGGATTAAACCCCGGCTTCTTAACGCTAATTATTTTAGGCCCGGACCATGAAAGGCGTATGAACCTATTATTAGAGATACGTTAAACGTTCACCCTAAAGGGCGCGAAACAACGTGACACGGGAATACGAAAACCGTACTTGCTGATACAGGCCTTTTACCTTAATGGTTTCTCGATTAGTCGTATGTTTAGAATTGCACCCCGTTTAACGTTCAACGTTGTTTCGTTTAACGTTGTTGTTTACTTTTTCGCTTCCCGCTGGCGGAGTTCGACCCGGCGAATCTTGCCGCTCACCGTCTTGGGTAGCTCGGTGACAAACTCGATTTCACGTGGGTACTTGTAGGGCGCGGTAATCTTCTGGACGAAGCCCTGGATTTCCTTGACCAACTCCGGCGAACCCTCGTAGCCCGGCTTCAGGATGATAAAAGCTTTGACGATTTCGCCGCGTACCTCGTCCGGTTTGGCGACCACCGCCGATTCCAGGACCGCCGGGTGTTCGACCAGGGCGCTTTCGACCTCGAACGGCCCAATCCGGTAGCCCGCGCTGATAATCACGTCATCGGAGCGGCCCACGAACCAGAAATAGCCGTCCTCGTCTTTATAGGCCCGGTCACCCGTGACATAGTAGTCGCCACGCATCGACGCGCTGGTCGCTCCAGGGTTATTCCAGTATTCCTGGAACAGCCCCACCGGCCTTTTGGGGTGAATCTGGATGGCGATGTCGCCTTCTTTGTTGGGAGGCAGCGGGTGGCCTTCGTCGTCGATCACGTCCAGCACGTAGCCGGGAGCGGGTTTGCCCATCGAGCCGGGTTTGACCACCATGTCGGAAGTGGGGAAGTTGCCACAGACCAGGCAGGTCTCGGTCTGGCCGTAGCCGTCCCGGATAGTCAGGCCGGTTTCGCGCTGCCAGACCTCTATAGCCTCGGCGTTGAGCGGTTCACCCGCCCCGACACAGCTTCGCAGTTTACTCAAGTCATACTTTTTCAGGTCTTCCGCGATAAGCATGCGGTAAATTGTAGGCGGGGCGCAAAAGCTCGTCACGCCGTATTGTTGGAGCAGGTTCAAGGTATAAGGGGCGGTATAGCGGGCGGTCGTATTATGGACGAAAATCGAAACGCCCATGATGAGCGGGCCGAAGAAACTGCTCCAGGCTGCCTTGGCCCAGCCCGTATCGGCCAGGTTCCAATGTAAATCGCCCGGCTGCAAATCGAGCCAGTAGCGACCTGTCGAAATATGCCCGATTGGATACGAGCTATGGGTGTGCAGCACCATTTTGGGATTCCCGGTCGTGCCGCTGGTAAAATAGAGCAGGAGTGGGTCGGTGCTTTTGGTATTGGAAAGGCGGGCCGGGTCGGAGGACTCGGCGGAGACGGCTTCCTCGTAGTTGGTCCAGCCTTCGCGTTCGCCACCCACCACCAGTTTGATATGCAGGTCGGGATAGCTTTTGAGGGCTTCATCGAACTTGGCGGCATTTTCAACATCGGTAATAATGGCTTTGGCCTGCGAATTATGCAACCGGAAAAGAATATCTTTAGGGGTTAGCTGGGTCGTGCCGGGTAACCCGACGATACCGGCCTTCATCATACCCAGCATGCTTTCCCACCATTCCGGCAGGCGGGGCATCAGGATAAAAACATTGTCCCCTTTTTTGAGGCCGCGTTTGAGCAAGGCCCGCCCGACCTGGTTGGAGCGGTCCCGGAAGTAGGCATAGGTTAGCCGCCGTTCGCCTCCGCCGTCCTGGACCCAGTACATCATTTCGCGGTTGGGGTCTTCGGCATAAGTATCCACCAGGTCGTAGGCAAAGTTGTAGTATTCCGGCACTTCCGCCTGGTAGGCGGCGTAAGTTTCGGCGTAGTTTTGCATGTTATGGGAGCCGCTTGCCCCGCCAGTAGCCTCTTTCTCTACCGTCATTGGTAAAAACCCTCCTTAAAGTAACGAAACAACGTTTAACGCATGCCCATAAAGGGCACGAAACAACGCGAAAACGAAAATTACTGAATATTGGCTACTTGTTCCTTCGTTTGGCGTTGTTTTATTTTTCTTCTAACGAAAATAATGATTTTTCCTAGCATAACACCAGCGTTGCGGGCAGGCAATATAAAATTCCATTTGCCAGTTAAAGGCGGATAAGGCAAAATATGGCCGTGAGAAAGAACACGCTAAAAATCGGGTTTGATGCCCGCATGGTCGCCTACCGCCAGGCTGGTATCGGCCAGTACTGTTTGAATTTGCTGCGGGAACTGGCCGCCCTGCAAACCCGGTGGGACGATTTCGCTTTGACGGTCTACCAGAGCCGCAAGGAAAAGCGCCTCCCGGTCCAGTGGCTGGCCGAGCCGGGGCAAAGCCGCCTGGAACAACCCGGAGTTATTGGGAAAAGAAGCCTGTGGACGCCGCCTCATCACCGGTTTGAACAGGTCGCGTTGCCGCTCGAAATGGTGCCGTTCGGTCCCCAGGTCTTGCACAGCCCCGATTTTATCCCTCCTTTGCGCCGTTTGACCTGGCAGGGCGGACTGCCACGGCCCTACGCGGCGGTCATTACAGTCCACGACCTGGCTTTCAAGTTGTTCCCGGACCTCCTGACTGCCGAGAGCGCCCGCTATTACGGCCAGATACGCCAGGCCGTCCACAGCGCCGAGCGGATTATCGCGGTTTCCGAGAGCACCGCCCGCGACATTATAAAAGAGTTGGAAGTGCCACCGGAGAAAGTGCGCGTGGTCTACGAGGCGGCCAATCCGCTCTACCGTTCCCTGACCCAGGCTGAGGTAGCAGCCCTGGCCGAGGGTGAGGCCAAGACGGTGGCCGGGAAGCTGGCCCAGGCCGGGGTCGGACCGGACGAAGTTTTCCCGCTTTTCGTCAGCACAATCGAGCCGCGCAAGAATTTGCAGACCCTCTTAAAGGCTTACCGGGCCTGGTTGGATGCTTCCCCCGGTGAGGTTTTGCCAAAACTGGTTATCGCGGGGCGGGACGGCTGGCTGCACGAGGAAATCTACGCCACAACAGCCGAACTGCGCCTGGACGACCGCCTGGTCTGGCTGGGCGGGGTCGAGACCGTCGAACTGTTTTATCTCTACAACCGGGCGGCTTTCCTGGCGGTGCCTTCCCTTTACGAAGGGTTCGGACTGCCTCCCCTCGAAGCCCTGGCCTGTGGTTGCCCGGTCCTGGTGGCTGACAACAGCAGTCTGCCCGAAGTGGCGGGCGAGGTGGGCCGGAAAGTCCCGACCCTGGACGTGGCGGCCTGGCAAACCGCCCTCGCCGAAAGCTGGCAGGACCGCGCCGTTTTGAAAGTCAGGGCAGTTGACGAAGGGGTCAGGTGGGCCGGGCAGTTTTCGTGGGCGAAAGCCGCCGAGCAGACCTTAGAGGTGTATTATGAGGCTTTTGGAGAGTTAAGCCATAAGACCGATGCTAATAAATAAACTTAAATCTATAATAAGGCGGTTGGTCCCCCGCAAAGACGGACCGGAACTAGAACAAGGGAAAGAAATGAAACTGATTGTCGGCCTGGGAAATCCCGGCCCGGAGTACGCCAGGACCCGGCACAATGTCGGGTTTCAATGCCTCGATTATATCGCGGGGCGGCACAATATCTCGTTTGATAAGAAAAACATGAAGGCTATATGGGGCAAAGGCAACCTGGCCGGAAAAGATGTCATCCTGGCAAAACCGCAGACCTTTATGAACCTGAGCGGCCAGTCGGTCGGCGAAATCGTCCGCTTTTTCAAGCTGGACCCCAAACAGGACTTACTGGTAGTTTACGACGACCTCGATTTGCCGGTCGGTAAACTCCGGTTGCGGCCCAACGGCAGCAGCGGCGGTCAAAATGGGCTGCGCAATATCATTGATTTGCTGGGGACACCGGACATCCAGCGTTTACGAGTCGGGATAGGCCGTCCCCGCCAGGGCACCGCCCGCGACCGGGTCTTAAATGAATTTAGCAAGGAAGAACAGGTTGTCATGGACCAGATTTACAGCCGGGTCGAACAGGCCGTGTTAATCTGGCTGACCGAAGGCATAGAACCGGCCATGAACCGCTTTAATGCGGGGGAAAAATAGCCAGAGCTTAGAAGGCAGAGGGCAGAAGGCAGAGGTCAGAAAAATCCCGTCAAGGTAATATCAATCCACGTTCAACATTTAACGTTTTACGTTCAACGAAAAGGGGGTTTATGGAAGCTTTTGAAGTCGGGCAGTTAGAGGAACAGCGCCAGCAAGCCGGGCGGCTTTACCTGGAATTTCTAAAAGTCCCGGCCCTCAGCGCGGGACTCTACACCCTGCGGGCCGGGCAGAACGACCCCCAACAACCTCACACCGAGGACGAAGTTTATTATGTCGTGGGGGGCAAAGCCTCTTTTATCGGCGGCGACAAAACTTATAAGGTCCAGGCCGGAACAATCCTTTTTGTCGAAGCGAATCTCGAACACCACTTTTTCGACATCGAGGAAGATTTGAGCGTCCTGGTAATCTTTGCCCCGGTGGAATACTCACTCAAAAAAGAACAAGTTTAATATAAACAGAAAGACGGCCTTTCACCAAGGGCCGTCTCTTCAAGCGTTAAAATTTCTATTAACTACACTACAATTCACTGGTTCTGGTTGCGCTGCAGGAAAGCTACAGCAGCATACGAAAAGCAAAGGATTTATTTTTTCTTTGCGGGTTCGCTGGCTGCCGGTGGCGCTTTTTTCTTCTCCTTACTCGCGTCTTTTTGCTGTTTCTTTTTCGCAGCGTCTTTAGGACTCTTGTCGCCCATAGCGCAAAATCCTCCCTTCTATTCAAATTTGGTTCAACCAGTCAGATAAGCTGATAGCTAACGACCAATCTGAAGCATTGTCCCAATTTTACACACTCAAAAGCGCTTGTCAATAACCGTTCGAAACCTTTTTGAGGCAGGTTAATCGCCTGCTAATAATTCTTCCTGGCACGCTTTATCCCCGTTTTGGCCTCGCGGTTTAATAAAAAACAAACCGATATTTGACCTGAAAACTATAAAAAGGTAAAATGAAATGACTTTTATGCGACTTTCCGGGCCTTTTGTGCATTTAACAAAAGCACGGCTTTCGCTTTGAACCTGGTAAAGCTCTAAAATAGCTGGCAGGTAACTCCAAAAGGAGTTTTTCAAGTGGGAGTCCTAAAAAGGTAACGCGCAATTTGAGAGTTCGCATACTCACTCAGAGCAGGGAGTTTGGGTTGCCAGGCAACGATACCAGGTTAAACGTGATAGTAATCGGGCGGGTCCAGGGGGTGGGCTTTCGAATGTTTGTCCAGCACCATGCCACCCAGTTGAACCTGGTAGGCTACGTCCGTAACGACCATACCAACCGGCGACGGTTGGAAGTGGTAGCCGAAGGCTCCAAAGAGAATCTAGAAGAACTTTTGCGAAAGTTACAAATTGGCCCTGGCGGGGCCAGGGTCGAAGATGTTCAGGTCTCCTGGGGACACTCTCAAGACGGTTTTAATTCCTTCAGGGTAACTGCATGAGCGTGCAAACCGACCCGGTAATTTCGCCTCCTGGCCGTAAAAGCAAGAAATTACCTTCCACCAACCCGCCTCCCGCTCCCCGGCGGCGTGTTTCACCCCAACTCCTGGCCTGGACCGTAATGCTGGTCAGTTTTGGCCTCTTTTGCCTGCTCCTTTATGGAGTGGTCAGCACCGTAACCGATTATTTGAGCCATTCGGTCCAGAATAAGACGGCGACCGTCGAGGTAGTCCAGGATACGGACGCTAACGTTTTTGTGCAGCACGCCGGGCAGCCTAAACTAACCGTGGTGGCCGATAGTGAAACCGTATCGGAAGGTGACGAGGTTCAAACCGACAAAAACAGTGAGGCGGTCGTTAAATTCTTTGACGATAGCAGGGCTGACCTGGGGGCGGGCACCCGTATTCGCATCCAGGAGTCGCGGGTGGATATAAAAGACTTCCGCCAGAGCGAAAAGCGGCTGGTTATCAAGGTCTTGAGCGGCTCGGTCCGGTTTACGGTCGCCCCGTTCTTGCCCGGCAAAGATTATAACCGCTCCACTTTTATTGCGATTATTCCGGGGGACAACGATACCCGCGACCAGGCCCAGGTCTACTTTAACGACGCCAATAGCCGCAACTATGTCGATGGTGTGTTCACCTTGAGCGTGAATACCTCGGACGAAACCGGTGTCAAAGGTTTGTTGAACAACAAGGCCGCCCGCCCGGTCATGGTAACCAATGCCAGCCAGTCGGTGACCTTAGGGCCGGGCCAGCGGGTTACGGTCGCGCAGGGCGTCATCGGGGCGCCAGGTTTGCCCGCCGATAACCAGGTCAACCTGATTGAAAACGGCTCTTTTATCAACGGGATTGATAGCTGGCGGTTACAGGCACCGACCGGGAGTACGGCGAACAATATCCAGGGCCTTATCCATTTCGACGCCGAGCGGATTGCTGACGGGGTCCAGCCACGGGCGCGGGTCTTCCGGCTCGACCCGGCGGCCAGGGATACACCCTACGAGACCAGTATCGTGCAAGAGGTCAACCGGGACGTGAGCGATTACGAAGAACTCTGGTTCAGCATCAAGGTGAAACTGATAGACCAGAGCCTGGCGGGAGGCGGTTTCCAGGGTTCGGAATACCCGGTCTTTATCAAAATAAATTTTGTGGACCAGAACAATAATACCCAGGAACTTTTCCACGGTTTTTATTCCAAGGCCAACGACACCAGCACTCAGACCCAGGACCAACTTGGCCGGAGTACCAAGTTGCCCCAGGATGAATGGCAGGAGTGGCGGCTGAATTTGATGAACGGCACCAATAAACCCGTCCGTATTTTGAAGGTAGTGGTCGGGTCAGCCGGCCATCTGTACGATAGTTATTTCACGGATGTGAGCTTGATAGCGCAATAGACCATCCAATTTTGCAGTTGTAGTTGTACCAGTTCTAGCGGAGGATTATCTTTGTGAGTAATATTTGTGTAATCGGCACAGGTTACGTGGGCCTGGTTACCGGGGCGTGTTTCTCGGACCTTGGCAACGATGTGACATGCCTGGATGTGGTCGAATCGAAAATTGAAGGTCTTAAAAAAGGTATTTTGCCGATTTATGAACCCGGCCTGGAAGAAATCGTTAAACGCAATTATGAGGCGGGCCGCCTGAAATTTACCACCAACTACGCCGATGCTGTCCCGACCGCCGACTTTATCTTTATCGCGGTGGGTACACCTCAGGGTGACGACGGCGGGGCCGACCTCTCCTATGTCCAGAGCGCAGCCTCGACCCTCGCCAAACACCTGCGCGGCACCACCATTATTATTAACAAAAGCACCGTGCCTATCGGTACCGGGGACTGGGTCGCGGGGATTGTCGAGAACAGCCTGAACGGGAACCGCTCGACCGCCGAATTCGCGGTGGTTAGCAATCCCGAATTCTTACGGGAAGGCTCGGCGGTCCAGGATTTCAATATGCCGGACCGGGTCGTACTTGGTTCGACCAAACGCGCCGCCGCCGAGAAGGTAGCCGAGCTTTACGCCCCGCTCCCCGCCCCGGTAATTATCACCGACCTGCGTACCGCCGAAATGATTAAGTACGCTTCGAATGCTATCCTGGCGACCCGCATCAGCTTTATCAACGAGATTGCCCAGATGTGCGACGCGCTTGGGGCCGATGTAAAGGTGGTCGCGGAAGGCATGGGCTACGATAAACGGATTGGCCCGCAATTCCTGGCGGCGGGGGTCGGCTACGGTGGTTCCTGTTTCCCCAAGGATGTAAAAGCCCTGGCCCATATGGCTGAAAAGAGCAACCTGCACCCGCAACTCCTCCTGGCCGTGATGGACATTAATGACGATGCCCGCCGTTTCTTCGTCCAGAAGATTGAGCGTACCCTCGGCTCGGTGTCGGGCCGGACTATCGGGGTCTGGGGCCTGGCTTTCAAGCCCAACACCGATGATATGCGGGAAGCCCCCTCGATTGACATCATCAGCGCCCTGGTCCGCAAGGGGGCAACGGTGAAGGCCTACGACCCCGTGGCGATGGAAGTCGCCAGGAAGTATTTGCCGGGTGGGGTCGAATATTATAACGACCTCTATTCAGTGGCCGATGGGGCCGACGCGGTCCTGCTCCTGACCGAGTGGAACGTCTTCAAACAGGTTGATTGGAGCCGGGTCAAGGAGAGTATGCACCGCCCGGTGCTGTTCGATGGCCGCAATCTCTACGACCCGAACGAAATAGTCCGCCAGGGTTTCCAGTATCGCTCGGTAGGTCGTCCCAACCCTGTCCACGATTAAGCCAAAGCCGGAGTTTTATGGTCGAGTGTGGGGTTGACCTGGTAGAAATAGAACGTATCGAAAAAGCGGTGGCCCGGTTGGGCGACCGCTTTGTACTGCGGGTATATACCGAGCAAGAGCGCAATTATGCTCGTGGCCGCGGACCTCAACTGGCGGCCCGGTTTGCAGCCAAAGAGGCGGTGGCTAAAATCCTGGGGACCGGTCTTTGGCGGGAAGGGGTTAGCTGGCACCATATCGAGGTCGTCAACGACGAAAGCGGCAAACCTCGCCTTAACCTGACCGGGGAAGCGGCCCGCCGCGCCGCCGAACTCGGCTTTACCGCCTGGAGCATTTCGATTTCCCACTCGCGGGGTGACGCTATCGCGTTCGTGGTCGCCAGCGGTTAAACGGGACAAGTGTTTAGTTTTTAGTGTTTAGTTTTCAGACATAAAAAAGCAACTTACTAGCTAAATTTTCTACATGGTAAGTTGCTTTTTTCGTTATGGCTTTACCCCAACGTTACCCACATGTGGGTGCCCAAGATTCTCCGTTGAGCTCGCACCTGCGGGTGTGACAAAAACTAAAGACTAAACACTGAAAACTAAACACGTTTAACGTTCAACGTTGTTTCGTTCAACGTGATTTTACTTCTCGACTTTGACACCGTGCCAGAAAGCGACATAGCCGGTGATATTTTTGGCGGCATCTTTAGGGGTAGGGTAGTACCAGGCGGCGTCCTTGTTGGTCTGACCGTTTACTTCCACGTTGTAATAGCTGGCAGTCCCTTTCCAGGGGCAAACCGTGTGAGTTTCAGTCGGCTTGAAATATTCTTCTTTGATGGCCCTAGGCGGGAAATACAGGTTACCTTCAACCACCTCACACTGCTCAGTCGGCACTTCCGCGATAACGGTGTCGTGCCAGATAGCTTTTGCCATTTTTAATGCCTCATTTCTAAATATGCTTATCCTATATGAATCCGGCTTCCGAAAGCCGAACTCTGGTATTATACGCCTGGTGGCAGGCGTAACTCAAAGGCTAAAGTTTGCCTTTTAGTAAAGAAAAAAGAAAGAAAAGGAGGATTTATAGGGGATTTGGCGGAAGCTTTAAAGCCGCAGATGGTGTAAAATCAGGCGTAGAAAATTAGCAGGGAAGATAAAAAAGGACTTAAACCGATTATTACTTTGAGGAATGGTGAGAAATGAAACTGGTGACGGCAGCCGAGATGAAAGAACTGGAAAGGCGGGCGGAGGAGCACGAAAAGTACCCGGTCCCGACGCGCCAGTTGATGCTCAACGCCGGGCAAAGTGTCTTTGAGGCAATCCTGGCCCAGACCCGCTTCGACCCCAACGGCGAACAGGGCAGTGAACTGGATGAAGGGCTGGCGGTAATCCTGGCCGGGCCGGGCAATAACGGCGGTGATGCCATGGTGGTCGCGGCCCTTTTACGGCAGCAGTTTCCGGCGGCGGAAGTAAAAATCTATTTTCACAACCGGCCCCGTCCCGAAGACGACGCCGGGTTTCCCGAAAACCTGACTTATACCGAGGCCGAAGAACAGGATGGCGAAATTTTAGAGGACGAACCGGCCTTCGAAGAACTGGAAAACGACCTCAACGAGGCCCAAATCGTGGTGGATGGCCTGCTCGGTTCGGGCATAAAACGCCCGGTGACAGGTTTACTGGCCCGCGTCATTGACCTTGTTAACGAAATCCACGGCGAACGTCAGACCGAACTAAATCCGCTCTTTGTGGTGGCAATTGACGTGCCGACCGGTATCAACAGCGACAGCGGCGAAATCCAGGGGGTCGCGATTGAAGCCGATTTGACCGTCACCCTTGGCTATCCCAAGGTGGGTCTCTATACCTATGCTGCGGCGGAAGCGACCGGGCGGATTATAATCGGGGATATCGGGGTGCCGACCGATTTGCAGGACCAGATTGAACACGAAGTCGAGGAAAATCACGAACTTTGCCTGACAACTTCTAGCTGGGTGCGCAAACACCTCCCGCTGCGTCCTATTACCGGGCATAAAGGTACTTTTGGCAAATTGATGGTCCTGAGCGGTTCGGAGAATTATCTCGGCGCGCCCTACCTGTGTACCGCCGCCGGGATGCGGGCCGGGGCCGGGTTGGTGACGCTTGCCGCTCCTCAGAACATCATCAATGTGGTTGCAACCAAATTGACCGAAAATACTTTCCTGGTCTTGCCCGAAGTCCAGGACGATGCGGCGGCTAAAGAGGCTTCTTCCAAACTGCGAGAGCAGGTAACGAGCGGCAAATACCGGGTGATGTTGTTCGGACCGGGCCTGGGCCATTCGGATGGAAAGGCGGCCCTGGTCAAAGACATGCTCGATTGGGGCAACGAGCCTGGCTTTGAGTGGCCGCGCCTGGTCGTTGACGCTGATGGCTTGAACCTGCTGGCGAAAATCCCCGAATGGTGGAAGCAAGTCCCGGCCAACAATATCCTGACGCCTCATCCGGGGGAACTCGGCACCATGCGCAACCAGACAATTGACCAGATTGAGGCGGACCGGGTGAAATCGGCCCAGGAATCGGCCAAGCTGTTTAACCAGGTGGTCATCCTGAAAGGGGCCTATACCGTGATAGCAGCCCCGGATGGCCGGGTAAAGATAAACCCTGCCGGGAACGCGGCCCTGGCGACCGCCGGGAGCGGTGACGTGCTGGCCGGGATTACGGCGGGCCTGCTAACCCAACTGATAAAGAAAAAAGAGGCCGATGCCTTTGACGTGGCCTGCCTGGGTGTATACCTCCACAGCATGGCCGGGGAGTTGGTCCGGCGCGACTTTGGCGATATGGGTCCGCTGGCCGGAGACCTTTTGATGGCGATACCGCAAGCGGTGGTATCTCTAAAAAATGGGGATAGCCTGGAATAGTCCTAGCATACTTTACATAATTGACGTTTGCAAAAGGGTATTTGATTCCGTATAATTTTGGATATACGAGCGGATTACCTGGAAAAAGATAGGTTTAAAAAATGAATGTTGCGGATATAATGACCCGCGAGGTCGTGTATGTAACCCCTACGACCCCGGTCAGCCAGGTGGCAAAACTCCTGGTGGAATATGGCATAAGCGGCGTGCCGGTATTGGAAAATGACAAACTGATCGGCATTGTCACCGAGGAAGACCTGGTGATGCGTGACGCTATTATTGATATGCCCCATTTCTTTGGCGTCTTCGATTCGGTTTTCTACCTGGCCGGAAAGCATGAATTTGATGAAGAAATGCAAAAAGTCCTCGCCACCGAAGCCCGCGACCTCATGACCTCAAATGTCGTTTCAATCCGGGAGGACGCCTCGGTCCAGGCCCTGGCAACCCTGATGGTAAAGAAAGAAATTAACCCGGTCCCCGTTATGAATGCAGAAGGTGCAATCGTTGGAATTGTGAGCCGCTCGGACCTGGTGCGCCTGATGGTCGCCGAGGAAGAAGCCGGGTTGGCCGCCGAACCGCCGGTCAGCGCCACGGTCAATGAACCAAACGGGGGAGAACAATAATAGATGGCGTTGCCCCTGACCATAACTTTTACCGACTTTGGCACTCCCCGTACCTGGGCCGAAATTGACCTGGAAGCCATAAAACATAACGTCCGTGCCTTGCGGCGGTTAATCGCCCCGGCCCAATTTACGGCAGTGGTGAAAGCCAACGCCTATGGGCTTGGCGCTATCCCTATCGCCAAGGCCGCCCTCGAAGCCGGGGCGACCGGCCTTGCCGTCGCCAGTTGCGAGGAAGGCCAGGAACTTCGTCGGGCCGGGGTCGGCGGCCCCATCCTGGTGCTGGGTTACGTCCCTGAAGATTTAGCCCAGGCCGCCCTCGAAGCCGACCTGACCCTGACCGTTAACACCCCCGAAATGGCGCGGGCTCTCTCGCGGGCGGTCCAACTCCGCCGCCGTAATCGACCGGCCCCGGTCCATCTCAAACTCGATACCGGCCTGCACCGCTACGGCCTCGAACCCCAGCAAGCCCTAGAATTGTGCCGGTTGATAACGACCCTCCCCGGCCTGGAATTGCAGGGCCTTTACACTCACTTCGCTTCAGGTGACGAGGCCGACCGTAGTTTTGTCCTCGAACAAAAAAGGCGTTTCGACCAGACCCGCCAGATGCTTGAGTCAAACGGCTTTTATTTCTCGCAGTTCCACCTGAGCAATAGCGCTTCGGCCATCACGGTCAAAGAAGCCCGTTACAGTTTTGTCCGGTTTGGCCTGGCTTTGCACGGCTACCACGCCACTCCGGAAGTAGCCGAAGAAGCCCACAAGGCAGGTTTATATTTGAAACCGGCCCTCACACTGAAAAGTATCGTGGTGCGGCTGAGTGAGTTGCCTGCCGAAGAAACGGTCGGCTACAACCGGACCTACAAAGCCAGTGAAACGCGCCGGGTGGCTCTCCTGCCGGTCGGTTACGCCGACGGTTATCGCCGCTCTTTGAGCAACAAAGGGGAAGTTCTTATAAAGGGGCAGCGGGCCAGGGTGTTGGGCCGGGTCTCAATGGACCAGATTGTGGTGGACGTGACCGGAATCGCGGGGGTTGAGGAAGGCGACGAGGCGGTCCTTATTGGGAGCCAGGGTGAGGAAGAAATCTCGCTCGAACAGATGGCGGCCTGGTGCGATACCATCACCCACGAAATTTTAACAGGGTTAGGACGCCGGGTTAAACGAATCTACCTGGGCTAACTTTTCCCCCGCCAGAACGACACCTTAAATGGGTGAAACTCGGTTGCCATCACACCTCGGCTAACGGAGGGGTCCGCCAGCATAATTGAGCGGGCCGCTTCCTCCGACTCCGCCTCAATAACCGCCAGCCCATAAGCAAAATCGAGACAAGGTCCTGCCAGGATTAGCGTACCCTCTTCCAAAAGCCGGGCCAGGTAAGCGGCATGAAGTGACATTGCCTCGATTTCCTCCGGGGTCATTTCCGGGCCGAACCCGGCCCGTTTAGGCCGGATTTGATACACAAAATGCAACCTCTCGCTCATTCAAACCTCCTGATTTTGAATAAGGCTCGTTTCAGGCAATCACAGTGAGGGCGGTTTCGTCATAGCTGACAGCCGCAACCTCGATGGTCTCTGCCGGGGTACGTCTGTCCGGCAAATCGTTCTCATCCCAGATTTCGTCAGGGGCAAAGAGCGGCACTTCCTCTGGCTCGTCTCGCCTGGTTTGCGAAGGTTTAGGCGTGGTCAACCGCCCGGATGCCAGGGCAAACCTATCAAAATAATCCCCGTTGGGTGCTTCAAAACTAAAGAAATCCACCTGGCCGTCCTCGCCGGTTTGCCGGACAATTGCCGCGCCGGGACGAGCCTCCCGCACCGCTTTGACCAGGGTCGGGGACAGCCCTAAACGCCGCGCCACCGGGGCCATAACATTCTGGCCCTGCTGGAAAAAGAGGTGACAACCAGCCCGGTCGAATAATTCACGACCGTAATAGGAATTGAGCCATTCCGCCGGGCTGGGAGAAACCAGCCAAAGGCGGAGCCCCGCCGGTTTGCTGCGTTGTTCCAGCCAGCCGAGGGACCGGGCGCTGACCGGGTCGGCCAGGAATTCGTGTGCCTGGTTTAGTACTAGAAGCCGGGACCGGTCGGGGTTTTCGGCCCAGAGTTGTCCGGCGAACCGGGCAAAAAGCCGGGCAAAGTAGAACTTTTGCTGTTCTTCACCCAATAAGCTTTGGAGGGTCGGAGATAGCCCGATAAAAAGCAAATCGGGGCAAAGAGAAGTTTGCGGAACCCGGGTTGGGTGGGCGCAAAGCCAGCCATACCGCCCGGTTTTAGTCAACTCTTTGAGCCGCTCGGCCAGGAGGCCGTACCCGCCGTTTTCAGCCCGCATCCAGAGTGAAGCGGCGTTAAAAGGTTCGTTCCGGTTGAGCAGGGCCATTGCCGCCTCAAATAGGGACGCGAGTAAATCCTGTTGCAGGTCGGTATCAAGTTTTAGAAGGTCAGCCAGGAATGCGGCGGTTTCGTTCAACCACTCACTCAAAGAGCTATTCCACCTTAGGTTTTCCGCTTCGACTTCAAGCGGGTTAAAGTTAAAGTCCGGTTCGTCCGGTCCCAGCCTGACATATCGCCCCCCGAATTGTTTTACGAGGTCTTCCCACTCTCCTTTACGGTCAAGCCCGCAGACTGCCTCCCCTTTAAGCCATTGGAAAATGGTCTGGTAACGCACGAGGGTCCGGGCCTGGTGAGTGGTCGCTTTGCCCGGCTCACCCAATAGGAAGAAAGCGGTTTGGCCGGGCCGAACTGCCGGGTCGAAAAAGACCGGTTCGTTTAGCTGGCTAAGACCGACCAAAGTTTCCCTGTCCTTATAGTCCGGCGCGGTTATAGGGTGGAGGTGGGCCAACTGCCCGGCTTCCCAACCGGGTAAAACAAGGGGCCGGTCGCCCTGGGGCAAATTCAAAGGAGCAATTTCAAGCAAGGCCGCACGGGTTTCGGCGGCGGTAAAAGTGGGCCGAGCCGCCAGCCCCAAATTTTTTAGTTCCGCCTCGAAAACCCGGCTAACTCTTTCGAGGTCGTCCCGGTTGGCCCGTAAAGAAAAAGTTATCCCGGCCTCGAAAAAGCGATTATCCTCGCAACGGGCCGATTCAAGGCGGTAGGCTACTTCCTGCCGTTGCTCTTGCAGGTCATCAATTATAGCCGTAGCCTGCCGGGTGAAAGCCGTTTCGAGTTGCTCGTCCAGGAAAGCCAACCGCCGTTCGAGGACCACACAAAGTTTGTCGTCGCGGTTAGCCGGGGTCAGGTGAACTGTAAGATCAAATTCGGTATTGACCAGTTTTGGATTAGCCAGGAGAGGGAAAGTCCAACCCTGCGGGTGCGAAAGCGGTGGGGCTGAAACCTTCCAATAGGTCGAGGTAAGGCCGTGGTGGAAAGCGCCGGGTAGCACCGTTAAATCAGCCCCGTTTAATGCTTCCGGTGAAAATCTTCGGGGTAAAGGTGTGCCTTCGGCCCGGAATTGTTCCAGCAAGAGTGGGGCATAGTGGTCGAGTAAAAGCGCGGTTATTTCGGTGGCGCTACAGGGTGAGGCTTCGCAGGGAAGATTTGCCACCAGCACCGCCATGTGCCCGGTCAGGGTTTCGATGGTGGGGGCGCTGACAAGTAACCCATACCAGATTTTGCCCAGGCCACCCGCTTCCAGCGGATAGACCATATTGTCAAGATAATCTTGCAGGAAAAAGTCGGTTATTTCTTCGTCTGGTAAACGCCGGAGGATTTTCTCCTGCAAGACGTTGTAGTGGTTTTCCAGGTGGTAGTTGCGGCGGCGCATTAAAAATTGGGCCGGGCTATCCGAAGGTAAACTTCGGGTCAGGGCTTCGAAAAAAGAGGTTGTGTCCTTGCCCTGGGTCAAACCCTGGTTCTGGGCCGGACCACTTAATCGCAAAACCCCGGTGTAGCCGGCTACACGTTTTTTACCCGAGGGGAGGAAATTCCCCGCCAGGTTTGAGAGCCTGCCGTGAGTCCGGCTGGTTTCGGGTGAAAGCTCGATAACCCCAAAACGCTCCGAGCCGCCAGGGTTGAGGACCGGGAAGACCTGTTCGAACCCCGTAAAAACGGACAACTTTCCCAGGTATTTCTTGCCAAAAAAAGGTATTGCCATAATTTTTGTATAAAAAATCAGCTATTCAGACCAGCGGACCCCTTAGTATTGGATTGGCTGGCGAATAGCTGATTCGCTAAAGAGTTTTACTTGCCGCTACGCCACGAATCGACCATGTTGTTGACCGCGTTGATATAGCTGGTCGGGTTGTTGTTGTCTTCCGCAGGCGCGTACTTCGGGATTATTTGCTCAACGGTAGTCAGGTTCCAGCCCCCGATATACAAGTTTTTAATCAGTTTGTACCAGTCTTCGGCTCCCACTTCCCAGGAAGGGTATTTCCTGAAACCGTTGTACCCATCAAAACCACTGTTGGCGGTCTGCCGGATGTTGCCAAGCGACTTGGTGGTGACGGCGATGCCTTTTGTCCCGGCGCTGCTTTCGTGGATGAAAAAGGCCAGGGCATAGGCGGGGTCAATCTGGTATTTCACTCCCAGGTCGTAAATAGCCTGGCTGGCTCCTACTGCCGGAGAGTTGTACTGCTTCAAAACCTGGTTAATCTTATCAACCGTAATGGTTGGAACCCCAACGACAGAATGTGCCCCAGGTAAAGAGTTGGGCGGGTTCCCCTGCGGCTTTGTTTCGGGAGCCGCAGCTGCTGTTGGTAAGGTGTTACTATTAGTCGTTGTAAACTGGTAAATATCACCCTCGGCCTCCGCGCGGCCAATTGTATGGGTCCAGGCAAAAAGCCCAAGTATCAGTAAAGCCAGGATTGTCAGGATAACAAAGGCCCCGACCCGCCGGTTCTGAAAGAGGTCATCCCCTATTTGCCGGACCTGGTCCTTAAACAGGTGGGTTTTGCCAACCTGCTCAAAAGGTTCGTCCGAACTGTAAGAATAGACCGCCTCTGCGTTTGAAAAGTGGTTGTTTGGCCGGAACCATTCCCCGGTAACAGGAGCAGGCGCAGGGCGGTTGTAGCCGTAATGGTCGTAAAGAGTTGTTCCGGTCCGGGTAGCCCCGGTGTAACCCGACCTCAAACGGGGTTCGTTGGCTGTCCGGTAAAAACTGCCGGTCTGAAAACTTTCGCCCGCCCGGCCATGTAAGTTATTATCAAAGACGCTCTCCGGTTCCTCGAAGTATTCGTCTTCGTAATCTTCCGCGTAAATACCGCTATATGTCATTCCCGCACTCACTTGGTGGCCTCGCTATCCTGTTGCTGGGAAGGGGTCTTCAAATTGGCCCGTTCCTGGTCATTGATAGGTCGGAAATTGCCGTTATCGTTGATATAAATCAAGACCTGGTCGTCGGCGGTAGCGATAAGGTCGTCCTTACCATCCCCGTTAACATCTTTGGTTTGGAGCTTAATCGGAACGAGGTCTTTATCCTTGCCAAAGAGTTGAGGGCCGACGATAACCCGCGTTTTGGTGGGGTCACCGCCAGGATACTCGGTAATTGAAATCTGCCCGTTGATATTCTGGGCAATAAATAAAGTCTTGGCACCGTTGGCTTCGTTATGCCCTACGTTAGCCATCAACCGGGTAATCCGGGGCCGCCCGTAGGTCAAATCGTCCTGCCAGGTTTGCCAGGTATGGACTGCAAAAGAAACAACCAGGTACGATAATACTAACACACAAACCACCGCACCACCAAAAAGGACCAGCTTCATAGTTGAAGACGAGTTCGCTGGGGCGGCAACCTGGCGGCGATTGGCAGCCGGGCGAGCAGCAGGTCGGGCCGATGGACTGGGAGCGTTTACCCCACCGCGGGGTGTAATGTTCGGAGAAGGAAGGTTCGGCATTGTGGCACGGCGCGGCATCCCACCAGCTAAAGGACTGGGCATGGTAGCGGTGGGCCGAGGCATACCTGGTCGCGCCGTAGTCCCGGCAACCCGGTACTGGGGAGCGACAGCCGTCCGCCGGGTCAGCATAGAGTCATCGTAGTCTTCGTCAAAATCGGTAAAATCGGCGTATTTACGCGCCGCGTTGTTGTAGCTGGGCATAGCCGCACTTTCCTTTCCGCTGAAAAAAGCTGGTGGCCGGGATTGGCCGGTTTACAGCACGGTAAATTGTTCTCCTACCGCTTCTGCTGTGGGGCTTCTAGCGAGTAAAAATTGGACCCGCCCGGTATTTGTAACAGGCTAACCGGGGAAGTAGGTGACCCTATGGTGTTCCGTAAAACGAACATTTTGTAGAAGAAATGTTCTAATTATCAGGCGATGGTTGGATTATAGAACAGATTTTCTAGTATGTCAATAGGATTTAGAAAATCCGTTCTATTATTTATCCACATTGTTGACCTCAATTTCTTGTGTTAAAATGCCCCTGTTGACCCGGTTCTGGCATTGCCTGGGCACCGCCTGATGGATATTTTTTAGAATTTCTCACGACTTTGTTCTAAAAACCCACTTTTTATTCGACACCTGGTTTGGAAGGGGGTCGTTATGGTTACACTTTTTGATTTTTTAACCTTTTTTCTTGGTCTCTTCCTGGTCGCACTGGGGGAATTCTTTATGCTGGCAGGGGGGGCGGACAGCAATTTGGGACTGGCCATATTCGCCGTCTTTATTGTTATCATCGGCCTGGGAATTTCGATGATACGTGAGCTGACCAGCGAAAATGCCGCGCAGGAACGGGATTTACGCAAGATCTATGGGTTTATCTGTTTTTTGACAGGTATTGCTTACCTGGTTATCCCGGTCTGGCAGGCCGCAACCCGTATTTTGAACAACTCCATGACTTTTGCCACGGCGATTTTGCTAATCTTTACAATGCTGGTCAGCCTGGTCTTCTTGTTCCTCGGCTATTCCTGGGTCGGTGCGTTCGATAGCAGCGAACCGCTAGAAT
Organism: Chloroflexi bacterium 54-19; assembly: GCA_001898225.1. GTDB lineage: Bacteria > Chloroflexota > Chloroflexia > Chloroheliales > Chloroheliaceae > 54-19. Next base: position 177,115 of record MKTJ01000047.1, read on the forward strand.
ACGAGGAAAATGACCCACTGCCACCTCGTGGCCGCCGGTCCTATTAGTTTTGGTAAGTTATTGGAAAGAATAATGGAAAAATTACCCTCGGATTTGCCCGAAAAAATCTCATCCCTCGAACCGACTATCCCGACTGAAGAACCCCGGTTAATCAGGCCCAGCAGTGGACGCATCTGGTTTATGGCAATCATGTTTTTCTTGCCGCTTCTGATTATGATAATTTTCGCTATCATATTTATCTCGTTTGGTTTAGGGAACCGTTAATGTTACTTGCCCGGTAGCAAGGGTTGTGGTATGATTAATGGGTTAGACGCACTTTAGAAACTTATTGCGGGAGCTTGGGTAAGCCAGGCTGAGAGGAAGACCGGCACGTCTTCGACCGTCCGAACCTGATACCAGATAATACTGGCGAAGGGAAAGATGCACTTCTTTAGCTCAAAGTTTGATTCTTTGCGTGGAATCCATTTTGAGGACTTTTGGAAGATTTATGGTTTTAACCGCCGGGTTTCCGGCGGTTTTTGTTTTATACAAATTTTTAATAGAAATGGGTCCAGAGAGTTGTTGGGAGAGGCAGTCACAACGGGTCGTATAGCTTTAGAAGGAATTTCCAAGAATTACGCCGACCTGGAAGTTTTGCGCGATTTGAACCTCGAAGTTAACCGGGGTGAGTTCGTAACCCTGATTGGGCCGAGCGGATCGGGTAAAAGCACTGTATTTAATATCCTTTCCGGCCTGGAACCTGCTTCTGCCGGGACGGTCAAGGTCGAAGGGTTTGGGAATGAACGGGCCTTTGCCTACATGCCGCAGCGTGATGCTCTCTTGCCCTGGCGAAATATTCTCGATAACGTGATTCTGGGCCAGGAGCTACAGGGTGTTGCCAGGAAAAAAGCCCGCGCTGAAGCCTTATCGCAACTTCCTTTTTTCGGCCTGGAAGGGTTTGAAAAGAATTACCCCTTCGAGCTATCGGGAGGGATGCGCCAGCGGGCTGCCCTACTGAGAACAGTCCTGACCCACTGCCCGGTCCTTTTGCTTGATGAGCCGTTCGGGGCCCTTGACGCCCTGACCCGCGCCCAATTGCAACAATGGCTGGGCGAACTCCGCACCAGGCTCAACCGGACCATCCTGTTTATTACTCACGATGTCGAGGAAGCTTTGCTTTTGAGCGACCGGGTCTACGTGCTGAGTCCTCGCCCGGCCCATGTTGTTTTGGAACTGCCGGTGGACCTCGATCGCTCCGGCCCGGGTGAGCTTGTAACATCGCCTCGCTTTGTTGAGTTAAAGGCACAACTCCTGGCCGCTTTGAAATCGGAAGGAGCGCTATAGGCTTATGACAAGGTCGCTAAGGCTAGCCCGGCAAATATTGCCCCCGGTGTTGCTTGTAGCCGCTTTCGTGGCGCTCTGGCAATTATACGTTACTCTGAGCGGGATTCGCCAGACTATTCTACCTGGCCCCTGGCGGGTGGTCGAAGCCCTGCTCAATTTCTGGGATGTAATCTCGGACAACCTGGTTTACACCCTGGTAGAGGCTACCCTGGGTTTCTCAACGGCCCTGGCAATCGGGTTTGCTTTCGCTGTGTTGCTCGACTATTCCCCGGTGTTGCGCAGGGCGGTTTACCCCATCCTGGTTGCCAGCCAAACCGTCCCGATGGTCGCTATCGCGCCTCTGCTCATCATCTGGTTCGGGTACGACATTGTGCCCAAAATTATTGTGGTCTGGCTGGTCTGTTTCTTTCCGATTGTGGTCGCGGGGGTGGATGGGTTTGCCTCAACTGACCCTGAAACGACCCGGCTTTTTCGGAGTTTACAGGCTACCCGGCTGCAAATCTTCTGGAAGCTACGCCTCCCTTCGGCTTTGCCCTTTATTTTTTCGGGCATCCGTATCGCCATTACCTATGCCATCGGGGGAGCGGTCCTGGGCGAGTATGTTGGGGCCGAAAAAGGGCTTGGCATCTTTATTCAACGTTCGAAAAACTCCTTTCGGAACGATCTTATTTTTGCGGCAGTCCTGGTAACGGCTGTCGCCAGTATCGCCCTGTTTTTGCTGGTCACAATCGTCCAGCACCGGGTGATGCCCTGGTATTACCGGCAACAAGCCGGTCGGAAAAGTCCTAAAAAGAAATAACAAGAGGAGAGGAAAATTGTCAAGAGTCTTTAGAATTTCAACCTTGCTGGTCATACTGCTAAGCCTGAGTAGCTTGCTACTGGCTTGCGGTGATGCCACCAGCACGACCGCCCCCGCGACAGTAGCACCGACTACATCGGCGGCTACGACCGCTGCCGCGACTACTGCCGCGGCAATAACAGTAGCAACTACAGCGGTGGCCTCAACTGCGGCCAGTACCACCGCCGCTACTACGACTGTTCCAACAACCGCAGCCGCTACCACCACGGCTCCCACGACTGCCGCCAGCACTACTACTGCGGCTACAACCACAAACGCCGGTTCAACCACGGCGGCCAGCGGCCCCTTAACAAAATTGACCCTTGCTATGGACTGGGTACCTAACACCAACCACACCGGGATTTATGTCGCCTTGCAAAAGGGTTGGTACAAAGAGGCCGGGATAGACCTGCAAATCTTGCCTTACGCTGACGGCGCTATCCCGGACGTGCTGGTGGGCGAAGGTAAAGCCGACCTGGGCATCAGTGGCGAGGATGGCGTGGCGACTTACCGGGCTGCCGGGCAACCGGTGGTTTCCATTGCGGCTATCATCCAGCACAATACCAGCGGTTTCGCCTACCTGAAAGATTCAGGTATCACTCGGCCCCGCGACCTGGCCGGAAAGCGTTACGCCGGGTTTGGCGCCGCCTATGAAGAACCGGTTATCGCGGCGGTTATCAAAAAAGACGGCGGCACCGACACCAAAATCCAGAATATCACGACCAATGCCGGCGGCTACCAGGCGGTCGCGGCCAAGCAGGCCGATTTCGTCTGGATTTTCGCCGGGTGGGACGGGATCCAGGCCAAACTTGATGGTGTTAACCTGGGAATGTTCTTCCTCAAAGATAGCGGTATTCCCGATTTCTATACCCCGGTCATAATTACCAGCCAGACCAATGTAACGGCTAAAGCCGAGGCTCTCAAGGCGTTTATGGCCGCGACCACGAAAGGCTACGACTACGCTATCGCCAACCCGAAAGATGCCGCCGATATTCTGATGGCAGCCAACCCGAAAGGCACTTTTTCTAATCCCGAACTGGTCTACGAAAGCCAGGCGTATTTGAGCCCCCTATACAAAGATGACGCTGCCCAGTGGGGTCAGCAGACCCTCGCCGCCTGGAGCGGCTATCCCAAGTTTCTCTTTGACAACGGCGTGTTGCAAGACCCGGACGGCAAGCCCTTGAGCAAAGAGCTTGACTATAGTTCCCTCTTTACCACGGCTTTCCTGCCGAAACAGTAAAGGCGGTTTCGCAGAAACAAAAAATAGCGGCTAACCGGAAAAAGGTTTAGCCGCTATTTCGTTTTTAACTCAAATTATCCCCGCAAGGAATAATGTTCCTCAGAAAGGCTGCGCAATCGCTCGGCGCTCGACTCGGCGGTAATATCCCGCTGGGCGTTACCAAGCAATTCGTAGCCGACCATAAATTTTCTTATTGTGGCCGACCGCAAAAGTGGCGGGTAAAAATGGGCGTGCAGGACGTGGTGCGGGTAGTCCTTGCCGTCAGTCGGGGCCTGGTGGAAGCCCATCGAATAAGGAAAACTGACCTCGAAAAGGTTGTCGTAGCGGGTGGTCAACCGTTTGAGGATGTCGGCCAGGCCGTCGCGTTGGGCCGCATCAAGGTCCGGTATAGACTGGACCGCTCGTTTAGGCAGGACCAGGGTTTCGAACGGCCAGACCGCCCAGAACGGCACCACGACCAGCCATTCATCATTTTCAACCACGACCCGGCTTTTATCCTGGAGTTCGAGGTTCGTATAATCTTCCAGGAGGCGGGTGCCGTGTTCCTGGAAATATTTGGCCTGGGCGGCCTGTTCCTTGGAAGGCTCGTTGGGGACAATTTCCTCGGCCCAGATTTGGCCGTGCGGGTGGGGATTGCTCGCGCCCATCATAGCGCCCCGGTTTTCGAAAATCTGGACGTGGTTGATAAAATCGAGGCTGCCGAGGGTTTTATATTGCTCGGCCCAGGCGTCCACCACCGTCCTAATATCTTTAGCCTCCATGCGGGCCAGGGTCAGGTCGTGGCGGGGAGAGAAACATATAACCTTCGCCAGGCCGCGTTCGCTCCGGGCCACCAGCAGACCCTTGTTCTCAAAATTGGCTTCGGGGGTATCGGCCAGTAAAGCCGGGTAATCGTTGTCAAAGATATAGACCGAGTCGTAATTAGGGGTCAGGTTGCCACCTGCGCGAGGGTTGCCGGGACACAGGTAGCAGGTTGGGTCGTACGTTGGGGGTTTTTCCTGGCTGGTTTTTTCGACCTGGCCCTGCCAGGGGCGTTGCGTGCGGTGCGGCGATACTAAAATCCACTCACCAATCAAGGGGTTGTAGCGGCGGTGAGGCTGTTTGAACAGGTCACTGTTCAGGCTCGTTTCTTGCACGATTTAATCTCCTCTTGCCAAATTAAAGGTTTATCTTTACCGCTGTTTCTTTCAACCTATTATAACTGGTTTAATCCTAATTATCTCTATAATTGAGACCTTTTACACCCAACCTTCAATTTTTGCAAGGTGCCAGAAGTAGAAAATGGACAAGAATACGGCAGAGCTCAACTCTCCAAATAATTCAAAATAAAACTGGTCTTCTTGAGTGTAATTATGGGTAGTAAAATTTCTTGCAAGAAATGTTATTATTATAGTTTTTGAAATTTCTTTATCTGTATTATTTTGATTGGATAAGGCTTTAGCCGATTGTAAATTTTGCAATAATTCTTGGAAAGAATTTGCGTCTTTTTTAACACTGGTATAACCAGTTAACCAAGATTTATCAGCTTTAACGCTCTTACTTAATACATTTTGCATAACCCTATTCATTGTTCCAGTTGAATCGGCTTTTGCTTTCACTGCAAGTGCTTTTAGAAAATATTCAAAAAAATTAGTCAAATTTTTGAGGTTTGTATAACGAGTTTGAGGAAGAAATTTCCTGGTTTCCTCTTGAGTTGCAACAAATTCAGGTAAATAATGAAGAAAGATGTCTAAGCCATTTTTTTGACAAAAAATTAAAATTTCATTCGAATAGCTTTCTGGAGGGGAAGGGGTTAAGTTCCATTTTGTTAATCCAGAAAAATGTCTTTCAAGAATCATTTTACTATCATAAAAACGTTTAGTTTCGAAATCAATTTTTAGGAAATCAATTTTATCAAAATTGAATTTTAATTCCTGACTTACTTCTTCCCAGGTTTTTCCTGTTAATGCCCAAATCCAACTGTATAAAACACTAATATCGAAGTCAATCAATGTTGTTAATTTATTCTTTTCGCTTTTTATATATTCTGCTCTCAATTCAAGTAAATTATGAATATAGTTTATCAGGGTTTCTTCAGTGACTCCGAATTTCAAGCACACAAATTGTGCGTTATTTTTTTGAGCCTTTTTTAAGTCTTCGTACTCATTTTCATCGAGTTGCTTAACGTTATATTTTTCTTGGGCTTTTGCGAAATTTCTTTCTCTTTCTCTATAGTAGAGCGTGAAAAAAAATGATAAAGAATCATAAATTGGTACAAACGCGGTACCATTTTTTCTGAAAGTTTTATAAATTTCTTTATTGAAAGCTCGGGGATACCAATTATATTTTGCTCTTTTTTTCTTTGTTAATGACTTTATTAAGGAATAATTTCTGAATAAATCGGGATATTGTTGAAGGAAATATAATTGATGAATTTGCCAATACCCATAATAGTGTTCAACTATCGTTTCTCTAATTTTTGCTCTTTGAAATTGGAATTGAACTTTTGGATATTTGTTCCAAGGTCTAAAAGTTTCTTGTTCAGGATTATGTAAGTAGATATTTCCTTTTTCAAAAGCGCGATCAAAAGAATCTATTAATTCCTCATCAGTTACTTTAATCCAATCCATGTCAAAAAATCTAGTTGGGTCAAAAAGTTCTTGTATAATGGGCCATATAGTTGTGATAGAATTTTGGTCATGTTTATATGACCATTTTTTCTTTTCTTTAATAAAATCTGGTGGGTAAATAATTCTAGCACGAGGAAACATCAAACCTTCTTTTTCATAATGCTCTAACTCCTCTTTAGTAGTTATAACATTATATTTTTTACAAAATTCGATAAATTTAGATAATTCTAAGAAACGCTCCGCAAACATTTTTACCTTCCGATTTTCATTGTTGTATGAGTTATTGGTAATTTTAGGTTAACCTAGCTGTCAATGTTGATAACTATATCAATGAAAATATCAAAAAAATCTAGGTATGGAGGCCGCTAAAGGGTACACATGTTGCTTGTTAGCCTAAAAAATAGTAAAATATGGGAAAGTTAAAGGTTAAAAAGAAGCGTCCGGCCCCCTCCTCAATGGTAGGCCGGAATAAAAAAACGCCAGGTGAACAGGCTTATTTAAAAAGCTCGATTTAATAAAAAAATTAGCCGTTTGACCGGTCTTGCTTTACCTGATCCAGCAAGAAGCCGGGGCGGTTCAGGAGGAATTGTATTTAATGGCTCAAGTAGTGAATGGTGTCGAGAAATCCACCTGGAAAACTAAAGTTGGCCTGGCCCAGATGTTAAAGGGCGGCGTTATCATGGACGTTGTCACAGCCGACCAGGCGAAAATCGCTGAAGAAGCCGGGGCTGTCGCCGTAATGGCCCTCGAACGGGTGCCCGCCGATATTCGTAAACAGGGTGGCGTGGCCCGTATGAGCGACCCCGAACTGGTTTCCAAGATTAAAGAGTCGGTCTCTATCCCGGTGATGGCGAAAGCCCGGATTGGTCATATCGTCGAAGCCCAGGTACTGGAAGCCCTCGGCATAGATTACATTGACGAAAGTGAAGTGCTGACCCCTGCTGACGACCAGTTCCACATCGACAAACACCAGTTTAAAATTCCTTTCGTTTGCGGGTGCCGCAACCTGGGTGAAGCCCTCCGCCGCATTGGGGAAGGCGCGGCCATGATTCGCACCAAGGGCGAAGCCGGTACCGGTAACGTGGTTGAAGCCGTCCGCCACCAGCGGGCCGTCCAGGGCGAAATCCGGCGCATCCAGGGGATGCCCGTCGAAGAGCTCATGACTGTTGCCAAAGAGTTAGGAGCTCCCTATGACCTGGTGCTCCAGATTCACGAGACCGGTAAACTGCCCGTGGTAAATTTTGCTGCCGGTGGTGTGGCGACCCCAGCCGATGCCGCATTGATGATGCTGCTTGGTAGCGAAGGTGTCTTTGTCGGTAGCGGTATCTTCAAGAGTGGCGACCCCTTCAAACGGGCCAAGGCCATTGTCCAGGCGGTCACCCATTACCAGAACCCCAAGATTATTGCCGAAGTTTCCAAGAACCTGGGCGAACCGATGGTTGGCATCAACATCTCCGACATTCCAGAGGAGCAGGTGCTTTCCAAACGGGGTTGGTAATTTAACAGACTGGCTGGCTGCAAAATGCAACAGAATAAAGACAAATCCCAACCAAAAGTTGGGGTTCTCGCTTTGCAAGGCGCGTTTATTGAACACGTCCACGCCTTGCGTGACCTGGGAGTCGTGGCTAAAGAAGTCCGGCTCCCGGAAGACCTGACCGGGCTGGATGGCCTGATTATACCCGGTGGTGAGAGTACGGCTATTGGGAAACTGATGGTCCGGTGGGACTTAATCGAGCCGGTCAAAGAGATGGCAGCCGAAGGTAAGGCAATTTGGGGCACCTGTGCCGGGATGATTTTGCTGGCGAACGACATCGGGGGTCTTAACCAGCCGCTCCTGGGTTTGATGGACATCAAGGTTAAGCGCAACGCCTTTGGTTCGCAACTGGATAGCTTCGAGGCTGACCTGGATGTGCCCGCTTTTGAGAAAGAGCTAACCCACCAGGAAAGCACCCAGGACCATCCTTTCCGGGCGGTCTTTATCCGGGCTCCTTTGATTGAAAAGGTTGGGCCCCAGGCCGAGGAACTGGCCCGGATTTCGGGCGTTAAGGAGACCGGCCCGGATTTTTCAGAGGACGAACGAAGGCAAGATACTATCGTAGCGGCCCGCCAGGCTAACCTGCTGGCAACCGCTTTTCACCCGGAGTTGACGCCGGACCGCCGTTTTCACCAGCTTTTTCTAAAGATGGCCGGGGATCCGCGCTAACTACCCTGACCTTCCTTCTAAATATCGAAGGCGGTACACTAGCTTGCAAGTACGAACCCTGCATTTCCGCGACTTTCTTAAACTGGGTCACATGCACCAGGCCGATATTGGCTTGAATCTCCCTTTTGCCCTGGTGCTGCCCGATTTACCTCTACCGGCGGCTCTCGCACAACATTTGCCTGTCAACAGCCTGAATTCTTCGGTCTATATCTGCGAAGAAAAAGGTGTGCCCCAGGCTTTTGTTCAGGCGCGGGCCCGCCAGCGCCGGGATGAGTGGGAAGTCCTTTCGCTGGGGGTTGTAGGGCAGGTCCGGCCTGAACTCGTTGAAATCTCAACTCCTACCGATGAATCCACCCTTGACGATACTGACGGTGGCGAGGCCGCGCCCTCGCTGGCCCCGGTCAGTGGACCCGGTTTGAGCCCGGATGGTTCAAGCGAGGCGGTCCAGCTTAAAGAAGCCGACCCCGCCGCGGATTACCGGCCCGGTGAAACAACCGAACCTGCTACCGGTGAAGATGGGGCAGAAAACAGCGAACCCGAATACAGCCTGATCCAGGTCTGGCCGGTCGAGATTGAACTGGCCTGGAGCAAATTGCTCGAACACCTGATTGTCGATGCCGGGGAAAAGGGGGTTGTACGGGTCTACGCCCGGCTTGCCACCGACTCGCCCGAACTGGAACTTTTTAACCAGCTTGGTTTCCACGCCTACACTCACGAAACCCTTTTTCACCTGCAATACGACCAGGTTATGGAAAGGCCCGACCCGGAAACCTTAAAATTGCGCGACCACCGTAATCGCGACTGCTGGTTCATCAACCAGTTGTACAGCGCTATAACGCCTTCCCCCGTCCAGAACGCCGAGCAGACCACTTCCCGTACCTGGGAAATTCACCGGAATTATTTGCCGCACCAGAACCGGGAAAGCGGCCTGGTTTTGATTGAAGGCGATAAAGCGCTGGCTTATGTACGAATCCTGAGTTACCGCAACCGCCATCTTTTGCGTATTATGAACCTCGATACCTCTCGCCACCTTTTACCCGACCTGGTTCGTTACGCGCTCTCGACCCTCAAGGCCGGACCTGGAACCGAAGTTTATTGCGCCGTCCGCGAGTACCAGGTGGAGCAGGAAGCAATTTTGGAAGACCTGGGTTTTCAGCGAGTCTTTGGCAAACAGGCCGTCCTGGTCAAACATACTGTCCAGTTCGTGCGCGGCCTGGAAAAACAACTTGTCAGGGCCAGGGAAGGCAAACTGGAACTGGCGCATCGTTCGATGCGGCCCGGTACGTCGGTCCGGTTTGCCCGGTTCATTCGGAACCACTGGCATACTTTTGTTTGTCTTTAAGTTTAAACTTTCGGCGCATGGAGAACGCCGGATGCCTCTCACCGGAGATTACAGATTGTGTAGAATGAAACTAAACAAAGTTCACAATCGTATTTAAATTGCGGCTTTTTATTTTATTCCGGGATGTTTTGGGTACAAATTATCAAAAAACCTGAGCAATTTATCCCACGTAAACGGTGAAATCTCTATGATTAAGAATTATCAGATAGACGAAGAAGAAGCTCTTCTGCCGGAACGCCCGGTGACAGACGACCTGGAATTGCTTCTGGCGGCCCTGCCGTCCCACATTCGCCAATCTCTGGAAGCGCAGGCAGACCGTGCCAGTCTCCTGGAAGTTGTAATGGATTTGGGCCGCACGCCGGAAGCTCGCTATCGTAATAGCGAGGTTACTCTCAGCCCGCGTGAAGTCACCGAATCGGATATTGAACACGTTATAAGCAACATCGGCACTTTTGGCAGCGACAACCGCGCCGGTATCGAACGCACCCTCCACCGTATTTCGGTTATTCGCAACCGCGCCGGGAAACCGGTCGGCTTGACTTTGCGGATTGGCCGGGCGGTCTTTGGCACTATCGGCATTATTCGCGACCTGGTGGAAAGCGGTCAGAGCATACTGCTGGTCGGTAAACCGGGCGTAGGTAAAACCACTCTTTTGCGCGAAACGGCCCGCGTCCTGGCGGACGAACTGCACAAACGGGTGATTATCGTTGATACCAGTAATGAAATCGCCGGGGATGGCGATATTCCCCACCCGGCTATCGGGCGCGCCCGCCGTATGCAGGTGGCCCGGCCCGATTTACAGCACAATGTAATGATTGAGGGCGTGGAAAACCACATGCCCGAAGTTATCGTCATCGACGAAATCGGTACCCAGCTTGAAGCTGAAGCTGCTCGCACCATCAACGAACGCGGCGTCCAGCTTATTGGGACGGCGCACGGTGTCTCGCTGGAAAACCTGATGCTCAACCCGACCCTCTCGGACCTTATTGGTGGTATCCAGAGCGTCACACTCGGTGACGAGGAAGCCCGCCGCCGGGGCACTCAGAAATCGGTTCTTGAACGCAAAGCCCCGCCGACCTTTGATGTGATGATTGAAATCCGCGAACGCGACCGCCTGGCAATCCACCTGAGCGTGGCCGACACGGTAGACGCCATCCTGCGCGGCCAGCCATACACGACCCAGATTCGTTTCCGCAACGAGAAGGGCGAAATCGAGGTCTACGAAGAAGAAAACGATCCTGAGGTCGGTCCCGGCCAACCCAACCCGCCGGTTGATTTGACCATGAGTTCGTTCGGTTTTGGTCCCGGTCAGAACTATGGTGGGGGCGCTCCCAATCGCACCCGAGGTTATGCCAGCGGCGTCCACGGGGCGACCACGGTCGGTGGCGGGTTCGAGCGGAGCCGGAAAAACGGGCGCACTCCCCAGGCCATCGCGCCCTTAGAAAGAGGTGGCGGGGCGTCATCCACTCCCGCCGCACCAGTCATCCGGGCAACGGTCAGCCCTGCGACCTCCCAGGAACCGGTAATCCTGCCGATTTCCACTTCGTCCAGTAGCAAACGCGATGGCGAGAGAAAGAGTAAGCTGGTAGCCGGGAACCTGAAACCGCTGCGTATTTACCCGCACGGTGTCAACAAGGGCCGCCTGGAAAACGTGGTCAAGCAGATGGGGTTACCTGCCGATATTGTGCGCGACATCGGCGATTCGGATATTGTCCTGACCCTGAAGAACTACTACCGCCAGAAACCGCTTTCGCTGCGCCAGGCTGAGACCGAGGGTATCCCGATTTATATCCTCAAAAGCAATACAGCCGCCCAGATAGAGGGGATAATGGCCCAGGTCTTCGGTGTGGAAGTGCCCACCAATAACGAGACCGAAGAAGATGACGTGGTCGGGCAGGTGATGGATTTGAACTCGGACCCGGTGAAATCGGCGATTACCCAGACCGAGGACGCTATCAACCAGATTATGCAGCGCGGGCAGCCTATCGAGCTTCCCCCCCAGAATTCGTTCATCCGCCGGTTGCAGCACCAGATGGCCGAGCGGTATAACCTGTTGTCCCAGAGTCGTGGCCGGGAACCTTACCGGCGCGTTAAAATTTATCCAAAATAGAGGGATAATCGAGGATACTCTATGAAAATGGTTATCACCGTAGTACAGGGCAAAGATGCGGGTGCCTTAACCGATAAGCTGGTGGCGAAACGGTTTGGTGTTACCCGCATTAATACCAGTGGTGGGTTCCTTCGTGAATCGAATGCAACCTTCCTGATTGGTGTCCAGGACGAGCAGCTAGACGAAGTAATAAGCGTTATCCGCGCTACCTGTAAGACCCGGAGCCATTTTCTAAACCCGATGCCGCCCATGAGTGAGCCGGGCGGGGAAATCTATATGCCGAACCCGGTAGAAGTCCAGGTCGGCGGGGCCACTATTTTTGTGGTTGCAGTGGACAAATACCTGCGTTTGTAATACTATACGGCAGTCTTAAATAGTATTACCGGGTATTTTCAGGGGAGTTTTCTTCCGGCTCTTTTAAAACCCCGGCAACCGGGCAGCCTTCCTTTGGGGTGGACTTGCCCTGGTTGGGCCGGGTAGTTGGTGGGCGGTAGACTGGCGCTCCTGTCCAGATATACTCGTAAAGAATGGAGCAGGATGCCTCAGGAAATTCTTAACCAACTTCAAAATGTATTCAACACTGCTATAAGCATCTTACAGGTGGTCGCTACCTTCCTGATTGCTTTCCTGGTGGTGCTGTGGATGACACTGTGCTTCTGGACTTTCCGGGATATTCAGGCTCGAACACGCGACTTGTTGGCCCAGATATTTGCTACCTTACTGGTCTTTTTCTTTAATATCCCCGGCGTGTTGCTTTATATCCTGGTCCGGCCCAAAGAAACCCTGGTCCAGGCTTACGAACGCAGCTTGCAGGAAGAATACATGCTGCAGGACCTGGAAGAACGCGAGATTTGTCCGACCTGCCGGGTCAAGACCCAGCCGGATTACAGCTATTGTTTCAATTGCCGCACCCGGTTGCGCCGCGAATGCAACAACTGTGGTTCGTTAATTAAGCTGAAGTGGGCCAGTTGTCCTTTCTGCGGCACCCCTCAGAAAAGTCGCCACCGCGAGACCGTGGCCGCGACCGCCGGGGGCCTGGGCGCCCCTCGCCCGCAGCCGCCTCGTCCGGCTCAGCAACCAATCTCGACAGCCCTGGCGGCCAGCACCAGCGCCAGTGCCACGGTAGACCCATATCTTTCGCCCAACGGCTACGAACCGGTAATAAACGGTTACGACCAGAACCCGGCCTCGGCCCAGGCCCCCAACTTACCGCCGCTCCAATCCCAGGCGCAAACCTACCCGGCAGATGGTGGCGAAACCAGGACTTATGTGCCAGCAGAACCGGACCCGGACTATATCTACCGGCCTCGCGCTACTAACGGGAACGCCAGCGTGACCCTGGACGACTCGACAAGGCCGATGGTTATCAACCCGGCAGTGCCCGCTTCCGATACTACGAGTGAGCCGGAATTGGAATCCCTGGCCCCGGATTTACCCAATGGGGAGGGCAATTACACCCAGGCGACCCAAAAGTTCGACCACCGCAAAGCCCAGGGCTCTAAACCCAACCTTAACGGTAATGGCAACGGTAACGGGGTGCATAGCGGTAAAGGTTCGAACGGCGCTCACACGCCCGGCGATTAAGTTTTAACCCCTGAATATTAAAAGCCCGCCATTTTGGCGGGCTTTTAATTTCCCCGGTTATTGCGCTTCCAGGTCGAACCAGCCCGGTTTGGGCGACTCAAACTCGGACCGCAAGCAATCCATGTAAACCTCGTCGTAGCGCTTTCCAGCCACGACTTGGGCCTCCCGCCAGCGCCCCATCTCTTTGAACCCCGCTTTCCGGTAGGCTCCCATCGCGCGGGCGTTAAAGCCGCTGGTGTTCAATTGAATCGTGTGCAGGTTCAGGAAACGGAAAGCGTAATCTACTGTCAACTTGACCGCCTCGGTGCCATAGCCTTTACCCCAGAATTCTTTATCAAAAATCGAGATGCCCAAATGGCCGTTTAGCCAGGTCTTGTTGACCCGGTAAATCCCGCACAGACCGATTAGTTTTACTTCGGGCAGGGCGAAAATAGCAAAATTTACCCCACCCTCCTTTTTAGTCAATTTGAACATTTCCCCTTCTTCCTCGCGGGTACCCATCATAAAGGTGCCGTCCCCGTAAAGGCTTACCTGGGGGTCTTGAATGGCCTGGACCCAGCTATCGAGATATTCATCAAGCCAGGGGCCTAATCCGACCTTGTTGCCTCGCACGCTGAGAGTGTTCGCTTTGATTCCTTCTTTACCCCGCTCATTTTCCGCCATTTGCTCTCTCCTTTTAACTATTTTCTTTACAGCTTCGCTCTTTTAGCCTCTACATTTTGATTCCTAACTCAGGGTAGTTCTTGATTCGTAGGGAATAATAAACTGACTACTAAAAACTAAAAACTGAACACTTTACTTAAACAACCCGCCCTCCGGGTGTTCCAGGGCATCTTTAATGCGGACCCGGTGGGAGTCCATCACGTCCATTTGCTCGATTTCCTCAAGCGTGAAGTAGCCGGCTTCGGTTGTTTCGTCGCTCAAACCCAGTTCGCCGCCCGTTACCTCGGCCTGAAAGCTGACCGAAAAGACCTGCCAGCGGTTGCCATCGGCATATTTTATTATAAAGTGCGGGCTGGAATAGAGGCCGAGCAGTTTGACCACCCGGACATGCAACCCGGTCTCTTCCCAGACTTCCCGTACACAGGTTTCCTCGATACTCTCACCGGGGTCCATCCTGCCCCCCGGGAGACACCAGCGCCCGTTATCGGTCCGCCGGGTGAGCAATATTTTCTGGCCCGTCAGGTCAAAAATCAGGGCCGAACATCCGGGGCTTATCCGGGCCGTCTTACCGATGCGTTCACCATATTCGTATTGAGCCATAAATTCCTTTTCTTTTTCTAAAAGGCTTTCCCTGGCGTACGTTTCGCCGGGAAAAGCAGGTAGAGGTTTCCTTCTCTATAAAAAAAGATTTGCCCACCGTTTTGTTGCGGGCAAATCCTTTTACTTCCAATATTCCGGCCTGGCTTACTGGGTCGTGGCCGGGGCGGTAGTACTCGACGGAGCAGTCGTGACTGAAGGTGTCGTCGCTGCCGCGGTGGTGGCTGCAGTCGTGGCGGTAGCCGCCGGTCCGGCAGTCGTCGGTGACGGAGTACT
>MKTJ01000047.1:191912-208129 GCA_001898225.1 Chloroflexi bacterium 54-19
GTGGCTGGGCCACTGGTTCCCGCCGCAACAGTAGCCGTAGCGGTTGTACTGCCGCCGGGGATGGTCTGGATTGGTGTCGGTGTCGCAGTCGGTCCCGACCCCGCTTCAGTTGGCGTTCCGGCGGTCGGCGTTGCCGTCACCGTAGGCAGCGGCGTCAACGGGCCACTGGTCTCAGCAATAGTCGGCGCCGGGGTTGGCGGGGTGGTTTGTAAAGCGGTCAGGGCGTCAACAATTGACGAAGCGACCGTCCAGACCCGCCCGTCTCCAGCCAGTTTAACGTAATAGTTTTTGCTGGCCGGGTTGAGCGCGCCAAATTGCAAGGTCTTATTGCCGCTCGAAACCGTCATGGTCACGGTCATTGAAGGATTATCCAGCCCGAAGGTTTTCAAATCCGTCGCTTTATCCGGCGAAATGTAGGTCGAACCGGTCAGGGTTCTAAGCTGACCTACCGTGCCGGAAACGACCGTGCTATCCAGTTCTTGCGCTTTCGGAGCGGTCTCCTTCCAGGCCCCGGCATCCTGCTTCAGGGTGACCGTCCCGGTTATGGTTTGCACGTCAAGCTGGCTAATCGTATCGCTGACCGGGATACTCAGGATTTGCAAATCCTTTTGTGCCTGTGAAACCGTCGGGGTCGGCACGACCGCCGTATCGGTTGAATTATTGTTGTTCTGTTGGGTCAGCAGCACTACCGCCAGCAGCACTACAAACACCGCGAGGACAATCAAAGCACCCGTGTATCTTCGCATTTAGCGCCTCCTCCACCAGGCTGCCAACCCGATGAGAAGAATAACCACAGGCAAACCGAGGAAACTTGACCAGAAAGCCACGCTGGACTGGCTGGCGCTGACCGGGAACGGGGTCGTAGTAGGAGTACGGTCAGAAATGACGATGTCGCTGCCGGTTTCGTTGAGATAATTCATCGCGTTGAAGAAAAAGTTATAGTCACCAATCTGGCTACTCAGGACCGCGTCACTGATGGCCGTAGGGCTGCCCAGCAACACAATCCGGGTATTCAAGGGTGTGCCGGACGGGGTGCTGGGGGTAGCGGTCGGGGCGGCGGTAGCCGCCGCCGTGGTGCCGCTAATTGTTACGCTCGGCGTTACCGTAGTGGTAGCAGTTACGGTCGGAGCAGCCATAGTCGCCTGTTGCTCCACCGATGCAGCCACTACCAGCGGACCGCGTACATCCTTGCCATCCTCATACTCGGCGGTTGCCGGCGGTATAGTCGTCTTAAGGTACGAGTTCTCGCTGGTTGACAACAACTGGGTAAAGGTGGCTGTGATGGCCGCGTCTTTGTTGATAGCGGTCGAGTTCAGGATGAAAACGTTCTGGCCGGTCAGGTTAGCGGTAATATCGTTACCGGTGTCAATAGTAGGCACAAGGTAAGTCGCGCTTTCCTGGGCCCGTTTATCCTGGTCACCCTCAATTATTATCCCGCGCGCGAAACTGACCTTCCAGTCCGCAAGCAGGTCGTTGACGTTGGTTGCCTGGGTGGCGTCCTGGTTTCCGGCGATGTCGTAGGCAATCAAGGCTTTACCGCCCTGTTTGAGGAAGTTGGTGATGCGGGTCTTTTCATCGTCGGAGAACTTACCGCGCGGCCCGGCGATCAACAAAATATCGTTGTTCGGGTCGAGCGTAACGGGGACCGGGGTAGTAGCCGTGCCGCTAGTGGCAGACGAGGCCTGCGTCGCCGTCCCGGTGGACGTGTTATAAATCATGACGTTGTAGTTGTTGTCGGTCAGGGCCTTAATCGCCGCCGAAAGGGAAGTCCCTTGCTGGTTGGCATCAGGCGTGTATTCCTGGTGGCCGGTCGTTATCAGTACCCGCCGGGTTACACCGGTTTCCAGCCGCAACAACCCCCTGGTAAGGGATTGCTCGTCAATGGTGGTGACTTCTTCCTGGCGCGTGCCGGAGGCAAAAATCACCGAGGGGTCGGTCTTGACATTATATTTCTGGGCTGTGATGGGGTCAGAGTCCACGTTCACGGTCTGGACGGTTAGTTTATCGGTGCGGGACGTGTATTGCTTGAGCAGGTCCGAGGCGTTTTGTTGCTGGCTCTGCGTATTGCCCGAATAGAAGATAAAGGCCGTCACAGGCTGGTTGAGTTTTTCCAGCACCTTGACGCTGGCGTCATTAATTGTAAAGGTCTGGTTTTGGGTCAGGTCGAACTGGATATTGACGCGCTGTAACAGCACGTTTGCCAGGGCGATAATGCCTACCAGGGCAATAATGACCACAAACCCGCTAATCGTGCTGCTGACCCGCTGCCGTCCCAGGCGGCGTTGCCAGACTTCCGGGTTGGTCGCCGCGAAGACCGCGATACAGACCACCAGGACCAGCAGCCCCAGGATGAGATACCACTCGAAACGGCGTACCGCGATAAACCCGATAGCCAGGACGATAATGAGGGGTACGGCAACGAAGCCTAGCAGCTTGCCGATTTGTTTAATCAAATTCCGGCTCATTGCTTACTCACCTCTCCGCATTTTTAGAATCTGGACCGTAACGCCCAGGAACAGAATAATCATTGTCAGGTAATACACGATGTCTTTCAGGTCAGGCGAACCGCGAGAGAAGCTATCCACGTGCGATTCGAGCGAAGCATAACTGAGCGCTACCGACCACCATTCGCTGTTGGTCGGGCCGTTGCTGACAAACAGGGGGCCGAGGAACCACAGGATGATACAGACAAGGATACCGATGACGGCGGCCACCGCCTGGCTCTGCGTCAGCGACGAGGCCAGGATGCCGAACGCCGCGGCGACCCCACCAATCAGCAGTAGCCCCAGGTAACCGGAAAGGACCGGACCCCAGTCGGGCCGCCCGCCAAAGGCAACCATCAGAATCAGATAGAAGAAGGTGAAAGCCAATGTTAATAGCAGCAGGACGAAGGTCGCCAGGAACTTACCCAATACCACTTCCCAGTCCCGGACCGGCGAAGTCAGCAGGAGTTCCATGGTGCCGGTGCGCTGTTCCTCGGCAATCAGGCGGATAGTGATAATTGAGACAAAAATCAACAAAAAGAAACCGACGCTGCCGGACCACCCACGCATGATGGTATTAACGTCGGCAGAGGTCGGATTTTGATTGAAGAAGATAGCGAACAATGCCCCGCTGAAGGCCAGGAAAAAGGCCATCATAATGTAAGCAATCGGCGAAGCAAAGTAGGCATACAGCTCGCGTTGCGTAATATAGTAAGTGTTTTTCATACTCTCTTATTCTCGCTCAGACTCGCTAGCGGTTGAGTTCTGGTCATCTTCCGCGCCCTGGGTGTCTCCGGCAGCGGGCTTGCTGGAACGGTCTTTGGGTGAGGCGGTTAAGAATGAAGGGGCGGCCTTGCGTTTGGCCTGCTCCGGGGTCTTGGCAACCGGGTAGACCCGCTGCCGGGCGTTCAGGGGGGTAGAGCCTTCCCGCCGGGTGATATCCTGGCTGTTTAGCTCGTCTTCGCTATCCACCACCCTGCCTTCCGGGTCGTCCAATTCATCGTCATCCCTGGCCGCGCGAACCTGGACCGGACTGGTCAGCTCATCATCATCCAGCACTTCGAAGTCCTCCGCGCCCTCGTTTTCTTCTTCTTCCAGGCGGGCCAGGTCTTCGGTAATCAGCCGGATAAAGATTTCTTCCAGGCTGGGTACGACCAGGCCGATTTCGCGTAAGCCCCAGCCCTGCTGGACAATCGCGCTGGCAAGGGCTTCCCGGATGTCGGTGCTGGGGGTAACTTTCAGATTGAAGCGGGCATTACTCACGCCATCGGAGTTTATCTCGGCGGCTTCATCCTCCTGTTCGACCGCCGGGGCCAGGTTACCCTGCGAGTCTATGGAAGCGGTCGTTGTGTTGGTAGGAATTTCGACCTCCACCACATCCGGCCACCTGCTCAAGAAGTCCTGGATTTCCTGGCGCGGGCCGCGAACTTCCAGGCGCAACCTCTCGGCGTTTGAACCCTGCCGTTCCAGGTTTGCCAGGGTGTCTTCGACCAGCACCCGGCCCCGGTTGACTATCACCACCCGGTCGCACAAGGCGCTCACTTCGGGCAGGATATGGGTGCTAAGAATCATGGAGTGGTTACCCGCCAGGTCGCGGATAACTTTGCGGATTTCGATAATCTGGCGGGGGTCGAGACCGACGGTCGGCTCGTCGAGGATGATAACCTGGGGATTGTGGATAATGGCCTGGGCCAGGCCAACGCGTTGTTTGTAACCGCGGGACAGCTTGCCGATGACTTTCTCGCTCACATCGGCAATCCGGCAAAGTTCCATAACTTCTTCGATGCGCCGGTTACGCCCCTTGGAGGGGACACCTCGGATTTTTGCGGTAAAATCGAGGTAAGCCCGGACCGGCATTTCAGTGTAAAGCGGCACGGTTTCCGGTAGATAGCCCAGCCGCCTGCGAACTTCCATCGGCTTTTCTACCACATCATACCCTGCCACGACCGCTCGGCCACCATCAATCGGCAAATAGCCGGTTAACATGCGCATGGTGGTCGTCTTTCCGGCGCCGTTCGGACCCAATAAGCCTACAATTTCGCCTTTTTGCACCTCAAATGAGAGGTCTTGTACGGCGGCCCTATCACCGTAATATTTTGTCAGTTTTTCAGCTTCAATCATGACTTGTATTGATTTCTTTCGTTGAAAACATAGTAATAAGCAGAGGCATTTTAACCAGCCCTGAGTTTAGAGTCAAACCGTTAACATTGGTCAACTACCTTTAAAAGGCCCAGAATAGGTTAATTTTTGCTTAGAGATATTAAAACGGGCCGGATTCGGCTTTCTTGTAAAGAAAAACTTACAATTTGGCCGATTTAAAACGCCCATAAAGAGCATCTATAAGTCAATACTTGACAAGGTTAGTAAGGCTTAGTTATAATCCCCCCAATATAGTAACATTTGCGAAATTTTCAGGATTTATATCTGAATATAAAGTAACAAATGTCCAGCAAAAGAATTCAAGCTTTTTCTGAGATTTACGCATTGACGCGCCAGGTGCTCTAAAGTTGGTAGGGTGAAAACTTACTATCTTTCAAGCGAGCAGCGACCGGAATCTAATCTCTATCCAACACCAGGAACAAATAGCAACCGTCAAATCCAGGGCAACGCCGAGCGTTGTCAGGGCACGTAATCTAAGAAATAAACCGCTCTCCCCCGCGCAGCAGGGCAGCGCCAGAGGACTTTTCTATCAGGCTTGCCGGCCTTTCCCGGTAGCTTTGCTAGGGTACTTTGATGACCTGCGTTAATACTGGTATGGCATTGGCTGTTAAGGGTCTTAACCAGACCTTGTTGTCGTATACCCGTTACCGGTAGAACTGTTTCTTTAGACTACCATAAGTTAGAAGCAATCCGCACTCCGACCGCAAATTTGCTTAGGAGCTATTTTAACAACCAGCCTTGGTATTGTTTTACTAAAGGCTAAAATTGCCAAAACGCTGAGTTCAAACTATTGCTTGTAATAGGCATTACTAGACTCAGGAGGAGAAAGTTAAGAATGAAGAACCTGTTTAGAATCCTGGCGGTTGCCATGTGCAGCTTGCTCGTCGCCGGTATCCTGGCGGCCTGCGGCGACAATACTGCGACAACTGCACCTGCGGCTACTACGGCGGCTGCCACCACCGCTGCCGCTGCCACCACCGCCGCTGCGACGACTGCTGCCGCCGCCACCACCGCTGCGGCCACTACGGCGGCTGCCACCACCGCCGCTGCGACGACTGCCGCCGCCACCACCGCTGCCGGAACCACCGCCGCCGCTACTACCAGCGCGAGCTCCGGCGCTTCCAGCGGCACTATCCGCATTTATTCCAGCTTGCCGATGACCGGTAGCAGCAAACAGCAGATTGATACCCTTATCAATGCTATGAAAATGGCGATTGATGATTTTACCGGCGGCACCGGCAAAATTGGTAACTTCACCATTGATTACCAGCCGCTCGACGACTCCACCGCCGCCAAAGGCCAGTGGGACGCCGACCAGGAAAAAGCCAACGCTAACAAAGCCGTCAACGACCCGGATGCGATGGCCTACATTGGCACCTTCAACTCCGGCGCTGCCGCTGTCTCCATCCCGATCCTGAACCAGGTTGGCCTGGCGATGGTTAGCCCGGCCAATACCTACACCGGCCTTACCCGCGCCGCCGAAGGTATTACCGCCCAGGGTGAACCTGACTCCTACTACCCGACCGGCGTCCGCAACTACTTCCGCGTTGTTACCGCCGACGACGTGCAGGGTGCCGCCGCCATCGAGTTCCTCAAGACCCTCAACGCCAAGAAAATCTTCGTGATTGACGACTCCCAGTCTTATGGTAAAGGTCTGGCCGATGCGGTCGTCCTTTACTGCAAGAAGGCTTCCCTGGATTGTGGGCAGCGCCTCTCCATCAACGGCAAGGAATCAGACTACAAGTCGGTCGCCGCGCAGATTAAATCGGCTAACCCCGACGCGATCTACTTCGGTGGTATTACCCAGCAGAACGCCGGTAAACTGGTTGCCGACATCCGCGCCGCCGGTATCACCAAGCCGTTTATGGGTGGTGATGGTATCTACGAGCAGGCTTTCGTGGATGCCGCCGGTGCCGCCGCTGAAGGTGTATATGTAACGGGTGCTGGTCTGCCGGTCGAGCAGATGCCTTCCAAAGGCCAGGATTTCGTGAAACGCTACCAGGCCAAATACGGTGAAGTCGAGCAGTACACCATCTACGGTTACGAATCGATGAACGTAGTCCTGAACGCTATCAAGACTGCCGGGACCAAAGACCGCAAGGCCATCCTGACGGCCCTGGCTAACACCAAAGACTTCGATGGCGTGCTGGGTACCTGGGGCTTCTCGCCGAACGGTGACACCACTTTGACCACTTACAAGGTCGAGCAGATTAAAGACGGCAAGTTTACCTTCGTTACCGGAGTTAAACCCGCTATCTAAGCTGAACTGAAGGAAAGGGCCAGACATTACGTTTGGCCCTTCCTTTCTTAATATAAAGCTTCTACCGGCTAAAAGCAGGTCACACGGGTTTTAGAGATATTGACCGGCAACCTGGTATAAGTTGTTTCAATTCAGAGTATTTCGCCATACTCACCCAATGCTGGATTTTCCGTTAGTTTTAGTAACGCTTGCCTATTTATTGCTCACCGCTGAGAATATATCAAAAGGAAAATGTAATAGATGAACAGCTTACCAGTTCAGGTTGTTCTGTTAATTGTTTGGCTTGGCCTGGGAGCATATGGCACCTATATGCTACTACAAAAGGGCTACCGGGTTAACAACCTGAAGATTTTAGCTTATTATGTTGCTCCAGTAGTGGCAATCCTCTACCTGATAATCAACCAAATCCAATCCATTGATACGGCCTGGCCCGCAAATTTGCCTGGGTCCCTAATAAACATTGCCCTGGGTATAATCTTACTGATAGTAAGCCCGGCATTAGTTATTGCTGCCTTCCTTCTGCCCGGCCAGAAGGGGTTGGATGCCCCGGCGCGGGCCTTGCAAAGAGATGCTTTTGTACGGATGCGGACCAGGGTGCTACTAATTGGCGCAATCTTCCTGGCCCTGGTATTGCCGCTCCTGGCCCTTTCGTTGTTCAAAACCGCAGCGCCCGCCGAACTTCGCTATGATGGCGTTATAAGCGTAATTATAAACGGCTTGTTCAGCGGGGCCCTTTTCGCCCTCATAGCCCTCGGTTATACGCTTGTCTATGGTATTGTCGAACTAATTAACTTCGCGCACGGCGACGTTTTTATGATGGGTTCGCTGGTAGGTTTTACAGTCATCACCATCCTGCTGGGTGCGCAGTCGGGTCGCCCGGTCAAAGCGGATACCTCGATCTTTATGGTTATCATCGCCATTATCCTGGCCCTGATAATCTCGATGGCTTTCTGCGGCTTGCTCAACTACCTGATTAACCGTATCGCTTATAAGCGCTTGCGGAATGCACCACGCCTGGCTCCCCTGATTTCCGCCATTGGCGTATCCTTTATCCTTCAGAACATTGGCCTCTACCTGATTAGCTCGGCCCCCAAAGGCTACCCGGTCCTTTTCCCGAACTCGACCCGCGTTGCCAATACCGACCTGGTGAGCGACATTATAGGTAACACCGACTCCCTTATTACTATCCCGGTCACCGGTATCCTGGTAATAGTCGGGGTTGGCATTCTCCTTATCGGCCTCAGTTACCTGATTAACCGCACCAAAATCGGCAAGGCCATGCGGGCGGTCGCTCAGAACCGGGAAGCCGCGGCTTTGATGGGCATCAGTATCGAGCGCACTATCAGCTTCGCCTTTATCATCGGTGGGGCGTTGGCCGGGGCTGCCGGGGTTATTTATGGTGTGTACCAGGTTCAGGGCACCGTCCGCTACGACCTCGGTTTCCAGAACGGCCTGTTCGCTTTTACGGCGGCGGTGCTGGGTGGTATCGGTAACGTGAATGGCGCAGTATTAGGTGGCCTGTTTATCGGCTTGATTTACTCTCTCAGCCAATCCAGTTTCTTTGGGCTTAGCGCCAGTTACGTGGATTTGTCTATTTGGGCGCCCGTGGCGGTCTTTGGTGTCCTGGTGCTGGTGATGATTTTCCGGCCAACCGGGATTTTAGGCGAAAATGTGCAAGAGAAGGTTTAATTATGGCCCAAGTTAAAGTAAATCCTGCTACAACATCAGGTGCCCCCAAGAGTCCTCGCCCATTTAACCGGGCCGACCTGGAACGCAACAAAATTATTCTCTGGGTAGTCCTGGCGGTTATCTTTCTCGTGCTGCCTTTTATCGGCAAACCGGTTCTTGAACTGTTCGGGCCGACCGTTTTTAGCTCGACGGCTTCTGCGGTCAACAGCACTTTACTTTTTGTGTTGTTAGCGCTCGGCCTCAACATCGTGGTCGGTTATGCCGGTCTGCTCGACTTAGGTTATGCGGCCTTCTTCGCCATCGGGGCCTACACTATGGGCTTTTTAACCGCCCGTGGCAGCCCGCTCTATGATACCTTCCACACGAACTTTTGGGTGGCTTTGCCAATTAGCTTTCTGATGGCGGCCCTTTTCGGGGTATTGCTGGGCGCACCTACACTGGGTCTGCGCGGTGACTATCTTGCTATCGTAACGCTGGGTTTTGGTGAGATTGTACCTATCACGATTAATAACCTGACGAAAGTTACCGGCGGTGATACCGGTCTGTCCGGCCTGGAACAGCCTTCATTCTTTGGCTACCAGTTTACTGCTTCCAGCCTGGAAGGGTGGTACCTGGTTACCTTGATTGTGGTCTTTTTCTCGATTTTCATGATTCGCCGATTGGTAAACTCCCGGATAGGCCGGGCCTGGATGGCGATGCGCGAAGATGAAATCGCGGCGGCGGCCATGGGTATTAACCTGGTGCGGACCAAGTTGCTGGCCTTCGGCCTGGGCGCTTCTTTCGCCGGGTTTGCAGGGGCCATCTTTGCCAACAGCCTCGGTTCGGCCAACCCTTCCCAGTTCAAGTTCGACGTTTCGGTCTTAATCCTGGCGATGATTATTCTCGGCGGTATGGGCAACCTGTGGGGCGTTATTGCCGGGGCGGTGGCGCTGGCGATGAGCGATCGCTATATTATCCCCTTCCTGACCGAGCAGGTCCGGCACGTGGCAGATGGTATTCAGCTAACTACCAGCGTGGTAAACGGTACCCGCGTGACCGAGGCTAACCCTATCAAAGATATTCTCACCAACGTAGGAACGAACTCTCGCTTGCTGATATTTGGGGTTATCCTGGTGACTATGATGCTACTCAGGCCGGAAGGGTTGTTCCCGAATAGTCGCCGCAAGATGGAATTGCGCACTGCCCCTGCCGACGACCCGCAGGCTTTAATCACCACCGACCCGCTAACCCAGGCCGACGAATTCCGTTCGATAAACTACAATCCCTCCGACGTTACCGACCAATCCGGCAACAACGATGGAGATAAAAATATTAAGGCTTAGCCAGAGCTAAAGCTAGGACGAAGGTTAAAATGAGCGATAACCTTGCAACATCTGATAACTTGCTTGAGGCAAAAGATATTTCCAAGAACTTTGGGGGTATCGTGGCGGTCCAGAAGGTCGATTTTGTTATTCCCCGCCGGAGCATTATCAGCCTGATTGGGCCGAACGGCGCGGGCAAGACCACTTTCTTCAACCTGGTAACGGGTATCTATGCTCCTTCTACCGGCCAGATTGTTTTTGATGGTAAGCCGCTAGGAAGTCTAAAGCCGCATGAAGTGACCCAGCGCGGCATCGCCCGGACTTTCCAGAATATCCGGCTCTTTTCGAATATGACGGCCCTGGAAAACGTGATGGTTGGAGAACATTCGCGGTTGAAGGCCGGGCTTTTCGGGGCGGTCTTTCGCCCGCCACGAGTAGTCGGCGAGGAAAAAACCGCCCGCCAGAAAGCTCTCGATTTGCTGGCTTTCGTCGGGTTGGGCGGAAAAGGCGACGAGTTTGCCAAGAACCTGTCTTATGGCGACCAGCGCCGCCTGGAAATCGCCAGGGCCCTTGGCACCGACCCTAAACTCCTTTTGCTGGACGAGCCAACCGCCGGAATGAACCCGAACGAGTCGGCTAACCTGACCAAACTGGTCGAGCGGTTGCGCACCGACCTGGGCCTGACGGTGCTTTTAATTGAGCACGACATGAAGGTGGTTATGGAGGTCAGCGACCGCATTACCGTGCTGAACTTTGGCCGCAAAATTGCCGAGGGCCAACCGGAGGACATCCGGGCCAATACCGAAGTTATCGAGGCTTACCTGGGCAAAGAGTATGCCAAAACTGTAGCCGAAGATAAGGGGAAAATTTAAGTCTATGACTACAGCCAATCAACCAAATGGCGCTACCGCCACCCAAACCGGCACTGAGCCCGTCCTGGTGCTGGATAAAGTATCCTCGTTCTATGGCAATATCCAGGCTTTGCGCAATATCAGCCTGAAAGTTTTTCCGGGCGAAATCGTAACCCTTATCGGCTCGAACGGGGCCGGTAAGACAACCACCCTCAAGACTATTTCCGGGCTTATCCGGCCTCGCACCGGCACGATCAGCCTTAACGGCGAACGGATTGACAGTGTCTCGCCGGAACTGGTGGTGGCCAAGGGTATTTCGCAGTCGCCGGAAGGCCGCCAAATTTTCCCGCGCATGACGGTGCTCGAAAACCTCGAAATGGGTGCTTTCTTGCGTAAGGACAAGACCGAGATTGCCGCGGACATGGAAAATGTCTTCAAGTTGTTTCCCCGCCTCAAGGAACGCGTCAGGCAGCGGGCCGGTACGATGTCCGGTGGTGAGCAGCAGATGCTGGCGATGGGCCGGGCACTGATGGCCCGCCCGAAGGTCTTGTTGCTGGATGAGCCGAG
Source organism: Chloroflexi bacterium 54-19 (assembly GCA_001898225.1). Classification (GTDB taxonomy): domain Bacteria; phylum Chloroflexota; class Chloroflexia; order Chloroheliales; family Chloroheliaceae; genus 54-19. Next base: position 203,224 of record MKTJ01000047.1, read on the forward strand.
CATGGGTCTTTCGCCGTTGCTGGTCGAAACCATTTTCCAGATTATCATCGACATCAACCGGGAAGGCACTACCATCCTCCTGGTGGAGCAAAACGCGCTTGCCGCACTCAGCATCGCCAGCCGGGGTTACGTTTTGCAGACCGGCTCGATTGTCCTCGAAGATAAGGGCCAGAGCTTGCTCGATAACGAAAACGTCCGCCGGACCTATCTCGGTGAGACTGTCGGCGTCGAGTAGAATTTAGCTGGCAAAACAAAAACACCGTTCCTTTTGGAAGGCCGTAAGAGGCACACCTCAAAAGAACGGTGTTTTTAGTTAGAAAGAAAAGGTCTTAAAAATCGTCGTCGGTTTCGTCTAGCTGGCTGTTAAGTTCCTCAATTTCAGTTTCGACCTCGTCAAGACCAACCAAACCAAGTTCGAGCAGGTCGTCCCGGATAGAAACCAGCAACGTCCGTTTTTCATCGGTGGCCGCATCGGTGCCGGGCACGGTCAGGGCCAGGGCCGACTCGACCTGGGCCAGCGAATCAAACCCGGTCTCCTCCATGTCCTCGCGTAAGCTTTCCAGTTGCTCCAAACGCAGCATCAGGTCGTATGTATCGTTCCCCTCAGGAATATGTTCTTCTTCGCTCATAATTCTTTCTCTTTTAGTAGTCAGTTTTTAGTTTTTAGTTATCAGTTTTTAGTAGTATTTGGGTGGAAGCGGGTTAATTAAGATTACAGTTTACCAGCCTTACATCCAACCCAATTAGTTAGTTTCGGTTTTTCACTAAACACTAAAAACTAAACACTGAAAACTAACTCGTAATCTGCGGATTGCTGATAATCGAGAAGACAATCAGGACCAGGCTAACCAGCGAGACAATCAGGTATTCGCGCAAAACCGCCCGGTTGAGGTTGTTGGTCAGGTAAGCCTGCAAAATTCCAGCCACTACGTAAAAAATCAGCAGCAGCATTATTCCGCCTATCAGGACCGGCAGCAGCCAGTAATTGAGGGCCCAGGTCACTTCGGCCAGGATAAAGGCACTCACCAGCGAGTAAATCACCAGGCGGTTGTTGTTGGCCTTGGACTGCCGCAGGATTTCGTAGGTCAGGAAGAAGGTCACCAGGCCGACCAGCGGGGCGCTTATAAGGGCGCGCCACTTGTTGACATAAATCGCGCTAAAGATAAGGAAGCCCGCAATATAGGTCGCCAGGTTCAGGCCGATGTTAGCCCACCCGTAGAGCCGTTCCTGCCGCCCAACGGTGTAATACTGGGCGATAATGACCACCAGCAGCACGAAGGACGAAATAATGGTCCCGACAACCTGGACCGGCGGGCTATCGAACAGTCGCAAGAACAGGTAGGTACCGATTACCAGCATGGAGGGGAGAATCCAGGCGAACGGGGCGAACTCGAACTTGTGGCCGTTGCGGGCCCGGATGACCGGCAGCTTTAGCAGGTAAATCTGGGGGTGGGAGCGGACCGTGGCATCGGCGATACCGGAGGTAATCGCGACCAGGGCCGCCAGGAGGACCACGGTCAGGGGAAACTGGTAGTCTTGCGAAACCAGGTTGGAAAAGGGGCCGCTGGTCGGGTCGATTACCAGCAAGAAGCCCTGAGTCAGGGCAATCAGGATAGCCAGGACAATAATACGGTCAACACGCATGGTTTATTTCAAAGCCTCTTTAATTTGCCGGGCCGGGATAGCGGTTTCCCGCAAGACCCGGAAAGTATCGCCGGTAGCGTCTACAACGGTCGAGTCGATGCCGCCGGGGCAGGGTCCGCCATCGAGGATAACGTCGATGCGGCCATTCAGGTTTACAAGGGTTTGCTGGGCGTCCAGGGGACTCTGGCGGCCACTCCGGTTGGCGCTGGTGGTCGCCAGGGGTGCACCAATTTCCCGGAGCAGGGCCAGGGTCAGGACGTGACCAGGCATGCGGACGGCGATAGTGCCGTCGCTGGCCTGGATACCTTCTGGCAAATCGGGATGCGGCAAAAGGACGAGAGTGAGCGCGCCCGGCCAGAACTGCTCAATCAGGTGTTGGGCCAGGGGCGTAATCTCTCGCGTGACCAGGGCCAGTTGCTCCGGTCCCGAAACCAGGATAGGGATGGGTTTGTTCCGGTCGCGCTGTTTCACCTCGTAAAGCCGTTCTATCGCCGCGCCATCGTTTGCCAGGCAACCGACCCCGTAGACTGTATCGGTCGGGAAAGCGGCCAACCGTCCAGCGCGCAGCTCCGCCGCCGTAATTTGGAGGGCGTCGGGCTGGTCAGCCGGAATTAGCCGGGTTCTGAGTCTGGATGGCGAAGTAATAGAAGAATCCTCTTTCTAGCTGAAATAACGCAAGAAAAACCTTTATTTCGCGTTATTATAACATAATCTTCAAAAGTCTCGATTAGGCGAAATTTGTAGAGAATCTATAGAAGAAAAACTAAAATTCCAAATCCGCAACATCTATACCTTCGTCAAGAAGTTCTTGCCTGGCTCTTTCCTGGTATTCACGTTCATTTTCAGCCTGAATTTGCCTGAAATTCTGCTCAAGCTGGGCGAAGTCATCAAAAATTTGTTTGTTAAATTCCAGCGCCAGTTTTCGACTGGTTTCCGGGTCATTCAGGGCGGTTAAATACTGATAATGCTGAACGACAATCTGTTCAAGGAGTTGCCGCCAGATTTGCATGGCTTCATCCAGAACGTTGCCATCGGTGACGCTTCGATACTCATCAGAAATATCTAAACACCCTTTATCATCCAATCGATAGGTAAAAAACGATTCTGTATTAAAAATCTTGGTTTGATTTACTCTTAACAGCATTTCAGATTTCCTTCAGAATTCGGAAGATAAGAGGAAATTATTTAATCATATAGAAACGAGGGTGATTTAGCCAGTTTTTTAGAAATTCAACATCTACTATTATTGGGACAAAGCCGGGGTGTTCCTCGGAAGGAACTTCGATAACTTTCCCCGGCAGGTCGGGCCGGTTGTCTATTTTACCTTGCAAATTCACCTGGTTTGCCCCAAATTTCCCGGCCAACTCTATTAGAATGTGGGCTAAAAGCTGGTGGTCAAGAGGTTGGTTGCATATCGCGGAAACCAGCATTAGCTCTTTTGGCACAAATCCCAACTTTTCCTGAAGGCTTTCTTTTTCGCCGCCTTCAAAGCGGAATTCTGCGTTCGTTTCGGGGTCAATCAGGTCCAGTAGAAAGGTACAACTGGGGTTGGTTGAGTCGGTGACAAGCGGCGGGAAATTGGTAAAAACAAAATCCGCCGAATATCTGTTATCCGGCGAATTTTCTACCATTGTTATCCGGCCAACTCTGTTTAGCCAACCTTCCAAACCCTTTAATTGGTCCCCGGTGAGAGGCTGGCACAGGAGGAGACTGGCGACCGGTCTGGCCATTCTATTATTCCCTGCTATTCAAACAGTGTTTTTACCGGCATTGTGAAACCCGGTATAACATCTTCGCCGCTCAACTCGTCGTTAATGCCCAGCACCTGCACCGGGCCTGTCTGGTTGGGATGATAAACTTCCACGGTTCGAGCAGGCGGATTTATAACCCAGACAATCGAAACTCCCGCAGTCTGATAGCGCCGTATTTTGGCCCGTGCCTCCGCTCGATGTGCTGCTGTATCCAGGTCACCTGGCGACCAAACCTCCACAGCTAGATCAGGCGGCACCGGGACCATCCCTCTGGTATCAGGCGGCACATTCTCGGCCATAATAAAGGCTACATCTGGTGATGGAGCGAAACCAGGAGCTGCCATAAATCCAACAGCGTTTATGACCAGGCCCAGCTTGTCATCGGGGTCAAAAAGGTTGATGCGTTTGATGATTTTTGCGCCAATTTTGGCATGCTGAAACCCTGGGGGTGGCGTCACGACTAACACTCCATCTATAAGCTCATATTTATTTCCGTTGTGGGGTAAGTCCAGTTCTTCAAATTCTTGCAGAGAGTAAAGTCGCTGGTTTTCTAATTTTGTTTCGAGTTGGGCCATACTTCTACCTCGTAAACTTTAGGTGCTTACCACTGGGACAAATAAAGGGCTTTAGATGTGAAACCGTTACAGATATTCGCGGATTTTGCTGAGGGCGGCTTTTGTCATTCCCGGCACGGCCAATAAATCCTCGTCACGGGCGGCCTTGATTTTCTCGGCGGTGCCAAAGTTCTTTATCAGGGCTTGTTTGCGTTTGGGGCCAATGCCCGGCACGCTATCGAGCGGCGAGGCAAAGGTGTTTTTGCTGCGTAACTGGCGGTGAAAGGTAATCGCGAAACGGTGGGCCTCGTCGCGCAGACGCTGGACCAGGTAAAAAGCCTCACTGGTGCGCGGCACGTACATCGGGATTTCCACGAACGGTTTTACGATTTCGTCGTGGCTGCGGCCTGGCCCTTTGGTCATGCCAAAGAGCGGAATGTCGCCAAGGTCCATTTCGTTCATGACTTCCGAGACGGCCCGCAACTGGGGTTGGCCTCCGTCAATAATTAAGAGGTCGGGCATGGATTGCCAGGAATAGTCCACTTTTTTCCTGACGGCGAGGTCCGGCTTGGCCTTTTTGCCTTTGCCGTTATCTTTTTCAGTACCTAATCCCGGATGACCGCGCACCCCGAACTGCTGGTCGTGGGGGTCTTGCACTTCCATGCCTTCATCGAGTTCGAGCTCCTGTTCCTCGGCTTCCAGTTCGAAGGCCGCTTCCTCGATATTTTCCTCGATGTCCTCGCGGGCGTTCAGGTCGGCTTCCTCGACCGTTTTGGCCCGTTTGAAGCGGCGGCGGATTACCTCTTGCAGCGAGCCGAAGTCGTTCGCGCCCTCGAAGCCCTTGATTTTAAAGCGGCGGTAGTCAGATTTCTTGGGGCTGCCGTTTTCGAACACAACCATGCTGGCGACGTTGTTTGTGCCCATCGTGTTGGAAATATCGTAACACTCGATACGGCG
>MKTJ01000047.1:208151-241992 GCA_001898225.1 Chloroflexi bacterium 54-19
AAGTTTTGCAGTTCGAGCAGGGCTTTGGTGGTCTTTTGCTCGTCGTTCAGCCAGCGCAAACGGTTCTGTTCGAGGGCTTCCTGGGCGTTCTGGGAGACCATCACGACCAGGTCATGTTTCTCGCCCGATTTTGGCACGTTGACTTCAACATCCATCCCGGCCTTTTTGGAGAGCCATTTGGTGATGGTTTTCAACTCTTTAATCGGGAACTGGACCTGCAAACGGGGGGGCACAAAGGTCGCCTCGCTGTAATACTGCTTGATAAAACTGGTCAGCACATCGCGGTCGGTCTCGTCCTCGACGCCCTGCAACATAAAGTTCTCGCGGCCTATCAACTTGCCACGCCGGATAAAGAAAACCTGGACCGAGGCTTCGCCTTCGCTGCGGGCCAACCCAATAATATCTTCGTCAAAGGCCGAAGTGCTGACCACCTTTTGCTGCTCGACCACGCCCCGCACCGCGCCAAGCTGGTCGCGCAGGTGGGCCGCCCGTTCGAACTGTAAGTCCTCGGCGGCCAGGGACATTTGTTCTTCCAGGCGTATGATAACGTCGTCCGACTTGCCTTCCAGGAACATAATCACCTGGTTGACCGCTTCGTCATATTCGTCTTTGTCGGCCAGGCCCGCGCACGGACCCAGGCAGCGGTGGATGAAATATTCCAGGCAGGGCCGGGGTTCCTTTTCGGTGATTTTCAGGTCGCAGTTGCGGAACGGGAACAACTTGTCCAGGGTCTTGATGGTGCGAGAAGCGGTGCTGTTCCCGGCGAAAGGGCCAAAGTAGCGGGCGCCGTCATCCAGCACCTTGCGGACGATAAAGACCCGCGGCCACTTCTCATTGACCGTAACCTTGATATAGGGATAGGTCTTGTCGTCGCGCAGCAGGATGTTGTAGTGGGGCCGGTGTTCCTTGATGAGGGTATTTTCCAGGTTGAGGGCTTCCGCCTCGGTATCCACCACGTAATATTCAAAGTCCGCGATATTCGAAACCATCAGCCGGACTTTAGGGGCTTGTCCGGTCAGGGAGCCGAAATAACTGGAGACCCGGTTGCGCAGCGAAACAGCCTTGCCCACATAGATAATCTGGTTGTCTTTATCGCGCATGATATAGACACCGGGACGGTGGGGCAGGGATTTTACTTTTTCATCAAGGTAGGCGCGGTCCATCTTCTTTGAATTTCTAGTGCTTTCCGGTTTTTTAAGTTAAATCCGGGTAAAAACCGGCCAAGTCGAACAGTCTTTACCCGGAATTGATTTTTGGATTAGAAAGGCGGCCTATTCGTCTACAACCTTAACCGTCTTCATTTTGTCGCCGATGCGAATTTTCTTAACCAGGTCCATCCCTTCGGTGACCTGCCCGAAGACAGTGTATTGCCGGTCCAGGCCGGGTTGCGGTTCCAGGCAGATGTAGAACTGGCTACCCGCGCTGTTTGGGTCCTGGGAGCGGGCCATCGCCAGCGTGCCGGTAAGATGTTTGCGGTTGTTGAACTCAGCGGGAACTTTCCAGCCGGGGCCGCCCGAACCGTTACCGTTAGGGTCGCCGCCCTGGACTACGAAGCCCGGTACGACCCGGTGGAAAGTCAGACCGTTGTAAAAGCCGCTGTTCGCCAGCTTTTCGAAATTTGCGACGTGCTTGGGGGCAACATCGGGGTAGAACTCAAGTTTAATAGTTCCACCGTTTTCCAGTTCGATATAGCCGGTTTTTTTGCCGGTTGGCTGTGTCATTTTAATCTCCTTATTCTTAAAATCTAGATAAAGAGCCAAAAAAGCTGTTACAACGCTTTTTGGCCTGAAATCCGTGCATGCATTGTAACAGCTTGATTGGTGAAAAGAAAGAATTTGTTACTTTACCGTTATTGTCACCGATTTCATTTTGTCGCCAACGGCGATGTTATCAACCACATCCATACCCTCGATGACCTGACCGAAGATGGCATAACTGCCGTCCAGGTGGGGCGCGTCGGCCAGGCAGATATAGAACTGGCTGCCCGCGCTGTTTGGGGCCGAACTGTGAGCCATCGCCACCGTCCCACGAGTGTGTTTTTTGAGCGTGGTGAATTCGTCGGGGATGGTGTAGCCGGGACCGCCCGTACCGTCCCCTTTAGGGTCGCCGCCCTGGACCACGAACGGGGTCGGGCTTTTCTCGACCCGGTGGAAGGTCAGACCGTTATAGAAACCGGAGGTAGCCAGTTTCTCAAAGTTTTCGACCGTCTTGGGAGCCAGGTCCGGGCAAAGCTGGATGACAATTTTGCCGCCCTTCTCCATTTCGATGGTGGCGAAGGCGTTCTGGCCGGGGCCGACCGCCGGGGTGGGGCTACCCGGAATGGCAAACGGGGTCGGTGTAACCGAAGCGCCGACCTTGCCGGAAGCAATCAAAATCAGGGTATCCCCCTGTTTGAGGCTGCCCTGGAACTCGGTCGGGTAGCCGGTTACATCGGTCACACTTTCGAGGCTGGCGACCAGCTTGCTGCCGCCTTTCTGGTAAACCAGTAGGGACTGTTTGTTGGTCGGGTCACTCTCGACCCGGAACTGGACCCAGCCATCGGCTTCGAGCTTCTGGCGCAGGAAGGCGTCTACTTTGTCGTAACTATCGCTACTGCTGGCAAAAGTCACCTTGTCCGGCGAGAAAGTGCCAAACACGGGAGCGTACTGGGCGTCACCCAGGTTCGCCAGGACACCCTGGCTGGTCGCGTCCGCCGCCGTAAGACTTTTCTGCCCGCTGTAGGTCAGGTCGGGTACGGTCGCCAGGTCGGTGACGGTCGTGGTCGGCTTGGGAGCATTCGCCACAGGGGTAGCGCTGGCTGTCGAATCCAGGCAGGGGTTAGCCGAAACCGCCGTTCCGCCTGTGCCGGGTGTGGTAGCGGCAGTAGTCGTCGCACCCTGGCCCCCTGTCAGGAGGGCCGTAGGAGTAGCCGCAGTTGCGCCCGTCCCGCTGGCGGTAGTCGCGGCAGCGGTGGTGCCGGAGCCGTTAGTGGCTACCGCAGTAGTCGCGGCAGCGGCGGTGGTTGCCGAACCCGCCGGGGTGTTCAAGATGGGAGCCGAAGTTGCACCGAGCGCAGGCGCTTTGGTGGTGGCGGCTGGTACGGCGGTAGGGTTATCGCCGCAGGCAAGCAAGGTCATGCACAGCAGCAAAGCCACCAGCGCAAGGCCGGTGTATTTAAACTTCAAAATAGACAACGCGTGAAACTCCTTCCAAATTTGGATTATGCCAGGCGACCGATGGGCAGTCTATCCCTTATTTTAACATATTTGAGTAGCCGGTAGTCAGAGGTCAGAGGTCAGTTGTAGTTGAGGCGAAGGTTAATCAAGATTAGAGTTTATTTAATTCGCATCCAACTCATTTAGTCTGTTTCGGTTTTTTCTGACTACTGACTACTGGCCACTGATTACTATCGTCCCGTAATAAACCGGGCTATCGTTTTTAAGGGTAAGGTCGTTCAGGCCGGGCTGCAGGGTTAAACTAAGCTCAACCGTTTGCAAGTCTGGGCTGACTGTCCGGGCGGGTAAAGCCTGGCCGTTCAGGGTGGGTGCCAGGTTCGTGGGGCCTTTGGTAGACTGCGTTTTACTAAAACTGAGCTTGACCTGTAGAGGCTGCTGGTAAGGGTTGAACAGTTCCAACCGGGCCGCGGCCGCCACCAACCGGACCGGGCCGTTGGGAGTATCCTCGCGATTGCCCCAGCCGTCCCCCAGTTGCGGGAGGACTTTGGCCGGGTCGGGCGGGTTGCCACTCTCGATAAAGCCGGGGGTGCGCCAGACCTGGACCTCGCCGTCCTGGTAGACCGGTTTGGTATCTTTGCCGAAGACAGTTTGCAGGACTTCGTTCGCGTTGAACTGGCTATCCTGGCTTTTCAAGAGGCCCGGATGCACGATTACGTAGCGGATTTTGTAAAATTCCAGCACCCCCGCCGCATTTTTAAGCTGGGACCGGTCCAGGATGTCGCGCCCGTACAGACATTGTTTGGCGGTCGGACAAAAATCGAGTTGGAGCAGGTCGCGGATACCGGGATAGGTGGCGAAGGGATAGACCGGTTCGCGGGAGAGATAGCCGCCAACCATCGGGTGTTGCGAAACCGACTGGTAGTACATGGCCTTGCTGATGATAGAGGCGCTGCCGGAGTCGGGTGTTTCGAGGACCGCGAAGTCGTTCCAGTTGCCCTCTTTAGCAATCTGGGAATAGAAGGCCGGGACCGTGGTATCGGCCAGGGTGCGTGGGCCGGGAAAGAATTCGAGAAAGACCAGTAGCCCCGCCAGGGCTGGTAACGCCCAGGTCAGGAGAGCGGGCCGTTTTAGCCGGTCTTTCAGCCGGGTTTTTATAAAGTTTAGCAGCCAGGCCAGCCCGTAAGCCGCCAGGACGGCCAGGCAGAGGGTTGTTACCAGGGTGTAGCGCAGGGGGACACGGGCGATATTGCCAAAGGGCAGTTTGAATATCAGGCTGCCCGGCAGCGGTAAGCCCTTTTCGGCGGCATCGGGCGTCCAGTTCGGGTCGAAGCTGACGTGCAAGACCAATCCCAACGCCAGCACCAGGAAAACCAGGGCGACCCCCCCCCAGAACCAGTTCTTCTTAAAACCCACGATAAGGCCGAGCAGACCCAGGCCGAGCGCGATAAAGCCCAGGAAATTGCCCCGGTATTCGGGGTTGTCGCCCGAACCGAAAAGGCCCCACAGGGCGGACGGTCCGGTGGTGAAAAGCCCTTTGAGGGTGGCCGAGTTGTAAATCACGGTAAAGCGAGGCTGGGTCGCGCCGCTCGAACCGGCCTCACGCAGGGTCGGCAGCAGGATTGGCAGAACCAGCACGCCGTAAACGGCCATGACCCCGATTGCCAGGGCCAGCGTGCGCGGCCATTTTTGCCGCCACTCCTGCCGCTCCTGGAAAAGTTTGTAGAGGGTGAACAGGGCACTAAAGATGACCGCGTAGAGCAGGTAATACCAGGTATCCAGCGACAAAACCAGCAGGAACACCACGCTCAAAACCCGCCAGAGCCAGGGTCGGGCCTCCCGGTTGAGAGTCTTTAAGAAACAGAGGATATAAAGGGGCAGCCACTCGATAGAGGTCAGTTCAAGCTGGCCCAGGTTTAAAAGACGCGATTCCAGGGGCGAACAGGCGTAGATTATCCCGGCAACCAGCGAGACCGACGGGTTGCCGGTCAGGTAGCGAGCCAGCAGATAGACCCCCCACCCGGCCACGGTCAACTGGAACAGGATAACCAGGTTGAACGACGCCACTACGCCGAACAGCAGTTGGGCCGGGATAGAAAGATAGCCGTCCATCGGGTCGAGGGCGTGGTAGAACAGGTTGGCCCCGACCGGGTGGAGCAGCATCGGCGTGGTATAGGGATGAGTGTGCAAGTCGAGCAGCGAGAAACGCATCCACCAGGTATTCCAGAGGTGCTGCCAGACATCGCCGCTTTCGCTCAGGACCACCCGGTCGCCCAGGTGCAGGGCCAGCGGCCAGCTAAAGATAATCGCTACCACCAGGTAAAAGACCAGGGGCAGCCAGGTGCCGGTCGCCGGGTGGGACCAGAAGTTTCGCCAGCCGGGGCGGGCGGTGGTTGCGGGAGATATTCCTGCGGGTTGTTCCAGGTTGTTCATAAATGAGTTGAGAGTCTCGAATAGTCTAAGTCTATAAGAAATTGCAATTATAAAGAATCCACCCGGCCTGTAACGCCAGGGCGCAGGCCACTACCCCAGTGACAGTTCGGCCAAAACCATTGAAGCGGCCAAACACCCGGATGAGCAGGTAGCCCGCAAGCAGCGAGGTAAAAACGCCGTTGAGGGAGAGCAAGTCCCAGTCGTTCGAGCCTAAATCGGGGTTCCAGGCCAGCGAAAAGAGCCAGGTATAAGCGGCCAGGCTTCCCAGGAAGACCGCAGCCGGTTCTCTAATGTGGCGGCGGGCCAGCCACAGCCCGGCGACCTGGATTACCAAACCGAGTACAGCCAGCGAAACAACGGCCTGACTGCCAATCCAGACCAGTCCCAGGAAGAAGATAAGTAATCCCAGGCCCACGAGCCCCCAGCCCCCATATCCCCTTTTAGGCCGGGTATGGGCCAGGAGCCAGCCGCCCGTCAGGGCGATAAGCGGCAGGGCCAGCGGCGCCAACCGCATCTGCAAATTAAACTGGTAAACCAGCCAGTCCCAGGAAAGTATCGGGTAGAGTTCGCGCGAATTGGGCCGGACCCCGCTTGCCAGGAGCGGCTTGAACGAGCCGTTGTCGGAGCCGCCGAACTGCTCGCGGGCGACACCCCATTGTTGCCAGCTATAATTGTACATTATAAACAGCAAACCGAAAGCGGCCACTCCCGCCAGGCTGACCAACCCGGCCACCAGTACCTCCTGCCGGAGTTGCGACCAATCCGGCCCACCCTGGCGGAAGAACCCGGCTCGCCACAGCAGCACAAAGACAAGGGATGGCCCCAGGAAAAGGGCCTGAGGATGAAGCATGACCGCGATTGCCAGGGTCGCGGCGGGCCAGGCAATATTTATCTTGCTGCGCACCGCCAGGACACCCAGCCAGGCGTAAATCAGCGCGACCAGCGTCACCAGGGTGTAGCTCTCGATATAACCGAAAAAGACCAGCAGGGTCGCCGGGCTTAAGAGGAGGCCGACCAGCAGCCAGCGCCCGGCCTTCAACCGGGTCAGGTGCGCCGCCAGAAGGTTAGCCACGACCACGAAAAGGCCCCCGGCCAGCACACTGGTAAAGATGTAGGTGTATTCGGGTTTCCACCAGTCGAAGTTAAGCAGGCCGCGCCACAGGACGAAATGCAGGGCGAAGTCGAGCGGTTCGCGCTCCCGCCAGATTAGAAAGTCGTCCCGGCCTGTTTCGACCCGGTATTGCAGGAAAAGCTTGAGTTTGTTGACCAGTTCGGCGCTATCGCCGTAGCGGTCCTGGGTCCGCAACAGGTAAAACAGCAGGGTTGCCGCCACTCCGCCCAGCGCCAGCCACCAGTAAGGGTTCAGCCGGGGCAGTTTTGGTAGAGTAAATGAGGGCTTCCACTTGAAATTAGCCAGCGAAAGCGCGGCTATTCCGCTCCCAACCGCTACGACCACTAGACTCACCCACCAGGGAATCTCCACGAAACGTTTGAAACCCCAGCCATCCGGGTCCAGGCCGGTAACGACGAGCGGAAAAACATAATTTAATAGAAGGATGGCTAGAGCTACGCCCACCACGCTGAACCTAAAGCGGCGCAGCCCCTTTGGGGTTGGCGCGGCTATACGCGGAGCAGCGGTGGGTGGAAAGAAGCGGTTTCTAAGGTAAAAGTTGGCCCGCTCCAGGTCTGGCCAGACCAGCGGAACGGTGAAGCGGGCCGTGAAAAGGGCGGCCACCGTTGCCAGGGCCATAAACAACGCAAACTCGATTTTTCCGGCCAGCCCGACTCTTCCCCAGGCCACCAGGCTTAACCACCCCGCTACCGGCAGCAAAGGCAGCAGACTCACGAGCAGGGGCCGGAGCCGGAAGGTCATTAGCAGACCCCAGGCACCGAGCGCGATTACCAGCGTAACCGCTATTTCCAGAAGAGTCGGTACCCCCAGTGTCCCGGCAGCGGCCCCCGATTCCACCCGCACCGAGTGGATTAAAAGGCCCAATTCCCGGCGGTCGCCCGGTGGGGTGTAGGGGCTGGTATCCACTTGCAGGGCCGGGCCGAACCAGATGTTAGTCAGGAAGCCATCCTTATAGGTCGAGAAATCGCCGGGCAGGAAAGCGGCCAGCCGCGAGGTTTCGCCGCAATACTGTTGTTGCCCTTTACTGAGGCTCACCGCCTGGAAGGCCGGAACCACTTTCCCGGCGGTATCGAGGGTCAGGGTCGCCGAGCGCTCCACCGGGAAGATTTCTTCGATGTCGAGGCAGACCCGCAGGTGACTGTCAACCGGCAGCAAATGGATTTGGGCCTGGGGTTGGGACCAGCGGTAGGGACCGTTCTCGTTTTTTTCGAGTGAATAGAAGTTGTTCAGGGTGGCGGTGTCCTGGGCCTGGGCGATGTCGAGGGTATAGCTGGCCGGGATTTGATGGGCCGCGAAAAGCCCCAGCAGGGCGACCACAAGGAGTATTAAAAGGCCGGACAGGTAAAAAATACCCTGCCGCCTGGAAATTCTAACAACGCTCCGGTCACTTTTGCTGTCCTGGGCAAGGTCCGCAAAACCCTGGGCCAAACCTGTAATCTCCTGGTCCAAATCATGAGGCAAAAATCAGCCGGATTGTAGCTTAAAACCAGGGGCTGGTCAATTTCTTGCTATTATTTAATTAAAGGCTAAATTGACCTTTGGGTTGCTTTGTCCCATTTTGTCGGTTATTTCCTTGGGGGTAGACCTTACAAACTTAAAAGAGCACTAAATAAAGGTGTTTTTAATAATAATTTATCAATAGACCTGGACTTGTAGCAGGAGCCACCAATGAACCTGAGTCAAATGCGGATGTTTTTGGAAGTCGTTCGTTATGGCAGTCTGAGCGAAGCCGCCCGCCAGCACCAGCTAACCCAACCCGCCGTAACTCGGAAAATGCAGCGGCTGGAGAAAGAGCTTGGCATGGAACTTTTCGAGCGGGGGGAGGGCCATCAAATCAAATTAACGGCCCAGGGCCAGGATTTCCTCGATTTCGCCGTAAAAGTCCTGGCTGACTATTCGCAACTGCAAGAACACTGGCAGCTTGTGCCCTCGGATGTATCCCAAACGCATGAAATGAGCTCGCTCGATGAATAGAGAAAACGGCCCGGCAGCCCTCGATTGAGTGATGGCAATCGAGTAAGACGCCTTGCTATTTACAAACCGAACCCATACTGCTAAAATCGAAGCCATTCTATCGAGGTCACCTCGGTGGAAAGCGCCAGCTTAAATCGTTTCTCACGATGGTTACAATGTCAGTACCACCGGGCAACCTGACCTGGTCAGGATCGCCGGTAGTCACTACGGCTGCGGTTTTGGAACTGGCGGCGTCAGCGCCTATTCTCTAGAATTCTGGTGTGAGCGTGAATCCACTTGCTTTACGGATTGAACAGCTTCAGACTAACCCATCCGGGGTATTAGGCAAAGTCAGCGCGACGAATGTGCCGGACTTCGCTAAAGGTAGCGGCTACCTTTTTCGCAAAGGCGACCTCTTAAACCCGGCTGACCGGGCCGAGATTTTAAGCAAAGTGTCCTCCCTGGTCGAACATGCCCCGCCTGCTTATACCCTGCATCTTATTGAAATGACCGAAGGCGAGGTCAGCGAGGACGAAGCCGGGGTGCGCCTGGCCCATATGGTCGGCGGGCCGGGGATTGATTATAAAGGCCCCATCGAAAGCCGGGTTAACCTTGTCTCAAACCGGCGCGGCCTTTTGCGGATTGACCTGGACCGTCTCAATCGCCTGAACGAATTGCCCGGTGTCGCCGTGTTTACCCTCTATGACGCGATGGCGGTTAACGCCGGGACCGAGGTGGCCGGGGCGAAAGTTATTCCCCTGGTCTATCCCCTGGACCTGCTCGAACAGGTCGCGCCGATAGCTGCCGGTGGACCGGTCATAGATGTGCTGCCGTTCAAACCGTTCAAGGTTGGCGTCATCGTGCGAGAGCAACTTGCGCCGGGGCCACAAGCCCGGTTTATGGAAGCCGTCCGGCACAAACTGGCCTGGTTTGGGGCCGAGGCGCTGGGGGTGGCGGTCGCCGAAAACGACCCGCGCAGCCTGGTAGAACGGTTCCTGGCCTTTAAGGAACAAAAAGCGGATTTGATACTGCACGTTGGCGGTCATGCCAGCGACCCGCTCGACCCTGTCTTTCCCGCTCTTGCCCAACTCGATATTCAGATGGAGCGGTTGGGCGCTCCGGCCCACCCCGGTACGCTTTTCTGGTTGGCCTACTGGCAGAATACGGCCATCTTTGGCCTGGCCTCCTGTGGTATGTTCTCCCGGACCACGCTCGGTGACCTTTTCCTGGCCCGGTTGATGGCGGGTGAACGCCTGACTTCGGCTACGATTGCTCGCATGGGCTATGGCGGTCTTTTCACCCGCGAAATGGCTTTTCGTTTCCCGCCCTACGGTCTCAAAAACCAGGACGATTAGTTTTTGCCATAGTGATGTTAGCTTCGGATATATCAGCAAGTTTGTTTTTTATAGAATAGCAGTTTAAGCTACCGAAAGGGATTGTAATTAATGGACGTAAATGGAAATGTAGCAACCAAAGCCGAGAAAGAAAAACTCTACGATTACCTCCTCAATTTTGACAACTGGAAAAAAGAAGTGCCCGACATGGTCAAATACGAGAAAGTCGGCGATAACAGCTATGAAATGACCGTCAAGGTTAACATGGGTCCGATTAAGGGTGACCAGAAGATAAGAATTGACTTCACCAGCCTGGAACGCCCCAATTCGGCCAACTTCGCCGTCCAGAACTCGATGATTAAATCGGCCAAGGGCAATTTCGTATTGCAAGACCTTTCCGAGTTAGGCGGCCAGTTGCCCGGCGGCGGGGCCATTCCTGAAGGTGTTAAATCGGTCATCCTGTACAGTATGCAACTCGACTCTGGCAATCCTTTTTTCAATACCGTTTTGGAAGGGTTCAAAGGCCAGGTAAAAAGCGGGTTTGAAGAACTTCTCCAGCGGTTTGGCGAGTCCGCCGAAGCGGCGTAAAATTTTCCTGACTTTAACAATGGGGTTAGAGCTCTCTGGGAGAGTATGGTAAAAAGGAAAGGCATAATCTATGGAGATAAGTGGCGAGTACACATTTAAGGCGCCCGTAGAAAAGGTCTGGGCTATCCTGATGAACCCGGATGCCCTCAAGGCTTCGCTGCCCGGCTGCGAAAAGTTTGAGGAAACTGCCCCGGATACTTACGACATGACTATCAAGGTCGGTGTGGGCCCAATCAAAGGGACTTATACCGGGCGTATTAGCATGGCGGAAAAGGATGAGCCCAAACATTACAAACTCCTGGTGAGCGGGCAGGGTTCCGCCGGGTTCCTTAACGGCGAGGGTATTTTCGACCTGAGCAGTAAAGGCCCCGAAGAAACCCTGGTTAACTACAAAGGCATTGCCAATGTAGGTGGTACCCTGGCCGGTCTGGGGGCGCGCATGTTGGCCCCGGTCGCCAAAAAAATGGGGGGCGATTTCTTCAAGAGCATGGATAAACAACTCCAGGCTGAAACCGAATCGGTTTAGAGCGCAGCCTGGGTCTTTATTCTACCGACCAATCGTTCAACTTCAGAGTAGAACTATCAAATTACCGGAGCGCCGGTTCAAGGTTGAACAGGCGTAAGTGATAAGTACAAATAGAGGGAGCGTGAACCAGTGAAACAAACTGTTAAACTCACTGTGAACGGAACTACTTACGAACGCGATGTCGAGCCTCGCACGCTGCTGGTGCATTTCCTGCGCGATACCCTGGGGCTGACCGGCACGCATATCGGTTGCGATACCAGCCAGTGTGGAGCCTGCACTGTCCTGGTAGACGGGCAAAGTCTCAAGAGTTGCACCGCTTTTGCCGTACAGTTGGACGGCGCGAACATCACCACTATCGAAGGGCTGGCTAAAGACGGCGAATTGCACCCGGTCCAGCAGGGTTTCTGGGAAATGCACGGGCTACAGTGTGGCTATTGCACCCCCGGCATGATTATGCAGTCCGTCCAGTTGCTCGACCGCAACGCCAACCCTACCGAAGAAGAAATCCGTCACGGCATCGAAGGCAATCTGTGCCGCTGCACCGGTTACCAGAACATCGTTAAATCTATCCAGTGGGCTGCTAAAAACAAAAACCAGGGTGCAAGCGCTATTCCTGAAGCGGACGCGCCCCAGGTGGACCCCAAGCCGATTGCGCCGGTCCCCTAAGCCGTTAATCCGCTAAATATTCCTGTTTCAGTATTTGTGTTTCATATTTAGACCGGCATCGCTGCCGAGAATCTGAAGAGGAGATGGAATATGCTAACCGCCAATGCAACTGGTTACGTAGGCTCGCGCATTAAACGGCGCGAAGACCCCCGCCTTGTTACCGGGAACGGTAATTTCACCGACGATCTTACTCCTGCGGGCACCCTCTATCTACACATGCTGCGGAGCTCTCACGCCCACGCCAAAATTGTCAGCATCAATACCGCCGCCGCCAAAGCTATGCCCGGTGTGATGGCAGTCTTCACCGGCGAAGACTTTAAAAAAGAACTGGCCGGGCCGATTCCCGGTGTTCCCTTTGGTTCCGTCCAGGCCGTTCCGGCCTACTACCCGATTGCCACCGACAGGGTGCGCTTTGTGGGTAATATCGTGGCGGCAGTGGTCGCCGAAACTCGCGGCGCGGCGCGGGATGCCGCCGAAGCGATTGAGGTCGAGTACGAAGATTTACCGGTCGTGATTGACATGGAAAAGGCCGTCAAGGATGGCGCGACCTTGCTTCACGACGAAATTGCCAACAATATCTGCACCGAAATCGAACTTGGCAATGATGTGGCTGACACTTTCAAAACCGCCGACGTGGTTGTCGAGCATCGCTTTTTCAACCAGCGCCTGGTCCCGAACGCTCTCGAAAACCGGGTGGCCCTGGCTGAGTTCCATCCCGGCGACGAGTCGATTACCCTGACCGTCACCAGCCAGAACCCCCATATTCTGCGGACGCTTCTATCGGGTGAAATCGGGATTGCCGAGCATAAAGTCCGGGTGGTCGCGCCGGATGTCGGCGGCGGTTTTGGCAGCAAGATTGCCACCTACGCCGAGGAAGTGATTGCCTGTATCGCTTCCCGCAAGACCAAAAAGCCGGTTAAATGGACCGAAACCCGCAGCGAAAGTTTCGTCGGGACCATTCATGGCCGCGATAACATCGACTATATCCGCATGGCCGCTACCAAAGACGGTAAGATTACAGGCCTGGATATTGTCGCCTATTGCAACATGGGCGGCTATATGTCGCTGCTCGGACCGAGCGTGCCGGTGCTGTGTGGCGTTATTGCCTCCGGCCCTTACGCAATTCCGAACGTCCATTTCAAGGCGATTTGCGTCTATACCAACACTACCCCGACCGACGCTTATCGCGGGGCGGGCCGCCCGGAAGCGACCTACATGCTGGAACGTACTATGAACATGTTGGCCGATAAACTGGGGATGGACCCGATGGAGTTGCGCCGCAAGAACTTCATCCAGCCGGACCAGTTCCCCTACTTTAACGTGCTTGCCCTGAATTACGATAGTGGCAATTACGAACCGGCCATGGACAAAGCCTTGCAAATCTTCGGCTATGACGAATTTCGCAAGACCCAGGAAGAAGCTCGCAAGAACGGCAAATACATTGGTATCGGCCAGAGCACCTACGTGGAAGTCTGCGGCCTGGGACCCGGTTCCGGTATGACTATCTCGCGTGGTTATGATTGTGCGGTGGTGCGGGCTGAACTGACCGGCAAAGTGACCGTCTTTACCGGGGTTGCGCCGCACGGCCAGGGCCAGGAAACCACCTTTGCCCAGATTGTAGCGGACGAGTTCAATATCCCGATTGAGGATGTGACCATCAAACACGGCGACACCGAAATGACCCCTTACGGTATGGGCACCTACGGTAGCCGCGGTACGGCGGTCGGCGGCGGCGCCCTGATGTTGGCGGTCAACTCGGTCAAGGATAAAGCCAAGAAAATCGCGGCCTTCCAGATGGAAGCCAACGAGGAAGATATTGTCTTCGAAGGCGGCAAGTTTACCGTTAAAGGCGCGGCGGGCGGTAAGAGCATAACCTTCCAGGAAGTCTGCTTAAAGGCTTATATCGACCCCAAGATGGCCCCGGTCATCGAGCCCGGCCTGGAAGCGACCCGCTACTTCGAACCTGGCAACTTCGTCTTCCCGTTTGGCACCCACCTGGCGGCTGTCGAGGTCGAGCCCGAAACCGGCGACGTGAAAATCCTCAAGTATGTCTGCGTGGATGATTGCGGTAAGCAATTGAACCCGATGATTGTGGAAGGCCAGATTCACGGCGGCCTGACCCAGGGTATTGCCCAGGCGCTCTTTGAGGAAGCGGTCTACGATGATAATGGCCAGTTGATTAGCGGCACCCTGATGGACTACGCCCTTCCGACCGCCGCCGACCTGCCGCATTACACCCTTGAACACACCGTTACCCCGACCACGGTCAACCCGCTGGGCGTGAAAGGTATCGGTGAGGCCGGGACTATCGCCAGCACCCCGGTTATCGTCAATGCCGTGGTGGACGCGCTCAAACCGCTGGGTGTGACGGACATTCAGATGCCGTTGCGGCCTGAAAAACTCTGGAAGTTGATTCACAATGGCGGTAGCGGCAACGGCTCCGCCGGGGCGGACACTTCCGTAGTCGAGCAGCATTTTGGAGAGGATAACAAGTAAATTGCTGAATGGTGCGCGGGATACGGCCTCTACCGGATACCTCGCGCACCGTTTAGAGGGAGAAAAACGAAGATGATACCGAGCGCGTTTGACTATAGCACTCCGGCTAGCCTCGACGAAGTGCTACAACTTTTAGCCGAGGAAGGCGAAAACAGCAAAGTGCTGGCAGGCGGCCATAGCCTCATCCCGGCCATGCGCTTGCGCCTGGCCCAGCCGGAGAAAATTATTGACATTAAGGCGTTGCGCCCCCAGCTTTCCTACATCAAAGAGGAAGGTGACCTGATTAAAATCGGGGCCATGACGACCTATTACCAGATTGAAACCAGCGACCTGTTGAAGGAAAAAGCGCCCATTCTGCCGGAAGCGGCCTCGGTTATCGGCGATGTCCAGGTCCGCAACTGGGGTACCGTGGGTGGCAGCCTGGTCCACGCCGACCCTTCGAGCGACCTGCCTTCGGTGATGCTGGCTCTCGATGCCGAAGTGGTCCTGAAAAGCACCAAGGGCGAACGGGTCGAACCGGTCTCGTCCTTCTTTGCCGGTATTTTGCAGACCACCATCGAGCCGGACGAACTCCTGGTGGAAATCCGCTTCAAGGCCCCTGGCGGCAAAAAGAGCAGCTACAAGAAACTGCCTAACAAAGCTTCGCACTACTCGGTAGTTGGGGCAGCGGCGGTAGTCGGCGTGGCGGATGGCAAGATAACCGATGCGGCGGTCGCCTTTAGCGGCCTGGCCGAAATTCCGATGCGCTTTGACGCCCTGGAGCAGAAGTTGGTCGGGGTCGCCACCGATGAAGCCTCCATCGCAGAAGCCTGTAAGGGCTGCGCCAGCGGGGTCGATGCCCTGGAAGACCTTCACGGCTCCCAGGATTATCGCCGGGCTATGGCCGACGTTTTTGCCAAGCGGGCTATTTTAGCCGCCCTGAGCAAATAAGGTTTGGCGTCCTTTTCAAAAGACTATAAAAAAATCGAGGCATTGCCTCGATTTTTTATTCTTTTTACTTTTAAAAGCAAAAAGGTTCTTGCCGGCACAAGAACCTTTTTCCCTCAGGCGTGATAGTTCACGCGGTGACTGGCTAAACCTAGCGGGCGGAGCCAGCCGTGGTGGCTACGCGCTGCTGCTCAAAGCAATCGCTGCAATAGACGGGCCGGTCGTATTTCGGTACGAAGGGAACGGTTGTTTCCTTGCCGCAGGCAGCACATTGGACCGGGTGCTGAATGCGATTTTCGCTGGTGCGCGGCCCCCGTTCGCGGCTGTGGCTTGCGCCACCGCTATAGCTCCCTCCAGCTTGCTGTTGTTTGCGCTGCTGGCGGCATTCCGGGCAGCGGCTGGGGTTGTTCAACAACCCTTTCTCAGCGTAGAAACTCTGTTCACCTGCCGTAAACGCAAACGATTTACCACAATCGCGGCACGTTAAAGTTTTGTCCTCAAAGCTCACCTTGGGGCCTCCTTAGAGAAAAGAAACTAGGTATTTGTTGTCCAATTGGATTGCAGGAAAAGATAAAGTAGGCACTAAAATAGTGTAACTCCTCTTCGTGCTTTGAGTCAGGTCTAGCCCATATCGCATTATTTTGCTAAATAGTCTTCAGTACGGATTTGCCAGCCCTGTTTTGCGAGCTAAACCAGGGTGGAATAATTTATTCGGAGAGTGAGTCTTGGGCCTGGGGAAAGCTCTTGCCGGGTAGAGGGTGCCGCCATTTCCCTTGATACTTACCGATTGGTCTAAAATATTACTAAATCATTCATTTCTCAGACCAAATGCCGCGCTTCGATTAACCGCCTGCAAATAGGACTAAGGTCCTATTTACAATAATTCGGTGGACTAAAACAAGTCTCATGGGTAAGTCTACCAAAGCTATACAATAAATGCAATAGGTTAATGTACAAATATTAAACGAATTTTGAGCTAAAACAAAAACTGCCCCTCCCTGCGAGGGGCAGTTTCGAACATTTGGCTTTATTTAGGCTTAAAGACCCACTTCCGGCATCTTCTCGCGCATTACACCGACCAACTCCTGGACGGATGCGGCGCTCTTCTGGAAGGCCGCTTTCTCGTCCTCGGCGAGGTTGATTTCGATAACCTGCTCGACGCCGTTTGCGCCCAGTTTCACCGGTACGCCCACGTACAGGCCGTTAACGCCGTACTCGCCCTCCAGCAGGGCCGCGCAAGGCAACACGCGCTTTTTGTCCCGCAGGATACTATCTACCATCGCCACTACCGAGGCCGAAGGGGCGTAGAAGGCGCTGCCGGTCTTCAATAACGCGACGATTTCCGCTCCGCCGTTAGCAGCCCGTTTGCTCAGGGCTTCAATCCGCTCCGCCGAGATAAGCTCGGTAATCGGGATACCCGAAACGGTGCTGTAGCGCGGCAACGGAACCATGGTATCGCCGTGGCCGCCCAGCACGAAGGCCGAAACATCTTCCACGGATACATCGAGTTCCTGGGCGATAAAAGTGCGGTAGCGGGCCGAGTCGAGGACACCCGCCATACCGATAACCCGGTTTTTGGGGAAGCCGCTGACCTTCTGGCAGAGTTGCACCATCGCGTCCAGGGGGTTCGTTACGACGATAATAAAACAGTTAGGCGACTTGGCAACCACGTTTTCAGTCACCGATTTGACGATGCCTGCGTTGGTAATCAGCAGGTCGTCGCGGGTCATACCGGGTTTGCGCGGCAGCCCACTTGTAATCACCACCAGGTCGCTATCGGCGGTATCATCATAATTGGTCGTGCCGGTAATCAAGCTATCATAACCGTAGACCGGGCCGCTTTCGAGCAGGTCTAGGGCTTTACCCTGGGGCATACCGTCTACCTGGGGAATATCCAACAGCACCACATCATAAAAATCGCGCTCGGCCAGGCGCTGCGCCACGGTCGCCCCAACGTTTCCGGCCCCGATAACAGTTACTTTCTTGCGTGCAGCCATTCTGGTATTTCCTCCTCTTTGAAGATGCTTTAGTAAGGTTTCAAAGGTTTTAAGTCCGCGAATAACTTTGACAATAAATTCACAATCTCTACCTTTATTTTAGCCCAACCGGCCTTTTTTGGCAAATCTCAAAGAATAGGAGTTCTCTATTAAAGCTATCGAAGCTATAAAGTACCGGCTCTAAACTGGCCTTTTAGCTCTCCGGTTCGCTAAATTCCTCGCTGCCATCCTCGTCCCCGGCGTGCTGGCCTTTAAGTTCGGCCCAGACCTGCCGGGCGACTTTCCCGGTTATATCGAAGCCGTAGCCCCGGCGTTGCAGGAAACCGCCCAGTTTGCGGTAGAAGTCCGGCCAGGCGTCAGCGGCGTAGCTGCGGGCCTTTTTACGGGCCTGTTCGAGGGCCTGGGTCTCCTCGACCGGTTGCCCTTCGTTTTCGCCGTTACGGTCAGCTTCTTCCTGGAGTGCTTCCAGTTGTTCGGTGATAACCGTGTCAATGATATCCCGCGAGACCCGCTTTTGGAGCAACTCCTGTTTTAAAAGGTTGCGCCCCCTCGGTGAGAAGGCCAACCGGTTCTCAACCCAGAACTTGGCAAAAGTGGTGTCGTTGAGATAATTTAGCTCCTTCAGGCGATCGAGAATCCGGTCCAGGGTTTCGGGCGTGGCGTCTGGATAGCGCCGTCGCAGGTTATCCCGCAACTCGGCGGCGCTACGGGGCCGTAAAGCCAGGTATTGCAGCGCCGCTGCCAGCCCCCGGTTGTAGAGGTCGGCAGATTGGATTTCATCGGCCTGGGCGGCGCTGAGATACATTCCCGCTTTGAGTTTGCGCTCAGCAGCCAGGACAGCCGTGATGGCGAAGGCGAACTCGTCGTCGATATGGACATTTACCCGGTCGGGATGGGTCTTCTGGTACTCGACCAGGGTGATTTTTCCTTCCCCGGTAAAGCGTTTCCGCATCCGTTTTTCGGCGGCGGTCTCCTTCTGTTCGGGCGGTTTTTTGGTGTACTTCTTATTCTTAAAGGAATTGTTGTTACTTCTAAACATTTTATAACGCTTACTTCTAGTTCGAACGAGGCCCAGGAAGGCCAGTAAATCTTTCTGCCTATGGTCGAAACGCCTAATTCAGTAACTTTGGGGTCGGCCTTTACCAGGTAATAAGGGTCAGAGCCACATACTCCAGGGGTTTTATACCTGGACCCGAAGGTTTGAACCATCCCACCTCGACGGCAGTAGCCACGGCTGCTGGTTTTTAGGGAGCCGGTAACATTCTGTTTGTGTTTATCCCGGCTCCCCTTAAATACCTGCAAATGGCAGAGTTTAGGCTTTAATCCTGAATTGTTCGAGATTCTCGCCAACCACGCAAAATTCGTTGCCCTCCGGGTCGGTCATTACTAAAAAGTCGGAGTCGGGTTCGTAGAAAGCCCAGGGGATGATTATTCCACCAATAGATTTGAGCCGTGCGACTTCCGCCGGGGCATCATCGGCGACAAGGTCAAAATGCAGGCGGTTTAGCTCGGTCTTCGGCTTGTCGGTCAATTGCAAAGCCAGGCGCGCCCACTCTTTATTGGGGTCTTCGAGCGTAACCCAATCCGAGTTTTCGTGTCGTACCTTGAAGCCGAGGGCCGCCGACCAGAAATCACGCGCCCGCTTAAGGTCCTGTACATTCAACACTGTCGAGTAAAATTGAAGTGCCATCGAACTTACCTCCTCGGTTTAATTTTTCAAAATAGGCCGGTAAATAGTTTCAGGCGCTGAGTTTGTTGGGGAAAATATTACACCTGTTTTCAAGGGTTTATGGGCCGGGTTATCATGAGGGCTGTACCAATTAAAAAGGCCGACTGATGAGGTCGGCCAATTTTCAAAGATGTTCGGCTTTAAGTTATTAAGCCGTTATAGACAGCTACCTTTTGTTTACGGTCTTGTCTGTATTGCTTAAACCTTGGCCGTCGCGCCTAACACTGCGCGGTTAGCGCCGACTAGAAATCGTCTGCTAACTCATCGTCAAGGTCAGGTTCCGGCTCGATTACCGACACCGGCACACCGTCCCCGGCGGGCAGACCCTTGTCAGCGTTATTCTGCTGGCGAATCAGGCCCTCGATTTCCTCGGCGTAGTCAGGGTTCTCTTTCAAGAAGTCCTTGGCATTCTCGCGGCCCTGGCCCAACCTCTGGTCGTTCAGGTAGAAGAACGCGCCACTCTTGCGGACGATGCCCATCTGGACACCCACGTCAATCAGGTCACCTTCCTTGCTGATACCGTTGCCGAACATGATGTCGAACTCGGCCTTGCGGAAAGGCGGCGCGACTTTATTCTTGATAACTTTCACGCGGACGTGGTTACCGACTTCGTCCTGGCCGTTCTTAATCGCTTCTACCTTGCGGATGTCGAGACGGACCGAAGCGTAGAATTTGAGGGCGTTACCGCCGGTCGTCGTTTCGGGGTTACCGAACATCACGCCGATTTTCATACGCAACTGGTTGATGAAGATAAGGCAGGTCCGGCTTTTGCTGACCGCCCCTGCCAGTTTGCGCAGCGCCTGGCTCATCAAGCGGGCCTGCAAACCGACGTGGGCGTCGCCCATATCGCCTTCAATTTCAGCGCGCGGAACCAGGGCCGCCACGCTATCCACCACGATTACGTCAATCGCGCCGCTGCGGACCAGCGTTTCAGCGATTTCGAGGGCTTGCTCACCGGTATCCGGCTGCGAAATGAGCAGGTTATCCAGGTCCACACCGCAATTGGCGGCATAAAGCGGATCTACCGCGTGCTCAACGTCGATATAAGCCGCCACGCCACCCGTCTTCTGGGCCTCGGCGATAACATGCTGGGCCAGGGTCGTCTTACCGGAAGACTCCGGGCCATAGATTTCAATGATACGGCCCCTTGGCAGACCGCCGACGCCGAGCGCCAGGTCCAGGGAAATAGCCCCGGTCGGTATGGCTTCAACTGCCATCTTCTGGCTGGCATCGCCCATTTTCATAATAGAGCCTTTGCCAAAAGCCCGTTCAATCTGGGACATCGCCGACTCAAGCGCTTTCTCGCGCTCATTCTCCCGGCCAGCACCCCTCAGATCGCCATATCCTTTTTCGTCTTTTTCTGCTCCTGCGGAGCTTTTGGAGGATCTTGCCATTGCTGGTTTTCTTCTCTTTCTGCCTATTGCGCCCTGCGGGGCTACAGCCTGCGTTAATTTTTCGAAAGAAAGTTCTAAAAGTTAATCCTATTGTACCCAAAAGGGGGTACAAAGTCAATATACTTATCTCTCGCGAAAATTTTTGGAGCCACTTTTTAAAGGAATTTAATCCACAATTTCAGGCCAATTAATCCACTGAGTTATCCACAATATCGAAAGAAAGCGAGACGAGGGGTAGGCGGACTATATCGCCCTGGCGGCTAACGGAGGTGAAACTGCCTTTGGTCTGGTCCTGTTTGCTGAAAAAGTCGGGCACCAGTTTGCTGAAAAGCTCGCCCGCCCGCTCGGTAATGCCCTGGCACTTATCTATGCTGGTGAGGACAACGAACTCGGACCCGCTGATATGGCCGAGGAAGTCGTCGGCATTGCCTTTTTCTTCTATGGCTTTAATGAGAGAACTCGCGGCCTTTTGAACCAGTTTGTTACCCTGCGCGAAAGAGTAAGCCTGGTTGTAGGCCCGGAAGTTCTCAATATCGGCATAGACAATCGCCCAATCGCCTTCGGGGTCGGCGGTGCGCTCCCGGATAGCCACCTGGACTTGCTCGGCCCCTGGCAGGTTGGTCAGGTCGGTGTCTTTAACGCCGTGAAGGTGTTGGAGCTGGGTACGGACTCGCAAAATTAACTCGTCGGGGTCGAAAGGTTTGGTGATATAGTCGTCCGCGCCCTTCTGGTAGCCCGTCTTGCGGTCGTAGGTGGCGGTCTTGGCAGTTAACATAATAATGGGGATGTGATTGAGGCGGGCGTCTTGCTGCATCTGGCGGCTGACTTCCAGCCCATCCATACCGGGCAGCATCAAATCGAGCAGCACCAGGTCGGGCGGCTCCTGGTCCCGGTTTAGGAATTTTATAGCGTCCTCGCCGTTATAGACCTTCTGGATTTCGTGTCCTTCAGGGGAGAGGGTTTCGGCAATAATCTCAACGATTAAGGGTTCGTCATCCACAACCAGTATTCTACTCATCGTCAGCCTTTATTTCTCTAGTAATTAATAACGCCCTGACAAGGAGACCCGGTTTAGTGCTAACCGCACGGGTCGCTAGGCGCGACGACCAAAGATTAGGCCCGCTTGCGACCCAGGTAACATTTCAGAAAGTCCGCCTGTGGCGGTTTTAGCGGTGACGCCGCATCCGCTGTTGCATGTCCCGGATGGTAATACCCAAAATTTCGGCGGCGGCTTCTTCATCGTCGGCGGCCTGGCGCAAGGCTTCCATCAGCAGCATTTTCTCAAAACTGGACATGGCCTGCTCAAGCTTAACACGTGAGTTTACAATCTGGTCTACATAGAAAGCGTTGCTGCCGCCGATGTTGACCCGTTCGCGTTTGCCGGAGAGCATGAAGTTGCGGCTGGTAATAGTCCCGCCACGTGCGTCCACCACGGCCCGCTGAATGGAATTTTCCAGTTCGCGGACGTTACCCGGCCAGTCATAATCCATCAAGGTTTCCATGGCTTCGCGGCTGATATGGGCCGGGGCGCTGCTCTGGGTGTAGCGGTGCTTGTCCAAAAAGTGTTCAACCAGAAGCGGAATATCATCCTTGCGGTCGCGCAGAGCCGGCATGTGAATCGAGATAACGTTGAGACGGAAGAAGAGGTCGGCCCGGAACTTCCCGGCCTCGATTTCCTGTTCGAGGTCGCGGTTGGTGGCCGAAATCACCCGCACATCAATTTTAATCGGAATCGTCCCGCCCAGGCGGTCAATCATTCGTTCCTGTAGCACCCGCAATAGCTTGCGCTGGGTGCTGAGGGTCATTTCACCGACTTCGTCGAGAAAAATCGAGCCCTTGTCGGCCATCTCGAAGCGGCCCTTACGCATCTTGGCGGCCCCGGTAAAGGCGCCCATTTCGTGGCCGAACAGTTCGCTTTCCAGCAGCGTTTCCGGCAGCGCGGCGCAGTTCACTTTGATTAGCGGCCCCCGCGAATAGCGCGAGGTCGTGTGAATCACGTTTGCAATCAGTTCTTTACCGGTCCCAGTCTCGCCACTGATAAGCACCGTCGCGTCACTCCCGGCGACCTTTCCGATTTGCTTGTATATTTCCTGCATCGGGCCGCTGTTACCGATAATTTTCTCGCCGGGGTCGGCGGTCAGTTTACTTTTGAGGTCGGCGACCTCTTTGGTCAGATTCTGGTGTTCGAAAATCCGGTTGACCTTGTGGACGACCGCGTCAGGGTCGTCAAAGGGTTTAGTCAAAAAATCTTCCGCGCCCTGTTGCATGGCCTTGATGGTCACGCCGCTGGAGCCGTAGGCGGTCATAATCAGGACCGGAATATTTCCGTTGCCGCCGTCTTTTAACTGTTTGAGGACTGTCAGGCCGTCCATATCGGGCATGCGCACGTCCATCATAATTAAATCGAGGTTATTACCGGATTTCTTTACCTCGGCCAGCACTTCCGCGCCATTTTTAGCCTGGCTAACCCGGAACCCTTCTTCCTCGAAAAGGGAGGCTAACATCTCCCGAATATCGGTCTCATCGTCCGCAATCAAAATGTGTTGATCAGGCATTTTGTACTCAGCTTTCCCTTTGTCCGGTATTATGTTCCGTTTTATATTCCCGGTTCAATTAAAAATAACCCTTAACCTTAAACTAGCTTGCAGAACGAATATTGGGCCGTAAGCATCCAATTGGAACCGATTTTCAAGCTTCTCCACAAAGCATTTGGCTATCATTTAGCCTCATGATAACCCTAAAACTTATCTTTTGTCTACTTTAACCCTGATCTCTACCCGGCTACCGCCTCTTTGACCGCCCCGGCCATTAGCAAGCCCAGTTCGTTACGTAGGGTTTCGTATTCTTCGTCTGTTTTGGCCTTATTTTCAATGACGGCCAGGATTTGCCCCTTATAGATGACCGCAATCCGGTCGCTCAAAGACATAATTTCGTCAAGCTCGCTTGACACCAGCAGCACCGCTACCCCGGCATCCCGCTGGTTAATAAGATTCTGGTGAATAAACTCGATAGAGCCGACATCAAGACCGCGCGTTGGCTGGACTGCAATCAAAAGTTTGTTATCGCGACTGAACTCGCGGGCGACAACAGCCTTTTGCTGGTTACCCCCGGAGAGATTCCCGGCGCGGGTTTCAACGCTGGGTGTCCTGATGTCGAACTTCTTCACCAGGCCCTGGGCGTACCGGTCAATCTCCTTCGTATTAATCATCAACCCTTTGGTAAAGGGTTGGCGGTAGTAACTGGAAAGGACCAGGTTTATATCCACCCCGTATCCCAACACCAACCCGAAACGCTGGCGGTCTTGCGGCACATAACCAATCCCGGCTTCGGTACATTCGCGGGGCGTTTCGCCTTTTAGCGGCCTGTCCTGGAGAAAGATTTCACCGCCCTGGTCCTGGCGCAACCCGGTCAGGACTTCCACCAGTTCGGTCTGCCCATTGCCTTCTACCCCGGCAATGCCGACTACTTCCCCGGCCCGTACCTGGAAGGTCGCCCCGTTCAGGCTCATAACCCCCCGGTCATCCAGCGCCTTCAGGTTGTTGACGGACAGGACAATTTCTTTGGGATGGGCTTCCCCTTTGTTGACCCGCAGCACGACTGTGCGGCCTACCATCAGGGCGGCCAGGCTGGCTTCGGTGGCGGTGCTGAGGTCTTCGACTTTGCCCACGATTTTACCAAGCCGCAGCACTTCGACCCGGTCAGCGATAGCCAGCACCTCGCGCAGCTTGTGGCTGATGAAGATGATGGACTTGCCCTGGTCGGTCAAGTTTCGCATAATGATAACCAGTTCGTCGGCTTCCTGGGGTGTGAGGACGGCGGTCGGTTCGTCCAGGATAAGAATGTTGGCGTTGCGGAAGAAGGCTTTAACGATTTCCACGCGCTGCTGCATACCAACCGAGAGGTCACCGACCAGGGCTGTCGGGTCCAGGGCCAGGCCATATTGTTTGGATAGGTCGCGGATACGCCGGTTGGCCTGGCGCAGGTTTAACTTTTCGACCCCCCTGGAGCCTTCGTTGCCCAGGATAATATTCTCGGCAACGGTCAGGGTTGGGACCAGCATGAAGTGCTGGTGGACCATTCCGATCCCGGCGGCAATCGCATCGTGCGGGCCGTTAAAATGGACCGGTTGCCCATTGAGTAGAATCTCGCCCTGGTCAGGGTGGTAGAGGCCATACAGGATGTTCATCAGGGTAGATTTACCGGCCCCGTTCTCTCCCAGGAAAGCCAGCACTTCGCCCTTTCTCAGGTTAAAGCTAATCGAGTCATTAGCGACTACCCCAGGGAAAACTTTGGTGATGTTGCGGACTTCGAGGACCGGCACTTCCGTATCCGGTCGGGGAGTGGACGGATTGGCGAGATTTTCCATGAGAACTGTATCCTTCTTCCTCTTTATATGTTCAAGCGTTGGCGACATTCTGATCCGGGAAAGACCATTCCAAGCAGCCGTAACCTATACCCCTATTTTAACAGATGCGCGGCTTATGCTCAATTTTACAGTGTTAACATTGCATTTGAAAACTAAAAAGAAGCCACAAACAGAGCGTGGAAAGGTCAAAGGCTTGGAACAAAAGGAGTTATTTATTAAGAGTACTATTCTTAACGAAAATAAGAAGTTTGTTACTATTAGCTTCTATATCAGACCAGCTTTTGAATAAGGTATAATCCTTCAGGAAATCCAGGGATTTTAAGAGACTATTTCTCATAAAAATATCTACACCAACAACATAATCTGGTTGGTACTCAATAATTAAGTTTGTTGGGATTGTATTACCGGCAAACTGTTCACTTACAGGCACAGGATAAAACTTAAGGACTTCCGGTGAAACAAGGCCCACCGTATCCATAATTCGAGCTTTGGTGAAATAACCCAACTCCCCAATCTCAGGTGCAGCAATCAAATCATCTTTCTTAAGATAAGGTCGAAGAAAAATTGCCGCCTGTTCATAATATCCCCGTGTTTTAATATAACTACGCCCATTGTTATAACCATGAAGCTGATTTATTACAGAAATGATGAGGAAGCTAATCACCATTATTTGAACAAATTTATCAAGCAATTTTGGTAATTTTCTCAGGTGTTGCCATAGACCTGCCAGGCAAACAGTTAGGAGCAAAAGTAGCCACGGCGCCAATGGCCCCGTATACCAGGGAAAAATCAAACTTGGTGTTTTATAAATTGATAAACCGTAAATACCAATAAATGCAAAGGCAAATCCCGGTATTAACAAATATTTTCTATCTTTAAGTTTAGAAAATTTCAATGTTCCATATAAATACAGAGGGAAATTTATTAACGCCATAAGTGCCATTATTGTGTTAAATCCGCTTGGACTGGTATAGCGGCCAATCAGGTGACCAATTGGATTATCGGCAAGTAATTGCCAGAAGACTGAAAAATCCTCGATGAAATCATTGTAGACAACATAGGTCGCCGAGTTTTTGGCGATAATTGACTGGGGAATGAGATTTCCAAAATAGAAGGTCGCAAAAAGTAACCAGGGAGCGCTTGTAATTATAACTACCAAAAGAGTCTTTAAAAACCCCCTTCTTTGAAATATTAAGATGTAGGCTAATATCAGGCCAAGTAATACTATTCCTTCTGGCCGGCAAATGACCGCTAAACTGGCGGTTATGGCCGTCAATACTGCGCTATTTCGTACCGTGAAAAAATAGAGGCTGGAAATCAATAGAAAACTAAAAACAGAGGTTTCCATTCCCCCAATGCACCAGTTGGTACTCATTGCAGTAATAGAAAATAGCAGGGGCGTGACAAATTCAAAAGGGGCAGGGGTTTCAAACTCGGCTAAAAAGTGTTTGCTGATGCGCCAGAGTAAAATGATAGTCACCGCATCTGCGGCGGTGTTAATTATTAAAGAAAGCCAGGGCAGGTCAATTCTGAAAATAAAAAAAAGCAAAGAGAGTAAGAGGGTATAAAATGGCGTCGTGGTTCCAAGTACATGTTCGCCTATGTTATAAACAAAACCGTTACCGCTAACAATATTTTCTACATATCGATAAGTTATATAAGCATCATCTATTGGTTGTGGCCCATTTATGAGGCGAATCAGGCATCCTAAAAAGACAATTGAGCCGATTAAAATTATTTCAATAGTTACTCTAGGCTTAAAGGCAAATTTTAAGCGAGTCCTTTGACTGGCCTGGGTTTCTTCAGAAGGAGTTACAGGTAAAGACATGTGCAATTTTATTCTCTTACTCTGCTAAATCTTAAATAGGTCTTTTTAAAATTTTATCCTTAATTTGTTAACCTGAAAATAAACTAATTTGGCTATTTAAGCCCATCAAAAAGAACCCTCGAACCTAAACGATTGCTGTACCATCTAGATTCAAGGGTTTTTTAATTTTTATTATTCTAAAAGCAAATGCTGGAAGTAGTTCCAGGGGTATTGTCTTAGAAATCGCGGCCCGGTATACCGGTCCGGCTGCCCCGGCGGCGTGTCCCGATGTCGAGACGGACCATCGCCCGGCGCAAAGCGGCTTCGGCGGCGGCCAGTTGCTCGACCGAGAGTTGGCCTCGGTTCGCCAGGGTCTGCTCGGCGGTGCGGCGGGCGGATTCGGCCCGTTCCAGGTCGATTTCCTCGGAGCGTTCTGCCGAATCGGCCAGCACGATTACCTTATTGTTGAGGACTTCTATAAAGCCCCCGCCAATTGCCAGGAAATTTTCCTCGCCGCCGCGCCGATAGCGCAATTCGCCCGGTTTCAGCCCGCTCAAGAGGGGCGCATGGCGGGGCAGGATACCCAACTCGCCGTCCGAACCTGGGGCGACCAGGCTGTCAACGTCTTCGTTGATAAGTATCCGTTCCGCCGTAACTACTTGCAAATTGAGAGGCATTTTCCGCTCCTGCCTTACTACTGTAAAGTAGCGGCTTTTTTGACCGCAGCATCAATGTTGCCGACCATATAGAAAGCCTGTTCCGGCAGGTCGTCGTGCTTGCCTTCGAGGATTTCCTTGACGCCCGCTACGGTCTCGGAGACCGGCACGAAGACGCCCGGTTGACCGGTGAACTGTTCGGCCACAAACATCGGCTGGCTGAAGAAACGCTCGATTTTGCGGGCGCGGCGCACCGTCAGTTTATCGTCTTCCGAGAGTTCATCCACACCCAGGATGGCGATAATATCCTGCAAGTCGCGATACTTCTGCAAGGTCCGCTGGGCAGCGCGAGCGGTATCATAGTGTTCCTGCCCGACCACTTTCGGGTCCAAAATCCGGCTGGTCGAGGCCAGTGGGTCCACCGCCGGGAAGATGGCTTGCTCGGCGATACGCCGTTCGAGCGAAATAGTCGCGTCGAGGAAGGCGAAGGTCGTCGCCGGGGCCGGGTCGGTGTAGTCATCGGCGGGCACGTACACGGCCTGGACCGAGGTAATCGAGCCGCGTTTGGTCGAGGTGATGCGCTCCTGTAACTGGCCCATCTCGGTTGCCAGGGTCGGGGCGTAACCTACGGCGCTCGGCATACGGCCTAAGAGCGAGGACACTTCCGAACCGGCCTGGACGAACCGGAAGATGTTGTCGATAAAGAGCAGCACGTCGGTGCCTTTGGTATCGCGGAAGTATTCGGCCATCGTAAGACCGGTCAGGCCGACACGCAGGCGGGCTCCCGGCGGCTCGTTCATCTGGCCGAAGACCATCACCAGTTTGTCGATAACGCCCGCGTCAATCATTTCGTGATAGAGGTCGTTGCCCTCGCGGGTCCGTTCGCCCACACCGGTAAACACGGAATAACCACCGTGGGCTTTTGCCACGTTGTTAATCAGTTCCAAAATTACGACGGTCTTGCCTACACCCGCGCCACCGAACACGCCGACTTTACCGCCTTTGGAGAAGGGAGCAATCAGGTCGATTACTTTCATGCCGGTTTCGAACATCTCGGCCTGGGTGGACTGGTCCGCGAAGGAAGGCGCAGGCCGGTGAATCGGGTAAGTTTCGTCGGTTGCGGCAGGACCTTTGAGGTCTACCGGGCGGCCCAGCACATTAAAGATACGGCCCAGGGTACCTTCCCCGACCGGTACGGCAATCGGCCCGCCGGTATCAACGGCTTTCGCACCGCGCTGTAATCCGTCGGTGCTGGACATGGCGACAGCTCGGACCCAGTCGTTGCCCAAGTGCTGCTGGACTTCCGCGACCAGGGTTTCTTCCTGGCCTTCCATGGTAATTTCAACAGCGTTATAGATGTCAGGCAGGCTGTCGGCAGGGAATTCCACATCCACCACCGGGCCGGTTACCTGTACCACCCGGCCAGTCGCGCCGACAGAATTTTTTACTTCCGTAGTCATCTTTTAAACTCCTTAAATTGCTTAGAGAGCCTGGCGCTATCCCTGGCTTTCCAGGGCGGCGGCGGCGTTACTGATTTCCAGGATTTCGGCGGTAATACTGGCCTGGCGGACTTTGTTCATGGTCAGGGTCAGGTCGGTTACAACTTCTTTAGCCTTATCCGAAGCGTTACGCATCGCCACCATCTTGCTACTTTGTTCGCTGGCAATATTTTCCAGAATCGCCTGGTAGATTTCTACCTCGACATAGCGCGGCAATAAGGCCCGCAGCACTTCATTCGGATTCGGTTCGAAGATAAAATCGGTCTTTTTGTAATCGGCAGTATCCTGGTCCGGCTCGATTGCGTTCGGGTCAATCGGCAACAATTTGATAATCCTGGGCCGGACGGTCAGCGTATTGACGAAGTTGGTATAGAGTAGGTAAACCGCGTCATACTTTCCATTGATATAATCGTCAATAACCACTTTAGAAATCGGCAAGGTATCAAGCAGGCTGGGGAACGGCGGTAGCCCGATAAACTCGGCTACGATTTCCCGGCCCGACCGTACCATAAAGTCGCGGCCCTTGCGGCCCACCGCGACAATCTGGACCGGTTTATTTTCTATTTCTTCGGTAATAAAGCGCACCGCCCGCCGGATAGCGTTGGTATTGAGCGGCCCGGCCAGACCACGGTCAGCCGTTACCATTACCAGCCCGATGCGTTGGATAGGGCGCTGTTGCAAAAGCGGGCTGACCGAGCTAATTTCCTCGCTCTTCTGCAAAGCGGCAATATCGGCAATAACTTCCAGCACTTTCTGAGAAAAAGGACGGGCCGATTGCACGTTTTGTTGCGCCCGGCGCATGCGACTGGCCGCTACCAGTTCCATGGCTTTGGTTA
Organism: Chloroflexi bacterium 54-19; assembly: GCA_001898225.1. Lineage (GTDB taxonomy): Bacteria > Chloroflexota > Chloroflexia > Chloroheliales > Chloroheliaceae > 54-19. The sequence continues at coordinate 237,643 of MKTJ01000047.1, forward strand.
TTTGGGCCGTATTTTTTACACTACGGATGCGGCGGCGTAAAGCCAGAGTACTTGGCATCTACTCTCCTTTATCATTTCGACTAACTTGCTCTTGCTGCCCCGTTTCTCAGCAATTGCCGTCCCTGGGTTCGTAAAAATGGCTTGCCGGTAATCGTTTCCGGCTACCGGCAAGCCCCGGTTCTAGTACTTGCGGCCCTGTTTGAACTCTTTAAGGTAGTTCGACAGTTGCTGAGTGGCTTCCTTCGAGAGTTTGGCCTTGGGGTTATCACGCATGCTCTGGCCGAACTCAGGGTGAGCGTTGTCCATGTATTCGAGGAAATCGCTCTCGAACTGGCTGACCTTGTCCACAGGCACATCGTCCAGGAAGCCGTTGGTTACGGCGTAGATGCTCATAACCTGTTTCTCGAACGCCATCGGGCTATACTGCGGCTGCTTCATAATTTCAGAAGTACGGACACCGCGGTTTAGCTGCTGCTGGGTGGCTTTATCAAGGTCGGAGCCGAACTGGGCAAACGCGGCCAGCGAACGATACTGCGACAGGTCAAGTTTCAAAGTACCGGCGACCTGCTTCATCGGGGCGGTTTGAGCGGCCCCACCTACCCGCGATACCGAGATACCCACGTTCACCGCGGGGCGCTGGCCGGAGTTAAAGAGGTCGGTTTCCAAAAATATCTGGCCGTCCGTAATCGAGATTACGTTGGTCGGGATATAAGCCGCCACGTCACCGGCCTGGGTTTCGATGATAGGCATGGCCGTGATACTGCCACCACCGTAGTCCTCGCTCAGACGCGCAGCCCGTTCCAGGAGGCGGCTGTGCAGGTAGAAAACGTCACCGGGGTAAGCTTCGCGACCAGCAGGGCGGCGCAGCAGCAGCGATACTTCGCGGTAGCTGTTGGCGTGCTTGCTCAGGTCATCGTAAATAATCAAAACGTCTTTAATGACGCGGCCATCCGGCAGGGTGACGGTGTTTTCCATGATTTCTTCGGCCATCGTAACACCCGAATAGGGGGCGATGTAGCGCAGCGGGGCCGGTTCGGAGGCGCTGGCGACTACCACGATGGTGTGTTCCATTGCGCCGTAGCGTTCCAGGGTTGCCACGACCTGGGCGACCTGCTGCTGTTTCTGGGAAATCGCCACGTAGATACAAATCATGTTGCCGCCCTTCTGATTGATAATTGTATCAATACAGATAGCGGTCTTACCGGTCTGGCGGTCACCGATAACGAGTTCGCGCTGGCCGCGACCAATCGGGATGAGCGAGTCAATCGCTTTGATACCGGTCTGGACCGGGGTATCTACCGACTTGCGCGTAATAACGCCGGGGGCAACGCGTTCGATAACGCGGGTCCTGGAAGTGCTAATTTCGCCTTTGCCATCAACCGGCTGGCCGAGGGCGTTGACCACGCGGCCTACCAGTTCCACTCCGACCGGCACTTCGATAATTTTGCCGGTGGTGCGGACCAGGTCGCCTTCCTGGATGCCAGTGTAAGGGCCCATGATGATGACACCGACGGTGTCCTCTTCCAGGTTAAGGGCCATACCCTGCACGTCGGTGCCGTTCGGGCCGCGACCGGGGAATTCGACCAACTCGCTGGCTTTCACACCCGCCAGGCCGTAAACCCTGGCGATACCGTCGCCGACTTCCACCACCGTACCCACTTCAACTTGCTGGGTGGCGGTATCAAGACCGGCCAATTGTTGTTTAATAATCGAACTAATTTCGTCAGCACGTACTGCCATCTGGCTTTCCTCCTGCCAATTGAAGTGTGAAAGCGTTTGATAAAGCTTTGCGGTTTACCTCAAAACCCTTTATCCCCGGCCTTCCGAAATCAATGCTTTATGCTAGTTGCTTACGTAAATTCTGCAAGCGGGTGCGGATGCTGCCGTCGAGCAGAGTATCCCCCACCTGGGCGACCATGCCGCCGATAATGTCAGGGTCAACTTTCAAATCAAGGGTAATTTGCTTGCCGGTCATGGCCGCCAGTTTAGTTTGAATCTGTTTGGCTTCGGCTTCGTCAACCGGGATAGCAGTCGTAACGTGGGCTATCTCGATGCCACGCAGACGGTTCCACATGCTGGTATACGCTTCCAGGATATTGGTCGCATAGGCAAAGCGGTCCCGTTGCACCAGCAGTTGGGCCAGTTTAAGCGCCTGGGGGCTGACCTGTTTGCCCAGCACCGTCGCGGTGAATTGAATCTTCTTTTCGCGGGCGGTTTTAGGGTTTTCGAGAAAAACCCTGGCTTGGGGCTGGTCGAAAACCTGGCTTATGGCGGTCAGGTCTTTCGACCACTGTTCTAATTTGTTTTCTTCTTGCGCCAGGTCAAAAATGGCCTGGGCATAGCGGCGTCCGGCACTTCCCGATGGCATCGCTTTTTATCCTCACAGTCGTCCGAAGCCGGTCAATGGTGTTGCCAGGGTGGCAGACTTTTCCCGGCGGCGGACCGGCTAACTCATGCGGCTGTCACCTGCCTGGTTGCTGTTGGCCTGGCTCAGCACGTCGTTAATCAACTGAACTTGCAAGTCCTTATTGGTCGAGAGTTCCCGGCCAATAACGCGGGTCGCGGCGGCAATCGCCAGGTCCGCCGTTTCACGGCGCAACTGGGCAACGGCCTGTTCGCGCTCGCGGGCCAGTTCGGCGCGGGCACGTTCGTTCTCGGCGGCAGCGGCAGCAGCGGCAGCGTCACGGGCATCGCCCACGATGCGGTCGCGGGTAGCACGGGCTTCGGCGATAATCGCCTGGGCTTCGGTGCGGGCTTTTTCAAGTTCGCCCCTGGTCCGAGCTTCCGTCTCCGAGAGGTCCTTTTTAATCTGGTCGCTTTTCTCGACGATTTCCTGCGCCCGGTCCCGCCGCTCGTCCAGAATCCGCAAGAGCGGTTTATAGGCGAAACGCCACAGGACGAACATCAGGATAGCGAACCCTAGCGCCTGGAAAATCAAGTTTCCCAGACTGATACCAAGCTGGGCTGGTATGCTACTGTCTGTCGCTTCGGCGGCCAAAATAGAGTTAACCAGGAATCCTAGTTGCATCTTTTTTTCCTGTTCTGTAAAAATTGTCTGGCAAACTGGATAAAGAGGGGCGGCTCGGCAGCTTAAGCCTTTGAAAGGTGGTGCCGCCCTCTTAACATTGTTTTTGCAATTCGCTACCTTTCCCTTAACGGGCGGTTATACGAACAGGATAAGCAGACCAATTAACAGGGCGTAAATGGCGACCGCTTCGGCCAGACCGGCACCGATAATCATGTTGGTTCGGATCGAGCCTTCCGCCTCCGGGTTGCGGCCAATCGCCTGCAAAGCACCGTTTACCGCGATACCGATACCAATACCAGGTCCAATACCACCCAGACCCATCGCCAGACCGGCACCGAGCACCCGGTTAGCGTCTTTGCTGGCGGTGGCAGCCTGTCCCAGTACGTCGGTAAGAATGACAGATGCTAAATCGTACATTCCGAAAAAACCTCCTTGAATTTGGCACCCCGTTTATTCCAGGGTACCCGTCAATATATAAATTAAGTTGCCTTGTCATACGCCGCCGGTTACCTGCTTAACCGGGGCGTATTTTGCCTGGTACTGGTTTGTTATGGAACCCCAAATACCGGTTCCATTACGCTTTACTGCTAAAAATTAGTGGCGAGAATGGGCTGTGTCCAACTCCAACTCACCGGTATGAGTTAGTTCATCGAGGTCGGCTTCGTGACCATGCTCGGCCCCTTCGCTGCCCAGGCCCAGCGCGATATAGGCCAGGCTGAGCGACATGAAGACCAGGGCCTGGATGAAACCGAAGAACAGTTCCAGTCCAATGAATATCACGAGGATGGGGGCCGCCAGTTTTAGAATGATTGCCAGCAACACTTCTCCGGCGAACACGTTACCGAAAAGACGGAAGGTGAGCGAGATAATCCGGGAGAACTGGCCGACAATTTCAATTGGCGTAAGCAACGGGATCATAACGTAGGGTTTGGGGAAGAATTCCTTGAGCCAACCCAGTACGCCGTGCGCCATAATCGCGACCACGTTCGCCGTGATAACCGCAATCAGGGCCATCGCTAAAGTCATGTTCAGGTCGGCGTTGGGTGCGCGGAAAAGCGGGATAAGTTTTTTGATGGAATGGGCCGGGGTCAGGGCGGCGGTTTCAATCTGGCCGCTAAAAGCTTTTTCCCCGGTAAGAGGCGCAAATTCTTGACCATCCCCGGTCTTTTCTTCTACCGCTACGACAGTGGCGGTGTTACCCTGGATGCTCTGAATCTTGACCGCTTCGCCCGCTTCGATTTCTTTGCCGTTTACCTCGGTATTGGCGGTAAGCAAGGCGTAATTGTTGGGTGCGGTGGTTGAAAGAGCGGCGGTGTTGCCGG
>MKTJ01000047.1:242031-323805 GCA_001898225.1 Chloroflexi bacterium 54-19
CGATACCGGGTAACAACGAGAACCAGTTGGCAAACAGGATAAAGATGAAGAAAGTCGCGATTAAAGGAAAGAGACGGCGCGAAGTTTTATTGCGACCCAGGTTATTTTCGACCTGGTTCAAGACCGATTCAACCGCAAATTCCCAGAAGGCCTGCCACCGGCCTGGGACCAGTTTGGGACGGGCCAGGGCGCTTATCATTAGAATAGCCAGCACCACCATGACCAGGATCATGGTCAGCAAGCTATTGTTAATGTCAATGCCAAAAATATGAACTTGCTCTGGCTTTAGGCTTACATTTAATTCTTCTGAATCCACTCGATTATCTCCGTCACCTAGTTACCAACCGGTTAAAATCAGGTGTTGCTCTTTCAGGGCTCTGCTCTGGTCTGTCACGGCGTTCGGGTTTAAGGGGCTTTAACAAGCTGGTACATGAAGTAGACCATACTGGCTAGAGCGAAAAAGACACCAATTAGGATGAAAAGGGGGGTGGTCTTAAATAAGCTATCCAGGACTACGCCAATTACCACGAAAATAACCACACTAAAACCCAGGCTAATCGCTGTATTTGCCAGTTTCCTGGAGGAGGCTAGCCTTATCTTTTCTTCGTCCTGGTTGTTATTACGCGCCGCCATTGGTGTTATAACCTCGCTCGGTACCAGGTATTCACTTGCTAGAGTACGTCTCGGAATCGAGACAGGTTGGATGTTAAAGCTTTAAGAAAACGCAAGGGACAAGTTGAGCATTTCCTTGCCAAGAAGGGGGAGCGCTTTTGCGCTGGGCCGGTGCAGTTTCCGACGTGATTCGGAAGTGAGCAGCCAGCCTAACACAGTGCGAAGTAACCTGTAAAACACTCTTTCCGATAATTGTACAATTTGAGCTTTAAACGCAGTTACTTTTATCCTCACTTCTTACCAGTGAAAAGTATAACATAACGCCCTAGGCCATGCAAGGCCAAACCAGGTCTTTACTGTGATTTTTCCTACAAACTATTTATTGGTTTTTTAGGTCAAAATCATAGGTTTTTCTGGTTTAACTATGGCCGGTTGTCTTCTATTTTATTCTATTCCGGTTCGATTCATAGCTTTTTAATAATATCTCTACTTTTCTTAACCCAAATACCCCTCATTATTAACCACTGGTCCTTACAAGGTTTCTCTATTAGAGGCTCTTTTCGGGATAATAAAAAAACGGCTATTCTTGATAGAATAACCGTCGTTGAACCGTAAGTCTTAGAAAAGCGTGGGTGAATCGGGCTTCTTCTTAGGCCGGTCGCGCCTGCCCGAAGGGCTGAGATGCTCCTGGCTCGGCTGAAGTTTGGCGTCCAGTTCTTCCCGCTTGATAAATGACAGTTGCAAGTCCGGCAGGTCTTTTTCATCGGGGAACCACTGGTACTTTTGCAGGTCTACCGTGAATTCGTCGGTTATTTCGACCCCTTCGGGCAGCAAATCGGCTTTGTGAGCTTTCTGGCCGCCCCAGCCGTAACCGCTCGCCAGCCCGCCGAAGCGGTTGACCACACGCTGGCAGGGCACATTCGCCCCGCGTGGTACCGAATTCAAAGCCCACCCGACTTCCCTGGCGGCGCGGGGCACCCCCAGCAGGGCCGCGATTTGACCGTAGGTCATCACGCGACCAGAGGGAATGCGCCGTACAATTTCGTAAACCTTATCGCTAAACTCGCTCATATCTTTGTCTTCAACCGCGTTCATAAGTTACCAAAACTCCCTCGTCTGGCCGGTGAGAACGGGGCCGGGTTTTAGACCATAACCCGTTCGCGTTCCGGCGTTTCCTGGTCGAAACCGGCTTCAAGTTCATCGGTGAGCGGCAGCGTCGGCTGGTCGCCTTCGTGAATGACCTCTTTGGCCGCCTTGATAAAATCGCGGAAAAGCGGGTGCGGGCGGTTGGGCCGGGACTTAAATTCCGGGTGGAATTGCGAGCCAATATAGAAAGGATGGTCCGGCAATTCGATAATCTCCACCAACCGGCCATCCGGTGACAGACCGCTCAGGATAAGCCCGGCGCTGGTCAACCGTTCCCGGTAGGTGTTGTTAAACTCGAAACGGTGGCGGTGCCGCTCCCACACGACCGGGACATTGCCATAAGCCTCGGCGGTTTTGGTGCCGGGGGTCAGGTGGCAGGGATACTGGCCCAACCGCATGGTGCCGCCCAGGTCCGCGATGTCGCGCTGGTCGGGCATCACGTCAATTACCGGGTTGGGACAGCGGGTGTCCACCTCCGTGGTGTTGGCGTCGGGCAAACCGCCCACGTGCCGGGCGAAATCAATCACGGCCATCTGCATACCGTAGCACAACCCCAGGTAAGGAATGTTGTTTTCCCTGGCGTAGCGGGCCGCCGCGATTTTCCCTTCGATACCCCGGTCGCCGAAGCCGCCCGGAACCACGATGCCATCGGCGTCTTTGAGGCGGTCGCAGGCGCGTTTGTAGCCGCCTTCATGCTCGAAATCTTCCGAGTCAATCCAGTCAATCTCAATCGCGGTTTCGTGGAATAACCCGGCATGATTGAGCGACTCGGCCACGCTCAGGTAGGCATCGTGGAGGGCCACGTATTTGCCGACCAGGGCGATTTTAACGGTATCCTTCGACTTTTTGACCCGGCTGACGATTTGTCGCCACTCGCGCAGGTCGGGTTCCCGGTTCGGCAGGTTCAACCTTTCGCAGATATAGTTGCCCAGGCCAAATTCTTCCAGGAGCAACGGCACCTCGTAAATGGTTTCGACCGTCGGCATGGGGACGCAACCTTCCATGTCTACATCGCAAAAAAGCGCGATTTTGGCCCGCACATCGTCCGGGATAGGGCCGTCGGAGCGCAGCACGATAATATCCGGCGTGATACCAATCGAGCGCAACTCTTTGACGCTGTGCTGGGTCGGCTTGGTCTTTAATTCGTTGGTAGGGGAGATAACAGGTAACAGGGTCAGGTGAATATAGAGGACATTGTTACGCCCGGCGTCCTTGCGCATCTGGCGAATCGCTTCCAGGAAGGGCTGGCCTTCGATGTCACCGACGGTGCCGCCGACTTCCACGATAACCACTTCGGGGTTGCCCTGCTTGGCGACCATGCCGATGCGGCCTTTGATTTCGTTCGTGATATGCGGGATGACCTGGATGGTGCCGCCCAGGAAGTCGCCCCGGCGTTCTTTGGCGATAACCGCGCTATAGACCTGGCCGGTGGTGGTGTTGGAGGCTCGGCTGAGGTTCTCATCAATAAAGCGTTCGTAGTGGCCCAGGTCGAGGTCGGTTTCGGCTCCGTCATCGGTGACAAAGACTTCTCCATGCTGGTAAGGCGACATCGTTCCGGGGTCTACATTAAGATAGGGGTCCAATTTTTGAATCCGTACGCTAATTCCCCGGCTTTTGAGCAGCCGTCCGATACTGGCAACGGTAATACCTTTTCCAACTGAAGAAACCACGCCGCCGGTAACAAATATATATTTGGGCATTTAAATAACCTCCTTATACCTAGACCTGACCCTAAAAAGAGGGGAGGCGGGCCCTTAAGCCCGCCTCCTTGTCTACTTGTATTGATTTTTGTAGTCCAGAATGACTACTTTGGTTCCCTCCGGTAAGTCACTTGACCGGAGGGTTAGTTTTTCTTGGGGTGTCAAATCGCTTATCCCCATCTCTTTCGCAAATTTCTCCAACCCGTCGAGGTCGAGGTCGAGAATATCGGTTCGGTAATGTATTGGAATGACGATATGAGGTTCTATCATACTTATAACCTCGCTGGCCTGGGCGGCGTCGATGGTGGTATGGCCGCCGACCGGGACGAACAACACATCTATGTTGCTCATCTGTTCGCGCTGCTCTGCGGTCGGGGGCTGTCCTATCGCGCCCAGGTGGCACATAACCATTCCTTCGAGTTCAAATACATATGCCGTATTTTTACCCCGGTGTTTGCTGGCTTTGTCTTCCGAGTAAGTTCCTATTCCGGTGATGAAAACATCACTTATTTCATATTCACCCGGTCCCATTAAAACTTTCGGCTCACCCTTAACGGCTTCAACGTAGCCATAACCCTCACCGGGTCGCGAAACGGTTACAATATCGGCGCGGGGTTTTCCGAAATCAAACCCTAATCTTTTGCTATAAGGATCGGTTACAATAGTGGCCTCGCGAGCCTTAATGCGGCAACACCCGTGACCCAGCCAGCTAATTTCTGCCATAAAGGCTTTTTGCCTCCAACAAACCTTTCATCAACCTGCTACCGGCCTCAACCAAAAGACCGGACTTACGCATAAATTACCCTTAGAATTTATTATCGCTAATACAAAAGGTATTTCAAAATAAAAAATACGCCAGGATAAAACCGACTTAACCAGTTTTTAACCCCAAGCTTATTTGTTTTATTTTTGTTTGTATTCCTGCCAATTATACCATATATAGCATATTATTTCTAGTACCATGCCCAATGAATTCAAAAACCTCTTTTCGGACTACACTTTAAAGTTATCAACAAATTAAACTTCTTTATAAAATGTGGAAAAATGCTTTTATGCAATTTCCCTTTATAATTTTTATATAATCTTCTATATAATAAGGAAGAATAATAAGGAGGATAAGCTTTCTTCTGGCAGCATGGGACGAGTTCGCAGCCAATTTTAAAAAATTTGAACGGTTTTCTATATTAGTATAGTCAAAACCCTGCATAAGTTTGACATTGATAGTATACTTTCATCTAACTACATAGTTGCAGGTTACCTCAAAACCGGGTTCCCAGGCGTTAGCTAGACGTTGGTTAATAAATTCTTCTTTCGGTAGGGATGATGGCTGACCAAACACCAGATGAGTTAAATAAAGGCATACCCGCGCCGGATTTTCTGCAACTTCTTCTCAACCACCAGGCCCAACTACGCAATTCTGCTGACCCTGATAGTGACCCTGACCCGGAGGATTCGACCCCCGGTGCATCGATTGTCCCTGCCGCCCCGGTTTTGCAGCCAACCCCGACGCCCGATCTTTCCAACGCCACTGCCGGTGAGGTGTCCCCTGTCTCCTGGGACGAGCAGCGCCAGGTTCTATTTGCGGCCCTGGACGCTGCCCTCGAACAGCATATCAGTGAGGCCCGGCGTCTTGTCGCCGAATTCAAACACCGAGTCGAGGAAGATACCGCCCGCGCCTCCCAGGGTATTCTGGCCGACCAGGCAACTCTGCGCCAGGAACTAAATGACCTGCAACTGGAACGAAACGCCTTGCAGGAGCAGGTGGCCGAAATCCGCCAGTTCATTCAGCAAGAAGAAGTGCGCTGGAACCAGGCCCTGACCGAACGGGAAGCCCTCCAACGCGAGTTGGTTTCCCTCCGGGCTCAGCTTGCGGCCAACCAGCCTGTCGCTACCATGGTAGTGGAAAAGGAGCCCGAACCGGTCCAGGCAGTCCCTGCCGCTCCCCAGGAGCAGGTTGCCGGGGCGGTCGCTTTTGGTGATGCCGAGACGCCAAAAATACCTGGCGGTAGCCCTGTCATCACGGCGGCGGAGCCTGCCCCTTTGCCCGCGATCATCCTCCCGGCCCAGCCTGTAGTCCCGTTGGAACCGGTTTTGCCGACACCGGTTGATTTTGCCGGGCTGGATATTTTTGAACCGGGGCCCGAACTGGAATCAACCCGGCAGGGCCCCATTCACGCTATCACTTCCCGGACCTTTGCCTATTTACAAGAATTGTTGCTGGGCGACCCACCCGATATAATGCTGGCCGATGTCACGCCTCCACCCGTGGCGGAGGAACCGGCTTTGCCGCCTGTCGCCGAACGGACCCGCACCGAAACCACCGGCCAGTTACAACTGGGCGGCCCTACCAACCTGGAACAGACCTCCGGTCTACCGCCTCGCCGGGGCACCACCGAACAGTTAGGTCCCCGGTTGCCCCGACGTCGGCATACAACCGGCAGGCTCGGCGCTATTCCGGTCCCGGAGGATGTACCCGCCGAAGTCCCCCCACCGCCCGCTGTGCCTGTCACCGAGCCCGAACCTGTGCCGGAGGTTGTGACGCCCCGCCCGCGCCGGACCCAACCGTTGAGCGCAAGCGAGCAGCAGGAGAAGGTGGTTTTACGCGAACTCGGCCTGCAACTCGGTCTGACCGATCCCCGGACGCCCCCGGCCCTGAATTCGATGAGTTTCGCCGCCGGCTATACGCCGCCGCGTGGCACTTTAAGCCTGGCCGATATGCTTGACGAGATAAACGCCAATGTCTCGGCTATCCTGCCGCCTTTACTTCCGGCTGAACCGGCTGCGGCTGGCGGCAGGCCGGGCAAAAAGGTGGTCGAGCCACCCCCGCCGATTTCACCCGATACGAACCTTGACGACTATTCTATCGAGGAAGAGCCGTCCAGCCCGACCCTGCAAGAATTGCTCGAAGCGGGCGAACAGGAACTGGCCGCGATTAACGAAGATCCGACTCCGCCCGAAAATCCGACCCCTTTTATCGGCAAAATCGGGGCCGACCACCCGGTCCATTTCCAGCCCGGCCCGACCATCACACCCAAGCCGGAACCGCTGGCGATGCTAAACCAGGAGTTGGATGTCGAAGGGCCGTTGACCGAGCCGCTCAAGCCGGCCTCACGCGAACCGGAGGCACCTCCTACTCCACCTACCCGCACATTCCGGCCTTTGAATATCCGGCCTTTGCGGTTGCGCGAGACAACCGAAACTCGCTTGCCTTTAACCCTGACTTTTTCAGATTTGATTGACCCGGCGAATACGCGCCAGACCTATGTTACTATTACGAATCTACAGGGCCGCTATACCCTGCCGATGTTGGAGAATATCCTGCGGCGTTTGACCGGCGTTACCCGGTTGGTTATAACGGAATATAACCAGCAGACTTTGCTTGGAGAAGTAATTCACCAGGCCGACCTCAACCTGGCGGCCCAGTTTACCGCCCTGCCGGAATTGCCTCTGCGCCTGGTTAGCGAAAGCCCCGGCGCCCTTCTTTTTGTGCAGAACAGTCAATGACGCCTGCCTGCCTGGACTTAAACCTAGAAAGGTACTCTCAATGAGCCGTGTTAGTGCGCTCTATGACTTGCAACAAATAGACTCTAAAATTGATGCCAATGTCTCCCGGACCGCCTTCCTGAACCAACTCCTGTCCGATACCTCCCCGTTAGATGCCGCCCGTCAGACCGTGAGTGACGCTGAAGCGGCCCTGGTCTCCGCCCGTTCCCAGCTTAAAGACCTCGAAAGCACTGCCCAGAAACAACAGCAGCACGCCAACGACCTCGAAAAGAAGCTTTATGGCGGCCAGATTAAAGGCAACAAGGAAATGGCGGCGGCCCAGCAGGAAATCGAGACTTTCCGCCAGCGTAAGAAAGAAACCGATGACCAGACCGTCGAGGCGATGCTGACCCTGGAAGATGCCGAGGCAAACCTGAAAGCGGCCAGGGCAAAGCTGACGCAGACCGAAAAAGAGGTTGAGCAGGGCAGCGCCGGGCATCGCCAGGAACTCGGCCAGCTCCAGGCGGAGTTAACCGGTTTGCAGGCCCAACGCGTCAAAGATTTACGGATGGTAATGCCGCCCGATGTGCCGGTCTACGAAAAACTGCGCCAGCAGAAACAGGGCGTTGCTGTCGCGGAAGTAATCTATGGTAAAATGTGTGGCAAATGCCGGGTAGAGCTGCCCATGGCAAAACAGCGCGAGGTTAAAGGCGGCACGACGCTGGTGACTTGCCCCAACTGCGGTCGGATTTTATACCATAAATTTTAGCCTCTTATAACCTATATAAAAGGGAAGTATCTTTGCTACAAACTGTTGCGATTGCTACCGGCAAGACGGTAAAAGAGCTTATGCACCGGACGGGGCGGGGCGGGACCGCCTTACCCGGCCTGATAGCCACCACGATTGACCCGTTTATCCTGCGCGACCTGACCGCCCGTCTGCCTGGCGGCTCGGCTATGGTTATCGGTACCAACGGCAAGACGACCTCGACCCGCCTTTTTGCGACTATCCTGGAAACCGCCGGGATAAAGGTCGCCAACAACCGGAGCGGCTCGAACCTGCTGCGCGGCCTGACCTCGACGCTGCTCAACCAGGCTACCCTGAACGGTAAACTGGCCGCGGATATGGGTCTTTTCGAAGTAGACGAAGCGGCTTTCCCCAAGGCCCAGGCCAAGATTCTGCCTAAACTCATTCTTATTAATAACCTGTTCCGCGACCAACTCGACCGATATGGTGAAATCGACACGGTTCGCAAACAGTGGGCCAAAACCATCCAGACCCTGGCTCCCGGCACCACGTTGGTCCTGAACGCCGACGACCCCTCGATGGTCTACCTGGCCAGGTTCGCCCCGGAAGGTGTCAGGACGGTCTTTTTCGGCCTCGATCACCCGCCGCTGGCCCTGACGGAATTGCCGCACGCCGTGGATGCGGCCCGCTGTATCGTCTGCGGGGCCACCCTCGTCTATGACGCGATTTATATCTCGCACATGGGGCATTATCACTGCCCGAACTGCGATTTCCGCCGACCCGACCCCGATTTCGTGGTGAAGGCGATTGAGTTGAGCGTCGAGGACGGCTCCCAGTTCGTCCTGAATACTCCGGACGGTCCGCTCGAACTTAAAGTCGGTGTTCCCGGCCTCTATAACGTCTATAACGCGGCGGGTGCATCGGCGGCTACTCTCAGCCTCGGTATTGCCCCGGACCATGTCAAAGAAGGGCTTGCAAAGTTTAAATCGGTCTTTGGCCGGATTGAACGGGTAGCCCTGGGCGATGGCCGGCACCTTTTGATGGCTCTGGTTAAAAACCCGGTCGGTTTTAACGAGGTCTTACGAATGTTGACCAACGACCCGGACCGGCGTCTTAAGATGATGGTCGTAATTAACGACCTCTATGCCGATGGCCGTGATGTAAGCTGGCTGTGGGACGTTGACTTCGAAATCCTGGCTGGAAAACTCGATTTTGTCCAGACCGGCGGGTTGCGGGCGACCGATATGGCAAACCGCCTCAAATATGCCGGGATTGAGCCTTCCATAATAAGCTGGGAAGAAAATATCGCGGAGTCGCTTAAAAAGGCCCTGGAACACCTCGAACCAGGCGAAACGCTCTATATCACGCCCACCTATACGGCCATGCTCCAACTGCGCGAGGTCTTGACCAAAATGGGCCTGGTGATACCTTTCTGGGAAGAATAAATATATTATGAAGCTGGAAATCGCATTTCTCTATCACGACCTGATGAATATCTACGGCGACCGGGGCAACATCATCACGATGACCCAGCGGGCCAAATGGCGTGGCATTGACGTGAACGTGTCGAACCTGACCGTTGGCGACAAGATTGACCCCGAAAAATACGACTTCTACTTTTTCGGTGGTGGGCAGGACAAAGAGCAATACACTGTGGCCGATGATTTGCAGGGCGACACCGGGCGCGCTTTAAAAGAAGCGGCTGCTAACGGGGCGGTCTTTTTGAGTGTCTGCGGCGGCTACCAACTGCTCGGCCATTACTACCGGCCCGACAAAGGCGCGGACATTCCGGGCATCGGTATCCTCGATATTCATACCGTCGCCGGGAACAAACGCTGTATCGGGAATGTCGTTGTCGAGTCCGAGTTTGGGACGCTGGTGGCTTTCGAGAACCACAGCGGCAAGACCTATCTCGGCCCTAAAGCCCGCCCACTTGGTAAAAGCGTGGTCGGTTACGGCAATAACGCCAAAGACGGCCAGGAAGGGGCTATCCAGGGCAACATTTTTGGCTGCTACCTGCACGGTTCGCTCCTGCCCAAAAATCCCCACTTTGCCGACCACCTGCTAAAACTTTCGCTCAAGCGGCGCTATGGCAACGTCGAACTGGCGCCCCTGGACGATAGCACCGAAATGGCGGCGCATCAGGCCGCCATCAAGCGGGCCCACGCCACCCGCTAGGCTTTGGGGGCCGGTGAACCCGGTCTTTTCAGCGGCGGGATAATATCCCTCGAAAGGGGCAGGCGCATCCGGGTGAAGATAGCATCGCCGCTGACCAGCAAAGCCAGCCAGAACCCACCCGAAAGATAGCCGCCCACCACGTCGGTCGGGTAGTGCACGCCAAAGTAAACCCGGCTGAGCCCGACCATAACGGTGCAGAAGGCCAGCAAAATTGCCAGCCCAATCATTAGTTTCCGGCTTTTTAACAGGTTAAAAAAGATCCAGGTAAGAATACCGAACAGGCAGAGCGAGAGGGTGGCGTGCCCGCTTGGAAAGCTAAAGCTGCTGGGCCGGGCGAAGGTACTTTCCCACAGGTCGGGGCGAGGCCGCTGAAAGAGGTTTTTCAGCACAAAGTTTATCAAAAGACCGCCACCCACCGCCAGGATTACCATAATCGCCGAATAATAATGCCGTTTTAAGAGCAAGGTCAGGAAGCATACCCCGGTCAGAATACTCATTCCCCAACCCCCGCCAAGGGTCGTAAAGAAATTGAAAACAAGGTCGAAGACCGGGTTGGCGAACCCGTGTATCCATAGTTCGATGTTGTCGTCCAGGCTGGCGAACTCGTTACGCAGCAAATCTTCGGTCAATTCAGAGAAAAGGTACAGTAATAAAAGAGCGCCGCCCAATCCGACTACTATATATACCCCGGTCTGGCGTAATAAGGTCAGTAAAACTAGCCAGAACGAGGGTTTTTCTACTGAGGAGGGCTCTCTCAAAGAAGAAATTCGTTTTTCCGATTTATCCATTAATTCTGTACACACTCTTGTTCACAAAGTTTTCCACCGATCTTAATCCTTTTTAATTGTAGTGGAAAAGTCAAGTTCAACGCTAAAATGAGCTTAATCAGCCTGGATTCCCTAAAGCAAAAGTAGTGCCAATATTGCAGAGGTAAACTATTTTCCACATATCCACCAAAAGCGGTGTCCACATTTCCACCAGAACAGGCTTTCTTTTGGACGATTATTAGTGAATACGGCCCTTTAAAATTCAGTAAAAAAGGCGGCCCGCAGAGTTCAAAAACCCTCAAAAGTATTGCTTATCCCCTGAAATTGTGTATAATTGCCCTATAAGTGGGGAAAAGTGGGGCGCTGTGGGGATAACTACACGCAAAAACACTTTTTCTGGTAGTCTTACAGCCTTAGTAAACGGGTCCACATCAAAGCTTATAAAGAAGTCTTTTGGAGAAACAGAACCTTGTTCATCGGCAGCTATGAACATACAATCGACGTGAAAGGTCGGATGGCCGTCCCCTCTCGCTTCCGCGAGCAGTTGGGCGAGGTCATGTATGTTACGCGCTGGCTCGATAAATGTCTGGCTTTGTATCCCGAAAGCGAATTTAAAAAGATTTCCGATAAACTGGCCGCGCTTTCCCAGGCGGATGTAAATGCGCGGAACTTCCGCCGCCTGTTCTTCTCGGAGGCGACCGAAGTAGTGCCGGACAAACAGGGCCGTATCAATATCGCGGCCCGGTTACGCCAGTTCGCCGGTATCAGTGCCGACGATGCCCAGGTTATCGTGGTGGGCGTAGACAACTATATTGAAATCTGGGCCCTGGATGCCTGGAACGAAGCGCAAGACGCTGTCGAGGAAAATGCAGACTCGATGGCCGAATCGCTGGCAAAACTTGGGGTCTTTTAATTCTTAATGGGTCTCAATTAACTTCGTAGTGGTGAATATTTTTAGGGTTGGCCGGATAAATCTTGAGGTATTATCCCAAGGTTTTCTAAAGAAAAGGTGAGATGGCAGGAGAAGGCAACAACGCCCCGCATTACTCGGTACTTTTCAAAGAGACACTTGCCGGTTTAAACCTTACCCCGCAAGGGCGCTACATCGACGGGACACTCGGAGCAGGCGGGCATGCCTATGGCATCCTGAAAGCCACCGCTCCAACCGGGCGATTACTTGGGCTGGACGCCGATATGGTCGCTCTCGGTATCGCCACCGAAAGGCTCAAAGAATTTGGCGACCGGGTTAAGTTAGTCCAGAGCAATTTCGCGCAACTGGCCGAGGTAGCCCGCGAGGAAGATTTCGCACCGGTCCAGGGGGTCGTTCTCGATTTGGGCGTATCGTCAATGCAACTGGACGACCCCAACCGGGGCTTTTCCTTCCAGGGTGACGGCCCGCTGGATATGCGGTTCGGCTCGGTGCAGGGTAAGCTTACCGCCGCGATAATTGTGAACGCCTGGCCCGAAGACCGGCTGGTCAAACTCTTTTTTGAACTGGGTGAAGAACCCCAGGCCCGCCGCTTCGCCAGGGCCATCGTCGAGGCCCGCAAGCAGACCCGTTTCGAGACGACCGGGCAACTGGCAAACCTGCTGGCTAAGATGGGCGGCAGACCCGCCGGGCGCGACAAACGCCCTATCCATCCCGCGACAAAGGTCTTCCAGGCCCTGCGGATGGAGGTGAACCACGAACTGGAGCGGTTGGCCGAAGGTCTGGCCGGGGCGGTTGAGGTACTGGCTCCCGGCGGCAGGCTGGCCGTTATCAGCTTTCACTCGCTGGAAGACCGGGTGGTCAAGCATTTTATGCAGAAGGAAGCCAGCGATAAAATTGTACCCGAAGGCGGGCCTCCGGGCCTGTCATTCCCTAAAGAGCGGCGTTTATCTATCATCACCAAAAAACCGCTTGAGGCCACTACCACCGAA
Source organism: Chloroflexi bacterium 54-19 (assembly GCA_001898225.1). Taxonomy (GTDB): domain Bacteria; phylum Chloroflexota; class Chloroflexia; order Chloroheliales; family Chloroheliaceae; genus 54-19. The sequence goes on from MKTJ01000047.1 coordinate 254,586, forward strand.
CTGGCCGAAAATCGTCGCAGCCGCAGCGCCAAACTACGTGTGGCGGAAAAACTTTAAGGGACCCCATGCTCCATCAGGGACACCTTGTTCGAGGCAAAGTTTAATAACTCTTTTAAGGAATACATGATGGCAATGCAGGTAAAAGAGCCGCGTCGTGGCAGAGCTACCGCATTGGCGGAAGGTCTTGTCAAAACTTCCGACCGCATGCGCAGGAACCCTTTAACCACCAATAAAACTCCCAAAACCGGCCAGGTGCGCTTCTTTTCACGCTTTCTGCTGGTGACCCTGTTAATTTGTCTTGGCTCTATCGTCTGGCTCAGTCAGACCAGTACGCTGGTTTCGCTCGGCTACGACATCGCCAAGATGGAAAAGGAGAAGGCCCAACTTGATACGGACGCCCAGCGTCTCCAATCTCAGATTGCCGATTACGAAAGTTTATCGCGCATCGAAGATGAAGCTAAAAGTAAGTTAGGTATGGTTCCGGCCAGCAAAACCATCTACATCGACATCCCGGCCAGTCAACCTGCATCTACTCCGCCCGCTTCGACAAACCCGAACCTGGCTCCTACCACCGATTGGTGGCAAGACCTGGTCGATATGTTGCCGCAGCAGGCCAAAACAACTCCCACTGCCACTGCCACACCGGGAAATAAGTAGAGGAGTCAGGCATGAGTCAAACCATTGACAAACCCCCGTCCCGCCCTAAAGCGGCCATAGATTTGCAGGGCACCCACAGTCCCAATGCTCGTTCTGGTGCTGCCGGTCGCCGCCCGCCGCGAGTCCGGCGGCAGGTCTCGCTCCTGGGCAACACCGCCGACGAGTTCGGTTCGTCCAGGCCGCCCAAAGCCGCACCGTCCGGCCAGAAAAAGTTCAGTTTTAATTTATCGCCGTTCACCCGGATTCGGATTACGGCCCTGGCCCTGACGTTGTTCGGGTTGGCGATTTTTATCCAGCTTTTTACGCTGCAAATCCAGGACAAATACCAGTCCCGCGAGTACGCCCAGAAGACCCAGGTCTATACGACTTCTATCCCGGCGACACGCGGCTTGATTATGGATACCAATGGGCTGGTGCTGGCTTCCAACACCTTTGTCTATAACATTTTTGCTTCGCCCAAAGACCTGACCGAAATCCAGTCCAAAAAAATCGCGGCTATCCTGGCCCCGTTACTGCCGGACATACCGAAAGACAAACTGCTGGAGTCTGTCACCTATAACAGTAACGACCAGAACAATCACAAACTGGTAGCTTCTAACGTCAACTACGAGGCCGCCCAGAAAGTTATCGACGCTGACATCCTGGGTATTACCGTCGAGTCACCGACCCGCCGGACTTATCCCAACAACAGTATGTTGAGCCAGTTGCTCGGTTTCGTGAATTACGAGGGTAGCGCCGACTACGGTATCGAGGGCAAGTTTGACGATATGTTGAAGGGCACCCCCGGTTCTCGCTACGCCCAGCACGACGCCGATGGCAACCCGATTATCCTGGGGCAGGTCCAGCTTACCCCGGCGGTAGACGGTGCCAACATCACCCTGACGGTGGACACCTCGATTCAGAAAATGGTCGAACGCGAACTCTTGAAGGGGATGCAGGACCACGGCGCGGATAAAGCGATGGCTATTGTAGCCGACCCGCAGACCGGGGCTATCCTGGCCTATGCCAGTTTCCCGAACTATAATCCGAACGACTTCAACACGACCGACCCGAAGCTGTTTCAAGACCCGCTGGTCAGTGACGTCTATGAGCCGGGCAGTACCTTTAAAATCTTGACCGCCGCTATCGGTATTGATACCGGGGTGGTTACACCCAACAGCGCCGCCGACCTGCCGGGTTGCGAAATTGATTACGGCCAGCGGATTTGTAACTTTGATAGCGTCGGCTACAAAGGCCAGACCGTTACCAAGACCCTGGAAAAATCGAGTAATGTCGGGGCGATGTGGATTGCCAAGAAATTCGGGCCGGACAAGTTCTACCAGTACCTTAAGAATTTTGGCATCGGGCAGTTAACCGGAATCGAACTCAAAAACGAGAGCGCCGGTATCTTTCGGACCAACCAGGATGCGAACTGGAGCCCGCTCGATTTCCTTGAAAATTCTTTCGGTCAGGCCGTCGCGGTTACGCCGGTTCAACTGGTCGCGGCGATAAGCGCAGTCGCCAATGGCGGTAAACTCATGCAGCCGTACATCGTGAAACAGATTTCCCGCAACGGTGAAATCCTGGAAAAGACCGAGCCGAAATTCATCCGCCAGGTAGTTTCGCCGGAGAGCGCCAAGACGACCACCGATATGCTGGTAAGCGCGGTCCGCCTGGGGGAAACCCGGCTGGCCGACGTGAAAGGCTACCGGGTCGCCGGGAAGACCGGTACGGCCACGCTTTACGAAAACGGCAAGGAAAGCCAGTTCACGATTGGCTCGACTATCGCCTATGCCCCGGCGGACAACCCGCGCTTTATTGTGCTGGTCCGTTACGACAAGACTAAAGATACCCCCTGGGGTAGCAATACGGCGGCCCCGGTCGTCCAGGCTATCACGGAACAACTCTTTACTTACTATCAGATACCGCCGACCGACCCGGTAAACTAAAATTGAACCGGGTAAAGCTGCCAGGAACCGGCTTTACCCGCCCTGATAAAAATATATCCGGCGAGTGCGGACTCGCCACCTGTCCCTTCTCCCGACAACCCCGCTCCATCTTTTGATAAGCGGGGAGAAATTTCTGGCCGTTATGTACCGGGTTCAGGGGGTTGAATCCGGTACATATTCGTTAATAAGGCTTTCGCGGGGCTAGCCCGCGGGGTCTGACCGGGGTAACTCCCCGGCCACTCATAGATAACATCTCTCCCGGCCTACCTGTTATGCCGCGTTTAGTAGACATAATTGGCCTGTTAGTACCACGCAAAGTTATTGACGGGCGTAAATTACGCGGTATAATTAAGTGGTAAGGCGATAAATCCCACTATGCGCGATTTATCCCACCTTTGCAGGAAGGGTTCTTATCTGTTAAGATCGGCCTACTTTGTTCAAGAACTACCGGTCAAGCTCGAAAATTTGGCCGGAGTAATGGTTTAGCGTTACTTATAAAGAGGGTTTTTGATTGGACAATAAGTTGACCCTGCCGGTAATAATAGCGGCGACGGGCGGCTCTTTGTGGGCTTCCCCGGCGACCGGGGCTGGCGCTTCTTTTACCACGCCTTACACATCACCCGTTGCGCCCGATTCTGATTCAACTTCCACTAACCCTGGCTCGGACAGCCAGGGCGCTTTGACGTTCGATAGATTTGTCTATGACAGCCGGGAAGTGACACCGGGCGCCTTCTTTGTGGCCCTCCCCGGTGAAGTGACCGACGGTCACAACTTTATAAAAAGTGCCTTGGCCGGTGGGGCCACCGGGTGCCTGGTCCGGCAGGATTGGGTCGCGCAGCAGTCCGAGTTAGACCCCGGCGTGGCCTGGGTGGTCGTTCCCGAAACACTGGGCGCATTCCAGAAGCTGACAGCCTACTGGCGCAACCAGTTTTCCGATTTGACGGTTATCGGCGTGACCGGGAGTGTCGGTAAGACCAGCACCAAAGAGTTGATGGCAGCGGTGCTGGGCCAGCAATTCCAGGTCTTTAAGACCCCCAAGAGCATCAACACCGAGCAGAGTATCTTGCCTATTCTGTTGAAGCTACAGGCCAGCGACCAGGTCGCGGTGGTCGAGATGGGCGCGGGGTACGAACTGGGTGAACTGCGGCGGCTTTGCGGCGTGGCCCAGCCGCGCATCGGGGTGGTCCTAAACGTCAGCCACAGCCATATTGGCCGGATGGGCAGCCTGGAAAACATTGCCCTGAACAAGTCTGAACTGGTCCAATCGCTCCCCCCGGCCACCCAGGGCGGGGTCGCCGTCCTGAACGGTGACGACTTCCGGGTCAAGGGGATGGCGAACGTGACCACGGCCCGCATTTTCTATTACGGTCTTGAACCCTCCTATGACCTTTACGCCTCCGAAGTAGAAGGGCTCGGCCTGGACGGTATCCGGTTCAAGGTTCATTACGCCGGGCAAACCCGGACCCTGGCCTTGCCTTTGCTGGGTAAGCACAGCGTCCATACGGCCCTGGCGGCTATCGCGGTAGCCCTGCTGTGCGGGATGGACTGGCCCGAAATTGAGCAGGGTTTGCAGGACCGGGGTGCCCAGGTCCGCCTGGTCCTTTTACCGGGTGCCAACGGTTCGACCATCATTGATGATTGCTACAATGCCAGCGCGGTTTCGACCCTGGCGGCCCTGGAACTTTTGAAGGATATAAAACTCTCCCCGGAAGGACGCCGCCTGGCTGTCCTGGGCGATATGCTTGAACTCGGTGATTTCGAGCAGGAAGCCCATTTCCAGGTGGGGCGGAAAGCTGTCGAAGTGGTTGATGCCTTCGTGGTGGTCGGCCCCCTGGCGACCCTGGCCGGGGAGGAAGCCCTCCGCCAGGGAATGCCCTCCGAAAAGGTTATCTTCGCCGATAGCAAGGCCGGGGCAGCGGAATGGCTGCGGGAGAACTTGCAGCCGCACGACTATGTGCTTATCAAAGCGTCGCGTGGTTCGCGCCTGGAAGAAATCGTTGAAAAGGTCCGGGCGGCCAATTAGCAATTCTAGAACTTGGAAAGACATTGAGAGAACAGGGACGGCTGGAATTAAAAGGTAAAAAAGCGCTCGTGATGGGCCTGGGTCTGCACGATGGCGGTCTTGGTGTGGCCCGCTTCCTGGTCGAGCAGGGTGCGGACGTGACCGTTACCGACCTGCGGACCGAGGAAGTGCTGGCCCCGACCCTGGAAAAGTTGCAGGGCTTACCTATTAAATACGTCCTGGGCGAACACCGCGAGAGCGATTTCAAAGATGCCGAACTGGTCATTCGCAACCCGGCAGTCCCGCGCGAATCGCGTTTCTTAAAAATTGCCCGCGAGGCCGGGGCCAGCCTGGAAATGGAAATGACCCTCTTTTTCAAGCTCTGCCCGTCCGATTTCCTTTTGGGTATAACCGGGACACGCGGCAAGACCAGTACGACCCTCCTTACCGGCAGTCTCTTGCAGGAATGGCGGCCCGATACAGTCATCGCCGGGAACCTGCGCGTTTCGGCCCTGGCGACCCTTTCCCGCATTACGCCGGATACGCCGGTCGTGCTGGAACTTTCAAGCTGGCAGTTAGAGGGGTTGGGCGAGCAGAAATTGAGCCTTCGCTTTGCCGCCGTGACCAACATGTCGCCGGACCACCTGAACCGTTACCGCGACATGGCCGATTACGCCGACGCCAAGCGCAATATCTATCGCTGGCAGCAACCGGGTGACATTGTCGTCCTTAACGCCGACGATGCCCTGGTCAGCACCTTCGCCGAGGACGCGCCCGCCAGGGTAGCATGGACCTCGCTCGAACGGCAGGATTTGGCCGGGGCTTATCTCGCCGACGACCGTTTCATCTGGGATTTCGAGGGTCAGACCGAAAGTTACCCGGCCACGCTCCTTAAAACGCCGGGCCGTCACAGCCAGGCCAACGCCCTGACTGCTATCGCGCTGGCAAAAGCGGCAGGGTGTCCCCAGGCCGCGATTGAAGCCGGTCTGAGCAAGTTCCAGGGCGTAGCGGACCGTCTCGAACTGGTCCGCGAACTGGATGGCGTCCGTTTTTACAATGATACGACCGCCACCTCTCCTGCCGGGACAGTCGTCGCGCTCGAAGCCTTCGAGCGGGATGCCGGGAAAATCGTCCTGCTGGCGGGCGGTGCGGATAAGAACCTGGACTTTGCGCCGCTGGCCCTGGCCGTCGCGACTTCGGCCAGGGCGGGTCAACTCAGACAAATTATTTACCTTGAAGGTACGGCTACTCCGCGTCTACGGGCCGCGATTGAAGCGACCGGGACACCGGTAGCGACCGGGGGCTCTTACACTAACTTTCGTGAGGCGGTGCTGGCGGCCCAGTCGGCAGCCCGACCGGGGGACATCGTTCTTTTATCGCCGGGGGCGGCCAGTTTCGGAATGTTTTTGCACGAATTCGACCGGGGGACCCAGTTTCGCCACCTGGTCAGCGAATTGACGGCTCAAACAACTCGGACCGCCTGATTTTCTTTCGTTATGGCAGCGCAGGGCAAGTTGAACGACTGGGGTTGTGTTGATTAGCAGGTTTTGTTAGAAGGATTTAAGGTAGGGTAGGCAACTTTTATGGCAAATCTGGTTAAACTGAAAAAGCCGGGCTGGCAGAGTTTCGGTTTTGACGGGTCAAGAATCCAAAATTTAAGGTCTCGCATCGGGCGGCCCGACTACTGGCTTATCGCCATAATCGGGTTACTCCTGGTGCTTGGTACCGTCATGGTCTACAGTTCCAGCTTTGTCACCGCCGAGTATTACGGCCAGTCACCCTCATATTATTTGTTCCGCCACCTCTTGTGGTTGGGCGTCGGGTTGGTCGGTTGCGTTGTCGCTTCGCTGGTGGACTACCACAAGCTGCGCCAGTTTGCCACCGGGCTGATGATAGTGGCAATGGGTTTGTTATTCGCGGTGCTGGTCTTACCGGCCCAGTTCGCCCCGGCCCGTAACGACGCCAAACGCTGGCTGACCCCGACCGGCAGTGAAGATTTCCAGTTTCAGCCGAGCGAGGTTGCCAAAGTAATCTTGATTCTCTATGCGGCCCACTGGCTTTCCAGCAAGGGCGAGAAAGTCGGTAACTTCTGGGTCGGCGTTATACCGTTCGCTATCACTATCGGGGCGATGATTGGCCTCGTGATGGGCGAACCGGACCTGGGGACTTCGCTGGTTATCGGCTGTATCGGTCTGGCGATGTTCTTTATCGCCGGGGCCAATATCATGCATATGCTGGTCGGGTTCGCGGCGGCGGGTGGCGCGTTTACCCTCCTGGCGTTTGGGGCTTCTTATCGTCTATCGCGTTTGAAAGCTTATACCGACCCCTTTGCCGACCCGACCGGACTCGGCTATCACACCACTGGCAACCTGATGGCGCTCGGTTCCGGCGGTCTCTTTGGAGCCGGGTTGGGCAACGGACGCCAGAAATTCCTCTGGTTGCCCAACGCCTATACCGATAGTATTTTTGCCGTCCTTGGTGAGGAACTTGGTCTGGTCGGGGCCACCCTGGTTTTGGTCCTTTTCCTGGGTTTGGCCTGGCGCGGAGCTAAAATCGCCCGCCACGCCCCGGACGGATTTGGCCGCCTGATTGCCGCCGGGACGACCGTTTACGTGGTTAGCCAGGCCCTTATCAATATCGCGGTTATCTCGAACCTGATTCCGTTCACCGGTATCCCGCTTCCGCTCATCAGCTATGGTGGTACTTCCCTGGCCGTGACCATGACCGGCCTGGGCTTGCTCTTAAACGTCTCGCGCCAGCAGGTCGCCGATCCTGAAGCGGTGATGAACGAGGAAAAACGGGCCGAGGAACGCCGCAAACGTGAATTTGCCCGCGAACAGCGTATGGCCGACCGGGAACGCGCCGCGGCCCAGCGCAAGTTGCACGAAGCTGAAACTGCCGGAGATAGTCGCCTGAGCGAGAAAGAACGGTTCGATCTGTTGGGAGCTTTCCGGCGCTGGCAGGATCAGCGTGACCTGCCGAAATCGGAGAAGTTGGAACCCCAGGCCTTTACCATGCAGGCCCCTGAAGTGCCTCTGGGTAGAATTCAGAAAGTCGAGCGGGTGATAGAGGTCGAGGAAGTTGAGCCGGAGATTAGCGAATTACCCTCCCGCTCCTTACCGGTGGGCCGCCAGAGCGAGTTGATGCAAAAACGCCGGGCCGAACTGCAAAAGACTATGGCTTCCTGGCGCGAAGAAAAGACCAAGGATGCCCATTGGAAACAGGCCCAGGAGGCTGCCCGGACCAAGTTGCGCACCTCCGGCGCGACCCCGGCTCGCCCGGCCCCAATAGTCCCACCTCAGGTTGACATTATCGAGGCCGAGGTAATCGAGCTTGAAGAAACCGCTATCGTGCCGGTCCAGCGAGAGGAGAATCTCCCGGCGGTGGCGACCGAATCTTATCTCAGCTTCAAGACCGGGGTCGGCCCGGTAGCGAAGGGTGATGGCAATTCGGGCGAGTTCAAAAAACCGCAATTGCAAAAACCCCGGCGCGATTGGGCCAAGATGTACGAGGCGCGGCGCAATCGCCGGGACTAGCTAGGTGGTTCGGCCAATGGTCAGTGATTTCTTCACACTAAAGGCGGGGGTCAGTTGAGGCGGACATGGTTTTCTATCTATCATTAATTGGCCTCGCGCTACTGGCCTGGCTGGTCTTCGTCACGTTGACCGGCGCGGCCCCGGTCGTCAGTTTTAGTATCGTGGGCCTGATTTGTTTCGTGGTCATCCTGATTGCCATCCGGCGGGGTTATATCCGAGGACGGCGGCGGGAAATGGTCTTTGCCTGTACCTTAATAGTCTTATACGGGTTGCGTGATTTTATCGTAAATATCGTGGTCGGGGTCTATAACTGGATTTTTAGCCTGGTAATCGCCCAGCTTAATAACCAGGGTATTACCAAAATAAATATTGCCCAGAGCAGTTGGAAGCTCGACCAGGCCGGCACCACGATTTTTGAAATCATGATTTTCTTTGCCGGGGCTGTGATAGCCTATGCCGTCACCTCCGGGAGCATGGCCCCGCGACCGTTCCGCGACCCCTTTGGGGCCCTGATAGGCGGCCTGTCGGGGGCATTGTTCCTGACTTACAGCTTTATGCTGCTGGCCCCGTTCCTGGGACAGTTTTATCAGACGAATTTGTTGGATGGGGCTTCGCTCAAACTACCAGCCATCAACCTGCCCGACTTGCGTATCAACAAGCAGGATGGCAGTTCGCCTTTTCCCGGTTGGGAACGCTGGTTGCCGGTCGGGCTGCTGGTAGTCGTCACGATTTACGTGATATTTTTCTACCTGATTCGCCCACCGACCACGACCGACGACAAGAACCGGACCCGTTTGGACCTTTTAAAAGTGGTGGGAATCGCCGTAGCCCTGGCCGTTGTCTGGCGCTTCGCGGTCATCCCGTCGCTCTAGCTCTGGGTAACCGATGACAGACACACATACACTTGAAGATTTGGACCTGACCCGCATTCACCTGCTGGGCATTGGCGGGGCCGGGCAAAACGCCCTGGCTGACCTCCTGGTGGACATGGGCTATTCCCTTTCCGGCTCGGACCTGAAGCTTTCGGCGACAACCGAGGCCCTGGCCCGGCGCGGCGTGACCGTCTACGAGGGGCAGCGGGCCGAGAACCTTAACAACGTTACGGTAGTGGTTACGACCGCCGCCGCCAACGAAAATAACCCGGAGATACAGGAAGCCCGGCGTAAAGGTCTGCCGGTATTGCAAAACGCCGAGATGGTCGGCCTCCTGCTCAACCAGAAACGGCTCCTGTCTGTAGCGGGTACACACGGCAAGACTACCACGACCGGACTGGTGGCTTTCCTGCTGGAAAAGGCCGGGCTTGACCCGACTTTCTATATCGGGGGAGTTTCGACCGACCTGGGGGTAGCCGGTAAAGCCGGTAAAGGTGAGTATGCCGCCCTCGAATCGGACGAATACGCCCGGCGCTTTTTGAACTACCGGCCCGAAGCGGCGGTTATAACGAACGTTGAGCCGGACCATCTCGACTATTACGGCACCTGGGAAGCCTTGCAGGCTGCTTTCGCGACTTTCGCGGGCAATATCAGGCCGGGTGGCCAGTTATATATTTGCGCCGACGATGCCGGGGCCGTCGCCCTGAAAGAGACCGCCCAAACCGGGGCCGAAATTTTTACTTACGGCCTTGGCCCGGCGGACTGGCAGGCTACAGAAGTACAGCCGAACGCTAAAGGTGGGCACGACTTCAGCTTAAAATTCCGGGGTGACGTTCTCGGTACGGTCGAACTGGGCCTGGCCGGGGTCCATAACGTCCGTAACGCCACCGGGGCCCTGGCGATGGTCCTTACCGCCGCGCCGCAGGTCACGCCCGAAATCTTTATTAAACTGGCGGGGCAATACCGGGGCACCGCCCGCCGCTTCGAGCTTAAAGGCGAGGCCGAGGGTGTCACCGTTATAGATGATTACGCCCATCACCCGACCGAAATCAGGGCGACCCTGGCGGCGGCCCGCGCCCGGTTTGGCCCACGCCGCCTGGTGGCACTTTTCCAGCCGCATACCTACACCCGGACTAAGGCCCTTGTGGACGAGTTCGCCGGGGCTTTCGACGAAGCCGACCTCGTCGCTTTGATGGAAATCTTCCCGGCCCGTGAGACCGACACGCTGGGGGTCAGTACCGGCGACATTCTCGACCGGATGGGGCACGGCGGCAAACTGGCCGAACCGCTCACCCACGCCAACGCGGCCTCGACCCTGAACGCGCTCATGCGCGAAGGTGACGTGCTCCTGACGCTCGGCGCGGGCGATGTCTGGAAGGTCGGCGAACAGGTTCTAAAGGCGCGGGCCGGGAAACAGGGACTCTAAAAATGGCAGAATCAAATTTGCAAAGTAAAAACGGGCACACTCCGCAGGCTCAGGTGGCAAAGTATCAGAAGAACGAGGCCGATTTAGCGGCCTTGAAGGCGGTCCTGGGCGAGAACCTCAAAGAGGACGAGCCGATAGCCCGCCACACTTCCTGGCGCATTGGCGGACCCGCCGATTACTTTCTCCGGGCCACCGACGAAGCCGAACTGGTAGTATTACTCAAGACCTGCCGCAGCCGCAACATTCCGTTCCTGATTATCGGCAACGGCTCAAATATGCTGGTGGCCGATAAAGGCTGGCGGGGTATGGTCGTTGAGAACCGCCTGGATGCCTTTACCGTGAACGACCTCGGTGATGGCCGCTGTCTTTTGAAAGCCGGGTCGGGCGCGCTCCTGGGAGCCCTCTCGCGGCGGATTGCCAAGCTCGGCTGGTCCGGGTTCGAATTTGCCGCGACCATCCCAGGCAGCGTCGGCGGTGGCATCGTCAGCAACGCCGGGGCCCACGGGGGCGATTTCTCAAAAGTCCTGCGGCGAGTCGCGGTCGCTAACGCTAACGGCGAGCTCGATATTCTTCCGGCGGAAAAGCTGGAACTGAGCTACCGCGATAGCCGCTGGCGCGAACAGGTCGGCAATAACAAGGTACCGCTGGGCAACCTCGGCAACGAGTTAATCCTGTGGGCCGAGTTTGAGTTGCAGCAGGGCGACCCTGCCGCTATCAAACAGCACATTGACGAAATGACCGACTGGCGGCGCAAAAACCAGCCTCAGGAGCCGAGCGGTGGGAGCGTTTTTAAGAACCCGCCCGCGCCTTTTGGGTCTGCCGGGTCACTCATAGAGAAAGCCGGGCTAAAGGGTCATGTAATCGGCGGAGCGCAGATTTCGCCGCGCCACGCCAATTTCATCATCAACCTGGGAGAAGCAAAAGCCCAGGACGTGATTGACTTGATAAACCTGGCCCGTAAAACGGTCAAAGAGCAGTTCGGTGCCGACATCGAGCCGGAAGTCGAAATGCTTGGCGAATTCGATTAGAAATTATTAAAAAATTGCTATAGTTTGAGCGTAAATCCTATTTGGGTTAATCCAAATTAAGTGGTAAAATTACTCGTTATACGGGGCATCTTATCACGCAAAAGATAGCCAAAAAGCAGTTTTTAGGTTGAGTTTTCCACATTTTCGGGATAATAAAGGGCCTAACGTGACGGATAATAGATCCTCGGATAAAAAGATAAGGGTTGGCGTGGTTTTTGGCGGGCGTTCGGCAGAACATGAGGTCTCGCTGGTTTCGGCGAAAGCCGTTTTAAACGCGATAGACCCTGAGAAGTACGATGTGGCTTTGATTGGCGTTACTCGCGAAGGTCGCTGGATTTCGTTGGGCGACGCCCAACTGGCCGCCGGGAATAAACCCGACCCCCTGGCCCTGATGGAGCCCTTCAGCAACCCGAAAGCCGGGGATAACGCGGCCCAGACCGCCTTGCTGCCCGACCCGTCCGCCTCGAAACGCGGCCTGGCCGAAATCAATAACCTGAGCGGGGCTGCCAGTCTCCAATTCGGTGCGCCCGTGGACGTGATTTTCCCGGTGCTACACGGCCCCTACGGCGAAGACGGCACCATGCAGGGTCTGCTCGAACTGGCGAACGTCCCTTATGTCGGGTGCGGTGTGCTGGCATCGGCAGTCGGGATGGATAAGGTCGCCGCCCGCGAGATTTTTAAGCAAAACGGCCTGCCGGTCCTCGCATATGTTTCTTTTAAGCGTAAGGACTGGGAGAAAGACCCCGAAACCAAAGAGGTTTTGCTCGACCGGATTGAAGCCGAGGTGGGCTTACCGAACTTTGTCAAGCCGGTCAACATGGGCAGCAGCGTCGGGATTTCGAAGGCCCGCAACCGGGCGGAACTGGCTGCCGCTATTGATACCGCTTGCCGTTACGACCGAAAGATTATGGTCGAGAAAGCCCTCAACCCGCGCGAACTGGAAGTGGCGGTCCTGGGTAACGATGACCCGGTTGCCTCGGTGGTCGGCGAGATTCTTATCAGCCGCAAATCGGACTTTTATAGCTATACGGCCAAGTACCAGGACGAGGAAGTCAGCTTCACCATCCCGGCGGATATTCCCGCCGAACTGAGCGACCGTCTGCGGGCAATGGCTGTCCAGGCTTTTGAAGCGCTTGACTGTGCCGGGATGACTCGCGTGGACTTTTTCCAGGACCGCGATACGGGCGAGGTCTTCCTGAACGAGGTCAACACCATTCCGGGTTTTACGCCGGTCAGCATGTACCCGATGATGTGGGAAAAGACCGGGATGAGTTACCGGGAACTGGTCGACCGGTTGATTGAACTGGCGCTGGAGCGACATACCGACCGGAATCGTAACGAACTAAGGGTGCAGTAAAATGGCGGGTACAACACCAACACAGCGCAATCGACGCCGGGTTTCCCCGGTAGATGTTCCGTTTAAGCCGCATCAGAATTATCCGCGGCTGAACGCCAACGCGGGTAAAGATGAACTGGTGACCCCGGCCCCGAAGTCGCGCCGTCAGCCCCGCAAGCCGGTCCTTTCTAAAAAGGATAACCCTCTCCGGCCGACAATTAAGCTCGACAGCAGCGCCTTTGACGCTTCACCGACTTTGACGTCCCGGCCTCGCATGACGACCCGGCGGCGGAACCAGGAATCGGCCATACGCTTTAACCCGGCCCGCCTGGTCAGCTTTGCTGCTATCATCTTGCTGGTTGGTCTCGGCTACTGGCTCTTAAACGCGCCGAATTTTAATGTTCAGAAGGTCGAACTGACCGGTAACCGCTTGCTGACCGCCGATGCGGTAGTCCAGGCGACCGGGGTGGATAAAACCAACGTTTTCAGTTTGAACGAAGACCAGGTGGCTGCTAAAATTAAGACCTTACCCTACATCCTACAGGCTAAGGTAACCAAGACGCTGCCGGATAAAATCACGGTAGCGGTTACGGAGCGCCAGAGCGTCCTTAACTGGAAGGTCGGCGGCTACTGTTACCTGGTAGACCCCGACGGAGTAGTGCTGGATAGTTACATTGACCAGGATTTGCCGGAGTCGGCCAAAGCCTACCCGGTAATCGAGAGCCTGGACGACCGCAAAATGCAAATGGGGGACCGCGTGGACTCCATTGCGGTCCGCAGCGCCCAGGCCATTCAGTCCCAACTGGCCGCCGCCGACATCAAGGTGGCAGCCCTCCAGTATTCGCCCACTTCCGGCTTGCTGATAATTAGCGACCCGGCTTCTGGAAACTGGAAGGCCTTGCTGGGAACTGATGCCCAGCTTGACCAAAAAGTGGCAATCTTAAAGGGTCTCCTGGCTGACAAAGGTATCAAGTGGAGCTACGCAGACTTACGTTTTATCAATAAGCCTGCCATTCAGTAGGGAAGACAATAAACTATGGCGACCAAACCGGAAAAATTAATCGTTGGTTTAGATGTGGGAACCTCGAAGGTCACCACCATTATCGGTGAAATGACCCGCGATAACCATATTAACATTCTAGGCATGGGGACGAACCCCAGCCTGGGTCTCCAAAGAGGGGTCATAGTAAATCTCGAACAGGCCACGGCGACTATCGCTACCACCATCGAGCAAGCCGAGCGCCAGGCTGCCCTGAAAATCGGCTCGGCTTTCGTAGGGGTTACCGGCGGCCATATTTCTTCGGTCAATAGCCGGGGAGTGGTCGCGGTGGGCCGGACCAACCGGGACATCAGTCCCGATGACGTGGTCCGCGTAATTGATTCGGCCCGGTCGGTCACGTTACCGCCCCAGCGCGAAGTCTTGCACGTCATCCCGCGCACCTTCACCATTGATGGGCAGGACGGCGTTCGCGACCCGGTCGGGATGAACGGCTACCGGCTGGAAGTTGAGACGCATATTGCCACCGGCACTATCAGCGCCCTGACCAACCTTTTCAAAGGGGTCCAGCGGACCGGCGTCGAGGTGGATGAACTGGTCTTTTCACCCCTGGCGGCCAGCGAAGCCGTTTTGAGTGACGCCGAAAAGCGCCTGGGGGTCTGCCTGGTTGATATTGGGGCCGGAACGACCGATATTGCCCTCTATATCGACGGCAGCATCTGGCACACGGCAGTTATTCCGATTGGCGGCAACAACATCACCAATGATATTTCGCTGGTCTGCCGGGTTTCGCCGGAAGCCGCCGAGAAGTTGAAGATTAAATATGGTGACGCTTCCGTGACCGGACCTTACAAGGGTCTTTACGCCGACTATTACGGCAAAGGCCCCATCCGGCTCGACTTCCGCTCCCGCCTGCGCCAGGAGGAAGAAGAAAGCGACGCTTCGGTCGCACCCGACGAGATGCTGGAAACCGAGGGCCTGGAACTTGGCCGCAAACAGCAAATCTCGCGCAACCTTTTGAACGAAATTATCCACGCCCGGACCCGGCAGTTGTTCGATATGGTCCAGGCGGAAATCAAAAAGAGCGGTTATGACGGTATGATTCCGGCGGGCCTGGTCCTGACAGGCGGAACCGCCAATCTTCCCGGTATTACCGACGCCGCCGGTCACGTCCTCCGGTTACCTGTACGCATCGGCGCGCCACGGGGCTTGAGCGAAGTGGCCGGAACCTTGAGTGTCCCGGCTTTTGCCACCAGTGTTGGGTTGGTTTTGTGGGGAATGAAGAAACGGAATGGAGCCGAGATTCTTCAGAGCCATTCCCGGCGTGGGGGCGGGGCCGGTATGGCCGTTGGCCGTAAATTTGGTGGCTGGTTACGAGAATTCCTGCCCTAAACGCGGTAGGGCAGGTAAAAATAACGCGAAAAGACCCCCAGTATCAGGTATAATACGCGGGTACAAAGCAAGGTAGCATTATTGGTTTAGCGTTAGCGACCGAGTATCTCTGGTGGAGTGCCTAACTCGCGCCGCCAGGGTCGCATTTAAGGAGAGTTACAACATGGCAACAGGACGAGGGCAGGGACCCGGCTTCCAAAATCAGCCGCACAGCAACGATATTGATAATTTTGCCCAGATTAAGGTCATCGGCGTAGGCGGCGGTGGCTCTAATGCCGTGAATCGAATGATTCAAAGCGAGTTGCGCGGCGTGGAGTACTACGTGGTCAACACCGATGCCCAGGCTTTATTGTATTCCGAGGCCCCCAACCGGATTCGGATCGGCGATAAAGTTACCAAAGGTCTTGGGGCGGGTGGTAACCCGGTCATCGGGGCCAAAGCTGCCGAGGAAAGCAGCGAGGAACTTTACGACGCGCTTCGGGGCGCGGACATGATTTTTATTACCTGCGGTATGGGTGGCGGCACCGGCACCGGGGCGGCCCCGATTATCGCCCAGATTGCCAAGGAAGTCGGCGCGCTCACCGTTGGGGTGGTCACCCGGCCCTTTAGCTTTGAAGGCAACCGCCGCAAAACCTCCGCTGAGGAAGGTATCGCCCGCTTCAAAGAATACGTCGATACCCTCATCACCATCCCGAACGACCGCTTGCTCCAGGTGGCCGACAAAAAGACTTCGATGGTGGAAGCCTTCCGCATCGCCGATGACGTGTTGCGGCAAGGTATCCAGGGTATTGCTGACCTCATTACGACACCCGGTCTTATCAACCTCGACTTTGCCGATGTCAAGAGCATCATGAGTGATGCCGGTTCGGCCTTGATGGCGATTGGCCGGGGTTCCGGGGACAACCGCTGTGTCGATGCCGCCCGGATGGCTATCGAAAGCCCCTTGCTTGAGATTTCGATTGAAGGCGCGCGTGGCGTACTCTTTAACATTACCGGTGGCGAAGACCTCGGTATTCTCGAAGTTTACGAAGCTGCCGAGATTATCCAGCAGGCTTCCGACCCCGAAGCCAATATTATCGTTGGTGCGGTGATTGACCCGCGTATGAGCGGCGAGGTAAAACTGACCGTGATTGCGACCGGCTTCGACCAGATTCGCAAGCCGAACATCAAGAACCTGAACAACCAGCAGACCCGGCCTTATATCGCGCCGCCGCCCGGCTATCAGTTTAACACGCCTAATACCAACCCCACCGAGCGGGGTTTTGGCGGCGGTAACGGCCCCACCGAGCGCACCTTTGGCAGCGACCGGAATTATGCCGACCGCGAACGGGAACGCCAGCCGCAGCAGCAGAACCCGGCCCCGGCTCCCCAGCCTCAGCCGGAGCGCAACGAGCCGCCCGTGCCTTATCGCCCGGCGGTCAACGACGACCTGGATATTCCGCCCTTCCTGCGCTATCGCCAGCGCGGTGGCGGCCAGTAGTATCCAGCCGCTTTTGCTAAGAATGAGAGCCGGGGTGAATTAAGCTTAGACGCCAGCCTGCCCCGGCCAGACTTTAACAAACTATCCGGCGCTTGAGAGAAGGTAAAGTTGTTAAAACTTTACCGGCAGCATTAAGCCTTTTGGTTATAGCTGCTTTCAACGGACTTTATCCGACTTACTTAGCAGGACCGCCAGTCTGGTTGGAACGGTTAAGCAAGTCATACTCTCTTTTAACGCAAACCATTAGCGGCCCAACGGGCCGCCTTATTTTTTATAACCCTCTAAATAATCCCCATTATACCCCCTCAAAATAACCCTTTACCGACCTTTTTATGACCCTTTTGGGTGACGTGTCTTCATCTGCTCCTGGCTACAATAAAACCGTTGGCAACAACAGCAATATATAAAAAATTACAAAATAAAAACCATTTACAGGAGAAAAACAATGAATCAAAGGCAACCGCTGGTCCAGGCTTTTATCAATATTCACACCGCGTTACGTAACGACCTGAAGAAACTGGACACCACCGTCCAGCGCAAAACCCACCTGACTAACCAGGAAACCGCCCGTTTGCAGAACTGGTTTAATTTTTACTGGGAAAACCTGGAAGACCATCACCTGGGCGAGGACAATCATTTTTATCCGCTTATCGCCAGGTACGACCCCTCTTTCATGCCCAGCATGGACCAACTCACGGAAGAACATCACCAGATAAGCGGCCTGGCTAATAAAATCAAAGCTAACTTCGAGCGGTTGCCGCTCCTCCCGGACGGTTTCGAACGGGAAATGACGAACCGCCAGTTGGCCGAACAATTTTCGGCCCTGAACACCACCCTGGTCAATCACCTGGCTGTCGAAGAAACGATTTTGTTTGCTTCCATCGAAGCGCATATCCCGGTGGAGGAGCAGACCGCCATTGACAAAGCCTATGTCAAACGAAAATCGTTCAAGCAAATGGCCCTTTTCGTGCCCTGGTACATGGAAAACCTGAGCGAGGAGCAGCAGGAAAGGCTTAAATCCAACGCGCCCTGGATTATGAAGTTTTTGTACTATAACTTCTGGCTTAAGAAATACAACAAACTGACCGCCTCTTTCCAGGTCTAGTTTTAAAAAGCCGGGAAAAACAAAAGTAATGCCAGGAGTAGCGTCCCGGTCTCCCTGGACGGGGCGAGGCACGACATATCCCTTAAGAAATTCTTTACTATAAAAATTCCGTTTCATAACACCCAGCCGGTATGTCACAGTACCGGCTTTATTTTTATGCCGTTTTACTAATCAAGGTTTCCTCTCATAAAGTTAGCCCTTTCTTGTCATTCCGTAAGCCGCTTTTAGAAAGATGATTTGCCCTTATCGAACGGCGGCTTACGGAATCTCGCGCCATTGGTGAAACGTTAGATCGAAGACTTTGCCAGATCTAAAGTACGTCAGGTCAAAGTTTGGTTCTGCCTGGGATATGGGAGTGTCTTGGGCTTTGCGCAACGCCAACGGCGGGAGACGCCCTTCGGGTGTGTAGAAGGTCCCTGGCTCATACGTAGCCGTTCGTTTGTACAGCCTTCTACAGAATGACAAGAGTATGGCAAGGATTCAATCATACCCGGAATCATTTACGGAAAGGGTAATAAAAAATAAGTCTTAGGTCGAATAGCGCCAGGAAAAGACAATAGTATAATGGGGTAACGCCAGCGTATCAGGGTACGGGTAAGTCGAAACCATTTTTAGAAGTAAGATTATCGGCATGGTTTTACAAGCACCAATCTGGATTGCCCACACCAAGTTTATCGCTCCCAGCCTGCGCCCGGAGCTTATTAGCCGCCCCCGGTTGCTGGCCGAACTGGGCCACTCGGTTGAGAATTTTCCCCTGACCCTCGTTTCCGCGCCAGCCGGGTCCGGTAAGACCACTCTTTTAACTTCCCTTTCGTCCCACCTGAGGGCCTGGCCTCTCGCCTGGCTGGCCCTGGATGAACTCGATAACGACCCGCTCCGCTTTATCAACGGTATCGTGGGGGCGTTGCGGCATTTACAGCCCGGTTTTGCCCCGGCCCTGGCCGACAAACCGGTTATGCCAAATAACTTGCCGCTGGACCCCCGCTCCCTGGTGGTCAGCCTCATTAATGAAATCAGCCGGGGTTTTGCCGGGCCTTTTGTCCTGGTGCTGGACGATTTGCATACCATTACGGACCAGGCAGCCCTGACCGCGCTTGACTATTTTATCGAACGGTTGCCCGCCCAGGTCCGGCTGGTTATCGCTACCCGCTACACCCCGCCGCTCTCGCTGGCCCGCCTGCGCGCCCGCCGCCAGGTGAACGAGATTGACCTGGCCGATTTGCAGTTTACCCTCGAAGAAACCAACCAGTTTTTCGCCCGCAATTCCAGGGTCGAGCTTACTCCCGACCAGTTGCGCCAGCTTCACTCCCGCACCCGGGGCTGGGCCGCCGGGCTGAGCCTGGTAGTGGGCTCGCTTGACCGCCAGCCTGCCGCTTCAGGCCGGGATAACTTCCTGGCCCAACTCGCCCGGACCAATCGCTATATTTTTGATTTCCTGGCCGAAGAAATCCTGGGCGCGCAAAACCTGGCCCTGCGCGACTTTCTCCTGCAAACCAGCATCCTGGCCGAGCTTTCCCCGGACCTTTGCCAGGCCGTGACCGGGCGGCCCGACGCCGCAGACCTCCTGGACGAGCTTTACCGGCGCAATCTTTTCGTGAGCCTGGTGGACGGCGAAAGCCAGAGTTTCCACTATCACGACCTGTTCAAGACATTTTTACGCCAGCGCCTGGTCCAGGAGCAGCCTGCACTGATAGCCGAACTGCACCGCCGGGCTGCCGCCGCCGAGCCGGTCCTGGCGCGCCGGATGCACTATCTCCTGGCCGGAGAACTGTGGCCGGAAGCGGTCGCGCTTATTGAGCAGGAAGGCGAGAAGTTACTCAAGAGCGGGCTGTACCACCAACTGGAAAACTGGTTGGCGGCCTTGCCCCCGGTTGTCCGCGAAAACCGGCCTCGCCTGACCTTTTTGCAAGGCGCGTGCGCCTGGTCCCGCTGGGACTACGAAGGGGCGCGCTCATATCTCGAACAGGTCTTAAAGAATTTCCAGGCCGAGGGCGATTCGGTTAGCGAGGGGGATACCCTGGTTCTTTTAATCGCCTGTTTCAATTCGTTGGCTCGGCCCGAAGATGCCCGCCTTGCCATCGAACAAGCCCTCAAACTACCTTTTTCAACTCCCAGACGTATCGAGTTTTTAATCGCCAGTGGTTGGTTCTTTTATTCCAGGGGTGATTGGGAACAGGCCGTCTCGCACCTGCGGCAGGCAGTAGACCTGGCCGTCGCGACTCCCGATACGGCCAGTATGGGCGCGGTGCTGGGTGGTCACCTGGTATCTTTAGGAGCTTTGCCGCGCGCTTTCGAGCAGCTGGTCCGCTTCTATAATTTTGCGAAACCGCACCAGGCTCTTTTGCCCGCGCCGTACCAGGGGTTGCTCCTGGGCCTGGGCGGGTTTATTCAGCTCTGGCGGGGTGATTTCCCCCGGTCTATCCGGCTTGGGGAAGCCGCTCTCGAAATTTGCCGGTCGTGTGGCGGCCTAAGCTGGCTTATCAGTGACGTGGGCGGTTATTTGCCGGTGACATATGCTTTGTCAGGTCGCCAGGAGGAAGCCGCCCTCCATTTTCAAAATCTTTTCGAGGAGTTGGAGCAACCGGCCCTGTCCTCTTATGCTGAAGCCTGGAAGGCCAGTTATTTATTTTTGTATGGCCGAACCCGCTGGCTAACCGGCGACCTGCCCGAAACAAACCGGGTTTACCGCCAGATGCAGGACTGGGCTAACCCGGTCGAGTGGCAAACTGCCCACTATTTGCGGGTCCAGCTTAAAGCCCTGTTAGAAATCAGCGCCGGGCAGTACGCCGAGGCCGAAGAGAAGCTACTGGAAGCTGCCGCTTTCCAGGACACTACCCATATGACCGCTCTTTACAGCGAAGCCCACGTCTTGCTGGCCTATCTTTATCTGAAATGGGAAAAACCGCAAGAGGCCCTCGCCCAACTGGGAAAAATTCTGGCCGAGACCGCTGTGACCGGTAGGGAAGGGTTATTGTTGTGGCAGGGTAAAACCGTCCTCATACCTTTGCTGCGACTGGCCCGGCAGCACAACCTCGAAGCGGACCTGGCCGCGTCCCTGCTTGAGAAATTGGGCGAGTCTGTTACCGAAGCGCCGACCCCGAACTCTGCGGAACTGGCAATCCCCGGCCAGCCGGAAGTCCTGACGCCCCGCGAGGTCGAGATTTTAGGACTGTTAGCCGAGGGTTGCAGCAATGCCGCCATTTCCGAGCGGTTGGTCATAAGCCCCAACACGGTTAAGCGCCACCTGGCCCACCTCTTTGAAAAATTGGAAGTGACCTCGCGCACCCAGGCCCTGGTCCGGGCCCGGTCGCTGGGCCTGGTTTAAACCAGTTTCTTTCTAAAATAGACCTGGCTGTAGCCGACCGGGTAATCCTCCAATACGCCAAAGACTTTGTAGCCTTTTTTCTTATAAAAGTCCGGTGCCTGGAAAGAATGGGTTTCCAAAAAGACCTGGCGGCAGCCGCGCCGTTTGCCTTCGGTTTCGGCGGCTTCTAGCAGGCTGGTGCCGTAATCCTGGCCGCGTTGGTCCTCCCGCACCCACAGCAAATCAATCCGCAGGGTTAAACCCCAGCAAAAGCCGCTTATCCCGGCCACAAGTTCCCCCTGCTCATTTCGGATAAAAGCGGCTACCTCGCCTCCAAACTCAAAGCCGGTCGTTTGCGTATTAAATAAGTACAGCTTTTCCTCGATGAATTGTTTGTCAGCGGGGTCGGGGTTATCAATAATGACAATTGGAGTTTGGGCCATTTTTCACCTTCCTGAGAAGAAATTATAAGCAATTCTCTAAAAAGTTGGTCAATTTGCCAGGTGTGGTAAAATACTAAAGCCAACTAGCCGGAAAAGTAGGCCAATTGGCCCTTTTTATGCTGGAATTATACTTGTTAAGATATACCAGGACTGCTCGACCGGACCTGTAAGACAAAGGAGCAATTTTCGTGGCGCAGACCCCTTCGCCCAAGTCTAGCAAACCGTTGCGCCCATCTGCCAGGGGTTCCAGTAATTCTAACTCACCCGAACTGCCCGGTATAATGGGTGTGATGGCCCGCAATACCAAATTGTTGGCCTGGTTGGAATTAGTGGCCGCTATTTTGCTACTTTACTTTACGGTCCAGGGTTTTGCCAACGGGGATGTCTTTTTCCCCTTTGGTTTTGGCTTGATGGGGTTGTATTTTTTTTACGCTTATGTGCGTAATGGCTTGAAAGTAAACTTTGGCAGCCTGACCGTTGTGTTGAATCTGGTTTTGTTGCTTGGCGCGCTGGTATGCCTGGTGCTTGGTATTCAAAACGAGGCTAAATAAATAAAATTAACCGGCCAGCCCTATATTGGCCGGACCAACTGCAGGGTATAAAAAAATCTGGCGGCTCACCGGACCGCCGTTATAGAAGGAGAGATTCCACTTATGGAGACCGCTTGTAAGGTGACCACGTTGGGGTGCGCCACGATTTGCTCGCACGTCACGTGGGAAGTTAATAATAATAATAAAAGTTTAGTATTAAATAAAGCTTTTATCTTAAAAATAGGGCGGAGGGGCCGGTGAAGAAAAGTCCTAACGCCTCGAAAATCGCAATGTTGAGCGTCCATACCTGTCCTCTGGCGGTATTGGGCGGCAAAGAAGCCGGGGGTATGAATGTATACGTCCGGGAATTGGGCAAGGAACTGGGCCGGCGCGGCCTTGAGGTAGATATTTTTACCCGTTCTCAGAACCCGATTACTACTTTTACCCACAATCTTAGCGAAAGCGTCCGCATCATCCATCTTCCGGCGGGTCCGCTGCGTCCCTACGATAAGAACCAGATTTACCAGCATTTGCCGGAGTTCGTCGAAAACGTCCGGCGGTTTCAACTGCAAGACGCCCCCAACCGGTCTTATGACATCGTTCACGGCCACTACTGGTTGAGCGGTTGGGCCGGGCTGATGCTGCGCAAGAAATGGAGGGTGCCGGTCGTCCAGATGTTTCACACCCTCGCTCACCTGAAAAATGATATTGCCCGCACCGAGGACGAGCGCGAACCCCTTTTCCGGGCCGAACGCGAAGCGGAAATCATCCAGCATGTCGACCGGGTGGTCGCCGCGACCCCGGTTGAGAAGGCTCAACTCCACTGGCGCTATGGGGCCGACCCGGAGAAGATTGAAACTATTCCATGCGGGGTAGACTTAAAGCTGTTCCGCCCGCTAGACCGGGCCGAAGCCAGGGCCACCGTAAACAGCCTCGTACCGGGTTTGCGCGCCCGGCAGGTGGTCTTGCTGGTGGGCCGGATTGAGCCGATTAAAGGCGTGGATGTCCTGATTGAGGCTATCAAACTCTGGCGCGAAACACGCCTGGCTGCGGGCTTGCCTGCGGGCCCGGACGAGTTGCAGGTTATGGTCGTTGGCGGCGGCACCGCGAATGGTGACGTTACGACCCGGAGTGGGCGCAGCCTTTCTCCCCAGGGTGAAACCAGACCGGCAGAAAACCCGGAGGCGCGGATTTTGCGGGCGCGGGTCCACGAACTGGGCCTGGACGAGCAGATTCTGTTCGTGCCGTCGCAGTCGCAGGAACAGATGCCGCTTTTTTACAATGCCGCCGACGTGGTAGCGATGCCGAGCCGTTACGAGAGTTTTGGCCTGGCGGCCCTGGAAGCCCAGGCTTGCGGTACGCCCGTAGTTGCCAGCCGGGTCGGGGGGCTACCTTTCGCGGTCCAGGATGGTTGTAGCGGTTTCCTGGTAGAGCAGGGCCAACCCCAGGAACTGGCCGGGGCCCTGGAACGTTTACTGGCCGACCCGGTCTTGCGGCGCAAGCTCGGCCAGCAGGCCGCAGTCCGGGCCGAGCAGTTCGGCTGGCGGGCTGTCGCGGACAACGTTATCGCGACCTACCAGGATTTGCTGGTCCCGGCGACTGCCCGGGAAAAGCTGGCCGGAAGCCTTGTCTAGGCATCGTTCGCCCATAAAAGGCGCGTTAAAAGAAAAACGTTGAACGGTTAAATAATAGAAAAAGAGCCATCCCAGGTTCAAAATCCTGGGATGGCTCTTTTTTCTGGATTATATTTTTCCCTTATTGCCTAATAACAAATATGAGTAAGCCCCACCCCTATTGTCATTTCGAGCGAAGTCGAGAAATCTCAGCGCCAATGGCGAATATCATTCACTCACAACTTCGTAGTTTTAAGAGAGATTGGGTTTTGGCACTTCATCGTTTCGGATATTGTCCAACGGACCGGGGATTCCTAGCTGCGGCTCGGAATGACAGTACCATGGGGCATTGCCCTCTATCAATGGCACATCTCGGAACCCCGTTCAACGTTTAACGACTTTGCATTCTCCCTGTAATTGACGGCGACCCAGGATGACAAAAAGCGTCTTTTTAATTAGAATTGAGCAAGCTGGATTTGGATATATAAACCTATTGCTAAACCGAATACGTTCAACGACGTTTTTCATTCGATGACGAGGAACTTTTAATGACAGGAAAGTCACTGGGGATTGCCCAGGTCGGAACCGGCGCTATCGCCCTGGCTAACCACCTGCCGGGCGTCCAGGTTGCCTCCCACGGCGAGATGGTAGCCCTTTGCGATGTTAACCAGGCCGCCTTACAGCAAGCTTTTACCGCGACCGGCATTGAGAAAGTCTATACCGATTATCGCCGGATGTTACAGGACCCGGCGGTGGACGCGGTCATTATCGCCACGCCCAACATTTTCCACAAGGAAATTGCCCTGGCCGCTATCGCCGCCGGGAAGCACGTTATGTGCGAGAAACCGCTGGCCCTGAATTACGCCGATGCCCTCGAAATGCAGCAGGCTGCAGATAAAGCCGGGGTCCGCCATATGACCGCCTTTACCTACCGCTTTGTCCCGGCCATGCGCTACATGCGTCACCTGATTCAAAGCGGCTATATCGGCCAGCCCTACCATTTCCGGGTCAACCGCTTGCAGGATTGGGGCGACCGCTATATGGCCTGGCGACAATCCATGGCGATGGCCGGGTCGGGTGAACTGGGCGACATGCTCTCGCACCGCGTTGATTACGGCCATTTCTTAATCGGGCCGATTGCCCGGTTGGTCGCCAGCACCAAACATCTTATCTCGACCCGTTACGATGGGGCCGGTAACGCCTATCCTTCCGACGTGGACGACTGGGTGGCGGTCCTGGCCGAATTCGAGAGCGGCGTTACGGGCAACCTCGAAAGCTCCAAACTGGCGGCGGGTCGCGGCGAGGGCGGCAAGGCCCAGGACTATTGTGAGGTTAACGGCAGCGAAGGTACCTTAATCTATTACCTGGGCCAGCCCAATACGCTGCAAATCGGTAAACGGGGCGGCCAGTTGGAAACCGTTGCCGTACCCGAAGAATTTTTGAAAGTGCCCGGTTCGCCACGCGACCCTCACCAGGGCGACCCGGTCCAGGTCTTCCGCTACGACCAGGATTTCGAGTTTATCCAGGCGATTGTCGAAGGGCGCCCCTGCCAGCCCTCCTTTCTGGACGGCGTGTTGGTCCAGGGCGTGATGGACGCTATCCAGTTGTCCGACCGCGAAAAACGCTGGGTGGATGTGCCAAAATTGTCGGCTAATTAAAAAGGTCTTGTAATAACGCTTTTCAGGAAAGGACCAATGACACAGGAAACGAATAAGCTCCCGGCCTCTAAAGTAGCCGTGATTACCGGGGCCGGGTCGGGGGTGGGACAGGCCAGCGCCATCAAACTGGCCGAGCTTGGCTACGCCGTGGTGCTGTTGGGACGGACTGCCGCGACCCTGGCTGCGACCGAAAGCAAACTGCCCGCCGGGTCCGTCCGGCGGGTTTACCCCTGCGATATTGCCCAGGTGGAGGCCATAAACGAGGTAGCCCGGCAGGTCGAGCAGGAATTTGGCCGGGTGGACCTGGTCGTAAACGCGGCGGGTGTCAACGTCCCGGCCCGTTCCCTGGAAAAGCTCAGCGTTGAAGACTATCGCCTGATTATGGGTGTCAATATAGACGGGGCTTTTTACCTGACCCAGGCTTTTCTACCCCTGATGCGCCGGCAGCAGAGCGGCACCTTTGTCTTTATCGGCTCCATCGCCGGTATTAAAGGGAGCCTTCTGGCCGGTCCGGCTTACGTTACGGCCAAGTTCGGGATACACGGCCTGGTCCAGTCTGTCAATTTGGCCGAGCAGAAAAACGGTATCCGGGCGATTGGGATTCATCCCGGCGAAATTAATACTCCCCTGATTGACCGCCGGGCGGTGGTGCCACCGCCGGAGGCGCGGGCCAAAATGCTCCAGGAACGCGATATGGCCGAATGTGTTGCTTTCGTGGCGACCCTGCCGCCTCGCGTGGTGGTCGAAACCTTTATCGTGACGCCGCTGGGCGACCCGGTCGGGATGTAGCCGCTATGCCTCGCAAGAGCCTCGTCAAACCCGATAAAGCGCCGCGCAACCGTACGATTGAGTTGACCGAGGAAGACCACGCCCGCTATAACGAGCTTTTTTCGCTGGAGCCGGACCGGAGCTATACCCCGGACGAGGTTCGCGACCGGGTGATGCTGGGGGATTGCGTGAGCGGTCTGGCCCAGTTGCCGCCCGCCTGGGCCGACCTGGTTATCGCCGACCCGCCCTATAACCTGACCAAAAGTTACGGTCAGGGTGTTTTCTCAAAAATACCCGCCGCCGAGTACCGGGCCTGGACCGAGGAATGGGTTGCGGCGGTGGTACGTGCCCTGAAACCGGGGGGTTCGATGTATGTCTGCATTGACTGGGAGTCTTCCGGCCTTATGCAGGAAATCCTGGGACGCCATCTTATCATCAAGAACCGGCTAACCTGGAAACGCGACAAGGGGCGCGGAGCGGCGGCGAACTGGAAGAATAACATGGAAGACATCTGGTTCGCCGTAGCCGGGGAGAATTACACCTTTAACCTGGAGGCGGTCAAGGTGCGTAAACCCATCATCGCGCCCTACCGTGATAAAAGCGGCCAGCCGAAAGATTGGGTCGAGCAGCCGGATGGCGACCACTACCGTATGACCCACCCTTCGAATATCTGGACCGACCTGACCGTTCCGTTCTGGTCCATGCCGGAAAATACGCCCCACCCGACCCAGAAGCCGGAAAAGCTGTTCGAGCGGCTAATGCTTGCCAGCAGCAACCCTGGTGATATAGTCCTTGACCCCTTCATGGGTTCCGGCACGACCGCCTCGGTGGCGCGCCGCCTGGACCGCCATTATGCCGGGTTCGAGCGGGACGAGCTTTTCTACAAACTGATTCTCAAACGGCTGGAAACCCAGAAACGTTTGCCCGTAAAGGGCACGTAAAATGGGATACGAACTCGGCAAGAGATGGCCCATGGTTTGCCGGTTTGCTAATCCATACAAATAATAGAATTTCACGTTTAACGTTGTTTCGTTAAACATTCAACGAAAGGTAAATGATGACCCAGGATTATGTTGCTTCAAACCGGGAAGATTGGAACCGCGAAGCCGAGCGTTACCAGGAGCGCCACCGGGCCAACCTGGTCGGTGGTAACGGGTTGTGGGGGCCGGTCTTTGGCGTACCAGGCGAAGCCGAACTCAAGGTTCTGGGCGACGTAAATGGCAAAGATATTCTCGAACTTGGTTGCGGTGGGGGCCAGTGGGCCGTCCGGTTAGCCCGGCAGGGAGCCAGGGTAATTGCCCAGGATATTTCGGATGTCCAGATTGAACTGGCCCGCAAATTTGCCGCCGAGGTTGAAATTGCTCCGCCCGCTTCGGTAGAGTTCCGGCAGGGTAATGCCGAAGACCTGGGCGAATGGGGCGACGGCAGTTTCGATATAGTTTTCAGCAATTTTGGCGCGGTCGGCTTTGTCGATATTGAAGCCTGTTTCCGCGAAGTCGCCCGCGTCTTGAAGCCGGGAGGCACTTTCGCCTTTAGCTGGCTGAGCCCCTTTTTCGACTGCCTGGCCGATGAAGGTGAAAACCAGCTCGAAATCATCCGGCCTTATTTCGACCGCTCCCCTATGACCGCCGAAAGTTTGTGGCCGGATGGGACCCGTACCCTCTATGTCCAGTTTCACCATACCTTTGGCGACTGGCACTCGGCCCTTTTCCAGGCCGGGCTGCTGGTAACGGCGGTTCTCGAATTGGAGCCGCAGCGCGACCATTGGCGCGAAAGCACCTGGCGAAACGTCCCCTGGTACAAGGTCTCGATGGTACCCAGCACGACTATCTGGCAGGCTCGCAAGCCACGAATACCCCTCGACCGGCTCTTTTAGGTGCTTTTCCAATCAATATGGCAATTTTGACACACCGGGCTATATCTTTAGATATAGCCGGACCTGGCATAAAAATTGATAATTGAAGTCAGGGTTAGACTAATTATTTAGCGATGAGAAAAATATTATATTCATCCCTCGTGTGTAAGAAATTTATAATAACGGCACCTTAAGAGGTTATTTTGGATAAAAATCCTTATGAGCCTGGGCAAGCTCACATTTCAACTACCGGGCAATCTCCCGCCGATAATTCAGGCGCAGCCTCCGGCCAAACTTCTTTTTCCAGTGAAACTTTAATGGCGGTATTATCGGCCACCGCTTCTATCGAAAATGAGACCCAACTTGATAAAGTTCTTCGTCAGGTTTTAAACGAGGCCCTGGCCCTGGTGCCGGGCTCGGTTGTCGCCCTGGGTCTGCTCGAACCGGAGCGGAACTGGGTCAAACTGGCTGCTGCCGGCGAAGCTTCAGCAGCCTTTGAAGGCTACCGGTTGCGATTGAACGGTGGCAAGGGTCTATTTGAAAAGGCCCTGGCGGCCAACCGTACCGTCACCTGCGACAATTGCCAGGAAGAAGATTTTGGCGAAGTCTACCAGGCTTACCGGCTTAACCAGGGCGTGGTCGTACCTTTTTTCCGGTTGGAAACGCCAGTCAGCGTGCTGGGGATTTTCCGTCAGGACGGCGTGCCTTTTTCCACTCCCGAAATCGCCCTGCTGGAGCTTTTCGCCCGGCAGATGGGACCGCTCCTTTTCAACCGCCTTCGCCTGAACGAATTTGATACGGCCTTAAAGTCGCGCGACGAATTTCTTTCAATTGCCAGTCACGACCTGCGTAACCCGTTGACCGCCCTGCGCGGTTTTACCCAGCTTACGGCGCGCTCGATAGATAAAGTGCCGCCCGACCAGCCGTTACCTCGTACTAATATCCAGAACAATTTGCAACGCATCATCAAGCAGACCGGCAGCCTGGATAAACTTATCGGTAAACTGCTCGATGTTTCGCGTATTAACACCGGGCGGCTGGAAATTCAGACCGAAACCCACGAGCTTGACGAACTGGTAGCGGAGGCTATCAATCGCTGCCGGATGGTGGTCGCCACAAACGAGGCCGAAGATAGTGTTCCGGCTGAGAAACGCCACACCATCTCCCTTGAAATCGAGGATAGAGGGCTGGCCGGAGAGTTCGACCGGGAAAGACTTTCCCAGGTTATAGCGAACCTGATAGATAATGCCGTGAAATATTCCCCTGATGGCGGGACCGTCCGGGTCAATCTCTACCGGGCGGGCGATAGTTTTGCCGAGTTGAGTGTCAAGGACAGCGGCATCGGTATCCCTGAAGAAAAGCAAGCCGTTATTTTTAACCGCTGGAGCCGGATTAACGCTTCCAGCAACGGTGAGGTTACGACCAGCGGGTTGGGGTTGGGCCTGTTTATCTGCCGGGAAATCGTCCGCAAACATAACGGCCAGATTTCTCTCGAAAGCGACCTCAACCTGGGTACGACCTTCTACGTCCGCCTCCCTATCGCCAGCCAGGTCTAAAAGTAGTTATAAAGCAGAAGAACCCTATAATAAAAAAGCAGGCGATTTTGACGCCTGCTTTTCTTTTTAGACCCGTTATACCCGGCTTATTTCTTACTCAAAACCAGTACGCTTGCCAGCAACAGGGCCGAGCCGACTAGCGAGACCGGGGTGAGTTGCTCTTGCAAGAGGAGCCAGGCCAGGATGGCCGCTACCGCCGGTTCCAGCATCGTGATGATAGCGGCAGCGGTGGCGCTGGCCCGCGCCATCCCCTTGAAGAAGATGACATAGGCCAGCCCGGTTGGCACCAGCCCCAGGTACGCCCCAATCAACCAGACCCCTACGGCCATATCCACTTTAAAACTACCGGTTGTGATAGATACCACCAGCAGGATAATTGCAGCCAGCGTAAAAGCGACGGCGACCGGTTGAGCCGGACCCCGGTCCACTTTAGCGTCGCGGACCGATAACTTTGAGAAGACAACCAGCCCCGAATAGGCCAGCCCGGTTGCCAGGGCCAGCACCGCCCCCAGCACAACCTGGGATTGGCCGCTACTGCCACCCTTCCCGCCAAAAGCCAGCAGTACCGTTCCCGTTATACCCAGGGCCAGCGCCAGCACCGTCCGCCTGGTTAGCTTCTCCTTAAAAACCGGGATGGAAATCAGCGCGACCATCAGCGGTGAACTGCACAGCGCGATAACCACGACCAGCGTCACCCCGGCCATCGGTATCGCAAAGAAATAGGTCACCTGGTAGATAGCCATCGCCAGGCCCATCATGCCGTAATAGAACCATTCGCGCCCGCTCAACTTGAACGGGTTGCGCCGGGTCGTGATCCAGGTCAGGCCTAGCAAGAAAGGTGAGGCGAACCCCAGCCGCAAAAAGGCAATCATCATCGGTGGGGTGGTTTCAATCCGGTTCATCAGGGCCGAGGATACCCCGACTGTACCCCAGATAAGGGCCGCGCCGACCATCCACAAAAGGCCCCCGCCTTTCTGACGGTGCGGGACGGCCTCCCCGCCTTCGGCTCTCTCCGCCGTAATTATGCCGGTGCTTTCGAACTCGATTGCACCTAAACTGTCGATCTTTTCAGACATGTTAAAAATCTCCCCGGCCCAGGGGCCGTTGCCTGTATATGTGTAAGTTATAAACAATGAAAAATTTGGGGGACGGGGAAATAAACTGTAACATCAAACCACTGCCGGGAAAGGCAGCGCCAGGATTTATTTAGTTTCCACCGGTCCGGTTAGAGCGCGTTGTCGGGAACGACAGCGACGACAACCGCCGGTGGGGGCAGCACGCCCGCGCGGAAAGGTTTCAGGGGAAGCATTGAGTTTCTTTCTCTATAAAAATAAATTAGGGTTTTGCAACCGAATGAATTATAACAAGCTCTAAACTGCTGTGCAAGAGGCTTGACTTAGCTTAATGCGAGGAGTATAATACCAACACAATCAAAACGGCGCGGAGTGGAGCAGTGGCAGCTCGTCGGGCTCATAACCCGAAGGTCGTAGGTTCGAATCCTGCCTCCGCAATCAAATTATAAAATCACACTCTACTGGGTGTGATTTTTGTTTATCCGGCCTTTTTCTCTTGCCCTTTACCTTCAACCTACTTCTGTTGTATTACTTTGGTTTTTCTATGTTGGCGCGGAAAAGCTCTATGAACCAATCGCTCGACCTGGCCCTGGCGAAATTCTGGAAAAATATCATTCCGCCCCAACCGGTGCTGGTGGCCGTATCGGGCGGGCCGGATTCA
This sequence comes from Chloroflexi bacterium 54-19, assembly GCA_001898225.1. GTDB lineage: Bacteria > Chloroflexota > Chloroflexia > Chloroheliales > Chloroheliaceae > 54-19. Next base: position 285,806 of record MKTJ01000047.1, read on the forward strand.
TTGGCCCTGCTCCACGCCCTGCTAGTTCAAAAGCCCCGGTTCCGCCCCCTTCATCTTGAAGTAGTCCATTTCAACCATCACATCCGCGGAGGAGCCGCCGACCTTGACGCCCGCTTTGTCGAGGAATTTTGCCGCCAGCACGACCTGCCTTTTCACCTCGGCCAGCTTGATGTTCCCGCTTTTGCCGCCGGCAATAATCTCTCGCCGGAGGACGCCGCCCGCCAGGCTCGCTACACCTGGTTGAGCGACCTGGCCGCCCGCCGGGATATTTCGCTGGTCCTGACCGGACATACCGCCGACGACCAGGCGGAAACCGTCCTGCTGCGATTGTTGCGCGGAACTGGGCCGCACGGTCTGGCCGGGATGAACTTCTTTAGCCCGTTGCCCCCGTCCCATCCCGCCCTTCTTGCGGAATATCCCAAGGCCGGGTCAAAAGAGGTCTGGCTGGGACGGCCCCTGTTGTCCATCTGGCGGCGGGACATCGAAACTTATATTTCGGGGCACAATCTTTCTCCCCGCCATGATGAAACCAATTCTTCCACCGATTACGCCCGCAACCGGGTCCGCCAGCATCTCCTACCTCTTCTCGAAAATGAATACCAGCCTCAAATCAAGGCCAACCTGGTTCGCCTGTCTGAGTTAGCCCGCCAGGACGAGGAATGGCTTTATTACGTGGTCCAGGGCGAGTTTAACCGGACCAGCCGGTTTGAATTTGGCTGCCAGTTGGTTTTTGATAAAGAAAAGTTCCTAAAAAACCCGGTCGGGCTGCAAAAGCGGCTAATTCGGCAGGCCGCCCGGATTCTAGGTGACCTCCACAACTTTGACGCCGCCCATATCAAGGCGGTCCTAGAGCTTTTCGCGGAAGAAGAATCCCGGCGTTTGGACTTGCCGGGGAAACTGGTAGCTTTCACCGGGAAAAGCCGGGTCGGTTTGCTGGCGGTCCCTGACCCGGTGGACTGGACCGCGTCCGGCCTGGAAATCCCTATCCCCGGCACCCTGACCGGGCCGGGGGGCCGCTGGGTAATCGAGGCCCATCTCCTTAAGAATACAGGCTCTGCGGACTTCCTCAAGAAAGGCGACGCTTACCAAGTCTGGCTCGATTATGCTAAAATTAGCCATCACTTACAGGCTTCATCCAGCGCTCAACCCACGGTGGAACCGAGGGTAAAGCCATTGGTGCGACCTTGGGTGCGACCCCGCCGGGAAGGTGAACGCTACCGGCCTTTAGGGGCACCCGGCCAGCGCAAAGTCCAGGATATTATGCTCGACGCCGGTATCCCGCGAGAACTGCGCCGGGATTGGCCTGTTATTGTGAGTCCGGGAACTACCCAACACCCGGAAGCGATTTGCTGGATACCGGGCGGCCCTATCGCCCACGATTTCAGGGTCACGCCCGAAACGGAACAGATTCTTGGGCTAAAGTTTGCTTTTGGAACTACCCCTCAATCCAATAAGTTTCACGAAGCCCAGGCCGACCATCTCAAGTGGTTGACTTACCGTGATGAAGTTGACGACTGGTTGGAATCTAACAAAAGCGGAAAGGAATAAAACGTGCCTTCACTTGCCGATGACATGGCAGAAATTCTAATTGACGAACCGGCTTTACAGGCCGCCATCAAACGTATGGGCGAGCAAATTACCCAGGATTATACCGGCAAAGACCTCTTGCTGATTGGTGTCCTCAAGGGCGCTATCATGTTTATGGTGGACCTGGCCCGCTCGATAAACCTGCCCCTGACCCTCGACTTCATGGCGATTTCCAGCTATGGGGCCTCAACGGTTTCGAGCGGGGTAGTCCGTATCCTCAAAGACCTCGATTCCAGCATTGAAGGCAAGCACGTCCTAATCGTCGAAGACATCATAGATAGCGGCATGACCCTTTCTTACCTGGCCGACTACCTGAAGGCACGCGGCCCGGCCAGCCTGAAAATCTGCGCCCTGCTCAACAAGCCGGACCGCCGCACCAGCGATGTTGCCATCGACTACCACGGGTTCGATATTCCCGATAAGTTCGTGGTCGGTTACGGTCTTGACTACGCCGAGGTTTATCGCAACCTACCCTATATCGGCGTCTTAAAGCCCGAACTCTATTCCTAGGCGCAGGTCTGGACCTCAGGCCGGGAGGGCCGCTACCGCCTCGATTTCAAGCAAGATGTCCGACCGGAACAGTTTACTTACCTCAACGGCGGTGCTGGCCGGTGGCTGCGCTATGTTTACATATTCGTCCCGGACCTTGCGGACGGCAGGTAGAAGGTTTATATCGGTCGTAAAAATGGTAAATTTGACGACATTGCCAAAATTTGCCCCGCACGACTCCAGCGCCGCTTTGAGGTTTTCGAAGACTTGCCGGGCCTGACTTTCCATGTCTGTACCGGCCAGGTTGCCGGAGGGATCGAGCGGCACCTGCCCGGCGATATAGATTAAGCGCCCGCTAAGGACTTCAGCCACGTGACTGAAACCGGTCAGTTTGGCGATAGTGGCGGGGTTGCTGATGCGGATATTTAAGGGTATTTCGGGCATTATAAAACTCCTTTTTTCACATTTTTAGACATTACACGACTAAAGACCGCTCCTTAATTTGGAAGCGGTCTTTTGCATTTTAGAACTGTTTGGTTATTTTACTCTGAACCCTGGTATGTGCCAATCCACCAGGTATTGCCAAAGGTGTCTTTGAAACCGCCTGCATATTCGCCGTAAGGTTTTAGGCTCGGCTCCTCAACCGGGGCCGCTCCGTTTTGCAGGGCCTGGCGATAGGTCGCTCCGGCATCTTCGACATAGACGTAAACCGAACCGCGCGGCCCATCGGCCAGGGTGGTGCCGGTCTCGATAACAAAAACCGAGTCGGCAAGCCGCATTTCGACGTGACTGCCGTCCGCCCGGTTGGGGGTGCTTTCCACGATTTCGGCTCCGAAGACGCTTGTTAAGAACGCGGGTAGTTCCAGGTTGCCGTATAGATAAGGCCGGACCGCGCCCATGCCATGCCGGATGTAACTTTTTCCTTCACTCATTGTTTCCTCCCAGAAATATCAAGTAGCCTTAAAAAGCTATCCTGATTTTAAGGCTATCTGCGAGGAATGTATTGTAAAAAAAGGAAATTTTCCAGTTATCGTGCCAAACCGGGTCAGATTTTGGGGGTTTCGAGCGGCTCGGTAGGCGGTACCTGTTTGGGATTCTTGCGGTAGCCCATCCCCTTGGGGTTGGTATTCACCAGCGGGATTTTCTCAAGCCGGTAGAAGGCTCCCAGGGCGGCCACCAGCAAGAAACCTCCGACCCAGTAGCCGTCGGCGATGCTGGCACCGGTCACGATAAGGGCCGCTACACCACACACGCCGCATAGCAGGTAAATCACCAGCACGGCCTCGCGTTTGGTCAGGCCCAGCATCACCAGGCGGTGTGAGGTGTGGTCCTTGCCGCCCCTGGTGAAAGGGATGCGGCGGCGGGTCCGCGAAAGCACCACCAGCGTAATATCAAAAAGGGGAATACCTAGCACCAGGATAGGCACCATCCAGGTTACAAAGTCGATATTGGGAAAGCGCAGTTTGATACCGAGGGCGGCCAGGATGTAGCCCAGGAACAGCGCCCCGCCATCGCCCATGAAGATAGGGGTGTGGCTCCGAATAAACCCGAAGTTATGATAGACAAAACCGAGGGCCGCCCCGGCCAGGGTCACGCCCATCAAAGCGACCAGCCACTGGCCGCTCAGGTAAGCTGCCAGGAAGAAGAAGAAAGCCGCTATCGCGCTTACCCCACTGGATAGCCCGTCCATATTGTCCATAAAGTTCAGGGCATTGGTTACGGTAACTATCCATAGGATTGTTACAATGACGTTGACCACATCGGGGAAAGGGAGAAAGCGGAAAAACTCGATATGGACGCCGGTCGCGACCAGCCAGGCCGCCGCGATGACCTGCGCCCCCAGTTTGTAGAGCGGGCGCAAGCCGAACCGGTCATCCCAGAAACCGACGAAGGCGATAAATGACGCGCCAAAGAGTATCGCGCCTACCTGGGGAATATAGAAAGGCAGGAACCAGTAAGAAAGGCCGAGCAGGGCTACCATGAAGGCCAGGAAGACCGCCAGTCCGCCCAGGAGCGGGACCGGCGAGATATGGACCTTGCGGGCGCTCGGTGCATCCACGAACCCGACTCGCAAGGCCAACCGCCGTACCAGGGGCGTAACCCCCAGCGACAAGACCAGCGCCAGGACGAACAGGGCCAGGTAAAACCCGATGCCAGGATTACCCTCGGCGTTCTGGACTTCGACATTCAGCGTTTCGAATAACAAGTACATCGCTGGCTTCGTCCTGTCTTCTAGCTGGCTAAGAGCGTTTCGATAGCCTGCTGCACCGCTGCCGGGTTCGACTGGTTTTTCGCCAGGCTGCGGGCCGTGCTGGCCTCGTTATTTTGCTGTGCTGCCGCACCCAGCTTTTTATATACCACCGAGAGGAAGGCGTGGACGTAAGGGCTGGTGGCGTCCATCCCGATACTTTCGTTCAGGGTGCTTTGAGCTTTATCTAGCTGTCCTTTGTAAAGATAGACCGCGCCCTGCGCCCCCAGCACGAAAGCTTTATCCTGGTTGCGTTTGGTCGCGTCGGTATCCTTCTTGTCGTATTGGGCCGGGTCGAACGCTTTCTGGACATCCTCCAGGTTGACCAGGTTGCTCAGCCCCACATCCATTATCCGGCGGGTGTAGCGTTCGTCGCTGGCGAGTTGGAGCGGGTCAATCTCGGCCAGGGCCAGGTATTGCTGCCCGGCCTCGTCCTTTTTCCCGGCGAAGCGGTAAATATCGCCCAGCACCAGCCGGTTGAAATCATATTTCGGGTCAATCGCTACCGATTTCTGGCCGTACTCAATCGCTTTATCCATCGCCGCCTGGTCGAAGGAGCCGCCTGTAATATCGGTATCGGTCCGGTTGGTGGCGAGGCTGGCCTGAGTCGCCGCCAGTTCGGCCCAGAGCCGGGCGTTGCGTGGCGCGTAGGTGTTTACGTCTTGCAGGTAGCGACCGATAGCCTTGTTGAGCATTTCGGTGGAGCGGGCCGGTTCGAGGTCAGCCCAGCGCGTGTATAACCGGGCCAGGTTAGCGTAATGGTCCGGGTTGAGCGGGGCTAACTGGTTCGCCCGCAATAGTTCGCGTTCGCTGGCTCCCAGGTAAGCCTGCATATTCGCCAGGGCCGTCTTGTCGGTAGAGGCTTTTTGAGATTCGGTCGTGGCAAGTTGCAAGTAAGCCTGGCCCAGGTACAACTCGTAATAATCTTCGTTGGAAGCCCAGCTTAAGGCCTCCTTCAAGAGTGGGACCGCTTGCGGCCACTGGTTGGCACTGGAAAGGTTGTAACCCTGTTTATAGAGCGTATCGGCCACGATCGGGGATACGTTGCTAATCCAGATGAAGTAGAGGGCTGCCGCGCCTATAGCCGTCACCGCCGCGTAGAACCAGGGTTTGACCTGGCGGTAGGTTATCCCGCTCTCCAGGTCCATGCCGGAGGTAGCATAGATTGGCCCATTACGCCGGGGATTGTTACCGCCACCTCCGCTACTACCCGGCGCCTTGGCGTTATTGCCGGGACCGGCGCTGCTCTGGTCGCGATTGCGGGCCGGGGAGTTGGATTTGCCGTTAACCCTGGTCGAAACCGGCTCTTTTGCCGGTATCGTTTCTTTGCCCGCTTTGTTTTTATTTTTGGAGGAGCCTGTACCGTTTTTGGCCGTGGTTGCGACCGCTGCCACCATTACGGGTTCCGGTTCGACTACCGGCAGAGGTTCCTCCACGACCGGCTCAACCGGGGCGGGAATCGCTTTCCGGCCAACCGCGTCCCAGCGCCCGTATATCAGGCCGCCCATGAGGACTGCCAGGGCGATAGTCGTAAAGAACATCATCCAGGAGCTTACAATCTGGATACCGGTCTGGATTTCAATCTGGTGCGCCACCATCGTAGAAATCAGGGCCGCCAGCAAGACCTGGTATTCAAAGCGCCGGGTCCGCCGCAAGAATTTGAAAGAGTACCAGAAGAAAGCCAGCACTACAGCGATATAAGCCACCAACCCGACTATACCGGTCGTCTCCAGGGCGTCCAGGTAGCCGTTGTGGGAGCGGTCGGGGATAGCGTTGCGGGCTTCGACCTGGGCCAGTTCGGCCTGGTAGTGCTGGGGCGACTTGTTATAAAGCGATTCGGGGCCGTAGCCGATTACCAGCCGGGCCGGTTCTTTCTGGGCCGCCTCGCCCATTATTTCCAGGACGGTTTTCCAGATTAACTGGCGAACTTTACCGGTACCGTCGTTTGTTTCGAAGAATTCGCCTAAACGGGCAATCTGGTCGTTCTGGCGGGCGATTTTGAAGACTGGTTCAAGCGGGGTCGAACCGGGTGGCAGGTTGAACAGTACCAGGGTGCCCCCCAGCACCAGGCCGACCCCCAGCCAGCCGATTAGCCATTTCCAGGCCCGCCGCCGCCAGAACATAATCGGGAAGAAGATGAAGACGCCAACCAGGATACCGGCTTCGGGACCGCGGCTCTGGCTGTACAAAATAGTCAAACTGGCGATTATTACCAGGGCCGCGTAGCCCACAAATTCAAATAACCGGAACAGGTAATTGCCGTCGGTGCCACGCCTTCGCACCGTAAAGAGGAAAAAGAGGCCGAAACTGGCGAAAATGCCGAGCGGCAAAGCCCACCAGGGGCCAATATCGGTGCTACCGGCCAGCCCGGTCGAGTCCGAACCGTTGTTGTTGACCAGTTGGGCCGCCGTGGAAGTTATGACCTGCTGAGTGGTCTGGGTCGGGCGATAGGTGGCGTTAAAATTCAAAATGACCAGGAAAAGTCCCAGCATAAAGACCAGGAAGATAATGTAAAGGGCTATCCAGCTAAGCGCGGTATTACGGGGTCGGCCCTGCATGTGCCTTCCTGCCAGGTTGCGGTTTTTGATCAGCCAGTTCCCGGTTGTGACCGCCCGGTAAAGGACCAGCGGCAGCACCATAATCAGGTAGGCGCTGATAAAAATGGCGTTGCCCATTGTCGAGGTCACGCGGAAAACAACATCCCCCTGCCAGGGTAGCGGGTCGGCTTTGAGGTGCTGCAAGATGCCGTAGAGCGCCACCGGTATATTCGCCAGCAGGACAAAGCTAATTAACCGCTCAATCTGGCGGCGTTCCCGGATATTGAAAATCAACACCAAAAAGAAACAGACATAGGTGAGGAAAGTATAGGTGCCCTGCAAACGCTGGTAACTGCCCCACCAGCTAACTCCCGGTACAATCGAGAAAATGGTGGCAATCAGGTAAATAAAGGCCAGGACCAGGACAAAGATTACCATCGGACGCCGGAAGATACGCTGGATGAGCGGGCGGCTGTCCGGGCCGATAACCTCGCCATCTTCGGGGTAAACAATTTCGGTGGTTTCGGTGACCTTACCGCCCCGCCGGTTCGGGTTGGCGGTGCGGGCAACAACCCCGGCCGCCCGGTCCGCCGCAACCCTGGCGATACCCTTGGCGGCCCACGCGACCAGCATTACCAGGACCAGTGACCGGAAAAAGGTTATTTTGTCCGGCTCGAACACGCGGCTTGTATAGATGTTGAAGTAAATCGGAATCGAGACCAGGGCTAATAGCCAGGTCACTTCCATCACGATGTCACAGGTCTGGATAATTTTTTTGGTCATGTTCTCTTTTACGGCATATCAGGTTCGTAGAACGTAAAGCGCGGGTCCGCCCCAGGCAAGATTGTACCCAAAGACGCCGCTCGCCGCGCATTGAACGTAAAACGAGGAATATTAGAGTGTCAGCAGTTCACAGAATTATTAGAGCGAAACCAAACCAGGCTAGACTTAACTTATCCGGGTTTTAGGGTTACATTCAACGTTATACGCAGAACGTTTTTTAGACAGTTGTAGTTTCCGGCTCCGGCAGCGCCTTGCCGTGAGGCCGGGCGTCATGGGCGGTTTTCTTCCAGGCCGAAATTTCTTGCAGCATTTCCTGGGCGCTCAACCGGTTTATCTCGGTTACGGGCACGCCGCCCAGCATCGCCGCCAGTTCATCTATCCGTTCCGGCTCGGTCAGGCGTCTGACCGAAGTCGAGGTCCGTTCGCCTTCGACCCGTTTGACGATATTGTAATGGCCGTCCCCAAAGGCGGCAATCTGCGGCAGGTGGGTAATACAGATGACCTGGTGTTCGCCCTGGTTTGTAAGTTGCCACAGTTTTTCGCCGACGACTTGTCCGCTGCGCCCGCCGACGCCCACGTCTACCTCGTCAAAGATGAGGGTCGGGATAGCGTCCGCCGCTGCCAGGATAGATTTGAGGGCCAGCATCAGGCGGCTGGTTTCACCCCCGCTGGCAACTTTCTGGAGCGGTTTGGGCGGTTCGCCGGGGTTGAGGGAAACCAGGAACTCGACCCGGTCGAAACCCTTGGCATCGAAAGATAGCCGCCTCACCTCGCCGTCGGCATTTTTAACGGGCGCGCCGTGCGGGTCGTCGCTCTGGGTGATATGCACTTCGAAGCGGGCTTTCAAGAGCCGCAGGTCGCGCAAAGATTGTTCGACTTCCCCGGCCAGTTGCTTACCGGCCTTCTGGCGTTCGGCGGAAATCTCAGAGGCCAGGTGCCCAATTTTCACCAGCAATTTGCCTTCCTGCTGGGCCAATTCCTGCAACCGTTCGCCGGAATGTTCGATGCTATTCAACTCGTCGGCGGAAGTTTTGTAAAATTCGAGGATTTCTTCAATCGAACTGCCGTACTTGCGTTTGAGGGCGCGGATAAGGTCGAGCCGTTCCTCCACTTCTTCCAGGCGGGCCGGGTCGAACTCCACCCGGTCGCGGAAGTCACGCACGGCCTGGGCCACGTCTTCTAGCTGGTAGCGGGCGTTCAGGACGGTCTCGTTGTACTGTTTGAAGGAAGGTTCGTAGGTTGTCAGGTCGGCCAGCAAGGTTTCGATTTCGGTCAGGCTGGCCTGGACCGAGCGGCCACTTCCGCCACCCATCCGTCCACTTCCGCCGGCCCGGCCCCGCCCGGCCATCGCGCCATAGCTGTCGCCGCTATCTTCGTCATAGCCCTGGTACAGCACCCGGTAGGCCCGGTCGGCAATCCCGGTCAGCTTTTCGGTGGCGTTTTGCAACTGCCGCTCTTTTTGTAATTCTTCTTCTTCACCCGGTTGGAGGGCGGCAGCCTCGATTTCGCTCACCTGGAATTTTAATAGTTCGGTGCGGCGGACCAGTTCGCGCTCGTCTCGTTGGAGAGTGTGTTTTTCCTTGCGAATAGCCCGTAATTGACCGACCAGTTCGGCCAGGCGGCGGCGTTGGCCTGAAAGGTTGGCATACTGGTCCAGCAGTTCCAGGTGTTCGCCTACCCGCAGCAGCGAAATATGTTCGGTCTGACCGTGAATATCGACCAGGGCCTGGCCGATGTCGCGCAGCATATCGGTTTTGACTGCGCTCCCGTTGATGCGGCAGACCGTTCGCCCGCTACTGGTAATTTCCCGGCCCAGGGTCAGGCGCAGGATGGGGTTTTCTGGGGTGGGCCGTTCTTCGGGATCGAGCAATTCATTTTCGTCCAGGAGGGTAAGCAGGTGGCGGAAGCGTTCGTCCTCGAAGTTAATCTTTACCTCGAAGAAGCCTTCCACGCGGGCGCGGTCGGTGCCGTGCCGGACGAATTCCGCCCCGATTTTCTCGCCAAGCATGGCGCCCATCGCGTCAATAATGATGGATTTACCGGCGCCGGTCTCCCCGGTAAGCGCATTGAACCCCGGGTTGAGCCTCAGGTTCAGCCGGTCAATGATGGCGAAATTCGAAATGTTGAGTTCTTGCAGCATTTTTAAGTGGCATCTGAACTTATCTACTAAATAATTTCACTGGGCCTATTTTAACACATCAACCGTCTTTTTGTATCACGAATAGCACAAAAGTACATATATCTTTAAAATACTCTTAGCCTCAAGCTAAATATCCTGAAGTGTTATTTTTCACCGGCTAATGCCTGGGTAAATATAAATTGCACCTGTCAGGCAAGGATTTGAGTAAAGTTTCCAGGAGTCTCATTCTGTGGATTCTGCCACGACCTTGCAGGTCGCGCCTGCGGGTATCCTCTGTCTAATGGACACAAGGAACAAGAATTTAAGCGCCCTTGTCCTAACCACTATTCTAAAGGATGTCTGGGTTTTAATCTTCCGGTGAGAAAAAACTTCGGGAGTAACGGCGCCATTGCAGTTACTCCCGAAATCGTAAGTAAGGACGTAATGTAGGTTAATTTCGAAAACCACCGGCCAGACGTCAAAAAGCGGAAGCCAAGACCCCTTTTTGCCAGCCGTTTAGATTAGAGTTTAATCCGATGATTTTGCGTGTTATTGAGTCTATTTTACCACGCCGGTGCAAAACGGGAGATGAAATTATTGTTAATTAATTTATAGAGAGCAAAACACTTGATTTAAAAGGCGCTTAACCTGTCAGGGGAGGGTTTGCAGCCGGACAAGACACTCTTTCAGGACTGTTTCCCAGCGGGCCAGGACTTCCGGTTCGTCCGGGGTTGGTGGTCGCAGGCTCAGTTCGGCCAGGCACCCGCCCCGCCGGGAGCCACCTGTGGACCGGTCCACGGACCAGTCCGCAGGGCGTTCAAGCAGCCGCAATTGAGGTTCGGGAGCGGTACCGGGGAAAATAATCACCCCCGTGGGCACTTCGAAATCGTTCATGTAAGCCAGCATCCGGTACATATCTTCCGGGTGGGCCCTGGTCAGGTCGCCGGGAGCGGTGCGGTATTTTACATCAAGAAAGATTCGTCCCCGCCCTGAAGCCGGGTCGGGTTCGAAACGAAGGTCGGGCCGGGCCGGTTGGGTCCTACCGCTGCTATACCAGCCACCTGGCGCGGCCTGGTTGTAAAAAAGGGTGGTCTTGCCGGACCGGAAAATGCCGCTCTGGCGGCCCTGTTCGCCCGGTGCGAAGGTCAGGCCGAGCGTGGCGGCAATTTCACAGGCGCACCACCACTCGTATATAACGCTTAACGGTTGGATTCCGGTGGCCTCGCCGCCTTCTTCCGGCAACCGGATGTAGCGCCGCAGGTATTCCTCAAAAACTTCGACCAACCGGGCGTAGGCCGGGTTAAAACTCTCCCGGCAGTCCCGCGCAATACCGGGCCACTGTGCCGGGTCACGCGGGTTGAACCCCTCGGCTGGCCGTTCGGCTGGATGCTCGGTCAGACGGGTCAGGACCGGTTGCAGGTGCTGTTGGATTTTTAAAAACTGCTCGAACCGCCCGGCATATTCTTTGAACTCGCCCGCTCCTTTTACCAACTGGCTTGACGCCTGTCCGGTGGTTTCGACCTGCCAGGCCAGTTTGCGGGTTTCGAAAATTAGCTCTTTGAGCCAGAAGACCAGCAACAGATTGGGCCGGGTCGCATAGTCGGCGGGAGCCTCGACCCAGTGATGTGTCAGGCCGGTTTCGGCGGGCGAGTTCAGCCATTCCTGTACGGTCGGGTTCCAGCGAATGTTGCCCCGGATAGTCCCTTCGTCCCGCCGCGGTTTTTCGATAACCCGGTAGTCTAGGCGCTGGCTCAGTCCACCGAGCAGCCCTTCTTCAAGGAGCAGGCGGCAGACCCCCCGCAGTTTCTGGGCGGTAAAGTCGAGGCTGGTATAAAGAAAGGTCCGGTCTGCCGGGCTATCGTCGTAGTCCAAAAGGATTGTGTTGGGAGTATCGAGTTGGGCCAGCAACCGGGGCAGACGCCGGTATTTGAGCCATTCCAGTTCGGACCGGCTGATTTTGCGGGGATAAACTTCCAGGGTGACGGTTGCCAGGGTCTGCCGTTTGTCGCGGACCTGAAAGGTCAGACGCCCGGCCAAATCCTGCACCTTGTACGACAATAAGAGGGTTGCGCCCGCTTCCAGGCCGAACCCGGCCCGCACTTTATCCCGGCCCACCGCTAACTCCAACCCGGTCAGGGCGGCTTCCCCCCGGTTCGAAAGGCGCAACTCTACCTCGGTTTCCTCCGCGACAGCCTGGACCGGTTGGCCGGAAAAATAGATTTCGAGGGTAAGCTTTGCCATGCCTCAATTATAACATCCCTAGGTGAAGCTTCGAAGTATAAAAATCAAAACGCCACTGGCCGGAAATTTCATCCAAACAGTGGCGTTTAGCCGTAAAATCTATTCTTTTGAGCTCAAACTCTTGACGGGGACCGCGGCGGTCTTGGCGTCGGTATGCGACTGTTTCAGGTTGAAGCCGGGCGAGGTGGCCGCACTAACGGTGCCGTTAAGTTTGGCCTCTTTCTTCTCGGAAATAGTATCCTTGCGGAGTTGGTCGGCTTCGCTGAAAGAGAAATGCTCTTTGACCCAGTAATAGAGGCCGAACAGCGTCACGGGCAGGTAGAGGGCGGCATGGAGCAGGATGATGTAGCTCAAGGCCACGCTTCCAACCCCGAAGATTTTCTGCAACACCAGCTTGGCGGCGGCGTCAAACGGCCCGACATAGCCGGGGGTGGACGGCACCAGGGTCGCCAGGTTAGCAACAGCAAGAGTCATAAAGATGGCGGGAGCGCCCAGGTTCAGGTTGTTGAAAGCCAGCGCGACCGACCAGAACATCCCGGCTTCAAAGATCCAGGCGATTACCGAGAGGCCGAAGACGATTAAGAGGTCTTTCCACTGGCGCAGCACTTGCAAACCGTCAATAAATGACTCGACCAGTCCCGCCACTTTCGGGCGAATCTTGCCAGGGACGAACCGCAGCCCAAAGTTTTCCAACCGCTTCATCCAGGTCCGGCTGTGCGCTACCACGAAAAAGAGGATAATCCCGACTATAAAGACTATCGAGGCTACTTTTTCGATGCCCTGGATGTCCGAGCTTACCGTCACAAAGAGCGACGCTACAGCCAGGAAAAGCAACATGGTCAGGCCGTCCATGATGCGCTCGACCACGATGGTTGCAAGGGCGGCGGTCTTGCGGACCCCTTCGCGGCGGTCCAGCACGTAGGCCCGGACGACCTCACCCATGCGGACGGGCAAAACGTTGTTTGCCATGTAGCCGATGACTACCACCGGGAAAAGGCGCCGGGTAGGTACTTTCTGAATCGGGCCTAACAGGTAGTGCCAGCGCACCGCCCGGACGCCGACGCCGATGAAGTAGGAGACCAGTCCGGGAATTAGCCACCAGTAGTTGGCCTGGCCCAGCGAATTCCCGATTTCATTAAAGTCTTGCCCGCTAAAGGCCAGGTATAGAAAGACCAGGCCGATAATTAATCCTAACCAGAACTTCCAGTTACTTTTCCGAATGAAACCCATTGTTACCTTCCAGGGGTGGCTGTCCGGCTAACTCCTCCTGATAGCCGGATATTTTGAAAAACTCGATGTCTATTTAAACAAGACGTTACGGCAATTATAAAAGTTACCACCCGGTTTAGCTATCTGCCGCAGAATATGAAGTTTTCTGGGCATTTTCATTTTCCGGGTCTTCCAGGCCCAGGGTAGTGGCGGCTTCTTCGGTTTCGGCTTCCTGCTCCTGGTCCCCGGCCTTTTTATTCGCCCGCAAAGCCTTGAACGACATATTGCGGCGGGTGAAGAAGAAGAGGCCAATCGCCGTAACCAGCACGTACTGGAAGGTGTTGGTGAGCAGGGCCAGGCTGAAAGCGGTCGCGCTGCCGACGGCATAAGCCCCCAACGCGACGGTCGCGGCGGCCTGGTAGACCCCAAAAAAGCCGGGTGCGCTCGGCACCATCGTGCCGAGGTTTACAAATACGAGCAGTAAGAGACCAGCCCCTACCAGTTCGAGCGGCCCCATAAGCTGGTCGATTTTGAAGGCTCGCAGCATCAGGTAATAGCTGCAACTTTCCATAGTCCAGACCAGGGCCGAGGTCCCCACGATGGCGAGAATACTCCGGCCATTTTTCAGGGCGTGCAGACCCAGCACAAAACTGGTCAATAAATTGTGGGCTTTTTTCTCAAGACCGTTGGGCAGTGGTTTCATCAGGAAGCTAACCACCCGCAGGGCCAGTTTTTCCCGCACAATCAGGAAGACCAGGAACAAAATGGCAAAGAGGAAAATCGCGGTTGAGAAGACCTCGATAAACTCGGTCCAACCGGTCTGTTTGGGGGAGGGGAAGACCACCAGGGCTATGCCCATGAAAGCCACCAGCGTCAGGCCGTCGCAGACCCTTTCGAGGACGATAGTCGCCAGACTAAGGCTTTTGCTAATTTTCTCCTGGGCGCCGAGCGTATAGGCCCGGACGAATTCGCCGATCCGGGCGGGCAGGAGGTTATTTGCCATGAAGCCAATCATCATGACCGAGTAAGAGGAGCCATAAGAAACTTTTTTGGTGGGTTTGAGAATGATTTGCCAGCGCCAGGCTCGGACCAGGTAGGCCACAAATGTGATGGTGATTGCGGGAATGAGATAGAGGTAGTTGGCCTGTCCAAAGGCGGTGCCAACTTCATCAAATTTTACATTGAGCAGGACAATTACAAGAAAAAAGAGGGTTAAGCCGAAGCCGAGCAACTGCTTACCCAGCGATTTGAACAAATTAGTACCTCGCCTTTAAGCCTTGTTTAAAACAACTTATTGATTATATCCCAACCTTTTATACCTTGCAAATTTGAATCTAAAAGTACCCCGGTGGAGTGCAAAGTTTTTAGTTTTTAGGGTTCAGTGTTTAGCTTTGGGCACACCTACAGTTGCCCCTTTAGGCGTGAGCGGAATTAAGAAGTCCCTATTACTAAACTCTAAAACTGAACGCTAAACACTTAGCCGTTGTCCGGTTTTAATCAGAGACCTTAATTAAGGAAAGAAGCTGACGTGATATAATATTTGGAGAAATTTTTATTACTACGCTGGTTTGCTGATGGCAAAACGGTCTACAATCTTTAGAATTTCTAACCACAGTTATTTAACAATGGAGAAAACAGCGTGACTTTTACGTTAGTTGGGTTGATTGGATACCTGGTGCTGGGTCTGATTGGCGGAACCGTGACCGAGCAGGTTGCCAAGCGCAAATTCTGGCCGCCGCTTGGCTGGCTGGGTGCTATCCTGGTAGCTTTCGGCGGGGCCATTATCGGGGCCTGGGTGGGTTACCTGCTCGGTTTAACCGAGCCCGGTTTTGAAAAGTTACCGATTATTCCGGCTATTATCGGCCTGATAATCTTCATGATTCCCTGGTTTATAGTGCGGGGCGGCTATACCAGTTATGGCAAGGAGCGCACCTGGCAACGCAAATACCGGCGGTAGTCTCTAACTTCTAAATCTAAAAGGGCAAAGATGAACTTTAAAGAACTCTACGACATAAGCGTGAGCTTACGGCCCGGTCTGGCGGTTTGGCCCGGTGACCCCTCCCTCGAACTTGAAAAAATCGGCACTATTAGCGGCGGTGGCGTTGCCAACATTACCAAAATCCTGGCAAGCGCCCATACCGGCACCCACATGGATGCCCCGGTCCATTTCATTGACGGCGCGACCGGGATTGACCAGTTTTCGCTCGATGCCCTGGTCGGCACGGTCTACGTCCTCGACTTTACCCACCTGGACCATCACATCGGCGCGGCTGACCTGGATGCTTCCGGTCTGCCTGCCGGGGCCGAACGAGTGCTGTTCAAGACGACTAACTCGGCTATCTGGGACGACCCCAGCGAGTTTCACACCGATTATATCGCCCTGGCCCCGGACGGCGCCCAGTGGTTGGTGGACCGGGGTATCAAGCTGGTGGGCAACGATTATCTCTCGATTGAGCAGTTCGAACCGTCCCGGCCCGACACCCACTATACCCTGCTCGGTAAAAAGGTCGTGGTGGTCGAAGGGGTCGATTTGCGCGGCATTGAGCCGGGCGAATATACCATCTTTGCCCTGCCCATCAAAATCAAGGATGCCGATGGCGCACCCGCCCGTGTCCTGTTGGGTCGGAACTAGCTTTGAAGTGTTTAACTGGAAGGATTACTCGCGGTGGATGAAGGCTTTGTGCTGGATTTTATTATTGTCCTGGTGGCCCTGGCGATTTTGCTGACAACTCTCTGGAATGTCTTTGCTAAACGCGAAAAGCCTTCCTATGACGTTATCTTTTTCAGCCTGGCCCTGGTAGTTTTTGGAGCGGCCAGCCTCCTGGCTTCCACCGGTGTCCTGCCGTCCTCGTTTCTACCGTTTATAGCGATTCCGTTGGTTGTGGCCGCCCTGGTTTATGGCTTCTTCTATATGAAGCGCCGGGCTACCAACCGGGATAATTTGTAAGTTCCGGCCCGGACCAGGCCGGCAAGGCATAACCCGGTTTTAGAAGTTCTGAGAAGGTAGATTGCCATGAATCAGCTAGCGCTGTTTTATCTGGTAGTGGCTGTAGTTTTTTCCGCGTTTTTGTCGATTTACCTGTGGCGAGCTTTCATCAAACATGAAAAGCCTTCTTATGACCGTATTTTTATGAACGGCTGGTTTTTGCTTTCTTGTATTGGTCACATCCTCGATAACCTTTCAATCTTGCCGAAAGGTTGGACACCGTATATAGCCTTTGTGATGCTAATGGTAATGGTTGGTTATGGTCTTGTCTTGGTAAGTCGTATGACGGCCAAAAGGACCAGTTGATAAAGAACGATTACATTGAGAATTTTAAAAGACATTAAGAAGAAAGAGAGATAAGAAAAATGAAGGAACTTAATTTAGACTGGAACCCCAGCAGCGCTTTCCTGTTTGAGGCCGAAGGCGATAACGGCAAGAAAATGCAGATGGACGCCACCGTGGCCGGAGGCGGGGAAGGCAAGGCTTTTAGCCCCAAGCAGATGTTGATGTTTTCACTCGCCGGTTGCACCGGGATTGATGTCCTGGGTATCCTGCGGAAGATGCGCCAGGAAGTAACCGGCTACCGGCTCGTTATCAAGGGCTGGGAGGAGGCCGAACTGCCTAAAGCCTTTACCAAAATGGTGGTCGAGCATGTCGTGACCGGGCCGAACGTCACTCAAGAGGCGGTAGACCGGGCCGTCAAACTTTCCCATGAGAAATATTGCGGGGTTTCGGCCAGCCTGGAAAACCCGGTCGAAGTCGAGATGTTCGGCACCATCGTCAAAACCGAAGCCCTGGCCGAAACCAAGTAGGTATAACCTGTAAGTTGTAAAGGAGCTTGAATTATGGAGTCTTCAACGCCGCAGACCACCATCCAGGACCGCTTGCGCTGGCGGATTACCCCCGAACTTTACGAGAAAATCCGGGCTCTCTGGATTAGCCACTCTGTTTCGGAAGACCAGCGCAATCTCCAGGGACTGATTGATACCCTGACCGAAGATTGTGTCTACGAGGTTGTCGGGACCGACCAGCGCTGGGAAGGCCACGCCGGGGCCCGGCAGTTTTACACCTCGTTCCTGGGGGCCTTCCCCGATATTGACTTCAAGATGACCGATATTGCTATCGGGCCGCAGGGAGTTTTCGAGGTCGCCAATGTCAGCGGTACCCACAAAGGCGAATGGGCCGGGCAAGCGCCAAGCGGCCAGCGGGTCAACTTCCAGGTTATAATCTTCTTTCCCTGGAACCCCCAGGTCGAGAAATTCAGTGGTGAGAAAATCTGGGTCACAGGCGGCGACCTGATGCCCAATCGTTAGTTTATCCATTTAATAAAAAATACCCTGGTTTTTGCCGGGGTATTTTTATTAAAAGTTAAATTTTAGAAAAAATCTCGCCGCCGTTGAAGCGCCAGCCGGGAAAAATTACCCGGAGCGGGCCGAACAACCACCAGTTGGTCCAGAACCAGACCGTGCCGTAGTGAAAAAAGAACCGCCAGAAGTCGCCATCCCCGAATTTTACTCCCGGCAGCCAGTTCAGTTGAAACAGGACATAGACCACCACGCCTTCGAGTAGGGTTACCCCGAACTGGTAGGCCAGGGGCCAATCGCCATCCCAGCGAAAGCTTTGCAAAAACATGTACAGCGCATCCCAGGCGATACCCAGCACATTCACGTACAACAGGATGAGCAATAATTTCCAGGCGTCCGGGGCGTGTCCGCCGATACCGATTGGCCCGAAGATTAGCATGTAAAAGAGGGTAATAATCAGGCCCACCGTCCAGAGCAAGAATGTCCGCGATTGCCAGCGTCCCCACAAAGTCGGTGTCATGGTTGTACCTTTCTGGCCCATTTTAGCCACTGGCTGACGGAGCGCAGCACGCCCAATTTTTTAAGCTCGTACGCGCCCGCTTCTTGCAGGGCCTGGACCGACCGGAGCCCGGCGTATTGCAGTCCCAGGAAACTATCGACCGCCGCTAACGGTCCGCCGAGCGTCATGGAACCGGCGGCGTACATCCGGCCCGTGCCGTTCCGCATACCCGGTATTTCGAAGTCGTTTTCGACATGGACCCGGCCCATCGGGTTTAACGGCAGGCCGAATTTACCGATTAAATCAGCCAGCAGCGGGTTAGAGTTGGCCTTGGCTTCCAGCCCGGTCGCGTCTATGATGAAGTCGGCGGTGCAGGTAAACTGGCCCGCCACCTGTCCTTTGGTTACGATACGGGCTTGCAAGCGGCCCTGGGGCAACCGCTCGACATTTTCAACCTCACCAAAGACGATTTGATACCAGCCCTCGGCCAAACCACGGCGGGTGATTTCGAGCCAGTCCTGGCGGCGGGCCGTCGTGGTGCCGCCCCAGACCTCCAGCAGTTTTTTGCGTTCTTCCGGCGAAGACTTTTCCAGGAGTTTGCGATAGGAACCGCCCCAGCAGCCCCGCGGCCAGTTAAACGGTTGAAATTCGAACTGGCTGATTACCTGGCGGTTGGTCTTGCGGTAGCGGTGCCCCTGGGCGACCGGCGAGCGCATCAGGTGAATGACGCCAATATTCGGGTTGTGGGTCCGTTCTTCGGCCAGCCGTTGTAGAATGCGCGACGCCACGATGCCGCGCCCCCGTACCATCACCAGGCCCCCGTGACGGCGCAGGTGTTCATATAGGTGGTCGTGATTTTCGTAGGCGTTGACTACCGACTGGAAATCGCCGGTCTGCTCCCGGTATTTTTGCAGGTCCGGCAGGAATTGCAGGGCCGGGTAGCCGACCGCGATATGCAGGTAATGGGCCAGGTGCAGGAAATGGGTTGGCCCGTTATTTTGTTGACCGGGCTGCCGAGTCGAGTAGGCGATGAGGTAGCGGCCATCGTCGGTCTTGCGGATGGCCCGCACCCGCCCGTAACGGTAAATCTGGCCCCAGCCTATCCGCAGCGCTTCCCGGTCCACCGAGCGAAAGACCTCCCCGATACGCGGGGTATAGGTATCGGTCAGGCTCGGTTCGCCAAAGATTTGCCACCAGAGTTTGAGGGCGGTTCCCAGGTGGCCCCGTTTAGTCTCGGCCCAGATTTCCCGCAGGGCGTAGCCCGGCCAGCCCCACAAATTGTCGGGTGTTGACTCCGAATTGGAGCGGAGACGTTCCCAATCGGGTATTTGCGAGTTACGGGCCAGGTGGTTGTAATGATCGTAAGGGCGGGCATCCATACCGATAGCAGCAATATTGGAGGCTTGCACGCCCGACACTCGCAGGGCATCCACCCAGCTAAAACTGCCCAGGCCCGCCCCGACCGTCGCATACTCGGTGTAATTGACCGGCAGGTTCAACTGCTGGATTTCGTAGATGGAAACCACCGGCTTTTCAAAGCAGCGGGGCGGCCAACTGGTGTCCCTGGGCGGTTGGACCGGGGCCGGGTTTGGCGGTTGTGGTGCCTGGTAAGCTGGGGCCGGGTATTGGCCTGGGAAAGGCGGCTGGGGCGCGGGCGCTCGATTAAAATTTGGGTTGGGCTGGCTCATTCTAATAATAAATCTTCCTGGGTTAACTGGCTTTGGCCGATGGCCCGTTATAGGCTTCCAGCAGAACCGATTGGCCGTTAGCCAGCAGATAGCCGTCAAGCGGGCAATGTTCGATATAAAGCGGCCAGGTCCGGCCACACCGGCCCGGACATTTGATACCGTATTCAACGTGACCAGGTTGCTGGTGATTATCCGGGGCGATTGGCGGAGGCACCGGGGCTAACCTTCCCACCGGTACTGGCGGTAGCGGCGCGACCTGGGGCTGCTGGGCCGGGACCACGTTATTAATCAGGGGTAGGGGCTGGGATACCGGGGCCGGGACCGGCAGGGCCGGTAATTTTGGCTGCCCTAACTCGCTTACCGGGCCTGCCAGGTAGACCAGGGTTTCGCCGCCAATCTCCAACCGGTCGTTATGCTGTAACAATTGGCCCTGCCGGATTCGTTCATCATTGACCAGGGTGCCGTTGCTGCTGCTCAGGTCCACGATGGCCGGACCATCCGGGGTCTGGCGGATAACGGCGTGAAAGCGAGAGGCTTGCCTTCCCTGGATAACCACGCTGTTTTTGGTGTCCCGGCCAATCGTCAAAGGTATGCCGGTCAGGAAAACGGTCTGGGCTGGTTCCCCCGGTTTCAGGTGTAACAGGCGAGGATAAGTTTCGTTGGTAGGCTGGTGAACGGCGGGGGCGGCCACGATTTGAAAGACATTTTTGGAAATAGTGATTATGTCGCGGTCCTGTAGCGGGTGGGGGCCCCGGATGAACTCGCCGTTGACCCGCGTACCGTTGCTGCTATCCAGGTCGTAAATGGTATACCCGGTGCGTTCGTAGCGGATTTCGGCGTGATGGCGCGAGACCTGGCCTTCGGACAGCACGACCCGGTTGTCGGTAGTGCGCCCAAAGCTAAAAGGCGTCTGGTCGAGCGTGAATGTTTGCCCGGCGGCTATTCCTTTTTGTCCAACAATAAGCCAGCCCACCTGGCGTCCCCCTTTGGATAAAACTTTTAGCACTTGAATTTCGTGCCGATAAAATAGCTTATAAGTTTAATAAGCTAACTATTTTCTGATTATATATAGATTCCAAAAGCCGAGATATGACCTATTCCACATTTGGCGGCAAATTGTAAAAAGTACTAAATCCGCTATAAAACCAAAAGCCGGGAGACCCTGTTTATGGTTTCCCGGCTTTTGGAAATAAATCTAAATTCTAATGTTGTTCGCCGTGAATCAACACGTCGTCCTGGCCCTTCAGGTTTTCTTCGTGCCCGGTAGCCCCGGTCATTTCGGTGGTAGACTGGTCACCCAGCAGACTCTCCGAGGTATAAGCCCCTTCTGGGGCCAACGTTTCGGCACTATTCTGGCTGGTGTTGCCGTAAACGCCTTTTGAAAAGAGATTGAGCATGGCCTGGTTGAAGGCCGGAATATCATCGGGCTGGCGGCTGCTAACCCAGTTGCGGTCTTGCACGACCTGGCTATCTTCCCACTGGCCGCCCGCGTTGCGGACATCGTCCTGGATAGTGTGATAGCTGGTCAGTTTGCGGCCCCGGACGAGCCCCGCCGATACCAGCAGCCAGGGGGCATGGCAGATGACCGCGATAGGTTTCCCGGCCTGGTCAACCTGGCGTACGAAATCCTGGGCCTGCCGGTTTACCCGAAGGTTGTCGGCGTTTAGAGCGCCACCGGGCAGGAGGACCGCGTCAAACTCCGCCGGGTTGGCCTGTTCCAGCGGTAAATCTACTTTAAAAGTGTCGCCTTTGGTATCGTGATTGAAGCCGACGACCTGGCCGTTTTTTGGCTGGGGAGAAATGATTTTAGTAATCGCCCCGGCCTGGTCCAGGGCCTGTTTCGGTTTGACAAGCTCGACCTGTTCGAAATCGTCCGTAGCGAGGATGGCTACCCGCAATCCATTTAATGTTGTATCAGCCATTTTTTAATCTCCTTTGGTTCTTCTCAACCACCATTTTGTGATTTTTAAAGAATATATTCGCACATTCCGGGCCATTAGCCTCAGGTCAGAGGTCAGAAGAATTGTGTTCAGGCAATTGGAAAAGGGTCAATTAAAGAAGGGCGTATCCTGGTGATGAGTTTGGCTAAAAGAAAAAGCTCACACTCTATGAATGTGAGCCCTTTAAGGTCTACTAAAAACTAAACCTTTTCTGGTAACTGGCCTCTGCCTTCTGACCTCTGGCTACTAATAACCGACCATCTCGTCGTCCGCGCCGGATTCGGCCTCCTGGCTGTAGACGCTGTTGAAAATAATGGTAGCTGTCGCCCAGCCGTTGATATTCTCGACCCGGAAGGTACCTTGCAAATCTTTCGTGACCAGCGTCCTGACGATTTGCATGCCCAACCCGGTCTTGGCCGTTTCCAGGTTGAAGTCCTGGGGGTAGCCCTTGCCGTTGTCGCGGACTTCAATCTGGGTGCGCCCTTCGTCTACGAAGGCCGTAATCCGAATTTCGCCATCGTTCCGGTCCTCGAAGCCGTGGAAAATCGCATTGGAGACCAACTCCATAATCAGGATTGCCAGCAGGGTCGCCTCTTTACTGGCGATAGGAACTTTACCATCATCAATTTTGAAGCGGATTCTTTTGTCGTTTGGCACCAGGCTATAGACGGCAATATCGGTGATTTCCTTTGCCACCGCGTTGACCGTGGTCACGCCTACATCCTCCCGGCTGAGGAGGTCGTGGATAGCCGCGATAGACTGAATCCGGGCCACACTCTCTGAGAGAGGGCCGACCACTTCGGGCGTCTGGGTCCGGCGCAACTGCATCGAAAGGAGGGCTGCCACCGTTTGCAGGTTGTTGCGGACCCGGTGGTGCATCTCCTGTAAGAGGGCGGCCTTGATAGTCAGGCTGCGCTTGGCTTCTTCGTATAGGCGGGCGTTTTCGATGGCGATAGCAGCCTGGTCGGCAAAGGCCGAGATGATTTGCAACTGCTCGTCGTTGAAGTGGCGTTTATCCCGTGTGTAGAGGCAGATAACCCCCAGTACACCTCGTGCCCCACTCAAGGGTACGCACATACAGGAGGTGTACTGGTTGTTGTAATAATAATTCTCGCCGGGGTGAAGTTCGAAATGGGCGTCCCAGACGTTTTCGGGCCGGTTGAGTTCGGCGGTCCGCCCGACCGGGCCTTCGCTCAGTTTCACCCGCATGTGCCGGGCGTAATCCTCGCTCAAGCCGTGGTTGGCGACGATGGTCAGGTACTGGCTGTCTTCTTTTAGCTCGTAAATGGCCGACATATCGACCCTGACCAGTTCTGCTGCCTTTTCGACAATCATTTGTAGTACCTGGCCCAGGTCGAGGGTCGCCGCAACCATATTCGAGACCCTCTGAAGGGTTTCGAGTTCCTGGACCTTCTGGCGCAAACTTTCGTCGGTCTGCTGGTAGAGGCGGGCATTCTCAATAGCCATCGCGATTTCGCCCGCAACCATTTCCAGGAAGCGGATTTCTTCGTTGTTCCAGTTGCGGTAGGTCCGCGACTGCACATTGATAACCCCGACCAGTTTTTCGCGGGTAAAGAGGATGACCGGCACGCTGAGCATCGAGCGGCTGGCGTCTTCGTGCAACGCCTCGACATAGCGGAAGCGAGAGTCGGCCCAGATGTCGTAGACCGAAATAGGTTTGCCTTCTTTAGCCGAGGCCCCGGTCACGCCTTCACCCACCCGCACCCGGATCTGGCCGATGGAGCGGGGGTTAAGCCCTTTAGCTGCCCGCAGCACCATTGTCGAGTTTTCGTCCTGGTCCTTATCGAAGACGTAGACCGCACAGACATCAACATTCATGACTTCGGCGACGGCCTGGACGGTCAGGTTCAGAATCGAGTCGAGGTCGAGGCTGCTGTTGACCGCGCTGTTGACCTTGTGGAGGGCTTCCAATTCATCGAGGGAGCGGCGGACCTGTTCGCCAAAGCCGCCCATGACCGTACCTTTGACAATCGGGCTAAGGGTCGGGCTTTCCTCGGTGGGGCGGTTGGAGGCCAGCGCCCGGATGAGTAACCGGTCGCGCCCATCCACGTAACCCTGCATAATCGAAGCGACCGCTCGCCGGGTCAGCCCGTCCAGGATGTGGACAATTTCACGGCGTTCGTCGGTGGAAAGTTGCAGTTCGTCGGCGGAGGAAATCGCATCTACGATTTCCTGGGCATAGACCAGGGTCTGCCCGACCAGTTCGTCTACCGGCACCTCGGTCAGGGCCCACTTATTGCCTTCCACGCTCATAAAATCGCAGAAATTCGCAATGTCGTTCGCCCGGACGCTGCTTATCAGCCTATCATAGTATTGGGGGTAGACGTTATGGGCACTGGCCGCTACGGGCGAGCGCAATGGTGGCAATTCCAGCAATTGTTGAATTATATCCGGCACCTCGGCGGCTACCCCACCGGGTCCAGGTTGGTTGCCGGTACCATCGCCGTTAAGACCATGGTCCGGGGCCGGTTTGGCTACCACGCTGACGTTTCCTTCCACGCCATCATTATCGGAGTAGGGATTATAGACGCTCCGCCCGCCCGCCTGGGCCAGTTCAAGCTGTTTCTCCCAGGCGATCCGCCAGTGTTCCTTTACCCGGTCACTGACTTTTTCTAAAATTTCGGCTAACCTATCTCGGTTCATCTGGTTTTGTCTGCCGTTCTAAACGTCGTACCCCTGCCATTTGAGAATATAGGAGTACATTTCCTTAATATAGCGGGCCGGATTGTTGCCATCCGCAGACGGCGCGTAGACCGGGATAGCATCTTCAATCCGATTGAGCCCTTTATTTACATAATATTTTATCATGAGACGGCACCATGCATCCAGTCCGGCCTCCCAGGTCGGGAATTTTTGGAAGCCGCATGCGCCGTCTTCTTCGCCCCGGACGTTGCCCCAGTTTTTGTTATCCAGGCTGTTCTGGCCGCCGCAATAGCCGGAAGCAGTGCCCGCCCCGCTTTCGCGGACGAAGAAGGCCAGGGCTACACCGGGGTCGAGCCCGTATTTAACAATTGTAGCATAAAGGTCGCCCGCATCGGGTGTGACCGGGGACTTGTAATAGGCCAGTGTTTTGCGGAATTGGTCGAGGGTCAGGCGGGCCGGACCGGTAAAGGTCAGTTCGTTCTGGTTGCGCCAGCTCAGGTAGTGCAATCCGACATTGCCCATTTCGACCTGCCAGCCTGGGTCATTCGAAGGCGTATAACTCAGCACCCGCCGCTCGAACAGTTGTAAAAGCACCATTTTGGTCTTACCGCCGACCTGGACCCTGGCCCAGTACGGCTCGGTAATCGGGTAACCAAAGACGTAGAGCGGGTCAAAAAGCGGCTCGGTCACGCGGTTGCGGTTGGCGTCCAGCACCATCCCGGTCTGGGCGAAATAGTCGGTGAACGCCTTGGGGATATTGTGGCCGGTGGCGTTTTCGTAGGTCGAAATTTTGGCCTTGGGGTCGCCGGGGTCGTAATAGACCGTATCGGCGTTGTGATTGATAAGTTTGGTCACGGACTGCCCGACCCGGTTGGCCGCCCTTACCCCGGTGACAAAAGAGTAGTTGGTAAAGGTAGCATAGGTCGGCGTGTCAATGGTCACCTGGGGGTCGCCCACCACCGGGATTTCCGCCGGGGTCGCCACGTTTAAGGGATTCAGGGTACGCTGTTCGCCCGTATCGCTGGTCTGAATCTTTCCGGCAACCAGTTCTTTAACCAGGGTACCGCCCCGGATGTACCATTTGCTACCGACCGGTTGGCGTGGGTCTATCTCCATGCGCCCTTTGTCGTAGTGGCGGAAAGCCCGCTCGATATAGGGACCGGAAGCGTCATAGCGGTAGGTGTCAACATAGCTGTAGTCGAGCGGTTCCGGTCCCCAGACCCAACTTCGCTGGACGACACCATCATAGACCAGGTCTTCGGTCCGGGCCCATAATAGCCGGAACGAGGCAACCTGGGCATCGGTGGCAGCGGCATCGGCGGCAGCCGGTTGAAGGGCCAGGTTGCAGGCAAGCAAAAGCGCTAATCCAATAATAATGCGGCGAAAAGTTCGAGTCATAGTTAAAAGAATATTCCTATCTGTATTGAGACTTTTTGGGTTTCCTGTAAAGAAACCTCGCCCTTCCCTGAACCACCCTCGTAGGAGGTGTCGAGAATTCTTCTCGACTTCTCTTTTCCGGCAGGAGAAGATCAGGGGTCAGGGCGCACCCTTTCAAATGTCTCTTTTATTCATTTCCCGACGGTTAGAAAAGCGGAATTTCCGCTTTCTGAATCAACTCAAAATCGAACAGAGCAGCCTACAGGGGCTGCTTAATAGATGGATTATAACATACAAACTAACTGGCTAATTTTAGAGTATAGTGAGCAGGATTAAGGGTATGGGTGGCGTAAGGCGCGACCACCACGACCGCCTGTTTATATGGGAAAGATTGTTTCCCGGCGTTCGCCCCGTCCAGGGTCATTTCCTGGATACAGGATTGGCCGTTCGCGGCGTGCGCCAGGTCCTGGGTCTTGGAGTCTCCGCAAGCCCCGTCCCGGCTGATAACCTGGACCCAGAAGCGTTGCGGCAGGGTCACGTTCGAACGCACGAAACCCGCCGCCTCCCAGCCGTCCTCGCCGCTTTCCACGTCATCTTTCCAGCCGATTTCGGGGATTTCAAAGTCATCGAAAAGGGCCCCGTTGCGGCTGTACCCTTCGTCGGTCAGGTATTCGAGCCGGAGTTTTATCTGTTTCCCGGCATATTTCGATAAATCCACCGAATCCTGGACCCAGGTGGCCCGTACCTCGCTGGTGTCGGCGGTATCGAGGCCGCTGGCAACACTTTGCCCGGTCATGCCGGGACCGTAAGCCTTGCCGGAAAGGTCGCGGTCGGTGGTGTATTTGTTGGTCTTGAGCGGTTGCCAGGTCTGGCCATTGTCGGTAGAGGCTTCCAGGTAGAGCCAGTCGTAACTCGGCTCTATATCAAACCAGGTCCAATAGCTCAGGGTCGCCTTGCTGACCTTCGTCAGGTCCACCGTGCGGGTCAGGGTCGTATCCGAGTTGTCGCTCCGGTTGCTCCACCAGGCCATTTGCCCGCTGTGAGGCCCCGGTCCGGCCAATGGAACGGTGGTCGCGCCCTTAAAGTCGAGCGTAAAACCCTTGTCGTTGCCCTGGACAGTGTAGTAATCGGCGGCGAACTGGTTTAGCTCTTTAGCGTCCCCGGTCCCGGCGGTTGTTAGCGGGCTGACCCGGTCCACCCGCACGTTGATCTGCGAATAGTTGTAGAGCGGGTCGGCGGTGCGGCGGTTCAAATAGTTTGTCAGGACCATTTTTTTAAAGAGCGTTTCCGAGGTCTCGTTGGGCTGGCCGTTGCTGTAGAGCGCGAAGTCGACCGCGTTAAACCCGGCCAGTCCCTTGCCGTTTTGGGGGATGCTCCGCACCGTGTTAAAGCCGTAGCGGTCCTTGATAAAGGAAAGGAAAGTGTAGCCGCCACCGTAATAGGGAGTAGTCCCACAGGCGGCGCAAGTCCAGCCGTCAAGCTGGCTGGAAGGTTTAGCGAAATAAGCGCCGTCAAGGCCGTTGGCCGAGTAGCCGTTCAAGACCTGGGAAAGGACGCTGGCCCCCTCGTTCAACCAGACATCCTGGTCCGGCAGCGAGTGGTTATTTATCATGTGCTGGAATTCGTGGGCCAGGGTCGCCAGGTAGCCATCACCCAGGTTCTTTGAGGGGTCAATAAAGAACATTTCGCGCTCGTTGCTGGTCGGGTTGATGGACTGCATGAGCAGGTCGTCCGAACTGAAGTACCCGGCGGCAATTTTTAGCGGGGTATTCAAAATGACGAGGTGGGGGTCGTTATCCACGCCCGGCGAATCTTCCGGGCCAAAATACTGGCGGGTGGTCGGGTAAATCTTGTCCTCGAACTGGTTGGCCCACCTGACAAAGTTGTTCTTATCAAGGTTGGTCAGGCGATTATCCAAAAACATGTAGACGTGCGGGGTGACTGCGACCGCCGTGGCCGTGACCTTCGTATTGACCTTCAATTCCAGGTCGGCCACGTTAAAGGTCTCCTGGTCGCCCACCTGGTAGGTGCGTTTGGTCGTGGTGCGCGGCAGGTCGGGCGAAACTCCCTTGAGACGGGCGAAGACGGCGTAGGTATCGCGGCGAGGCGCGGTCGTATCTTTGACGGCGAACTCGGTCAGGTAAGCGCCGGGCGGTGTGGCGGTATCCTGGGTAGTCGAGGTCTGGGCAAAAGCTTCGGGCCGGGTCGTGCCGCCCAGGCTGGCTGCCAGCAAGAGGCTCACGGCCAGGCCGGACCACCACCGGGCTACATTTCGTTTTCGCTTTTTTAGCATAGAGTTAGCAGTCTTCAGAAAAGTTTACCCTGTTCCAGTTGCTCGCCCGTATCGCCCACCAGTTTATCGGCGGCGGCGACCGGGAAAGGTTCGGCGCTCCCGGCGAAGTTATGCGCGCCCCGCGTCGTTTCGGGCAGACGGTAGCCGCGCAGACATTTCTGGACGAAATCTACCGAGGTAGGCAGGTCAATTTTGTGTCCGATGGAGATTATCAAAGGGTTGGTGCGGACCTTCGAGCGCAGAGCTATCCCGATGGTTTCTTTGGTCTTGTAATCAACAATAGGCTGCTGGTCGCCGGGGTTCGGGCCGAGCTTTTCTTTGTCAAAACGGCCCCACAGGACTGACTTGGCGCAGCCGATGCTGGGACGGTCGACAAAGACCCCCAAATGGCAGGCAATCCCGAAGCGGCGGGGATGGGCGTAACCCTGGCCGTCCACCATAAAAAGGTCTGGCATATCTTTGAGGCGGTCGACCGCGTCGAGGATGAGCGGGACTTCCCTGAAAGACAGCAGACCTGGCACATAGGGAAATTCCAGTTTGCGGGAAGCAACCACCCGGTCTACCACTTCCAGGCCGGGAAAAGTCAGCACCACGATAGCGGCCTGCCCCTCGTCTTTCAGAGAGCAGTCTACTCCGGCAACCGTCTTAATATCTTCAGGTTTAAAACCGTTGGTCTTCTGGACGCGGGTCCGCAGGTCGCTCTGGATGTGGGCGGCTTCTTCCGGCGTGACATCCCAGCGATGCAAAGTTAAATAGCGGGGCACAAAGTTTCCCTCCTGCAAGACAGTTTACCCGCTAAAAAAGGTTAAGGCAAGACCGAAAAGTTAAGGTCGCATAAAAAAATTTAGCTCAAGTTTGACTATCCCTTTCCAAAAAAGGATAATAACGACTCGTTAAATGTAAAACGTAGAACGTTAAACGGGATTCCGACTCTTTGTCACATTCTGTGGTAGTACTTGTCCAGGAATCCTGTTAGCCTGTGTCCTTTAGCTACGGGAATCTTTGGAGAATACCACAGTCGAAGTATTTATCATGCCTCTACGTTCAACGTTGTTTCGCGCCCTAAAGGGTGCGTTCAACGACTCTATAAAGGTTAAATTCTAACGAATGTCTGCCAGCAATAATTTTGACTCCGCCACGCCCGATACCGAAACCGGGTCCACAGAACTACTATTTGAAGAAAGTTCTCTACGCCTCGATGATACCGTTGAGCCGGGCCTGAATGGGGTCCCGGTAGCTGTTGCCGAACCGGTCGCCCCTGCCGAAACCCCGGCTAAGGGGAGCGGCGGGATTATTCGGGCGGCCATGCTCATTTCGCTTGGCAACATCCTGACCCGTATCTTTGGCGTGGGACGAGAAGCAGTTTTATCCGGTATTGCCGGGACGGTGGGTGTCGGAACCGCTTTTGCCATTGCCGATAACGTCCTCTCGATTTTCTTTGATTTGCTGGTTAGCGGCGCGATTAGCTCGGCTCTTGTCCCGGTCCTGAGCAGGTATGCCAGCAAGGAAACACCCGAAGGCCGGAAAGAATTCTGGCACATTGTCAACACCCTGCTAACCCTCGGACTGATTTTCCTGGTCGGTGTATTATTTATCTTACAGGCCATTGCCGACCCTCTATCGAGCTTCATGACCGATGGGCAACCCGACGAAGTCCGGTCAATTGCGCCCGGCCTGGTCCGCATCATCCTCTTTGGTATTGTTTTCCTGGGTGTTTCCTCGATAATGATGGCGACCCTCCAGGCCCTCCAGCGTTTCACCTGGTCGGCCCTCTCATTGGCCGCCCGCAATGCCAGCGTGATTGTGATTGCTCTGGTCTTCAGCCAGTGGGGCATCTGGAGCATGGTAATCGGGGTCGTTATCGGCACTTTTATGCTGGTGGTCTTGCAAGCACCCGGTCTGCGTGATATGCCATTTCGCTTTTCGTTCGATTGGAAGCATCCTGCCGTCCGGGAAATTCTCAAGCTCTACCGGCCTATCTTCCTGGGCCTGCTAATTACCAGTTCGGTCCTGATTATTGACCGTTCGCTGGCGAGTTTATCAGGTGACAATAGTATCCTGGCGATGCGTTACGCCACGACCCTGCAACAATTCACGCTCGGCCTGGTCGGGAGCGCCCTCTCTATCGCCATCCTGCCGACGCTTTCCCGCCAGGCCGCCTCGAAAGACCTGGGCGACTATATCAGGACGCTGATGAACGGCCTCAAACTTTTATTGGTCCTGATTATCCCGGCCACGCTCGGCCTGCTGGCTATAGGATTGCCCACTATCCGCCTGATTTTCGAACAGGGGAAATTTACCGAAGCCGACCGCTGGCTGACCTTTTTCGCCCTGCTCGGCTACCTGCCCGGTATCCCGGCGGCGGCGATTGACCAGATGTTGATTTTCTCGTTTTACGCCCGCAAAAATACCCTTACGCCTGTGCTGGTCGGGGTCGTTTCGAACCTGACCTATTTAGTGGTGGCTTTGCTTTCGATACAGGTAATTCACACCGGGATGATGGGGTTGGTTATCGCCAACTCGCTCCAACAAGTCGTCCACATGAGCATCATGTTCTGGCTTTTACGGCGGCAATTCGGCGGCCTGGGCGGGCACGGCCTCTACCGCACCCTCCTTAATGCGACCCTGGCCTCGGTCTTTTTGATGGTCTGCGCCTACTTCGGGGCGGGTTTGGTCACGTTGGCCCTGGGCGAATCCGGCAAAATAGTAAACCTTATAACGGTAGTCGTGGGTATCGGGGCGGGCGGACTGGCCTATCTTTTCGCCCTGCGGGTGTTGAGGGTCAACGAAATGAACCAGGTCTGGCAAGCTGTAGCCCGCAAAGTATTTAAAAGATAGTTAACGAAAGCCAAAGGCCGGGTCAGGCGAAATTATCCGTCCCGCCCGGTCTTTGGCTAAATTTGAGATAACGTTGGGAGCGGTAGCACTCGCCTGCTACCGCTCTTTTTGTGCCTACCTGGATAGTCTACAGCCTACCTGGCTCCTTCCGTTTCGGGAGCAGGCCGGGGTTTCAAGACATTTTGACAAACCCAAAATTGGTATAAAGGTTGACCGCCCCTGGTTTTCGGGTTATATTAGAACAAATGATTTATGATTTTGGTTGTAAACCGGCTGATTTATCGGAAAGTTTAAGACGAAAACGCAAGGAGGGACTTTTATGGCGATTGCTTACCAGGTAACTTTTGACTGCGCCGACCCCGCGAAACTTTCGGAGTTCTGGGCGGCTACCCTTGGTTTCCAACTGGACTCCCCGCCGCCGGGTTTTGCTTCCTGGCCGGATTTTCTCAAATCGATGAACGTACCGGAGGAAAACTGGAACGATGCCTCGGCCATCGTTGACCCGGACGGGGTCGGTTCGCGCATTTATTTCCAGAAAGTACCCGAAGGCAAGGTGGTTAAAAACCGGTTGCATCTTGACCTGCGGGTGAGTGGTCCCAGGGGTACCTCGGGTGAGAAAAATCGCGAGAAGATTTACCAGGAGGTTGCACGCCTGCAAGGTCTGGGCGCGACCAAATTTCACGAACACAACGAGATGGGCGAGTTCTGGATTATTATGCAAGACCCCGAAGGCAACGAGTTCTGCCTGACCTAATTGCGGGTAAGCGAAGAAAAGGAGGTTTGCCAATGGGTATTCCGGTTCAAGTGACCTTTGATTGCGCTGACCCTGACCGGGTGGCTAAGTTCTGGGCGCTGGCCCTCGACTATAAGCTGCAAGAGCCGCCGCCCGGCTTTGACACCTGGGAAGCTTTCGCCCTCGCCAACAATATCCCGGAAGAAGAGTGGAGTAAATCTTCGGCGATAATTGACCCGGCAGGCCAGGGGCCACGCCTTTACTTTCAAAAAGTGCCGGAAGGCAAGACCGTCAAAAACCGGGTACATCTCGATGTGAATGTCGGAGGAGGGTCGGCGGTCCCGGTCGCCGAGCAGCGCCAGCGTATTTATGCCAAACGCGACCAACTCCTGGCTGCCGGGGCCACCGTTTTTCGGGAGGCCGAGGAATACGGTGAATTTGTTATTGTCATGCAAGACCTCGAAGGTAACGAGTTTTGCTTGCAGTGATATATAGTGCAAAAATGGTTGCAAAAGAAAAACCCCTGCCGTTTAGCAGGGGTCTTTTTTATTTTGGCTTAGTTGCCGCTCGCCTTGAGCGCCTGGTCGAGGTCTTCCAGGATGTCGCCAATCGTTTCGAGGCCAATCGAGAGCCGGATGAAGTCCGGCGTGACCCCGGTCGCGAACTGCTCCTCGACGGTTAGCTGCGAGTGGGTGGTGCTGGCCGGGTGAATGACCAGTGACTTGGCGTCACCGATGTTCGCCAGCAGCGAGAACAGCTTCAGGTTGTTGATGAACTTCTTGCCTGCCTCGAGACCGCCTTTGATGCCGAAGCCCAGGATAGCCCCGTAGAGGCCGTTGCGGTGGTATTTCTTCGCCAGGCCATAGCCCGCCGCGTCTTCCAGGCCGGGGTAGTTCACCCAGGAAACGTTCGGGTGCTTCTGGAGGAACTGGGCTACTGCCAGGGCGTTCTGGCTGTGGCGCTCCATCCGCAAAGGCAGCGTTTCCAGGCCCTGCAAGAACAGGAACGAGTTGAACGGGCTCAGGGCCGGGCCGAGGTCGCGCAGCAATTGGACCCGCAGTTTGAGAATATAGGCCAGCGGGGTCAGGTCGCCAAGCTGGGCGAAGGTCAGGCCGTGATAGCTGGGATCAGGCTGGCTGAAGCCGGGGAACTTGTCGGTGTTGTAGTTGAACTTACCGGCGTCCACCACGATACCGCCGATGCTGGTGCCGTGCCCGCCGATAAATTTAGTAGCCGAGTGAATAACAATATCGGCGCCCCACTTAATCGGGTTAATCAGGTAAGGGCTGGGCATGGTGTTATCAATAATCAAAGGAATACCGTTTTCGTGGGCGATATTGGCGACCGCCTCAATGTCGAGAGTATCCAGTTTCGGGTTGCCAACGGTTTCGGCATAAATAGCCTTGGTCTTGGGAGTAATGGCCTGGCGGAAATTGTCCAGGTTGCCGGGGTCAACGAATTTTACGTTGATGCCGAGTTTGGGCAGGGTATAGTGGAAAAGGTTATAGGTGCCGCCATAAAGGCTGGCCGAACTGACAATTTCGTCACCTGCCCCGGCGATATTCAGGATAGCCAGGGTTTCGGCAGCCTGGCCGGAGCCGACCGCAACCGCCCCGATGCCGCCTTCCAGTAGAGCGACACGCTGTTCGAAAACATCGGTGGTCGGGTTCATGATACGAGTGTAGATGTTGCCAAACTCTTTAAGTCCAAAGAGGTTGGCTGCGTGTTCGGTGTCGTTAAATACAAACGAAGTAGTCTGGTAAATTGGAACCGCCCGCGCATTGGTGGTAGCGTCTGCGACCTGACCCCCGTGTAAAGCCAGCGTTTCAAACCCCTGTTGTTTGGTTTCGCTCATGGAAATCTCCTTTAGGCTTTTTGCTATCTCAAAATCTTATACTTTGTAGATAAAGTTTATCTAGTTTCATTAGATTAAACCCGTCCCGAATTTTTGTCAAGGTCCGAAAAATACATTTTTAAAAAATGTATAAAATTACCTATACTAAAATCGACCGGGTACACTCTCTAAATGGCATCATTGGCACCAGACCCGGTCTAAAATTCAGTTCAGAAGATTGGTAACTATTTGACCCAACCCTTCTTTTGTAACACTTCCAGACCTAAGAGGGAAATCGTCACCTGGTGGGTTACGGGGTCGAAGGCGAATTTGGCCCGCTCGAAATACTGGTAGACCGTGTCTTTACCCTCGGCGTTTTTCTCGGTGAATTCTTCGGTAATGGGGTAGCCGAACCGTGATAGCCCACCGTTGTTCTTCCAGAAGTCGAAGAAGGCTCCCTTTAACAGGTGTTTGGTCTGGTCGAAATACTGCTGGTCGTCGGTCGTGACGGCGAAACGTCCCGGTGGGAAGTAACGGCCTTCAATCGCGTCGTAGCCAATCAAAGAGGTCCGCACAAAATCGTTGGGGCCTGCCGGGATGGGCAGTTCGAATTTTACCCGCTCGAAATACTGGACCAGTTTGTTGCTCTTGCTGCGCGGGTCGTATTCGGTGAATTGCTCGGTCAAAGGGTAGCCGTAAAAACTGAGGGCCGGAATATCCTTGCGGGTCCAGGTCGTTTTGAATTCGCCCTGGACATAGTGACCGGATTGCGGCACGTAGAGTTTATCCGGGTTTGCCTTGGCATCGGCGTCGCTGGGGGCCGGGAGTTTATCCGCCGGGTTGACCCCACCGTAGGCCGTGAAGTCAGGCAGACCGGTTGCGCCCGGTATAACCGCCACCACGTCGCTGCCAAAGTCACGGTTTTCGTAGCGGGCCAAACGCCCATCGCTGCTAACGGCGTAAAGCATGGTCGAGCGCAGACCGCTGACCGAGTTGGCGGCGTTTTTAGTAGTAACAGCCGTAAAAGAGGGCCTTACGGTCAGATTTTGTTGGATAGCGTCACTGCCGAATAAGGGGGTGATTTCGCCGGTCGCCATCTTTTGCCAGCTTTGCCCGTCGGTGTTGCGATAGAACCCATCGCGGGTAGCGGCGTAGACCAGGCCGGAGACTTCTGGGTTAGCGTCGGTGGTCAGGGCGTAGACCCCCGTCGCGGGTAGCCCGCTGGCGACAGGTTGCCAGGCCGTCCGGTCGTTGGAGAGGCGCCACAGGCTGTCGCCGTTCCCGGCGTAGACGTAATTGCCCGCCGCGATTAAGAGAACCGTAATAGCGCCGGTCGGGTCGGGGCCGGTACCTTTATCGGCGCTCCA
Source organism: Chloroflexi bacterium 54-19 (assembly GCA_001898225.1). Lineage (GTDB taxonomy): Bacteria > Chloroflexota > Chloroflexia > Chloroheliales > Chloroheliaceae > 54-19. The sequence continues at coordinate 320,542 of MKTJ01000047.1, forward strand.
GGGCCCGGCGTGGCTCCAGGTTTTACCGCCATCGGTCGAAAATTTCACCCGGACCCAATCGGGGCTATTGCCGCCTGGTACATAGGCGGTTCCCATGTAGACATTTTGCGGATTGGTGGTATCGACCGCCAGCGTCACCACTTTCAAGTTTTCGGGCAAGGCATTGTCGGCGGGAGCGGTAAATTTTTGACCGCCATCGCTGCTATGATAAACCGTCGCCAGGGGTCCGGCCACCGCTACATACACATTTTTATTGGAAGCGGCCAGGGCGGTTATAGGACGCCCCACCAGCCCGATATTCTTCCAGGTCTGGCCGCCATCGGTGCTTTTGAATAGGCCGGCGCGGTCGGTGCCGAGGTAGAGCCCTTTCTCTGAATCTTCCCGGTCGTAGACCAGGGCTGTGACGTTTTTCCCTTTAAAGTCGGCCACATCGGTCCAGGTCTTCCCGCTATCCGGGGAGCGGCGCAAGCCATCAGCCATCGCGGCAAATAGCACCTGGTAATCGGCAGGGGTAGCCGCCAGGTTGTAAAGGATGGGGTGCGCTTCAAACGGATTACTGACTACCGCGTTATTGGCCGTACCATTTGTGTTTGTGGTTGAGACGCCAGGGCTGGCGCTCGGTTTTACGGTCAGGGTTGAGGCGGGAGCGGTGGTGGTAGCCGGGGCGGATGGTTCGGCGGTCGCGCTGGTATAGGCCAGGATTCCCAGGCCGACCAGGATTACCAGGACCACCAACCCGGCCAGCAGCCCGCGCCACGACCGCCGGGGCTTTTGAGGACCGGGACGGTCGGGACGTTCGGTTGATTTAACTTCGGGACGCTGTTCTTTGGGAGAAAAGGTGGAACTTGCCATGATTCAGGGAAACTTACCTTACTTTAACTTAACTACTTGCGGATTTATTGGACCGCCCGCAGGTTGGGACGACCTTCCAGGATTTTTTTCAAATTGACCAGGGTCTGGATGGTATTTTTTTCGATTTCTTTTTCCATGACCAGTTTGTCCATAAGGCGGCCCAGGAAACTGCCGGGCAAAGTATAGTCGCTGGCGAAAGTGACTTCGGTCCCGCCATCCGGGTTCGGTTTGAACTGCCAGGTGGAATTACTCTTGACGCCTTCGGTCGAGCGTGAGACAAACTTCCGGTTTGGCACGAACTCGACAATTTCCAGGGTGGTCTTGTACTGGACCCCGAACATGGTTCCCGCGGCCTCGACTCTTGCGCCTTTACCCCGGTTCAGGGGGCCGACTGCCTGGAATTTCGTAAAGTTGGGCATAAACTTCAGGCCGTTATCGGGATTCGTCACAAAATCAAAGGCGACCTCTACCGGGACAGCAATATCAATAGCTTTGACGATTTCAGCCATTTTATCCACCCCTTCTTAAAAATTAACAGGCCAACTCGTTAGTTTCAGACAAACCACGTACAGGACTGGCCCATTATACTCTATCTGCGGCGGATGTGTCATTAGAAACCTGAACCAGGGGGTTATACCGGGGAAAAATTAATCTTTTGCTAAGAGTGAAATTCTTAATGAGAAGAAATTAAAACCAAAAAGAGGCCACCTCTAAATGAGGTGGCCTCGAAATTATTAAAAATTAACCATCGAGGGTACTGGTATCACCGACCGGTTCGCCCAGTTCCTTGGCCCGGATGACCCGGCGCATAATCTTGCCGGAGCGAGTTTTGGGTAGCGAGGGGGTGAATTCAAGTTCGTCCGGTACTGCCACCGGGCCGACATTGGTCCGCACGTGCAGTTTGAGCTCCTTCATCAACTCGTCGCTCGGTTCGTAGCCGCTCTTGAGAATGACAAAGACTTTCACGTGTTCGCCCTTGATGTCGTCCGGTTTGCCAATCGCGGCGGCCTCGGCCACTGCCGGGTGGCTGACCAGGCTCGACTCAATTTCCATCGAACCGAGGCGGTGCCCCGAAACCTTGATAACATCATCCACGCGACCCTGAATCCAGAAGTAGCCGTCAGCATCTTTGTGGGCAGCATCACCGGCGAAGTAGACGCCCTCAATGGTGTTCCAGTAGGTCTCGTAGCGGGCCTTGTCGCCGTAAATCGTCCGCATCTGGCTCGGCCAGGGCTGGCGAATAATCAGGAAGCCGCCCTTGTCGCTGCCGACACTGTTACCGTCTTTATCGACCACGTCCGTTTCGATGGTCGGGAAGGGCCAGCTTGCGCTGCCCGGTTTGAGCGGCAGGGCGATAGTCGGGGTAATCATGTGGGCCCCGGTCTCGGTCTGCCACCAGGTATCCATAATCGGTAGTTTGTTGGCCCCGATATGTTCGCGGTACCAGATCCAGGCTTCCGGGTTAATCGGCTCCCCGACCGTTCCCAGCAACCGCAGGCTGGTCATATCGTGCTTTTGCGGCCATTCCTCGCCTTCCCGCATCCGGGCGCGAATGGCGGTCGGCGCGGTGTAAAGAATAGTAATTTTGTATTTTTCAATCAGGCTCCACCAGCGGTCCGGTTCCGGGAAAGTCGGGATACCCTCGAACATAACCGAGGTCACACCGGTCATGAGGGGGCCGTAGATAACATAGCTGTGCCCGGTCACCCAGCCCACGTCAGCCGTACACCAGAAAATATCGTCAGGCTTAATATCGAAAGTGAACTTGGTGGTGGCGTATACCCCTACGGCGTACCCGGCCTGGACGTGGACCACGCCTTTCGGTTTGCCGGTCGAGCCACTGGTATAGAGGATATAGAGCATGTCCTCGCTGTCCATCGGTTCGGCGGGGATGACCACGTCTTCGTCAAACTCGGTCAGGGCATCTTTCAAGAAGATGTCGCGCCCGGCCTTCATGTTGCAGTTGTTGTTCAGGCGCTGGGCCACGATAACCTTCTGGATGGTGGGAGTTTCGGCCAGGGCTTCGTCGGCGATTTTCTTGAGGTCAACCAGCTTACCGCCCCGGTAGTTGCCGTCGGCGGTAATCAGCATTTTGGCCTGGCAGTCAATGATGCGGTCCCGCAAGGCGCTGGCGGCAAAACCGCCAAAGACGACCGAGTGAGCCGCTCCCAGGCGGGCGCAGGCCAGGACGGCATAGAGTTGTTCGGGGATGGCGGGCATGTAGATGGCGACCCGGTCGCCCTTGTTAACACCCAGTTTTTTCATGGCGGCGGCCAGCCGGTTTACTTCCTGGAAAAGCTCACCATAGGTGATAGTGCGGGTCGTGCCGTCGTCACCCTCCCAGTAATAGGCGACTTTGTGTTCGGTGGGGGTGCCAATATGGCGGTCCAGGCAATTATAAGTAATATTGAA